>NZ_JAMZDZ010000001.1:7598065-8864410 GCF_024172085.1 Hamadaea flava | reverse complement strand
GCGCGCCGCGAGGTGGATCTCGTCGGAGAGCACGACGAGAACGCCACGGTCACGCGCTGCGGGGTCGGCGGCCGTGACCACCGCGGCCAACAGGTTCGCCGGTCCGTCCGCACCGGCCGTCGCCGGATTGCGCATCGCGCCGGTGACCACTACCGGTTCGGGCCGGGTGTGGCGCAGGTCCAGGTAGTAGGCCATCTCCTCGATGCTGTCGGTGCCGGTCGTGACGACGACACCGGCCGCACCGGCGGACATCGCCTCATCGATCGCCGCCAGCAGCTCGTCGAGGTCGGCGAAGCTCAGCCACGCCCCCGGTACGCGCCGGAAGTCCACGACGCTCAACCGGTGCTCGGCGAGGCCCGGCACCGCCTGGACGAGATCGGTGGCGGTGAGTTGCGGGCTCACCCCGCCGGCGCTGGTCGGGACCATGGCGATGGTGCCGCCGACGCCGATCACGGCGACTGCGGGGACCTCTGTAAGGGTCTGCGACATGTCGCGAACGCTACGGCGTGACCGGTGCCAGACGGCGGCAGGCTACGTTACGGCGGGCTCCGTCGCGGCGGGTTCCGCGGCGGTGCGCGTCGGGCGGGTCGTCCACAGGAGCACCAGGCCAACCGCGCACACGCCGGTCGCGATCGGCCACACCGTCCGGTAGCCGAAATGTTGGGTCAGACCGAACAGCGGACCGGCGAGCATCGCCCCGATCGGGAACGAGTTCGTGAACAGCGCGGTGGCCCGGCCGGGATGCCGGGGCATCATGCCCTGCATGTAGGAGATGCCGACGCCGGCCACGGCCGAGATGAACAACGCGTTGAGGAGCTGGGCGGCCACGAGCTGCCACACGGCGGTGGCCGCCGAGGCGAGGGCGAAGTACGCCACTCCGCAACAGCTGCCCGCGAGCACTACCGTCCGTACGCTGATGCGGGTGGTGATCGCGCCGAGAGTCAGCATGAACGGGATCTCCAGGAAGGCGCACACCCCGAGGATCACGCCGGTGTCGCTGACGTCGCCGCCCAAGTACCGTCCGATGTAGATGGGCAGCACCTGCGAGACCAGCGTCAGCGGTGCCTGCAGCAGGGTGAACCCGGCGGCCGTCGCCATCAGCGTCCACCAGGACACCTCCAGCGGCCCGGCCGCGTCGGCCCCGGCGGTCTGGACCGGGTCGGCTTCGGGCGGGCGGTCCTTGTCGAACCGGAACAGCACCAGCAGCCCGGCGATCCCGTACATCGCGGCCGACAAGGCGTACAGCCAGGTGAAGCCGCCCGCCTTCATGACGAACGCGGCCAGCGACGGCCCGACCACCCAGGCGACCGAAAAGACCGTACGCAGCGCACTCATCCCCATCGCCGCCCGATCCGGCCGATCGCGGTCGAGCACCTGCCGGGCGTACGCGAGGGTCTGCGGGAACAACGCACCGGCCAGCGCCCACCCGGTCACGTTGATGACGAGCAGCAGCCAGTAGTCCCGGACCACGGCGGTCAGCCCGGCCGCGGTGAACCCGCCGAAGGCGGCGAGCAGCATCAGCGCCCGCCGGATCGCCCGCCGGTCGGACAGCCGCCCGAGAGCGCTGGCCACGAAGACGCTCGCCAGCGGGCCGACGATCAGGAACATGGTGATCTGCAACGGGCTGGCGTGCACCGCGGAGTCGAGAAACAACGCCAGGAACGGGTAGACCAGCGCGGTGGACACGCCGACGCTGAAGAACACCAGGGCGAACGGCAGCATCGCGCGGCCGAGCCGCCCGCCGGGGGCGGTCATGACTCCACCGGCGGGCCGCTGAGGCGGGACCGCAGGGTGCCCACGATCGGCACGGGAAAGCCCTGCTGAAGCTTCGCCGCGATGTCGTCGCGGGTCTCCAGCGCCCGCCGCCAGCCGACCACGTCCGTCGAGAAGATCTGCTCGGTCTGCCCGTCGTCGTACGCAGCCTCGACCGTCCACGGCCGACGGAACAACACCCGGGCCGGAATCGCGATGAGCAGCAGCAGCGCGACGACGATGATATCGACGGCCAGCAGCAGCAACGGCAGCAGCACGAACCAGAACAACAGCACGCCGACGAGGAACAGCACGATGCCGAACATGATCGCGGCCAGATCGCCGTCGCCGGAGCCGCAGCCGCCCAGGTCGCCGCAACCGCTCAGATCGTTGCCGGAACTCGTCTCGCCCTTGCGTTTGCGGCGCCACGCCCCGAACCGCCGCACCAACGCACTCCACCGTGGCTGCCACACCACGCGTACGCCCCACGTCTGGCCGCCGGGGGTGTCGACCTTGACCGTTCGCACACGCGTACCCTAATGGGAGCGCGCACAGTGAGAGCGCTCCCGTGACGGCCGTCTCATTTCGTCGGCGCGACCGCCCAGTTCTGCCCCATGCCGGTGTCAGCACGGCCATGACTCACGACAGACTGACCTCTCCGCAACGCTGGGTGCTCGGGCTCACCGCGCTCGCCGCGTTGCTCGTCGGGCTCGACACCACCGTGGTGGCGACCGCGCTGACCACGCTGCGCCTGGATCTGGGCGCGTCCGCCGAACAACTCGAGTGGACGGTCAACGCGTACACGCTGAGTTTCGCCGTGCTGTTGCTTACGGCGGCGGCGCTCGGCGACCGGTTCGGGCGGCGGCGTATCTTCGTCGCCGGCCTGAGCGTGTTCGCGCTGGCATCGGCCGCCTGCGCGGTCGCGCCCGGCGTGGGCTGGCTCATCGCCGCCCGCGCGGTGCAGGGCGCCGGAGCGGCGGCGGTGATGCCGCTGGCGCTGACGCTGCTGGGCGAGGTGGTGTCGCCGTCGACCCGGGCCCGGGCGCTGGGCATGTTCTCCGCGGTCGTCGGCGCGTCCGTACCGGCCGGGCCGCTGGTCGGCGGCGCGATCGCCGACGGCACGTCATGGCGGTGGATCTTCTGGCTCGACGTGCCGCTGCTCGCTCTCCTCATTCCGCTGGTGCTGACCCGGATCGCGCCGAGCCGCGGCCCCCGCGTACGCCTGGACCTGCCGGGCCTGCTGCTGTCGGCCGGAGCCGCGCTGGGCCTGGTCTGGGGACTCGTCCGCGCCAACACGGCCGGGTGGACCGGCCCGGAGACGCTGTTGACGCTGGGGGCCGGGATGGTGCTCACGGTGGCGTTCGTCTTCGTGGAACGCCGGACCGAGCAGCCCATGCTGCCGCTGCGGCTGTTCGGCGTACGCGCCTTCGCGGCGGGCAACGGGGCGATCTTCTTCCTGTGGGCGTCGACCTTCGGCTCGGTCTACTTCATGGCCCAGTTCTTCCAGGTCGGACAGTCGACGGGGCCGTTCGAGGCGGGGCTGCGGCTGATGCCGTGGGGTGCGATGACCGTCCTGGTCCCGCGAACGGTCGGCACCCTGATCCCCAAGTTCGGCGAGCGCCCGTTCATCGTCGGCGGCATGGTGCTGCACGGGGCGTCGCTGGTGTGGATCGCCGTCCTGGCCGCGCCGGACGTGGCGTACTGGCAACTGGTCGCGCCGCTGATCCTGTCCGGCATCGGGGTGGCCGCGGCGATCCCGGCCACGCAGAGCGCGGTGCTGGGCGCGGTCACTCCCCCGGACCTGGGGAAGGCGTCCGGTGCGTACAGCGCGTTGCGGCAGCTCGGCGGGGCCTTCGGGGTGGCGGCGGTGGTCGCCGTCTTCGCCGCGTCCGGCGGGTACGCCTCGGCTCGGGTGTTCGTCGACGGGTTCACCCCGGCGCTGATCGGCTGCGCAGCGCTCGCCGCGGGGGCGGTCGTCGCCGGCACGGGTACGCCCGGCCGGAAGCTCGTGACAGCCACTCGGATCGACATCCCAGCGTCCGCCGCCCCTGCGGTGGCCACCCCGCCGCTCTCGACACCGCCGGAGAGTGCTCGCACGGGCCGCTAGGGATGCCGTCAGGATGGAAGTACGACAGCGGAAGGACTGGTCAGCAGTGACGACGGATCTGATCTCCCGGGCGCGCGCCGGCGACGGCGACGCGTTCCGGGCGCTGACCGAGCCGCACCGCCGGGAGCTGCATGTGCACTGCTACCGGATGCTGGGCTCGGTCCAGGACGCCGAGGACGCGCTCCAGGACACGATGCTGGCCGCCTGGCAGGGGCTGGCCGGATTCGGCGAACGCGCCTCGATCCGGACCTGGCTCTACCGGATCGCCACGAACCGGTGCCTCAACACGCTGCGCTCGGCTCGTCGCCGCCCAGCCCGGGAATGGGGCTGGACGGGGATGGCCCCACCGGAGCCGACCCGGCTCGGCGAGGTGCCGTGGCTGGAGCCGTATCCGGACGCGCTGCTGGCCGGGGCTTCGGGCGTACCGGTGGGGCCGGAGGCGCGGTATGAGCAGACCGAGTCGATCTCGCTCGCCTTCGTGACCGCGTTGCAGATCCTGCCACCGCGTCAGCTCGCCGTGCTGGTGCTGCGGGACGTGCTGGGATTCCACGCCACCGAGGTCGCCGAGATGCTGGACTCGACGGTCGAGTCGGTCACCAGCGCACTGCGGCGGGCACGAGCCGGACTACAGACGCGCCTGCCGGCCAGTGCCGACCGCGCACCCGCGCCACCGACCGCGTCAGCTGCCGAGGACGCCATCGTCGCGAAGTTCGTCAGCGCGTACGAGTCGGCCGACGTCGACGCGCTGGTGGCGTTGCTGACCGACGACGTGTTCATCGCGATGCCGCCGGTGCCTTTCGAGTACGAGGGATTGGCGGCGGTGACCGCGTTCTGCCAGGTCGTGTTCAGCTCCGGCCGCCGGTACGCCCTCGTGCCGACGCGCGCCAACGGCTCCCCCGCGTTCGCGATCTACCGGCCGGAACCAGACGGTACGCAGACCGCGTTCGGCCTGATGGCGGTGACGTTGAGCGGCGACCGGATCCGGCGGATGGTCCGGTTCGACGCCGAGGCGCTGTCGTGGTTCGGGCTGCCCTCACCACGGTGAGGGGCCGCGTGGGCTGCCGCGCATGATCAACGGAGTAATCGTGGGGCCATGGCGGCCATGGCGGCCATGGCGCGCGATTACTCCGTTGATCATGCGAGTCGGCAACTCCGTTGATCATGCGAGTCGGCCGGATCGACCGGCAGCTCAGGCTGCGTCGGCGAGCCCGGCCAGGACCCGGGCCAGCTCGGCGGGCTTGCTGAACATCGGCCAGTGCCCGGAGTCGATGTCGACGTACTCGACGTGCTTGGCCTTGGCCAGCTCGGGGACTTCACCCCCGTCGACCCACTCGCGGGCCTGGGCCGGGCTGAACTCCGGGCACACCAGGACCACCGGAACGTCGTAGCGACGGTCGTCGGTCAGGCGTACCACGCCGTGGGCGACGCCTTCCGGCACCGGGACCGCCGCGTCGGCGAATCGCTGCCGGGTCGCCTCGTCGAGGTCGGCGGAGTCGGCTCCTTCGAACGGGCCCCAGCCGGGGAACCGCATGACGCCGTCGGCGATGTCGAAGAAGGCGGCGTACTTCTCGCCGTCGGCGGACGGGAACCCGCCGATCAGCGCCACCTTCGCGACCTGGTCCGGGCGGGCGTCGGCGGCGAGCCAGGCCAGCGTGCAGGCACCGGAGTGGCCGACGACCAGCGGCTTGCCCGAGGCCGCGTCGACGGCGGCGAGCACCGTGGCGAGCTGGTCGGCGAGCGTCGCGTCGGACGGTTCGGCGCCCTGGCCGGGCAGCGTGACGGCGACCGGCCGATGCCCGAGTGCGGTCAGCTCGGGGACCACCTCGTCCCAGGCCGCGCCGGTGAGCCAGAGTCCGCCGATGAGCAGGATGTCCATGTCGAAGTCGCTTTCTGACGGGTCGGTGATCACTTACCCGGTCACCGTAGACCCTATTCCGGACGATCTACTTCCGGTTCGCGTTCGAGCAAGTCTAGGCTGGCCGGGTGCCGTCCGAATCGAGCCCGACCGCCCGCGCGCTGCGCGCGTTGGAGATCCTGCAGACCCGGCCCGGCGTCACCGCCGACGAGTTGGGCGATCGGCTGGGCGTCACCGAGCGCGCCGCCCGCCGCTACGTGGAGATCCTGCGGGAGGCGGGCGTACCGGTGGAGGCGGTGCGCGGTCCGCACGGCGGCTACCGGCTGGGCCGAGGCGTACGCCTTCCGCCGATCGTCTTCTCGCAAGGTGAGGCGCTCGCCCTGGTGATGGCGGTGCTGGACGGCCAGCCCGGCGCGACCGACGCCGAGGACACGGTCGGCTCGGCCCTCGTGAAGGTCATCCGCGCGCTGCCGGAGAAGATCGGGCGGGAGGCGGCGGCGTTGCGGGAGAACATCGCGGCCACGCCGGACCGGAACGCGTCCCGCCCCGACCCCGCAACCACCAGTGCCCTGATCGCCGCCGTCGCGGAGCACAAACGCGTACGGCTGACGTATCGCAGTCCCCGTGGGGATTCCGGCGAGTGGCAGGGCGACGTCGACCCATGGGCGGTCGTCGTCCGATATGGACGCTGGTACCTGTTGTGCCACTCGCTGCGCGCCGACGCCGTACGCACCTATCGCGTGGACCGCATCCGCGGCGTCGAACCGACGGGTGAGGAGTTCCAGCCGCCCGAGGGCCTCGATCCGGTGCTCGCCCTGGAGGAGAACCTGGGATCGGGCTGGCCGATGGAGACCCGCGTGGTGTTCGACGCGCCCCTGGCCGAGGTCGCGCCGTGGATCCGGTCGACGATGGGCCGGCTGGAGCCGTGGGGCGACGGCTGCCGCGTGATCGGCACGACGAACAACCCGGCGATGTACGCCCAAGAGTGGCTGGCCGCCGTGCCGTTCGCCTTCCGGGTGGAGGGCGGGCCGGAACTGCGCGCGGCGGTGGCGGCGGTCGCGGCCCGCTTCGCCGCCGCCCTCGACTGACCGGCGGGAGAACTTCAGTCGAAGCTGGCGTAGTAGGCCGCGGCCATGTCCTCGTCGGCGTGGCCGGACTCGGCGGCCCGCCGTAGCCGTTCCGCGCTCGCGGCCGCCACGTCGAGGCGTACGCCGTTCTGCTCGCCGGCGCGCACGATGAGCCCGGCGTCCTTGGCGGCGGTGGCGACGGCGAACGAAGCGGGGCTGAGCCGATCGGTGCGGATGAGATCGGCCTTGACGTGCGCGTACCCCATGTCGAGCGGCCCGCCGTCGATCGCCTCGAAGAATCCGTCGGGGTCGACGCCGAGCGCGCCGGCCAAGGCCAGCACTTCGCCGATGGCGTTGGTGGCAGCCAGCACCCAGCTGTTGACCACGAGCTTCAACCGGGTGGAGGCGCCGGCTGCGCCGTCCTCGCCGGTCCACATCGTACGCACGCCGACGGCGTCGAAGATGGGGGCGACGAGGTCCCGGGCACCAATCGGACCGGCCGCGAGGATCAACAGTTTGCCGGCCTCGGCCGGCTGGCGCGTACCCAGGACGGGGGCGTCGTAGAACACCAGCCCGTGCTCGGTGGCGAACTCGGCCAGTTCGGCGACTGCGTCGAGGGCCACGGTGGTCGACTGGATCCAGACGGTCCCAGGCCGCAGCGCGGTGGCCGCCTGGCGCATCACCGCCGCCACCGCGGAGTCGTCGAAGAGCATCGTCAGCACGACGTCGGCGTCCTGCACGGCTTCGGAGGGCGACTCGGCCACCAGTACGCCGTCGGCCGCCAGCGGCTCCGCCTTGTCCCGGCTCCGGTTCCAGGCCCGCACGGCATGCCCGGCGCGTGCGAGGTTGCGGGCCATCGCCGCGCCCATGATCCCAGTGCCCAGCACTGCGACAGTCGTCTTGTCGGTCATGATCCCGATCATGGCACGGCTCGGTGAACCCGGCGATCGGCCGCTTCTCCGGCGCGGTGACCGGCCGAGGAGGGACAATGGGAAACGGGGTGCTGATCATGGTCGACCGTTGGTTCGGCGAAGCCGGCCGCACGAACGCCGAGGATCTGCTCGATCTGGAGCTGGAACCGGACTTCGCGTCGGAGCACAGCCACTTGTCCGTGGCCGACCGTGACTTCGGTCCCGAGGGGCGGCCGGATCATGAGACGCCCCGCGGTTACGGCGGCGCCGACTGGAACTACCACCACCGCCTAGTCGTCTGAGCAGTCCGGCGTCTGAGCAGTCCGGCCGGTCAGCTCTCGTCGGTCTCGGCGCGATAGCCGCTCGGGGTGAACCCGAGCCGTTCCCGGAACTCGCGGGTGAGGTGGCCGTGGTCGGCGTACCCGAGTTCGGTGGCGATCTCGGCGAGGCTCACCCCGGGTCCGGTCCGGACCCGCTCGGCGGCCTCCTGCAGTCGACGGCGGCGGATCATCTCGGCTGGACTCAGGCCGACGTATCGGGTGGCCAGGCGGTGCAGCGTACGCGGGGCCACGTGCATCCGCGCGGCGGCGTCGTCGAGCGTACGCACCTCGGCGTCGCCGTCCAGCAGCTCGGCCAGCTCGTTGGCCTGGCGGCCCTGGTCGCTGACGTTGAGCGCGTTTTTGGCGAACCAGGTCGAGAACACCTCGATCGCGGTGGCATGCCGTTCGTCCCGGTCGGCGGCCGTCATGGCTTCGACGACCGCTTCGTGCAGGTCGGGAGCCTCGAACGGGGCCACGGTGTCGCGCAGATCGCCGGGCGCCGCCGTGAAGGTGGGCATCGCCGCCGGGCGTAGCAGCGCGCCGACCGCCCAGCCCCGGCCGGTCAGGTCACGGTAGGACGCCCGCGTCGTCGGGCCGGACAGCATGACCAGCTCCGGCTGCACGACCAGATTGCTCGCCGGAAACGACACGATGTGCTGCCGTGAGACGCGGCCGGGCGCGATGTCCCATTCGGGGATCCAGAACCAGCGGACCAGCTCGGCGATCGGCTCCGGCGCGGGCAGCCGATGGAAGTCCGGCAGTCGTGCCGGGTAGAGGATGCCGCGGTCCTTGCTGGTCACCCGCCGAGCCTACCGGGACCGGGAGCCGTGGCCCGGCAGCCGGAGCAGGCCGCCGACGAAGCAGGCCGCAGACGAAGCAGGTCAGGTGAGCCAAGCTGGCGGGAATCTCCAAGCCGCCCACCCCCGCCCACGCCTAGCGTCGAGGGCATGAACGGTCAGTACACCACCAACGGCATTCCCAACGGCCACACCAGCCTCACCCCGTTCCTGGCAGTCCCGGACGCGGGCAAGGCCGTGGCCTTCTACGAGGAGGTCTTCGGCGCGAAGATCGCCGACGTGACGGAGATGGGCGGGGTCGTCGTGCACGCCGACCTCGACTTCGGCCACGGGCATCTCCAGCTGGGCGAGCCCACCCCGGCGTATCACCTGGTCGCCGGCCCCGCGGGCGACGACGACTGCTACTCGATGGGGCTCTACTGCGCCGACGCCGACGCGCTCGTCGCGCGGGCTGAGGCGGCCGGCGCGACGGTACGCGAGCCGCTGATGACCTTCGTCTCGGGTGACCGGTACGCCTCGATCCGCGACCCGTTCGGCGTACGCTGGACGATCATGACCCGGGTCGAAGACCTCTCGCCGGAGGAGAGCGCCCGCCGCGTCGCCGAGTGGGCGGCACAGCAGCAGGGCTGAGCCCGACGGGATCATCCCGGTAGCGCTTGACCGCCGTCGCCGGTACCACCGGCGACGGTGCACGCGTGGGCCGACTCCGACGGGGCCTCGCAACGCTGTCGTCTTCCGTACGCTGACGCCGACCGGCAACCATCGACACCGGTTCGCGCGTCTGGCATCTCGGCGCGTGAACTGTCACGGCGGAACGGGATGTGGGATGACCTCGAACGAGCAGGCGCAGGACGGCGCGGAGCAGACCGACTCGAAGAGCGGCGGCCGACGGCGCAGGCGAGGGCTCAAGGTGCTCGCCGCGTCGGTCGCGACGCTGGTCGTCCTGGTCGGCGGCGGACTGATCGGCGTTTCGTACTACGTGGACAGCGTGGACGTCCTGGTTCCCGAGAACTTCCACCCGGCCCAGGCCACCGCGATCATGGCCGCCGACGGCAAGACGCAGCTCGCGCAGCTCGGCACGGTGAACCGGGTGGACGTGCCGATGGCCGCCCTCCCCGAGAAGGTCCGTAACGCGCTGATCGCCGGGCAGGACAAGGACTTCTTCGAGGATTCGTTCCGGGGCTCGGAGCTGACCCACCTGTATGTGCGGATCGCCGTCGCCGCCGAGATGGGCTCGGCCCGGGAGACGGTGCTCGCCCGCAAGCTGGAGGAGCGCTACGACAAGCTCTCCATCATGGGGTTCTACCTGAACAGCGCCGACTTCGGCCGGGGCGCGGTCGGGGTGGAGACCGCCGCGCAGGCGTACTTCGGCAAGTCCGCCAAGGATCTGACCTTGGCGGAGGCTGCCGTGCTCGGCTCGGTGCTCAAGCAGCCCTACGACAGCGGCGGCGGGCTGAGCCCGTTCGATCCGGAGGCGCACCCGGCTGACGCCAAGGACCGCTGGGGCTACGTGCTCGCCAACATGGTCGGGCAGTGGATCACCGCCGCGGAGAAGTCCACACTGGAGTTCCCCACCTTCCGGGCGTACGCGACGGTTACCCCGTCCGCCGAGTGGGGTCTGCGTGTCAAGCCCGGTGAAGGCGTGGGCCGCGCGACCGGCAACGTCGTGAACCACGTGTACGAGGAGCTCAAGGCGCAGGGCATCGAGCCGGCCGACCTCAGGTCCGGCGGCTATCGGGTCACCACGACGATCGATCCCGAGGCGCAGCGGCTGCTGGAGCAGGCGGCACGGCCGGACCTGAAGGGCTCGGAGCTCTATGGCCGCACCGTCGTACGCGACACGAACGGCAAGGTCCAGCAGGATCTGGAGGCGGCCGGGGTGGTCCTCGACCACACCAGCGGCGCGGTGCTGGCGTACTACGGCGGCCTCGACGCCATGGAGCTGGACCAGGCGGGCGTCAACACAGCCGACCGCACTCTCATCGGCGGGCATCCGCCGGGCGGCACCATGAAGGTGTACACGCTCGCGGCGGCCCTGGAGGCGGGCGCGTCATTGCAGTCGCACTGGAAGGCCATGCCGTTCACGACCGACGACAAGATCAAGGTCGGCAACAGCGGCGTACCCAACACCGCTTGCAGGGACTACTGCACGCTGGAGGACAGCTTCGTGAAGTCCTTCAACGTGCCGTTCTACTGGATCGCCCGGCAGATCGGTCCCGGGTCGGTCGTCAAGATGGCGTACCAGGCGGGTGTCAAGTGCATGTGGAACGTCGACGGCAAGGAGATGATCTCCGACGGCCGGTTCCAGGACCCCACCGACCGAAGCCCGTTCGACCGGCAGGTCGGTTACGGAAAGTACCCGATCACGGTGCTGGACAACGCGGCCGGCGTCGCGACGATCGCCAACGGCGGGATCTACAACAAGCCGCACTTCGTGGCGAAGGTCGAGAAGAAGGACCCCGCCACCGGCGAGTACGTCGTGGTGCAGAAAGCGGGCGTGAAGCTCGAACCCCAGCAGGTGATGCGCCGGACGGTCGCCGACGACGTCACGTACGCCATGACCCGGGCGGCCGCCGACCGAAACTGGGGCGCCACGGTGGGCGGCCGGGAGATCGCCACCGTCGGCGGCGCGTGGGAGGGAACGAGACTGGACGCCTCCGGCCAGCCCGTCCCGACCGCCGACAACTCTGACGCCTGGCTCGTCGGGTTCACCAAACAGATCACGGTCGCGGTGTGGGCCGGCAACGCGGCGGGCACGTATCCGGTGATCGACCCGAAGACGAAGGCTTCGATCACCGCGTCGGCGTCGTTCCGGATCTGGTCCGGCGTGGTCTCCGGCTACAGTGTCGCCAGGCAGCTGCCGAAGGAGAAGCTCCCCGGGCCGGCACACGTCGGCCGCGACGATTTCCCTCTCTCCAACGGGGTCGCCCCTTAGCCGCGGCGACCCGGCGGGCGCGAAAGGACGCGATGACCTGGTACGAGCCGGACGGCCAGCGGATCTACTACGAGGACGCCGGTCGCGGCGACGCCGTCGTGCTGATGCCGGGTTGGGGCGGCAGCGTGGTCGACCTGCGCCGGCTGCACGCCGAACTCGCCGCCGGGTTCCGGGTCATCGCCGTCGACCTGCCGGGTTCCGGAAGGTCGCAGCCGCAGCCCCGGCGTTACCCGCCGACGTACTACCTGGACGACGCCCGGCTGCTGCTCGGGTTGCTCGACGAGCTGGGCGTCGAGGTCGCCCATCTGGTCGGCTTCAGCGACGGCGGGGAGGAGGCGCTGCTCATCGCGGCGCTGCAACCGGCTCGGGCGTTGTCGGTGCTGACCTGGGGCGCCGCCGGCCAGATCGTGGCGTCCCCGGAGTCGCTCCGCGGACTGGCAGACCTGCTGGACGATCCGCCCGACGAACTCAAGCCGCTGGCCGCGTACCTGGCCGAGAACTACGGCGTGGCCGAAGCCCGGATCATGGCGAGCAGCTGGGCGGCGGCGATGACCGCCATCATCGAGACGGGCGGCGACGTCAGCCGGTCCCGGGCAGCTCAGATCACCTGTCCAGCGCTGCTGATCGCCGGGACCGGCGATCCGTTCTGCCCGCCGGACCTGGTTCGCCAGATGGCCGACGCCCTGCCGCGCGGTCGCTTCGTGGAGATTGACGGCGGACACGACCTGCATCTGTCGCACGGCCGCTGGCTGGCGGCCACCATCGCCGGCTGGCTCGGCGATCACTGACCTCCGGCCTAAGCGGTGCCCGCCGCCTTCTTGACCAGTTCGGCGATCCGCTTCTCGTCGGCGGCGGTGAGCTTGGTCAGGGCATAGGAGGTCGGCCACATGCCGCCCTCGTCGAGCTGCGCGGCCTCCTGGAAGCCGAAGGTGGCGTACCGCGTCTTGAACTTGGCCTTGGCCTGGAAGAAGCAGACGACCTTGCCGTCCTTCTTGTACGCGGGCTGCCCGTACCAGGTCTGCGGGGCCAGTTCCGGGGCGTGCTTCTTGACGATCGCGTGGATCTTCTCCGCCATCGCGCGGTCGGTGCCCTCCATCTCGGCGATCTTCGCCAGCACCTCGGCCTCGGCGTCGGCGCCCGCCTTGGCCGCCTTCATCTCCTTGGCGTGTTCCTTCATCGCCGCGCGTTCTTCGGCGTTGAAGCCGTCGTAGGACTTGTCGGCCTTGGTCGCCTTCTTCGCAGTGGCCATCGTTCGGCTTCCTCCCTGTGCATCTTGCTTCTGTCGAACCTAAGGCTAGGGAGGGTGCCGGCGCGGCGGCTTCTCCGAAACTGATCATTGCGCCGGCCAGGCGGCATCAACGGGCATTTCGCCGTCCGACACAGCATGGCCGGCGCAACGATCACGCTCAGCGGAAGGGCTCAGGGCTTGGGGTGGGTGAGGAAGAAGTCCCAGGTGATGGTGGTGGCGGAAGGTCCGGCGGGGTCGCCGTAGAGGCTGCACGCGCATCCGCCCGGGTACGCGTGCCCGGCGCCGTCGATCATGTACTGCTCGACGAGGGACTGGCCGGACGCGGTGCGGTAGGTCAGATGGGTGTAGGTGCGGCCGCCGGGCACCTGGGCGTACTGGACGGCGTCGGCCACGTTGTCGGTGTGGCCCACGGTGGTCCACTGCCCGGCGATCCGGTACGCCGTCGACGGCGGGACGACGATGTCGGCCGTGCCCTGCCAGATGACGACGGGCACCGGCCGGGCGCGGCTGCCCATCTCGGCCAGCGCGTCGAGGCCGGCCTGTTCCGGCGTACGCAGTTGCAGGATGTCGCACTCGTATTCGCAGCCGGCGAGGATCGACGCGGAGGCGTACAGGTCGGGGTAGGTGACGGCCATGATGTTGGCCATCACGCCGCCCGCCGAGACGCCGGTGACGAAGATCCGCTTGGGGTCGACGGTGTAGGCCGACTTCATCCGGTTGGTGATCCCGGCGATGATGGCCGGTTCGCCCCAGCCGCGATGCTGGTTGGTGGGCAGCGTCCAGTTCCAGCAGCCGGCCGGGTTGGCCAGGTTGTTCTGGTCGGGGAACACCACGATGAAGCCGCGCCGTTCGGCCTCGGCGCTCCAGCCGGACAGCAGGTCGAAGCCGACGTCGTTCTCGGTGCAGCCGTGCAGCGCGACCAGCAGCGGCATGGGCGTGCCCGCCCGGTACGCCGACGGCACGTAGCCGTGATAGTCGCGGGAGCCGAAGAGGCTGACGTACGCGCCGGCGAAGTAGGAGCCGCTCGCCGCGTGCGCGGCCGGGGGCACGACCACGACGCCGAGCAGGCTCAGCAACAGGGCAAGGGTCAGGCGGAGGGTGCGGGAGCCGAGCCGGAACCAGGTGGGCGCGGCCAGGGACGGGGTTGACATGTGCGCCTTCCTCTCGATTACGATCTACCAATCGATTGGTTGGCAGCACTATGGCCCCAGCTTTGGCAAGATGTCAACCAATCGATCGGTACGGAGTTTGGGAGCGCAGAAATGGCCACCACCCCGCGCTGGGAGCCGCGTCGGCTCAGCGCCGTCAAGGTCGAGCTGCCCGAGGGCGTGACGCCCGGCGGCACGCGCGGCCGCATCCTGCTGGGCGGGTTGCAGCTGTTCGCCGAGCTGGGCTTTCACGGCACGTCGATCCGCGACCTCGGGTCGGCCGCCGGGATCAACTCGGCGACGCTCTACGCGCACTACCCGTCCAAGGAGCACATCCTGGCCGAGCTGGTGCTGCTCGGCCACCAGGCCATGCACGAGCGTCTCCAGCAGGCCGTCCTCGACGCGCCGGCCGGACCGGCCGAGCAACTGCGCGCGCTGGTGACCGCGCACGTCTACGTGCACACCGACTTTCCCCTGCTGGCCCTGGTGGCCAACGCCGAGCTGCACGCGCTGTCCCCCGCGCAGGCCGCCCCGTCGCTGGCGCTGCGCGAACAGACCCAGCAGCTCGCCCTCGGCGTCGTCCAGCGCGGCATCGACGCCGGGGTGTTCCAGGTGCCCGACGCGTACCTGGCCACGGCGGCCGTCAGCGCCATGGGCGTACGGGTGGCCAGCTGGTTCGGGCCGGATCAGCCGTACCGCCGCGAACAGATCGCCCAGTCCTACGCCGACTTCGCGTTGCGCGTCGTCGGCGCCACCTCTCCGGCATCCACCTCCCCGGCATCCACTTCTCCGGCAGACAAGGAACGCTGACATGCAGCCACTGGACATCGCACTGCCCGGCTCGGCCGGGGCGTTGCGCGTACTGCGCTTCGGCGACGGCGACAACCTCGTCGTGGCCGCGCACGGCATCACCGCTTCGGCCATGTCGTTCGCCGCGGTCGCCCGCGCGCTGCCCGCCGGCTGGAGCCTGCTCGCGGTCGACCTGCGGGGCCGCGGGGGCAGCGACCACGCCCCCGGTCCGTTCGGCATCGACCAGCACGCGGCGGACCTGGCCGTCGTCGCTTCCCAATTCGGTACGCCGATGGTGCTGGCCGGCCAATCGCTGGGCGCGTACGCGGCGCTCCGGGCGGCGGTGCGCACCCCGGAGCTGTTCACCCGGTTGGTGCTGGTCGACGGCGGGCTGCCGTTGCCGGTCCCGGTGGGCGTCGACCCGGACGCCGTGCTGGAGGCGACCGTCGGACCGGCCATCGCCCGGCTGAAGACGACGTACCCGTCCGAGCAGGCGTACCTCGAGTTCTTCCAGCAGCATCCAGCGCTCAGCGCGGCCTGGAACGACGACCTGACCGCGTACGTGCGCTATGACGCGGTCGGCGAGCCCGGCGCGATCCGCTCGCGGGTGAACCCGGAGGCGGTCTACGCCGACGGCCGCGACCTGGTGGTGCACGCGGCGTCGTTCGGCGACGACCTGGCCGCCCTGACGATCCCGGCGACCCTGCTGTACGCGCCGCGCGGCATGTTCGGCCAGGAACCGGGGCTGCTCCCCCAGCCGGTGGTCGATCATTGGACGGCGGCGACCTCGCTGACGTCGCAGCTGATCCCCGACTGCAACCACTACACGATCCTGACCGATCCGAAGCCGGCCGAGACGATCGCGCACGCGATCACCGGCGGCGAGTGAAGGAGGAGCACGCATGACCAACCTCGCCGAGAACCTGACCGCGTCGGCCGCGAAGTTCCCCGACCAGATCGCCGTGAAGCTCGCCGACCGTACGCTCACCTTCGCCGAGCTGGACGACGCCGCCGCCCGGGTCGCCGGCTACCTGCGGCTCACCGGCGTCCAGCCGGGCGATCGGGTCGGCCTGATGCTGCCGAACGTGCCCGAGTTCGCGGTGCTGTACTACGGCATCCTGCGCGCCGGCGCGGTCGTCGTGCCGATGAACCCGCTGCTCAAGGCCCGCGAGATCGACTACTACCTCGACGACTCGGGCGCTTCGGGGATGTTCACCTGGCACACCTTCGCCGAGGAGGCGGCCCAGGGCGCGCACCGGGCCGACAGCGTCAGCCTGATCATCGAGCCGGAGCGGTTCGCCCGCGAACTGTCCACCTATGACCCGGTGGCGGAAGTGGCCGGGCGCGCCGGGGACGACACCGCCGTCATCCTGTACACGTCGGGGACGACGGGGCGGCCGAAGGGCGCCGAGCTGACCCACGACAACCTGAGCCGCAACGTCGACGTCACCGCGCGTACGCTGCTCGGCCTCGGCCCGGCCGACGTCGTGTTCGGCGGGCTGCCGCTGTTCCACTCGTTCGGCCAGACCGTCGCACTCAACACGGCCGTGGCCGTCGGAGCGACCTTGGTGCTCATCGCCCGGTTCGAACCGAAGGCCGCGCTGGATCTGCTCGCGACCGAGCACGCCACCGTCTTCGCGGGCGTGCCGACCATGTACGGCGCGCTGTTGCAGGCCGCCGCCGACACCGGCATCGAGCTGCCTGACCTGCGGATCTGCGTCTCCGGCGGCGCGGCGCTGCCGGTCGAGCTGCTGCACCGGTTCGAGGCCCGGTTCGGCGTGGCGATCCTGGAGGGCTATGGACTGTCGGAGACCTCGCCGGTGGCCTGCTTCAACCACCCGGACCGGCCCCGCAAGGCGGGCACGATCGGCACCCCGATCGCCGGGGTCGAGATGAAGGTCGTCAGCCCGCCCGGGGAGGACGGCGTACGCCACGACCTCGGCGACGACGAGGTCGGCGAGATCGCCATCCGGGGCCACAACATCATGAAGGGCTACTGGCAGCGTCCCGAGGAGACCGCCGAGGCCATCGTGGACGGCTGGTTCCTCTCCGGCGACCTGGGCCGCCGCGACGCCGACGGCTACTACTCGATCGTCGACCGGGCCAAGGACATGGTCATCCGGGGTGGCTTCAACGTCTATCCCCGGGAGGTCGAGGAAGTCCTCTACGAGCATCCGGCCGTCGCCGAGGCGGCGGTGCTGGGCATGCCGCACCGTACGCACGGCGAAGAGGTCGTGGCGGTCGTCGTGCTGCGGCCGGGCGCCACGGCCACCCCGGACGAGCTGCGCGAGCACGTCAAGGGGCAGCTGGCGGCGTACAAGTATCCGCGGCATGTCTGGATCGTCGACGAGCTGCCGAAGACGGCGACCGGCAAGATCCTCAAGCGCGAGATCACCGTGCCGCCGGTCGCGGAATAGGACCTCCGACGGCCGCCGCAGCCTCCGTCCGGCGGCCGCCGGACGTATCCTTCAGCTGCGAGGACTCTTTCCGGCGTCGGGTGTGGAGGCTGCGTGGCGGCGATCGAGCAGGCCGATCCGAGTCCCAACCTCGCCGCGGGCCGGGCCGCCGCACAGGGACATGCGTGGGCCGACTGCTACGCACTGCTGTCCCGGGCCGCCGAAGCAGGTCCGCTGCGCCCCGAAGACCTGTCCCTGCTCGCCACGGCCGCGTACCTGCGCGGTGAGCTGCCCGTCTGCGTGGACGCGCTGCGGCAGGCGTACGAGTGGAAAGTCCGGGAGCAGCACCCGCGCCAGGCGGCCCGCGCCGCGTTCTGGGCGTCGTTCGCGCTGGGCAACCAGGGCGAGATCGGCCAGGCGAGCGGCTGGCTGGCGCGAGCCGAGACGCTCCTGGCCGCCGAGCCGGCCGACTGTGCCGAACGTGGGCTGATGCTGGCGGCGTACGCCTTCCGCAGCAACACGGCGGGTGACTTCGAGCAGGGGGCAGCCTTCGCCCGGCAGGCGATGGAGATCGGCCGCCGCACGGGTGATCCCGATGTGCAGGGCCTGGCGCTGACCCAGTGTGGCGGCGCGCTGGTCAGACTCGGCCAGGCGACGCAGGCGGTTCCGGTCCTCGACGAGGCGATGCTGGCCGTCGTGAGCCGCGAGATCTCGCCGATCGCGGCCGGGACGGTCTACTGCGTCGTCATCTCGATCTTCAGCGAGATGGCCGAGATCCGCCGGGCGCAGGAGTGGACCGACGCGCTGACCGGCTGGTTGGACCAGCATCACAACCTGATCGTGTTCTCCGGACGATGCCTGGTGCATCGCGCGGAGCTGCGCCAGCTGCACGGCGACTGGCCGGGAGCCGTCGAGGAGGCCGAACGTGCCTGCCATCGCCTGTCCCGATCGCCCGAAGTGGCCTCCAGCGGCGGCGCGCGCTACCAGCAGGCGGAGGTGCTGCGCCGGCAGGGCGACTACGCGGCGGCCGAGCAGGCGTACCGGGCGGCCGGCGAATGGGGCCATGAACTGTGCCCGGGGCTGGCGCTGCTGCGGCTCGCCCAGGGCGACCCGGCGGCGGCACGGTCGGCGCTGCGGCGGGCCCTCGGCGAGACCACGGACCGCCTGCGCCGCGTACGCCTGCTGCCGGCCCAGGTCGAGGTCGAACTGGCCGCCGGTGACGTGGTGACCGCCGAGGCGGCGGCGACCGAGCTGGCGGCGATCGCTGATCAGTTCGCGGCTCCGGCGCTACGCGCCCAGGCTCATCACGCCCGCGGAGCGTTGCTGCTGGCCGAGGACGACGCGGCGGCCGCTCTGACCGAGCTACGTTCGGCCGCCCGGCTCTGGCGGGACCTCGACGTGCCCTACGAAGGGGCCCGCGCGCGGGTCCTGATCGCGCTGGCCTGCCGAGCGCTGGGCGACGAGGACACCGCCACCCTGGAACTGGCGGCGGCGGACGCGGTCTTCGCCCAGCTCGGCGCAAGGCCGGACCGGGCGCGGGTGGCCGACCTCGGCCGCGTCCCGATCCCGCCGTCGCACGGTCTGACCCCGCGCGAGCTGCAGGTGCTGAGGCTGGTCGCGACCGGGCGGACGAACAGCGCCATCGCGCGGGAGCTCTCGTTGTCCGAGAAGACCGTCGAACGGCACCTCAGCAACGTCTTCACCAAGATCGGCGTGTCGTCCCGGGCCGCTGCCACGGCGTACGCCTTCCAGCAGCGGTTGATCGACCCATAGGGTGCGGGAAATCCCCCATCCGAGTCCCGCCGTGCGTGCGGGATTCTGCCGAAGCGCGCGTACCCGGGTCGCTCATAGCGTCGAGGCATGAGTACGAACCATGTCGAGACGCTGATCATCGGAGCCGGCCAGGCCGGCCTGGCCACCGGCTACCACCTGCGAAAACTGGGCCGATCGTGCCTCATCCTGGACGACCACGACGAGGTCGGCGAGGTCTGGCGGCGGCGCTGGGACTCACTGCGGCTGTTCACCCCGGCCCGCTACGACGGACTGCCGGGCATGACCTTCCCCGGCCCCGGGTTCGCCTTCCCGACCAAGGATCAGATGGCCGACTACCTTCAGGCGTACGCCGAACGGTTTCAGCTGGACGTGCGGACCGGCGTACGGGTCGACGCCCTGTCGCGGGACGGAGACGGCTTCCTCGTCGACGCGGGCGCCCGCCAGTTCACCGCCGACAACGTCGTCGTCGCCATGGGCAACCAGCAGCAGCCGAAGCTGCCCGCGTACGCCGCCGAGCTGCATCCGGGCATCACCCAGCTGCACTCGATCGCGTACCGCAACCCGGGGCAGCTCCAGCCCGGCACCGTCCTGGTCGTCGGGGCGGGGGACTCCGGCGCCGAGATCGGGATCGAACTCGCGCGTACGCACAAGGTCGTGCTCGCCGGCCGCGACACCGGGCACCTGCCGTTCCGGGTCGCCGGGCTGCCGAGCCGGCTACTGCTGAGCCGGATCGTGCTCCGGCTGGTCTTCCACCGGCTGCTGACGGTGGCGACGCCGATCGGCCGCAAGGCTCGGGCCGCCGCCCGCGCCGGCGGGGGGCCGCTGATCAGGACCCGGCCATCCGAGCTGGCGGCGGCCGGGGTGATCCGGGCGCCGAAGATGACCGGCGTGCAGGACGGCCTGCCGGTGCTCGCCGACGGACAGGTGATCACCGCCGACAACGTCGTGTGGTGCACCGGCTACGGGCCAGGCTTCTCGTGGGTGAACCTGCCCGTGCTCGACGGCGACGAACCCCGGCACGAGCGTGGCGTCGTGCCGGAGGTCCCCGGGCTCTACTTCACCGGCCTGCACTTCCAGTACGCGTTCTCCTCCGGCATGGTGCAGGGCGCGGGCCGCGACGCCGAGCACGTGGCGAAGGCGATCGCGGCCCGCTCCGTCACCGTGCCGGTTCACCAGGGCAGGGTGCCGTTGACGTCGACGTAGCCGCCGGTGGGACCGTCCGGTCCCAGGCAGGCCATCCGCACGATGATCTCGGCGCCCTGCGCCACCGTCTGGTGGCCGGTGTTGCCGTTGAGGTCGGTCTTGGTGAAGCCCGGTTCGACGGCGTTGATCCGGACCCCCGGGTACGCCTTGGCGTACTGCACGGTGATCATGTTCAGGGCGGTCTTCGACGCCGGATACGCCACCCCGGGATACGCGTACGCCGGAGTGCCGGGCGCGGTGACGCGGGTCAGCGAGGCCAGGCCGCTGCTGACGTTGACGACGACCGGGGCCGCCGAACGCAGCAGCAGCGGCAGGAACGCGTGCAGGACGCGTACCGGGCCGAAGACGTTGGTCTCGAACGTCTGGCGCATCATCTCGGCGGTGAGTCCGTCCGCGCCGACGACGCCGCCGTCGTGCATCTCGACCTGGGTTCCGGCGTTGTTGACCAGCACGTCCAGTCCCCCGTCGGCGGCGATGCGCTGGGCGGCGGCCGTGACGGAGGCGTCGTCGGTGACGTCGAGCTGGACGGTGCGTACGCCCAGCTCTTGGGCAACGGCGAGGCCCCGGGCGGCGTCGCGGCTTCCGATGTAGACGGTGTGGCCGGCGTCCTTCAGGCGGCGGGCGGTCTCGTGGCCGAGGCCCTTGGTCCCGCCCGTGATCAGGGTGGTTGTCATGATCACGAGGCTAGAATTGCGAGCGTGCTCGAAGTCAAGGGCCTGACCATCGCCGAGGCGGCGCGGCGTACCGGGGTCAGCGTGCACACGCTGCGGTACTACGAACGCGCCGGGCTGGTCGTCACGGTCGGGCGAACCGCCACCGGGCGGCGGCGCTATCAGCAGATCGACCTGGACTGGATCACGATCTGCACCCGGTTGCGCGCCACCGGCATGCCCATCCGCACCATCCGCCGGTACGCCGAACTCGTGGCCGCCGGGCGGGGCAACGAGAAGGAACGGCTGGCGCTGCTGGAGTCGCACCGCGCCGAGGTCGCCACTCAGCTGGACGAGCTGCGACAGAACCTCGCCGCCATCGATCACAAGATCGACGTCTATCGGGACCGGGTCGACGCCGGGGACACCGACGGGCTCTGGGAACCCGGGGCGGGCTGAGCGGGCGCCGTGGCCGCCAGCAGGCGCAGTGCGGCGTCCGACGGCGTACCGGGGGCGGCGGTGTAGGTGATGATGCGGCTGCCGTTGCCGTCGGGCAGGTGCAGCAGTTCGAAGTCCAGCTCGAGCGGGCCGACCTCGGGATGCCGGAACTGCTTGGTGCCGGTCATGCAGTTCTGCACCGACTGCCGGGACCACAGCCCGGCGAAATCCCGGCTCTTCACCGACAGCTCGCCGACCAGTTCGGCCAGCTCCCGGTCGTCGGGATAGGTGCCGGTGACCAGCCGCAGCGAGGCGACCGCGCGGGCGGCCTCCTCCTTCCATCGTGGATAGAGGTCGGCGGTGTGCGGGTCGCAGAACAGCATGCGGGTCAGGTTGGGCCGATCGGCGATCCGGTCCGGCGCGTCGAAGTCGTAGTGTCCGGCCAGCAGCAGATGGCCGAGCCGGTTCCAGGCGAGCACGTCGCTGCGCCGGTCCATGACGACCGCCGGGACGCCGGACATCGCGGCCACCAACCGGCGTACGCCAGACCGGGCGGTCTGCGGGCGCGGCGGCCGGGGACGCCGGCCGGGCCGCGGGCGGGCCAGATTGTGCAGGTGAGCGCGTTCGTCGTCGGACAGGTTGAGCGCCCGGCCGATCGCGTCGATCACCGACTCCGAGGCGTTGGCGCTCTGCCCCTGCTCCAGCCGCGTGTAGTAGGTGAGGCTGACCCCGGCGAGCTGGGCGAGTTCCTCGCGGCGCAGGCCCGGCACCCGGCGAGCGCCGTACGAGGCCAGGCCGACGTCCTGCGGGGACAGCCGGGCGCGGCGGCTGCGGAGGAACTCGCCGAGGTCGGTGCCGGTCGTTTCGCTGCTCATGATCACAGTGTGCCTCGCGATGGCGGGCGCTGCCTGTCCCTGTCAGTGATAGGCAGCCGCTGACCAGCCAGATCGCGGTCTGGCACGGGCTCTTGGTCCGCCGCAGAGTGAATCGCATCCCGATCATCACTGCGGAAGGACACGATCGCCATGGCGGTCATCGACCAGATCCAAACGACGGCCCCGGCCGTGCAAGCGGACACGGCGGCGCTGGGCCGCCGGGACCGGCTCACCCTGCTCGTCCTGTTGACGGCTGGATTCACCCTCGCCGTCGACTTCTCGATCCTCAACGTCGCGCTGCCGGTGATCGGCGCGGACGTCGGCCTGCCGCTGCACGCCTTGCAGTGGATCGCGACCGCCTTCGCACTGTGCGCCGCCGGGTTCACGTTGCTGTTCGGGCGCATCGCCGACCTGTTCGGGCGGCGTCGGCTGTTCCTGGGCGGGATGGCGCTGCTGGGCATCTCGTCGCTGGCCGGGGGGCTGGCCACCACGCCGGGCGTACTGCTGACGGCGCGGGCATTGCAGGGCCTGGCCACCGCCGCCGTCACCCCGGCCGCGTTGTCGCTGCTGACGACGTCGTTCGGCGAAGGGCCGCGCCGGGACAAGGCGCTGGGTCTCAACGGCGCGCTCACCGCCGCCGGGTTCACCACGGGCGCGATCCTCGGCGGGGTCGTGACCGACCTGCTCAGCTGGCGGTGGGCGTTCTTCATCAACGTCGTCGTGGCCGTCGTGGTGCTGCCGATCGCCCTGCGCGTCCTGCCGGAGAGCCGCCCGGCGGTCCGGCCGTCGCTCGACTTGTCCGGCGCGGTGACGGTCACGCTCGGGCTGCTGGCCTTGGTGTACGGGTTGACCACCGCCGGGCAGACGTCCTGGGGTGATCCGCGGGTGGTCGGCTCGCTCGCGGCCGCGGTCGCCTTGCTGGCCGCGTTCTGGGCGATCGAACGGCGGCACCGCCAGCCGCTCGTGCCGGTCGCGGTGCTGCGGCGGCCGACAGTGGCCTGGGGCAACGTCGCCGGGCTGCTGGCCTTCGCCACCGAGACGTCCCTGGTCTTCCTGCTGACCCTGTACCTGCAGGACGTGCTCGGCTACTCGCCGCTGGCCGCCGGGTTGGCGTTCTCGGTGCTCGGCGCGGGCACCGTCGCCGGCGGACTGCTCGGCCCACGGATCATCGGCCGGGTGGGCGCCAAGACCGGCATCGTGGCCGCGCTGCTGGTGCAGGCCGCCGCCACGATCCCGCTGGTGTTCCTGGGTTCGGAGCCCGGATGGATCGGTCTGCTGCTGCCGGTGACCTTCCTCGGCGGCGTCGCCAACCTGGTCGCCATCGTCGGCTTCATGGTCACCGCCACCTCCGGACTGCCGGACGCCGAGCAGGGTCTGGCCACCGGTCTGACGACGATGAGCCAGCAGGTCGGCATCACGCTCGGCATCCCGGTCATGTCCGCGGTCGTCGCCGGTTCGCTGGGCAGCCGCACCGGTTCCGGCGCGATGCTGGGCGCGGTCACGACCGCCATCGCGGTCAACGCCGCCCTGTGCCTGGTCGCGGCGGTCCTGATCGGGGTCTTCCTGCGTACGCGGACGCGGCGCGACGCCTGACGGAGTCGTCCAAACCGATCGAGCCCGGTTCTCACGGCGCGCCACGCCGCAGGGAGCCGGGCCGGTCGCGCACGCCGTTCCGGTCGAACTCGGACCCCGCAGCCGATGCCGCGGCACGCCGACTTGACGGCTTCGGCATGATAGGCCGGTGACTTCGAGCGGCCAGGACGGCACCGACGCCCTCACACCGGTGGCAGTGCTAGACGACAAGGGCAGAATCCGGATCGGTCGCGATCCGGGTAACGACATCGTGCTGCCGGACCTGTGGGTCTCCGGCTCGCACGCGGAGATCAGGCGCGTCGGCGCTGGTCATCAGCTGGTGGACCTGGGTAGCACCAACGGTGTCCACCACAATGGACGGCGCGTGCAGAAGGGCGATCTCAAGCCGGGCGACCGGTTCACCGTCGGCCGGCACGAGTTCCTGTACGACGGGTCCCGGCTGTACCAGCACGACGACCAGGGCCCGACCTCCTTCGTGGCGGACGACATCACGGTGGATGTCGGCAAGGCGACACTGCTGGACGACGTCAGCTTCGCGTTGCAGCAGGGCACCCTGCTCGGCATCATCGGGCCGAGCGGCTGCGGCAAGTCCACTCTGGTCAAGGCGATGACCGGCTTCCAGAAGCCGTCGCGCGGCGGGCTGCTCTACGACGGGCGTGACCTGTACGAGCACTATTCCGAGCTCCGCCACCGCATCGGCATGGTGCCGCAGGACGACGTGCTGCACCGGCAGCTGTCCGTGCAGCGGGCGCTGCGGTTCTCCGCCTCCCTGCGGTTCGCCGACGACGTGCCGCGCAAGCAGCGCAAGGAGCGCGTCGGCGAGGTGCTGGAGCTGCTGGGCCTGAGCGAACGGGCCAAGCAGCGCATCGACACGCTGTCCGGCGGCCAGCGCAAGCGCACCTCGGTCGCGCTGGAGCTGCTGACCGAGCCGTCGCTGCTGGCCCTCGACGAGCCGACCTCGGGCCTGGACCCGGCCCTGGACAAGGAGGTCATGCGGGAGCTGCGGCTGCTGGCCGACCGTGGGCGTACCGTCGTCGTGGTCACGCACAGTGTGCTGCACCTGGACATCTGCGACCGCGTCATGGTCATGTGCATGGGCGGCCACATGGGCTTCTTCGGGCCGCCGGACGAGGTGCTGCCGTTCTTCGGCGCCGAGGACTACGCCGACGTCTTCCACAAGGTCACCAACGAACCGCGGCGCTGGGCGCAGGAGTTCCGCAACTCCGAGATCTACCGCCGCTACATCGGCGAGGTGGCGGAGGAACTGGCCCGCGTCGGCGACGCGCGCAAAGAACTGGTGACGGTGGCCGCCGCTGCGGTGGAGGAGCCCGTCGAGGCCGAGCCCGCCGAAGTGGAACCCGTCGCCGTCGTGGCCGATCCGCCGGTGCCCCGGCAGGCGGGCGCGCCGGAGGCCGAGACGACCCGGTTCGCCGATGCCAGCAAACCGGCGCAGGCCAGTCCTACCGGCGTACAAGATCTGTCCATGAAGGATCGTGCGCGGCATCCGCGCGCGCCGCTGCGGGCTTTCGTGACGCTGTGCTGGCGGATGCTGGCGGTGATCGCCTCGGACCGGGGGTACGCCGCGTTCCTGCTGGGATTGCCGTTGGCGCTGGCGGTGCTGAGCCGGGCGGTGCCGGGTGACAAGGGGCTGAGCGCGGACCCGGAGGGGTTCGCGCTGGAGGGGCAGCGGCTCATCGTCGTGTTCGTGATCGGCGCGGCGTTCATGGGCGTGGCGGTCGCGATCCGGGAGATCGTCAACGAACAGTCGATCTACCGGCGGGAACGGGCGATCGGCCTGTCCCCCACCGCCTACCTGCTGTCGAAGGTCATCGTCTTCCTGGTCATCGACGCGATCCAGTGCGCGATCTTCGTCTACCTGGCGATGTTCGGCCGGCCCAAGCCGCCCGCGGCGCTGGTGTTCGGCGATCCGATGATCGAGATCACGCTGGCGGCCACGCTGGTCGCGGTCGCGTCGACCTCGATCGGCCTGTTGGCCAGCGCGTTGGTACGCACGACGGAGCAGACGACGCCGATCCTGGTCGTCAGCGTGATGTTCCAGCTGGTTCTGTCGGGTGGCCTGTTCGAGATCACCGGCCAGCGGGCGCTGGAGATCATCTCGACGATCGACCCGTCCCGGTGGGGGTTCGCCGCGGGGGCTGCCACGACCAACCTGGTCGGGTTCCCGTTCCCGGAGGCGATCTGGGCCCCGACCGCGTTCAACTGGTGGCGGGCGGTGCTGGTGCTGCTCCTGCACATCGCGGTGCTGCTGGTGGCGGCGCGGTTCGCGCTACGACGCTTCGAACCCGGCCGCAACTAGCGCCTTTCGGCGCTCGCACGTTAGGAACTGGATCAGGGTTCTGGGTCGAATCTTGGGTCAAGATTCGACCCAGAACCCTGATCCAGCACGGAACCAGCGCGGCATCCACTAGTTTGATCGGCATGCCCGAATTGCCGGAGGTCGAGTCCGCCCGCCAGGTCATCGACCGGTACGCGCTCGGCCGGGTGATCGCCGAGGTCGACGACTCCGACACCTACGTGTGCCGGCCGCATACGCCGGGTGAGATCCGGTCGGCGTTGCTGGGCCGGCGGCTGTCGGCGGTCCACCGGCGCGGCAAGAGCATGTGGTGCGAGACCACAGGCGTCGGGCGTACGCGTAAGCCGGGTCCACTGCTGGGCTTCCATCTGGGGATGTCGGGCAAGATCGTGGTCGCCGACCGGCGGGGGTCCGAGGTGGACGGCGGCGACTACTGGGAACGCGGTCGCAAGCCCGGCGACCTGCGGTTCGCCCGGTTCCGGCTGACCTTCGCCGACGGCGGTCACCTGGCGCTGATCGACCCGCGCCGGCTGGGCCGCGTACGCCTCGATCCGCCGGTCGAGAAGCTCGGCCCGGACGCCGCCGTCGTCACCCGCCCGGAGTTCCAGTCGGCGATGAGTCGAGGGACGATTGCCGTCAAGGCCCGCCTGCTGGATCAGGAGGCGCTGGCGGGAGTCGGCAATCTGCTGGCCGACCAGGCGCTGTGGGCCGCCCGGATCCGCCCGTCCCGGCCGGTCGACGAGCTGACCCCCGACGACGTCGACCGGCTCTACGACGGCGTACGCGAATCGGTGGCCGACAGCCTGGCCGACGGCGGTGTCCATACGCTGTCGTTCTTTCCCGCTCGGCGGGCCGGGGGCGTCTGTCCGCGCTGCGGAGCGGCGTTGCAGGTCGGCGTGGTGGGCACGCGGACGACCTGGTGGTGCCCGGTCGAGCAGGTGTGATTCAGGCGCGCCGGGTCAGCTGGGTGAGCACGCCGGACACCTGCAGGATCGTCTGGACCATGCCGCGTACGTTGACGACGTAGAGGGCCCGGCCGTCCTCGCCCGCTTGGCGTTGCGCCGAGACCAGCGCGCCGATGCCGGCTGAGTCGCAGTAGGTCAGTGCGGCCAGGTCGAGTTCCACGACCTCGGCGGGCGCTTCGCGCACGGCCTGCGCGAGCAGCGCCTTCGATTCCAGGTCGAGCTCGCCGGCCAGGGCGACCCTGGTGATGGCGGCATCGCCGGAGATCTCGACGCTCAACATCGCTTCACCCTAACGTGGTCTGATCAATGTTTCACCGGTCGTCGTACGCGTCCATGGTCTCGTCGAGCGGGTCGTCGGGCGGGCCGGGCGGGCGTACCTCGATCACGGCGGTGACGGTCGTGCCGAGCGGGCTGGAGTCGACGGCGAACCGGTCGGAGAAGACGCGGGCGAGCCACAGCCCGCGGCCGCTCGGAGCCGACGGCGACGGCGGCCGCCAGCCGGCCCGGTGGCTGCGCGGAATGCCCGGTCCCCGGTCGAACGCCTGGCAGACCAGCCGCCCTCGATACAGCGCGACCTGCAGGCGGCCGTCGCCGCCGCAGTGCACGACGATGTTCGCGACGAGTTCGGTCGCGACGAGGGCGAGCACCGACCGGGTGCGCGGCGGTACGCCCCAGCGGGCGCATTCGTCGTCGAGCTGCCGCCGGATCGGCTCCAGGTCCGCTGAGCTGAACGGGCCGACGATCAGCAGGCGACGCTGGTCCACGAGGGGGCGGTCGGGCGAGTCGGGCATGCGGTCCTTCCAGTCGCCGGGGGGTGTCCGGTCGACTGCTACCCTGCCACGCCGCTGCGCTAACCTGCGTTGCCGCTTATGCCCGAAACATGCAGACACGGGGCGTCCGGCATGATAGGCCGCGACACTACGACATGCCGGATGCCGCGGCATCCGGCCGGAGAACCGGGATCATGGGAGCATGCCGCAGCGTATCGAGGATTACGGGCTAATCGGGGACCTGCACACCGGCGCGCTCGTCGGGCGCGACGGTTCGGTCGACTGGCTGTGCCTGCCGCGGTTCGACGCTCCCGCGTGCTTCGCCGCGCTGCTCGGCGGCCCGGACGCCGGGTTCTGGCAGCTGGCGCCCGCCGACGGCGGCCCGGCGACGCGACGGCGCTACCGCGGCGACTCGTTGATCCTGGAGTCGGAGTGGGAGTCCGCCCAGGGCACCGTCCGGGTGGTCGACTTCATGCCGCCCCGGGGTGAGGCCGCCGACATCGTGCGCGTCGTCGAGGGCCTCAGCGGCAACGTCCCGATGCGGCTGGCGCTGCGGCTGCGGTTCGACTACGGCCGCATCGTGCCGTGGGTACGCCACATCGGCGGCCAGCTGGCGGCGGTCGCCGGACCGGACGCGGCCTGGCTGAGCACCCCCGTCGAGGTGTACGGCGAGGACTTCACCAGCTACGCCGAGTTCACGGTGTCGGCCGGTCAGCGGGTGCCGTTCGTGTTGACCTACCGGCCGTCGCACGAGCCGAAGCCCAAGCACGTCGACCCGGATCAGGCGCTGGCCGACACTGAGCAGTTCTGGGCGGACTGGATGACCCGGTTCCGCTACGAGGGCCGCTGGCCGGAGCCGGTGCGCCGGTCGCTGATCCTGCTCAAGGCGCTCACCTACGCGCCGACGGGCGGCATTCTCGCGGCGGCCACGACGTCGCTGCCCGAGCAACCCGGCGGTCCCCGCAACTGGGACTACCGCTACTGCTGGCTGCGGGACGCCACGTTCACCCTGCAGGCGTTGCTCGGCACAGGTTTCGTGGCCGAGGCCAAGGCCTGGCGCGAGTGGCTGCTGCGGGCGGCCGCCGGCGACCCGGCCGATCTGCAGATCATGTACGGCATCGACGGCACGCGGCGACTCACCGAGTACACCTTGGACTGGCTGCCCGGCTACGAACAGTCGTCCCCCGTCCGGGTCGGCAACGCGGCCTCGGGCCAGTTCCAGCTCGACGTGTGGGGCGAGGTCCTCGACGGGCTGCACCAGTCGCGCGCGGTCGGCATGGGCGCGACCGACGAGGCCTGGGATCTGCAGCGGGCCTTGCTGGACTATCTCGAGAGCCACTGGGACGAGCCCGACAACGGGCTCTGGGAGGTCCGGGGCGACCGCCGGCACTTCGTGCACTCGAAGGTGATGGCCTGGACCGGCTTCGACCGCGCGGTGCAGGCCGTGGAGAAATTCGGGCTGCCCGGCGACGCCGACCGCTGGCGGGCCGCGCGCGAGGACGTGCACGCCGAGGTCTGCGAGCGCGGCTTCGACGCCGACCGCAACACGTTCACCCAGTTCTACGGCTCGCGCGGGCTGGACGCCGCGCTGCTGCTCCTGCCCCGCGTCGGCTTCCTGCCCTGGGACGACCCCCGGATCGCGGGCACCGTCGAGGCGCTGCAGCGCGAGCTGAGCCACGACGGCTTCCTGCTGCGCTACGACCCAGGCGCCGACGGCGGCGTGGACGGCCTGCCCGGCTCCGAAGGCGCGTTCATCGCCTGCACGTTCTGGCTCGCCGAGGCGCTGTCCGGGATCGGCCGCGACCGCGAGGCCGTGGACCTGTTCGAACGGCTGCTCACGCTCCGCAACGACCTGGGCATCCTCGCCGAGGAGTACGACCCGGTCGTGGGCCGCCACCTCGGCAACACCCCGCAGGCCTTCAGCCACGTCGGCCTGGTCAATGCCGCGCTGCGTCTCGGTTAATTCCCTTGTTATACGCATAAAGCCGTGACCAGGATGGCGACATGACCACCACAACCCGGCGCGCCGACATGTTCACCGAGGACGGCCGCCCCTCCGACGACGATCCCCGCGAGCACGGCCCCACGATGGCCGACGAACGCACCACCCTCGCCGAGTCCCTGCGCTGCCAACGCCTCACGCTGGAGATGAAGTGCGCGGGCCTGGACGCCGAGCAGATGGCCCGGCGCTCGGTCGAGCCGTCGACGATGTCACTGCTGGGACTCGTGCGCCACCTCGCCGAGATGGAACGCGCGACGTTCCGGGTGCTGCTGGCCCGCCAGGACGTGCCGAAGCTGTACTGCTCGGAGACCGATCGGGACGGGGACTTCGACGGCGCGGTCGCCGACCCGCAGGTCGTCGCCGAGGCGTGGGCGGCGTGGCGGGCGGAGGTCGAGTTCTCCACCCGGTTCCTCGCCGAGGCGCCGAGCCTCGACATCGTCGCCGACGATCCCGATAACAAGCACGGCAGCGGCGGCGGTTCGCTGTCGCTGCGCGAGGTGGTGCTTGGCATGGTCGAGGAGTACGCCCGCCACATGGGCCACGTCGACCTGCTGCGGGAGCGCATCGACGGCCGCATCGGCCAGTGACGCGCAACGGCTAGGCGGCCGCGGGCTGCTCCCCGTCGGCGTCCCCGGGATCGTCGGCCTCGTCGCCCCCGGTATCTTCGGCGTCGTCGGCGGGGACCATCGGGGTCAGGACGACTTTGACGGCGGCCGCGATCGGGATCGCCATGAGCGCGCCGACCAGGCCGAGCACGGCTCCGCCGATGAGCGCCACGACCAGCACGGCCACCGCCGACAGGTCGACGGCGTTACGCATCACCCGGGGCTGGATGACATAGTTCTCGAACTGCTGGTACGCGATGAAGAAGATCAGCACGATGATCGAGCGCGGCCAGATCCCGACGGTCAGCAGCGACACCCCGACGCCGATCACCGCGCCGAGGGTCGCGCCGATCATCGGGATGAGGTCGGTGATGGCGACCGTGACGGCCAGCGGGACGGCGTACGGGACGCCGACGGCTTGCAGGCAGATGAAGGCTGCCACGCCGGCGATCAGCGAGATGACGATGTTGCCGATCATGTAGCCGCCGACCTTGTCCACGACGACGGTGACGATGTGCGCGCCGTGCTTGCGATGCGCGACTGGGAACAGACGCACGATCCCGCGCTGGAGGCGGGGCATGTCGGCCATGAAGTAGATCGACAGCACGAGCACGGTCAACCCGGCGGCCACCGTGCCGAACAGCGCCTGGACGAAGCCGAGCGCGCCGTTGGCCACCTTTCCGGGCAGCTCGCCCGCGAGCGAGGTCAACCGGTCGGTCAAGTTGTATCGATCGGTGACTTCCTTGATCGCCTTTGACTTGTCCGACCAGGTCTGCACGTAGTTGGGCAGATTCTTCAGCAAGGTTCCGCTCTGGTCGACGACCGGCGGCACGATCGACCAGACGAACAGGCCGAACAGCGCGATCAGGACCAGGACCACGATGCTGACCGCCCAGCTGCGGCGCAGCCCCTTGCGTACCATCCAGCGCACGGCCGGGTCGAGGCTGACCGCGACGAACAACGCGATCAGCACCAGCACGAGGATCTTGCGGACGGTGTAGAGCCCCAGCACCACCGCGGCGACGGCGAACGCTCCGGCGGTGGCGGCGACCGCCCACCGGAACACCAGCGACGGCGGCACACGGTCGGCGAGTGATCGCTCGCTGCGCTCAGGCTCTGCCATCGTCCCATTCAAGCACGCACGCCGAGCATGTACGCCATATGTATCCGCCCCTGTACCGCCGCCGCCTAGCGTGCCGCGGGTGGGCTTTCTGATCGCGGGACTTGTTCTGGTCGGGCTGCTCAGCCTGCTCAACCTGCTGCTGATCCTGGCCATGGCACGGCGGCTGCGTACGCCGGGCGTCCTCACCACCGCGCGAGCGGCGACGGGGCCGGTCGACCGGCAGCAACGCCGGCCCGGCGACCGCGTCGCGTCGTTCAGCGGCCGCTTCGACGGCACCGGGCTGGTCGCGTTCCTGTCCCCCAGCTGTCCGCCCTGCCAGGAGCTGCTGCCGGAGGTGCTCGCGTATGCCCGGGCGGCGGGTCCGCGCCGTGTGCTGACCGTGGTGGTCGACGACGACGAGGACCCGGTGAAGGTGGCCGAGGAGGTCGCCGCCTTCGACGGTCTGGCGCATGTCGTCGTCGCGCGTACGGGTGACGAGCTGACGGGCACGTTCGGGGTGGACGCGTACCCGGCGGTGTTCCTGATCGCGGCGGACGGCACGGTCGTGATGTCCGGTCACGATCTGGCCGGGGTGCCGCGCCCGGCCCGGGTCGCGTGAACCTGCGCTCGGCGGCCACCCTGGTGTGGTCGGCCGGACCGGCGCAGCTGGCCGGATTCCTGCTGGTCCTGATCGGTTCGGCCGGGCTGCCGGTCGTGTCGGCCGTCCTGCTGCGCGACACGCTCGACGCGATCGCCGCCGGGCGTACGGCGCTGGGGCCGATCGTCGGGGTGGCGCTGGCCGGGGTCGCCGCCTGGGCCGCCACCCCGGTACGCGCGTACCTGGTGCTGGAGTTGGACCGGCGGGCGGGGATCGTCGCCCGCGACCGGCTCTACGAAGCGGTCGGCGCTCAGCCAGGACTGTCCCGTCTGGAGGATCCCGGGTATCTGAACCGACTGTCGGTCGCGGCCACCTCCGGCGTACGCGCGCCGGTGGATATCGTGGTGGGCACGGCCGACGTCGTCCAGGCCGGGCTGTTGGCGGCCGGCTTCGTCATGACGCTGACAGCGGTGAGCCCGGTGCTGTCGGCGGTGGTGCTGGCCGCCTCGGCTCCGGCGGTCGCCGGGCAGCTCGCGATGAGCCGCCGCCGCATCCGGCTGCTGACCGAGACGGCCGGCGCAGCCCGGCGCGAGATGTTCTTCGAGTCGCTGCTCACCGAAGCGCAGGCGGCGGTGGAACTGCGACTGTTCGGGCTCACCGGGTTCTTCCGCGGCCGGATGCTGGCCGAGCGCCGCCGGGCCGACGGCCACCGCCGCCAGGTGGATCGGCGGGATCTGGTCGTGCAGACGGGATTGGGCGTGCTCGCCGCGCTCATCGGCGGTGCCGGGCTGATCTGGGCCGCCGCGCAGCCGGGGTTGTCGGCCGGTGACGTGGCGTTGACGGTCGCGGCGATCGCCGCCGTACAGAGTGGGCTCGCCGGCTGCGTGTCGGCCGCCGCCCGGCTGCACACCGAGCTGGGGGCGTACCGGCATTGGCGATCGGTCGTCGACGAGCCCCGGCCGCCGTCGGCGGGCAACCACGCCTGCCCGCCGCTGCGTCAGGCGCTGGAGGTCCGGGACCTGTGGTTCCGGTACACACCGGACGGTCCATGGGTGCTGCGTGGGGTGGATCTGCGGATCGAGGCCGGCACGTCGACCGGTGTCGTCGGCGCGAACGGCGCTGGCAAGTCCACCCTGGTCAAGCTCTTGTGCGGAATGTATGAGCCGACGCGGGGCTCGATCACCTGGGACGGAGTCGACCTGCGGGCGTACGACGTGGACACGGTGCGGCGGCGGATGGGCGCGGTGTTCCAGACGTTCATGAGCTACGACCTGACCGCCGCCGAGAACATCGGCATCGGCGACCTGCCGGCGCTCGGCGATCGCGTACGCGTGGAGCAGGCCGCCCGGCTGGCCGACGTCGACCCCGCGATCCGCCGTCTCCCGGACGGCTACGACACCCTGCTCAGCCGCCTCTATGACGACGAAGGCGGGGCCGGCGCCTACCTGTCCGGTGGGCAATGGCAGCGGATCGCGGTCGCCCGGGCGCTCATGCGGTCCACCGCCGACGTCCTCGTCCTCGATGAACCCAGCTCGGGGTTGGACCCCGAGGCCGAAGGCCGCTTGAACGCGCGGATACACGGGCTCCGCGATGGGCGTACCAGTGTGTTGATCTCGCACCGACTGTCGGCCTTGCGCGACGCCGACCAGATCGTGGTCCTGGAGGCCGGTGAGATCGTCGAGCGTGGGCGGCACGCGGAGCTGGACGCCGCGGGCGGCCGGTACGCGACCCTGTTCCGCACGCAGGCCGCGGGATACCTGCCGGCATGAGCCCGCTCATCGCCGTGAGGGTGCGCGGGCCGAGCATGGAACCCGCGCTGGCCTCGGGCCGGACCGTCCTGGTCGTCCGCGGCCTGCGCCTGCGCGTGGGCGACGTGATCGTCGTCGAACGACCCGACGAGCTGGAACCGGCCCGCTGGCTGGCGCCGCCGCTGAGCGGTTCGCTGCGCACGACGCAATGGCTGGTCAAACGGGTCGCGGCACTCCCGGGCGACGTGGTCCCGGAACCGATCCGGCACCTGGTACGCACCACGGTCGTGCCCACCGGCGCCGTCGTCCTGCTGGGCGACAACCGGCCGGTCAGCTACGACTCCCGGCAGGCCGGCTTCTTCCCGCGAGATCGGGTGCTGGGCCGGGTCGTCGGTACGCGGCGTGTATCTCCCGTGGACGCCGATATGTATGGCGCGGTCGTTGGCTGGTCCCCGGACCCGGGTAACCCTCCCGGGCGCACAGATGAGGAGTCCCCACATGCGACTGATCACCAAGCTCGGTGACCGCCTGCTGGCCACGATCCTGCCGACGGCGACCGCCGACGCGGCCTGCGCACCGAACGAGCAGACCTGGTACACCTGCGAGACCGGTCACCGCCTGGTCCGGCACTACTGCTACACCAAGACGCTGTCGGGCGGCACCTGCCAGCGCGTTTGCACGACGAGCCCGGCCGGCATGTGCTGATCGTGAGGTGATGTCCCGGGCCGGTCGCCCCCGTTCCGGCCCGGGTCCCTACGCCGGTACGCGCAACCGCTGCGCTTCGCGTAGCACCTCGGCCCGCAGGGTTTCGTCGTCCAGGCGGCGGCAGACCTCCAGCGCGGCACGCAGTTCGCCGGACGCCTCGCCGATGCGCCCGGCTCTCGACAGCACCTCCATGCGGTCGATCCGGATCTCCCGGGCCAGTTCCGCGGAGTTGAGCCGCTCCGCGACCAGCAGCGCCCGGTCGAGATGGGCCAGTCCTTCGGTGACCTCTCCGGCGGCGGACAGCGCCTTGCCGAGCTGCATCCGCGTGTAGATCTGACCGATCTCGTCCGCTAGGGCCTGGCGGATGCCGTACGCCTCACGCAGCAGCTCGATCGACTCCCCCAGCACTCCGCGTACGCGTTGGTGCATGCCGAGGCTGTGCAGGAGCAGGCTGGTCCAAGGTGGATCGTCGTGCTCACGCGCGAGTTTGAGCCCGGCCCGCAACGACTGCTCGGCGGCGTCGAGGTCGCCCCATTCGGTCTGGAAGATGCCGAAGGTGTTGAGGGTGGTGATGCGTTCGACCGGATCGTCGACCTCTGGCAGCAGCTCGATGGCGGGCCGGACCTCGGCCTGTGACTCCGGATAGCGGCGCAGCCGTTGCAGGTTGATCGCCAGCAGGCGGCGCGCGATCAACTCGGCTCGCGGATCGGCTCCCGCAGCCGCCTGTTCGACGACCCGGCCGGCCACCGCGACCGTGTCGCGGAATGTCCCGGCGAGCCCGTCGTGGCTGGTCAGATGGCGCAGGATCTCGACGCCGACGGACAGCGGCACCGACGGCAGCCCGGGCAGGGCGAACAACAGCTCCCGCATCGACGCGGAGTTCTCGGCGAGCCAGCGCACTCCTTCGGCCCGGGTCTGCGGGTCGGCGGCGGCGGCCCGAGTCAGCGGGCTCGGCGGGAGCATTCGGCCGGCCAGTGGGCGTACGCAGAGCCAGGCGCGCCGGGCGGATTCGGCGTAGCACCAGGCCGCTCGGTAGATCGCCGGTTCGATGTCCTCGGGGGGCAGTTCGTCGGCGACTTCCCGGGCGAACAGGCGCAGCAGATCGTGCAGCCGCAGGCGGCCGTTGTCGCTGGTCACGAGGTGCAGTTCGACCAGCCGCCCGACGCTGGCGTCCCCATGCGCGGCGTCGATGAGGGCGTACGCGACTTCGGCCGAGCAGTCCGACACCGGCAACAGCCCGAGCAGGCAGAACAGCTTCGCCGCGTCCCGATCCACCGGGTCGGCGCTGCCGGCGAGGGCGACGAAGCTGGATCGGAAGGTCGCGCGTACGCCGGTGTCGCGGTAGCCGAGTTCACTCAGCCGCAGGCGGTCGTCGCTGAGCCGCAGGGCGAAGTCCCCCACCGTCAGATCGGTGCGGCTCGCCAGCCGGGCGGCCGCCATGCGCAGCGCCAGCGGCAGTCCGCCGCACAGCAAAGCGATCTGCCGCAGCGGGCCCTCGTCGGCGTCGCCGTGCGCTTTGAGCAGCCGCACCGCCGCGTCGACGTCCAATGTCGACAAAGTTTGTCGGGCGGTCAGGTCGAGGTCGGCCAACCGCCGCCGGGAGGTGACGACGACGGTGCAGCCGGGCCCGTTCGGCAGCAGTGGGCGTACCTGGTCGGCGTCGAGCACGTTGTCCAGCACGATCAACAGCCGCCGGCCGTGCGTGAGGCTGCGCCAGCGGGCCGCCAGTCCTTCGAGGTCCTCGTGGCCAGGTTCGGGTTCACCCAGCGAACGCAGCAGCCGGACCAGGACCTCCGCCTGGTTGGCCGGCCGCAGACCGCTGCGCCCGCCATGGAGGTCGACGTAGATCTCCCCGCCCAGGTCATCGCCGGCGTCCCGGTCGGCCGGCGATCCGGCGCCGAGGCGCTCGCTCATCCGATGGGCGAGTTCGACAGCAAGGGTCGACTTGCCGATGCCGCCGGGACCGTCGATGCCCAGCACCACTGGATACCGGCGGGTGCCGGGATCGGCCACCGCGCCGAGCAGCTGCGCGACCGCGGCGTCCCGGCCGACGAACACCGGCGGCCGGGCGGGCAGCTCGTGCGGGACGACCGAGCGGGACCGGGTGGTCGCGGACGGCCCGGCGACGGCCGGTTCCCGCGCCAGGATCGAGCGTTGCAGGTCGACCAGTTCGGCACCCGGGTCGACGCCGAGCCGCGCCGCCAACTCCGACCGCGCCCGGTGGTACGCCTCCAGCGCGCCCGCGGTGTCGCCGCCCGCTGCGAGCGCCCGCATCAGGAGCGCCCACAAGCCTTCCCGCGTCGGATGGTCGGCCAGCGCCTGCCGGAGCTCCTCGGGCAGCCGCGGATCGGGGCCCTGCCGCAGGCGCAGGTCGGCGTACTCCTCGACGGCGACCGCACGCCGTTCGGTGACGGTCACCAACTGGTGCTGCAACGGGATGTCCGCGGGCAGGTCCTCCCCGCATGCGCCACGCCACATGCCCAGCGCCTTCTCGTAGTGGCGTTCGGCTGCCGACAGGTCGTCGGCCGACCGGGCGAGCCGGGCCGCGCCCACCTCGGCGGTGAACTGCCCGAGGTCGCAGTCGGCGGGGGCCACGTCGAGCAGGTATCCGCCGTCGCGGGCGTGCAGGACCGGGCCGAGTGCCTTACGCAGCCCGTACGCGTACGTGCGGGCGTTGGCGGTGGCCGAGGTGGGCGGGTCGTCCCACAGCAGGTTCAGCAGCCGTCGCATCGGCAGCACCCGGCGAGGTTCCAGGAGCAACGCGACCAGCAGCGTACGCTGCTTCGGGCTGCCCAGATCGAGGTCGCGCCCGTCGCGGCTGACGATCGTCGGGCCGAGAATCTGAAAACGCAGCTGCGACAACGGCGGCTCCCCTCCCCGGCGGCGCGTCCCCATCGACTACGCCAAGTTTGATTCAAGCAAATCCGGCGGGCGGTGGCACGGGTGAGTCGGGCCGCCGCCCGCTTCGCTGCGTTATGGGGTCACCTCACCGCGTGCGTCCCAGCCATGAGCGCCTTGTCCGGGAGACCGTGTCTCCGCCCATTGAGGACGGTCTCGGAAATTCTTTCACTTCTTGCGCATCACGATCTTCACAACCGCCGGGTTTATTGATATCTATATGCGACCGAGTTCACCGAGTTCACCCCCGACCCGGAGGCCCCCTTGACTCGATCGCGTCTGCTCACGCTGACGGCCAGCCTCGCAACCACCCTCTTTGTGCTGGTCGGCCTCGTGGCCACCCCCGCGAACGCCGCGTCCACCGTCCGCTACGTCGCCCTCGGCGACTCCTACTCCTCCGGCGTCGGCGCCGGCAACTACACCTCCGAGAGCGGCTCGTGCCAACGCAGCACGAGCGCGTACTCGGCGCTGTGGGCCGCCGCCAACGCGCCCGCGTCCTATGTCTCCGTCGCCTGTTCCGGCGCGACCACGCTGACCGTCGCCAGCAGCCAGCTGTCCGCGCTGAGCAGCACCACGACGCTGGTCAGCCTGACGGCCGGCGGCAACGACATGGGCTTCGCCGACATCATGAAGACCTGCGCGCTGTACGGGACGACCGAGTGCGTCGCCGCCGTCCAGACCGCGGAGAACAAGGCGAACTCGACGCTCGCCGGGCTGCTCAGCACGCTGTACACCAAGATCCGGGCCAAGGCGCCCAACGCCAAGGTCGTCGTCTTGTCGTACCCGGTGTTCTACCAGCTCAACACGGTCTGCGTCGGGCTGAGCGCCACCTCCCACGCGAAGATCAACGAGGGCATCAACCTCGTCGACAACATCACCAAGACGGCGGCGCAGGCGAAGGGCTTCGTCTTCGCCGACGTCCGGTCGATCTTCGTCGGGCACCAGCTGTGCAGCGGCGACAAGTGGCTGCACGCGCTGAACTTCGCCTCGCTCGGCATCTCCTACCACCCGATGGCCACCGGGCAGTCCGGCGGCTACTACCCGGTGTTCCGGACCGCCGCGAGCTGATCACGAGCCGGACCCGGGGACCTTCTCCCCGCGTCCGGCTCCCTGTTCGCCTGGTCGTACGCGAGTTGCGCACACTCCACTTCGGCGAGGTGAGATTCGGCCCAGCCCTTGATGGCCGCGATGACGGGCAGCAGGCTGCGGCCGAGGTCGGTGAGCGCGTAGTCGACGCGGATCGGCACCGTCGGCGTGACCGTGCGGTCGACGATTCCGTCACGCTCGAGCGCCCGCAACGTCTGCGTGAGCATCTTCTGGCTCGCCCCGGCTAGGAAGCGGGCGAGGTCGCTCTGCCGCCGGGGTCCATCGGCCAGGGCGGTCAGCACCAGGCTGACCCACTTGTCGCTGATCCGGTCGAGCAGCTTGCGGGCCGGGCAGGCGGCCAGATAGGCGTCGTACGCGATTCGCTCCGCCGCACGGCGTTCGGCCGCCGAGAGGGTCGTCACGCGGGCACCTCCAGGTTGCACAGGCACTTCGAAGTGCCTACTTCCCACTGGAGAGTAGCACTCCATACGGTGACCACATGAAGTCAGTGATCATCAGAGGATTCGGTGGACCGGGCGTACTCGAACTCGCCGACCTGCCGATTCCTGAGCCCGGCCCCGGCCAGGTCCGGATCGGCGTCGCGGCGGCCGCCGTCAACCCGGTCGACCTCCAGACCCGCAGCGGCGGCCTGACCGCGAACGGCCTGCTGCCCGCGCGGGACGTCATCGGCCTGGGCTGGGACCTGTCCGGCGTCGTGGACGCCGTCGGCGCCGACGTGACCCGATTCGCGGTAGGCGACCGGGTCGCCGGTTTGTCCGACCGGCTGGCGTTGCCCAGCAAGGCCCAGGCCGAGTACGCGGTGCTGGACGAGGAGGCAGTCGGCCGGCTACCGGACGATGTGGACCTGGTCGCGGCCGCGACCCTGCCGCTCAACTCGCTGACGGCCGCCCAAGCACTGGACCTCGCCGGGCTGCGGCCGGGCCAGACCGTGCTGGTCACCGGAGCGGCCGGCGCGGTCGGCGGGTATGCCGTGCAGCTGGCCTCGGCCACGGGCGCACGCGTGGTAGGCGCGGCCGGCGGCGCCGACGAAGACCTGGTCCGTGCCCTGGGCGCCGATCACTTCGTCGCCCGAGGGCAGGACCTTCCCGCTGCGGTCCGCGCGGTGGTTCGCGGCGGCGTCGACGCGGTGATCGACGCGGCCGGCCTCGGCGTTGTCGCGCTCGACGCCGTTCGCGGTGGCGGCGCGTTCGTCTCGGTCCTCGGCGGCGCACCCGTTCCACTGCGGGGCGTCCGGGTCGCCAACGTCTGGATCCGCGCCGACGGGTCTCGGCTCACCAGTCTCGCCCAAGCCGGATTGCGCCTGCGGGTAGCGGCGACTCTGCCGCTGGACCGGGTGGCCGAGGCGCACGAGCGCCTGGCGGAAGGTGGGCTGCGCGGTCGGCTGGTGCTGTTGCCGCGCTGACGCGTCAGGCCGATCGCACCACGTCCTCGTACGCCAGCCGGGGCAGGCGCTGGCGGGCGGCCTCGGCGGCGGGCCGGCCGATGTTGACGATCAGCAGCGTTCGCCATCGGCCGTCGGCGAAGAACTCCTCGTCGACGGCTGCGGCGTCGAAGCCGGTCATCGGCCCGGCGGCCAGCCCTGCCGCGCGTACGCCGATGAGGAAGTAGCCGGCTTGCAGGGTGGCGTTGAACCGGGCCTGGTTCTCGCGATACTCGGGATCGCCGAACCAGGTGGCGGCCTGCGGCTTGTGCGGGAACAGCTCGGGCAGCCGCTCCGGGAAACCCGTGTCGGCGGCGAGCACCGCCGTCAACGGCGCCACCGCCGTCTTGTCCCGATTGCCGCCGCTCAAATGTGGCAGCAGCCGCGCGCGTGCGCCCGGCGTACGCAGCAACAGCACGCGCAGGGGCTGGGAGTTCAGCGCTGTCGGACCGAGCCGGACCAGGTCGTGGATCGCCCGGATCTGCGCTTCGGTGACCGGCTCTCCCGTGAACGCGTTCGCCGTCCGGGCAGTCCTGAACAGCAGATCCTGGCCCTCCCGGTTCAACACCAGCGAAACCGGTGCGTCAGTCGAGGCCACGGTCGCTGTAGTCACGCGCTCTCCTCCTGGTCGAGTCGCCGGTAGCCGCCGTCGTGATAGAGCAGCGGCTCGCCGTCGCCGTGGTGGGCCAGCACCGGGCGGCCCAGGACGATCGCATGGTCGCCGGCCGGAACGCGGGCGGCCACTTCGCACACCAGCGTCGCCAGGACGCCGCGCAGCAACGGCATCCCGTACGCGCCAGGCGTCCAGATCGTGTCGTCGGCGAACCGGTCGATGCCCTTGGTGGCGAACGTCCGGGCCACCTGCTGCTGCCCGGCGGCGAGCAGGTGGATGGCCACATGACGAGCACGTTCCACCGCGGGCCAGCTCGTCGAGTCGCGGTCCAGGCAGAACGACACCAGCTGCGGCCGCAGCGACACCGAGGTGAACGACGTGGCGGTGAACCCGGCCGGGGGCAGCCCCGCTCCCCCGGGCGCGGTCACGACGGTGACCGTGGTGGCGTGTCGCCGCAGCAGGCCGAGCAGCCGATGCGGGTCGATGCCGAGCTCGGGTGGTTCGGGGGTCTGCGGCACTGTTCGAACCGGCGAGATCGTGGTCGTCATGTCTTCCTCCGTCACCAGGCGCTGTGAACACTGTGGACGATCGGCCGCAGCGGCTCGTTCGCGCGCAGCGCCTCCAGGAAGGAGACGATCTCGGCGGCGACGGTCCGGTGCTGCAGGTCGTTGAGAACGTCGTGGTGCGCGCCGCGTACGGCCGACAGCCGGGCCAGCGGCAGCCGTCGCGCGAGGCGGGTCAGCTGGTCGCGGTCGGCGTACGGGTCGGCGTCGCCGGTCAGGATCAGGTGCGGCAGCGGCGATTCGGTCTGGTACGCCAGATCCAGCAGCCGCGCTGGAACGGGGTCGGCGAGCGTACCGGGTTGGACGGCCGGGTCGTCCGACAGCACGCCGCGGTGCACCGAGCAGTGCGTACGCGCGTCGAGTTCGTCGTCCCAGCCGGTGGCCGCGTGGACGGTGTATCCGGGCAGCCCGGCGAGCACCACGCCGGCCGGCCACCACGTGGCTTCGGGGTCGGCCCGGTCGGCCAGCGCGGCGACCGCCGCGGCGGCGATGTCGGCCCCGACGAGGACCAGCGGCTGCACCGGACCGTCCTCGGCGGCATCGGCGCGGTCCTCGGACGCAGCGACGGAGTCGACGGCCTGGCTGCCGGAAACAGAGACGGAAATGGCGGCCCGGTCCCCGAAAGCCGAGACGGCGCGGTCACCCGATGCCGGGACGGAGACAGCGACAGGGACGGAGACTCCCTTGACGGCGTCGGCGAGGACGGAGGCGTACCGGTCGAGGGATCCGGCGACGTCGTCGGCGTCCACGATCGGCGCGGGCACGACGCGTACGCGATAGGAGTCGGCGGCCAGCCGCGTGGCCAGGCGGAGGTAGCTGCTCTGGCTCTCGCCGCGGCCGGGCGCGATGAGCACGGTGCCCCGCGTACGCAGTTCGGCCGGGCCGGTGAAGTCGAGATAGTCGGACATCGTGGAGCCTTTCGAGTGGGTGACGGTGCCTGGGTCGGTGACGGTGCCTGGGTCGGTGATGGCCTCCGTGTCGGCGACGGTGCCGAGGAGGTGGTCGAGCACGGCGCCGGCCCCGCCGGGCGGCAGGGTCGTGCCCCGCCAGGCGACGTGCTGGTCGGGACGGATCAGGTAGGCGCCGGGCGGATACAGGTCGCGGGCCGGGCCGTGCGTCACGTGCACAATGGATAGCTCAAGGCCGCGACTCTCAGCGGCGACCGAGAATGCCGCAGCAAGGTCGAGCGCGGTGCCGAAGCCCGACGCCGGCTCGGGGGCAGTCGTCAAGCCCGAGACCAGGCCAGGTGCTGCAGTGGTCAACCTCGAGTCCACCACGACCAGGCCGGTCGTGAAGCCGAGCCGGTCGTAGAGCGTGTCGCCCCACGGGTCCACGTACGCGTCCGGCGCCCGATGGCCCGGCCGAGGGTCGTCGGCGTACGCCGAGGCCGTCCACGGCTGGTCGGAGTCGTGCTGGCCGGGTTCGTACGAGATGACGGCGGAGGCGTCGTAGCGTTCGTCGAACACGACTCCCGACGCTTCCCCGCCCGGCGACTCGGCCAGCAACGCCGCGATCGACTGCCTTGCCAGGGCACCGGCCGAAGTGGTGTCGTCGTCGGCGGGCACGCCGATCTGCCGGATGCGCCCGACCAGCGCCCGCGTACGCCGAGCCGCCGCGAGCGCGTGGTCGGCGACCCGCTGGTTGTGCGTACGCCGTTCGGCGTCGTAGGAGTCGAGCAGTGTGTCGCCCGCCTGCCCGGCGAGGACGGCGGCCAGCTTCCAGCCGAGGTTGACCACGTCGCCGAAGCCTTCGCCGAGATTGCCGCCCGGCGTACGCACATGGGCCGCGTCGCCGGCGAGCAGCACCCGGCGGTGGCGGAATGAAGTCGCGATCCTCGTCGCCTGGTAGAACGACGTCTTCGAGGCGATCGACAGGTCGAGGTCAGGTACGCCGAACGCCGCCCGCGCGACGTCGAGCAGTTCCTCGTCGGACGGCGTGACGTCCAGCGGGTAGGGGCCGGCGTACACGCGCCACTCGACAGGGCTGATCGCGGCGAGGAATCCGGACGCGATCTGGTTGTAGACGATGTTGGTGCCGCTGGGCGCGGGCCCGAGCGCACCGGGCCGGGTCCGCACGACGAGCCGGAACATCCGCTCGTCGGCGTGCTCGCCGGTGCGGTCGATGCCGGCCAGCCGCCGCACGGTGCTGCTGCCGCCGTCGGCGCCCAGGACGTACCGGGACCGGATCGTGCGGGTCTCCCCCGCCGAGAAGACCTCCGTCTCCACGAGATCGTCGGTCTGTGACAGGCCGATGACCCGCCAGCCGCCGCTGACCGGCACGTCGCGCACCGTCAGGTGATCGAGGAAAGCCTGCTGCAGCACCGTCTGCGGTCGGCGGATCGGCTTGGCCAGCGAGTACGTCTGCGGTCGGCGGCCGGTCGCGGCCAGGTCGTGCCCGGCCAGCGAGGTCGCCAGCCGGATGCCGCGGTTCCATTCTGGCGGGAAGGTCCAGCCGGTCCGGATCGCCTGCAGCACACCCCAGCGGCGGAAATGCTCGACGGTGCGCGGCGAGTGCCCCATCGCGCCGGCCCGGACCAGCTCGGCCGTCGTCGCGGCGTCCACCACCGCGACCCGCACGTCGCGGGCGGTCAGCTCGACGGCCGCGGCCAGCCCCACCGGTCCGGCGCCGACGATCAGCACGTCCAGCTCGCCCGGGGGTTCGCCGGTCGGGAAAGACACGTCGCTCACGGGGTCTCCTTCCAGGTCAGGCAGGTAAAAGGTCACGAAGGGCTTGGCGGCGGGCCGCGCGGTCGGCCCGGTTCGCGGCGGCCGAGCGCAGCGTCGGGGCCGAGCTCACCAACAGCCGCGTGTACGCGTGACGCGGCGACCGGATCACGTCGGTGGCCGGCGCCGTCTCGACGATCTCGCCCTGGTACAGCACGGCGACCCGGTCGGCCAGCCCGGCGACCGAACCGAGATCGTGCGAGATGAACACCAACGCCGTTCCGGCGGCACGCAGTTCTTTGAGGAACTCCAGCGCCCGGACCCGGGTCGCGGCGTCGAGGGCGCTGACCGGCTCGTCGAGGATGATCAGCCGGGGGTCGGTGACCAGCGCGCGGGCGACCGCGACGCGTTGGCGTTGGCCGCCGGACAGTTCGCCGGGCAGCCGCGACAGCAGCGTCTCGTCCAGGTGCACCCGCTCCAGGTACGCCCGTACGCGGTCGGCGGACTCGCGGCGGGACCGGCCCTGGATCAGCAGCGGTTCGATCAGCGACTCCTCGACGGTCAGGTCCGGGTCGAGGCTGCGCAGCGGGTCCTGGAACACGTACTGCAGGACGCCTTGGCGGCGCAGGGCTCGCCATCGCCGGGCCGAGAAGCCGGTGACGTCGGTTCCGGCGACCACGATGCGGCCGGCCGATGGGCGTACCAGGCCGAGCACGGCACGGGCCAGAGTGGACTTCCCGGAACCGGTCTCGCCGATGACGCCGACGGTCTCGCCCGCCGCCACGGTCAGCGTGGCCTGCTTGAGCGCGTGCAACCGCCCGGTACGCCGCCGGTAGTGCACGTCGAGTCCGGTCACCGCCAGGACGGGGTCAGCCGACATGATCCAGCTCCAGACTGTGCTGCTCGAGAAGCGCGTCCAGGCCGTACTGCTCGTGTTCGGCGATGAGCAGCCGGGTGTACTCGTGCTGCGGGTCGAACAGGATGCGGTCGGTCGGCCCCTGTTCGACGACCTGCCCGTCGCGCAGGACGAGGACCTCGTCGCAGAGCTGCGCGACGACCGCGAGATCGTGGGACACGACGATCAGCGCCAGGCCGGTGCGGTCGCGCAGATCGGCGAGCAGGTCCAGGATCTCGGCTTGCACGGTGACGTCGAGCGCGGTGGTGGCCTCGTCGGCGATGAGCAGCTGCGGGTCGGCGGCGATGGCGGTGGCGATGAGGACCCGTTGCAGCATTCCGCCGGACAGTTCGTGTGGATACTGCTGGTAGACCAGGTCCGGGTCGCGGAGGCGTACCGAGGCGAGCAGGGCGGTCGCCCGGTGCCGGGCCGCGCGTCGGGACAGTCCTTTCTTGACGCGCAGCACTTCGGCGATCTGGCTGCCGACGCGCAGCGACGGGTTGAGGTAGGACGCGGGGTCCTGGAAGACCGCGCCGACGGCCGAGCCGCGTACCTCGGTCCAGTCGCGGGCGGTGAATCCGGTGACGTCGCGGCCGTTCAGCTCGATCACGCCGGCCGAGACGGTGAAGTGCTGTGGCAGGATGCCCAGCACCGCCCGGCAGGTCAGCGTCTTGCCGCTGCCGGATTCGCCGACGATGCCGACGGTCTTGCCCGGCGTCAGGTCGAAGGTGACGCCGCGGACCAGGTCCCGGCCGGTGACCGCGTCGTGGACGCGTACGCCGTCCAGGCGCAGCACGGTGTCGCTCATGAGGCGCTCCTTCCCACTGCGAGGTTTCGGTTGGCGGCGGCCGTGCGGCGGTTGAGCAGGGCTCGGCCGGCTTCGCCGGTGACGTCGCGGATGGCGTCGGCGAGCAGGTTGCAGGCCCACACGGTGGCCATGATCAACGCGGTGGGCAGCAGTGGCGCCCACGGCCGGTAGCTGAGGAACCCGAGGTCGGAGGCGAGGATGCCGCCCCAGGTCGGGGCGGGCGGGCGTACGCCGATGCCGAGGAAGGTCAGGCTGGACACGACGACGAAGCCGACTCCGGCGGTGTGCGCGAGGGCGATGGCGATCGGCGGGAGCACCTTGACCCACACGTGCTTGCGCACGATCCAGCCGACCGAGGCCCCGGAGATGATCGCCGCCTCGACGTATTGCGATCGGGCCACCGAGAGGGTGGCCGCCCGGGACACCCGGAAGAACAGCGGCGACACCATGACGCCGACGGTGAACATCGCCTGCGGGATGCCGTTGCCGAGCAGGGCGGTGACCGCGACGGCGAACACGAGGAACGGCAACGCGATCAGCGTGTCGGCCAGTCGGAGCGTGACCCATTCGAAGACGCGGCCCAGATAGACCGACAAGATTCCGGGAATGACGCCGACGATCAGCGCCATCACGGTCACCTGCACCGCGCCCAGTACGCTGAGCCGCGATCCGGCCAGCAGCCGGCTGAGCACGTCGCGGCCCAGGTAGTCGGTGCCGAGCCAGTGCTGGGCGCTCGGCGCGGCGAGGATGTCGGCGCTGCCGGTCAGCGGGTCCTGCGGGGCCAGCATCGGTCCGGCCAATGCCAGTAGCGCGATCAGGGCCAGGATGGTGAACGCGATCCGGCCGGAGCCGAGCCGCAGGATTCGGCGTACCACTGTCAGACTCCTCTCGCCGACGCGGGCGTGACCCGGGCGAGGATGATGTTGACCAGCAGGTTGAACACCACGACCAGGACGATCGAGACGACCAGGACGCCTTGGACGGCCGGGACGTCGCCGCGTTGCGCCGATTGGGCGGCGAACTGGCCGAAGCCCGGCATGCCGAAGATCGCCTCGGTGACCACGGCCCCGCCGAGCAGGTTCGGGAACTTCAGCCCGAGCACGGTCAGCGCCGGGCCGATCCCGTTGCGCAGCACATGCCGGAAGAAGATCCGCCGAGGGCTGAGCCCGCGCACGACCGCGCCGGTCACATAGTTCTCCCGGTACGCTGCCACGAGCCCGGCCCGTAGCTGCCGGGCGACGTCGGAGACGGTGTCGAAGCTGAGCGCGATCGCGGGCAGCGTGATGTGGGCCAGCCAGACGCCGAACCCGCGGTCGGCCGGGACGTAGCCGGCGGAGGGGAACCAGCCGAGGCCGACGGCGAACACCCCGACCAGGGCGATGCCGACGACGAATGACGGCATGACCGAGATGAACGTGGTGAACCCGGTGATCCCCCGGTCGACCCAGGTCGTGCGCCGCCACGCGGCGAGTACGCCGAGGCCGAAGCCGAACACTACGCCGATCAGCAGCGCGAACCCGGCCACCGACAGGCTGATGACCGCGCCCTCGGTGAGCAGTCGGGCGATGTCGGCGCCGTTGAACCAGCTGGTGCCGAGGTCGCCGGAGAGCAGGTTGCCGAACCAGTCGAGGTATTGGGTCAGGAACGGCTTGTCCAGGCCCCACTGGTGCTCGATGCGGGCGATGTTCTCCGGGGTCGCGGACTCCCCCAGTTGCAGGTGCGCCGGGCTGAGCCCGCTCAGCGTACGCAGCGCGAACGTCACGAAGGTCGCCACTGCGAAGACGGGGACGAAGATCGCGATCGACCGGCCCGCGACCGACGCGACGCGTACGCCGGCCCGCTTGACCCGGCTCAGCCCGGCGGCGCTCATGACGCGGCCACGGTGACGCCGGTCCAGTGGATCTGGCCGGGGATGGCGGGCAGCGCGGAGACCTTGCTGCTCTTGACGAAGATGTTCGGCTGCGAATAGGTGAAGATCAGCGCCCGGCTGGCCAGCCCGGCCCGGGTGGCCGCCTGGAGGGTGGCCGCGTAGTCCGGCGACTCCAACGGGGTCCGGCGGGCGGCCGACACGGCGGCTTCGAAGCCTTCCGGCTCGTAGGGCGTACTGAGGTTGAGCGGGCCGTTGGGTCCGAAGTGCGCGGTCAGCGTCTGCACCGGCGACTCCCGGCCGGTCGTGCCGTAGAGGGACAGGGCGAGGTCCTTGGCGAAGAACGGCGTGGACCAGTTCGGGTCGACCTTGATGGCGACCTTCACCCCGATCGCGGCCAGCTGCGACTGGACGATCTCGGCCGCGGTGGACTGGGCCGGGATCACCAGGTCGACCGAGATCTGCCCCGGCTGATAGCCGGCCTCGCCGAGCAGCTGCTTGGCCTTGGTCACGTCGTACGGGTACTGGTTGGCCGACTTCTCGTCGTAGGCCACGTATCCCGGCGGGAACGGCTGGTCGGTCGCCTTGCCGTAGCCGAAGGTGACCTTGTCGACGAACTCCTGCCGGTTGACGGCGTACCGCAGCGCGTCGACGACCTTCGGGTTGTCGAACGGCTTCTTGTTGACGTTGACGCTGATGTTGGCCGCGTTGAAGCCCGGCTGGAACACCACGTCGAGGCCGCTGGCCTTGGCTGCCTTGACCTGCGCCGGATCCAGGTACGCCAGGTCGTACACGCCGGTCTGGAGGCTGGAGACGATGGTGGCGGCGTCCGGTGCGGCGTGCAGCTCGACCCGGTCGATGTGGATGTTCGCCGCGTCCCAGTAGCCGGGGTTCTTCTTGAAGTACACGTGGGAGCCGGGCACGAATTCGGTGACCACGAACGGGCCGGCGCCGATCGGGTTCTGGTCGAGCTTGGCCGGGTCCTGGGCGGCCTTCGGGCTGGTGATCTGCGCGACGCGCTCGCCGAGCAGCAGCGGGATCTGGTAGTCGACCTGGGTCAGTTTGATCACGACGTCGGTGTCGTTCGCGGCGACGATCTCCTTGATCGAGGTCAGGTCGCCGAACAGGGCCGAGTTCTGCTGCGTCTTGGCCCGGTCCAGGTATTGCTTGACGGCTTGGGCGTTGAGCGGTTCGCCGTCGGTGAACGTCAGGTTCGGCCGCAGGTGGAAGGTCACCTCGTCGCCGGTGCTGTTGTAGTCCCAGCTCTGGGCCAGGCTCGGGGCCGCCTTGCCCTGCTCGTCGATCTCGGTCAGCGACGCGTACGCCAATGACAGGATGCGGAACTGAGCGCCGCTGCCGCTGACGACGGGGTCCCAGTGCGCGGGCAGCGCGGCGGCCCAGCGCAACGTGGCTTCGCCGGCCGAGCCGCTGTTCGTTCCGGCGCACGCGGTGGTGGCCAGGGCGAGCAGGGCGGCCGCCGCGGCGGCGAGGCGTCTGTATCGGCTGATGGTCATCGGTGGTCTCCTCAGGCCGCGACGGGCAGCTCGAGCCGGCCGGCCTGCTCTTCGGCACGGCGGGCGACGGTGTGGGTGTTCTCCGGGATGGGCAGGCCGAGGTTGCCGCGCAACGTCGTCGCCGCGTACGCGTCACGCACGACGCCACGCTCGCGCAGGATCGGCAGGACCTCGTCGGTGAACCGGGCGAACTCGCTCGGCACCGTGACGGTGAGGTTGATGCCGTCGAACGCCCCGGCGCGGAACCAGCGTTCGATCTCGTTCGCGACGGTCAGCGGCGAACCGACGAACGGCGACCGGCGCGCGTCGAGCTGATGCTGCACGACCTGGCGCAACGTGAATCCGTTGTCGCGGGCCAGTTTCTTGATCCGGTTGGCGTGCGTCTTGAAACTGCGGTCGCCGAGGTCGCCCACCTCGGGGAACGGCGCGTCGAGGTCGTACTGGGAGAAGTCGTGCCAGCCGAACGGACGCCCCAGCTCGGCCAGCGCCCGGTCGAAGCTCTTCGCCCCGAGGATCTGCTGCTCCTTCTCCCGGGCCTGCTCGTCGGTGTCGGCGAGGATCGGGCTGATCCCGGGGAAGATGATGATCTGCTCCGGATCGCGGCCGAGCGCCGCGGCACGGGCGCGGATGTCACGGGCGAACGCCTGGCCCTCCTCGAGGGTCTGCGCGTGGGTGAAGATCGCATCGGCCACGGCAGCCCCGAGGTCGCGGCCCTCACCCGAGTCGCCGGCCTGGAAGATGACCGGCTGACCCTGCGGCGACCGCTGGATGTTCAGCGGCCCGACGACCTGGAAGTGCTCGCCGACGTGGTCGAGCGGATGCTGGCGGCTGCGGTCGAAGAAGACGCCGCGTTCCTTGTCACGCGGGAACGCGTCGTCCTCGTAGGAGTTCCACAACCCTTGCGCGACGCGTACGTGCTCCAACGCCCGGCCGTACCGCTCGGCGTAGTCGTAGTGCTCCTTGCGCCCGTAGTTGCCGGCGGTGCCGCCGTCGCCCGTGGCCACCACGTTCCACCCCGCCCGCCCGCCGCTGATCAGGTCGAGCGAGGCCAGCCGGCGGGCGAGGTTGAACGGGTCGTTGTAGGACGTGGTCAGCGTGCCGACCAGGCCGATGTTGGCGGTGTGCACGGCGATCGCCGACAACAGCGTCAGCGGCTCGAGCCGGTTCAGGTAGTGGTTGGGCGAGTCGGGCGTGATGAACTGGCTGTCCACGATGAACACCAGGTCGAACCCGGCCGCCTCGGCCTGCTGGGCGCGGGCGATGTACCAGCGGATGTCGACGCTGGCGTCGCCGGGGATCTCCGGGCTGAGCCAGGTGTTGTGCTGGCCGGGCCCGCCGACGCCGAGCAGCACGGCGCCGAGTTTCAGGGTGCGCGAAGTCATGGGTACGCCTTTCGGAGGCATGGATGCGATGAGGCATGGATGCGATGAGGCATGGAGGCGATGAGGTGACGTGCCGTCGGCCCGCGACACAGCAGGCCAAGCGGACGAAGGAAGGGAGTGCTCGCGACGGTGCGAAAGAAGGCGGTGGCGCCCGGCTCTAGCGGGTCAGCAACAACAGGAGGTCGCGCGGCTCATGGTCAACAGTCTTGCCCCCGACCAGCGCGAATGTCCAACCACGGTTCGTGATGACGACCCATCACGATTCCTGATGGATGTTCGAAAACGGTGAAAGATCGTTCATACTCCGTCCGCACTCACGCCCTACGCTCAGCAGGCATGAACCGCGTCCTGGACATCGCCCCGCTGCGCAGCTTCGTCGCTGTCGCGGACTGCGGCGGCTTCCAGCGCGCCGCCACCGCCCTCTACCTGAGCCAAGCCGCCGTCAGCCAACATGTACGCCGGCTCGAAGCGGCGGTCGGCCGCGTCCTCGTGGAACGGCAGGGCCGGGGCTCACGGTTCACCACCGACGGCGAGACACTGCTGCGCCAAGCCCGGCGGCTGCTCGCCGTGCACGACGAGACCCTGCGCACCTTCGGCGTCGAACCCGAACAGGCGCTGGTCATCGGCTCCACCGAACACGCCGCCGCGCAACTGCTACCCGAACTGAGTTCGGCGCTGGCCGGAACGTTCCCCGACTGGCGGGTCCGATTCCGCATCGACCGCGGCGCCCAACTACGAGCAACACTCGCCGACGGACGCATCGACCTGGCGCTGCTGCTCGGCCCGGCCGAGGACCCCGCCGCGCAGACCGTCGGCGAACTGGAACTGACCTGGTACTCCGCACCCGAATGGCAGCTGCCCCACGGCGGTCGCCCCATTCCCGTCGTCGCCTTCGACGCCCCCTGCGCTCTGCGTACCAGAGCATTGGACACCTTGGCCGCCCACGGACTGCCGGCCGAAGTCGGCTGCGAGGCCGCCCACCTGGCCGGGGTGCAGGCCGCGGTGCAGGCAGGGCTGGGCGTGGGCCTGATGGCGACCCTCGGGCAGGCGCCACCGGGGCTGGTCCCCCGCGACGACCTGCCGCCGCCGCAGCCGCTCGCGTTGTCCGTGTGGGCGCGGCGCGGGCTGCGCACCGAACTGACCCTCGGCGCGGCCGGCGCGTTGCGCCGTCTGTTGCCGACCCCGACCCTCGCCCTGCAAGGAACCCCATGAGCAACCTGTCCCGCACTCCCAGCGGCGTGATCCTGCCCGCCGACATCGACCCGTTCCACCGGCGGCTGCACCGCATCGCGCCCAGCGGGCTGATCTCGCACACCACGCAGACGCCCGGCATGAAACGACTGGAAGCCGTCAGCGGCAAGACGGTCGGCGCGCGCAACCTCTGGATGGGCCAGACCCACGTCCCGGGTGACACGAAGTCGGCCAACCACCACCACGGCGCGTCCGAGACCGCGATCTTCGTCGTGTCCGGCACCCCGGTGTTCGTCTTCGTCGACCTCGAGGGCGACGAACCGGTGGAGACCCGGGTGCAGACCGCGCCCGGGGACTACATCTTCGTCCCGCCGTACGTGCCGCACCGAGAGGAGAACCCCGACCCCGACGTGGCGGCTGTGGTGCTGATCGCCCGCACGACGCAGGAGGCGATCGTGGTGAACCTCGACGGCCTCGACTGGTCGCAGGTGACCATCGGCTGAACCGGGCACTGCCTGGTACGCATCGATGGATCGCCTTCTGGCAGGGTCTAGATCATGACCCAGCTCTTTCAGCCCGGCCAGCACATAGTGTTCATCGGCGACAGCATCACCGACTGCGGCCGCCGCGACCTTCACGAGCCCTACGGCGACGGCTACGTGAACCTGGTCCGGGCCTTCGTCACCGCCCGCCGCCCGGAGCTGCACCTGCGCTGGACCAACCGGGGCATCAGCGGCAACACCGTACGCGACCTGGCCGGCCGCTGGGACGACGACGCGATCGCCCTCCAGCCGGACTGGCTGTCGGTCATGATCGGCATCAACGACATCTGGCGCTTCTTCACGGGCCGCGCCGACGAAGCCGTCCCGATCGACGAATACGAGCAGACCCTGCGCGGGCTGCTGCGCCGGGCGGTCGACGCCACCGGCTGCCGGCTGATCCTGGCCGACCCGTACATCATCGAAGCCGACGCGGCCGAACCGCAGCGCGTGGAGACCGAACGCTACGGCAAGGTCGTCGAAGCCCTCGCCGAGGAGTTCTCCGCCCTCCACGTACGCACCCAGCAAGCGTTCGACCGCGCGCTCGCGTCGACCGACTCAGCGGACTGGGCCCGCGACCGGATCCACCCGAACCTGCCCGGCCACGCGGTCATCGCCGAGGCCTACCTCGCGGCGCTGGACATCACCTCCTCATAATTTGCTAAATACAAGATTATAAGTTTCCTGGAGGCTGGTGCGTATGCGTACCAGCCACCGGACCCGCATCGCCCGCCGGGCCGCCGCCGTCCTCCTCGCCGCCGGGATCGTCGCCACCTGGTCAGCGACCACTCCCGATCCCCGGCTCGCCGCCGAGGCACAACCGGCGGCGGCTCCGCCCAACATCGTCTTCGTCCTCACCGACGACCTGGCCTGGAACCTCGTCCCATACATGCCGCAGGTCCAGCAGCTGCAAGCCGACGGCGCGACCTTCACCAACTACACCGTCACCGACTCGCTGTGCTGCCCGTCGCGCTCCTCCCTCCTCACCGGCAAGTTCCCCCACGACACCGGGGTGTTCACCAACGGCGGCACGGACGGCGGCTTCGCCGTCTTCAAAGGCCGCGGCAACGAGGAACACACCTTCGCCACCGCCCTCCAGGCCCAGGGCTACGCCACCGGATTCCTCGGCAAATACCTCAACGGCTACCAACCCGCCGACACCCAGGGCGGCACCCAGCCCTATGTGCCCCCGGGGTGGTCGGACTGGCACGTCGCGGGCAACGGCTACCCCGAATACAACTACGACCTCAACGAGAACCACAGCGTCGTGCACTACGGCAGCGACCCGGCCGACTACCTGACCAACGTGCTGGCCCGCAAAGGCAAGACGTTCATCCAGCGCAGCGTCGCCGCCGGCCAGCCGTTCCTGCTGGAGATCGCCACCTTCGCGCCGCACGGTCCGTTCACCCCGGCCGACCAGGACCTCGACGACTTCCCCGGACTGACCGCGCCCCGCACACCCGCGTACAACAAACTCCCCACCGGCGCGCCGTCCTGGCTCGCGGCCAACACCCCGCTCACCGACACCGAGAAGACCACCCTCGACACCAACTTCCGCAAGCGCGCCCAGGCGGTGCAAGCCGTCGACCGCCTCATCGGCAACGTACGCGCACAGCTCGAAACCAGCGGCGTAGCCGGGAACACGTACTTCGTGTTCAGCTCCGACAACGGCTTCCACATGGGCGAATACCGGCTCACCGGCGGCAAGCAGACCGCCTTCGACACCGACGTGCGCGTACCCCTGGTCGTCACCGGACCCGGCGTACCGGCCGGATCGACCCGGCCCGAGATCGTCCAGAACATCGACCTCGCCCCGACCTTCCAGCGCATCGGCGGCGCGACGGTCGCCTCCGACGTCGACGGACGCAGCCTGCTCGGCCTGGCCCAAGGCGCGGACGCGCCGAACTGGCGTACCGGATCGCTGATCGAACATCACGGGCCGGATCAGCTCGCCGACGACCCCGACCTGCAGACCGTACGCAACGGCAAGCCGACGACCTATGCGGCGCTGCGCACGGCCACCTACACCTACGTCGAATACGCCACCGGCGACCGCGAGTACTACGACCGGGTCGCCGACCCGTATCAGCTGACCAACCTCGCCGGACAGCTGTCGGCGGCCCGCCTGGCGCAGTTGCATGACGCGCTTACGGCGTACCAGGCCTGCCACACCCACGAAGGGTGCTGGACCGCCGGCCACGTGCCCGCGTGAGCCACCTGGCTTGAGCCGCCTGATCGGCGAGGTCCGTTCCACCGGCCTCGCCGATCTTGTGACCAGGCCGAATCCCGATCTTGTGACCAGGGCCGCGTCGCGTAGAGCGTCCTAGGCAACTGGGCTCCCACACGTGTGCAGGTTTGTTGCAGGTTTCACGGTTTTCGTTGACACGTTTTCACATGCGCCGATATCGTCCAGCTGCCGGAAAGCGCTTTCCCCCTGCGGTATGACCATCCGCCCGGGTGCCCCTCCGCAGTCCACCCGCTACGAAGGCGAGACAGAGATGAATCGACCAGTCGCATGGCGTTGGTTCGCGGCCGCCGCCGCCTCAGTGGCCGCCGCCGCGGTCGGGGTGGCCCTGCCGGTGCTTCAGGCGTCGGCCGCGACCGGCGCCGCCACGGGCTACGCCACCCAGAACGGTGGCACCACCGGCGGAGCAGGCGGCCAGACCGTACGCGCGACCACCGGCACCGCGATCCACACCGCCCTGTGCAACCGGGCCAGCAGCAGCACCCCGATCATCATCGAGGTCGAAGGGACCATCAACCACGGCAACACCGCCAAGGTCTCCGGCAGCAGCTGCAACACAGCCGACGGCGTGATCGAGCTGAAGCAGATCAGCAACGTCACCATCATCGGCGTCGGCGGCGGCGCGATCTTCGACCAGCTCGGCATCCACATCCGCGAGTCCCGCAACATCATCATCCGCAACGTGACCGTCCGCAATGTCAAGAAGTCGGGCTCCCCCACCTCCAACGGCGGCGACGCGATCGGCATGGAGACCGACGTCCGCAACGTCTGGGTGGACCACGCCACCCTGGAGGCGTCCGGCGGCGAGGCCGAAGGCTTCGACGGGTTGTTCGACATGAAGGACAACACGCAGTACGTGACGTTGTCCTACAGCATCCTGCGCAACTCCGGACGTGGCGGACTCATCGGATCGAGCGAGACCGACACCACCAACGGCTTCGTCACCTTCCACCACAACCTCTACACCAACATCGACTCCCGTACGCCGTTGCTGCGCGGCGGCATCGCGCACATCTACAACAACTCGTACGTGAGCCTGAACGAGTCCGGCATCAACTCGCGGGCCGGCGCGAAGGCCAAGGTGGAGAACAACTACTTCAAGGACTCCCACGACGTCCTGGGCACGTTCTACACCAGCGCCGCGGGCACGTGGCAGGCCAGCGGCAACATTCTGGACAACGTGACCTGGTCCAGCCCGGGCAGCGAGACCAACCCGGCCGGGCCGAGCATGCCGTCCACCACCACGGTCAGCATCCCGTACTCGTACCAGCTCGACGCGGCCAGCTGCGTACCGTCGACCGTCAGCCAGACGGCCGGCGCGAACAAGGGCCTGCTGGAATCCAACGGCAGCTGCTCGGCGCAGTCGCCGACCGCGTCGCCGACCAGCTCTAAGACGGCATCCCCCACAGCGTCGCCGACCACCTCGCCGACGCCCACCTCGTCGCCGACCAGCTCGCCCAGCGGCACGAACCTCAGCATCGGCGCCGGTTCCGACGGCTCCAGCAAGGCCGACGGCACCAGCTACGGCAACGTCCGTGACGGCGACGTGGCCACCTACTGGTCGCCCAGCGGCACGACCGGCGACATCGCGATCAAGTGGAGCACCGCCAAGACCATCTCCCGGATCATCATCCGCGAGTCCTCCGGCGCCGTCGGCGCCATCGGTTCCTGGCAGGTCATCAACAACGACACCGGCGCGGTCCTCAAGTCCGGCAGCGGAGCGGGCACCATCACCTTCTCCGCGACCTCGATGACGAAGGTCGTCTTCCGGATCACCAGCGCCAGCGCGACACCGCGGGTCGGCGAATTCGAGACGTACGCCTCCTGACCAGCACACCTCGGCGGGGGCCGTCACTCGACGGCCCCCGCTCGGTGCTGTCGGGCCGCACAATGATCGGCATGTCCTCCGGCGTACGCACGGTGCTCCTCGCCACTCTCGGCGGTCTGGTCCTCGGCGTGATCACATTGGCCTTGCGCGACGTGTTGCCCGGCGACTGGAGCCGGCTGGTCAACTCCGGCGCGGTCTGGGTCGTCGGCGCGTACGCGGCCGGTGCGCTGATCGCGGTGCTCGGGCTCGGCGGGTATCTCGTGCTGAACTCGGTCCTGGACGTCGCCTTCACACATTCGAGCTGACCGGCCGCATTGGGTTGTCGCCTGCACCCACACGGGCCTAGTCAGCCGCGCGCCCTGGGTTGTCACCTGCACCCACACGCGCCGACGGAGCCGTGCGGCCTGCGTTGCGGACGTCCGCTTCAGCGGACAGCGCCGCCGAGCCGCGGACGTAGGGTGGGCGGATGCGTGTGGAGCTGGCGAGCGAGCCGATCAGCCGGATTCGGGACAACCTCGACTGGGCGGGCGCGACGCCGACCACGGCGGTCGTCCTCGACGGGCTGACGGAAGGCCCGGCCACCGGCTGCACCCACGGGACCGCCTGGTACGTCGGCCAGTTGGGGACGCGACTGCTCGCGTACGCGAACTCCGACCGTGAGCTGGCGGAATGCCTCGCAGAGGCGATCACGGCGGTCAGCGCGCTGCATGAGGACACCTGCGATCTGTCGCATCCGGGGACGCCGTGCACGACGGTGACGATGATCCGCCGCCGCGGACGGCTGACCGACTATCTCGTGCTCGCCGACTCGCCCCTGGTCCTCGACATCGGCGGTACGCCGGAAGTCGTCATCGACGAGGCGGAGAAAGCAGTGTCGGCGCGGATCGGCCGCCCCCCGAACACGACGCCCGAGCAGCTGAAGGAGTTCATCGCCCAGCAGCAGAAGCATCGCAACGTCGACGGCGGCTACTGGGTGGCGCAGGTGCATCCGGAGGCGGGCTACCACGCGCTGCGCGCGACCGTCGACGACGTGCGGGGCGCGGTGCTCGCGTCGGACGGGGCCGCGCTGCTGGTGACCGACTTCGGGCTCTGGGGCTGGGATCAGTTCCTGCAGACCGCGTACGCCGACGGTCCGCAGGCCGTCATCGACGAAACCCGGCGAGCCGAGGCGTCCGACCCCGATCGGGTCCGGTGGCCCCGGGCGAAGGTAAGCGACGACGCGACAGCGATCGTCTGCCGCTGGTCTTGAGGGCGTCGTACTCCAGTCGCTGTCAGCTGGCTCCAACCGGCAGCTTCGCGGTCCGTACGCTGTGTATGTATGGAGGATCTTGGAAATCAGGTCGCGTACTGGGACAGCGTCGGCGCCACGAAGACATTCACACATCCGGTGAACCTCGAATGGTTGGCAGGCGTGCGCCGGAACGGCCGGATCCTCGACTACGGCTGCGGGTACGGCCGCGTCATGGCCGAGCTGAGCGACCAGGGCTTTTCTGACGTTTCCGGGGTGGACCCGTCTCCGGCACTGATCTCGCGCGGTCACCAGCTGAGGCCCGAACTGCGGTTCGAGGTGCTGGATTGCCCGCCTGCGCTGGCGTACGCATCGGCGAGCTTTGATGTCGTGCTGCTGTTCGCGGTGCTGACGTGCATCGCAGACGACGACGCTCAGCGGGCGCTCATCGCGGAGCTGACCCGGGTTCTGGCGCCTGGCGGGCTGCTCTATGTCAGCGACATGGTCCTTCAGGACGACGAACGGAACCGGGGCCGCTACAACGCGTACGCCCGGCAGTTCGGCACACCATACGGAGTGTTCGCCGCGGACGACGGGGTGGTGTGCCGACATCACGACATCACCGAGCTGCGTAGCCTCCTGAAAGATCTCGACCTGATCGAGGAACGCCGGATCGGCGTGACCACGATGAACGGTCATCAGTCGAAGGCCGTGCAACTGCTGGCTCGCAAACCTTGACTCTGGCCTGTTTCGTGAGCGCGGACAGTGCCAACCATTGATCGTGGCGAGGTGGGGCGTTGGCGGCCGCTGGGGAAGCCGGCCGCCAACGCTTGACACTTACGCCTCCAGGCGGCGGCGACGACCGATGAGGGCGAACGCGATGCCGCCACCGATCAGCACGAGCGCGCCGATCAGCAGGGCCGGCAGCGCGACACCCGTGGTCGGCAGGGTCGGCTTGCTCGGAGTCGGGCTCGGCGGAACCGGGGTCGGGCTGCTCTCCTGCGGGCTCGGCGACGGGCTCGCGCTCGGCTTCGGGCTGGGGCTCGGGCACGCCGGCAGGTTGCCGATGGAGCCCTTGACACCTTCCTCGTAGTGGTCGGGCCACTGCGCCGTGAAGGAGATCGTGATCTTGGTGGCGTCAGCCGGCACCTCGTAGGAGAAGGTGTAGCTGCCGTCCTTCTTGATGGTCGTCGGCAGGCCGGGAGAGGTCTCGCCGAGCGGTTTCGGGCTGAGCGAGAGGTTCTTCACCGTCTCTTCAGTCTTCCAGTTGTTCTTGATGGTCCAGGTCACCGTCCGCTTGCCGGCCTGGTCGCACGGCGCGGTGCCGCTGACGACCGACGTGTGCGCGTACGCCTGGCCCGGGATGAAGAGGGTCGAGCAGGCGACGGCGGCGAGGACGATGAGGGTGTTCTTCAAGCGCATTGATTCGCTCCAAAGCCGAGGGACGTCGGACATTGTGTATGTTCCCGGCCGATCACGCCAGTCGAGCGAAAAAGTCCACACAGGAATTCGCGACTTAGTTGCCGCAGATCATCCGTCGGCTGGCCGCATCGACCAGCGGATGAGCGGTCGTCAGCGGTCGATGTCGGCAGTGTGCTGCCGAGCGTGTTTGTGCCGATAGAGTTCCCGGTCGGCTTCGCGTAGCGCCGCGGCGAGGTCACCGTCGTCGAGGCGGGACCAGCCGACGCTGGCCGTGACCGGAGTGGACTGGGCGAGAGTCTGCCAGTCGTGCGCCGCGACGGCCTGGGTGATGCGGTGCCCGATCCGCACGGCTTCCTCGAGGGTGGTCTGCGGAAGGATGAAGACGAACTCGTCGCCGCCGAATCGGGACAGCAGGTCGTCGGGGCGCGTGTTGCGGGCGAGGATGGCCGCGACCTGTTGAAGGACCAGGTCCCCAGTGGGGTGACCGTGGGTGTCGTTGACCGCCTTGAACCGGTCGAGGTCGAGGAGGCCGATCACGGCGGGCGTGCCGGTCGAGGCCAGGGCGGCGACGAACGTCTCCAGGTGGCGACGGTTCGGCAGACCGGTCAGCGGATCCGATCGGGCGTCGTCGGCGTGCTGCTGCGCGACCTTGCGCAGGCGCTCCTGGTCCAGGCTCATGCCGACCGAGCCGAGGTAGCGCTGCTTGAGTTCTCGGTCGGTGGTGGCGACGGCCGCTCTGGCCGCGCGTTCCTCGGCCAGCGCGGCGCGGAAGTCGCCACGGGCGGCGTACGCGAGCGAGCGCAGGCGGCTGATCTCGGGCACGCCGAACACGTCCAGCGGGCTCGCCGGGTCGGCCAGCAGGTTCAACGCCTCGTCCGGCTCACCCGCGGCGATCGCGGCGCAGATCGCGGCGAGGTGTCGCAGGTGGCTCAGCGTCGGATCGCCGTTGTGCTCGGCGACGACGACCTCGGTGGCCGGTACGCCCAGGGTGGGCAGCCGGGCGGCCGCGTACGCCCAGAACGCGGTGTCCAGTGCGCTGAGGTCGGCGGTGTGGGCCTGACCGAAACGGAGCACGGCTTCGAGCCCGGCGATCGCCTGGTCGCTGCGTCCCTGATGATCCTCTGCCAGCGCGGCCCGGACGGTGGTCTCCAGGCAGGCGCAGATCGCTTCGGGCAGCCCGGCTCGGCGGCACAGTCTGCGGCCCTGATGCATGGCGCTCAAGGCTTTGCCGTGAAAGCCGAGGGTCGAGTAGGCGACGGACAGGTCGTGCCACGTGTCGGCGGCGGCGACGGTCAACTCGGTCATCTGGCGTAGGAGCCGTTCCGCGCGCACCAGGTGCGTGACGGCCGTGCTGATGGATCCGTTGGCGTAGGCCACGAATCCCGACAGGATGTAGAACTCGCCGGTCAGCCGAGGGTGCGGCGCGGCCCGGCCGAGGGCGCCCTGGATCGCGTCGAGAACGGCCGCGCTGACGCGCCGATCGTCGACCTGGCCGAGGTTGATCATCGCCGCCAGTTTCTCGATCAAGGCTTGGCCGACCCGCAGCGGATCCTCGCTCTCGGCGATGATCCGATCGGCCAGGGCGCACACTTCGTCGGAGCGGCCGGCCGAGGTCAGACACCGGAACGTGACCCACTCGGCGGCGACCGGGTCAGGATTCGGGCGCGCCATGCGAGCCACTCTACAAAAAGTGATCGCCTTGATGATTACCCGATGCGTTGTCGGTAAGCCGCGCAGTGACATCGAGGCGTGCATCCCCGTCGACGCAACCTTCGCCGAGGCGTCCACTGCGGCAGTGAACTAACCATGACCCGGCTGTGAACCTGCTCCGCGATTCTCGCTTCGAGCCGGTAGATCCGGGCTTCGCCACATTCCGCCGACAGGCAAGGAGGTGCATCCTCATGACGATCACGATCATCAAGGCCGAGCGCATCGAGCCGACCTTCATCCACCAGCGCGAGGACGAGCTGGCGTGACGATCGTGGGTGATCCGGCCGCGGCTGGGTCACCCACAGCGCCGGTACGCGACTTCGACGGGACGACACCGAAGGGACGCACGTGATGCGACGGCCCAGACTCAAAGCGATCGTCGTGCAGAGTTCCGGTTCGCAGGTGATGATCTGCCGGCGGGCGCTCGAACGCATCTACCTCGACGATCCGTCCGGTGCGGTCGCGACTTTGTTGCAGGTCCTGGCCGAGGGACGTCACGAGGTCAACGACCTGCCGGCCGCGATGGCGGCGCGGGGCGCAGTGGTGAGCGAGGCTGAGATCGCAGCCGCACTCGATCATTTGGACGGGCTGGAAATCCTGGAAGAAGCCTGCGGCGACGATCGGCTCGACGACGCGACCCGGCTCCGCCATGCGAGCAATCTGCGGTTCTACGACTTGTTCGCCCGCATGGACCGCACCAGCGCCGACATCCACACCGCGGTGGCGACGTCGCGGGTGCTGCTGCTGGGCGCCGGCGGTCTGGGCAGCGGCGTGCTGCAAGCCCTGGTCGGGTTGGGCGTCGGAGAGATAACCCTGGTCGACGACGACGTCGTAGAAGTCAAAAACCTCGCTCGCCAGTTCGTCTACGGCCTGGCCGCACTGGGCAAACCCAAGGTGTACGCGGCGCGCGACTGGGTCGAGGGCTATTCGCCCGGCACTCGGGTGACGGCCGTGCAGCGGCGCGTGGCCGACGTGGCGTCCATCCGGGATCTCGCGGCCGGATGCGATGTCGTCGTCTGCGCAGCGGACTCACCGGCGGACCTTCATCTGCTGGTCAACGAGGCCTGCTTCGCCGTGGGCATCCCGTTCGTCGCCGGTGGGCTGGCGTACTCGACGTTGTCCTACTGGTCGGTCTCACCCGGGCATACGCCATGCCGGCTGTGCCTGGAGCTGAACCGTGCCGACGAGGCCGCCGAGTTGCCGGCGTGGCAGCGCGACGGGGTGTTCATCGATCCACCCCGCGTCAACCGAGCCACTGGTCCAGTGGTGCAGATCATCTCCGGGCTGATGGCGATGGAGGCGATGCGGTACGTCACCCGCACCGATGCGCCGATCGCCGCGGCCACCTATAACGTCATCGAGCTGGCCGACGGCATGACCACGTCGCGATCGTCGTGGGCGCGGCATCCGCGATGCGGGCTGTGCGCCGGTTCGGCCGTGCCACTGGGCGCGGGCACCGCGGCCGCGACGTCGCCGGACGACTCGCACGCGGGCACGAACGCCACGACGTCGCGGGATGACTCGCACGCGGGCACGAACGCCACGACATCGCTGGATGACTCGCACGCGGGCACCGACGCCACTATGGCACCCGATAGTGCTCTCGTGGCGGCACGCGGAGGCGCGCGGTGACCACGACGGAGGAGCCGATCGGCCGCGTCGCGTCGGCGGCACAATTCGCGGCGATCACTGTGGTACGCGACGGCGACGGTTACGTGCTGGGCAATGCGGCCACCGGCGAGTACGTCATCGTCCCGGAGATCGGCGGCCAGGTGATGCTGTGGCTCAAGGACGGTGTCGACGTCGCCGAATGCGCCGACCGGGCCGAGCAGCGCGCCGGGCAGCCGGTGAACGTCGCGGGCTTCGTCGACGGGCTGGTGGCCGCCGGTGTGCTCCAACCGGCCGACGCGGCGGACGCCCCCGTCCCCGATGTCGAGGAACCGGCCCGCTGGCAGGCTCGGCTCGGCCGGATCCTGTTCGGCCGGGCGGGACTCGTGGTGCAGGCGGGGCTCGCCGTCACCGCCGTCGTCGCGATGGTGCTCGTGCCATCGGTGCGTCTGGCGTACACCGATCTCATCGTAGGCCCGGTGCCACTGGTCAGCCTGGTCACGGTGACGTTGCTGGGGTTGGCGTCCGGCCTGGTGCACGAATGCGCGCATGTGCTCGCCGCCGCGGCCAAAGGGGTCCGGGGCCGGGTGACCATCAGCCGGCGGCTGCTCAGTCTGGCGTACCAGACGGATCTGACGGCGTTGTGGGGGCTGCCTCGCCGGGACCGCATCGTGCCGCTGTCGGCGGGAATGCTGTCGGATGCCGCCACGGTTGGCGTCCTCGCGGTGGTGCAACTGCTGTGGGTACGCGACCTGTCGTCGCCGGCCGGACATCTGTTGCGGGCGCTGCTGTTCTTGAAGGCCACCGGCATCGTCGTGCAGCTTCAGGTCTACATGCGTACCGACGTGTATGCCTTGTTCGTGGTGGCGACCCGATGCCGCAACCTGTGGGACACGAAGGGTGCGCTGGCGCGGCGGTCCATCGGCCGGGCGACGGCGGCGGATCTGACGCTGCTGGCCTCCGTCGGTCGGCGCGACATCGTCTGCGGCCGGATCTATCTGCTCCTGTATTTCCCGGGGGTCGCGTGGACGGTGTGGTACTTCTCGGCGTACGGGGTGCCGTCGACGTACCGGATCGCGACCATGGCCGTCCATGCGGTACGCGACGCCGGGGTGCTCAGCGCTTCGGGGGCCGCTGGGGTGGCAGCCCTGTGCCTGATGGCAGTGACGACGACGATCCTGCTGCGCGGCCTGGTACGAGCCGCGATGCAGCTGGTCCGTCAGATCGTGGTCCGTTCGTAGACGCTCGCGCGATCATGCGGCGCAGATCAGTGGACGGATCGTCCAGCAAGCCGGATGACGGCCCAGCCGAAAGTCGGCCAGCCGAAAAGGCGTTGCCGACGATCCCCTCGGCTGCGATGCTCCCAGCGTGCTTCTAGATCAACAACTCTTCGACGCTGCCGTCGCACAACTCGAACGCCGTTGGCCCGCCGACGAGCCCGGCGGCGCGGCCGCCATGTACCTCGACGACGGCCAGATCGTGACGAGCGTCGGGCTCGACAATCTCAACGGTGGCGTGACGCTGTGCGGCGAGACCGGCGCGATCTGCCAGGCGTACACGCTGGATCGGCGCGTGACCGCTTCGGTCTACGTCTACCGCGAGGCTGGCGGCCGGCCGAAGGTGCTCGCCCCCTGCGGCATCTGCCAGGAGCGGCTGGCCATCTGGGGACCGGACGTTCAGGTCGCCGTCCCCGATTCGGACGCGCCGGACGGGTGGTCGATTCGCACCCTGGCCGAGGTGCACCCGTTCTACTGGGCGAAGGCGTTCGCCGACGGTCAGTGGCCGCCGACGAGCCTGCACACCGCACCCTGAGTCAAGCCGACCAATTGCCCGCATCCTTCAGCATCGCGGGCCTCGTCTGCGGTTCAGTCCGTCTACGATCCCCGCATGCGTTCGATCGCCGAGGCCCATGAGCTGTGCGCCTCGCTGCTCGACCTCGGCGCGGCCGTCGGTCAGCCACGGGAGTGGCTGACCGACGAGCATCCCGGCGTACGCGGATGTGCCGCATTGGCACCCACGCTCGCCGACGATCGGCAGGCGCACAAGGTGTTGGCGGAGCTGTGCCTCGCACCACGGGCGTTCGACCGAGCACTGGGTTACGGCCTCGACGCGGCTTCGCCTGCTCTATGCCATTTCGCCGGGCCACCGCGGTGGGCCTTGATCGAGGCGGCCTGCGTGCGCATCCCCAACTTCCGGGACATCGTGACGAGTGCCTGGATGGCGCTGCCGCACGCGTTCCGGATTGCGCCGTGCCCGGAACTTGGTCCGTATCTGCGCGCCGGCTTCCCGAATGGCTGGCCGGCCGCTTCCACGGTGCCCACCTCCGCACAGCTGATGCTCGCCGGTGACGTCGCCGAGCGCGCCGAGCTATGGGATGCGGAGGAGGACGCTCGCATTCGGACGCTCAGCGCGTTGGGGCTGCCCACTGAGCGTTCCGACTGGTACGCATTGGCGAACGGGCCGCGCCCGGACTTCAATGCCGCTGATCTCATCGTCCTGAACGGCGGGATGGTGATCCGTCGACGACCGGCCATGTACCTGGGCGAGGGTGTCGACCGGACACATCCCGAGCTGCTGCGGCGGCTCCTGGACAACCTGCTGGAGGCTTACGACCACGCAGCCGCCGATGCCGGCGATTACCGCCTCACCGTCGAGTCGGACACCCGGGTTGCGTTCACGGTCGAGGGCGCGCAACTGTTGGCCGAAACGGGACAGGGCGGCTCTGCGTCTGAGCTCACCCAGCTGTTCACCGGGACCGGCCACTGCCGGACCAACGCGAAGAAGCATCTCAGCTGGCTGGCAGCCTTCTGCGGCACAGTCTCCGCCCAGTGCTGGTACGACGGGTACGGCTACGCGCAGGACTTCGCCGACATGGCGCCCATCGGACCCGTCCAGTCGACCGGACCGGCGGATGGCACGGGCTACCGAGCCGTGCTGGAGCTGGACTCCGAGTGGCTGCCGCCCGGCACCGTCCTACCGCGTGGACTCGACCGCCCAGCGCTGACTGACCTGCGCACGGCCGCTTGAGCGTGCCGTTCGCCCGGCTCCATCGTCCCGTCCGCGATGGAACCATGCGGCGCCGACGAACCACGGAGCGCGGACGAACCATGCAACCCCACGGTGATGCGGATGAACGATCGCACCAACGGATTCACACTGCTCCGCTTCCACGCGACCACCAGGTCACTGGGCGGCATGCCCGCCAGCGGTACGCACACCAGGCCGTCGGGTAGCGCGTCGGCCAGTGGCATCAACCCGATCGCACCATTCCACAGGACGGATTGCAGGCATTCCCGCAACGTGCGAATGATCGGATCCGATCCGGCTTGAGTGCTGTCCGCGCCGGTGCCCCAGTAGTCCCGCCAGACGGCGTCGGTTTCCTCCGGCAGCCGGAACCGGCGGCGTGCCGCGAGGTCGTCGAGGCGTACGGAGTCCCGGTGTGCCAGCGGGTCGTCACCGCGCATGACGACTCCGACGGGATCGGTACGCAGTGCGCGGGTGGCGATGCCGGTGCGGTCGAACGGCGTACGGGTCAGCGCCACGTCCACCTGTGCCGTCTTCAGCCCGCAGGAGGGGTCGGCGAGGTCTGCTTCGCGCATCTGGATGCGTACGTCTGGATGCGCCTGCCGGAAAGCCGTGACCAGCCGGGGACCGACCTGCTCGGCGCTGTCGGCGAGTACGCCGATGCGGAGCGTCGGGCTGCCGGCAGCGGCCGTCACGCGCTCCGGGATCCGGTCGGCGTGGGCGAGCAGGGCGCGGGCCTCCGCGTACAGCGCCTCGCCGGCTGGGGTCAGGCTGACGCCGGTCGGCGATCGATGCAGCAGTAGTTGCCCGAGCTGTGTTTCCAGCTGCTTGACCGATCGGCTGAGCGGCGGCTGCGCCATGTGCAACCGTCGTGCCGCCCGGCCGAAGTGCAGTTCTTCGGCGACCGCGACGAAGTAACGCAGGCTACGCAGGTCCATACGCAGCAACGATACCGGCACGGTATCGGGTCGGACCGAAGCGGTCTTGGACATGGGCGGCCCGCGGCGGGTGGACTGATCTGGTCGCACCACCCGTCACCGCTTTCGGAGGCTCCACCATGCCGCTCGCTCTCGGCCAGCCCATCCCCGCCCTGTCGTTGCTCGAACTCGACGGCGGACGGACCGACCTCGAGCAGGTCCGCGGCGGCCGGTCGGCCGTCCTGTTCTTCATGCGCGCCCACAACTGCCTGGTCTGCCTGCACCATGTCCGCGCCTTGGCCGAGCTGAGCGGCATGCTCGGCGACCGCGGCGTGGTCCCGGTCATCGTCGTGCCGGGCACGACCGCGGACGCGACGCGGGTTCACCGGCGCGCCGGCGGCCTGCGGGTGGTCTCCTCGGGCGGCGACGCCGCCCATCGTGCCGTCGATCTCGAGAAGCATCTGCTGATGCAGCACAGCGGCACGTTCCTGATCGATTCCGAGGGCATCTTGCGGTACGCACGAAGCGGCGCGCTGCCGACGGCGAGCTTCCACCGGGGTGAACTCGTCGCAGCCGTTTCACAGTTGCCGCAGAATCTCGGCGCACTGGGCTGACCCAGACGGACCCGTCCAGCGCGGCGCCATTCGCGCCACAGGGGTTGGGTGGTGCAGCGGAACGCCCCGCCCGACGATCACGTGCCGCGCAGTCAGGCGTCTGCAGTGCCGACTGGTAGGCAGACGTCCGCCCGCACTGGCGGGTCCGCGCCCTCGCGAGTGACCGTCACGCTGGCGCACCGGACGGCGAACTCCATGACTCCGCGCACCTGCTCGTCGCCGAGCGTGGACAGTTGCCCGCGGTCCAGCGCTCCCCCATCGTCGAGGGCGGCGAGGAGTCCGGCCATGAAGGAGTCGCCCGCGCCGATCGTGTCGCGAACGTTGGTGGGGGGTGCTGCGACGTCGACCGTCGTCTTGGCATTGATCGCTCGCGCGCCTTGCCCGCCACGGGTGAGGACGGCCAGTCGCGCGCCGATGCCCAGCCAGTGTTCGAGCACCTGCTCAGGTGCATGTGCGGGATAGAGCCAGGCGACGTCCTCCTCGCTGGCCTTGACGAGGCCGGTACGCGCGATGAGGTTCTCGGCACGCTGGCGTACCGCTTCCTGGCTGGGCATGATGCCCGGCCGGATGTTCAGGTCGTAGCTGCGGATGGCCAAGGCGGGACCGGTGTCGAGGATCGCGTCGACAGCTGATGCGCCCGGCGGCATCACGGCGCCGATGGAGCCGATGTGGATGGCCTGGACGCCCTCCGGTGCCGCGGTGATGGGGGCCGGATCCCAGGTGATGTCGAAGCGGTAGGTGGCGTTGCCGAGGCTGTCGAGCTGGACCTCGGCGATGGAGGTCGGCCGGGACGCCCAGGACTCGGGCGTGATGTGTACGCCGCTTGCGCGGAGGTGTCGTTCGACGAGTCGTCCGGCGTCGTCGGTTCCGAGAGAGGTGTGCAGGACGGTGGTCACACCGAGCCGGGCCAGTCCGACGGCGACGTTCATGGGGCTGCCACCTGGGCGGCGTTGTCCGTTGACGATGTCGAGCAGTGCCTCGCCGACGACCAGGACGCTCATGCGGCGGGGAGGGTCTGTATCACGGCGCGTGCACCGTGGTTCACGAGGTCTTCGCGGAACTGGAGGTACCTGGCGACCAGCCGGGGGTCGCTGCTCAGATCGCCGAAGACCGGGGTGAACTCCAGCAACGCGCCGGGTTGGGTGCGTTCCCGGGCGACGAAGGGGCGCAGTTCCTCGGCCCGCCGGTCGTTGATCGCGTACGCGTTCTCCAAAAGGGCGCCTTCGAGGTATCGGCTCCATGCGGCGAGCACGAGGACGCCGCAGTCGATGGGTCCGCCGACGGCGAGCTGATGGCGCAGCACGGGAATCAAGAACTTGGGCAGCCGATCGGATCCGTCGACGGCCAGGCGTGCGAGCGTGTCTCGGACCGCCTCACTGGCGAACCGTTCGATCAGCTGGTCGCAGTACGCGGGCAGGTCGACGCCGGGCACCGGGAGCAGCGTCGGCATTCCCTCGGTCGCCATGTAGCGGCGCAGGAAGGCGACGTAGAGCGGGTCCTGGCACACGTCGTGGACCCAGGTCTGCCCGTCGAGCAGACCGAGGTAGCACATCGCCTGATGCGAAGCGTTGAGCAGCCGCAGCTTCATCAGCTCGTAGGGCTCGACGTCCGGAACGACCTGGACACCTGCCGAGGCCAGGTCCGGGCGGCCCGTCGGGAAGTCGTCTTCGACGACCCATTGGATGAAGCTCTCGGATTGCAGGGCCCAGCGGTCTTCGACGGCGTACGCGTCCCGCAACGCCTGGCTCGTCTGTGCCGTCGGAGCCGGGGTGATCCGATCGACCATGGAGCACGGGAAGCTCACCGTGGCATCGATCCACTCGGCGAGCTGTGGGTCTCGCGCCCGGGCGAACGCGACGACCGCCTTCTTCGCGACATGCCCGTTGCCTTGAATGTTGTCGCAGGTCACCACTGTGAAGGGCGGGATGCCCTGGTCTCGGCGGAGTCGCAACGCCTCGGTGAGGTAGCCGAAAGCACTGTGCGGTTGGGTGGCTCCGGCCAGGTCGCGGAGGGTGAGTTCGTCGTGCGGATCGAACTCGCCGGTCGCGTCGTCGACGCCGTAGCCGCCTTCGGTGATGGTCAGCGTGACGATCCGGGTCGACGCCGCGGTGAGGACCGCCAGAACGGCGGCCGGATCGTCGGGGGCGTACAGGTAGCGGATCAGGGTGCCGATCACGCGGGATTGCTGCGTCCCGTCGGGTGCGTTGGTCGTCAGCGTGTAGAGACCGTCCTGGGCGTTGGCCGCATCGCGGGCAGCGGCGTCTTGCGGCAGCAGGCCGACGCCGCAGACGCCCCAGCTGGTCTCGCCCGTGGCGGCGATCGCGTCGAGGTAGACCTCCTGATGGGCGCGGTGGAACCCGCCGACGCCGAAGTGGACGATGCCGACCTGCAGCGCCGAGCGGTCGTAGGCCGGGGTCGCCACGCGCGGGTCGAGTCGGTGGAGGGTGGCAGCCGTCAGCTCGGTCACGGTCGGACGCACCTTTCGCGTATCGCCCGCGGCGCGGACGGATTCTGGGCAACTGTCATGCGCGTTGTGCCGGGACGTCTCGCGTACGCCGTCCGTGTTCTGGTTCGCCGACCGCCCGGTCCCGTAAGTCCGCGAAGGCCGAGGCTGATTGAATCAGGGCGCTGGCCGCGGCCGGTACGCGGTCGGTCATGTCCGCCCAGCCGTGGGGCAACGTCGTGAACGGCAGGTACACCGTCGGCACGCCGGCTTCGACGAGGCGGGCGGCGTAGGTCTGGCCTTCGTCCCGCAACGGGTCGAAGTGGGCCGTCGCGACGACCGCTGCCGGTAGGGCGGACAGCTCCTCGTGAAGGATCGGTGCCACGGACGCGTCGCGATAGTGGTCCGGTGTCGCATACGAGCGCCAGTAGTAGCTCATGGCGGCGCTGGTCAGCGGATAGCCTTCGGCGAACAGGCGGTAGGACGCCGTGTCCTGGCCCGGATCGAGGGCCGGGTAGAGCAGCAGCTGGCCGTCGAGGAGGTCCGGGAACCGGTTGGCCATGGCGGCGGCGAGGTTTCCTCCCGCGCTGTCCCCGGCGACGCCCAGCCACCGGGGACGACGATCGGCCGCCCAGCGGACGGCCGTGGCGCAGTCGGCCACAGCCGCCGGGAACGGGTGCTCCGGGGCGAGCCGGTAATCGACGGAAACCACCATCGCGTCAACGATGGCACAGATGGCGCGGGCGGTCGCGTCGGCGGTGTCGAGCCCGCCGACGACCCAGCCGCCGCCGTGCAGGTAGACGACGACGTCCTGCGGCTCCGCTCCGGCCGGCGTGTAGAGCCGCACCGGCACCGGGTTCCCGGGCTCGCCGATCGTGCGGTCTTCGGCGCGTACGCCGGTCGGCGGTGCGGCCGGTTCGCGCAGCCAGGCGGTCGTCGCGGCGAACGCCTCACGGAGCTTTTCGGGTTCGGAGTCGGAGGTGACGTTCATGGTCTGCGTCAGGTACTCGACGACCTGTGCGGCGACGGGGTCGAGGACTGGTTGACGCACGGGTGCATCCATGGGGCTGGCTCCAGGCACGGTCACGGGGCGAGGGCTCGCTGCAGGGCGCGTACCTGGATGTCCAGGCATTCCAGCCCCAGTCGGGTGGCGTCGAAGGAATCGAAGGAATGGAATCCGCGACCGAAATGGTGGAGGTCGACGGGTACGCCGGCCTCGGCCAGCCGGGCGCCGAACGCCAGGCCCTCGTCGCGCAGCGGGTCGAACTGGGCGGTGATCATCAGCGTCGGCGGGAGTCCACTGAGGTCCGTGGCCGCGGCCGGAGATGCCAGCGGCGACACCGGCTCCGCGCGGTGACCGGGCTCGCCGAGATAGAGCCGCCATAGCCGGTGGACGGTGTCGGAGATGAGGACCGGCGTGTCGGTGAACTCGTTGACCGACCCGGTGGCGACCCTGGCGTCGAGCACCGGGAACAGCAGCATCAGCAGGGCTGGGGAGATGCTTCGGTGCTCCGCCGTCCACAACGCTGTGGCGGCGGCGAGGCACCCTCCGGCGCTCAGCCCGCCGAGGGCGATCCTCGACGGGTCGCAGCCCAGCGTCGCGGCATGGGCGACGACCCAGTCGAGCGCGTCCTGGCAGTCCTCGACGGCTGCGGGGAACGGATGTTCCGGGGCGAGCCGGTAGTCGACGGCGATGACGGCGACCTGGGCCTCCCGCGCGTAGTGGATGCAGCGGTTGTCCTCGCTGTGCAGCCCCCCGGTGACGAAGCTGCCTCCGTGGACGAACAACAGCACCGGCAGCGTCGAGCGGTGCCACCGCGCCGGCCGATACAGTCGCATCCGCAGCGTGGTGCCGTCGCGGCGTACGCCGGACAGTTCCTGGATGTCCACGTCGTCGGCACTGCGAGTGGCCTGCGTCGCGAGGAGCTGTTCCAGTTCGCGGGCGGCTGCGAGGTCGTTCAACGTGATCCGAGGCGACAGGACCTGCATCGCCGCGAGTTCGGGATCCACGTAGCGGGCCTGGACCGTCCAGTTGGTCGTCATCGCGTCATCCTCGCCGGTACAGACGCTTGCGGCGCAGATGATCGACCGCGACGGCGCCGATGAGGATCGCTCCGACGATGATGTTGTTGTAGTCGGGCGGCACCTGGGCGACGATCAACGCGTTGTCCACTGTCGACAGCAGGAGCGCACCGAACGCCACCCCCGTGATGCTGCCGAGGCCGCCGAACAGGCTCACGCCGCCGATGAGGACCGCGGTGACGACGTTGAGGGTCGTCGTCGCGCCACCGGCCTGCACCTGACCGGCCCCGACGCGGGCGGCGTAGATGATCCCGGCCAGTGCGCCGGTCGCTCCGGCGATCGCGTACAGGGCGAGGTCGAGCCGGGCGACCCGCAGTCCGTTCTGGACCGCGGCCTGCCGGTTACCGCCGAGCGCGCGCACGTTCACCCCGAACCGGGTGCGTTCCAGCAGGAACCAGCACACGACCCCGACGGCGATCGCGTAGAGGATGACGTTCGGAATGCCCAGAACGCTTCCTTGTCCCAACGTCGTGAACGCCTCCGGCAGCGGCAACACGTCGTCGCCCTGCGAGACCTGGGTGTCCAGTCCCAGTAAGATGAAGAACGTGCCGAGCGTCGCGATGATCGGCGGGACGTGCAGATAGGTGATGACGAGGTGATTGATCGCCCCGACCAGGGCGCCGATCACGATGCCGAACACCACCGCCAACGGCCATGGAACGTCGCGGACGAGGAGCAGAGTGGTGCTCAGCGCACCCAGGGTGAAGACGCCGCCGACGGAGAAGTCCAGTCCGCCGCCGATGGTGAGCAGGGCCGCGCCGCACGCCATGACGAAGTAGATGACCGAACTGCGCAGCAGTTCGAGCACGTTGTCGCTGCTGAGGAACGCGTGGTTGCGGGTGAAGGCGGCGACGCTGATGACCACGATGACCAGGGCGAGCGTGAACTCCTGCCGGAGGAGCGCCCGGGACCACAGGCCACGGTGAGCTGGGCCGGCGGCGGCACCCGGTTCACGGTTGGCGACCGAGGGTTGCTGGGTGACGGTCATGCCGCATCCTTCTGGGCTCCGGTGGGCCGCGGATCGCCGGGAAACGCCCCGGTGATGAGCCCTACGATTTCGTCGCGGGTCGTCTTCGACGTCTTGCGGGTGCCGACACTCACGCCGAGCCGCAGCACGGTGATGCGGTCGGCGTGGGTGAAGACGAATTCGAGGTCGTGGCTGATGCAGACCACCGCCTTGCCGGCGGTGCGCAGCTCCCCCATGATCGTTCCGACCCGCGCCGACTCCTGTACGCCGAGGGCCGCGGTCGGCTCGTCGAGCAGGATGAGCGGCTTGTCCATCCGGACGGCCCGGGCGATGGCGATGATCTGCCGTTGCCCGCCGGAGAGCAGACCTACCGGGGTGTGGACGTCGCCGACGCGGACTTTCAGGTCGCTGAGCACCTTCGCCGCATCGCGGGCCATCCGCCGGCGGTCCAGCACGATGCCCCACCGGCGCGGCAGGCTGCCGAGCGACAGGTTCTGCGCGATGTCCAGGCATTCGACGAGCGCGAGGTCCTGGTAGACGACCGCCACGCCGAGGTCTTGTGCCGTCGTGGCGGTGTGCCGCAGGTCGACCGGCTTGCCGTTGACGGCGATCTCGCCGCCGTCGGCCTGGTGGATACCGGTGACGATCTTGAGCATGGTGGATTTGCCGGCGCCGTTGTCTCCGACGATCGCGTGGATCTCACCGGGCCAGGCCGAGAAGTCCACGTGTTCCAAAGCCTGGACCGAGCCGAAGCTCTTGGAGATCCCGCGCAGGTGCAGAGCCGGGCTGGTCGGATCGATCATCCCCAGCCCTGCCCGAGCAGCGTGGTGAGGTCGTCCTTGGTGCCGATGGTCTCCTTGGCGTCGATGTGCGAGGCGACCGTCTTGCCCTCGGCCTTGTCCGCGACGGCGTTGAGGATGGTCTTGCCTTCGTCGCACAGCCCCTGCAGCCAAGCCCCGTACGCGATGCCGTCCGCGACCGCCTCCTTGCCGCCGTTGTCGGCGCCGGACGCGACGAACACGACCTTGCCGACGAGTTTGCGGGCCTTGATCGCGGCTACGACGCCGGGGGTCACCGAACCCATGTGGCTGGCCATGACGTTGATCTCGGGGTGGGCGGTCAACAGGGCGTTGGCCTGGTCCAGCGCCTTGGCCGCGTCGTCGTTGGTGTAGACGGTCCCGACGACCTTGACGTTCGAGGTGGCTTTGGCCGCCGTCATGACGCCGTCGGCCCACTGCTTGGCCTGGCCGGTGTCGCTCTGCGCGAGCAGGCCGAGATTCTGCTGCCCGGGCCGCTTGGCGATCGCGTCGACGAACATCTTGCCGAGCTCGGTGTAGTTGGGCCCGACGACGACGTCACCGCCATCGCCGTAGAGGGTGCCCGTGACGATTCCCGCCTTCTGTGCCTGCTGCAGCACCGGGGTGAAGGCATCGCTGGCCGGGAACGTGATGATGGCGCCCTTCTTGTTCGCGGTCGCCTGCTGGATCTGCTGGATCATCTTCGTGGCGTCGAGGGTTCCCCCGGTCGGGCCGGTCTCGGTGAAGTCGATCCCGCGGGCCTTGGCCTCGCTCGCGATGCAGTCGCCGATGGTGCGCCAGGCCGGATACTGCGGCAACGGGTTGACGAACACCGCTGACTTCAGGGGACCGCTCGCCACCGAGGCGTTGGTCGAAGTCGTCGGCGATCCGCTGCCCTCATTCGGGTTGGCGGAACACGCCGCCAGGGCCGCTACGGCCAGCGTGGCGGTGATGACGAGAGGTAACCGGTGCGCGAGGTGCCGGCTTCGTCGAGACATGGGAAAGTCCTCTCAGCCGCGTGAACGGCTCGGGTGTGTGTGGAGAAGATGATCTGAGTCTCGCCATGATCAGCCCGTGACAACATCGGAACCTGGCTGAAATCGCAGGTCTCCCGTCCGCCAGATGGCGGAATCGGCTCAACGGCAGTGCAGGCGCCAGAAGATCAGGGCCGTCCGGGCCCGGTACCGCCCGACCGCCGTGCCGAGCTGGATGCCGAGTTTCTCGCCGAGCGCGTTCGCCCGGTAGTTGATGCTGCTGTGGTGCATGTGCGCCGCGGTGGCCGCCTCCCGCAGCGAGGTGGACGCGCAGATGACGTCGAGCAGATCGAGGTCTTCCAAGCCGCGACGACCGGCCGCGATCGACGCGACCGCCCGCACGTCGGCGAGGCCGGGGATGCCGTCCCGGTCCAGGCCGTCCAACGCCAGCAGGCAGCCCAGGTCGGCGGTGTCGATCAACGCCGGCCACGTCGGGGACATGGCGGCGAAGCGCAGACCCCGGTGCGCGGCGCGCCAGGAGGCATCGGCGCGCTCCACCGGCACGACGGGACCGATGCAGCCGGTGACGCCATCAGGGAGGGCAGCCGACGCCGGCAGCGACGACCCGATGACCGCGGCGGTGCTCCCGCTGAGCGCGGCGAGCACCACGAAGCCGCCGAAGGCCGCCCGCAGCTCCGACATCCGGTCCGACAGGTCGGCACCGGCCACGACGACGACTTTGACCTGCTGACCGGGGCGAAACCCGAGCAGGCGGGCCGATCGGCTGGCGTCGGGCTCGGAGATGCCGCCGCCGAGCAGGTACTGCACGATCGCCGGATCGGCCGGGCCGGACACCGGGCTGCGTTCCGGGTGCCGCCGCCGAGCGTGAGCGGCGGCGACGGCCAGCGCCATCCGCTCCATGATGAGGTCGTCCCAGTCCCGCTCGGTGTCGCCCTCGGGGCGGGCGAGCCAGACCCGCCCGATCTCGGTGTTGCCGTGCACGACCGGCCGCGAGATCGTCCGAGCGCCGATCTCCTGCGCCGGCCGACCAGCCGGGGTCATGGCGCACACGACGTCGTGGAGGTCGTCTTCCGCACCGGCGGTGGCCTCGGCCATCACGGCGGTCGCGCGGGTCACCGCCTCGATGTCGGCGTCGTGCCGGGTGAGCTGGTCGTAGAACTCGATGATGCGCAGGGCGCGTTCGGCTGCGGAGTCGATCGTCGAGATCCAGCGCAGCAGCCCTTGCATGCGGGAACTCTAGCCCCATGATCGGCAAGACGGGTACGCCAGACCGCCGGATGGCGGAACACCTCCCCTTCTGCCCGTTTTGACGCCGGACGTGCCGGTGGTACGCAGGCAGGCACGACCTACATTGGGACAGGCCAGCAGAGGAGGTGTACGCGATGAGCAGGCTGACCGTGCTCGACGAGGTCGCCTGGGACGGCCGCGAGATCGCCGGCGACCGTACGGCGACGCTGCTGCGGGCACTCGCCGACGCCGGACCGGCCGGGCTCAGCGCGGACGAGCTGGCCGACGAGGTGTGGGCCGACGGCTTGCCGGCGAACCCTCGTAAGGCTTTGCAGGTCGTGGTCTCCCGGGCGCGGACCGCGACGGCCGCCGAGGTGATCGAACGCACCCGGCAGGGCTACCGGCTCAATCTCGCCCCGGCCGACGTGGACGCCTGGGCGTTGCGCCCGGAAGGACTGCGCCTGGCCGCCGATGGCAAGTACGCCGACGCCGTGCCGCTGCTGGAACGGGCGGCGCCCGACGACGACGTGGAGGTCATGACCGCACTGTTGCGTGCCCTCGCCGGCACCCAGGGCGTGCCGTCGGCGCTGGCCCGCTTCGAGCAGTATCGGGCCCGGCTGGCCGACGCGTTCGGCGTCGACCCGCCGCCCCAACTGCGCGCGCTGCATCTGGAGCTGCTCGCCGCGGACCGTCCGATCCGCAGCGGGATCCGGTACGACGTGGACCGCTTGATCGGGCGCGAGGCCGACATCGCCGCGCTGCGTACCCTCGTACGCGGCCACCGGGTCGTCTCGATCGTCGGCCCCGGCGGGCTCGGCAAGACCCGGCTGGCACAGCTGGTCGCCCGCTCGGCCGAACAGCCAGTGGTCCACGTCGTGGAGCTCGCGGGCCTCACCTCCCCCGCTGGGGTGGCCGTCGAGGTCGGCGACGTGCTGGGAATTCGTGACGCGGCGGCTGGGCGTACCGGTCCGGCGCGGCCGACCGACCTGCTCGCCCGGCTGGTCGACGCGGTCGGCACGATTCCGACGCTGCTCGTCCTGGACAACTGCGAGCACCTCGTCGAAGCGGCGGCCGACCTCGTCGCCACGCTGGTGAGCCGCACTCCCAATCTGACGGTGCTCACCACCAGCCGGGTCCCCCTCGGCCTACCCGCGGAGCGGACCTACCCGCTGCCGGTGCTCCCGCCCGCCGAGGCGGCGACGTTGTTCCGCGAGCGGGCGACCGCCGCCCGGCCTGACGTCACGCTGGATCCGGCCGAGGTGAGTGCGGTCGTCGACCGGCTGGACGGCCTGCCGCTGGCCCTGGAGCTCGCGGCGGCGAAGGTCCGCTCGATGACGGTCCCCGAGATCGCCCGAGGGCTCGACGACCGGTTCGCCCTGCTGCGCGGCGGCAGCCGCGCGGTCCCCGAACGCCACCAGACCCTGCACGCGGTCATCGACTGGTCGTGGAACCTGCTGACCGAGGACCAGCGGTTCGCGCTGCGCCGCCTGGCGGTCTTCCGTGACGGCTTCAGCCTCGACGGAGCCACCGCCGTGCTCGGCCACGACGCCCGCGAGGTCGTCGCCGAGCTGGTCGATCACTCACTCGTCGCGGTCCGGGAACAGGGACGGATACGCTTCAGGCTGCTGGAAACGGTACGCGAATTCAGCCGGATGCGGCTGGTCGACGCCGGGGACGACGAGGCGGCCGGGCAGGCTTTGCGGGCCTGGGCGGTCGACATGGCGCAGCAGGCCATGCGGCGCCTTTGCACACCGGATCAGGTCGCGACGATGACGCGGGTGCGGCAGGAGGAAGGCAACCTCGTCGACGTCCTGCGATCCGGGCTGGCCGCCGGCGACGTGAGCACCGTGACGACCCTGTACGCCCTGCTGGTCGGGTTCTGGCTGATCGAGGGCTCCCACGACAAGGTCGTCGGCACCGCGGCCGAGGCCGTCGCGCTGACTCTGTCGGAGCCGACCCCGCCGCAGCTCGCCGACGCCACCCGGATCAGCCTCGGTATCGCCGGAACCAACCAGATGATCTTCCAGGGGAAGGTCGAAGAGCAACTCCTGGACCGCCTGCGGCAGCTCGGCCCCGGAACCGATCCGCTCACGGCGTCGATGGTCACGGTGCTCCTCGCCTGGTGCGCCGAACCGGACCGGCAGGTCGAACGACTCCAGCAGATTTCGGAGGACCCGGATCCGGCCGTCGCCCGGCTGGCGCTGATGTGGGCCTCGCACGCGTACGAGAATCTCGGGGATCTGGTCGCTTCCCAGGCCGCTGCCCACCGCGCGCTGGAGCTGTGCGACGACGAACAGGGGCCGTGGATGCGCGGGCTCCTCTCGGCCACGATCAGCGGTCTGGCGTTCCAGTGCGGCGATCTGCCGACAGCGGCCCGGTACGCCGAAGCGGCGCTGCCGGTGCTGCGAGCACTCGGCGCGCACGAGGATCATGCGCAGACCCTGGCTCTGCTGGCGATGCTCGCGATCCACGAGGGCCGCTTCGACGACGCCGAGCAGATCTTCGACGAAGTCGCCGGCGAGGACTCCGCCAACGCCCTGCCCAGCCCGCTGGAACTGATGTGGGGTCGGGCCGAGTTGCTGCTCGCCCGCGGTGACATCGACGCCGGCCTCACCGCCTACACGCACGCGCTCACCGCGATCCGGGCGCACGGGCTGGGGCAGGCGCGGGCGGCCTTCGCGCCGTGGCACGTGTTCGCCCACGCGGCGGTGGTCGCGGCGCACGTGCGGCACGGCCGCCCGTTCCGCGACGGACGCGATGAGCTGTTGCACACCGCGCGGGCGTCCCTGGCCCACGACGGTTTCGTCGACGTGCCGGTCCTCGGCTGCGCGCTGTTCGCGCTGGGAGTCTGGGAGCTGACGTTCGGGGATCGGGCGACCGGCGCCACGCTGCTGGCGTACGCGCAGCGGTTCGCGTACAACCGCATGCTCCCGAGTTTCGACTGGCGCTGGGCGACGTCGCTCGCGCAGCCGGCCGAGATCCCGCCTGGGGACCCGGCGCAGCTGCGCGAGCCGTTGCGTGCCGTGCTGGCCGGCGTGAGTCAGCCGATCTTGCGGTTGTAGGAGACGACCGCGAGCGGCGCGAAGATCGCCACGACCACGGCGCAGCCCAGGACCGCCCAGCCGACGTTGGACGTGACCGAGCCGGCGTTCATGAGGTCCCGCGTGGCGTTGATGACGAGCGTGACCGGATTGACCTTGACGAAGGCCTGAAGCCATCCGGGCAGCGTCTGGGTGGGGACGAAGGCGTTCGACAGGAATGTCAGCGGAAACATGATCATCATTCCGACGCCCTGGACGGCCTGAGCCGTACGCAGCAACGTGCCGAGCCACGCGAAGATCCAAGACAGCGACCACCCGGCGAAGACGACCAAGACCCAGCCCGCGGCGACGCCCAGCACTCCCCCGCCCGGCCGGTAGCCCATGAGCAGCCCGGTGAAGATGGTCAGCGTGGCCGCGATCCCGTAGCGCAGCATGTCGGCGGCCATCGGCCCGGCCAGCGGCGCGATGCGGGACATCGGCAGCGAGCGGAACCGGTCGAAGACGCCTTTGTCCATGTCCTCTCGCATCTGGGTGCCGGTGGCCATGCACGCGGTCAGCGACGTCTGGGCGAGGATGCCGGTGATGATCGTCGGCAGGTAGCTCTTGACGTCGCCGGCGATCGCGCCGCCGAAGATGTAGGTGAACATCGCCGTGAACAACAGCGGCTGGACGATGACGTCGAAGAACTGCTCCGGGTTGCGTTGCATCTTCTTCAACGCACGCCACGCCATCGCCGCCGTATGCGTGACCGTGTCGGTCAGCGACGTGTGACTGCTCAACTGGCGCTCAGACGCTGGAATGATCATCGTCGTCATCGGGACTCCTCGGAATCGGACGCGGCATCGGTGTAGTGGCCGGTGATGGCGAGGAAGACCTCGTCGAGCGTCGGCTGGCGGACCGACGCCGTCGCGATGCCGATCTCGGCCGTACGCAACGCGATGAGCACGTCCGCGGCCCGGTTCGGGTCCGGTAGCGCGATGGACATGCCGCCCGCCTCCGGGGTGAGCGCGGGCGCCTCCCCCAGGATCCGGGCCGCCAGCCCGGCCGCCTCACCGGTCCGGCTCACGTCCGTCAGCTGCACGTAGAGCGTGGAATTGCCGACGGCCGCCTTCAGCTCGTTCGGCGTACCCTCGGCCACCTTGCGGCCACGGTCGACCACTGCGATCCGGTCGGCGAGCTGATCGGCCTCATCCAGATACTGGGTGGTGAGCAGCACCGTCGCGCCGTCGCGGATCAGCTCGCGGATCGTGTCCCACATCTGGCCCCTGGTACGCGGATCGAGACCGGTCGTCGGCTCGTCCAGGAAGATCAACGGCGGCCGGGAGATCAGCGACGCGGCCAGGTCGAGCCGCCGCCGCATACCGCCGGAGAAGGTCTTGATCTGGCGGTGCGCGGCATCTGCCAGGCCGAACTTGTCCAACAGTTCGCTGGCCCGGCTCTTCGCCGGCTTCGATTTCAGGCCGACCAGCCGGCCGAAGAGCCAGAGGTTCTCCGCGGCGGTGAGGTTCTCGTCGACGGAGGCGTACTGGCCGGTCACGCCGACGAGCTGCCGGATCTGGTGGGGCCGGTCCGCGACGTCGACACCGAAGATGGTGGCCTTGCCGCCGTCGATCGTCAGCAGCGTCGCCAACATCCTCAGCATCGTCGTCTTGCCGGCGCCGTTCGGGCCGAGCACGCCGAAGACCTCGCCCATGTTCACCCGCAGGTCGATCCCGTCGACGGCGACGACGTCGCCGAAGCGCTTCACCAGCCCCGTCGCCTCGACGGCCAGGTCGCCCTGCTGCCGTTGGACGCCGGTCGTGGCGCCCTGGCGGATCGTGGTGTCAGTCAGGTTCATGCGACCACTCTGACTGATACGACTTGCAGCGTGGTTACACGCCGCCTTCACGGCTGGTCCACGTGCTATCGCCCCAGATCGCGACCGCGACCGCCAACGCCGGGACGGCGGACCGACTAAGCTGGTCGGCTGCCGTAGGAAAGGGCCGAGCGTGACGACTGACCGGGTCCATCTCCCCGAGTTCTCGAGACTCACCTGGAGCGCCGTGGATCCCGCCGCGCGGCCCACGTTCAACCCGGCCGGCGTCGCGGAGTTGGTGCGGATGCTGCCACCGGCGGCCGACGTCCCGCCGCCTGGCACCGACTGGCGGCTCGTCGGGTTCTGGTACGACCGGATGACGGAGGCGCTGGTCGAGCACTTGGGCGACTGGGTGGTGGGCTGGTCGTTCACCTTCGCGATGGAGGACTACCAGGATCGCGGCGTCGTTCCAGTTTGGCGGGCGCGACGTCCTGCGGTGACGACCCCGCAGGAGACGCTGACCTGCATCGCTGACGCTGTGGTGGCCTGGCATGACCTGCTGGTCGAGTTCGCCACCGATGACGAAGGCCGCTTCACGGCGGCGGGCCCGCCGGCAGCGGACGGCACGGGCGAGCCACCGGCCTGGCGGGTTGTCCGGGGCGCCGGCCAGGTCACCCTCTACACTCTGCCCCGGGACCTCCGTCTACCGCATCCCAGTCAGCTGAGCTGGGCGGACACCGACCTCCGGGATCGGGCCCTCGATCCGAACATGGTTCTGGCTGTGGTGAGTGATCTGATCGCTGCGGCCGAACTCCCGTCGCCTCGGGCCGACTGGCGTCTCCGAGATCTGTGGCTGGAGAACGTGTCCGCCGGGCTTATCGAGCGGTACGGGCGGTGGGCGGTGGGTTGGCGCTGGTCACTCGGCGAAGGCGACCTCGATGGTGGACCGGTAGGCTCGTGGTGCTGCTTCAGGCATTCCGTCACTACGCCGGAAGCGACCGCGACCGCGATCTCTGCCGCCCTGGTGGAGTGGCGCGGCTGGCTCGACGACGTGGCGGAACGGTTCAACCGGTTCCTGCCTCTTCCCGCCGACGACCTGGACGGATGGGAGCGCGCGGTCGCGCACCTGGTGACCGCGGTCGGTGACAGCACTCACTACGAATCCGGTTGGTACCGCTGCTGTGTGACCGTGCTGGGCTGGTTTCTCGATGCGGCCGGGATCGAGTCCACCCGCCGGGCGGAGCTGCTCGAGCACGCCGTCGCCGGCCGCTTCAACAGTTGGGTGGAGCCGCCGCGAGCGGTTGTGACGTCGGTAGCTGAGGACCTGGCGCGGCAGGTGACTGTTGACCGCGCCTGACCACCTGGCGGTTTGGCAACGGTTGCGCAAAACCGTCGGGTGGCGGAATCTCGTTCCACATCCGACGATGCCGGTGCCCGCGATCCGTGACGGCTTCGTCGATTTCGCCCGCGGGTCGTCCAGGCACAGCCCGCGACGGCTGTGCCGGTTGCTGGCCGCGTACGACGACGTGCGACGTGAAGCCGCCTCCGACGCCGACCTCACCGTGAGTCTCCTGGCTCGCTGGAACCGGGTCATCCGTGGCGTCGCGGTCGCCCAGTTCCGCCAGTCGCCGGCGTATGCGAAGAACGGCCGGGAACGGTACGGGCTGCACGCCGACACTGAGCTGCGGTTCGCCGCATGTCTGGTGGAGACCACCGATCGCGAAGCACCGGTGACGGCCCGCGCGGCTCGCGCCTACCTCGATGTCGCCTTCTTCCACCCCTACGACGACGGCAATGCTCGTCTGGCCGGACTGGTGCTCCAGTTCGTGTTACTGCGTGAGAGCGTCGAACTCGACGACCTCACGCCGATCCTCACGACGCCGCGGCGCGCCGACGACGCTGACGGAGCAGCGGACCTCGCCCGGCTCGTTCACGGCATCGCCACGGCCACCCATCGCCGCTGGGTGCGAGCGAACAGGCACGCGGCAATCGAGGATGCGGGCGGATTCCAGCCGTCTTCGCGACAACCATTTTCGCCCCGGTGTTCCGGGCGCGGCACCACCAGGGAGGTGTGACATGGCGACCGGCATCTGGGCCGTCCTGGCCGAGGCGGAGAGGCTCGCGTGGTCGTTCACGCCTTTCGAGCACGTCGGCCCGTTGCGGTTCGGCATGACGCACGACCAGGCGCGAGCCGCAGTACGCGGCTCCCTCAGCGTCGCGGCCTCGTTGGGCGCCTCGGACGGGGATGGATGGGCCGAGTTCTGGCTGGAGCGGCGAACTGAGATGCCCGGCCGGCTAGCGGTGACCACGTACTACGACGAGTCCATCGGCCTGGCAGGCATCGTCATTAATGCCCTACGTGGTCCGCAGGTGACCCTGGACGGTATGCGTTTGGTCGCGCAGACACCCTCGCGCATGGAGAGGGAGATCGCCGACTACCTCAAGACTTGCGGCCACGAGCTGTGGTACTCGCAGCAGGCTGATCCGTGGTCACCGCAGCTCGGGTTGGTACTGCGAATTCAGCGAGCCGGCGATATCGTGCTGAGCCGCCCGGTGATGGTGGCGGAGGCATGGGCTGATCGCTGTGGGGACACCACCGAAGGTCTCCTCCCGATGCGGGAGTGGACGACCTTCGAGTGGTGACCCCTGCCCGGCCAAGCTTGTCACGGCCTGGACGCCGCCAGTGCATCCGCCGTGAGCTCAGCGGCGGGCCGGGGGTTGGATGCGGGCGCGCTCGGTCTCGGGGCGGCGGTCGATGTCGCCGAGCTGGGCCTTGATCGTCGTCCGGAGGTCGTCGTAGGTCGGGAAGCGGAAATCGTTGAAGAGCGTGTAGCCGGTCCACATCAGGTTGGCGCAGACCTGGGCCGGGACCCGGCCGGTCGCCGCGCCCAGGCCGACCAGTGCCACTGAGCCGATGCTCCCCGGCTCCGCCGCGTTTTGCATGTGGATCGCCTGGAACGCGGCGGCGCAGGCGAACGCTACGTTCAACTTCGCGCTGACGTCCTCAGCGGAGCGCACCATGGTTGGCGTCGAGATCAGGAACTGGGGTTCGGCTGCACCGGACCGGACGCACACTGCGCTTCCCACCGGCATCGAGGTGCCGAACTGTGCCCGGATCGCCCGCTGCACCCGCAATTGGATCCCGGCGCCGAGGTGCTGCTTGATGACCGCGTCAACACCGCCGTCCATCCGCCCGTGCGAGTTGGTGGGGCTGACCCAGGCGTCGACGGCCTGATTCATGATCGATCCGGAGACGATCTCGACTTCCGGGTTGTCGGCGAACGCCGAGCGCCATGCCTGCACGACTTTGGCGTTGATGTCGGTGAGGACCACTCGCACCTGCGGCTTATCTTGCTCATTGGTCATGGCTCGACTCCGATGTAGAGGGACTGTGCTCCGGCGGGCCAGAAAGTAGCACCGGGCACCGACAGCTTTCGGCAGACGTACCTCGACCATGGAAATCGACTTCATCTTGATCGAAGGCCGTCTTCTTGTCGGTTGATCGCCGTAGGCTTCGCCGCGCCGGAATGCCCACAGTGGTGAGTGCTCGGGAGACTGATGACGTTTCCTCGGCCTCGTCCGCCTATTCTCTCCGTGCCCTTGCGGCACGACGACAGATCGGGGAACGCACGATGAGCGACAGTGGACCCTCGACGACGCCCGACCCCATCGATCCGCTCGGCCTGACCGAGCTCTTCGCTGGTGGCGGCGAGCCCTGGCTGCCGCTGCTGAAGCCGGTCATCGAGGCGAATCCGGCCGCGCCCGCGTTCATCGGCCCGGGTCGCGGACCGCACGTCGGCCCGGTCCGGGAACTGACCTTCCAAGCCCTCAAGCCGCACCCGGCACACAAGTGGAAGGTCGTGGTCTTCGGCCAGGAGCCCTATCCACGGCAGGAGAGCGCCACCGGCATCGCCATGTTCGACAACGCCTTCCACAACTGGGCCGACAGCCTGTTCGGCCGGACGGTCTCGATCCGCTGCATCATCAAGGCGGCGGCCATGGGCAAGTACGGCATTCCCAAGACGACCTCGATCGGCGATCTGCGGGCCCTGCTGAAGAAGCAGGACATCGTGCAGCCGCCGGAGTGGTTCCAGGCGATGCTCACCCAGGGGGTGCTGCTGTTCCACGCTGCCCTCACCACGAGCCTCGACGGGGCGATGAGCACCGAGCAGCACACCGCGTTCTGGCGGCCCGCGGTCGAGCGCGTGATCGAGGAGATCTTCAAGGCGAAGCAGCACGCCGACGAGTCCGACCGGGGTGTGGTCTTCGCGTGGTGGGGCACCCACGCCCGTAGCCTCAAAACCGTTGTGCTCCAGCTCCAAAAGCGCTACCCGGATGTGCAGGTGCGGCACATCGACCACGCCAACCCGGCGGCGCGGGGCGAACTGTTCTGCGATGGTGACCACTTCACGCAGATCAACGCGGCGTTGGGAGAGGTCGGAGCCGAGCAGATCGACTGGTTGCCCAGCAAGGATTGGGACCAGACCTCGACGGCCGGCAAGGGCACCGACCCCGACACCGCCAGCCGGATGGGCGCCTTCATCACCTCGACGATGGAGTTGCACAAGCTCTACCTGGAGCGGCTCGCCAGCGTCAAGGACGAGGGTCTGGTACTTCCGGCGATCACTGGCGTGTTCGACACGCCGCTGATGGACATCCAGGAGGCGATCGGCCCGGTGACCAAGGTGCTGTCCGGTCTCGACTGGTACGTGAGCCAGGCACACGAGTTCGGCCAGTCGCGGGCGGAGAAGGACACCGTCGGGCTGTCCGCCGACGAGGTGGCCGCGCTCTATCTCTACACCTGCGAGTCGGCGTTCTACCGGGAGATCAACGCCACCCTGCGCCACCCCGACCGCAGCCGCATCACCCCCTACCTGGCCTACCTCCGGCTGCTGTTCTCCGCGGTGTCCCGGCTGCCCGCCCGCACCGAGCCGTTGTGGCGCGGCGTATCGCTGGACCTGCGCGCGCAATACCCGCTCGGCCAGACGGTCACCTGGTGGGGCGTGTCCTCGTGCACCTCCAAACTTGGTGTGGCGAAAGCGTTTCTCGGACCTCGCGGCAAGCGCACCCTCTTCGAGGTACGTCCCGTCCGGGCGGTTGGCATCCGCAGCTTCTCGGCGTTTTCCGGCGAGGAGGAGTTCATCCTCGCTCCTGGTACTCAGCTCGAGGTCACCGACGTGAGGGCCGAGCGTGGCGGCCTGTGCACGGTCCAGCTGACCGAGCTGACCGAAGAGCCGCTCGTGGCCTAATCCGAAATGACAGCGCCCCGGCGAGCGCAGCTAACCGGGGCGACCTTTGCGAGGGGCACGCGGACGACGTCGACGCCGACGTCGTCCGCGGTGATGTCGGCGTCATCGCGCTTCAGCAGGCGCGCGTGCCGCCGCCAGTCAGCTATCAGCTGGACCAGTACCTCGTCAGGCCGCCGCACGCCAGCTGCTCGGGAGGCCGTGTACGCCGGTGGAATGGCGGTTGTGGCCGTTCGCGTCCATCAGCCAGATCATCGGGTCGGTGGTGAGGCCCGGGAGTTCCGGATCGTGGACGCCGGGGCCTTGTCCGTACGCCAGCCACCGCCCGTCGGGCGACCACACCGGGCTGATCTCCTGCACGTCGGGGGTGTTGGTAAGCCTGCGTACCGTGCCGGACACGGCGTTCACCAGCCACAGATCGCCGAGCGCCTCGATGGCGATCACTCTGCCGTTCGGGCTCCAGTCCAGGCGGTACGCCCCCGGCATCTCGTTGAGGCTACGCATGTCGACACCGTCGGCGCTGTAGACGCGGATGCCGGGGTAGACCGCCGTGGCGAAGTGACGGCCGTCAGGCGCCCACGCGGCGATGAGGTCGTTGTTGCCGTGAGTTTCCGTCAGGTTCACCCACCCAGACGGATAACCCTCCCGGTGCACCGCCACGATGTCGCCACCGGACTCGGCGACGACCCATTGCCCGTCCGGTGACCAGCGCGGATACGCAGGCCCGTACGGCGCGTCCACCAGCCATCGATCGTCAGTGCCGTCGGAAGCCATGGTCCGTAGGCTGTAACCCTGGATGTACGCGATCCTGTTGCCGTCGGGCGAGTAATCCGGCGAGGCGCCGAATCCCAACTGCATGGCGAAGTCCTGGCCGTCGAGGCCGTTCGGGCGAACGCTCTTGAGTGCCCCGTAGACACCCGTCGAGCCGTCGAACTGAAGATAGAGGATGCGACCGCCCGGTTCTGGACCGGCGGCGCTCGCTGTCGGCGCCGGCGACACGAGCAGCAGGACGACTGCCATCGCGGCGGCGGACCAGTGTCGATATCCCCGCATGGAGGGCTCCCTCGTAGTCGGTGAATCAACCACAGTAATCGATATATCGAGCACCGAACTCATCCACATGGCCGTCGTCAGTCCGACGCTGTGGTGCTTTCCCACTCGCCGATCTCAGCGCAGCCCCGGCCGATACCGAGCCATCGGACTGGCCGGTGAGCCGGGGTCCGCCTCGCTTCCGCCGCCCTCCATCCGCATGCGACGCTCAGGGCAGGCCACTCAGTCCGGGCGGCGTCCCCAGGCTGAGATCAGCGGCGCGAGCGTGAGGTCGAGGTCGCCGGCATCGACGGCGGCGAGGTGCGCGTCGATCTCGGCGTCGTCGGCCAGCCCGGCGGCAAGCAGCTCCGCCCGGACCATACGGACCGTCGCGGCCTCCAGCCGGCCGCAAGCAGTGCCGCCGACCGGGAAGCAGCCCGCTGCTGCGACATCGACGAGGCCCGCCGACCGCAACGCCTGCGGCAATGTACGGCCGAAGCGCATGTCGGCGCCCCGGCGGGTCATCAACGCCCGGAAGGCACGCCGCAGCCGGTTGGCGCGCTGCTGTGCCGGGCCGACCTCGTCGAGGCAGGCCAGCGGCTGCAGCTCGGTGTCGGCGTCCTCGATCAGCAGCCAACCGCCAGGCCGCAGCGCCGCCACCATCGACGCCAGCGCCCGGGCCCGGTCAGGCACGTGGACGAGCACGAGCCGCGCGTGCACAACGTCGAACGTGCCCGGCTGCGGCGTCGGGTCGGCAACGATGTCGTGGCGGCGCACCTCGTACTCGCCGTGCGGGTCCAACCAGGCCGGGTTGATGTCGGTGGCCAGCACGTAACCGGATGGCCCGACGGCGGCGGCGAGCGCCTCGGGAACACTGGGACCCCCTGCGCCGACTTCCCAGCAGCGCCAGCCGTCCCTCAGCCCGAGCCGGTCGAAATGCCCACGCGTGACTCCGTCGAACAACTCGGCCAGCCAAATGAACCGCTCGCCCGCCTCCACCCGGGTGTTGTCGAGCAGGTAGCGGTGATCGGGGGAAGACCCGGGGGCGTCCGGCTCAAGGCCGGGATCCGGCTGCGGTGAACTCATGCCCACATCCTCACTGCCAACCACCTGTCGTGTCCGCGCGACACAGGATGATTACGCGCGATTTACGACAGGCAAGGCAGCCGGGCGACGTCGATACGAGCCAAGCCCGGTACGCGGGTTCAGGAACCCGCCTTGATCAGGGACCAGTCTCGGTGGAAGCTGGCGTCGGCGAGCGACGTGACGGCTTGCGGCGGAAAGTCGGGCCAGGTACGCAGTACTTCGTCGCGCCGGTTGAGCCTGCGGTCGAGGAAGCGCTGTGTGCGGATGAGCCCGTCGGCGGCTTCGGCGGGTGTGAGCTCGCCGCGTTCGACGGCGGCTGCGTACTCGTCGAGGTCGAGAACTCGGTAGGGGTGGTCGGGTGGTCCGACGATGACGTCGATCCACAGATCCTCGACGGCCACTTGATCTCGCGTCTCGGTCACCTTGACGAGGTCGCAGTACCACCAGCCTTGTTGCTCGGGTGGGAAGATCACCGGCTGGTTGATCTGAATTCCGTCGTCGAGCAGGATGTAGCTGCGTTGCTCGTAGTGGACCCCGTGCAGGTCGAAGCCCCAGTCGTAGACGATCACGTCATCGTGTCGGCGTCCGGCCGCGCGAATCCGGTGGTCGCGGATCACGGTAACGGGTATCAGCTCATTGTCCGGGCTGCCAGTCACGCCGGACAGCGTGCCACCGGCCCGACGTGATCGCATTGCAATTTGCGTCCTGAGCAGGTGCGCGGGTCGACCCGGGAGATCAGCCGAGCGCAGCGGAACCGATGCCGCTTCGGCGGCTCACTTGGACGGCTCGCCATTTCGCCGCCCGCCCACCACCAGGCGGCTATGGCTGACGAGGCCGGCGCCGAAAGGCGTTGGACGTGCTGATTTGCGCGACATACGGTCTGCCGGGTGACGATCGAACTCAGGCCTCTCACGGCAGCGGACGCACAGGCGCATTGTGCTGGGGAAGACGAGCTGACCGTTCGCTGGCTGACGGGGGGCTACGGCACTGTCGAAGGGACCATCGAATTCTTCGAGTGGCTCGCGGGGAATGCCGACGCGCGAGTAGGCAAGCGCGGGTTCGGGATCTGGAAGTCCGGGCGGCTCTGCGGATACATCGACTACAACCCTGACCTCGATGACGGGCTCGACCCTGACGACGTAGCCTTGGCCTACGCGGTCCACCCGTGGGCACGCGGCCACGGCGTCGCGGTCGAGGCAGTCCAGCTCGTCTGCGACGTCCTTCGAGCCGAGGAACTCGGGACGCGAGCCGCTATCCGGGTTGAGCCAGAGAACTCGGCATCGGTTCGTGTGGCACAGAAGGCCGGGTTCAGCTACCTCAGGGATTTTCCGTCCAATCGAGACACTCAACCGGATGGAACGCCGACGACGTTCAGCCTCTACTTGCTGGACCTGTAGCGGATCGCCTGGGCGACGCCCATCCCAATGCCGCCTGAGCGGCCACGCGTACCGGAGGTTGGTCGGGTGCGGGCCGTCCGCGTTCATGGCTGCAAGCTCACTGGTGATCATCCTGTTTGGGCCTCCAGCGTCCGGGGAACCACCTTCGGAACATCGGATCAGACCCGGAGGGGGCACGTTGATGTCGGCTGCCGCGTTCAGTTACACCCAACTGCTACTGGCCTGCGCGGTCACTGCGGTCCTCTTCTCGGCGCTGACAGCAACCGTGATTCACGTCTTGCACGCCGATGTGCGGCATGCCCGCCGTGAGTCCGCCCAGCAACTACGGCAGGCGTACCGGCTGACTTCACTGGCCCGCACCGCGATGTCCAGTGCGGCCGGCGGCCGACGGCTGGAGTTGGCGGCAAGTAGCGCCATCACTACCTTGACCGAACCCACCGACGCCATGCCCAACCTCCAGCAGCGCCCGCGGCACGGCACTTCCCGCCCGTGACCAGCCCGGGCCCGTTAGCAGCTGTGCGGCTCGTGGGAGCAGTCCCGCCCAGACGGTCAAGAAGCGCCGCCCATGACGCCGCGGCGCCCGCATCAAGATCAGCACCGCAGCGTCGGACTGTACCGACGTCGAGGTAAGCGCTGATGCCTCCCTCCCCCAACGATCGATTCGTGATCCGCGCCCTTCCGGCACTATGGCTGCGCGCCTGGGGGTGCCACGGTGGTGAACCAGCTGTCGGCGGTTGAGCGGCGGTCGCCGAGCGCCTTGTCGAGATCCTGCTGTGAGCAGTGCTTGGCCAGGCCCGGAATCAGGCATTGGTGATCGCGTTCCGGGCCGTAGAAGCGGGTGTTGACGACCTCAACGGGATCGAGTGGCGGCGTGAGGCAGATCAGTTGCTCGATTCGGGGTTCGAGCGCTGCCGCGAGCTGACACAGATAGGCGCCGTGCCCGGTGCCGACGAGCCGGACGGGCATGCCTGGCCTGCCCAGGCTCGGCTCGGAGCGCACGAACTCCACCGCCCGCAGCACGTCGTGGACGCGGGCGGCGCCGAGGCTGTCGCCGAGGCCTATCAGGTCGCATACCAGCTTGAACGTCGTGCCGTAGGTGGCCTCGAAGCCGAATTCGTTGATCTGGTGCGCTCGCAACGAACCGGTCGCCCGCACGTCCAGGACGACGACGTGCCGGCCGGCGGCGGCCGCCCGTTCGCAGGCGGCTTGGTACGCGGGGAGGTCGTCGGTGCCGCGATCGAGCACGAGGATGTCGATGCCGTCGGCCGGGCCGGGTGGGTCGAAGACCACGGCGGCGTTGATGATGTCGTGCTCCGGCCACCAGAACGCCTTGCGGACGCCCGGCTTGCGGTCCGGCCACCAGCGCGGGTAGAACTCCGGACCGGGTTCGCGGCCGAATCGCTGGCGTTCCCGCAGCCAGGACAGTCCTTCGCCGGGGTCGGCCTGGGCCAGCCGTTCGCGGTTGAGGTCGAAGACCTGGGGGCTCTCGGGGGCGTCCCAGACGATCTGTCCGGTACGCGTGCACCGTAGATCTGCGGTGCTGAGCAGCGACGGCTCGTTCTCGGGGAACTCCGCCCGCCCGCCGAGGTGACGTGCGAAGAAGCGGACCGCCGCGGTGGCCAGGTGGGGATGCAGGCCGTGGTCGTGGTCGCCGCGCACGTGCTGAAGCGTGTCCGGCGGCGCGCCGAGCAGGTCGAAGATCCGCTGGGTGCGTGCCACCGTCCGTACTGCTCCTTCGACCGGGAAGAAGTCGTAGTTCGCCGACATCACCAGCGTCGGCTTCGGTGCCATCGCGATCAGGAAGTCCTCGTGGTCGAGGCCGTGGAGGACGCCGGCGGGGATGATCTGCTCGGGATCCTGTGCTTGTCCGGACCGCTGGTAATGCTCGCGTGAGCTGACGAAGCAACTGGGGGCCGCGGCCGCCAGCCGCGGTTCGGTCAGCATGAGCCAGGTGGTGAGCGTGCCGCCGCCGCTGTTGCCGGCGACGCCGATGCGGTCGGGGGCGACCTCTGGGCGCGCGGCGAGGTAGTCGAGCATGCGCCGGGCGTCGGAGACGAAATAGCGGGCGATGGAGTCGCCGGCCCACCAGCATTGCACCCCCGCGTGCGAATGCTCGAACACGTTGGCCGGGATGATCTCGCGGCCGTCGGAGTCGAGATAGCTCTTGCGCTCGCCCTGCCCGATGGTGTCGAACGTCAGCGTGACCAGGCCCGCGCGGGCGAGCCGAGCGCACATCGCCTGGTAACGCGATGCCGCCTTGCCGGTGTCGGCGTGCCCGCAGAGGAACAGCACGGCCCCTGCCGGCGCGATGAGCGGCTCCGGCAGGTAGAGGTTGGCGGGGATGAGGACTCCGGAGCCGACGTCGACAAGCAGCTTGTCCACGCGGTATCCGTCCCCGCGCACCGAGCCCGCGGGTTGGGCGGTGGGGACCCGCCGGTCGCCCGGCAGGTCCCCTCCCAGCGCGTCCAGGGCCAGTCGGCGCAGCTCCCACTGCCGCCGCCGTACGTCGTCCGGGGTGAGCAGCTGGTCGTTGGCCGCGCGTCCGGCCGCGAGCAGTTGTCTGGTCCGGCGATAGACGTTGTGCTGAACCTGGAGCGACGGATCCCACATCCCGTCGAGGAACGCGCTGAACCCTGGCGCCGTTTCGGCGTCAGCCATAGGTGCCTACCGGAATGGTGCCCGTCAGGCCGGTGACGGGATTGCCCCAGCGGACGGCGGGCCCGGTGACTGCTCTGGGCAGGTAGGTCGCGGGGGCCAGCGCGACGGCGCCGATCAGCACGGAACGCCGGGCGACAGGTCTGGTGGACACGGAGGTTCCTCCTTCACGACTCGGCCGAGTGTGTGGGGGCACAATTCACGGACGAGGCGGGATCACTTGATGGCGCCGGCGACCATGCCGGCCTGGATCTGGCGTTGGAAGCTCAGGTAGACGACGAGGACGGGCAGGATCGAGATGGTCAGCCCGGCGAACAGCGCGCTCCAGTTCCCGGCGTAACCCTGGCTGACCGCCAGGTTCGCCAGTCCTTGCGTGAGCACGTACTTGTCCGGGCTGGACTGCAGGATCAGCGGCAGCAGGTACTGGTTCCATTGGCCGAGGACGACGAAGATGCCTACGCTGACCAACCCGGGCCGGGCGACGGGGAGCATGATCCGCAGGAATGTTCCCCAGTGGCCGCAGCCGTCGATGAAGGCGGCTTCAGCCAGTGCCGCGGGGAGGGTGCGGAAGTACGCGGTCAGGAAGAACACCGCGAACGGCAGGCTGTAGACGGAGTAGATGATCGCGAGCCCGATCAGCGAGTCGGCCAGGCCCAGGCCGCGGGCGATGAAGAAGAGCGGGACGATCGCCAGGAACGTCGGAAACGTCATGCCCGCGACGAACAGGTAGTAGACGGCGCGGTTGCCGCGGAACGAGTAGCGGGCGACGACGTAGGCGACGAGGGCTCCCATGCTCAGCGTCAGGGCCGAGCCGAGAGTCACCACGACGGCCGTGTTGAAGAAGTAGCGGCCGATTTCGGCCGTGGTCCACGCCTCCACGAAGTTCTCCCACCGTGGTGTGGCGGGCAGACTCCACGGGCTCGCGAGCACCTCGTCGCTGGTCTTGAACGAGGACAGCACCGCCCACGCCAGCGGCAGCACGACCATCGCGGCCCAGGTCAGCAGGATCCCGTGGGTGAAGACGTTCAGAGCCGTGCCGCGTAGGGTCCGATCGGTCGCGGTGCCCGAGGCGGCGCGCCGCGTACCGGCAGGAGTGGCCCGTGGCGCGGGGTTCTGCTCGTCGACGGCGGGCGCCGATGGTGCGTTCAGGCTCATGGCGGTCCCTAATACTCGATGCGTTCACGCCGGGTGAGCCGCAGCGACACCCAGGCGAACAGCAGGGTCAGCAGCAACAACGCGACGCCGATGGCGGTGGCGTAGCCGAACTCGCTGTCGGAGAAGGCGGTGAGGTAGAGGTAGTTGCCGAGAACCTGGGTGGCGTTGTCCGGGCCACCCGAGCCGCCGGCCGCCGACATGACGTTGACGATGGCGAACATGTCCAGGGCGTGGATGCCGAGGTAGACGCCTGCGACCTGCACGGTGTCCCAGATCAGCGGCAACGTCAGCCGCCAGAACGTCTGCCAGCGGGTGGCGCCGTCGAGGCGGGCCGCCTCGAACAACTCCACCGGGATCACGCTCATCGAGCTGGTGAACAGGACGACGTAGAAGCCGACCGACAGCCACACGATGACAGCGAGGATGGCGGCGTACGCCGTCGATTTGTCGCCGAGCCAGTTCACCGCGTCGATTTCGGCCACGCCGAGCAGGCCGTTGAGCAGCCCGCTCGGCGTGGGGTCGTAGACGTTGGCGAACAGCACGCCGACGACGGCGATCGACAGCACGTGCGGGAAGAAGTAGGCCACTCGGTAGAACGCGCCGCCGCGGACGTTCAGCGTGCCACCGCGGGCGCGGTAGCGGCCGACCCGGATCATCGTGGCGAAGAACAGTCCCAGCGCCAGCGTGACGACCGGGATCGCCACGACGGCGATCACGTTATGCCACAACGAGATCCAGAAGACGTCGTCATGCACCAGCCGCGTGTAGTTGGCGAGGCCGACGAAGTTCCGCTGCGGTGACAAGCCGTTCCAGTCCGTCAGCGAGATGTAGAACGACTGGGCGTACGGCGAGACCACCAGCACGCAATAGAGGATCACCGGCACCGCGAGGGCGGAGACGATGAAGCCGCGACTTCCCGCACGCATGATCAGGCGTCCTCGTACTTCGGCACGGACGGGTCGTTGCGCAGCGTGTCGGCCATCTTCTGGCAGCGCTGGGCCCACTGGTCCGGGTTGATCTCCTTGGTCATCAGCGCGCTGGTCGCCGCGGACGCCTCCTGCTGGAGCTTGGAGTACCAGGTGCCGTAACGCCAGTAGAAGGTGTTGGTGCCCGACGCCGCGAGCGCGTCGCGGATCGACTGCAACCCGCTACCGGCCTGCTCCGGGGTGTACCCGGCGAGGCTGGTCAGGGTTTGCGTCTGCTTGGTGAAGCTCTTCGAGGCGGTGGGCGAGAGCAGGATGCGCAGCAGCTCCAACCCGCCGTACGGATTCTTCGCCGCCGACGGCACGATGTACCCTTCGCTGCCCATGCCGCGGATGGCCGCCTGCGGCATGGCGTCGCTCTTGTCCAGCGACGGCGGGGACGCGATGACCATGTCGAAGCCCTTCGGGGTGACCGTGCCCAGCTCGCTTTCCAGCCACGAGCCGCAGGGGATGAACGCGGCCCGGCCCTTCGCCCAGTAGGTCTGCGCCTGAACGTGCGTCAGGCCGGACGTGCCGGGCATGACGTAGCCCTTTTCAGCCAGCTGATACATGGCGTTCGCGGCTGCCAGGACCGCGGGCTGCTTCCAGCTGTCCGGTGCGAGGCTGTCCAACGACTTGCGGACAGCCGATCCGCCAGCCTTGATCGCCATCATGATCAGCGGGGTGAGGATGTAGCTGGGAGTCTTGCCCTGGTAGGTCCAGGGCGACATGCCGGTCGCCTTGATCTCCGCACAGAGATCGAGCATCTCGGCCCAGGTCGTCGGATAGGTCCAGCCTTTGGCGGCGAACAACGACTTGCTGTAGTACAGGCCGTGCACCGTGTAGGTGTAATAGAGGACGTGCGGCTTGCCTTTGAAGGAGCCCTGCTCGATGAGCCCGGGCAGCAGCGTGTCGCGTACTGTCTTGCCGCCGCCGTCGATCGCCGGGGCGTCCAGGAGCGCTGTGAGATCCATCAGCTGGCCGTTGTCCACGAGCGGCGTGAAGGCGAGGGAGCCGGAGCCGGAGTTGTCGATCAGATCGGGCACGTCGCCGGAGACGAACCGCGGCTGCAATTGTTTGCCGAGGTCCTGGCCACCGGTGTGCTTGATCTCCGCCTTGGGGAAGCGCTGCTTGTAGATCGCGTGGGCGTCGAGCACGTACTGGTCGCCGTAGCCGCCCTTGAAGATCACGGTCTCCACTGGTTTGTCGGCGGGTACGCCCAGCGGGTTCTCCGCGGTCACGGCGGCCTGCTTGCCGGCCGCGTTGGTGCCGGTTCCGCCGCCGGAGGAGGTGGCGCAGCCGGCGAGGGCGTTCGTGGTGAGGGCTGCGCCGAGGGCGGCGCCCAGCGTCAGCACGGATCGGCGGTTCAGTCTGTGAGCGTCGTCGTTCATCTGTCTGCTGCCTTTCGTCTCATGCGGGGCGGTCATGCGGTGAGGGTGACGGTCACGCCATCGCGGCCGGACACGGTGGTGCCCGGCAGCGGACGCAGGATGAGGTTCAGGTCAGCCGGTGTCGCCGCGGTGGGCCGGAACTGCACGGGGACGGTCACCTCGCGGTGGCCGGGGCCGATCACGGCGACACCGCTGAGGCCGTCGTAGTCGACCCGGTGTCGGGCGGAGCCGTCGAGGTCGTAGCGCACGACCAGCGGTGCTGCGAGATCGTCGCCGAGCCGCCGGATCGTCACGGTCGCGGTCTCACCGGGGCGTACCATCCGGCGATCGGCATAGAGCACGACCTTGGCCGCGCCGGCGTGCGGCCGGATGTCGAGCGCGACGTCCTTCGTGGCGCCGGCGGTGTCGATGATCGGGTCCTGCGGGCTGACCGCCCAGAGGTCGCCTTGGACGTTGCACAGCGTCGGGTCGCCGGCTCCCTCGACGCCCGCGAGGAACGGCCCGGCGAGGTTGCCCTGCAGCATGGCGTCGTCGAACTGGACGTTTCCGTATTCGGGCAGGACGGTGACCAGCCCGGACCAGATCTTGACGAACGGTTCCGTGCGGGGCGTGTCGCGCAGCGCGGTGAAGGCGACCCGCTCGAAAGTGGTACGCAGTCCGTCGTAGCCGCGCTGTCCGTAGACGTTGACGGTGCCAGGCGAGTCGCCGGCGTCGAAGACACAGTCGCGGAAGACGACCGTGCCCTGCTCGGCGGGGCCGCGAGCGCCGGGCTGGACGTGCACGACCGCGTCGCCGGTGGGGCCCATGTAGCAGCGCTCGACCAGTACGGAAGCGGGGGTGCTCTCGGGCCGATAGCGCATCAAGTTGATTTCGAAGCTGTACTTCTTGTTGCCCGCGAACACCGTGTCGCGGATGACGACGTCCCGGATCGGCTGAGACAGCGTGTCGGGTTCGAAGTCGATGCCCGCCTCCGGCGCTGTGCCCTGGGTGTTGATCAGCGCGCAGCCCTCGATGAGCAGCCCATCGGCGGCGATGACGCTGATCGCGTTGCGCTTGTTGTCGTCGCAGACGACATTGCGGATCGTGACGTTCTTCGACCCTGCGCCGAGGATGATGCCGTCGCCGGGCGCCCCGCGCAGCGTCATCCCCTCGATGGTGACGGACTCGCTGGTGCCCATGCGGACGATCGATCGCCACTCGCCGGTGTACTCGGGCTTGTTCATTACGCAGGTCGCGCCGTAGCCGACAAGCTTGATGTCATGGCGCTCGTGGATACGCCAGATGCCGTCGCGGGTGTCGGGGAAGCCGCCTGGCAGACCACGCAGCACCACGCCGTCCTCGAGGATGACGGTGAGGCTGTCGCGCTGAATCCACAGCGGTCGGGTGATCCAGTCCTGCCCGACGTTGTCGATGATGACGACATCGGCACCGCTGTTCAGCGCGGCGGTCAAGGCGCCGGTGGCGTCGACCGGGTCGAAGCCGAACTGCGAGGCGCGGACGACCGTGGCGTCCTGGCTCGGCGTGGCGGCGGCGGCACTTGCCCGGGTGGCGCCGTAGAGCGCGGGCAGGACCGCGGCCATCCGTAGCATCATCCGGCGGGAAACGGTGGGGTTATTCGGCATGGAGGTACTCCAGAAACGTCGAGGTTCAGGGAGCGGTAGCGTTAGACGATCTTCTTTCGAACCCGGTCCGGCCAGGCAAGCTCGACGCCGAGGCGTCCGGCCAGGACCCGCTGGTATTCGGCGAGGTGATCCGGTTTGCCGCGAACCGCGCGCGGTGGCTGCCCGGTGGCCAGGCAATACGCGGCCAGGGCTCCGGCGGCCTCCCCGATGTTCCATTCCACCGGGTGCGTGCGGTAGCAGCCGTTGGTGATGTGGGTGGTGCCGATGTTCTTCGCGGCCGGCAGGAGGTTTTCCATCCGCACCGGAAGTAGCGCGCCCAGGGGAATCTGGAAAGGATGAACCGCGATGTCCACATAGGTGCGTGGTGTGCCCGAGCCGGTGCTGGGATGCAGGTCGATGCGGTAGCAGCCGATGCCGACGGAGTCCTCGAATATCTCCGAACCGGTCGGCCGGCCCGAAGCCTCGCGGGCTTCGACACCGAGATGTTCCTCGACGACGGTGAGGTCGGCGACGATGCGGCGGGCCTCCCGGATGTAAGGACGCTCGGCGAGCCACTGAAGCCGAAGCTCCGGGTAGCCCGCGCCGCCGTCGTGCCGCGGCGCCTCGGTCTGCATCCAGTAGAGCAGCGACAGGCTCAGTTCCTTGGCGGCGTCGATGTTTTGCTGCTTCTCATCAGCGTCGACACCGATCAACGGGCGGAGGAAGTAGTCGTTCTGCGGCCAGTTGACGAGAGTGACATCGCTCGCCAGGAAGCCCGGCTCCAGGTTGCGGGCCGACAGGATCCGCCGGTAGGTCCAGCGGTCGATCGCGTGACCGCCGGTGAGGGAGGCCGATTCGGCGACGAGCGGCTGTGTCCTGGCTTCGAGGGTGATGGGAACGACATCGGTCCACGACAGCAGCGGTCCCGGCCAGAATTCGGGCGTGTAGCTCCGCCAGAAGTCGTAGTCCTCCGGGCGGTCGATCGTCCAGTTCTCGCCATCGCGGTAGTCCATGGCGAAACACCACGTGATGGCCTGCTGGTCAAGAGGCTGCGCCGGGCCGTTGAGGGCGTGCATCTCGCCGGTGGTGGCCTGACTCTCGGCCCCGGTGACCCACTCGGTCCCCGACAGCTCCAGTAAGTCGCCTAGCTCCGTTGCGTCAAGGACGTAATCGGCGACGACCGTGACCGTGCCCAGGTCCTCCGTTACGAAGGTGACTGATGTGATCCGATCACCGTCGGTCGTGACGTGTTGTGGCTGCGTCCGGGTCAGGATCGTCAGCCGGCCGCAGGCCACGTATGGCGCGAGCATGCCGTCGATCGCGGCGAGCGCCGCCTTGGGCTCGAAGCACAGCGGGCTGACCCGGCCACCACCAGGGCTGAGGGCGTCCTCCGCCCGAGCTGACTGGCTCAGCGGATAGAAGCGCCGGTAATAATCTCGGATCTCTCTGCGCAACGTGCGGTAGCTGCTGGTGCCGCCAAACGTCTCGATCCACTGGTTCTCGTCCGGCGGCACCGCCTGGGACGTGAGCTGGCCACCAAGCCACGGTGACTCCTCGGTCAGCACCACCCGCTGCCCGAGGCGGAGCGCGGCGAGAGCAGCGGCGACTCCTCCGGTGCCGCCGCCCACCACCAGGATCGGCGTTTCGGTCTGCATCTGTCGGCCTCCCGACTCCAGGAACTGCTCCGGGTGCTAAAGCGCTTCCAGCTTTGGCTAAAGCGCTTTAGCGGATGCTAGGCTCACCGTATGACGTTGTCAATGCGCGCGGGTCTCCGGAATGGACACGGCGACCGCCAAGGGCAGGCAGGCATGCATGAGTGAGCGCCAAAGGATCGGGCGGCGGCGGGTGACCCAGCAGGACGTGGCCCGCGCGGCCAACGTCTCCACCGCCATCGTCTCGACCGTCGTGAACAACAAGGCCGACACGCTGCGAGTCAGCGAGCAGACCCGCGCCCGGGTCTGGCAGGCCATACAGGATCTGCGATACGTGCCCAACGCGGCGGCCCAAAGCCTGGCCGGGGGGCGTAACCGGCTCATCGGCGCGTTCACGTATCAACGCCTCTTCCCCTGGGAGAGCCGGGACTTCTACTACGAGTTCCTGCTCGGTATAGAGGAGGAGGCGGAGCAGACGGGGCACAACCTGCTGCTGTTCACCGGCGCGCGCAACGACGCCGGCGAGCGGTCGATCTTCAACCACAACACCAACCTGCTCGAGCTGGCTGACGGAGCGATCCTCGTCGGCGGACGCATCGACGGCGACGAGATCCAGCGGCTGGCCGAGGAGAAGTATCCCTTCGTGATGATCGGACGACGCGACGCCGCCGGGCCGAAAGTCTCCTGGATCGCCGCCGACTACACCGCCGCCACGCAGATGGTCGTCGACCGGTTGCATGCCTTGGGGCACCGCACCATGCTGTTGGTGGTCGGAAGCCGCACGCACGAGACGGTGTTGGAGCGGCGTGCCGGATTCGAGGCGGCCCGACGGCGGCACCGGCTGGGCGACCGAGCACAGCTGGTGGTCTTCGGCGAGCCGAACCCCGACCTGCCCGAAGCCACGTGCGTCGCCGACGAGGCCGAGGTACTACGGTTCGCCCGCGCGGCGGGGGCGACGGCGGTCATCGCCGAATCGTCCTATGTCATTCACCGCATCTACCAGGCGGCGCTCGCCGAGGGCCTGCGCATCCCGCAGGATCTGAGCCTGGTCGGTCTAGGCGACCACGGCGACCGGCAGAACGTGCTCTCCCCCGACCCAGCCCTGACGCTGGTGCACACGCCGAGCCGGCTCATCGGCGCGACCGCCGTACGCACCCTGCTGCGTCGGCTCGACGCGCCGGAATCCAAGCCCGACCAGATTCGAATCCCATGCGAGCTGTCCGAAGGGACGACCGTCGCGGCGCCGCCGCGCAGAAAGGCCAGCCAGTGAACATCGGAGTGCAACTCTATTCCGTCCGCGCCGACCTGCAGGCAGGCACTCCGGGTGACGTGCTGGGCCGCCTGGCAGCGATGGGATACGGCTTGGTAGAGCCAACCTTCGGGCTGGTGAACGGAGACGCGCTGGGCTTTCGCCGCGTGCTCGACGACCTCGGCCTGACCGCCAGCTCCCTGCACGGCCCGGCATTGGGCCCGCTGCGCCCCCAAGTGGCCGAGGCGGCCCACGCGGTCGGCGCCGACACCGTGGTGGTGCCGGCCATTCCCGACGCCGACTTCGCCACCGCGGCCGGCGTCGCCCGCTCGGCGGAGCGGCTGGCAGAGGCGGCGGATTCGCTGACCGCCCTGGGACTCCGGCTCGCGTACCACAACCATCACTGGGAGCTGGCCAACCGCCCGGGAGGCCAAGCCGGTCTGGAGTTGCTCGCCGCGTTGCTGCCACCCGAGGTGGGACTGGAGGTCGACGTCTACTGGGCGGCCGTCGGCGGCGCCGACGTGCCCGCGCTCCTGCGCGACCTGGGTGACCGGGTGCGGCTGCTGCACGTGAAGGACGGACCCGCCACGGTCGACGACGCCATGACCGCCGTCGGGTCGGGCACCCTGCCGATCCGGGAGATCCTGGCCGCCAGCCCGGAGGCGCTTCGCATCGTGGAGCTGGATCGCTGCGACGGCGACGTGTTCGAGGCGCTCGCCGCATCCGTCGCCTACCTCAAGGAGCTGCCGTGAAGCCGGTCGGCGTCGCCGTCGTGGGCTGCGGCACGATCAGCCACCAATACTTCACCACCCTGGCCGCGCGGCCGGAAGTCCGGATCATCGCCTGCGCCGACCTCGACCTCGATCGTGCCGCGAAGGTCGCGCTCGACCATGCCGTGCCGGTGCATGGCGACCTGGCAACGGTGCTGGCCCATCCCGAGGTGGAGCTCGTGGTCAACCTCACGATCCCCGCCGCCCACGCGCCGGTCGCGCTGGCGGCCATCCAGGCCGGCAAACACGTCTACACCGAGAAGCCGTTCGCCGCGACGCCTGCCGAGGCCGCCGAGGTGCTGGCGCGGGCATCGGCCGCCGGGGTGCTCACGGGCGGCGCACCAGACACGTTCCTCGGCGCCGGTCTGCGAACAGCGGCGCGGGTCGTGAGCGACAGTGTGATCGGGGACCCGCTGTCAGCGATCGTGTTGATGCAGGGGCCGGGTCCCCACCGCTGGCATCCTGATCCGGAGTTCCTGTTCGGACCGGGCGGCGGCCCGCTGTTCGACATGGGACCCTATTATCTGACCGCTCTAGCCGTCCTGTTCGGACCAGTCACGCGGGTCAACGCCACGGCTCGCAAAGGATTCACCGAGCGGGTCATCGGGCAGGGACCGCGCGCCGGGCAGACCTTTCCCGTCGAGGTGGCCACACACGTCACGGCGCTGCTCGAGTACGCCGGCGGCCAAGTCGCCACTGTCGTGTTCAGCTTCGACTCGCCCCTATCGCGACAGGGCTTCTTCGAGATCACCGGCACGACGGCGACCCTTGCCGCGCCCAACCCCAACAAGTTCACCGGGCCGGTCCAGATCCGCCGCGCCGGGGACTCGGAGTGGACGGACATCCCCGTGCCGGAGGCCGACGACGGGCGCGGCATCGGCGTCTGCGATCTTGCCCGCGCGATCCGCACCGGCGAACGACACCGGGCCAGCGGCGAGCTCGCGGCCCACGTCGTGGACGTCATGGCGGCGATACAGGAGTCGGCCGAACGGAGTGCGATCATCGAGTTGTCGAGTCCCTGGAGGCCGTGAGGCGTACCTAGGTCGCGCCTCGACGCGAGGCGCGGCCGCATCGGGGATCGCAGCCGCTACGTGGCTGTGCGAACGCGCGGTGCTGCCGCAGCTGACCTGGGCCGAATGAATCGGCCCGCGCCTTGTGAGGTGCGGGCTGGTTGGTCTGTATCGCTGTCCGATATGGCGCTCCGCCACTCGTGACAGTAGGCGTACACCGGTGTTCCGGCTAACCGTGCGGACGGTCGGCGCGCGCGGGCGGCCTGATCGGCGTACCCCGGCCAGGGTGGCGGGTGTCGGATCGACGACCAGGCCACGTGGTCGGCGTACCGCGGATCCGCGACGGCCTTGCGGGACGGGGAGGCCGCCGACAGGGTGTGGGGCCTGGGAGCGACGAAAGGGCAGGTGGGGCCCCATGCGACAGTTGGCGATGGTAGGTGTGCTGGGCATGAGCCTGGTCCTGGCGGCCGGGTGCAGCGACGACAAGGTCGCGGAGAAACCGCCGACGGTCCGCGCCAGCGTCCAGGCTGGGCAGCCGGTCAAACTCGCCGACGAAACTCACCACCTGGTCGTCGAGGCCGCCGCCGACGCACTGCCTCCGGGCGACCTCGTCATCGCAGGCGCCGCGCCAGCCAAGGACAAAGCAGTCGTACGCGACGCGGTGTCGATCACGACGGACAGCGGTGAACCTGTTGCCGGTGCTGTGACGTTGACCTTCACCGTCCCCGCGACCGCACCGGACACGGCCACTGTCGCGTACCTCGAATCCACGACGCAGCAATGGATTCCGGTTCCGTCGCAGCGGTCGGGCACCACGCTTACCGCCGAATCCAGTCACTTGACGGACTTCGGCTGGTTCGACGATCTACGCCTCGGGCTCGGGCAGATGCTCGGCACCCGGGCCGCAGCGCCAACGTGTGGCGGTCGACCGGCCTGGTTCAAGGATCTGGTCATCGTGCCGAGCGCGGACGCCCAAATCTTCGCCTGCGCCGAGTCAGCCGGCTCGGACGTCCGGCTGAAGGTGGTCAACAACCGGGCGTTCCCGGTCGGGCTGGAGCTGTCCGCCAAACCGTCCAGCATCACCAGTCCCATGTGGCCGACCACCCTGGTCGAACTCCTGAACTCGGCGCTGACCCGGACCCTCAAGTCCGACCGGACGATCGCACTGCCGCCCTTCGGCGAAGTCGACCTCACCTATCGCCAACCGACCGACCCGGTCCACGTGACCGGATACGTGCGTACCGACATCGCCGTGGCGCTGCTGACCGTGCTGCTCAACGCAGCTCTGGACATCAGCGACTTCGACCTGGTGATGCCGGGCGGCAAGAAGCTCGGCGTGGCCGTCCTGAACTGCTTCGGCAGCCTCCTGTCGTCGACCAAAGGCCTGGCCGACGGCGTACGCACAACGAACCGCGGACTGATGATCACGGCGATCGCCAACCTGGCGGGCTGCTTCGAGGAGGTCTTCAAGACCGAACGTGCGGCGCTGGCGTTCAAGAACCCAGACACGGGCGTCGTCCGGGTCATGGCCGACAAGAAGGCGCAGTACCTCCGGCTCTCCAAAGCGCTCGACGCGGTCAAGTACTACGAACTCGCGAAGGCCGCCGCTCAACTCGCCGACCTCGCCATCGACACCTGGAGCAAGGACGTCCGCGAAGGCGCCGACGTCTCGGCCACCCTCGACAGCCCGCCGAGAATCCTGCTGACTGGCACGACCGTCGGCAAGATCCGTGTCGACTCCACCGCGGCCGACATCGAGAAGCGCCTGAAGGATCTGTTCGGCGCTCCGACCAAGACCTCTGATTGGTCCTCCTGCTCCTTGGGCGGAAACCCGGAGGCCCGGCGCAGCCTCGAATGGGGCGCGCTGGAGGTCACGATCCGCCGACCGGGCCGGTCCAACGCCCAGCTGGTCGGCTGGACCGTCCGCCCGGGAAAGCTCCCCGACGCCGTACGCCTGCCGTACAACGTCACGACCTCGATGACGGTGAAGGCGGCGATGAAGGCGATCCCGGACGCGAGCGGCGAATGGCTCGACACCTTCGAGATGTACCTCGTGACTACGCCTCGCACGTCGTCGATGACCTGGGCGGGCGATCGGGCCGACGGGAGCGGGAAGATCAGCTACATCTCGAACATGTTCGAACCCTGCGACTGAAGGCCGGCGTCCAGTTCTTGACCGAGGCGGGTCGCCGATTCCTGCCCGCAGGCGAGGACGCTCCTTCGATGCCCAGCGACTTCTAGCCATCGCTGGATATAGTCAGTCATAGATCTGGAGGTTCGCGATGTCACTTGGGCAGCTGACCACTTGGGCCAGTTCTGGCGTCACGGGCTTGCTGATCGGGTCGGTGCTCGGACTCACCCTGAGCGTGATTTTTGAGGACCGGCTGAAGCGATCTCTCGCGCGAACACGCCGACGTCTGCACGCGATCCGACGCGGCCAGCGCACCGGCAGGTCCGACTTCTCATTCGGCGGCCTCTCCAGCAGCTGCCTTATAGTCGAAGGCGATGGCACGTTCGCGATAGCCGATGAAGCCGTGTACATCCTTGTGTGCCAGGAACCAGTAAGCCTGCCACCCGAGATCAGGAAATGGATTCCTGAGATCGCAGCCGAGCAGGAGATCAAACGACAAGCAGGATTACCACATCACTTCAACGGCCAGGTATACGCCGTGGAGTCGCTCACCTCCTCCCGCATTCCCGGCACGGAGGAGCCCGAAGTCCACCTCCGGCTCCGCGTGTCCGATTACTACAGTTTTCTGGCGACACAAGATCTCGATCGAAGATTCCCCGACGGATCCACGCTGCGGTCCCGCTATATAGACCCGGTCGGCCCTCGCGCTGCCCCCGTCTTCATGTCGCTGAGTCTCGGGACCAGCGTCGTGGTCGTCACCAAGGATGACCGGATCCTGATGTGCCAACGAGGCGAGAGCGCAGGCTCTCGACCCCTATTCTGGGGCGTATCCGCGGATGAGGGCCTCTCGGTGTCGCTCGACGGCGCCGGCCAGCACGCACCGCGCCTCTACAACGTCGCCCGCCGCGGCATGATCGAAGAACTCTCCGTCGAGGATCACGAATACCGCCTGACACTTCTCGCCTTTACCATCGATACACTTCAACACCAGTGGGATTCGGTCTTTATCGCCTACCTCCACGAACTCGACTCCCATGATCTGGCCGAACGACTGGATCGAGGGGCCAAGGATCACAGCGAGATCAACGCCTACGAGTTCGTTCCGTTCCGGGTGGACGCAGTCCTGTCCGCGTTGTCGTCCAGTCCGAACGGCACGCCACGCAACTGGACTCCGATCGCGGGGGTTGCCTTCTACCTGGCGTTGATCCACGATCAGGGAAGAGCGAGCATCGAACGACAGGGCCGCCGCTTCGCGAAACAGCGACGGAGTCGAACTCTCAAACACTCGTAGCCCGACACAGCAACCCACGCCCGTCAGTGGGCTACGGACCCGCCGCAATGGCATCGCCCTCGTCGAGATTTGTCAGCGCAGTCGGTTGCGGCAGAATGTGCAATGAACTTGGCTGACGCCCGTGACTGTGACGGATCCGCCGCCGGCCAAGATCGGGCTTCTCGCCGAGCTCATCGGCGGCACTATGTCGTGGCCGTGGCGTACGCGTTGGCCTTCAGTGCGCACATGGGCTGATTGACGGCGGCCTTTGGTGGCAGGCCATGCTCGTGATGCTGCTCTCTTGCGTCGCCGCCTTCGTCGTACTCGGCGCATGGACTCGACCCTATCTACACCGGGAGACGGCGGGCGTACTCGCGGCAGTGGTGCTGTTCGGCGGTCTCGCGTACACCGTCAACGCCGCGGCGTTTCAGGTCGGGCGGATGGTCGTCGACGGACAGCGCAGCGTGCCGATGCCGCTCGTCGGCGTCACCGACACGAGCTACAGCGTGGTCGCCTGCTCCGATCATCGTGTCTACCGGCTCAGCCGCGACGACTTCACAATGGTCCCTTGGAGATGCCTCAGTGGTACGCCGGAGCCGCCGGCGCATCGCTCTGTTGAGGCTCTGCAGCTCGCCGAAATCGGTGCCGGGCACATGCGCCTCGGCGACCATGCCGGTGAACGCCTCGACGGCTCCCCGGCGGAGCGGCAGCCGGTCGGCGCGATCGCCGTGTCGACAGGACCGAACCTCGTGGTGCTCCGGGTGCAGCCCGGCGGTGAACGCTTGAGGTCTAGCCGCGCCCGCGGTACTCGGCCGACGTGGCCGGGGTCGTGTCAGTGCAGCCGCTCTGGCCGCACACGCATGCGTACGGAAAGGCCGGGAGGGTCGCCTCGATGTGCCGCTCATGCGCCACGATCTGCCGATGGACGACGTCGTTCTCAGCACGTCGTCGCGACGCCAGTTCCCGCCCGGGTCGCAACCGCGCGAAGGGCGCCGTGGCGGTGTTGACGGCCGTACGCACCGATGCCACCACCTCGTCCCACTCGACGTCGGTCGGGACTTCCACGACGGCGCGTCCCGCCGCCGAAGCCGCTGCTCGAAGACGCGCGCTGATCAACTGGTCCCGTTCGACCAGCGCTTCCACCCGGAAGCGGGCCGCGTGGTCTCCTTCCACGAGCCGTTGCCGTCGGGCCGCCCGCGTACGCTCGGCGGTGGTGACAAGCCAGATCGCGCCGATAGGTGACCACGTCGCCGCCGCTCCTGGATGCAGTTGCGGCCCTTCCACGAGCGTCGGCACCCCAGCGACTCGAGCAGCTCGGACGTCGTCCATCACGGTCGGCAGCCGGAGTGCGGACGTACGCTCGAAGTCATCGGCCGCGGCCACCGGGCCGAACGCGAGCACCTCATCGAGCGGGGGCCCGAGAGCGCCGAGGCGCTCCAGGTGGTCATAGGTGTACGCGTCCACCGGGTGCAATGCGAGGTCGAGCTCGCGGGCGAGCCGGCGGACTATCGTCGACTTGCCGGAACCGGGTGTGCCGCCAACCCAGAACATCGGCACGCTGGTCACCATTCGAGCCATCGTGCCAGACGACGCGAAGACTTCGCGGCTGAGTCATGACCGGTCCGTGCTTCTCAGGTGTAGTGCGGAACCTTGGTGCCCTTGCCTTTGGCTTTCGTCGGTCGCCTTGGGCGGCTCCGAAGCCGACGAGAACGCCCCGGCGAGGGACGCGACGAAGACCGTCTCCCCACTGTGCGGCTGCAGACAGTCGACCTTCATCTGGTAGGTGCCGAGTGCGACCCGGCAGTCACCGACCTTCGGCTGCTCGGGAGGTGCGGATGGGCTGTCCGCGAGCCCGGCCGGGGTGCCGCCGGTGGCGCAGCCCGCAGCGAGCATCAGCAACGCTGTCAGCCAGAGAACAGATCGGCGTCGGATTCTTCCGCCCCGTCTCGTCGCGCTCTGGCCGCGATCCCCCCGTCGTCAGCGCCCCCCTATGATCATCTCGCCACGCGATCCTAGACCGCCATCGCGGGCTGCGCGCTACAAGCTATTGAGGGCTGTCGGCCACGCCGATCGGCACCGGGGTGAATAGGGGCGTCCATACAATCCCGTCCCGTGTCGACAGGTGTGTATGGACGCTCCGGGTGTTGATCACCGCATGGTCAGCAGCCCGAGCTGTCCTCGGTGAAGTAGCCGTTCACGGTGGCGATCGTGTGGTCGTAACAGGTGTCTCCGTGGAGCTGGTAACGCTGGCGCGAGGTGCCGGTCGCGTGCCGGTCCGGGCGCGGAACCCCAAGTGTCCAGCTCGCCGTGCCCGTGAAGGTGTCGTCCTGCGTCCACCTGGTGGACGACTTCGGGCCGACGGTCGAGTGGGTCGCAGCGTCGGTCACCGTGAACGTGGTGGTGAGGCGGTTCTCGGCGGAGATGATGACCGAGCCGTCGAGGAGATAGCGCGCATTATGGACGGTTATCGAGGGTTGCCGGCCAGCGACGACCACCGTGGAGTTGTCGGTCCATTCGGCTTTGAGCGCATCGGGGTTTTCCTGCTCACCCCAGACGTGGTGTGAGGTGTTTCCGACGGTGCGCTGCACGTTGTACGTCACCCGGCCGTGCGAGGTCTGCACATAGCCTACGGCGGTGAACTTGTGCGCTGCCGCCACGGTGACGTCACTCGAACCCACGGTCACGGCATTGTCCAGTTCGGAGACATGAGAGGCGAGCAAGGCACCGGCCACCACCGCGGAACCGGCGTCGCGCCAGGCGAAGAAGTTCGTCGGCGCCTCCCAGCCGCCCTGCCCGGCCGGTACCCCGAGCACGTGTACGCGCACCTGATGGCGTTTGCCGTCCGTCAACCGGCCGACGAACGGACTCAGGTCATACGTGACCGGCGCGACGTTGAAGGCGCGTGGCGCAGGTATGGCGTACCAGAGGAAGGGGTTGGACCAGCCTCCGGTGTAGATGTGCGGATAGGGCATGGCGATGCCTGCGATCTCGCCGTCGACGAGCACCTGCACCTCACGGTAGGGACCGTTGTCGGCCGGGCAGGAGTAGCCGCTGGCGGAGGGAGCGGTGATGTACCAGAACTCCTCGCAGCCACCGCCGGAGCCGGTCGCGTAGACCTCGGCGACCAGACGCTCGGTGTTACGGGCGACCGTCAGGCTGCCCGTCGTGTCTGGGCCGTCGCTGGCGGTGTCGGCGAGCGGCAGTACGTCGTCGGGGGTTCCCGTGGGCCTGCCGCCAGGGTAGAACGTCAGATCTGCCTGGATGTCCAGAACGCCGGTGTAGGTGTCGTCGACGACATTGCCGAGCCACATCGTCACCTGCTGAGGTCTCGACAGCAACGCGGAGTACGCGGTCACGTCCTTCTCGACCGTCCACGCGATCCCGTCGACCGACGGCTCCGGGGTCGACGTCTTGAAGATGGTGGCGCCCCCGATCGCCAAGCGGCCCAGCCGGTCGAACTGACGGCCTCGAACGGCTCCGTGCACCGTCAGCACGACCGTCTGCCATGGACCGGCGCACTCGGCCGGTGGGGCGTACGCGCCGACGAAGGGATCGAAGTTAACGAACTGATGGTTGACGATTCGGATCGTGCATGACGGTCCATCGGGCCTGGCGATCGGCGGGGTGGCCGTGCGTGGGTCGTCCCAGTCGTTGCCGAACTCTGAGGGCGGCGGGGTGGCGGCGTGTGCGGTTGATCCGGCCCCCAAGAGCAGGACCATCGCTGCCGCGACAGCGGTCGCATAGCGTCTCATGATCTGGGAGTGTAGGTTCGCCGGCCCGCAAACCAGCCTGCGATCGGAACCGAACTGTATTCACAGTGCTCGGCGCGACGAATAACGTGCGGTTCCCGGTAGCTCCAGCCACCAGGAACCGCACGATCGTGTTCGGGCTACGCAGCGGTGCAGTACTGCGTCTCCTTTCCGATGGCGCGGTACACGCAGTCCGCGTACTCGGAGAGGATCAGGACGGCTTCCTTGTTGCGCGTCGTCTGCGGAACGATCTGCTCGTCGGGCGGGTAGAAGTCGCCACCGGTGCAGCACCAGATCGGGTACATCTCGAACGTATACGAGAAGATGCCCTGGTCGTGGAACATCCAGTCGTTGAGGGTGCCGTCCGCGACGTACAGCGAACTCGCCTGCTTCGCCGTGTAGCCGTTGGTCACGGCCATCTGATTGCCGATCGCCACGAACGTGGCTTGCTGGTCCACCGACATGTCCGGCCCGGTGTCCGCACGCGTGTAGCCGTACGGCCACAGGATCAACTCCGAGTACGAGTGGAAGTCGATGTTGACCTTGATCTGCTGTACGCCGCCGACCCGTCGGCTGAGAACGAAGTCCCGCAAACGCTGTGCCTCCGGAGCCGAGAACGCGAACGGCCCCCGATAGTCCTCAGCCGACGCAGTGCTGCTGGATCCGTTGCAGCATCCCCACTTGTAGGACCAGTTGCGGTTGAGGTCGGTGCCGACGTTCTTCCGGTTCGAACCGTTGGGCTGCCGATTCTTACGCCACATCTGGTACGTCCCGGACGCCACGTCGTACTCGGCACCGTCCGGATTGATCATCGGGATGATCCAGAACTCGCGACTGTTCACCAGGTTCGTGATGCGCGCGTCCGTGCCGTAGGAATCCGTGAACAGGTTCGCCAGGTAGAGCGCCTGCTCGACGGTGATGTGCTCACGGGCGTGCTGGTTCGCGTTGTACAGCACCTCCGGTTCGTTCTCATCGATCCCGACGTTGTCGGAGATCTTCACGCCGTAGATCGCCCGGCCCTCGTACGAGGTGCCGATGCTGAACTTCTGCGCGATCGCCGGGTGGTCCGCCACGATCTTGTCTAGCTCAGCGTTCGTCTCGGCGTAGTTGTGGTAACCAGAGTCGGCCGAGGGGAAGTCGAACGCGCCGACTCCCGGCGGTGCGACCGGCGCGGGTGCGCCTAGCCGTGTCGCGTGGAAACCGAGCTTGGTGATCTGGTTGACCTCTTCGGTCGTCGCGGTGATGTAGAGCTTGCCGTGCTCGATCGAGTCGATCGCGGCCCCGGTCCGGGCGACCGCGTCGGCCTCGGTGAAGGTCTGCGGACCGTCGACGACGTACTGCGCCGGGCTGGAGCCGGGCGAGTCCAGCGGCGCGCTCAACGCCGGACCGGGTTGGAAGGCGGCCGCTCCGACCGCGAGGACGATGACGAACGCTGCGACCTTTCGTCGCATGGGAGCCTCCCCAGGAAGATGGTTGGCAGGCCGATGACAGGAGGGGTGAAAGATGGCGGGAGAGGTGCTGGCGGGTGCGTCCACCAGCACCTCTGGTCCGCGTCAGGTGCCGAGGTTGAGCGTCCAGCTGTCGATGTAGCCGGCGTCACCCGTTTTCGCTGCGTCGCGTGCGGTCAGCTTCCAGGTGCCGTTCGCGGTCTGGCCGGAAAGGTTGAGGGTGTAGACCTTGTCGATGTTGACCGCGGATACGCCTGCCCGGTTGTGCAGGATGTAGGAGGTCTTGTTCGGCGAGACCAGGGTGACGATCAGGTCGCTGATGTAGGTGTGCTTGATGTGCACCTCGACCGTGCTCATCCCCACGGATCCGGCGCAGCCGGAGATCGTGATCGGGCTCTCCTGGGGCTGTTTGGTGCCCTCGAGGATCGGCACGTCGGTCCCGTTGGTCTGCGAGCAGCCGGGGGCCGCGTTCACGGTCAGCGTGAACGTCGCGTTCTGGGCGTGATAGGTGCCGGCGCCCTTGAGGGTGACCGGATAGGTGCCCGGCGCCGTCGACGCCGAGGTCGTGATGGTCATCGTCGAGCTGCCGCCGGAGGTGACCGTCGCCGGGCTGAAGGTGGCGGTGGCTCCGGCAGGAAGGCCGCCGGCGACCGCGAAGGTCACGGGTTCGGCGCTGCCCACCGTGGTGGTGGTGCTGACGGTCGCCGTGAGCGAGCCGCCGATGCCGGTGTTGCCGGACCCGGGCGTCACGGCCATGGCGAAGTCCTGCGACGGCGGTGCGACGTTGCTGACGTTGAGCAGCCGGTTCGGCGACCCGGGGCCCGGATCGGTGACGACACCGTAGGTGGCGGTGTTGACGACCAGCTTGTCGCGTACCTGCTGCGGAGTGAAGCCGGGGTTCGCGGCGAGGACCAGCGCGGCCGCGCCGGTCACGTGCGGGGTCGCCATCGACGTGCCGTTGGCGGTCTTGGTCGCGGTGTCCGAGCCGATCCATGCCGAGGTGATGCCGCTGCCGGGCGCGAAGATGTCCACGCAATAGCCGTAGTCGGAGTAGGACGCCCGGGTGTCCGTGTCGGTTGTCGCGCCGACCGTGATCGCCTCGGGAACCATGGCCGGGGTGAACGAGCAGGCGTCGGCGTTGCTGTTCGCAGCGGCGACGGCGAAGACCACACCGTCGCTGATCGCGCGGGCGACTGCGGTGTTCAGGCCCGCATCGTAGGGTCCGGCGAGGCTCATGTTGGCCACAGCTCGCGCACCGGCCGCGTGGTCGGCGGCGACCCAGTCGACCCCGGCGATGACGCCGGAGTAGGTGCCCGACCCGGTGCAGCCGATGACGCGTACGCCGACCAGCGTGACGCCTTTCGCGACGCCGTAGGAGGTGCCGCCGACGGTGCCGGCGACGTGGCTGCCGTGCCCGTGGCAGTCGCTGGCGTCGTTGTCGTTGTCGACGGTGTCGGCACCGGAGATCGCCCGGCCACCGAAGTCGCTGTGCGTGAAGTTGATGCCGGTGTCGATGATGTACGCCTTCACCCCAGCGCCGTTGTTCGCATAGGTGTAGGAGTTGTCCAGGGGCAGCGCCCGCTGATCGATGCGGTCAAGCCCCCACGACGGCGTAGGAGCCTGCGTGCCCGCCAGGGAAATGGTGCGATCCTGCTCCACATACGCCACGTCCGGGTTCGCGGCGAGCTGGGCGGCAGCGGTCGCGGACATCTTCGCGGAGAATCCGTGCACCGCGTGCTTGTACGTGCGGTTGATCGACCCGCCGTATCGGTTCGCAAGGCCGCTCGCGGTGGCGGTGAGCGAACTCGTGCTGACGTCGTCCTTCAGGACCACGATGTAGGAACCGGGGATCGCCGTGGAATCACCGGCGTACAGGATCTGGCCGACCGGCCCGGCCTGGGCGGGTTGACCGGTGGCGGTCATCGCGGCCACCAAGGCGAAAGCCGCGGTGACCGCCAATCTGGGTAGCAGACGCGTGAACGTCATCGTCACTCCTCGGGTGGGCGTGCCGCACCGCTGTACGTCGCTGAGAGCGGAGACGAGAGCGGTGCGGCACGGCAAAGTGGCTGACCGGCCGATCCGGCCCGCCGTTGTCGCGATCGAGCCGATGGGGAGGGATGGGCTCCGTCGAGGCAGAACAGCGGGTCCGGCGGCCGGTTGTCGGGCGGACGTCGCCTGGTGCATGAAGGACGTCGTCCGGTGCACGAAGACTCGGACAGCCCATTCACGCGGTCAAGGGTCTCGATGCCACAACGCGCGGCACGTGGAGAACGTTCGTACTGGTCAGCCCCATGAATACGGTGAATACGCCCCATCCGGCCCGACCGGAGTCGTCGCCCGGCACGTCGAGTCCGGCTCGGGCGGCCCGAATTCGCCACGTGAATACGGCTGAATACCACTGGCGGCCGCAAAACGGCCAAAAATCCGGGGCAGTCGATAGCCTCCTTTCCCATCGATCGTCGTGGTTTCGCCCGCCACGCCCCTCACCCCCCGCACGGGAAAGGATCACCGTGACATCACGCATACGCAGAAGTGCGCTGGCTGCCAGCGCCATACTCACCGTCTGCGGCGTACTCACCGCGTTCACCGTTCCGGCCGACGCGAGTCTCGACCGGTCGAACACTCCGGCGGCGTTGCTCGCGAACAAGGCGGCCTTCCTGCACGCGAGCGCGCACGACCGGTTCACGCAGCGTTCGGCCACCACCTCCGGCGGCCTGACGTTCCGCGCCTACGACCGGACTTACAAGGGCCTCAAGGTCGTCGGCGGCGACTTCGTCCTCGCCACTGACCGCAACGATCGGGTGGTCATCGACTCCGTCGCGCAGCGGGCAGGCATCGGTGAGCTGTCGACGACGCCGCAACTCGGCAAGGAGCGCGCGGAGGCGATCGCCAAGGCGCAGCTGACGTCGGTGAACAGCACCGAGGGAACGCAGCTGGTCGTCGACGCCCTCGGCGACCAGGCCCGGCTGGCCTGGGAGACCACTGTCACCGGGATCGGCGCCGAAGGCTTCAGCAGCCTCACCGTCCAGGTGGACGCGCTGACCGGTGCGGTTCTCGACCGTCAGGAGCACGTCCACTACGGAACCGGCACTTCGGCATGGAACGGCACCGTCCCCCTCGACACGACGCACTCCGGCAGCACCTACAGCATGGCCGCGCCGGGAACCGCCAACTTGTCGTGCCAGGACTCCGCCACCAACATCACCTTCTCCGGACCCGACGACCTGTTCGGCAATGGAGACCCCACCGATCGCGAGACCGGCTGCGTGGACGCGCTCTACGGCGCCGAGGGCGAGATGCGGATGCTGTCGCAATGGCTCGGCCGCTCCGGAATGGACGGCAGTGGCGGTGCGGTTCCGGTTCGCGTGGGCTACCAGGCGATCAATGCCTTCTACCAGGATGGGATCCAAATTCAGATCGGACACAACACCGCGGGTCAGTGGATCGGCGACATCGACGTCGTCGCGCACGAGCTGGGTCATGGCGTCGATTACCACACCGGCAGCGCCGGGTCCACGATCGGCACCTCGGAATTCGTGGCGGACGCCTTCGGCGCCGCGACGGAGGCGTTCGTGCTCGGCCGCACCGACTACCTCGTGGGCGGGGCCGTCAACCTCAAGGGAACAGGCTTGCCGATCCGCAACATGTACAACCCGTCGCTGGTCAACAACGACCCCAACTGCTACACGGGCAAGCTCTACGAGGAACACAAGTGGGCCGGCGTCGGCAACCACTGGTTCTACCTGCTGGCCGAAGGCTCGAACCCGACCAACGGCCAGCCGGTCAGCCCCACCTGCGACGGCAGCACCGTCCCCACCGGAGTCGGAATCCAGAACGCGATCAAGATCCTCTACACCGCGATGCTGCTGAAGAACTCCAAGAGTTCGTACCTGACGTATCGCGCCGGGACCCTCAAGGCCGCCAAGGCTCTTGACCCGACCTGCGCGCTGTACAACGCCACGAAGGCGGCCTGGAACGCGGTCACGGTTCCGGTGCAGAAGAGCGAACCCAGCTGCTGATCACCGAGCGGGCGGTCCCGGAAACGGGACCGCCCCGCCCCGCAAGGAGTGAGCACATGAAACCCCATCGCGTCCTCGCCGCCGCCTTCGCAGTGGCGGCCGCAGTCGCCTTCAGCACGCCGGCCCAAGCGGCACCGGCTGAGGGAACCGTCCTTTACGCCGACCCGTCCACCGCCATCAGCGGCTCCTACATCGTCGTGCTTCGCGACTCGGCGGCCACCGCGAGCGCCGTCCCCACGAAAGCCAAAGGGCTCGTCGGCCGATACGGCGGAACAACCGGCCGCGTCTACACCGCGGCCTTGCATGGCTTCGAGGTGAACCTGACCGAACGAGCGGCCCGCCGGCTCGCCGCCGACCCGGCCGTCGACTACGTGCAGCAGAACGAAACGGTGTCCCTCGCGGAAACTCAGACGCCGGTCCCCTCGTGGGGACTCGACCGGATCGACCAGCGAGCACTCCCCCTCGACAACGCCTACACCTACGCGAACACCGGCGCGGGCGTGAAGGCGTACATCATCGACACCGGCATCAGGCTGACCCACGCCGACTTCGGCGGTCGCGCGATCTCCGGCATCGACACCGTCGACAACGACAACGACGCCACCGACTGCCACGGCCACGGCACCCACGTCGCCGGCACCGTCGGCGGTTCGTCCTACGGCGTCGGCAAAGGTGTCACCCTGGTGGCGGTCCGGGTGATGAGCTGCACCGGCGGCGGCACGACCGCCGGCATCATCGCCGGGATCGACTGGGTGACCGCCGACCACACCACCGGACCGGCTGTCGCGAACATCTCGATCAGCGGCTCGACCAGCAAGCCGATGGACGCGGCGATCACCAACTCTATCGCCGACGGCGTCACCTACGCGGTCGCCGCGGGCAACCTGTTCGGCTCCAACGCCTGCGGTTACTCGCCGGCCCGCGTACCGAACGCGATCACCGTCGGCAACACCACTCCTACTGACGCGCGGGCGGCCTCCTCGAACATCGGCAAGTGCCTGGACATCTTCGCGCCCGGCACTGACATCACCTCAGCGGGAATCACGTCGGACACCGCGAGCAGCGTCAAGAGCGGCACCTCCATGGCGAGCCCGCACGTCGCCGGCGCCGCCGCGCTGGTCCTGGCCGCCCATCCCGGCTTCACCCCCCAGCAGGTAGGCGATTACCTCGTCGACAGCGCCACTCAGAACGTCGTGAGCAACGCCGGAACCGGTTCGCCGAACCGGCTGCTGTTCATCGGCTAGACCTCAATCCCCTCTCGAAAACGCCCTGGGGAGCTGCCACGAGCGGCTCCCCAGGGCTAACCGCGGGTGAGGTCGAGCATGAGCGCCTCGAAGGTCGCGCTGTCCGGGAACGGCTTGACCCGGCCGAAGGCGTACCAGCCCCACGAGAGGTAAGCCGCCCGAGCCGGCCCGTTCGCCGGGTCCACCAGAAGCGTCGCCCGCTGCTCCGGCCGCCCGGCCAGCAAGGCGTCGTGCAGCGCACGGGCGAAGCCACGACGTCGCCAAGCCGCCCGGACCATGATCTCGTTGAGGGCGAACGTGCGCCGACCGTCCTCGGCGAGCAGCCCGGCGTCGACGGGATCGACCAAGCCGTTCCACCAGCGCGCCTGCGCCGGGAGGGTGCAGCCGAGCGCGTACCCCACCAGCTCACCGTCGACGTCCCCCACGACCAGCGCGAAGCCGTTCCGCTCGGCGTACCCTTCCAGACGCTGCCAGTAGCGGGATTCGCTGAAGAACGGCTCCCGCAGAACGTCCGCGTAGACCTCGCGATAGACGCCCAGTAGGCGCTCGCGTCCTCGGCCGAGGCAGACCCGCCCGCCCCGGACGACGCGCAAGTCGGTCACCTGGCCGCCAGGCGTTCGCCAAGTGCGGTGACCGCCGGCAGCTTTCGGGCGTCGAACGGAACAGCGGCAAGCACCGCGGTCGCCGACACCTTGACGCTTTCCAGGCGCACGGTGGGGTCGAGGTCGTCGAGCACCTCGACGGCGCTGACCGTACCGCCGGTGATGTCACCCTCGATGACCAGGCACCGAGACCGGTGCAGCAAGACCTTGGCCCGGTCCCGGGGCAGGTCAGGGCCATAGAGTTCCAGCGCCCGGTCCTGCGCGGCGTAGGCCGCGGCGGTGTCGCGCCGCACGGTGTGCACATACGACTGGGCGTACCGCAGCCGCACCTCAGGCCAGCCGAACAACGACACGCGGTCCGCGGCGACCTCCGGCGGGACACGCTCCGTCAGCTCGGCCAACTGCCGCAACGTGGTCACGGCTGCGGGATCGCCCAGGTCCGCCTGGGTCTGAGCCAGTCCACCCAGGAGTACGCACGACGCACTGTCCGGGGCTGGTCGCTCGTCGAGGCGTTGCCGGGCCAGCGCCAGGCTCTCCTTCGGCTGACGGCCGATGTTCGGGCCGTTGGTCACTGCCCACGCGCGTACCCACACCTGCGCAGCCCGATCCCCCGATTGGTCGGCCGCGTCGAGGGCGGTCTGCCACCAGCGGTGGGCCTGGCGGCGCTCGCCCAGATTCGACCAGGCCAGCGCGGTGACTCCGGCCAGATAGCCGGCCGCGCGCAGCAGGCCGCCTCGGTCGGCGTCTACGCCGTCGGCGATGTGCCTCTCGAGCACGGCGGCGTCGGCGAGCAGATCACGCAGTAGCTCGGCGGGCGGGGTCGAGTAGTGGGTCGCCGCGTGGTCGGCGATCGCCTGCTGCCACCAATCGGCCCGCGCGCGACGGCTGATCACGCCGTGCAGGCCGATCCGCACCGTCTCGGCGGCGGCCAAGACGGGGACAGCGGCGAGCAGGCCGGCGCCGACATCCCGCAGCAGCTCCAACACTTCGCGGCGTTGCACATCCTCACCTTCCGTCTTCAAGGTGTGGCCCTTGTCGGCCAGCGCACGCCGATATGCCGCAATCACAGCCGGGGTGGCCGTCCGATCGCCACGCTCCACATTCGATAGATGACTGTAGGAGATCCCGGTGCGGCGCGACATGCCCCGCATCGAGATCCCCGCTTGCACCCGTGCGGCTCGCAGGATCCGTCCATCGATCAGCATGCCAGCTCACCTACCTCCAGGCCCCGCTTTGAATACGGCTGAATATTCCTCGCCGCAGCCCGCGCCGGGTCCATCGGCGCACGGCGGCTATCCGAAGACCCGCAGCTCGTAGACGCGGGTCGCCCCGTCGGTGGTCTGGGTCGGGGTCTGGATGTTCAGCCGCACGTAGCGACCGCTGACCCCGCTGACCGGATGGGTGGTCAGGCCCGCGGTGTTGTTGGTGACGGTGACGGGTGTGGTCCACGTGGTCCCGTCGACGGAGACCTGGATGGTGAAGTTCTTCGTGTTGAAGGTGGCCGACTCCCCGCCCGCGGCGGCATGTGCCACCTCGAACCGGGAGATGCTCGTCGCCGATCCGAGGTCGACCTGCAGCCACGCGTTGGCGACGCCGGAGCAGAACTTGTCGCTGTTGCCGCCGGAGACGCTGCCGTTGACCGCCTTCTCGGGACCTTCGGCGCTCGCGCACGCGGTGCTGCCGGTCGCCGGACGGTTGAGGGCCACATTGACGGGAGCGGGCGTGCTGTCGCCGCCGTAGACCTCAAGCTCATAGATTCGCGTCGCGGTGTCCGCGGTCTGCGTCGGAGTGGTCACGCTGAGCTTGACGTAGCGGGCTGAGGTGGCCGCGATCGGATGGGTCGTGGTGCCATCCACGTTGGACGTCACCGTCACCGGGGTGGCCCATGTCGAACCGTCCGTCGAGGTTTGAATGGTGAACGCCTTGGTGTTGAGGCTCGCCGGCTCCCCGCCCGCGGCCGCGTGCTTGACCACGAAGCTGCTGAGCTGTTGGACCGAACCTAGATCAACCTGCAGGAAGCTCGGTGCCGTCAGCGAACAGAACTTGTCGCTGTTGCCGCCACCCGTACTGCCGTTGACCGCCTTGTCCGGGGACTCGGTGCTCGCACACGGTGCGGAGCCGGTAGCCGGCTTGCCTAGCGCGAGGTTCACCGGTTTGGGCGGCAGGGTGGTGTGGTTGACCGACGGCGGAGCGTCGGCCGCGCCCGTGCCCCAGGAAGAAGGACTGACGGCCAGCGTGTAGTCGATCGTCGCGCCCTTGGCGATGTCCGACTGGGACACCCAGGTCTTCGTGAAGCCGGTGCCGTTGAGGGTGGCGGTGGAGATGTAGCGATTGGCGTCGGTGACACCGGGGGCGTTGACGGTGATGATCCCGCCCTGCTGCGTGCCGTAGCCGCCCACGGTCACCTTGGCGTACGGGAACTGCGGTGTGGTGACGCCGTAGAAGTTCGCGCCGTTCATCAGCGGATAGAGGCCCAGCGAGGAGAAGACGTACCACGCGGACATGGTGCCGAGGTCGTCGTTGCCGGTCACTCCGTTCGGCCCGTTGGTGAACAGCGTGTACGCCGCACGCACCACGGTCGACGTCTTGTACGGCTGCCCGGTCCACAGATATGTGTACGGTGCGAGCAGATCGGGCTCGTTGTTCGGGTTGTACGTGGTGAAGCTGTAGTAGTCGTAGGCACCGTTGACCCACTTCGTGCGGGCGGCCCCTGACGGGTCGGTGAGCAGATCCGCGTACGCGAAGAAGCTGTCCAGGCGCGAGTTGGCCGCCGTCTTGCCGCCCAGCAGCTCGATCAGCCCGTCCGGATCCTGCGGAACCAGCCATTGATACTGATACGCCCCAGCCTCGTGGAACTTGTGGGCGCCATCGGTCGGCGAGTACGGGGACTGCCATGCGCCGCTCGCGTTGCGGGGGCGGAAGAAGCCGATCGAGGGGTCGAACAGATTGCGGTAGTTCTGTCCACGTGCGTTCAGCAGATCGGCGTCAGCGGTGTTACCCAGCGAGCGGGCCATGATGGCCAGCGCCGAGTCGGCCACCGCGTATTCCAGCGTCGACGAAGCCGGATACTGGCAGTCGTTGTCGAAGGAGTGAGTCGGGCTGCACGAGACTCCCGTGGGCACGTAGCCGATCGACGTGTAATACGGGTTTCCGTTGCGGCCGTTGAGACCGATGCTCGTCGGCGGCGTACCGGTCGCGTTCTTCTTGAGCGCGGCGTAGAACTGCGCTTCATACCCGCCGAGCAAACCTCTGGCCCACACGTCGACCAGGAACGGCGTGACCGGATCACCGGTCATGGTGTTGGTCTCGGTGTTGTCGAGCGACCAGCGTGGCAGCCAGCCCAGTTCCCGGTCCACGGCCAGCAGCGACAGGGCGTAGTCCCGGGCGACCTGCGGCTCCAGCAACGCGACCAGCTGGTTCTGCGCCCGATAGGTGTCCCATAGGGAGAACGTCTGATACGGCGTGTATCCCGACGCCACCCGGACCACGTTGTCGAAGCCCCGGTAGGAGCCGTCGACGTCACCGGACAGATTCGGGTGCAGCAGCGCGTGGTACAGCGACGTGTAGAAGGCCACCTGCCGATCGGTGGCGCCGCCGTCCACCTCGATCTTGTGCAGCTTCGCGTTCCAGGTGTCGTGGGCGGCCTGCCGGATGGTGTCGAAACCGAATCCGGCCGCGTCGGTCTCAGCCGACAGATTGGCTCGGGCGCCGGCGATGCCCGTGTAGGACAGGCCGAGTTTGACGGTGACGACCCGATCGGTGGTGGTGTCGAACCGCACCCAGCCACCGGTCGCACTCGAACCACTGGAGCTGCGGCTCCCGGTCGTGAAGGTGGATCCGGACCAGGTCCCGAAGGACGCGAAGGCCCGGCTGAACTTCGCCGAGAAGTACACCGTGTGCGTCGGCGCGGAGCCGCAGAAGCCGCCGGCGGTGACCGACCCCTCGACGGTGTCACTACCCACAATAGACACCGAAGAGTTGCTGCCGCTGGTCGTCCCGCCCTTGATCTTGGCCGTGTTGAACAAGACGTTGGCCTGTGTGCTGGCCGGGAAGGTGTGCCGTTGCCACCCGGTACGCAAAGTCGCGGTCAACTCGCTGGTCACCCCGTTGGGCGTGACCACGCGGTAGTACCCGGGCGAAGCCTGCTCCTGCGAGTGGTCGAGAGGCTGCCCGTAGACGCTGGGCGAGTTGGAGCTGACCGCGCCGATGGTGGGCATGAGCGGGAACTCGCCCGCCGCGCCGCAGCCCACACCGGACAGGTGCGTCTGCGAGAAGCCCCAGATCTTCGTGTTGTCGTAGTTGTAGCCGGTCCCCCAGCCCGTGTCCGGGCTGACCTGGACCATGCCGAACGGAAGGGCTGCACCCGGGAAGGTGTTGCCCTCCTTCTGCGTACCGATCAGGGGATTGACCAGCGTCGTCAGGTCGGCGGGAACCGCCGCCAGCACGCGCGACGCGGGCATGACTGTCAGCCCGAACGCGATGAGGGACAGGAGGAGCGGTGCGAACATGAGTTTCCGCCGGCCCATGGCTGATCCCCTCTGGCGACAGCGCTCTGCCGCGCGCGAGACAACGTTGTCATCGTCGCTAGGAGTTTCGACCATGCTCGATGTACCTGTCAAGACGACTGCGGTTCCCGCGCGGACAGCCGGATGCTCATCGGCGGACGCCTTATCCTTCGCCGGTGGGCTACTTCGTCTCCATCGTGCTGACGCGATCGTCGACACGCCTGACCGCTCTGCCGTCGATCGAGCGCATCGGCTATCGGCATGTGCGGCTACGCGAACTAGGTGGAGGCTGGCAGGTTCTCGAGACGCAGGGCGTCGACGATCCACCGGAGCTAGAGGACGCGGTGGCCCACCTTTCCCAGCTGTGGAACGAACCTGTCCTTGCCGCGTATGTCAGTGACGACTGGTGCGCCCAGGCGCATTGGGCGACGCCAACCCGGCCCGTCAGCTCGGTGCACCTGCCTCGACCTCAGCAGCTGCCCGACTGCGGCTTCCTGCACCGTCCGGATTTCACAGCCTCCCGCGCTCCGGCCGAAGTGGCCGACGACATCGCCGGTTGGGCGTACGCCGCAGGTCTGACGGTCGCGCGTCCACGGCTGGACGCCGTCGTGGCGTATAGGGACGATGTCGCGGCGGATGAGGGCGATGAGGTGACACATATGTTCGCCGGCGACCAGATCTTCGAACTGATCCGTGCCCTCGGCTTCACCGACATACCGCCCGCGGTGCCGAAGACATTCGATCCGTACGCCAGACCGTTCTGTGCGATCACCGCGATCGGACTGGCCCACACCGCCCGCCTCAACGCAACCCTTCGCGAGGACGGCCGCACCGACCTGACAGGGCCCGAGCAGCCCTGGGAACAGGCCGCCATCGTCCTCGACGAGGAGGTCTTCGCCGCGGCGTACGCCGACGATTGCGACCTCGACGACCTGGTGTCGAGAGCTCTGTCGATCATTTCGGCGAAGGAGAGCCCACTCGATCCATCGGCACCACCGATCGAGGTGTCCGCCGACCGCATCGAATCGACGATCGCGGAGCTTCGACGCGGCCCGGCCTGGTCGCCGCCCGAGCCGTTCGTCGGAACCGGCGGATGGCCGGACCTTTCCGCTGACCGCGAACGGTCATAGCTCCCACTCAGCCATCGAATCGTCGTGTGCCGCCGGCCCATTCGGCTGGCGACTTATGGATCCCCGGCGGCCACATCGGAGCCTCGATTCTTCGTATCGTTGTCCCACGGCGGAGGGCCGGCGCGAGGGGGATGGCGATGGAATCCGGTCAGATCGGGCTTGGTCGGCTGAAGGACGTCGCGGGGAACGCGGCGCGGATGCTCGCCGACAGCACGAGTGCCGCGAGGCAGCGTCTCACTGAGGTCGCCGGCGACACCCAAGAAATGGCGAAGCAGTCGGCTGAGCAGGTGAAAGCGAAGGTCGCAGACGTCAAGGACAGCCTTGCGGTGCGCTCGTCCCGCGATCGCGGTGCTTCCGCTGACTTGTCCGCGCTCAGTGTCGACGCGAAGCTGCTCTATTGCCGAATATTGGTGAGCCTGGCGCTGGTCGACGCTCTTCTCGATCCTCGTGAGATCGCGAATCTCTACCTGTTCGCATCGACGATTGGGCTCGATGACGAAACGCGGTCGGAGTTGCGCGGCGAAATCACCAGAGGACAGCGCGATGCGGAGAACACGGCAGAGGTCCGCGGCGCCATCGTCGAACTGGCTGGCCAATTGCGCAACCTCCTTGACGAGGATCAGCGCGAGCCTGTGTTCGCGGTGCTGGTGCGCGATCTGGTGAGAATCTCTCGTGCCGACAGGCACGCCGCCGACGTCGAGCGTGAGCGAATCATGCTCGTCGCGGAGCTCGTGTTCGCCGAGACGGCTGAAAAGGTCGTACAGGAAACCGAACGGCTGGTGACGACCGAAGAAGAGTTCGCTTCGGGCAAGATCACGACCAGTCAGCTGGAGACCACCACCAAGGACATCGCCGCCAAGGCGGCTGCGATCGGCGTTCCGATCACCGCGGTCAGCCTAGCCGGAAGCGTCGCCGGTCTCAGCGGAGCGGGGATCACCTCAGGCCTTGCGGCCCTTGGATTCGGCGGGCTGCTGGGCCTGAGCGCGATGGCCACCGGGATCGGCACCGTGGTGATCCTCGGTGTCGCCGTTCATCAGGGCACCCGCTACGTTCTGGCCGTCAACGAGCGTGAACGGGAGAAGCGACGCGAGCACCTCATCCAGCAAGTCATCCGCCATCATCAGCAGGCCATGGCCGAACTCGCCGACGACATCGCAGGGCTCGGGCACAGGATGGAGGCGTACCTCACCCAGACCGCGAGCAACGAGCGACGACTCGCGACGCTCAGGGCTGAGTTGGCCGCGTTCCAGACGGCGCTGGTGAACCTGCAGACCAGTCAGGAGGCTTTCGAACGGCGGGAGCCGCTCCGTGTCGGGTGACAAGCTGTCGGCGGCTTCCGCCGTCGTCGCCAACCAGGCCATCACTCTGACCGAATTGCGGGGCCTTTTCGACCAGGTGGAATTCGACCTCAAGGACGTCCTCGAACGCGAACATCACATCAGCGACACGCTGGACTCGGTCGAGTCCGAGTTCGACGCGGTGCGCGTTAGCCTGCAGGCGCTGGGCATCGCTGTGCCGGCCCTTGAAGCAGCGTCGAGCACAGCCTCTCCGGTGCGCGCCGAGCCACCGGAGGGCCCCCGGTACGCCGTACCCGACGTGATTCCCGGCGGCGACTTCAACCAGCTCCACAGGCTTGCCGAAGCCAGGTTGGATCGATGGGGAATTGATCTGACCCGTGATCCGCTCCAGCAGGTTCTGCCTTCCGGCGTGATCACGCGCAGCCTGACCGCCTATACCGAGGAACACGGCGACATCAGCTGGGATAAAACCGACTGGGCGGTCGTCCTAGTGGCCGGTGCACTGGCGACCCTCCTTGACGTCGTCCTTGTTCGCATCCCCCGGGACGCGACCTTCCTGGGTGCGAAGTACACCGGATCGCCCCTGACCAAATGGCTCCAGGACGGCGATCGCGCGAAAGGCATCCATGACCGCTTCTTCAAACGGCTCGAGAAGCTGGCGAAAGTACCCTTCGACGCCCCCACCACGAAGGCCACCGGGGGTCTGGTCAGCGGCATGCGGCCGGCCACTCATCGGCTGCAGAGCCTGGGCCACGATCCGGTCTTGGGTTTCTTTGTCGGCTTGGCGGACCTCATGCACGCCACCGGCACCTACATTGACAAAGCAGGGCAACTCATCCAGGTCACAACCGACGCCGTTCCGCTCGATCTGATCAGCGCGCTGCTGACTCAGGTGCGCCATCTACTCTCGGACGTCTACACACCGGCCGGCCTGCCGCCCCCGTTCTTCAGCCTGCTGCAGCTGGGTAACCTCGATTCCCCGTTCGCGCTGAGCCCCTCCGGCGGCAAGGTGCCCTGGACCGACGTAGCCCGCTACATGTACACGCAGGGATACGACCTTCGCCATTTCTTCACGATGGGCATCACGCCAGGTGTCGTGTCCGCGGTCATCCGCGGGTACTGGCTGCTCAACAGCTACGCCACCGGTGGGACCGCAGCGCAGCGGCGGCTGGAGCACGCCAAGCTGACCTCGATGCTGCTCCTCGGCCATGCCATTGCGACCTCAGGAACGCTGCTAAAGACCGGACTGCTGTTCGGCATGAACCCGGCCGCCCTCAACTACAACCAGATCCTCGCCTTGGCACCCGCCACCATCGCCTGGTTCAAGGAAGCCATCGCACGCGACCATCGCATCGATCGAGCCCTGGCCAGGGAATGGGAGTTGCTCCTCGCCGAATCCGGCGGTTAGTCCCGATATGCAGGTGTCCGGTGGGGGCACGCCGTCGCACTCCCAGAAGTCAGTCGCCGCTTCGCGTGGCCACCGCCGGGACTGCGAGCTCGATCGTTCTCACTTGGCTGATCATCGCCACCGAGTCACGCGCCCATACGTTTGGCATATCGACGGCTTCCAGGGGAGTGGACGCAACGGCCGCATGGATGCCGATGGAGGGTGGCTGACGTGGTTTCCATCGTCGCGGTTCACCGCGCCCGGCTCATGCCTGAGCGGGGATAGCTCGTGTCGTCGCGGGTACTGAATGGACGCTACCGGCTGGATGAGACGGTCGGCAGCGGCACCACCGCCACGGTCTGGCGTGCCTGGGATCGCCGGTATGACCGGGCTGTCGCGGTGAAGATACTGGACGGCTCAGAGCTGGGCCGCGATGCCGAGCAGCGGGCGCGGTTCCATGACGAGGCGCGTACCTTGGCTGGTCTGTCGCATCCGAACATCGTCGGCCTTTGGGACAGCGGCTCCGAGAACGGCGTCGCATACGTCGTCATGGAGCTGGTCGACGGCCCCAGCGTCGTGGGGCGGCTGGCCGACGGTGCGATGTCCGTCGCCGAAGCGGCCGCCGTGATGGGCCAGGTATGCGATGCGCTCGCAGCGGCGCACGCGGCAGGCGTCGTGCATGGCGGCATCAAGCCGGGCAACATCCTGCTCACGGGTGACCAGACGGTGAAGTTGACCGACTTCGGCATCAGCCGGCTCCTGGACACCGCTGCGCTCACCGCCTACTACGTCGCGCCGGGCACGATCAGCTACATGTCGCCGGAGCAGGTCGCCGGGCTGCCGCTCGACGGGCGGGCGGACCTCTACTCCGTTGGCTGTGTGCTGTTCAGGATGCTCACCGGGACCACGCCGTTCGCCGGTGAAGACGCCTTCGACATCGCCTGCGAACAGCTCTGCGACGAGCCGCCGACGATTCGGGCGCGACGACCGGACCTTCCGAGAGATCTGGACCGCCTGGTCGATCGGCTGCTGGCCAAGGATCCCGCGCTACGCCCGGCGTCCGCCGCGGAAGTGCAGGCCGAACTCATCCCGTGGTCCGACCCCGCGACGGCCGCCGACCCAGTGGAACCACCGCGGCGCCGCCGGCCTCTGGTCCGGCTCGGAGTCGCCACGATGGCAGCGATCGTCGTTCCGGCCGCGCTCGTGCTTGCCTGGCCGGATCAAGAGCTCGTCCAGCCGCCGGCCGCCGCCGTCTCGCCCTCCCCCAGCACGACGGCCCCGGAGTCGGCTTCGCCGACACCGAGCGTGGGTCCTACTCAGATCGCGTGGCAGTCGGCGACGACCACGCCTTCTCAGCAATCATCGCCGAAACCGTCGCCCTCGCCGTCGCCGAAGGCAGCTTCGGACCAGATCTTGGACCTCAGGACGCTGATAAGCCAACCGGATCCGACCTGGCTGTTGCAGCCCAAGAACGGCGACGCGCTGGACCACCTGCTCGACGATCTCAGCCGCCTCGTCGCCGAGGGCAAACGGGCGGAAGCTCAGGACAAACTGGCCGCGATCCGGAAGAAGAACGACGACCTGCTGGCCGGCGGCAAGATCTCGCCCACGGGGCATGCTGCGATCGAAGGCAGACTGGATCAGCTCGCGGTCACGATCTCCAGCATGCCTGCGCCCTGATCGACTGCTGACGCCGGCGCGGGGCGCTGGGTGGATCAGTAGCGGGCGACCACGTCGTCGATCCGGTGGGCCAGTTGGAAATCCAGCGCGGTCACAGCGTTCTCGGAATACGTGACGTTGTGGAACGTGAGGGTGCGCCATCGGATGTCGATATCCGGATGGTGATCCATCTCTTCGGCCACCTGGGCCACCGCGTCGACGACCGCGATCGCGGCCGGGAACGACGGCAGTTCGACGGTGCGCGTGATGCCTGACCGGTCGCCCTGCCAATTCGGCAGGTCACCCAAACCGGTCTGGATCATGGCATCGTCGAGCGGCGTGCGGTTGTGGGCCATGACCACGACTCTACGACCGCCCCCACCGGCAGGATGGCCGTTTGGCCGCCTCGTCAGCCACTGCGGCTACTGGCCGAGGCGCGGGGACGGCGGTGAAACGAGCTACTGCTGAAGCATGGAATGCAAGGGACGCAACGGAACCAGCGTCCCCTTCCGATCGCGCGACTCCGGCATTCCAAGCGGTGATGCCGGCGATCCACAATGGTCTGTACAGGTATTTTCGCGACCTTCTGAACATTGGCTCCGCGGCTGGTCAGCTGTGCTAGCGTTCCCCCCGTGATGTCCTATTTCATGTGGTCTAAGCGCAAATGTGGGGAAGCCCCGCGCCACATGAATGATCCGCCCCAGTACCGCTCCACAATCGACATAATCGGCCTAATCGGCATAATCAGCAGGCAGGAGCCTGCGACGCCCTGAGTCGCGCCGCTGCCACCTCGGTGGCGCGCCGGGATGCCAATCCGCCGTCGTCCACATAGGCAAGATGCTGATGGCGCTGCTCGTAGCGCCGCCACCCTGAGGTGACGCTGCGCCACCATCAGCCTTTGACGCCGCTGTGTGACATCTGCCCCGTGACGATCTTCAGAGTCTCCGCCTGAGGATGTCCGTCGCGGACTGCTCGACGGCGATCACGCGACAAACCATCAGCAGCATGCTCCGGCCATGACTGCCCTTGGCGGCCTGCACCCTCGGACGCCTGTGGCACAAGGACTGCACCAGGAGCGATTCGCTGACGACACGCATGGTGGGGAGCAATGACATTATCCGTGAGCCAGCCGACAACCGGCGCGACGACGCCGCCGGTTCGTGGCGTCCACAGTGTCCGGATCGGCGGTCGCACGATCGTCCTGCGCTCAGCCGCTCCGCCGGCCGTGGAGATCGAAGACCCCGGCGACGCGACGCCAGACGTGCGGCGTCTGCATCACGTGTTCGACGTCGCATGCGACGCCTGCCCCACCGCAGTCGCGCTGGAATGCGACGGCGAGCGGCTGACCTACCGGGAACTTGACGAGCGCGCGAATCGCCTGGCGCACCATCTCCGCAGCCTCCAGGTGGGCGACGGCGCCCGGGTTGCGATCCTGCTCAACCGCTCAGTGGCCACTTACGTCGCATTGCTGGCGGTGGGCAAGGCAGGCGGGGCGTTCGTGCCGATCGACCCGGATTCACCAGCCGACCGGGTCGCCTACATCGCGAACGACTCTGACGTGGATCTTCTGCTGACCGCCTCGGACCTGCTGGAGCGTACGACCGGCCTGGATCGGCCCGTCCTGGCGCTCGACCGGTGCGAGGCCGAGCTGCGACAGGCGCCCGCCGGGCGGCCGAAGCTCGGCGAGGACGACGAGGACCCGCTCGCCTACATCATCTACACCTCCGGCTCCAGTGGCCGGCCCAAGGGCGTCGCGGTGGCGCAGTCGAGCATCTGCAACTTCCTCGACGTGGTGCCCGGCGTGTACGACGTGCGGCCCAGCGATCGGGTCTATCAAGGGATGACAATCGCCTTCGATTTCTCCATCGAGGAGATCTGGCCGACCTGGTCGGTGGGGGCGACGCTGGTGGCCGGCCCGACGGACTCCCGCCGGCTGGGTGCGGAGCTGGCCGACTTCCTCGATGACGCCGCCATCACCGTGCTCTACTGCGTACCGACGCTGCTGGCGACCATTCCGCGAGACCTGCCCCGCATCCGCAACCTGATGGTGGGCGGAGAGGCGTGTCCTGGGCAGTTGGTCGAGCGGTGGGGCCGTCCCGATCGGCGGATCCTCAACACGTACGGCCCGACCGAGACGACGGTGACGGCCATCTGGAGCGAGCTGCGCCCGGGACGGACGGTGACGATCGGAATACCACTGCCCACCTACTCAGCCGTCCTGCTCGACGAGGAGCGCCGCCCGGTCGCCGACGGCGAGGTCGGCGAGATCTGCATCGGCGGGCCGGGAGTGGCCCGAGGCTACGTCGGCCGCCCCGACTTGACCGCGGATCGGTTCATCGAGCACCCGTCGGCGCCGCCCGGCAGCAGGCTGTACCGCACCGGCGACCTGGGCCGGCTCACCGCCGACGGCGAGATCGAGTACCTGGGACGGGCCGACGCGGAGGTCAAGATCCGCGGCCACCGTGTCGATCTCGGCGAAATCGAGAGCGTGCTCATGGAGGACGCGGGCGTGTCGGAGGCGGTGGTGGCGCTCATGGCCCTCGGCGACGACCCGGACGCGCCGCGAGAGCTTTCCGGCTACATCGTCCTCGCCTCGCCCGATGAGCCCAGCGAGGGCGACGAGGCGATGGTCCAGCGCCTGCACCGCACGCTGCAGGAGCGGCTGCCCGGCTACATGGTGCCCGCCTACATCGACATCACCGCCACCCTGCCGACCATGCCGAGCGGCAAGGTGGACCGCTCCAAGCTGCCCGCCCCGATCGGCCGACGGCTCATGAGCACCGACGGTCCCGTCGTGGCCGCCCAGAACGATCTCGAGCTACACGTACGCGCCGTGTGGGCCGAGGCGTTCGGCGTCGAACCGCAAGCGCTGTCGGTGACCGCCGACTTCTTCACCGACCTGGGCGGGCATTCGCTGCTGGCGGCGCGGGTGGTGTCGCTGCTGCGTACGCGCAAGGTCGGCGCCAGCCCGGCGGTGCGTGACCTCTACGACCACCCGACCATCAGCGGCCTGGCCACGCACCTCGGCGCCACCGCGCGGCCCGCCGCCGCGACCGCGCTGCCCCGCACCGCACCGTTGCGGCACCGCAGCAGCCGGATCGCGGGCGCGGGCGCCGGCCAGGCGACCGCGATCTACCTGCTGTCGCTGCTCATCACGCTGCCGGTCTCCTTCGTCTACACCCGCAACAACGGCGAGGTGTCGGTGGGCGTGCTCATCCAGCTGATGACCGCGACCCTCGTCAGCTACCTCGGCGTACGCTGGCTCGTCCCAGCGCTGCTCGCGAGGCCGCTGGCCGCTGGTATCCGGCCGGGACGGTATCCGCTGTGGGGACCGACCTACGTCCGGCTCTGGGCGCTGAACATGCTCCTCGCGATCGGGCCGCTGCCGGTGCTGAGCGGCTCCCCGCTGATGGGTGTTTACCTGCGACTGCTCGGGGCCCGGATCGGCCCGCGGACCACCATCGCGACCAGCGCGATCAGCCTGCCCACCTTGATCGACATCCGGGCCGACGCTTCCATCGGATACGGCGTCGCGCTGCGCCCGTGGCATGTCGAGGACGGGTGGCTGATCGTCGCCCCGATCACCGTGGACCGGCAGGCGTTCGTCGGAGCCAACACGGTTCTGGAGCCGGGCACCGCCGTGGGCGCGAACGCGGGTCTCGGCGAGCAGTCGGTGCTCAGCCGCGGCGAATCCGTCCCCGAGGGGGCCCGCTGGTCGGGGTCCCCGGCAACGCCGGTGCAGGAGATCAACCGTGTCGTGGAGGCCATGCTCGCCATGGAAGCCCCGCGCCGTGGCTGGTGGCCGCACCACATCCTCGCCGCCGTGCTGGGCCTCATCGGGCTGGAGGTCGGTGCGATCGTCATGATCCTGCCGAGTGTCGGCATGGTCTGGTGGGCGCTGCTGAACTGGGGCACCCTGGCCGGGCTGCTGGCCACGGTGCCCGCCGGACCGGTCTACGTCCTCACCGTCTGCGCGGTGGTCGCCATCGGCAAACGGCTGGTGCTGCCCCGGGCACGGATCGGCATGCACCCCGCGCGGTCGTGGCTCGGCGTACGCAAATGGGTGGCCGACAAGCTGCTCGAGTTCAGCCTCATGTTCACCAACTCCCTGTACGCAACCCTCTACACCGTGCCGTGGCTGCGGATGCTCGGCGCGCGGGTCGGGGCGTGGTCCGAGGTCTCCACCGCCGCACATCTGGACCCGGACCTGCTCACGCTGGGACCGGAGAGCTTCGTCGCCGACATGGCCAGCGTGGGGGCGGCCACGTTCGCCAACGGCCGCCTGGCGTTCCTGCCGACCGCCGTGGGCAGCCGGGCGTTCGTCGGCAACGCGGCGTTCGTGCCGTCCGGCACCAGACTCGGCGACGGCTCGCTGATCGGCGTCGGCACGCTGCCACCGCCGGCGGGCGTCCCGGCGGGCACGTCCTGGCTCGGTTCGCCCGCGATGTACCTGCCGGTGCGCCAGGACAGCGGCTCCTTCTCGGAGGCGCAGACCTACCGCCCGTCGCGCCGGGTGCTGGCCCAGCGGCTGGCGATCGAGTTCTTCCGGGCGACGCTGCCCGCGTCGATGCTGGGTGCGGGTATCTACCTCTACCTGTTCGTGCTGTCGTGGCTCGCCAACGGCCGTGATCTGCTTGTGCCCGCACTGGTGTCCCCGCTGGTCGCCATCGCCACCAGTGTCGCCGTGATCGCGTTCTGCGCGGCGACCAAGCGCAACATCATCGGCACCTACCGTCCGCGAGTGGAACCGCTGTGGAGTCCGTTCGTGCGGCGCTCGGAATTCGTCACCGGGCTCTACGAGGCGGCCGCGGTGCCCGCCGGTGTCGGGCTGCTCGTCGGTACGCCGTTCCTGCCGCCCGTGCTGCGCTGGTTCGGGGCCCGCATCGGACGGCGTACGTGGATCGGCACCACTTATCTCACCGAGCACGACCTGGTCGAGATCGGCGACGACGCCACGGTCGGCATCGAGGTGTCGCTGCAGACGCATCTGTTCGAGGACCGGGTGATGAAGATGTCGTTCGTCACGATCAGCCCCGGCGCCAGCATCGGCACGCGATCGATCGTGCTCTACGACACGGTCGTCGGCGACGACGTCAGCCTGGGCCCGCTCTCCCTGCTGATGAAGGGCGAGCACCTCACCCCCGGTACGCGATGGCGAGGCATCCCCGCCGAGGGCGTGCCCTAGGAGACTTCCACGCTCCACAACCGAAACCGACATCACTGGAGAGACCTATGAACACCGAACTGCTGGTATCCGACGCCGCCCACTTCCGCATCGATTACGAGATCAATCCGTACATGCACACCGAGGTCCAACCCGACCCGGCCGCCGCCGCCGCCGAGCTCGATGAGATCGTCGCCGCGCACCGCCTGTCAGGCCGCCGGGTCGAGTACGTGCCCTCCGCGCCGCAGTGCCCCGACATGGTGTTCACCGCCAATGCCGCCGTCGTCCGCGGCAACCGGGCGGTCCTGGGTTACCCGCCGCCCGAACGCAAGGCGGAGATCCCGTACTTCCACGAGTGGCTGACCCGGCGGGGGTTCGACGTCCTCGACGCGCCTTTCCCGTTCAGCGGTCAGGGCGACGCGCTGGCCTGTGGCGACCTGCTGCTCGCGGGGTACGGGCAGCGTACCGATCGCGGCATGCACGCCGTACTGGCCAAGGAACTGCGCTACGAGGTCGTGCCGCTGCGTACGGTCAGCCCGCGCTGGTACGACCTCGATCTGGCCGTCGCGGTCATCGACACGGGGACGCTCGCGTACTGCCCGCAGGCCCTCGACCTGCCGAGCTGCGGGCGTCTGCAACGGCTCGGCCTGGACCTGATCGAAGTCGGCCTCGACGAAGCGGCACAGTTCGCGCTCAACCTGATCAGCGACGGCACCACCGTGACGATGACCCGCCACGCACCCCGGCTCGCCGCCGTGCTGCGGGGACGCGGCCTGCGCGTGCTCGAACTCGACACCACCGAGCTGGCCAAGGGCGGCGGCGGCGTCCGCTGCACCGCGTTGACCCTGGACAACCCGTCCCCGCGAGAACCGTCATGAAGCCGGCGATGCCCGACACCCGGCGGCTATCCGGGCAGGCGTCGCTCCGGGACGCGCCGATCGCACTGGTCTACCGGGGGCCCGCGTCCCTGCCCGGCTGCCCTGAGGCGGCGGCGCGACTGCTGAAGACCAGCCCACGGGGTTTCGACGTACGCTACGCCGGCCCCTACGAGGACTTCCCGCTGTCCGCGAAGACACTGGCCGGGGCGTCGCTCTACGTGCAACCCGGCGGGGACACGCTCGCCGATGCGTACCGGCACATGCGCCGCCACCGCAAGGACATCCGCAGATTCGTCCGCGGCGGTGGCCGGTACCTGGGAATCTGCCTCGGCGGCTACCTCGCCGGCGCGACGCCGGGGTTCTCCCTGCTGCCCGGCGACACCGACCAGTACATCGCCTCTCGCGGAGCCACCGTCGACTCCGAGGACGACACCCTCGTCCGCGTCTCGTGGCGGGGCCGGGAACGGACGCTGTTCTTCCAGGACGGACCGTACTTCCGGACCCGCCGCGACGCGGACGTGACAGTCATCGCCACCTATCCCAACGGCGCCATCGCAGCCATGGTGGCCGGGTTCGGCGCGGGCCGGGTCGCCGTGGTCGGTCCGCATCCCGAGGCCGACGAAGGCTGGTACGCCGACGCGAAGCTGGACTCCGGCGGCGTCCTCGGCACCGACCTCGGGCTCGACCTGGTGGACGAGGTTCTGACGCCATGACCGATCAAGCCCTGAAACCGCGTGCCGGCGAGGCGGCCGCACCACCACCGACCGCACCCATAACGACCGGCGACCGGCGACGGATTCTCGCGGTCGACGCCACCCGGGGCGCGGCCCTCCTCGGCATGATCGCCGTCCACTCGCTCAACGACACCGACGCGCTCGGCCAGCCGACCTGGTCGACGACGATCTTCTCCGGACGGGCCGCGGCGGCGTTCGCGGTCCTCACCGGCGTCACCATCGCGTTTCTGACCGGCCGCCGACGCGTACGCGCATCGGCCGCGCTGCCCACGATGACCGCGCTGCTCATCCGGGCGCTGGCAATCGCAGCGATCGGGTTCGCCCTGGGCTACACGAACGCCGCGACCGCCACTGTGATCCTGCCCTACTACGCGGTCATGCTCCTGCTCACGATCCCGCTGGTCTTCCTGCCGACCTGGCTGGTCGCGTTCACCGGGATCGCGGTGACCGGCGGGATGCCGGTGCTGACCCACCTCTGGCTCCCCCGCCTGACGGGGCCGACCCAGCCGAACCTCACGTTCGGGTGGTTGTTCACGCATCCACTCGAGTCGCTCACCCAACTGTCGATCACCGGCATGTACCCGGCGCTGACCTGGATGGCGTACCTGTGCGCGGGCATCGTCATCGGCCGGCTGAACCTGGCCAGGCTGCGTACGGCCATCGCCCTGCTCGCCACCGGGACGGTGTTCGCCGTGGCGGCCGCGGTGACCGCGTCGCGACTGTCGCAGCTCGCGCTGGAACACATCTGGCCGGCCCAGTACGCCAGCACGCTGGACGAGTACGAGACGCTCGACATGCTCAACCTCGGCGGCGACGGCACCGCGCCCACCTCCACGTGGTGGTGGCTCGCGATCGACTCCCCGCACACGGGCACCCCGCTCGACCTGCTCGGCACCACCGGCACCGCGGTCGCCCTCCTCGGGATCATGCTGCTCGTCGCCCGGATCGCCCGTCCCACCGCGCTGCGCTGGCTGGTGGCCGCCGTGCAGACGCCGCTGGGCGCGGCGGGCAGCATCACGCTTACCCTGTACACCCTGCACACGGTGTTCATGAGTTCGAGCTACGACACCTACACGCCGACCACCGGGTTCCTCGTGCAGCTTGGCGGGGTGCTGTTCCTCGGGCTCTGCGTACGCGCGACGATCGGCAAGGGTCCGCTCGAAGCCCTCGTCACCGCGTTGACCCGAGCAGGCCGCCGCTGGGCGACACCGCCCTCGCGCCGCCCACCACGAGCCCAACCCCACAGAACCTCGGCGAACGCGCCCGTCGCCGGCCAACCAGGTGGCGAACCCGCCACGATCCCCGTCAGCTCGGAGGCATCACGGTGAATCGGCGACAACTACTCCTTGGCGGGACCGCCGTCGGCGTCGTGGCCGCGGCGTCGGGCATGGCATGGTTCAGAGAGGCCAACCGACCTCCGGCGGAGTCGAATCCACTGGCCCTGATCTATCGCGGCGGCGCGTCCTGCTCCGGATGCTCGGAATCCGTGGCCGCGCTCCTGCGCTCCGGCCCCACGAAGTTCCGCACCGCGTACTGCGGCCCCGACGAGGATCGCCAGATCTCACCGGACGAACTGGCCGAAGCCACCGTCTACGTCCAGCCCGGCGGAGGCCAGGTCAGCCGTACCTGGCGTCAGCTGCGTGACTACAGCTCCTACGTCCGCGACTTCGTGAACAACGGCGGCACGTATCTCGGGTTCTGCCTCGGCGCCTACCTCGCCGCCGGCAATCCCGGATTCGGGCTGCTGCCGGGAGACGTCGGCCAATACATCGACACTCCCGGCGCCAGCACCGACAGCGACGACGACACCGTCGTCCCGATCACCTGGCGCGGCCAGCAACGCCACATGTACTTTCAGGACGGACCACTGTTCCGGCTCAACGACGGCGCCCCGGCGACCGTGCTCGCCACCTATAACACGGGCGCTCCGGCCGCCGTCGTCGCCGGCTACGGCTCCGGGCGCGTCGGCGTCGTCGGGCCACACCCGGAAGCCGACCAGGGCTGGTATCGCGATGCACGCCTGACCAACCCGGACGGCATCCGCTTCGACCTCGGTTATGACTTCGTCGAGACCGCCGTGTACGGGCAGCTGCCTACCAAATGACTGACCGATGCCCCGCGACGCATCCGACGGATCATCTCCGGGACAGGTACTCCCGCAGCTTCCGGGGCCACACTTCGACCTCCCGGTCGATCCAGTCCGCGGCGTCGGCCGGATGCGCCTCAATCCGGTTCCAGCCGGCCTTCTCCATGGCGGGGCCGCGTAGCACGTCGTGTTCGAGTTCGCGCTGAAACGGATACGACCAATGCATCAGCCGACCGCGCAACTGCCCGTCGACGACCAGTTCGGGTCGCGCCGACCAGCGCGTCCTGCTTCCAGCGACGGCCATCTCCAGCAGGAAGGAGTCCGGGTACGCCCACCGCGCGTCAGTCACCACGATCGCCGACCCGGTCCGCATCAGCATCGGCCCGGTCGTGGCTTCGATCAGCGCTGATCTGATCTCGTCGTCTGCGATGTCGATGCGCTGGACCAGCTCTGCCGCCTCCGGCGCGTCGACGTCGCCGTACACGCGGTAGAAAGATGCGGCGATCCCTTCCGCCAGCGATGCGTGCAACCCGGGAACCTCTGCCGCCGCGAGGAAGAGCGAACGTTTGCGCGGCCACGGCACCGGGCCTCCCGCGCGCAGCAGCCACTGTGACTGCACCAAGGGCACCTGCGCCAGTAGCCGGTCGAACACCTCGTCGACGATGCGGTGATCCTCGAAATAGTCGACGTTGAGGGCGAGCCGGGCCGACTCCGCGACCGGTTCCGGACCGTGGACGAGCATCGTGGCGAACTGGCGCACTATCCAGTCCCGCAGGATCTGGCCGGCGCCGTTCCAGACGAAACGCAGGTACATCAGCGCGGAATACGAGGGATTGGTCTGATGGAACAGAACCAGGACAGCTGCGGTCTCCGGCGACGCGTCGTTGAGGTAGACGTCGTGCCCGTCGGGTTCGGCCGATCCGCTCTCCCTGGCGTCTGTGAGCGCCTCATCGAGCTCTCGGTCCACGGTCACCCGGTCGATCCCTAGCGCGACAAGCTCATGATCCCAAGCGACGCTGCCGATCGGCGGCGGAGCCGTCGAAGCCGTTGGAGCCGGGGAAGGCGGGCTGGACACCGGCGAAGGTTATCTCGCCGTTGAGCCGGGCGGTCGGCAGGAACCGCCCGGCTCGTGGCTTCATTCGTTGCGGTCAGCAGGTCTGTGCGCAGTTGCGCAGGCCGTAGCGGAGGTAGAGCTGGGTGCCGCCGTTGCCGTCCCAGTCGTCGACGTAGACGACCGTCAGGGTGCCGTTCTGGTCGACGCCGATGGCGGGGTCGTCCTGCCGGTTGGCGGTGAAGACGCTCAGCCGGCTCTCGGGGAACAGGTTCGTCGTCGCTCCGGTCGGCCCGACGCCGCGGGCCCAGACCTCCGACCCGCTGCTCGCGCTGGTGAGCCCGGTGGCCTGTCCCGTCTCGTGCCAGGTCACCACGGCGTTGCCGGCCCCGTCGACCGCGACGTCCGAGTGGGCCTGACGTCCCACCCGATCTGACTGGTACGCCGTCTGCGTCGTCACCGCGTACGCGCCGGTGGTGTCCACCGACCAGGTGTAGATGGGGCCGCTGACGGTACGCGCCGCGAAGGCGGCCGTCGTGCCGGTGAACCCGCGCACGTAGATCTGTTGTTGCGGGTTGCCGTCGGAGCCGGTTCGGCCGGTGTAGTCGTCGGTCCACGTGGTGTACCAGGTCCCGCCGGATCCGATCGCCACGGCGGGTTCCCATTGCTGGCCGTCGGACAGGTCGCCGGTGTGCACGGCGACGATGGAGCCGAAGACGCCGGCGAGGGTGCCGGTGATGCCGCGGATGCTGTAGCCGCCGTTGCCGTCCTCGTCGTCCTCCCAGGCCAGCACGGTGGTACCGGACGAGTTCACCGCGACGTCCGGCTTGTGATACGTGCCGCCGGCGACCGCTTGGACCGGCACGTCATAGCCACTGGACACTGTGGAGAGCCGGGCGTCGGCGGCCGAGAAGGAGGCGTAGCGGATCGAGCTTGCGCCCGCGGTGGACAGGTCTTCCCAGGCGACCGCGAACCGGCCGTCCGGCACCACCGCGACCGACGGCTGGCTCTGGTCCCCGTCAGCCTGGCTGTTGACGTTGACGATCGAGGTCATGGTGCCGTCGGGGTGTACCCGGCGGGATCGGATCTCGTATCCGCCGTTGCCGTTGCTGTCGTCGGCCCACACCACGACGGCGTCGCCGTTGGACGCCAGTCCGACGTCGGGCGTCTTGTAGTTCCAGCCGGTGCTGCCGCCGGTGCGGACCACGACCTCGGACTGGCGTACGCCGTCGACGAACCGGCCCAGCCGGATCTCGTTGCCGGTGCCGGTGAGCAGACCGGAGCTGAAGGCGACCACGCTCGTGGTGTGCCCGTCGGTGCCGCGATAGGAGGCCACGGCGGGTTCGAACTGGTCGCCGGTCGCGCTGGCGTTGGCCGTCGAGAAGACGGCGTTGGGGTAGCGAGACGGGGCGATGTCGATGACGGCGGTCTTGATCGCGTCGTAGTCGGCGACGAATCCGTTGTAGACGATGGCGTCGTCCACCCGGATCAGGGTTTCGTCGTTCTTCTTCAGTGCGCCGTTGGTCAGGTTGTGCGAACCGGTGTAAACGTAGGCGTGGGTCGAGCCGTCTTTGCGGGATACGCCTTGGGTGAGCAGGTACTTCGAGTGCGCGCTGCCGTCGGAGCACTCGCTGTTGACGCCGGAGCCCACCGCGAAGAACGACTGCCGGCAGCCGCCGGGGTCCATCGAGTACACCCGGATGCCCCGCGCGGCCAGGCCGGCGATCGCGTCCTGATGCTCGCCGGTGGCCACCTCGACCGTGCAGCCGGCGTCGGCCTTGTCGCCCAGGGCGTCGATGACCTCCGGTCGGGCGGCCCGGAAGCTCCACATGACCATCCTGATGATGTCGTCGGTGGCGGTCGTCGAGCATTGCACGTCGTCGATGGCTGCGGCGAACACGTCGTGGCGGGTGCTCCCGGGGTTGAAGGACGAGGTGATCTCGGTGTCCTCGGCGGTGCTCGGAGAGTTGCGTGGGGAGAACCAGATCCGGAACGCTCCGGCATCCACATGCCCGGTCTCGTACACCTTGGTGGTGCCGGTGACGGCCACCTTCCGGGCGGCATAGTCGCGGTACGCGGTGGCCAGCGCGGCGTTGCCGGAGACCTCCACCATGTTCTGGAACATCTGCTGCTGCGGGTTGGTCGGGTTGTTCGAGGCGACCACGGTCACGTCGGTGCGTCCGTCCGACAACGCGCTGAACACCCAGAACTTGTTGTGGTCGATCCCGACGCCGCCGCCGGCGCAAGAGGCGTAGCACTGCTTCACCCAGGACCCGGTCGCGCTCGTGGAATACGCGGGCAGTCCAGCGACGAGCGAGTCGACCTGCACCGACTGGTCGCAGACCGCCGGGTCGCCGTCGGTGCACGCCTCGATGAGCAGCCGGACCTTGACGCCACGACCGTGCGCGGCCAGGAGATGGTCGGTGATCGCCTGGTCGGTGAACGTGTACAGGGAGGCGTACAGGGTGGAGCCGGCGGACGACGCCTGGACGAGCGAGTCGATCTCGTCGCGCAGCCCGGTCGTCTGGTACGGGGTGAACTGCGACCCGGTCTTGTAGGGGTCGGGCGTGGCGTACGCCGAGTCGGGCACCGGGTCGAGGTTGGGCCGCAGGAACAGGACTTTGGTGGAACCGCTGGTGACGGTGACGGTGCTGGCCGCGGCGAGGCCCGGGGTCAGTACCCCGGAACCGGTCGCGGTCAGGACCACCAGAGCCAGTGCCAGGAGGGGGCGGCGCATTGTGCTCCCTTCGGTGGGTGACGTGCCTCAGGAACGTGCGGGAAGGCGCAGCCGGACGTTGCGGTCCAGGGCGCCACCGACCGCACCGGTACGCCCGGCGCGGACGGCGTCGTTGTAGGCCAGCTCGCGGTGCAGCGAGGCCAGCCAATTCGACGTGTAGCGGTCCGCGCCGGGGACGGCGGGCGCCACGTGGTCGATCAGGGTGCTGGTGATGCAGACGCCGCCGTCGCGTTCCCGGGCGATCTGCAGGGTCCGGGCCTGCACCGGCCAGTCGGCGATCGCCGCGGTCGTCACCTCGTAGAAGCCGCCGCCGTCGCCGCGATGGTGGGCGACGATCCGGTTGGCGTGGTGGTGGCCGTTGAGCCACAGGATCACGTTGCGGCAGCCCACCGCCAGCCGCAGCAGCTCATCGGCGTACGCGCGCTCGCCGGGATGGTCCGGGCAGACCCCGTAGCCGTTGCGCAGCGAGCTGGTGGCGTGATGCGAGGCGAGCACGATCAGCGGATCGTCCGGGCCTTGGGCTCGGAGCTGGTCGGCGAGCCAGTCCAGTTGCGGCTTGTCGATGCTGCCGTCCCAGTGCCCGTGCGGATTGTCGGTGTTGAGCACGACGATCCGCAGCCCCGGCACGGGGTCGTAGCTGTAGTAGGCGGTGCCGTCGCGTTCGTTGGCGGCGGTGAAGCCGTGCCCGGTCGGCCTTGCGTCGGGATGCCGGTGAGCGAGCACGAAATCGGCCGCCGAGGCGAACGCGCGGCCGGGCACGGCCGGCACCGTCCGGGTGGGACCGGACAGCAGCGTCATCGGATCGGCGAGGAACTGTTGCAGGGCCTGCCGTGTCTCGGGATCGGGCAACGCGATCGGTTTGCCGTCGCCGGTCGCCAGTGCGGCGAGCGTGGCTCGCCCTGGTCCGGTCGCGGCGGAGCCGCCGACGAGCAGATCGTGGTTGCCCAGGCAGGCCAGCCACGGATGGCCCAGACCCGGTACGGTGAACGCGGTGGTGGCAGCCTCCAGCAGACCCGGATGGGTGGGATAGCCCCACAACTGCTTGTACCGGTCGTCGCCGGGGTCTGGCTGCCAATACCAGGGGTCGGCCCAGTCCAGGCGTTGCGGCCCGTGGTAGCCGTGCGGGCTCAGCTCGACCCGGCCGCCGTCGAGCAGCGCGAGATACGCCGACAGTTCGTTGGTCTGGGCGTTGTCGATGTTGTCGCCGGTGACGACGCAGACGTCGAGGTCGAGGCCGGCCAGCGTCTGGATCATCGCCGCGGCCGCGTGCGGGGCAAGCGCCTCGTGAGGCCGGAACACCCAGTCCACCAGGCCGCCCCAGCCGTCCGCGCCGGCACCCGTACGCATCGCGAAGTCCAGCCGCGCGGGCGTGCCTGGGTCGACGATGTGCAGGTCGGTCAAGTGGCCGAGAGTGGCGATGACGGTACTGCCGCCGCTCGGCGCCGGTCCGGGCACGAAGTCGGTCCGCGTGGAGTGGACCTCACCGGGGGCGGATCGCAGCCGATGGTAGGGCGCGGCCGTGCCGTTGCCGGCGACGTCGCCGACGGCCAGTGTACGTTCGACGGTCATCGCACCGCTCCTGCGGTCAGCCCGCGCACGATATGGCGCTGGAACAGATAGATCATGATCAGCATCGGGATGATGGCGAGCACGACGCCCGCGAAGATGACATCGGGTGCCCGCTCCTCCACGGAGTTGAGCTGCGCCAGGCCGATCTGCAGGGTCTGCATCTTCGGGGTGCTGGTCACCAGCAGCGGCCAGAAGTAGTGGTTGTAGCTGCTGATGAACGCGTGGATCGCCAGCGTGCCCAGGGCCGGACGGGACAACGGCACGAGGATCTTCCACAGGAACCGCAGGTGCCCGCAGCCTTCGACTTTGGCCGCCTCCCACACCTCGCGGGGGAAGCTCAGGAAGAACTGTCGCATGAGGAAGGTGCCGAAGCCGGCCGCGAGGAAGGGCAGGAACAGCGCCGGGAAGGTGTTCATCAGGCCCCAGTCGGCCATCGTCAGATAGTTCGGAATGATCATGGACTCGGCGGGTACCGCCATGGTCGCCAGGAACATGCCGAACGCGAGCTTCTTGAGCGGGAAGTTCAGGAAGGCGAAGACATAGCCCGACAGCACCGAGGTGACCAGTACGCCGGCCACGATCGCCAGCGACACCAGGATGCTGTTGGCGTACTGGCGTCCCAGCGGGATCGCGTGCAGCACGTCGGCGAAGCTGCTCGCGTGCAGGCTGGTCGGGAACAGAGCGGGCGGGAACCGTGTGAGGTCGTCGCGGCTCATCACCGAGCCGGCCACCGCGTAGTACAGCGGGAAGACCACCATGGCGACGAGGACGACGAGGCCGGCGACGGTACCGGCGCGGCGCAGCCGGATCACGAGTAGAACACCTTCCGTTGCAGCACGCGGAACTGGATGGCGGTGATGGACATGACCAGGAGCAGGAGCACGACGCCTTGCACGGAGGCCAGGCCGAAGTCGGAGGCGCCGAAGGCGAAGGCCGACTTGTACAGGCCGTAGACCAGCGTGGTGGTCGCACCGTCGGGTCCACCGCCCGTCATGATGTTGATCTCGCCGAAGGTCTGCAGTGAGCCGATCGTCGAGACGACGAGCATGAAGAAGATGGTCGGCGTGAGCAGCGGCAGGATGATGCCGCGCAGGATGCGCCATCGGCCGGCGCCGTCCAGCCGGGCGGCCTCCAGCAACTCCTCCGGGATGGCCTGAAGTCCGGCGGAGAACACCAGCACGGCGTAGCCGAGGTCCCGCCACACCGACACCGCGGCGACGCTCGGCAGGGCGGTCGCGGGGTTGGTCAGCCAGTCCACTCCGGACAGGCCGAGATGGCTGAGGATGCCGTTGAACACGCCCAGGCTCGGGCTGTAGAAGGCGTCGAAGACCACGGCGGCCGACGCCGCCGAGAACGCGAACGGCGTGGCCATCAGAGTGCGGAAGAAGCCGACCCCTTTGACCTTGGCCTGCAACGCCACCGCCAGCGCGAGCCCGATGACCACGGTCGGCACCACCGTGCAGACCGCGAACAGCACCGTGACCGGCAGCACGCCGCGCAGCTTCGGATCGCTCAGGAAATCGGCGTACCGCTCGAAGCCGACGAAGTTCGTGGCGTTGCCGAAGATGTCGCTGCCGTGCACGCTCAGCCAGATCGTGCGACCCAGCGGGTAGAAGACGAACAACGCGAAGACGATCGTGGACGGCACGAGGAACGCCGCGGCGATCGCGATCTCAGCCGGCCGGTACCGCGGTCGCCGCCGTCCGGGCAGCGCTCCGGCGATCGCCGGTGCCGTTCTTTCCACCACCGTGGTCATGACGCACCGACTGCCGCCGCTGGGGCTGCGGCGCGCCACAGCCCGAGGATCTCGTCAGCGGCACCGGGAACAGCGGCCAGTACGCCGTCGGCCGGTACGCCTTCGTCCACGCCGTCCTTGGCGGAGACGTGGGCTCCGCCTTCGCGGGCGATCAGCGCTCCGGCAGCGACGTCCCACAAGTTGTACCGGCCCGGCAGCAGCGCCCCGGCCGCCCGGCCGACGCCGACGCTGGCCAGGGCCAGGGCGCAGGAGCCCATGATGCGGGTCGCCCCGAAGCGGGCCGCGACCTGTGTCAGCACGTCGAACATGCCCGGCCACGGCTGATTGCCCGACCACTCGGTGAGCAGGATGCCGCCCGCCAGGCCGGTGGCTGATCCGCATCGGGCCGGCTCGCCGTTGATCCACGCGCCGCCGCCTCGCACGGCGCTGAGAACCTCGGCGCGGGCGGCGTCCGCGACGACGCCGACGGCTACGCCGTGCTCGTCGTAGCCGGCCAGGCTGAACGATGCCCATGGCAGGCCGTGGACGAAGTTGGTGGTGCCGTCGATCGGGTCGACGTACCACGTGAAGGTTCCCGTCGAAGGGCTGTCGGCGGCGCCGTACTCCTCGCCGATCACGCGATGCTGCGGGTAGCGGCGGGCGATCTCACTCCGGGTGTGGCGCTCGATCGCCTGGTCGAAGGGTGTCACCCAGTCCGCGGGGTCCTTCTTGGTCGCGGCGTCGTCCGGCTGCGGCTTGCTGGCGGCCATCGTCGCCATCGCCGTTCGGGCCAGGTCCACGGCGAAGTCGTGCAGTTCCTGGAGATTGCTCATGATCGGTTCGCATTCGTCAGGGTCGGCCGCACCGCGGCCAGGTCATTGCTGATGAGACCTTCGACGTCCCAGGCCAGCGCCCGCTTGGTGGCGGCCGGGTCGTCCACGCAATAGGTCCACATGCGATACCCGAGGTCGGCGGCGTGGTGGACGGACTGTTCGGTGAGGCTGTCGAAACGCAGGTTGAGCGCCTGCGGCCTAACCGACTGCAACAGATCGTCGGGCGGCAGGTCCGGGCCGACCCAGGACAGCACGATCTCCGCCTCGGGCAGGCGCTCGCGGACAACCGTGAGCACCTGCCATTCGCCGATGAAGACCGACCTGTCCAGTGCGCCCACCGCCCACAGCGTGGCGGCGACGGCAGGTACCAGCGCCGGCTCCTTGTTGTCGACGACCAGCCGGATCGGCACGGTCTCGGCGACCTCGGCGAGCGTGGGGATGCGCTCGTCGGGATCACCGGTACGCAGGCGCTGCAGCTCGTCGAGGGTCAGCTCGCCGGGCGTACGGGGCACGCCCCAGAAGCGTTCGAGGGTCCGGTCGTGCAGCAGGATCGGCGTGCCGTCGCTGCTGGAGCGGACGTCGAACTCCACGGCGTCGGCGCCGAGATCGCTCGCCAGCCGCAGGGAGGGGAGGGTGTTTTCCGTCCGGAGCGTGGGAGCGCCCCGGTGTCCGACGAGTGTCGTCACGGTGAGGTGCTCCTTCAGCTGCCGACGGACTTGTTGTACGCCGCGATCACATCGGACATGGAGCTCTGGGCGTCGGTGATCGCCTTGTCGGCGGTGGACTTGCCGAGAATCACGGACTCGATGACGTCGTTCATCTTGTCCCGCGCCTGCGGCATGACGCCCATGAGGCAGCCGCTGCTGGGCGGGGTGGCGGCGGCGTCACGCAGTTCGGCTCCGGGCTTGGCGAAGTCCGGATAGGTGGCCAGGACGTCGGTGAATTCCTTGGTCTGCGCGGCCGTCGTCACCACCGGGATGTATCCGGTGTGCGCGGCCCAGTAGCCCTGCGCTTCGGGCGAGGCGAGGTACTTGAGGAACTCGCCGGCTGCGGACTGCTGCGCCTTCGGGTGCCCGGCCATCGTCCAGATCGACGCGCCGCCGTTGAACACGCCGCTGGGCTGGGTGCCGTCGGGCCGGATGTAGTTGGCGACACCGACCTCGAACTTGGCGCCCTTGATGATGTCGCGCAGGTTGGCGGAGGTGAACGGCAGCATCGCGGCGCGGCCGGCCTGGAACGCCGCCGACGCGTCGGTGTTGTTACGCCCGACGTTGAGCAGGTTGCTGTCCTTGACCAGCCCCGCCCAAGTGGTGACCACGCTGCGGAGCTGATCGTTGTTCCAGCTCACCGAGGTCGACCGGCCGGACCGGCCGTTGTCCTGGTCGCAGTACTGCACGCCGCCGGCGGCGAGCATCTGCTCCACCAGCCAGCCGTCGATGGAGGCCACCACGCCGTACTGCGTGACCTTGCCACCGGAGCTCACGGTCAGCTTCTTGGCCGCCTCGGCCAGCTCGCTCATGGTGGTCGGCGGCTTGGCGGGGTCCAGGCCGGCGTTCTTGAACGCGGTCTTGTTGTAGAACAGCATGGGTGCCGAGGCGTTGAACGGCAGCGACTGCAGCTTGCCGCCGATCGTGTAGTACTTGGCGATGCCCGGCTCGATCGTGTCGGTGGCGATGCCGGCCTGGGAAGCCATCTCGGCGAACGGCACGGTGGCCTTGGTGTCCACCATGAGCTGAGTGCCGATCTCGAAGACCTGCACCAGGTTCGGCGTCTGCCGCGACTGCACCGACGCCTTGAGCTTGGTGAGTGAGTCGTTGTACTTGCCCTGATACGTCGCCTCGACCTTGATCTTGCCGGTGTGCTGCTGGTTGAACTGGTCGACCAGGTAGGCGACGGCCTCGCCGTTGGCGCCGGCCATGGAGTGCCAGAAGGTCACGGTCTGCTGCCCGTCGGCGGCGGCGCCGTCGCCGTCGCCGCACGCGCTCAGGCCGAACACGGTCACCGCGGCCAGTGCTGCGGCGAGGTGGCGTCTACTCAACATTGATTCCTCCAGATAAGCCACTGGGCCGCGGTGAGGGGTTGCGGCCGACATGAGCGGCACATGTGAGATTTAACATCCAGGACGTTGTTTTCACAAGAGTTTCATCATCGCGGACCATGGTCGAAACAGAAAGCCGAGGTGAAGCGACGTTATCGGGCCGTTTCACGCTAGGCAAGATCACTCTTCGACAGCGAAGAGTGCACATAGATTGCGCGAATTTCACATCACTGGAAGCGCTTCATCACGCCATCGGCCAATGCGTCGCCAGACGCCGGCCGGCCAGGTCGAGGCGGCCCAACAGCAGGATCGTCACGAGGTCGCGCCCTGGGACAGGCTCGGCCGGCAAGTCCGAGACAGCCAGCTGGTAGGCCGCCCGCACGCCCGGCTTCTTGGCGGCCACCGCCGCGAGCGCCGCGTCCCGCGGCCCGGTCGCCAACAGTCCCACCGCCACGTCCAGCCGGCTCAGCGCGTCGGCGAGCCGATCTAGCACCGGCCCGTACACGGGCTGTGGCAGTTCGCCGAACAGGTCGAACTCGCGCACGAAGTCGCGTACCGCGTCGAGCACGTCGTCGACGCTGCGGGAAAGCCGGAACAGATCCTCACGGTCCACTGGCGAGGTCGCGCTGCGGCGCAGCCGTCCGATCAGGTCCCCACGGCGGGCCGTCGCCCTCATGCTCGATCTCTGCGACGAGCTGCCGGGCCACGGCCGGCGGCAGCTGGCCGTCGACGAGCCGGCGGGCCAGCACGACCCCACGGGCGGCACAGCTGATCTGCGCACTCACGTGGTCGACAACGACCGGTCGTTGCCTGAGGACAGTTCCCTGACCAGCCCCGGCACCCGGCTCAGGACACCGCCGACGCCACGAGCGCCGCGCCCACACCACCGGCCAGGAAGGCCACGGGCAGCGTCAGCATCCACGCCCGGCCCAGACCCAGGACCTTCAACCATCGAACTCTCCTCGCACCTCGGGAGAGCCCGGCTCCCACCAGGGCGCCGGACATCGACTGCGTCATGCTCACCGGAGCGCCGACGGCCGCGGTGCCCAGAACGACGCTGGCGCTGGACAATTCGGTCAGCACGACACCGTCCTGACGGGCCACCGCCAGCCCGCCACCCAGCGGCCCCAATCGACGGAGGCCAAGCGCGCCACCGATCAGGAAGCACGCTGCGATCACGGCCGCGACCAGTGGCGAACGCGCGTACCGGTCCGGTCCGCCACCGAGCAGCACCGCGAACACCGCGATCATCTTCTGCCCGTCGTTCGCGCCGTATGCCAGGCAGATCGCCCCGAATCCGCCCAGGTGCAGCCATCGCAGGCGGCGCCCGGCACCGCCTCGGTCGCGCGCGGTCGGCGGCAGGGCCGCCAGCAGACGTCCGGCGATCAGCGCTACGGCTGCCCCTACCAGCGGCGCCACTGCCGCTGCGCCGAGCACCCGGGCCACCACGGCCCAGTCGACGGCGGCCGCCGCGCTTCCCATCAGCCGCCCGCCCAGGCCGGCTCCGGTGATACCGCCGATGAGCGCGAGCGTCAGGCTGGTGGGCAGGCGGCGGGCCGCGAGCGACACCGTCACGGCGACCGCCGCGACGATGCCGCACAGGACCTGGGCACGGGCTGAACCGCCGGCGGCGCCGGACGGGACGAGCCGGCTGTCCAGTGTGCTGGCGACCGCCGTTCCGACGAGGACCGGTGTCGCGATCACGGCCACGGTGAGCAGCATCAACGCGGCCGAGGGACGCAGTCCTCGGATACCGACACCGACGCCTACCACGACACCCGCGTCGTTGAAGCCGGTGAAGGTCGCGAACAGCGCGGCGATGCCAAGGACGGCCGCGGAAGCAAGCGACACGAGACCTCCGAGATGTGAAGATTTCATCGACATATGTGGCATTCGAGGGAATGTCGTGCACTGGCAGCCGACCGCCGAGCGGCCACATAACCCCAGTAAGAGAGGGGAATCGAGAACCGCTCGGCTAGCACGAACGTTAAGTCGATGTTATCATAACGCCCGCAAGTGTTCACTTCACAGGAACGGGAAGCTGCGGCGCGCATGGGAACAGAGCATCCGACCGGCACCGATCTCTGGGCCGGCGTCGACGTCGGGACACAGAGCCTTCGCGTCGTGCTGTCCGACGAGCACGGCACCGTCGTCGGTCGAGGAGCAGGACCGCTGAGCAGCGTCCGAGTCGGCGACCGGCATGAACAAGACCCCGAGCAGTGGTGGCGGGTGCTAGGTGTGGCAAGCCGCCAAGCGCTGCGCGACGCGGAATCGACTGGAACGCAGCCGGACCGGCGGGTGCGTGCCATCGCCATCTGCGCCACCTCCGGCACCTTCCTGCTCGCCGACGACACCGGACACGCACAGACGCCGGGGCTGATGTATGACGACGCACGAGCCGCTGCCGGCTTCGACGCCGACCGCTGGCGCGCCCTGGACCATCCGGCCCAGCCGACCTGGCCGCTCCCCCGCCTCGCCTGGCTGATCCAGCACGGGCCGCCAGAACTGCGTCAGGGACTGGCCAGCGGGCGGCTGGGGCTCCGGCACTGCGGCGATCACCTCGCCGAACGTCTGGCCGGACACCGGGTCGACACCGACTGGAGCCACGCTCTGAAGACCGGCTACGACGCGGGCAAGCAAGCCTGGCTGGTCGCGCCGATGGAATACCTCGGCCTGCCCGACCGGGCGCTGCCCGAGGTCGTGCGGCCCGGCAGCACCATCGCCCGGGTCAGCGCGTACGGCGCCGAGCACACCGGATTCGCCGCCGGAACCCCGATCCGCGCCGGGATGACCGACGGCTGCGCGGCCCAGATCGCCGCAGGCGCCCTCGCGTCCGGCTCGTGGAACTCGGTCCTCGGCACGACGCTGGTCGTCAAGGGCGTCACCGACCAGCCGGTCGACGACCCGGCGGGGGTCGTGTACAACCATCGCCATCCCGACCACGGCTGGCTGCCGGGCGGCGCCTCCAGCGTCGGCGCGGGCGTGCTCGAACGCTGGTTCCCCGGTGCCGACCACGACGTACGCGATGCCGCAGCAGCCCGATTCGAGCCCGCCGGCGGTGTCCTGTATCCCCTGGCAGGACACGGCGAACGGTTCCCGTTCCTGCGCCCCGACGCGACGGCCTTCGAGTCTGGACGCTTCACCGACGACGACGATCGGTACGCCGCCACCCTGCAGGCCGTCGCCTACGTCGAGAAGCTGATCTATGCCCACCTGAGCAGGCTCGGGGCGACCGTGGGCGGGCGGCACTACATCACCGGCGGAGCGACCCGTAGCCGCTACTGGAATCAGCTCCGCGCCGACATCCTCGGCGTCACCCTCGAACTGCCCGCCACCACCGAACCGGCCTTCGGCATGGCCGTGCTCGCCGCCGCCGGCGACGGACTGCTCAGCGACACCGCCCACCGCATGATCCGGCGGGGCACCCCGATACCGCCTCGCCCGACCGCCGGCGATCGGTTCCTCTCCGCGTACGCGGCATTCGTCGACGCGCTGACCGCCCGGGGCTGGATCGACGAAGATCTGGCCCGGCACGCGCTGGAGAGCGCGTGAAGACTGTCGTCCTCGCCCGGCACTGCACGTTGGCCCCCACCGGCACGGTCGTCCTGGGTCTGGCCGACGACGGCACGCCGTCCTGTCTGCCGGCCTGCAACGGCTGGTCATGAAGGGTACGAATAGGAAGATGGCAGTCATGACGAGCGAACCGACCGACCGCAGCCGCCCAGCCCAGCGTCAGGCGGAGATCTTCGAACATGTGATGCAGCACGGCTCCGTCTCCGCCACCGATCTGGCCGACCTGTTCCACGTCAGCCTGATGACCATCCACCGTGACCTGGACGAGCTGGAACGGCAGGGCGTGGTCAGAAAACACCGCGGCGGCGTCAGCGCGCAGCCGTCCAGCGTCTTCGAAAGCAACGTCTCCTATCGGCTACGTGCGGCCCGGGCCGAGAAGATCGCCATCGCGCACAAGGCCCGCCAGCTGATCGAGCCCGGCATGGCGATCATGCTCGACGACTCCACCACGACGCTGGAGCTGGCCCGGCTGCTGGAGGACGCGGCCCCCCTCACCGTGATGACCAACTTCCTGGAGACCATCAAGCTGCTCAGCACGATCCGCGGCATCCGGCTGCTCGCGCTCGGCGGCGACTACTTCCCGACCCACGACTCGTTCCTCGGCGTACCGTGCGTCGACGCCATCGAAGCGCTGCGCGTCGACATGCTGTTCGCCTCCACCTCGGCGATCTCCGGCAGCTACACGTATCACCAGGAGCAGGAGATCGTCCTGGTCAAACGAGCGATGATCCGTGCGGCACAGCGCACCGTGCTGATGGCCGATCACACCAAGATGGGCCGCGTCGCCCTGCACCGTCTCGCTCCCCTGTCCGACATCGATCTGATCATCACCGACACCCAGGCCTCCCCCGAATCCCTCGTGGAGATGCGGGAGAACGGCGTGCGATATGAGATCGCCTAGCCCACCGATCCCCCACGTGGTCGGCCACCCTCGACCACGCTCGCACCACCTGCAGGAGCTCCGCATGACCCGCGTACTCGTCGCCGGCGATCATTTCGTCACCCCCGACCTCGTCACCGCCGCCCTCGACGCCCGCCGCGACCGGCTCGGCGAACTCGACGTGCGCACCCACACCGGACCCTGGCCGCACACGCCGTTCGGTCCCGTGGCCGAAGTCGACGAAGCCTCCGACATCGAGGACGAGCTCACCGCCGGGCACCTGCGTGCTGCCGCCTTCGACGTCTTCGACACCGAGCCGCTGCCGGCCTACTCGCCACTGCGCGCGGCACCCAACATCGTTGTCACGCCGCATCTGGCCGGCGCGACCGTCCAGACCGCCGAACGAGCGGCCGGGCTGGCAGCAGACGCCTTCGTCACGTGGCTGGCGTCGCGCCCGTGAACGCTGACCACCCCCGCCCCTCGCACCGCGTCGGCACCACCCGACGACCGACCGCCGACACCATCCGTGGGCTGCGATGACGCAGACGATCGCCGCCCTGGGCGGCCACAGCTGGACGCAGACCGCAGACCTGGCCGTTGCGCTGGTCCTGTCGACCGCCATCGGGCTCGAACGCGAGATCCGTCAGAAAAGCGCGGGGCTGCGAACCCACACCCTCGTCGGAATCGCCTCGGCGCTCATCATGCTGGTGTCCAAATTCGGCTTCGGGGACGTCTTCGGCGATCATGTCGCTCTCGACCCTTCCCGGATCGCGGCCCAGATCGTCTCCGGCATCGGTTTCATCGGCGGCGGCCTGATCTTCATCCGCGGTGACGCAGTACGCGGCCTGACCACTGCGGCGACGATCTGGCTCACCGCCGCGATCGGGATGGCGGCCGGAGCGGGGTTGTGGCCCATCGCGGTCCTCGTGACCGCCGGCCACTTTCTGGTGACGATCGCCTACACACCGCTGGCTGCCCGGCTCCCCCGATCGAAATACGCCCCCATCCGGCTCAGCCTGTCCTATCACGATGGTCACGGCGTCCTCCGCAACGCTCTGGCCGCCTGCACGGCACGTGGCTTCTCCGTGCACGAAATGACGATCGAACAACACGGCCGGGCAGGCGAAGCCGATGACACCGTATCCGTGTCGATGTCCCTCGCGGGAAGCCGCTCCATCGATGACCTGACCACCACGCTCGCCGGTCTCGACGGGCTCATTTCGCTCAGGAACGACGCGTCCGACGAAGTCCCGACGTAACGTCTGCGCCGGAACGCCGTCGCTCATGATGCGTACGCCCGGGCGACCGGGCTGCGATGGCAGCACCGCACGCGGGTTCGGCACCCCTCCCATCAACCACTCGCGGACGCCGGGTCTGTTCTACGGGAGGAACGGTCACAGCACGGTCAGCGTCGTCGTGACCGTGCCGTGGCCGCGCGCGGCGGCGGCTTCTGAGTGCCGAATGCCTCGATCAGATCGTCATCAAGGCCAAAGCCTTGTCCAGTGCGGGATCGCGGCCGGCCGACAGGTCGGCTGCCGTCATCGGGGCCGGGTAGTCGACCGCCACGCCGATGCCGTTGATGATCTCGCCGTTGGCCGACCGGTGGTGCAGTGGCGTCAGGAGCAGCACGCTGTTGTCGTCCAAGGCGTACGCGCTCGGCATGCCCGAGACCATGCCGGCGGTGCGGGCGCCCACCAGCTTGCCGAGCTGGAGATCCCGAACGGCGCCGCTGAAGGCGTCGCACGCCGATGCGCACCATCCGTCGGTGAGCAGCGTCACCGGCATCTTCAGCAGGGGCGTCGAGTCGTCGGTGCGGTGCGGTGTGCAGTGGTCGCGGACGTCGCAGTCCCAGCTGTAGATCTTGCCGTGCACGAGCGCGCTGAGCAGCTTGGCGACCTCCTCGTCGCGTCCACCGCCGTTGCCACGCAGATCGAGGACGACCCCGCGGATCCGATCGTCCTGCCGCAGCTCGGCGATCTTGCCGAGCACCTTGGCTGCCACGCCTGGGCTGAACGTCGGCAGGACGGCGTACACGATCCCGCCGGGCAGGACCCGGGCCGACACCGCCGGCGGTTGCGCGATCGGCAGAACTTCTTCGTGGAGGGCGACCGTCATGGTGGTGTCCGTGGCCGGCCGGCGGATCGTGATCCGGATCGTCTCGTCCGCGGACTGCGGCTGGAGCAGGCCAAGGACGCCCGGGGAAAGCATGCCGGCGACGAACAGGGGCACGCCGTTGACGGCCTCGATGATGTCACCGGGTCGCAGTCCGGCCTTGTCGGCGGCCGATCCGGGCTGGACGGCCCGCAGGTAGATGGGGCCGCTCGCGTCGCGGATGTTGGGCGTCGCCCGGCCTTCGGTGGTGACGGCGATCCCCAGACCCAGGCGTACGCTCGGCGGCGTCTGCTGGACGATCCACGCGTTGTGGTTGTCGTTCAGGGCGGTGATCATGCCCTGCATCGTGGCGGCCGCGAGGGCCTGTCGCAGGCCGGCATCGTCGGGCAACGTCGCCAGCACCCTCGCGTACACCGTGGCGAAGGCGTTCCAATCCCGGTCACGATGTCCGCTCAGCCGGGGCAGAGTGGCCGCCGCCCGGTCGAGACCTCGGCTCTGCAACTCCTGGGTGAACGCCGCGAACGCGGCGGTCAGCAGCGTGCGATCGTCCAAGATCGAACCGGCGTAGTACCGGGCGAAGATGCACTCGTATGCCTGCCGCAGCGTCGTGAGCGTGGTGGCCGTGGCCGGCGGGGCCGGTCCGTCGGAGGCGGGCCCGCATGGTGCCGGAGAGCCTGCGCTCGCCGCCGTCGCTCCAAGCGGTCCGCTTCCGCCGAGCAGGCTGTATCCGAGTGCGACGACCAACCCGGCGGCGAGCGCCGAGAACCTGACCTTCATCCGTTCTCCTTCGGTCCGGCACGCCGACCGGCGTACGTCCGAAGTAGATCGAGTCCGGTGTTGCCTAGGCGTTAATCGCGGACATGCTTGCGCCACCATTCAACGAAGTCCGCCGGGAGCATCGGCTCGCCCAAGTACCAGCCTTGCCCGATGATGCCCGGCAGCTGTGACAAAGCCTGCGTGGTCGCGTCGTCCTCGATGCCTTCAGCCACGACGACGATCCCCATCGTCCGACCGATCCCGTGAACGCTGTGGACGATCGCCTGACTGGCGCGATTGGACAGGAAATCACTGACGAAGGACCGATCGATCTTGATCTCGCTGAGGGGAAGACGGCGTAGTTGCTGGACCGATGCGTAGCCGGTGCCGAAATCGTCGAGCGACAGGGCGAATCCCGCGTCCGTGATGGCGCGAGCGGCTTGGGTGATCCTCGACAGGTCCGTTGCCAGAGCGCCTTCGGTGATCTCCACCATCAACTGGCGCGGATGGATGCCGGTGGCGGCCACTGCCGTTTGGAGCGCGCGCAGTAGGCCGTCATCGCGCAGGTCGTTGACACTGACGTTGACCGACGCGCGGGTCACGACGCCGATGTCGTTCCATGCCGCGAGCTGACCGGCCACGTGGTGCACGACGTGGCTGGTCAGCATGTGCATGATGTGGCTGGACTCGATAGCGGCGATGAGTTCGTCGGCGGGTACGGGTCCCCATTCGGGGTGGGTCCACCGGACCAGCGCCTCGACCCCCACAGGCCGTCGCGTGGCGAGGTCCACCTGAGGCTGGTACACCATGACGACCTCGCTGTGCCCCGCCGGCCGGCGAAGCGCGTCACCCATGGCGGTCAAGATGTCCAGCCGGTGCTGGGTGACGTCGGACGCCGTGGCCCGATACATCTCCGTGGGTCTGCCGGTGTTACGCGCATCGACCATTGCCAGCTCGGCGTTCTCCACCAGAGTCGCCAGATCGCGACCGTGCTCGGGGGACATGGCGATGCCTGCGACCGGGTGGAGGTCGAACGGTATGCCGTCGAGTTCGACGGGGTCGTCGAGGAGCCGCACCGCATTCGCGGCGATCTCCCGCGCTCGCTGCCTGGACGCGTCGGGCAGGAGGATGACGAACCCTTCACCCGCGAGCCGGCCGACCCGGTCATCGCCGAAGACGTGCCGCAGGCGCCGCGCGGCCACCGCGACGACCTGCTCGTACATGCTGCGGCCGAGACTGCGGCTCACCTCCAGGACGGCCTCGATATTGATGAACACGATCGCCAAAGGTCGTGGGTGCGCCCTGATCACGTCACTCTCGGTCAGTGACGCCAAGCCGACCTGGAGGCCACTCCGGTCGAGCAGACCAGTGACCGGCTCTCGCTGAAACCGTTGCCTCGATCGGGCTTGATCACGCCAGATCTGATTGAGGGCGAGCAACGGCAGCGCCACCGCGAGGCTCCACCATCCCGGCACGACGGTCAGTAACGGCGAGACGAGCACCATCGCGGCGACGGCCCCCAGCAGATCACCGCGCAGACTCGACGGCGTGAAACGGGATACATCGATGGTGGATATCCGCCGACCCACCAATATGAGCCCCAACGTGATCGTCGCCCATACCGCTATCGCCGGCACCAGGCCCAGCACGTCGCGCCCGGTCACGTCGACGCCCGGATGCGATATCGGCCGACCGCCCAGCAAGGCGATCGCCAGTTCCGCCACCGCGAGCGCGACGACGAGCCGGGCTGTCAGGAAGACCGCGCGACCGAGCGGCAGCCGTCGGCTCAGCGCCGACACGGTGCCGGCGACCGCTTGGACGACGATGGCCGGCGCGGCGCCCCACAGCACGAAGATCACGAGTGTGAAGCAGGCGGACAGAGTCGCGTGCGGAGCGACGCGAGCCCGTCGAGCCAGCGCACCCACCGGAACGTCGACCAGGACGGCCAGCAGGCTCAGCGACCAGAAGCCGGCGGGAGCGTCCGGCAGCAGCCTTAGCGTCGCAGGGACCGCCCACGCCATGAGCAGCCCAGCCGACCCCGCCAACAGCAGCATGAATACGGTCGGCCCAATCTGCTGCACTCGCCCACGCTGGCGCTGATCACCGGGCGCACCGGACGACCTTCGTACCCCAAGCGTCTTGGAAATCCAGACCATCGATGTCGCCGAACGTCACGGAACTCGGACACCATTGCCCAAACAGCATAATCAGACATATTGGCCTTAGTTACTCAATTGTAATCCCGCTCCCCCGCCTTCGAGCCAGCATCCGAGTACGCCGCGGAGCGTAGTGCGCCCAGTCTGATACGACCGATTACGTAGTTCTGCGGCCGCTGCTCGCAGGATGTCGATACGGCCGTTCTCGGCGATTCTGGCGGCATGCGACGAATGAGCACAGCAGCGTGGACGCCTACCCGGGTGGCGACGGTCGGCGGTCTGGTCGTCGGCGCCGCCGGGATCGCGACTCTCTGGGCAGCGGGGGTCACGTTCCCGTTCGCCGTCCCACCGGGAATGATCATCCTGTTGGCGGGTGCCATATTCGTGTCACTGGCCCGGTGGCGCTGGGCTCCGGGCCTGGGCGCCGGGCTGGGGCTGTTCGTCACGGTCGGTTTCTTGATCAGCCCCAGCGGGCTCAGCAACCTGTCCGGTGACGCCGGGGTGCCCATCGCCGTCGGCCAGGCCGTCCAGCTGGTCGGCGTGATCACCGCCTTCCTCGCCGGGGTGGCCGCGACCGCAGCCGCGTACCGAGAGCACGCCGGGATCCGCTGAGCGGCGTACGACCGGCACCTGGTGGCAGGCAGGCACCCGCGCCGCCGACCACGGAGGATCAAGGCCCGCCAGACGGCGTCGGCGAAGGCCGGCGAGCGTGCGAGTATGAGCACGGTGGGAGGCCCGACATCCATGAAGATCACCAATTCCCAGCTGGGGGACGGCGTCCTGGCTGCCGTGCTCGTCGTCTTCGGGCTCTTCGGCACGGCGTACGCCGAAGGCGAGACCACCGACGGGCGGGCCTACGCGCTCGTGGCGACGGCTGCCGCAATGCTCGCCCTGCGTCGCCGATGGCCGCTGCAGGTGCTCGCTGCCGTGTCGATCTGCACGTGCGCCTATCTGATCATCGGCTATGCCTACGGGCCGATATTGATCACCTTCATGATCGCCGCGTACACCGCGGCACGCCACGCTCCCCCGGTCCGGTCGGCGCCGGTCTGTCTGGCCGCACTGCTGCTCCTGCTCGTCCACTTGTTCATCCGCGACACCGCGCTCGGCATGCTCGGACTCATCCCTGTGTCCACGTGGGTCGTCGTACCCTTCGCGCTGGGTTTCACCCTCCGGCTGCGGCACGAGGCGGCGCTCCGGGCCAGAACGGAGGCGATCCGCCAGAGCGTCGACGACGAGCGCCTGCGGGTCGCCCAGGAGGTCCACGACATCGTGGGCCATGGGCTCGCCGCGATCAAGATGCAGGCCGACATCGCCCTGCATGTACTCGCCAAACAGCCAGGACAGGCGGAGCCGGCCCTGCTTGCCATCAGCCGCACCAGCGGCGAGGCCCTGGATGAGCTACGGGCGACGCTGGCGCCGGTCCGCCTGACCGGCGCTGACGCGCCACGCACACCGGTGGCCAGCCTCGCCCGTCTTGACGACCTGCTCAAGCGCATGGCCGACGCCGGCGTGCACGTACGCCTGCGGATCGTCGGGCAAGCACCGGCCGCGCTGCCCATCGACGTCGACCTGGCAGGCTACCGAATCGTGCAGGAGTCGTTGACCAACGTGCTGCGCCACAGCGGAGCCCGGCATGCCAGCGTCGACATTCGACACGAGACCGACGGGGTGCTCATCACCATCGCCAACCCGGTCACCGAAACCGCTCCGACCCAAGGCGGGCTCGGCACGGCGGGCATGCGCGCCCGCGTCCAGGCGCTGGGCGGACAATTCACCGCGGGGCATCAACCGCACGGCTGCTTCGAGGTCCGGGCCCACCTTCCCACCGGAGACCGAACTTGATCAGGATTCTCCTCGCCGACGATCAGGATCTCGTCCGCCTCGGCTTGCGTACGCTGATCGACAGCGAGGACGGCATGGTGTGCGCCGGTGAGGCCGTGGACGGTCTGGCCGCCGTCGCCGCCGCTCGCCGGGAACGGCCCGACGTCATCCTGATGGACATCCGCATGCCCGGCGTCGACGGACTCGTCGCGACCCAGCGGATCACCTCGGATCCGGCGCTGGCGGCCACCAAAGTCATCGTCCTCACGACGTTCGAACACGACCAGTACATCTTCGACGCCCTGCGCCACGGGGCCAGCGGCTTTCTCCTCAAGGACACGAAACCCGCCGACCTGCTCAACGCCATCCGATCTGTCGCCCAGGGTGACGCTCTCCTGTCGCCCTCCGTCACCCGCAGACTCGTACGCGAGTTCGTGACCGCCGTGCCCCGTACCGGCATCCCGCATCCGGCTCTGGACAACCTCACCAACCGGGAACGCGAGACGGTCAGTCTGGTGGCCGAAGGTCTGAGCAACGACGAGATCGCCGAACGGCTCGTGATCAGCCCCGCGACCGCACGCACCCACGTCAGCCGGGCGATGGTCAAGCTCGGCGCCCGCGACCGGGCACAACTCGTCGTCTTCGCGTACCAGTCGGGGTTGGCCAAGTAGCGCCCGTGCCATCGGGTGCTGAGGTGCGCGCTGCGTACCATCGGGCTCGTGAAGGAACGCGTCGTCGTCACGGTCGCGTACGACCACGCGGAACTGCTCGACATCGCGTGTGTGACCACCACCCTCGGCATGGCCAACCAGCTGGGCGCTCGCATCCCGTATCGGCAGCTGATCGCCACGCCGGCCGGGCGGCCCATCGAGTTGCACTCGGGCCTCGCCCTGACCGGGCAGCAACCGCTGGAGCGGCTGGTCGGGCCGGTGCACACGCTGATCGTCAGCGGTGGCCTCGGGCATGAGCGCGCGGCCGCCGACACTCGGCTGGTCGGGCATGTACGCCGACTGGCCAAGCTGAGCAAGCGGGTGGCGTCGGTGTGCACCGGCGCTCACGTGCTGGCCGCCGCCGGGCTGCTCGACGGGCGGAAAGCCACGACCCATTGGGGTTTCGCCGCACAGCTCGCCGCACGCTTTCCGACGGTCACGGTCGACCCTGATCCGATCTACATCCGCGACGGGGACGTGTGCACCGCCGCCGGAGTGACCAGCGCGCTCGACCTGACGCTGGCGTTCATCGAGGAGGACCACGGCCCCGACGTGGCGCGGACCGTGTCGCGCCATCTGGTCACGTACTTGCAGCGTCCGGGCAATCAGGCCCAGATGAGCATCTTCACCGCCGCGCCGCCGCCCGGTCACGATGTGGTACGCCGGTTGGCCGATCATGTGGCGAGCGGCCTGGACGGCGACCTGTCCAGCGCCACGCTGGCGGCGTACGCGGGCGTCAGCGAACGTCATCTGGCGCGCCTGTTCGTCGAGCACCTTGGACAGACCCCCGGCCGTTATGTGCGACAGGTCCGCATCGAGGCAGCCGCCAACCTGCTCACGTCGACCGAGTTGCCGTTGGCCGCCGTCGCCCGCCGATGTGGCTTCGGGTCGGCCGAAACGCTGCGGCTGGCGTTCGCCCAGCGCTACGGCACCACCCCGGCGGCGTTCCGGGCGACGCAGACCACCACTGGCTGACCGACGACGGGTACGCCGCCACGCGTACCAATATTCCGGACATCTCGTGGCGCGCGGCTCGACGTGCCCCACGGACCGGTGCCACCGTGGCGGCCATGAAGATCATCGGACATCGCTGGCCGAGCGTGGCCGGCCTGGCCGCCGCGGGGTTTCAGCTCGCGACGGGCGTGCAGCCGGAGACCGTCGCGATCACCCTGACTGTCGCGGCGCTCTGCTATCTGGGCGCGGCGGCCTTGGCACGGCCGTGGGTGGCCTGGGCCGGGATCGCGGGCGGCAGCGCGGTGGTCGTCGTGACCGAAGCGGCCGGATTCCCCTGGTGGGCCGGTGTCGGCGCCGTGGCGCTCGTGCTGGTGGGGGTGGGCTTGGTCGCGGGTGTTCCGCGACCGGCGCTGACCTGGCAGGCCGTCGCCCTGGTCGGCTACGGCGGTGTCGCGGTGACCGCGCTGCTGCTGGCGCCTCGCCTCGGCCTGATGCTCGGCGGCATCGCCCTGGCCGCTCACGCCGCCTGGGATGTCGTCCACTATCGGCGCAACCAGGTCGTGCCGCGGTCATTGGCCGAGTTCTGCGTGCTGCTCGACGTGCCGCTGGGCGTGGGAGCGATCGTGGTCGCGCTCGTCGCCTGACGGCCGAGCCGGCTCGGCTCCCCATCGGACAAACGGTCGTGCGTGATTCCGACGGTAGCTGGAACCTGGCATCATACCGACTCGTTCTCAGCTTGAACCCGGTTTGCGGGGCCTCTTACGGGGCGAGCAGCCGCAGGGTCGCCGTTCGCAGCAGCTGGGCAGCCTGGCGGATGCTCATGTGTTCGACTGCCACCTGGTCACCGGCGGCGTGACCGAGTGCGATGAGGGCGTTCACCAGCCACTCGGCGGGCTGATTCGGGTCGATTTCGCCGGACGCCTGTCCGCGCTGGATGAGCTGGGTCAACCGGTGCTGGACGTCGTGGTGACGCCGTCGGTCGTGTTCGCCCGACACGGCCGGCCGGGCGGCGTCGGCCAGCACGGGGTGTGCCCGGTACAGCTGCCAGGAGATGTCCTGGAGCCGCAGCAGCGCGGCGATCGCCGGGCCGTGATCGAGATCGGCGGCGTCCATCGCGACGGTGGCCTGTTCGCTGATCCGGTCGACGACGGCGATGAGCAGCAGGTCCCGCGACGCGAAGTGCGCGTAGACGGTCTGCCGGGTCACGCCGGCGGCCGTGGCGATCGCGGCCATGCCGGCGTCGGGCTGGCGGGCGAGCAGGTGGATGGCCGCGTCGAGGATCGCGGTGCGACTGCGTTCAGCGTCAGCGCGACGTCGCCCGCCAGCAGGAGCCGGAGACATCAGCCACATCCTTTACACGGTTGTCAGATCTATCCTCCTCACATATCTTACAACCATGTCAAGGAAATGGCCGAATGTGAGGAGCACGCCATGACTGCACATGTCACCGACAGCCCGGAACGGTTCGTCGCCGACTTCTTCACCGGCCTCACCGAGCAGGTCGTTCTAGCGGACACCGACACGGCCGAGGCGATGGCCCGGTTCTTCGCCCCCGACATCGTCCAGATCAGCGACGGCATCCACCTCGACTGGGACAAGCTGCTGGCCCACATGAGACCAGCGCGCAAGACGCTGACCGGGGGCCGGTTCAGCGTCGAGGTCCACGAGGCGGTCGCATCTGGTGACACCGTCGCCACCCGCTTCACCCTGCGCGTCGTCAGCGGCAAAGGCCGGCGTATCGACACCGAGGTGTTCATGTTCGCCAGCTTCACGCCCGACGGCCGGATGACCCGGTCTCGCCAACTGACCCGCGCCCTCGACGGCTCGTGACGCCTCACCAGACGTCGGCGGCCGCCTGAGGCCGCTGCTCGCGGTGACACGGGCGAGTGTCACCGCGAACAGCCGCATCCGCGTCAGCGCTTGACGATACTGCCGTCGATCACGCAGCTCTGATTGCCGTTGGGCAGCTTCTTGCAGTTGATGGTGCCGACGAACCAGTACCTGGAGCCATAGAGCTGGATGGCGACCTTGCGCGCCATCACGCCGGTGCCGTCGTCGCCACCACCGAGCTCACCCAGCTCACCGAGCGTGGTCTCGAGGCCGGGCTTCGCGGCGGCGAGGACACGGACTCCGGTCACCTCACCGCCGTCGAACAGCGCCGTGAGGTCGTCGGCGGTGAGGTCGTCCTCGCGACCGGCGGTGTCCAGCACGAGCGCACCGCCAGGCTCGTCGGCCCGCTCCCCGTACAGGTATTCGACGGCGCTGAGCATCTCCCGCACCTGGAGCTGGCCCTCGCGGGTGTCCACCTGGACCCCCAGGACGTCCTTGACCTGCTCCTTCACGTCGACGACGACGGTGTCGGCGGTCCCGGAGACCACCGTCTCGAAGGGGATCCAGAAGAATTCCCACTCCCCGTTGTTGCAGGTGAACACTCCGCCGCCGAGCTTGGTGCCGTGCGGCACGGTCTTCTTGCCGATCGTCTTGCCGTTGTCGTCGACGTACTCGATCACGCAGCCCTTCTTCGGGTCGGACGGCTTGTCGTCCTGTGCGTACGCCGAACCGGCGGCCGACAGGATCGCGCTCGCGATCACGCCCACGGCCAGGGCCCTGCTGAGCATCCGTTGCGCCATGCTTCCTCCCATGGAGATGTCCAATGCGTTGGCGCTGAGGACTGTGGCAGCCGAGGTTGGCGCTGGGCTGAAGCGGCGCTGAAACCGCCTCCTCCAGGCCGCCGTTCACCGTGCGTCACAACATGCTTGCTCAAAAACCGAACTGTCCGATTTCGACCACGCATGAGGTGACGCGTGGTGGAGATGGGCAGACTGTGACCATGACGCAGGTGAGGCTTCTCGGCCCGATCGAGGTTGCTTCCGCCGACGGCACGGTCACGGCGGTGCCCGGGCTGCGCCGCCGCGCCGTGCTCGCCGTCCTCGGCCTCAACCCCGGCCGGACCGTCAGCATCGACCAGCTCATCGACGTCGTCTGGGACGCCGAACCGCCGGCCACGGCGACGAACACGTTGCAGCGCAACATCTCCTACCTGCGAGACCTGCTCGGCTCCAAAAACGCCATCGTCGCCAAGCCGCCCGGCTATCTCCTGCGTACCGCGGACCTGTCCACCGACGTCGAGGAGGCGGAAAGGCTGATCTGCCAAGGCCGGCAGGCAGCCAGTCCGCAGGAGGCGGTCACCCATCTGGACGCCGCGCTCGCACTGTGGCGGGGGCCGGCGTTGGCCGACGTAGCCGAGCTGCGGTGGCTGGGCGAGCAGGCCCAGCGGCTGGGCCAGACCCAGTTCGAGGCGATCCGCACACTCGTCGACGCTCGGCTTGCCCTGGGCGAGCACGCCCAGCTCGTCCCGGAGCTGGAGCAGTTGGTGGCCGCGCGCCCGTTCGACGAAGACCTGCATCGGCAGCTGATGCTCGCGCTCTACCGCGCCGGCCGACAGGCCGAGTCGCTCGCGCGATACCAGCGGTTGAAGCGGACCCTCGCCGACGAGCTGGGCATCGATCCGGGGCAGGGCCTGCGCGACCTGGAAGCCTCGATCCTGCGTCAGGACAGCGCGCTGGACGCGCCGAGCCAGCCGTTGATCGTCGCGCCCACGGTTCGCGTACCGGCGCAGTTGCCGTTGGCGACCGCGGCCTTCGCGGCTCGGCGCGACGAGCTGAAACGGCTCGACGAGGTGATGGCACGGCGTACGGAGAACGTGTGCATCGCGATCGTCTCGGGCACGGCGGGCGTCGGCAAGACGACCCTCGCGGTGCACTGGGCGCACTCCGCGCGCCACGGATTCCCGGACGGCCAGCTGTACGCGGATCTGCGCGGCTTCGACCGGAGCGGTTCGGTCACCGAGCCCGCGACGGTTCTTCGGGCGTTCCTGGACGCTTTCGGCGTACCGCTGGAGAAGATCCCGGCGGAGATCGATGCGCTGGCCGCCCTCTATCGCAGCGTCCTTGCCGACAAACGGATTCTGGTGGTTCTCGACAACGCGCGCGACGCCGAACAGGTGCGGCCGCTGCTGCCGGGAACGCCCGGCTGCGCGGTCGCGGTGACCAGCCGCTACCAGCTCACCGCCCTCGTCACGGTGGAGGGCGCGCAGCCGGTCATCCTGGAGCCCCTCACCGACGACGAGGCACGTGACTTGTTGACGCGCCGGATCGGCAAGGATCGCGTGGCCGCGGAGGAGGCGGCGATCCAGGAGATCATCACGTGTTGCGCCCGGCTGCCGCTGGCTCTGGCGCTGGCCGCCGCGAGCTGTGTCACCCGGCCACACCTGCCGGTACGCGGCGTCGCAGCGGAGCTGCGGAAGTCGTTCGGCACCCTCGACGCGCTGCGGAACCTGGACTCCGGCACCGACATCCGGTCCATCTTCTCGTGGTCCTATCATGCGCTGAGCCCTGCTGCCGCAAGGGTTTTCCGCCTCTTGGGGCAGCATCCCGGCCCCGACTTCACCGTAGCGGCCGCCGCCAGCCTGACCGCCCTGCCGGCGGCCGACGTCCAGCAGAAGCTGGCCGAGCTGGTCCGGGCGAATCTGCTGACCGAATCCAGCCCCGAGCGCTATGGACTGCACGATCTGCTGTGGACCTACGCCGCCGATCTCGGGCGCGACGAGGACGGCTTCCCTCGCCTGCTCGATCACTACCTGCACACCGCGATGTCGGCCGCTCTGCTGCTCAACCCGCAGCGTGAACCGCCGGTCGTGCCGCCGCCGGGCCCGGATGCGACGCCGGAACGCTTGAGCAGCCGGGAAGAGGCCGCTTCGTGGCTCACCGCCGAACGCGCCGTCCTATTGGGCCTGATCAAACGCGCCGCCGCGCTCGAATACCACGAGTACGTGTGGCGGCTTGCCTGGGCGACCCTGGACCACCTCGACCGCGGCGGTCACTGGGGCGACCAGGTGGCCAATCAGCAGGCGGCGATCGAGAGCGCGAAGTGCCTCGGAGCGCGGGCCGCACAGGCCAACGCCCACTTCTACCTGGCGACCGCGTACGCCCGGATGGCGCGCTATGACGCGGCCCAAACCCAACTGGCGCAGGCGTTCGACCTGTACGCGTCCCTCGGCGACCTCGGCGACCAGGCGAAGGTCCAGTACCAGATGGGGTGGCTGTCCAACCGCCAGGGCGAGCACCAGCAGGCGGTCGGCCACGCGCGGCAGGCGCTGCGGCTGTATCGCCTCGCCGGGCAATCGATGATGGCCGCGCGGGCGCTCAATTCCCTAGGCTGGGCGTACGCATTGGGAGGCGACTTCGCCCGCGCCCGCCCCAGGTGCGAGCTGGCCTTGACCCGCATGCGCGAACTGGGCGACCTCACGTTTCAAGCCGGGACGTCGGACAGCCTCGGCTACATCTACCACCACCTCGGCGATCACGATCTTGCCATCGAGCACTTCCAGCGGGCGCTGGAGCTGTTCCGCGAGCTGGACGACCGGTACTACGAAGCCGACACGCTCAAGCACCTGGGCGACACCTATCACGCCACTGGCGATGACGGCGCCGCCCAGGTGGCCTGGAAACAGGCTTTGGAGATCCTCGAACTACTCAGACATCCGGACTCCGCGAAGGTTCGGGCTCGACTACGGACATCGGCTGATCGGAGCCGATAGAGCAGACGGTCGAATCCGAGGGCCACGGTTCGTCCGGGCATAGCACGAAAACTCGGATGTCCTTGAACTCGCAGGCACCGACGATGGCCCTGGGGTCCTGGTTCCACGTGCCGCCCGCCATGTCGCAGCGGTCTCTCAGCGGCGACGGCCACATGCGCGCGCTCACCTCGTACCCGCAGCGCACCGCCGGCGGTTCCTCGGCGTCCCTACCGCCCGGGTCCTTGCCCGCTTCCTCGCGTGCCACCGCGCAGAGGATCTCCTCGTCGCCGATCTGGCAGGCATACGTGAGCGGATCTGTCTCGTGATACTCGCCCGCGAACAAGGCGCAGATGTACCTCAAGGTCGCGGGGTCCGGTGTCCCGCCGGGCGCAGGTTCGGTCGCCTGCGCCGTCGCGGGGCCCGCCAGCCCGGCGAACACCATCGCCAGCACGGCCAGCACCCTGGTCAGTTTCACCGTGGACTCCTCCTTCATCAGGTCCGGTTCGTCGGGCACACCTTGGCACCCCGCGCTGAATCGGCGCTGAAACCGCTGGAGGGCTCCCCGACTGGAGAGCCCTCCACCTGGACGGCTAGCCCTGGTTCCCGCCGAACGCCCGCACGAGGCACCGGTAGTGCTTCCCGCCGTCCGTGGAGTGACAGGCGATCAGGATGTGGCCGAGCAAGGGCCAGTCGGACTCGATCACGATCACCGTCGTCTTCGCGTACGCGACGCCGGATTTCCCGGCCACTTCGTCGAGCGCCCAGTCAGGGCTGGGTGCTTCGACGGTGGCGGCCCGGCGCAGCGAGCCGACATCCCGCCCCGCCGCGAGGTCCTGGAGGTCCTGCTCCGATGGCTCCTCGTCGCCGACATAGGTGTCCACTCGCGCCAAGGTGAGCGAGGACATCTGGCCCGCCTTCTCGAGGCCCGCCTTCACGCCCCCCAACGTGGTGGTGCCGGCCATCGTCAGGGTCAGCCAGCCGTCACCGCCCAACCGAGCCAGCATGCACTCGCGCACGGAATGGCCCCTGGCGATGCACATGGTCAGGCACCAGTCGCGGCCCTCCGGGACGGAGGTCGCGAACAGCACGGTGGATGCACCGTCGCCACTCTCGCGGCCGTCGAACTCGCCGTCGGCGAGGTCGGCCAGCGTGGTGTCGAGCATCTCCGGGCGGCCGGGCATGGTGCCCCGCACCTGTACGCCCTCGACCTCCTTCCCCGCGACGACCGCCTCCAGCTGGTCGACGGTGAGCAGCCGGCCACCGGTGTCCACCGCGATGACCTGGTCCAGGTCGCCCAGTGGCTGCCCGGCCAACCGCTCGATCTCCCGCAGCACCTGCCCGGGGGCACCGGGCCGATCCTCGATCGTCAGCCTCGTGCCATCCCCGACGGCGCTCGAGGGGACGGCCGCGACCGTGAGACTGGCAACTGTCAGGGCGACGACGACTGCGACGCGCTTAGCGAATTGGTTCATGTCAGAACTCGCAGACCAGGTCGGCGCCGTCACCGGTCGCGGACGGTTCCAGATGGCAGTGCTCGTCGAGCCAGTCGCCGACGGCGCGAAGCTTCTTCACCACCCAGTTGAACGCGTCCTTAATCGCCCCCCAGATGCTGAAATAGACGACGGTCGTCTCCGGATCCGCGCCCTCGGCGCCGTCGACGACGTCCTTGACGGTCATCGTCTGGTCGAGCCGGTCGAACTCGCCCAGCACCCGGACGCCGGTGGTGTCCTTGCCCGCCAGGAGGGCCCGCACCTGTTCGGGTGTCCGCTGCTTGCCGTCGTCTACCGCCACGATCGCGCGATCGACGACCACCTCCTCGCCGGTGAGAGCCTGAACGAGGCGCGCCAGGTCGCGCAGCGTCATGCCTGCGCCGAGAGCCGAACCCACCAGCCGACCCGGGAAAACCTTGCCGGCGGGATCGATCTGGATCTCCAGACTCGTGACGGCGTCATCCCGGTCGAACGGATTCCGGACCAGCTTCCATTGCGCGTCAGCGCAACGGAACGGGCCGTACTCGTCTCCTTCCCGCGCGCTCGCGGTGTCGATGACCTGACCTCGCTCGTCCACGTGCTCGATCACGCACTCGCCCTTGATCGGCGTAGCGTCCCCGGCCATTGCGGGTGTGGCTGCGGCCGTGGTAGCCAGCGCCATCCCGCCGATCGCCCCAAGTACCGCCAAGCGGTACGCCAAAGGTCTCATCCGGTGCTCCCTCCCTTGCGGGCTTCCTGGTTGACGCCGGAAGCGTGCGGGAAGGCGATGGCGCGGGCCTGAATCGGCGCTGAAAGCATTTATTGCGGCCCGGCTGGGCGCGGCGGCATCGTTGCCACCGCACCCAGCCGGCTGGAGATTCCCGGTTACGCCTTCAGCGGCCGGCTCTCGCGACGGGCGGCCGGGAGGAGCGTGTCGAGGGCGAACGCGCCGGGGCCGACGATGGCCACGAGGAAGAACGACCAGCAGAACATCGCCGCGAGTTCCCCGCCGTTCTTGAGCGGCACGAGCGCGGCCGGCTGATGCACGACGAAGTACGCGTACGCCATCGAGCCGGAGCAGAGCAGGGCGGCCCATCGCGTACCGAGCCCGAGGAGCACGAGCACTCCGCCGGCCAGCTGGATCGCTGCCGCCCACCACCCGGGCCACTGCGCGAACGGGATCGTGGCGGCGTTGCCACGTGCCCCACCCAGGACGCCGAACAAGGACGCCGCGCCGTGCATCGCGAACAGCAGGCTGACCACGACGCGGAACAGGCCGATGCCGTAGGGCCGGACCCGTTCCATCGATTGCCATGAGTTCATGACCGATTGGAGCAGTCCGGCCCCGCCGCGGGTTCCGCCCGAAAGCAGCTAATTCCGTGAGCATCGTCATATTGACATACTTGGAAGTAACCGACTTACGTGACGACCTGCGGATGTGGTCGCCGGTATTCTTCAGCTGTGATCGTTGCGGTACGGGGACTCGACGTCGAGCGCGGCGGCAATCTCGTCGTGAAGGACGTCAGCTTCGGCGTCGCGCCCGGCGAAGTCGTCGCACTGCTGGGCGTGAACGGCGCGGGCAAGTCGACGATCTTGCGCTGCCTCACCGGCCTGCTGTCCCCCACCGCAGGCGAGATCGAAGTCCTCGGCAAGCCGCCCGCGGCCGACCCCGAATACTGGCGAGACGTCGCCTACGTCGCGGACGAGCCGTCCTGGTATCCGGGTCTGACCGTCCGCGAACACCTCGACCTCGTGCGGATCACGCATGCCTCGGCTGCCGATCTCGACGCCACCGTCGTAGCCTTCGGGCTCGCCGACCGGGCCGACGCAACGCCGTTGTCTCTCTCGTCCGGACAACGGCGGCGGGTCATGCTCGCTGCCGCACTGCTGCGCCCCAGCCGTCTGCTTCTGCTCGACGAACCCGAACAGGCGCTCGACAGTGGATTCCGGGCAGTGCTGGCACGCCGGCTCCGCGCGTACACCCAAGGCGGAGGCACCGTGCTGATGGCCGCCCACGACCTGGAGTTCGTCGCGGCTTGTGGTGCGCGACGCCTGACCATCGCCGATCACGCCCTCACCGCGGAATGACGGCCTTCACCCAGGCGCGGCGGCTGACCCGCGCGCACCGTTCGGCCGGCACCCTTGTCGACCGCTACACGATCCTGTTCGGCGTCACGGTCGCGTTCGGACTGATCGCCGCCCCGTTGCTGGCGGTCGTCCGGGGGCTGAGTTCCGGTCAGGCTCATCCCGAGCGGACGGTCCTGGCCGCCTCGGTGGTGCTGCTCGCCGTCACCGGCCTGACGCAGCTCGCTCGCGTCGTCGGACCGCTCGTCCTGCCGCCGTCCGATGCGCATTGGCTCCTGCTGAGCCCGCTGCCACGCCGCGCGGTTCTCACGCGAATCGCGGTGTCGCTGGCGGCGAGCGCCACGGTGGTAGGCAGCGCCGTCGGGCTGACGGCCCTCGCCGTGGTCGGCACGCCGAACACGCTGACCACCGGGGCCGCCGCAGTCACCGGAGCCTCGACGGTCCTCATCCTCGCCGTCGCCACCGTCTCCTGGCAGGCCACCCGTGCCGCGTGGCCGCGCATCGCGCTCGGCGCGGCCTTCGCCGTAGGCGAGGGGTCCGCCATCGCGTGGGCGCTCGGCCTGCGCACAAGTCCACCTTCGCCCAGCACGGGCATCGTCGTCCTCGCCACCCTCGTGCTGCTCAGCCTGGCCACAAGTCTCAGCTGGTACGCCTGGCGCCGTCTGCGCGGATTCCCCGCCGCCGCGGTGGTGGACGCGTCGCAGCGTCTCGGGTCCGCAGCCGACGCGACGATCGGCCTCGAGCCGTTCCACCTCTCACTGGTCGCCGAGGATCGATACTGGGTCGCCCGGAGGCTGCGTTCACGGGGCTGGCCCCGGCTGCGCCCGCCGTGGGCGGTGGCGCTCGCCGATGCCCGGTTGCTGGCCCGGCGACCGGGAAGGCTGGCCGTCCTCGCCGCGGCCGTCGCGTGGCCCGCCCTGCTGGCGGTCATGATCTCCGGCCGGCATATCGCGGTGATCCTGCTCCTCGGCGCGGGCACGCTGACGGCCGCCGCGGCAGGTTTGGCCGCGCTGCGGCGCGACATCGCCGATCCCGCGCTGCGCCAGATGCTCGGCATCGATCCCACGGCGGTGGACGCCGCCCGGCTCGTTCTTCCGGGACTGCTCGGCGGTGGATGGCTGACCGCCGCCCTGATCTGCGGCAGCGTATTGGGAGTCCTTCCGCCCGGGCCGTGGTGGGTCTTCGGGCCGCTGGCGGCTCCGGCCGTCGCGGTCGCCGCCCGGCGACTGGCCCGGCGAGGCCCGATCGATCACACCTCGACGCTGGTCGTCATGCCGATGACGGGATCACAGCTGCCCACCGGATGGCTCCTGTGGACGGTCAAGGGCCTCGACGTCGCAGTGGGCGGCACCCTCCCGGTGCTCCTGGCGCTCGCGACCGGGCAGCTGACCGTGCCGTGGGTCGGCGCGCAGCTGGTCGCAAGCGCCCTGGTGCTCGCCGTGGCGATCCGCTCTCGCTGAAGAGTGGGCGCGGCGAGTCGCAACGGTCATAAGGACCCAGCCGTACTCTCCCGGACAAGACCGGTATCGGCAAGGCGTCGCCGCGCAACTGCGGAACATCCTCAGTTGGCCACGGCTGCTCTACGGTGCGTGCGGACCTTTCGACGATGACACGCACACATCGGGGAGGCAGGCATGGCAGACCGCGTCACCGAGGCGGTCATCCTGGTCGGCGGGGCGGGCACGCGGCTGCGGCCGTTGACGTTGAGCACTCCCAAGCCGCTGCTGCCGGTCGGCGGGGTGCCGATCCTGGCCCATCAGCTCGCGCAGGCGCGGGCCGCCGGGATCGAGCACGTCGTGCTGGCCACGGCGTACCGGGCCGAGGTCTTCGGGGCCTATCTGGGCGACTGGGACGGCATGCGGGTGGATCACCGGTTCGAGCCGGAGCCGCTCGGCACGGCCGGCGCGGTACGGCACGCGGCCGCGGCCCTGCCTGGTGACGGCGAGTCGCTCCTGGTCGTCAACGGCGACATCCTGACCGCCCTCGATCTGCGCGGCTTCGCGGACGCGCACAGCGCCGCCGGGGCGGACGTGTCGCTGCAGCTGATCGAGGTGCCCGATCCCAAGCAGTTCGGCTGTGTGTCGGTCGACGACACCGGACGTGTGCAGGCGTTCGTCGAGAAGCCCGCCGACGAGGATTACGGCGGCAAATACGTCAACGGCGCCATGTACGCCTTCCGGCGCGACCTAGTCGCGGCGATCCCCGGCGACCGTCCGGTGTCGACGGAGCGCGAGGTCTTTCCGCGGTTGCTGGCCAGGGGCGCGCATCTCCGCGGGCATGTCTGCACCGAGTACTGGTCGGATCTCGGTCGCCCGGAGTCGCTGGTACGCGCGTCGGCCGACACCGTCCTCGGGGTGATGCGATCACCGGTCAGTGGCGTAGCCGGACAGTTCCGGCTGATGCCCGGCGCAGTCGCGGCCGGCGTACGGCTGTCCGGTGGCACCGTCATCGGCGAGGACGCCCGGGTCGAACCGGGGGCCTCCGTCGAGGCGAGCATCGTCCGCGCCGGTGCGCACGTCGGTTCGGGTACGCAGATCCGCGACAGCATCGTCGGCGTCGGGGCGAGCATCGGCGCGAACTGTGTCCTCGACGGTGTCGTGGTCGGCGACAACGCCAGCGTCGGAGCCGGCAACGAACTGCGACAGGGCCTGCGGGTCTGGCAGGACGCGGTGCTCGCCGACGGTGCGGTCAGGTTCGCCGAACGCCTCGACTGAACGCCTTCGGTCTCGATAGTGTCGCGCTGCGCGGAGCACTGTGCGGCAAGCAGGCCCGTGACGGTCCAGCGCAGCCCGGCCGAGGAGCACCACGGAGTGGCAGTGAACACGGTCGCCCACGGCGAGCCCATGGTGTTGGCGCGCGGCCTGCGCAAGACCCATCAGAGCAAGGGCACGGCGGCGGTGCCCGCGGTCGACGGCATCGATCTGGAAGTGCGCCGCGGCGAAGTGTTCGGCATCCTCGGGCCGAACGGCGCCGGCAAGTCCAGCACCATGCGGATGATCGGCTGCACCTCGCCGGTCAGCTCGGGCCTGCTGCGCGTCCTCGGCGCCGATCCGGCCGTGGACGACGCCTGGATCCGCTCACGGCTGGGTGTCGTGCCGCAGGACGACTGTCTGGATCAGGAACTCAGTGTCCGCGAGAACATCGTCGTGTTCGGCCGCTACTTCGGCATCCCCAAGACGGTCCTCGGCGAGCGGGCCGCCGAACTGCTGGCCTTCGTGCAGCTGACCGAGAAGGCCGACGCCAAGGTCGGTGAGCTGTCCGGCGGGATGCGCCGCCGGCTGACCATCGCCCGGGCGCTGGTCAACGAGCCCGATCTGGTGATGCTCGACGAGCCGACGACCGGCCTCGACCCGCAGGCCCGGCATCTGTTGTGGGACCGCGTCTTCCTGCTCAAGGAGCGCGGTGTCACGCTGCTGCTGACGACGCACTACATGGACGAGGCCGAGCAGTTGTGCGACCGGCTGGTCGTGATGGACGCCGGTCGGATCGTCGCCGCCGGATCGCCCCGGGAACTGATCGAGGCACACGTCACCCGGGAGGTGGTGGAGCTGCGATTCCCCCGGTCGGAGCTGTCGGCCGCAGCCGAGAAGCTTCGGGCGGACCGCCTGGAGAAGCTGCCCGACCGGTTGCTCGTCTACGCCGCCGACGGCGAGGCCGCCTTGCGTGACGTGCACGCCCAGGGACTGGAACCGACGTCTGCGCTCGTCCGCCGGTCCACACTGGAGGACGTCTTCCTCACCCTGACCGGCCGCACCCTGGTCGACTGACATGACTGCGACGACCACCGCGGCCGCGCGTACGCTGCGCGGGCTGGGGTACTGGCTGTACCGCTACCGGCGGACCTGGCGGGGTGCGCTGGTCATGGCGGTGTTCAACCCGCTGATCTTCCTGCTCGCCATCGGTGTGGGTCTCGGGCACATCGTCGACACCACCGGCGGACTGCCCAGCGGGCAGCCATATCTGGACTTCTTCGCCCCCGGACTGCTGGCCGCCTCGGCGATGCAGACGGCGCTCATCGACTCCGGCGGCGTCGTGCGCCTCGCCGCGATGACCGGCGGCGCGTACAAGGCCGCCATGAACAGCCCGCTGCGGCCGGCTGAGATCTTCGTCGGCCACCTGCTGTACGTCGGCGTACTGAGCGCGCTCAACGCCTCGTTCTTCGTCGCCGTGATGGCCGTGCTGGAGATCACCGGTTCCCCATGGGCGCTGGCGATGGTGCCGGTGGGCGTACTCACCGGGGTGGCGTTCGCGGCCCCGATGGCGGCGTTCTCGATCATCGTGCCGAATCCGGAGAACATCTCGCAGATCTACCGGTTCGTGATGCTGCCGCTCTACCTGTTCTCGGGCACCTTCTTCCCGGTCGAGACGCTGCCCGCGGCGGTCCGCCCGCTCGCCCAGCTCCTGCCGCTGTGGCACGCCGTCACCTTGTGCCGGGCCCTGAACGAGGGCACCGCCACCCTGCTCGGCTCGGCCGGCCATGTGGCGTACCTGGTGGTGATGGCCGCGGCCGGACTGATCGGCGGCCGGATCGCCTACCGCCGGGTCCTGCACCCATAGGAGGACTGAGCCGTGACGACGACAGCGATCCCAGGACGGCGCCGGCCCGGCGCCCGCGCACCGCTGCTGCTCGAACGCCACCTCCTGGTGAACACCCGGACCTGGGTGAACCTCGCGTTCGAGCTGTTCGAGCCGCTGCTCTACCTGCTCGCGATCGGCTTCGGGCTGGGCACCGTCATCGGCTCCGTGGCCGGTTCCGGGGTGCCCTACGCGGCGTACGTGGCACCCGGGCTGCTCGCCGCGGCCGCGATGAACGGCGCGTTCGGCGAGACCACGTTCCGGGTGTTCCTTCGCATCCGCCACGAACGGTTCTACGACTCGATCCTGGTCACCCCGCTGAGCGTCGCCGACGTGGCGATCGGGGAGGTCGTCTGGGCGATGCTGCGTGCCGTCGTCGCCGCCACCGGGTTCCTGGCCGCCAGCGCCGTTCTCGGCCTGCTGCGTTCGCCGTGGGCGGTGCTCGCCGTACCGGCCGCGGCGCTGATCGGCTTCGCGTTCGGCAGCGCCGGCCTCTACGCGACGACCTACCTTCGCAATTGGCAGGACTTCCAGTACATCCAGCTCGTCATGCTGCCGATGTTCATGTTCGCCACCACGTTCTACCCGCTGTCGGTCTACCCCGCCGGACTGCGGCCGGTCATCGCGGTGCTGCCGCTCTACCAGGCCATCGAGCTGGTCCGTGGGGTGGCGCTCGGCAGCTTCAGCCCGGGCCTGCTCGTCGCCGTCGCGTACCTCGGCGGGCTCGGCGTGGTCGCCCTCTCCCTGGCGGTCGGCCGCCTGCGCGGCCAGCTGCGCCCGTAGGCACGCGGCACCTACGACTGCACGACCGTCGACTCCAGGTAGCGATCGATGACCGGCCGGAAGTAGTCCGGCCCGAACCGCATGCCGTCCACGGCCGGCACCAGCCGCCGCAGCTTCTCGATCGACACCTCATGCCGGTTCGGGCGGTCCACATATTCGCGGACCACCGGCCGGTCGGGCCGCAGCCGGCTCTCCACGTGGTCCAGCACCTCCTCCACGGGTACGCCGACGCCGGTGGCGACGTTCACCACCTCGTTGACCACACACGACTTCAGCAGGCTGTCCACGATCGTCACCACGTCGGCGACGTCGATGAGATCCCGGTGCGCCCCACGAAAGACCTGGATGTGGCCCGCTGCGATCTGGCGTACCAATGCGGGCAGAAGCTGGTGCGGCGGCTGGCCGACGCCGATCGTGTGGGACAGGCGCAGCAGCAGGTGGTCCGCGCCGCTGGCGGTGACGACGCCCTCCAGCGCGAGCTTGTGCCGGCCGTACGGGTTGGTGGGGTAGACCGGGTCGCGCTCGCGGCCGGTGCTGCCCTGCCCGCCGTACATGCTCGACGACGACGTGGAGAAGTAGACGATTCGGCGGCCGTGGGCGACGCAGCTGCGCAGGACCGAGTAGAGCAGCTCCGCCTCGCGGGCGAATTCGCCTTCGCCGACCGCGCTGACACTCGACACGCCCGCCGCGAAGACCACGGCGTCGGGGTGGCGGTCCGCGATCGGCTGGAGGCTGTGGGCGAGGAATCCGTGGCCGATGATCTCGATGGCGCCGCTCCCCTACGCTCGCGGCTCGGCGGACCGGCCGATCACCGTGAAGTGGCGGTCGACCATCTCGGTGAACGAACGCAGCCAGTTGGTCCGGTAGTCGCGGGTGCGGCGGGTCCGTTCCAACGCGGCCACGCTCATCGCGGCCCGCTCCGCCGGTGGCATCTCGACCACCGAGCGCAGCGCCTCGGCGACCCCGGCGACGGTGCGCTCCTTGGCCATCACCCCGTCCACGCCGTCGTCGATCAACTCCGGATAGACCCCGGCCGGTACGCCGACCACGACGAGCCCGGTGCCGCCGTTCATGAGCGTCGCCTCGTTGCCGGTGATGGACGCCGATTCGCGTTCGGACAGGAAGACCGCGGCCAAGGTACGCGGCCATTGGCAGAACGCCGCCAGCACACGATCGTCCTGGCCGGACAGCAGCAGCCCGGGCGAGCCCAGCGACCGGTTGTACTCCTCCAAGGCCGGGTTAGGGCGAGGGTTGAGCACGACCGGGAGCACGCCTTTTTCCTGAGCCGCCGCGTCGAGGAACAGCTCGAAGCCTTTCTCCCGGACGCCCCGGCCCCAGCTGATCATGAGGTCGCGATCCAGCGGTACGCCCAGCGATCGCAGGATCGCCTCGACCTCGTCCGGCGGGATGCGGTCGAACTTCGGCGAGTCCTGCCGGATCCCGTTGTACGCGAACAGCGTCTTGCCGTCCGGGATGCCGTAGACCTGCTGGTACTGGTCCCGCATCCACTCCGACTCCCAGCCGATCGTCACGCGTTCGTCGTGCCGGGCCAGGTGTCCCATGACCGAGTCGGCGTAGGTCTCGGGCAGTTCGGCGTCGCCGCCCGCGTTCAGCACCGGATTGTGGGTCAGGTGGACGTAGGTGGCCGGGATCTGGAACTGGTCGGCCGCCCGGATGACGAACCGGGCCGCCATGGCGAACATGCTCATCCCGGAGATCACCAGGACCGAGTCGGCGTCCTCGGCGACCGACAGCATGACCTGGCCGCCGGCCGCGCCCATGGCGACGCAATGCTCGAAGTGGTCCATCTCCCACGGGTGCGCCCGGGGGTCGGCCATCCGGTGGTAGCGGACGTCGCCGTCGCGGAGCCACCGCTGCTCGGCGTACGCCCATCGGACGGGGTCGTAGCCGGAGTTCGAGGCTCGCTCGGCGATGTGCCAGCGCACCGTCGCACCCCGCGCCTGCGCGATCTGCACCGCCTCGGAACGCAGGTCGAGCACGTCGTGTACGACGCGGGCGACCCCGCCGTCGACCTGGCGGAAGCCTTCGTTGGTGAAGATGAGCACAGCTAGACGATGGTCGCCCATGCAACAACCTCCGTGGTGGGACGCACCGGCCAGATCGCAGCCTGCCGACCGCGTCGCGGACCGTCAATACCAGCACGTGAACGGTCAGCAGCAAGGGTTTCGACGATTGCGCACACCCGGACCGGCTGGTTAGCGTTCCGGCGCATGCGGTCCTGAGGGGAGGCTCACTGTTGGCGGGATCAGGCTCGGCGAAGGAAGTGCGCCGCGGCGGCCTCACGTGGGCGCAGCAGCTGTGGACCCGTTGGGTGCCGGTCGACGAGACAGCGTCCTTTGAGGACAACTTGACCGTCGTGCTGCCCGTACGCCCCGTGCCGGTCGCCGTCGCCGAGGCCGCCGTACGCGACGTGCTCCACCGCCACGAGGGCCTGCGTACGCTCATCGACCGCGCCCCCACGCCGTACGCCCACGTCCAGCGGGCTTTCGCGGTGGACGGTCTGACGGACGTCGTCGTCGCAACCGACGAGGACCCCGAGGGCAGTGTCTACTCGACCGCGGCCAACCTGAGCTTCGTCATCGGTGAGGACTTTCCGGCTCGGTTCGTGTTGTTCCGCCGGGGTGGAACGGTTTCCGAGATCGGCCTGGTCGTCGACCACTCGGCGACCGACGCGTGGGGATTTCAGGTCCTGCAGCACGACGTCACGCTGGCGGTGGCCGGGCGTGCCGACGGACTCGAGGATCCGTTCGCCGGCGAACCGGCGGCGGCGCAGCCGATCGACACCGCCGCGGCCCAGGACACGGCGGACGGCGTGGCGGACAACCGCCGGGGCCTGGAGATCTGGCGGCAGCAGGCGCGTCGGCTTCGAGCGGCGCTGGGCGACTGGACCTGGGACGACGGCGCCGCGGCCCGCTTCGGTCGGCGCGACGAGTCCGGAGCCAAGCACCACATCGGTTTCCTCGCCACCGACGACCTCGCACCGGCGCTGACGGCGTTGACCGAGCGGCACCGGATCGGGCCGCCGGCCATCCTGCTGACGGCGTACGCCTATGCGATCGCGGCGGTGGAGAACCTGCCGGCGGTCGGCGTCTACGCGGTGAGCGCCAACCGGCTGTCGCTGCCCGTGAAGTCGTCCGTTCGCTTCTCGGCCATGCCCGCGCCGGTCGTCGTGCCGGTACGCGCAGCCGGCCCGACCGAGGCCGACGTGCACGACGTCGCGACGCAGATCTTCCACAACCACCGGGCGGCCAACGTGGACTCCGCCGTCGCCGCGCGCGACGTCGAGGAGATCCTCGGCGACCGCTACGGCACGGCCGCCGCGTTCCCGATGTTCAGCTACGTCACCGATCCGGTCCTGGGCACGACAGCCAACCAGCGGTCGTTCAGCCGGGAACGCCTGGCGTACCAGGAACCGGAGCAGCAGGGCGTGGTGACGTTCGCCGAGCCCCGGCTGCGCGGCCCCCGGCACATGCTGTCGGTCCAGCGGACGGGCGGCTCGGCGCTGCTGATGCTGCGCTGGAACGAGCACACCGGCTGGAACGGCTTCGCCGAGGCGATGCTGTGGCACGTGCACGACATCGTTCGCTGGGCAGCCGACGGCTTCGGCGGCGAGCCGCCGGCGTTCGGCCGGGCCCGCTGAGCCGGACGGAGCATCGATGACCACCATGGGGGACGGGTCGCCACCGCTGGACTTCGACGACCACACGTTCCAGACCGAACCGTGGCCGGTGTATGACTGGTACCGCCGTAACTCGCCGGTGCACTGGTCGCCCCAGCTGAGCGTCTACTTCGTGTTCGGCTACGCCAACGTGCGGACCGTGCTGGGGTCGCCCGGGTTCAGCACCTACCACCCGTTCCGGCGCAGCCGGCCGACCTTCGGAGTGTCGCTTCTCGACACTGAGGGCGCCGAGCACGACCGGCTGCGGTCCGCGCTGGCCGGCTCGTTCCGGCCACCGGCGATCCGGGCCCACGTGGAACAGATGGTCACCCCGATCGTGGAGCAGCTGCTCGACGAGGTGTTCGCGGACGACCCCGAGCTGATCCCGGCCACGCTCGCCCGCGAACTGCCGATGCGGGTCATCTGCGGGGTCCTCGGGCTCCCGGCGGCCGACACCGGCTTGCTCCATCGACTCATGGATCCGCTGATCGACTACGTGGACCACGCACCGGTCTCGCTGTCGCACGTCATGTCGCACCGTGACGAGCTGCGGGCGTACCTGGAACGGCGCATCGCGGCGGCTGGTGCCGGGAGCGGCCTGCTCGCCCTGCTGCGCGAGGAGACCGACCTCGGCCCCGCCGAGATCATCAGCAACTCGATGCTGCTGATGGCGGCGGCCACGAAGACCACCGGCGCGTCGATCGTCAACCTCCTGGCCCGGGTCGGCACGACACCCGGCACCCTGCCCGGCCCGCACGACACCCCCGCACAGGTCACCGCCACCGTCGTCGAGACGTTGCGGCACGAGCCACCCCTACATGTGACCCTGCGGTACGCCACCGACGACGTCACCATCGCCGGAACCACGATCCCCCGCGGTGCGCCGGTGCAGGCCTGCATCGCCAGCGCCAACCGGGACCCAGACGCGTACGCCGACCCGGACCGGTGGCAGCCGGGCCGTGCCGGACCGCTGCCGCTCACCTTCGGCTACAGCCGCCATCACTGCCTCGGCAGCGGGCTCGCTCAGGCCGAACTGGAGACCATGCTGACCTCGCTCGGCCGGCGGTTGAGCGACCTCACCGTCACCGCACCCGATCGGCCCGTGCCCCAGGGCCGCACGTTCCGGCTCGTGCCCGGCCTCCGGATCGCCTTCTCGACGCGTTGACCCCTGCCATTCCGTTCCCCCACCGCGACCCGTTCCCCACCGCGACCCGATTCCCACTGCGACCAGGAGCCGCCGGCATGGCCACACCGACCACCGACCAGATCACCAGCACGCTGATCCGGATCCTCTGCGACATCAAGGGCCGCGACGTCGCACCCGACCTGGCCGACGACGACAACGCGTTGCGGGCGCTCAACCTCGACTCGCTGGACACGGTCGAGCTCTCGGTACGCCTGGAGAAGGACTTCGGCGTCGAGTTCGGCAAGGACCCGGCCGACCTGGCGGCGCTGGAGAGCCTGCCCGGCCTGGCGGGACTCGTCCGGGGCCGGATGCCCGCATGAGTGCGTTCCTGCGTTCCCTGGCCGCGTCCGCCGACCATCGGCCGGACCAGGTCGCGCTGATCGGACCCGATGCCACCCTGACCTACGCCGAGCTTCATCGTGACAGCACGGCTGCGGCGGCTGGCTTGGTGGCGGCGGGCGTACGCCCCGGCGACTTCGTGGCCCTGCACGCGGAGAAGACGGCCGCCTCCATCGTCGGGCTGATCGGGGTCATGCGCGCCGGCGCCGCCTATGTGCCGTTGGATCCGACCGCGCCGCCGGCTCACCGCGTCGGACTGCTTGACGACTGCGCGGCCCCGGCGATCCTGTGCACCGCCGCCCGCGCCGACGCACTAAGGGCGGGCGTACCGGTGTCCGTGCTGGCGGTCGAGGATCTCGTCGCCCGGGGACGCGGCGAGACCGCCCCGGAGATGCCGGACGATCCCGAGTGCATCGCGTACATGATCTACACCTCGGGCAGCACCGGGCGGCCGAAGGGCGTACGCATCCCGCATCGCGCGCTGGACGCGTTCGTCGCCGGGGTCGTGCCGTCGCTCGGCTTCACCGCGGATTCGCGCTGTCTCAACACGCTGCCGCTGCATTTCGACGGCTCCATCGTGGACCTGATCGTGCCGCTGGCGGTGGGGGCACGGTTGACCCTCGGTCCTGCGGTGATGGTCCCGTCGCTGGTCGTGGACATCATCGAGAGCCAAGAAATCACGCACTTGACCGCGATCGGGTCGACGCTGACGCTGCTCGCCCAGCGAGGCGAGCTGGCCGCCCGAGACCTGAGCGCGCTGCGGATGGTGCTCACCGGCGCCGAGATCGTCCACCCCGGCTCGGTGCAGACGTGGCTGGCGGCGGCCCCGAACCTGACCGTGTTCAACGGCTACGGCCCGACCGAGACCACCGTCATCGTCACCGCGCAGCGGATCACCGACCGCGAGCCGGGCCGGACGCGGGCGTACGCCATCGGGCCCGAACTGCCCGGTTGCCACATCTGCTTCCTGGACGCCGACGGCGTCAGCACGCCGGACGGGCCGGGCGAGCTGATCATCGCGGGCGACCAGCTGATGGCCGGCTATCACGAGCGGCCCGACGAGGAGCGGCGGGCGTTCGTCGAGGCGCACGGCGAGCTGCACTATCGCAGCGGCGACATCGGCAGCCGGAGCGCGGACGGCGCGATCCACTACGACGGTCGGCGCGACGACGAGGTGAAGATCCGCGGCAACCGGATCAACCTCAACGAGGTCAAGCGGGGTTTGGAGAGCCATCCCGGCGTGGGGCAGGCGTTCGTGGAGGCCGTGCCGGACGGAGTCGGCGGGCTCCAGCTGGCCTGTGCCGTCACGGTTCTGGACGGCCTCGGCGCGGACCTCGTACGCCGTCTCGAAGCGCACTGCGCCCAGGTGTTGCCCCGGTACATGGCTCCGCGCAGCTATCACGTGCTCGAGACGCTGCCGAAGCTGCCCAGCGGCAAACCGGACCGAGGCCGGATTCGAGCGCTGCTGAGCCCGGAACCGTGACCCGGGCCATGTTCGACGACCTCGCCGAGTTCTACGCCTGGTTCGCCGAACAACACGACCGCGAGGCCTACCGGACCGAGCAGATCCCGGTCGAGGACGCGGCGGCCTGGCGGGCCGAGACCGGCACGGGCAACATCGTTCACGACAGCGGCAAGTTCTTCTCGATCCAGGGCCTGCACGTCGAGACCGATCACCGGGACACGCCGGCCTGGCGGCAGCCGATCATCGTGCAGGACGAGATCGGCATCCTCGGCCTGCTGGTCAAGGTCGTCGACCGGACCGTCTACTGCCTCATGCAGGCCAAGATGGAGCCGGGGAACATCAACGTCGTCCAGCTCTCCCCCACCGTGCAGGCGACGCGGAGCAACTACACCCGAGTCCACGGCGGTGCCACCGTGCCGTATCTGGACCACTTCGTCGCGCCGCGCTCGGGGCGTACCGTCTTCGACGCCTTGCAGTCCGAACAGGGATCGTGGTTCTACCAGAAGCGCAACCGCAACATCATCATCGAGATCGACGGCGAGGTCCCGCTCCGCGACAGCTTCTGCTGGCTCAGCGTCGACCTCGTGATCGAGCTGCTGAAGGTGCCCAACCTGGTGAACATGGACTCGCGTACGGTGCTGTCCGGGCTCCCCTACGCCCTGCCCGGCCCGATCTCGTTGCGCAGCCGCTTCGCCGGTCCGGCGGTGCACCGCTTCCAGCACATCCTCAGCTGGCTGTGCGAGGCCAAGACCCGCTACCGGCTGTATCAGGAGCTGATCCCGCTCGCCGAGGTCCCGCACTGGCACTGGTCCGACGGCCGGCTGGTCCACGGCGAGGGCCGCTTCTTCTCGGTGATGGCGGTCGACGTCACGGCCGCCAGCCGTGAGGTGACGGCCTGGTCGCAGCCGATGCTGGCGCCCATCGACCGGGGACTGGTCGGCTTCCTCGGGCGCAGCATCGACGGCGTGTTCCACGTGCTGGCCCACGCGCGTACCGAGGCGGGAACCCGCGACATCGTCGAGATCGGACCGTCGGTGGCGTGCAATCCGGCCAACTACGCCCGAGGGTCCCACTCTCGCCGGCCGGTGTTCCTCGACGTGCTGCTCGGCGACGGCGATGTCCTGGTCGACGTCGTGCATTCCGAGGAAGGCGGCCGGTTCTACCACGCCGAGAACCGCTACCTGGTGGTCGACGTCGGCGAGGACTTCGACCTCGACGTGCCCGACGACTACTGCTGGCTGACGATCGAGCAGCTGAGCCGGTTCGTCCGCTTCGGCAACCTCGTCAACGTCTACGCCCGGTGCCTGATCAGCTGCATGGTCGGACTGTCCGAACCCGCTCCCCGCGACCGCTCGAAGTCCTTCGGGGCCCGCTGATGGGACACGCGCTCCGCCTCGGGGTGCTCGGCTGCGCCGACATCGCCGAACGGCGTACGCTGCCCGCCGCCGCGACCGTCCCCGGTATCGAGATCGCCGCGATCGCAAGCCGCGACGCGGCCAAGGCCCAGCGGCTCTGCACCCTGTTCGGCGGCCGACCGGTGGCAGGCTATGACGCGCTGCTCGCCCGGAACGACGTCGACGCCGTCTACATTCCACTGCCACCCTTGCTGCATCGGGACTGGGTGGACAAGGCGCTGCGGGCGGGAAAGCACGTGCTCGCGGAGAAGCCGCTCACCACGTCGCGCGTGGACGCCGCAGCGCTGTTCGCACTGGCCGAGGAACAGCGCCTGGTGCTGCTGGAGAACTACATGTTCCTCCATCACTCCCAGCATACACACGTACGCGACCTGCTGGCCCAGGGCGCGATCGGTGCCGTGCGCGAGTTCTGCGGCGCTTTCACGATCCCACCGAGGCCGGCCGGCGACATCCGCAACGATCCACGTACCGGCGACGGAGCGCTGCTGGACATCGGCGGCTACCCGATCCGCGCCGCGGCCCACTTCCTGCCCGGACCGCTCGCCGTCCGGGGTGCCGTCATGCGCACGAGCACGCAGACGACCGTGGTGACCGGTGGCTCGATCCTGCTCGGCAACGACCTCGGCATGGCCGCGCAGCTGACCTTCGGCATGGAGCACTCCTACGTGTCCCGCTACGAGTTCCGGGGCAGCACCGGCCGGTTGTGGCTCGACCGGGCGTTCACGCCACCGCCCGACCTGGCTCCTGTCGTCCACCTGGAAACCGCCGACGGCACGCGAACCGTCACGCTGCCTCCGGACGACCAGTTCGCCAATGTCCTGGCCGCCTTCGCCGCCGCCGTCACCGCAGGCTCGACGCCGCCGCCCTGGCGTGACGGCAGCATCCAGCAGGCCACGCTGATCGATCAGGTCGCCCGGATCGCGACCGTCGTGCCCATCTGACCCGTCCGGCACCGCGCGTCACCGCACCCTCCGCTGCCGGACGGGCACGGTCAGGTTCGGAGCCAGACGGTGGTGTCGACCGGCAACCGCCCACCCGCCGGCGGCGCGCTGGCCAGGATCACCTCGCGGTGCGGCGGCAGTTCCACCGGCTCGCCGCCCAGGTTGACGACACAGGCGAAGTCATCGTCGCCACGGGCGAAGGCCAGGACCTCGGGCGCAGCCGGCAGCCAGCTCATCCGCCCGTCGCCGAGGCTCGGCGAGGCTGAGCGCAGCCGGAGCATGCGCCGGTAGAACTCCAGCATCGACTCCGGGTCCCCGGTCTGCGCCTGCACCGAGTACGCCTTCCACGCGGCCGGCTGCGGCAGCCACGGCGGGGCCGCGTCGGCGGCGCTGAAGCCGAACGGCGGCGCGTCGCCCGACCACGGCAGCGGTACGCGGCAGCCGTCCCGGCCGGGGTCGACCTGGTTGGACCGGTGGAACATCGGGTCCGTACGCAGCTCGAAGGGGATGTCCTCGACCTCGGTGAGGCCCAGTTCCTCGCCCTGGTACAGGTAGACCGACCCGGGCAGCGCCAAGGCGAGCATGATGGCCGCCCGCGCGCGGCGAGCGCCGAGCTCGACGTCGACCGGAGTGTCATGACGGCGGGTGGCGACGCTGAACGCGGTGTCCGCCCGGCCGAACCGGCTGACCACGCGGGTCACGTCGTGATTGTTGAGCACCCAGCTCGCCGCCGCGCCGACCTCCGCATGGGCGGCCAGCGTCTCGTCGATCACCTTACGCAGCCGTGCAGCACCCCACTCGCTGCACAGGAACTCGAAGTTGAACGCACCGTGCATCTCGTCAGGGCGCAGGTAATTGGCGAAACGCACCGGGTCGTAGAGCCACACCTCGCCGATGAGCGCCCGGTCGCCGCCGTACTCCTCCGCGACCCGCCGCCACCGGCGGTACACGATGTGCGCGTCGTCGCGATCGGAGTACGGGTGCTCCTCGACAGCCGCCACCTCGGGAAGGTTCGGATCCTTGTCGACCAGCGGCGCCGAGTCGATGCGGATGCCGTCGACCCCACGGTCGAACCAGAACCGGAGAACGTCGTCGAAGTACTCGATCACCTGCGGATGGCGCCAGTTGTAGTCCGGCTGTGAAGCGTCGAACAGGTGCAGGTACCACTCGCCGTCCGGCACCCGGGTCCAGGTCGTGCCGGCGAACGGCGACACCCACGTGTTCGGGGCGATCTCGCCGTGCTCGCCCAGTCCTGGGCGGAAGTAGAACAGGTCCCGCTCCGGCGCGCCCGGCCCGGCCGCGAGCGCCGTCCGGAACCACGGATGGTCGGTCGACGCGTGGTTGGGCACGACGTCGATGATCACCTTGATGCCGACCGCATGCGCCTCCTGGATCAGCGCCTCGGCGTCGGCGAGCGTACCCAGGGTGGGGTCGATGTCGCAGTGGTCGGCCACGTCGTAGCCGCCGTCGGCCATCGGCGACCGGTACCACGGGCTGAACCAGACGGCGTCGACCCCGAGATCGCGCAGGTACGGCAGCCGCGACCGGAAGCCGTTCAGATCGCCGACCCCGTCGCCGTCGGCGTCGGCGAAGCTGCGCGGGTACACCTGGTAGATGACAGCATTGCGCCACCAGTCGGATGCGTTGTCGGACACGGACTTCCTCCGGCGATGAGGGACGGCTTCGGTCGGTTCGGCAGGCGTCAGGCCGCCTCGACCCGGGCCCGGCGTTCGGCCTGCTCGGCGAAGTCGGCCCAGCGGGAGGCGTACTCGCGGGTCAGCCGGGCGACGATCGGCAGGCAGTGCGGCGGCAGCTCCTCGACCACGGTCACGGTCGCGGGCTGGTTGAGCAGCCGGCGCAGCAGCGTACGCCCGACTTCGGTGTAGCGCAGCGACGGATCGTGGGACAGGTTCCGCAGCAGCCGACCGCAGTCGACCTCGTCAGGCGTACGCGGTTTGATCGCGCGTACGTTGTCGGGCACCGGCCGGACGTCGTCGGCGAGGTCGCCACGGTTCATGCGATCGCGGACGTCGCGGACGGTCGCCGGTGAGATGCCGGCCGCACTGGCGACCTCGCGCAGCGACGCCTCGGGGCGGCGGCTGAGGAGTTCCCGGGCAACCTCACGGCCACGGGCCGAGTCGATCGGGCGTACGCGCCCGTCGCTGCCGATCCGGACCGCGGCTTCCGTCCCCGCGGCGGTACGCCGCAGCGCCCCGACGGTCTTGCCGGACAACCCGACTGCTTTGGCGACGCGGCGATCAGACCATTCGGGGTACCTGGCCACGACCCGGGCGGCCGCCGCTCGCCGGTCGGCCAGGCTCAACGGCAGCCCGTGCGAGATGTTGGCGGCGACGGCGCTCAGGTACGCCTGATCGTCGTCCTCATCGGAGAGCACCGCGGCGATCTCGAACTGTCCGGCGAGGACGACGGCCCGCAGCCGATGCATGCCGTCGATGATCCGATAGGTACGCGCCTGCACGACGATCGGCGGCAGCGCATCGATGGATTCGGCGAGCAGGCGGGCGTGGGATTCGTCGACGCCGCCGAATCGGGGGCAGACCGGACCGGCCAGCGCGTCGAGCGGCAAGTAGACGACGGGCCGCGGGATTGCCGCACCCGTGGGTCGCGTGGCGGCCGCCGGCTCAGGATCCAACCCCATGCTGCTCTCCCCGTAAGCCGTGGTGACGCGCGTGCCATGGGGCATCGATCGGGCCCCGTTGTATCGATGACTGGGAAACTACAGCGGCGGTCAATCAGATGCAAGATCTATGCCACATCTTGCAATAACCGTATTCTGCCGTGCAGGACCGTTGCGGTCCGTGCTGATCCGCCCCTCCCGTTCCCCGCCGATCGCCGTTAGACTGCCGCGATGCCGATGTCTCCCTACGTCGCCGGACTGCGCCGTCTCGTCGGCCCTGAGCTGCTCATGCTGCCGGGGGTCAGCGCCGTCGTCGTCAACGACGCCGGGCACATCCTGCTCGGCCGGCGCAGCGACACCGGCCAGTGGTCGCTGATCGCCGGCGCCATCGACCCCGGCGAGCAGCCGGCCGACGCCATCGTCCGCGAGATCGAGGAGGAGACGGGCGTCCATGTCGTCGTCGAGCGCCTCGTGGGCGCCGCAATGCACCCGGTCACGTACCCGAACGGCGACCGATGCCAGTACCTCAACATCTGGTTCCGGTGCCTGGCCGTCAGTGGCGAGGCCCGGGTGAACGACGACGAATCCCTGGAAGTCGGCTGGTTCCCGCCGCACGCCCTGCCCGACATGCCGGCGTGGGAACGCCTGCGCGTCGAGACAGCGCTCAAGGACGAGCCGATGGCCTGGTACGCCCAAGACGGCTCGCACGACACCGAACTGGGCTTCACCCACTCCGACGCCTGAGGAACCGCTAAGCGCGAGCCTCCGCGATGATGGTCGCCAGGGTGGCGATGGCCGCGGTCAGCTCGTCGGGCGTGTGGGCGGCGTATCCGAGGACGAGGCCGGGCGGGCCGTCGTCGAGCCGGCACGCCGACAGCGCGACCGGACCCAGCCCGGCTCGGTTCGCGGCGGCGGCGACGGCTACGTCGTCAGTTCCGGCGGGCAGTTCGAGGACCAGGTGCAGGCCGGCGGCCACGCCGTGGACCCGCAGGCCGGGCAGGTGCGCGGCCAGTGCCGCCATCACAGCGTCGCGGCGCGTACGGTAGGCGCGGCGGGCTCGGCGCAGGTGGCGGTCGTAACCGCCACTGCCCAACAGGGTGGCGAACGCGTGCTGTTCCAGCGCCGGACCACCGAGGTCGACCGCCTGCCGCTGGGTGCGTACCGCTGCTAGATGCGTGGGCGGCGCGGACAGCCAGCCGAGACGCAGCGCCGGAGCCAGCGCCTTGCTGGCCGATCCGATGTAGATGGTGACGTCAGGCGCGACGCCCTGGAGACAGCCGACGGGGTCGCGGTCGTAGCGGAACTCGGCGTCGTAGTCGTCCTCGACGATGACGCCGCCGCACCGGCGCGCCCAGGCGATCAGCGCCGCGCGGCGCGCTGGTGACAGGACGACGCCGGTCGGGAACTGGTGCGCGGGAGTGACCACGACGGCGCGCGCGGTGGTGCGGGCGAGGGCGTCGACGTCGAGGCCCTCCTCGTCGACCCGCACCGGCAGCACGGTCAGCGAATACTCCAGCTGCTCGCGAACGCCCTTGCTGCCCGGATCCTCCAGCGCCACCACCCGGTGGCCCGCGCCGCGCAACGCGCGGACGAGCAGCGAGAACGCTTGCGCCGCGCCCGCCGTCAGCATCAGGTCCGTCGCGGGCAGGCGGGCCGCGCGCACCCGGCGCAGATAGGCCGCGAGCTGCTCGCGCACGGACGCCGGTCCGGCCGGATCGCCATAGTCCAGATCCGCGTCGGGCATGTTCGTGATCACCTGCTCGTACGCACGCCGCCAGGTGCTTCGGGGGAACAGCCCGAGGTCGGGAACACCGGGCCGCAGCGGTCGCAGTCCCAGCGGCGCGAACGGATCCCGCGTGGTGGCACCGTGCGGGTGGGCCGCGGTCGCGACGGTCGTGCCCGACCCGCGCCGCCCGGTCAGCCAGCCCTCCGCGATCAGCTGCTCGTACGCCTCCACGACGACGCCCCGGGACAGACCGAGTTCGGCAGCCAGCTCTCGGCTGGACGGCAGCCGGGTGCCCGGTGCGAGCCGTTCCTGCTCAATGGCCGTACGCAGCGCCTCGGTCAGCCGGCCCGCGACGCCGCGCCCGGTCCGGTCGAACGGCAGCAGCGCCCCCAAGTGGTCCTCCTATTTGCCGCTCGATTGGACCTGATTCCAGTACCACTTGCACTCTACGGTCGAGATCATGAACATTTCCAGCCGCGCGGCGTACGCGTTGTGCATCCTCGGCATGATCATCGTCGGCAGCTCGGTGGCGGTGAGCCGGCTGATCACCGCCTACCCGATGCTGACCGGACAGGCACTGCGGTACGCCGTCGCCGCCGTCCTCCTGTTCGGCGTCGCCCGCTTCTTCCCCGCACCCGTGCGTACGCGGCCCACCCGGCGCGACCTGATCCTGCTGATTGCGCTCGGCGCGGTCGGGCTGGCCGCGTTCAACGCGTGCGTGCTCATCGGGCTGCGGCACGCCGAACCAGCCGTCATCGGCACCGCGATCGGGGCAGCCCCGCTGATCCTGGCGTTGCTCGGACCGCTGATGGCCCGACGGCGACCGGCGGCCCGGCTGGTCATCGCGTCCACTGTGGTGGTCGCCGGGACCGCCCTGGTCGAAGGGTTCGGCCAGACCGACGCCATCGGCTTGGCGGCCGCACTGGGGGCGCTCGCCTGCGAGGCGGGGTTCTCCGTGCTCGCCGCTCCCCTGCTGCCAGGACTCGGCGCGGTACGCGTCTCCGCGTACGCTTGCCTGCTCGCCGTCCCGCTGCTCGCCGTCGGTGCGATCGTCACCGGCGAAGCCGCCGCCGTGCGGCTGCCCACCGTCGCCGAAGCCGCCGGATTGGCGTACCTGGCCGTCGTGGTGACGGTGGTCGCCTTCATCGCCTGGTTCCTGGGCATCCAGCAGCTGGGCGTCGAGCGCGCGGGCGTCCTCGTCGGCGTGCTGCCGCTCGCCACCCTCGCGGTCTCCGCCGTCATGGACGGCCGACTGCCCGGGTCGGCAGCGACGATCGGAGTTTTGGTCGTGATGGCCGGGCTGGCGCTGCCGCACCTCAGCCCGCCGAAGGCCGTGCGACGCCGACCGCGCGCCGTCGCATCGGTTTGACGGCTGCGCCGGCCCTGCCGGTCAGCGCTGGGGATTGGTACCATCACGCCTTGTGACGTCCGGGCAGAGCCCGGCGCGAACGCCACCCGCGACAGGAAGAGACAGGGGCGGCGAACGCCCGCTGTCCGACTCACCCTGAGGTCCTGAGAGGGGGTGAGCCGCATGGAAACCCTCCTGAGTCATGGCGACGAGACGGCTGTCGTCGTCTTGTCCTGCAAGCCCTTTGGGCTACTCGTCGAAACCGCTTCCGGCCTGCGCGGGCTCGTCCGCGGCGGTCGAGCCGTGGTCGGCGCGACGTTGCGCGTACGCGTGATCGAGTTCGACGCAGCCGAGTCCCGATTCAGCGCGACGGTGGTCGACTGACGGTCCGGCCCGGCCGGGCGCTGCTGCTCGGCCGGGCCGATCGCCGACCCGGCCAGCCGGACCGGACCCACCCGGCTGACGCCGCCCCGGCAGGCACTCCTGTTCAGCAGGGCACGGGCGTGAGCACGACGTGGTCTTCGCGGACGTCGCCGACCATGGCGAATGCGGACCGGTCGACATCGCAGCAGTAGCGGAGGTCCTCGGATAGATCAACCCGCTCGGCCACGGGGCGTCTGGCGTACGAGCGGGCGTGCTCGGCGGCACCGTCCAGGATGCCCGCGACCAAATCGGCCCGGTCCGGCTCCGCCCCGTCCAGGAGCCCGGCCAGGTACCGCGCACAGGCCCAGTCCTCGGCAGTCCTCCCCGTGCAGAGGATGACCCGTGGCGCATCCGCGTGATTGCTCGCGATCCATCGAGCTGCGGCGCCGACGTTGCGCGCCGACACCGCGAGCAACGCCACCGGATCCGGGCACCGGGCAAGCCCCAGCGTGCCGTTCGAAGTCGCCTGGATCAGCGCGCGACCGTCCAGCTGTGCCGTCGCCAACTCCATCGGAGAGTTCCCGAGGTCGAAGTCCGGGGGTTTGATCCCGTTGGCCTCGCCGACCAGCAGCCGATCCGGGTACCGCTGGCACAGAGTCCGGCCGACCTCGACAGACCGGGCACAGGCGATCTCAGTGACGCCTCGTTCAAAGGCGACCGCGGCCGTCGTGAAGGCGCGAATGACATCGATGACGATGACGACCCCGCCAACTGGCATCTCGGCGTCCATGCCCATGATCACCATGAGGGACGAGTCTTCACCGCGGAACTCCGACGAGCAAGGCGATTCCCGTGCCCGGCGCAAGAGCGCCCTACCTACCGCGCGGCAGGTCGACGGGTCACCAGAGCAGTGCGGTGGTCAGCGCCACCGTGGACCCGAGTAGCAGCGCCAATCCCATGCCCGCACCGTTGAGGGCGCTGACCGGCAGCGTACGCCGACGGGCCACCGGGACCGCGGCCAGCGCCACGGCGGTGGTCGCCGCGCCGACGGCGTAGATCAGGGGATAACCGATGATCGCGGCGAGCGGGAAGAAGTGCACGCCGACCACGAAGGCGATCCAGACGGGGATCAGTTCACGGCGACGCCGGATGGCGAGCACTGCCGCGCCTATGCCGCAGGCCGCGAACTCGACACCGACGACGACGCCGGTCCGCTTGCCCGTGGCTGCGTCGAAGACCGTGCCGTCGTGCCAGTGCCGCACGGCCAGGACGATGCCGACGGCAAGCAACGCGTAGCCGAGGCCCACCCCGGCGAAGAGCCACGGTCGCCAGGATCGCGGCGGGTGCTCCAAGGCCCAGCCGAACCAGACCGCGGTCGCTAATGCGAAGATCGCCCCGGTCATGACGACGTCACGAAGGTGGTCTGCGGTCACCGCAGCAGCATACCGGCATCTGTCTATGGAAACGGATGGGGCACCAGCCGGGGTCCGGTCCCGCCCAAAGCCTCGATGTACGCGCCCAGCCGGGGCATGGTGAGGGCGCGCTGGCGTCGCCAGCCGAAGTCGATCGGCAGCAGGCCCGGCACGATGGTGCACACCGTGCGCAGGCCCATGGCCAGTTGCTCGGGGGTGGTCTGGTCGACGACGATCACCTCGAGTCCTCGGGCGAACAGCTCGTCGAGCACGCGCTGCAGGTCCTGGCTCAGATCGGGGGCGGCCGCCGCGGGCGGTCCGTAGCACTCGGCCATCGGCAGCGCCGGGCGTTCGGCCACATAGTCCTCGGCGTGCTCGCGCATACGCGGCAACCCGAACAGGTCGGCGTGGTCGTGCACGGTCTGGACCAGCGAATAGTCCTCGGCCATGGCTTCCAGTTCGGCGCGCCTGCGCCGGGTGGTGACCGCCTTCACCGGAATGTAGGTCAGCGTTTCGCACAGGGCAGCGGCGACCGCCCGTTCCGGGGAAAGGTGCGCCCCTGCCGCGAACGCCAGCAGACCGGGGCCGCCGTCGCGGCGTACCGCCAGCGTCGTCACCACCGGCACGGTGAGGTCCGTCCGGCTGTCGAAGGCCAACACGTCGTAGCCGGACAGCCTGCCACGGTCGACCATGGTGCGGATCGGCGTGCTGGCGCACGAGTCGAGATCGATACGCGGCGGGCGGCTCCCGGCGTACCAGCCGAGCACGAACGCGTCCCGTTCGATGAGCTCCAGCAGCCCGTAGAGGACGGCCTCCTCCAGACAGCCGCCGGTGGCGCAGCCGCTGGAGGACGACAGCACGAAGTTGTCCCCGGGCGCGCCGGAGCTGTAGTAGCAGAACCGCCGGGGCACCAGGATCGGCGCGCCGGTACGCACGACGTGGCCCCAGACCCACGGAATCGGCCGGCTCGGATCGAAGCGCTGCACGAGCGGATCGGTGTCGTAGGTCTGTGCGGTGTAGACCCCGCAGGAGACCGGATCCAGTGCCTGGTCGACGACGTCGGCGTACGCTGCGACCAGCGGCGGGCCGAAGCGTCGCCGGTGTGTCCCGGCGTAGCGCTCCAGCCCTTCCAGGTACGCCAGGCGCAGGCTGTCCGCGTAGGAGTTGGCGTGCCCGCTCCAGGCGACGTCGAGCAACCCGGCGTAGCCGCGGACGAAGACACCACCGGTCACCGCGGCGGTGGTCGGCATGGTCGGGTCCATCAAGGCCCCGGCTCCGATGGCCCCGCACACCGGGTTGACCAGCGCACCGGTGGGCAGGCGGTAGTCGCGTACCTCGTGCAACCGGTAGCGGGTGGGGTCCGGCTTGGGGCGAGGCCGCACCGGTTCGAACGCGGGCGGGCCGTCGGCCGGCGCGGTCCCGCAGCCGGGGCACAGGGGCTCGGCCAGCAGCGGCGCGGTGACAGTGCGCAGGCTGTCCAAATCCAGCGCGGTCACCCGGCTCAGCCCGTCGCTGTCAGGATCGAGGTACGCGCCGACGGTCGGCGCTCCCCCAGCGAGCATGGTGAACAGCTGCCACACCGAATCCACGTGGTACGGCATCAGGTCAGGCCAGTCGCCGACCGATGTTCCGCCGGTGCCGATCTCCAGCGCATCGCGTTCGGTCCGTCCGCGCAGCCGCTGCCAGCGGATGCCGAAGCAATGCCCGCACGCCGGAGTCTGGCCGCCGTCGCCCCACGGCCCGAGGTACACCGCGCCGGCGGACAGATGCACGTTGGCGTGGCGGCGGGCCGGGTCGGCTCCGTGTCTGAGGTCGCCGGCTCCCAGCGCCACCACCGCCGGGGCGGCCATGTCCGTCGGCGGGCGGGCCGACCAGCGCTCGTCGAGTGCGAGCTGGAGCCGGGCCACGGCCGCACCCAGGGGTGCGCCGGGCCCGGCCACGGTCGCCTTCGCGCCGCTCATACGTTGTTGCTCCACCGGAACATCCGCAGTCCGATGCCGGTGAACACGATCGTGAACCCGGCCAGGACCAGGCAGGCGATGCCGTAGTCCCGCGCCTCGCCGGCCCCGGCCAGCGCGTAGACCAGGCCGTCGAGCAGATGGCGCATGGGCATCGCGTTCGACACGGTGCGCAGCCATTCGGGCATCAGCTCGACGGGGATGAACGAGCCGGACAGGAACGCCATGGGGATGACGACGCAGTTGCCGATGGCGCTGACCGCCTCCGGGGTGTTCGAGACCGCCCCGATGATCAGGCCGAGCCCCAGGAAGGTGGTGACCCCCAGCAGCATCATCGGCAACGCGAGCGGCCAGCGACCCGAGACGTGCATGCCGAACAGCGGGATGGTCGCCACACCGATGAACAGCAGACACTGAGCCAGGCCGATGATGGCGGCGATGACCAGTCGCGACAGCACCACCTCGGACAGCCGGGCCGGGGTGAGCCGGATCAGGCGCAGCAGGTCGTCGCGGCGCCACTGCATCAACGTGAACGAGACCCCGAACGACGCCGCGTTGGCCAGGCCCCACGACAGCAGACCGGGGGCGATGAAGTCGATATAACCGTTGCCGGTCTCCACGACCTTCTGGCCACGGAAGATGAGGCCGAAGATGACGAGGAACACCAGGGGGAACGCGAAGGTGAAGAAGATCGTCACCGCGTCGCGGGTGTTCGCCTTGATCGAGGCCCGGGTCAGGGCGGCGAAGACGGTCATGATTGCGCTCCGATCAGGTCCAGGTAGACGTCCTCGAGCGTGGCCGCCCGGGTCTGCACACCGTCCAGTTCGGTGCTGGCGCCCAGCGCCGCCAGCACCCGGGTCAGCTGCTGGGTGTGCAGGGTCACGGTGCCGTCGGCGACGGTGACCGCGTCCACCCCGTCGAGCCGACCGGCCAGCTCCGGTGCGATCCGCCCAGCCGGCACCAGTACCTGGCTGCCCAGCTCGGCCCGATTGATCAGGTCACGCGGCGAGTCCAGCGCCACGACCCTCCCCTGGTGCAGGATGGCCACCCGGTCGCACAGCGCCTCGGCCTCCTCCAGATGGTGGGTCGTGTAGACGATGGTCTTGCCCTCGCCCTTCAGCTCGCGCAGCATCGACCACAGGTCGCGGCGCGCCTGCGGATCCAGCGCGCCGGTCGGCTCGTCCAGGAAGATCACTTCAGGCTGGTGCACCAGCGCCGAGGCGACGGCCAGCCGCTGGCGTTGGCCACCGGACACCCTGGCCACCCGTGCGTCGGCCGAATCCGTCAGGCCCACCTGTGCCAACGCCCGCTCGGCGTCGGCGCGGCCGCGGCCGTAGAACGCGGCGACCGTCTCGACATGTTCGCGGGCGGTCAGATGCGGAAAGAACGCCGACTGCTGCGTCTGCACGCCGATGAGCGGCAGCAGCGCCAGGTTGCGCGGGTGTGGGCGGTGACCCAGTACGGTCACGGTGCCGGTATCCGGCACCCGAAGCCCTTCGACGATCTCGATGAGGGTGGTCTTTCCCGCGCCGTTGGGCCCGAGCAGGCCGATGAACTCCCCGCGTGGGACGGTGAGCGACACGTCGTCGACGGCACGCACCTTCCCGTACGCCTTGCCGAGCCCGACGACCTCGATCGCTGGTTCTGCGGTTGCTGGCATCTCCTCGCCTCTCACATAACTGGTTGTTGGGTCGATCCGGCTCGCACCGGGCGCGGCGGCCGGGCGGTGAGCCACAGGGTGAGCGTGAGCACGACGACCGCCGCCGACCCGGCGTACCCGGCCGGGCCGAGGAACGGCGCCAGCAGGCTCCCGGCGGCGTACACGACGAGGGTGGCGGCTGCTGCCGTCGCCGTATGCCAGGCCAGGCCGTACAGCCCGAGCGCGATCCGGGCGGATCGGGGGTAGGGCAGGCCCCGCCCGGTAAGCCACTTACGCGGACGCGACCACAGGTAGCGGCGGCTCTCCGGGCCGAGCGACACCAGGCCGAGCAGGTGGCTGAGCATCTTGTAGCCGTCCAGCGGAGCCACCGGCACGAAGTTGACCAGGCTTTGCACCGCGCCGCAGAGCACCGCCGCGGCAGCGAAAGAGCGTCCGGCCGAACCCGGCGGCAGCAGCGGCCACGCCACTGCGAACGGCACCACCAGAACGCTGTTGAGCACACCCCCGGCCGCAGCCACGACGACCTGCTGTACGCGCGAAGGCAGGAACGGATAGTCCTCGACCTTGCAGCTCAACGCCACCAGGTTGATCCGCACCGCGGCGCAGCCGAACCGGGTTGCCGCGACGGCATGCGCCAACTCGTGCAGCATCGCGCTGAGGTAGGTCAACGCGCCCATCATCAGCATCGACCGCCAGTCGCCGAACGCTCCGGTCGCATCGCGCCACAGTCGCGGGACCGCGGGTGCCAGGCAGGCGTACATCGCCAGCAGCCCGGCGGCCAGGACCACGCCGGTTGGACCGGTGAAGATCCACCTGCTCACCTCGGCCAGCCGCCGCAGGGCGGGCCGCTGCCTGATCGGCGCCACTGGTGGGCCGCCGGTGTCCAGCAGCTCTCGCTGGCCCAGCGCCCACAACAGCTGCGACCATTGGGCCGGGCCGAGCCGCCGGGCGAACCGCGCCGCGTACTGGTCGCCGATCTCCGCCATGCTCAGCAGCCCGTTCAGCCGGCTGATCACGAACCGCTCCTTGGGCGACACCTCGAACGTCGCGCCGCCGGGCGCCTTCAGCAGGTGGATCCGGTCCGGTCCGCGGCCCAGCTCCCGCGAGATCAGCAAGTCCGGTCGTACGCGCGGCTGCTGGGTCTTGGGCAGCTCCGTCGCGGTCACCGTGCCGCCGCCGTCTCCCGCAGCGACCTGCCGACCAGGTACGCCAGGTACGCCTCATCGCGCAGCGTCACGTACAGCCGGTTGTTGGTCATGTGCACGTACGGCGACAACAGCCGGACCTTCGCCGCGTGCGGGTCGGTGACGGTGACCGGTGCCGCGCCCTCGGGGAAGGCGAACGTCAGCTCGCCTGCCACCGCCAGCTCCGCCACCCGGTCGCGCAGCTGAGCGACATGCACCGCCCAGCCGCGCAGGAACTCCGGCAGGCGGTGCAGCTGACCACATTCCAATGCGGCAAGGGTGGGTTCGAAGCGACGCCCCAACTCGGCGGACATCCGGTCGTACATGCGCTCGTAGTCGATGTCGTCGACGAAACCGGTGCCGCCGAACGCCTGATGCCAGAAGTCGTGGTAGGAGTCGAAGAACGCGACCAGGTCTTCCCGGCCAGGCAGGAACGTGGCCGCGGTGACGACCATCAGCTGGGCCGCGGAGCCCAGCGTCACCGGCCGCAGATGCAGGTTCATCGTGGCGACCATGTCGATGACCACGTCGCTGGAGTACTGGAAGTGCCACTCGGCCAGCTCCACACCGCTCGCGCCGCCGTACTTGCCGTACTCGGGCTCATAGGGGCGGTAGGCGAACGAGTTGTTGGGCTGCATGGCGGGCCGCCCGTCCGCGCCCAGCAGCGTCTCCGGCCCGCCCTGCGGATACTCCAGCTTGAAGAGCATGTCGTGCAGCTCCCCGCGGAAGCCACCGTCCATTTCGTACAAGGCCGGCCGGGCGGTCAGGAATCGCTGCACGGCCGCGTCGGCGGCAGCGCGTACTGCGGGCTCGGCCGCGGCTGAGCTGGGTTTGAGCCGCAAGCGCACATGCGGCCCCTCCATCCAGTAGTTCAGAAAGAAGTAGCGATCCAGCAGGCCCTGCGCCGTCAGCTCGTCGACCAGCGGCCGGATGCAGTCGACCACCATGGGGCGGGCGTTGGCGCCGTAGAAGATGTGGATGCCGAGCCACGACCCGGCATCGGCGGAGGGTTGTTCAGTCACGGTCGGCTCCGGAGGTGGGGGCGATGGGGAAGGTCTCGATGACGTACTCGGTGACGTGCCCGCCGATGCCGTGGAGGTCGTCGCGGCCCGGCAGCATCTCGCGGAACACGACACGGCCGGCACCGCCGGCGATCAGCGCTTCCAGGGCGACCAGCGACAGATAGGCCGAGCAGTCGACGTACTGCGGCTTGGGGCGCTGCCCGGCTCGGCCCCCGGCCGGATGGACGGTCGCGAACAACTCGGCCGGCAGGCCGTGTGCGCGCCGCCACCGCTGCCAGCCCAGGAACCAGTCGGCGTCGGTGTCGCCGTCACGGCGTACCGGCAGTGCGGACGCGTCCACCGACCAGCTGCGGCGGCTGAGCACCACCTGTCCGGCGCGGACTCGCGGACGCCGGGTGACGCCGTCGGCATCCGGGGTCGCGGGCACCCCGCGCCAGATGTCCAGCGGGGCCAGCGACGTCGGCGACAGCAGCAGAAGTGTGCGGTGCAGCTGCGGCAACGCCATCGGGACGAGATAGCCCAGGTACACCGGGATCACCTCCCGGTCGAGCCGACGCGAGCGCAGCACGACCCGGTCGGCGCCGATGTCGTGGCACAGGTAGAGGTCGTCGAGGGGCAGGCGGGCCGCCGGCGGGACGACGCTGCTGTCTCCCGGACAGACGACGACGTAGTCGGTCAACTGCGCGTGCAGGTTCAGGTTGGTGGTCGCCGGGCCACCGGTCACCTCGGCGAACACCGCGCCGGGCGGGGCCGCTTCCGTGGCGGCCGTACGCAGGCGCGGCGACAGCGGCGGTGTGGCGTCGTCGAAGCAGTGGGTGAACCGGCTGAACGGGAACGACAGCCCGCCCAGCGACTGGTTCAGCACCACCAGCGGGCCGGCGGGGCCCTGAGCCGGCTGGACGAGATGGGACTGCGGCCGGAATCCGCCGAACAGGTCCCGCAGGCCGCCGCCGATCGTGTGCAGCCGGGCCGGGTCCAGCCGGATCTCCGCCGCCCCGGCGTCGGCCTGCACAGCCCCCCGCACGTACGCCACCAGGTCCTTCCGGGCCTGGTCCAGCCGGTCCAGCTCCGGCCGGCCGAGCCAGTTCTCCTCCGGCCGGTACGTCCCGTCCTCGGTGAACGGCCGCAGCTCCGCGGTGCTCGACACGTACTGGTCGTACAAGTCCTCGTGGAAGTCCTCGACCAGCCGCAGCAGATCGTCGCAGCGGCCACCGGCGCCGTAGCGGGCCAGGAAGAACCCGTGGAAGGTGATCCGGTGCGGCAGCGTCAGGTCGAACGTGGGCAGCACGGCCTCGACGGCGGCGAGGTCCGTCGCGGCCAGCCGCTGCCAGGAGCCGGCCGGCATCGCCGCCTCGCCGGGAACCCGGCAGTCCTCGTAGACGAGGGACTGCGGCAACGACGCGTCCTGCGTACCCAGCTCGGCCTGGACTTCGCGCAGTGCCTCCCGCAGGCGGCGCAGGGTCAGGCGACGCCCGGCCAGATCCTCGTCTCGGAACGCGGTCAGCAACGCGATCGGCTCGGCGAGCCGATGGGCCAGGTCGACGGCCCACGGTTCGCGGAGCTCGGCGAGGAAGTCGCGGAGCTGGGTGAGCGGGTCTGGCGCGTGCACGTCGATGGTGAGCCCGGCGAGCTGCAGAATGCCCAGGCGCAACAGGATCGAGAGGTATTCCTCGCAGCGCTGCGGCCCGGCCGCGGTCCGTTCCTGCAGCCAGGCGGACAGTTCGGCGCAGCGCACCGCGCGGCCGTCGGTCAACAACGCGGTCAGCGCGTCGAGCAGGCCGCTCCGGCGGAGGTAGAACAGGCCGTCCTGAATGGAGTCGAAGCTGACCGCGGCGCTGTCGTCGCCGGTGGTGACCCAATGCCGGACGTAGCGCACGCGGCCGGGATCCTGCCGGAGGCCGGGGCTCAGCACCACCGGCAAGTCGCCCCGGCGGCCCGGATCGGCGCAGACCGCGTCCACGATCCTGGCCAGCGCCACGACGTTGAGCCGGGCGTACGACCGCGGCGACGTCGCGATCGAAGGCTCAGGCCCAGTCGCCGTGTCGTCGAAGACGCCCGCCCCGACCGCGGTGAACGAGCTGAACGGGCTGGTCTTGCAGGCGGCCCGGTAGAGGTAGGACACGATCGAGCGTTCGACCCGGCGCAGCTTCTTGGCCGGCGGCGGCGCACCGTCGCGGCCGGCCAACGCCACCAACTGCTCGTCCAGCGCGGGCGAGGCGATCTGGATGCCCGCCCGTAACCGCGGGTCGCCGGACAGCCGCCACAGTCCGTCGCGCGCGGCAGCCACCTCGTCCGCCAGCACGGTGTCCAGCTCACGCAGTTGGACGTCGGCTTGCTCGCGCCGGGCCAGCCACTCACGCACGGGGCCGATCGCGTCGGGATGGGCGGCGACAGCGGCCAACGCGGCCTGCGGGTCCGTGGGCATGGTCCCGTGGAACACCTGCCGGCGCAGTGCCAGTAGCCGCCGCCGGGACAGGTTGTCGTCGTCAGCGCCGATGATCTGGTGCAACAGGTCCCCGAGCGGCCCGGCCAGGTCGGACAGCTCGGCCTCCAGATCGAGCAGTGCCTGCGCGTGCCCAGCCGCACGCGGGCAGGCCAGGACCGACACGGTGCCGTAGGGCAGGCCGCCGACGCGGACCGCGAAATACCGGCCGAGCTGGCGGGCCGGCGGCACGGCCAGCGCGGTGGTGTCGTGCAGGATCGTCATCGCCGCCTCACCGCAGCTCGTACCGGTAGTCGCTGCCCTGCGCCCGCTCGTGCCCGGCGAGCATGATGAGCAGGGGCATCTCGTCCGTGCCGGTCAAGCCGAGTTGCTCCAGGTAGGACACGCCGTCGAAGCCGAGCGCGACGCCGCAGCCGAGATTCAGCGACGCCGCTGCGGTGTAGCAGGTCTGCGCGATCGCGCCGATCGTGGCGTTGACGACGTTGTAGCCCCGTGCGCCGACCTCGTCGAGGACCGCGCCGGCGCGGATCGTGGGCACCAGCACGACCGCCGCCTGCTCCAGGTTGTAGTTCGGCAGGAAGTAGTTGCGCTGCAGGAACGCGCCTTGCGGCCCCAGTTGCACCGGCCGCAGCCCGTGGCCCGCCGGGTCGTACTCGTAGCTGCCCGCCGGCAGGCCCTGCACGTGGTTGGCGAACAGGTAGAACTTGGCGAGCCGCCCGTCACCCTTGGCCGCCGACTCGGTCGGCGGCTGCCCGGCCGACGCGGCGGTGAGCAGGGCGGCGAGATCCGCTTGCGTCATCGGCACGGTGGCGTCGAACCGGCCGAAGCTGCTGCGGCGCCGACGTAGCGCGGCACGGATCGGGGTGTTCAGCGGGCTCGGCGGAGGCAGCGGAACGCGGTCGCCATCGGGTGCTGCGCTGGCCGCCGCGGCGGCCAGCGCCCCTGCAACGGGCCGGTCCGGAGCGGCCAGCGCGGTCTCGCGGTGCAGACGCTCGGTCGCCTCGAAGCTGTGCACCACCCGAGATTTCTCCTGGTCACGCCGGTGCACCGCGACCGTGCCGGGCACCGCCGCAGCAGGCCGGATCGTGCCGCCACGGGTGGGCGCCCAGGTCAGCGGCACCACGGCGAACAGTCCTTCCTCGTCGGCCGGCAGGCCGAGCAGGCGGCCGAGGGCGGCCTGGTCGAACCAGAACCGTGGTTCGATGCGCCGGCCGTCGCTGGCGGCCCACATCCGCCAGGTCTGCAGTAGCGTCCCGACGTCCATCGACACCGCGTGGTACGCGAAGCTGTTGTATTTGAACGCGTTCGCCCAGTACTTGACCCCCACGACGAGGAACTGGGTGGCGTCGGTCGAGTCGCCCAGGGCTGCCCGCACCGCCGGGGTGACGTCGCCGGCGAGCAGCCGCTGCATGGCGTGCGGCCGGCAGCCATAGTGGTAGATGCCGGGACAGGGGCCGGCGCCCGGACCGGCGACCCAATAGATGCTGCACGGGTAGAGCCCGCCGCCGGACGCGGTGCCCCGGTGCCAGTTGGCGCGTGCGTACCACGGGTAGCCGTGCACGTCGGTGTTGGCCTGGATCGCCAGGCGGCGACCGAGCAGACCGTACGAGTCGCGCAACATCGCGCCCAGCACCGGCAGGGTGAACCGGCCGTCCGCCGGATCCGGATCGAGGCCGGCGTCGACGGTGGCGGAGGCGGGCGGAGGCGCATCGGGTAGCGGAATGGCCAGGGCGCCCGGGTAGTGCTTGGTCGGCCTCGGCTTGTCGGGCCAGTTCGGCTCGAACCCGACCGGCTCCATGGGTACGCGGTTTCGTTGCAGGACCATGGTCGCGTACTGGTATGCGTAACCGTCGTGGCTGGTGGTCATCGCCTCACCTCACGGGTAGGGGTGCGGGACGGGGTGGATGTCGTCGTCGCTGAGGTCGTGCTCGGTCAGCCCGGCGAGCCGATGGGCGGTGCGCAGGCGGGGCATGGTCAGGGCGCGCTGGCGGCTCCAGCCGAAGTCGATCGGCAGCAGTCCGGGCACCAGCACGCAGGCGGTGTGCAGGCCGAGAGGGCGCTGCTCGGGCGTGGTCTGGTCGACGACGATCACGTCGAAGCCGTGGCCGGTGACGGCCCGCACACACCGCTCGAGGTCCTCGTGCAGGTCATCGGCCAGCGGCGGGGCCGGCCTCGGATCGGCGTAGATCTCGCGCATCGGCCGCGGCGGGTCGCCGCCGTCGAGCAGGAACGCGGCGTGCCGGCGCATCTGCGGCAGCGCGTACAGGAGCGGGTGGTCGTGCAACCGCCACACTTTGTCGTAGTCGTCGACCATCTCCCGCAGCCGGGGCTCGTCGGTGATGGCGCGGGCACCGGCCAGGGGTGCGTCCGACGCGATCTCGCACAGGGCGGCGGCCATCGCGGTCTCCGGATCCAGGCTCGCGCCGCCGCCGAAGGCCAGTGCGCCGAAGCCGCCGTCCACGCGTTCGGCGACCGCGGTGACGACCGGGATGTCGAAGGTGCACCGGGCGTCGAAGAACCGGGCCCGGTAGCCGTACATCGCCAGGCGGTCGACCATGATCCTGGTCCGGGCGCGGGTGCTGGTGGCGGGGTCTATCTCGGGCAGGCCGCGTGCGGTGTACCAGGCCAGCACGAACGCGTCGCGTTCGACGGCCTCCATCAGCCCGTGGTAGACGGCTTCGACCAGGCTGCCGCCGGACGCACAGCCGCTGGAGTTCTCCTGCACGAATCGCTCGGCCAGCGGCGCGCAGTGGTAGTAGGCGACGACTTCGGGGACCAGGACCGGCCGCGTGTCACGCAGCGACCATCCCCACACCCACGGGATCGGCCGGTCGGCGGTGAACCGTCTGATGTGGGGGTTGAGCTCGTAGAACCGGTCGTCATAGGTTCCGCATGCCCGTGGGTCGAGCGCATCCGCGCCGAGTTCGTCCAGGGCCGCCACGACGGTGGTACGCCGTGCCCGGGGCCGCAGGCCGGCGTGCCGTTCCAAGCCCTCCAGCAGGCCCAGGCGAGTGCTGCGGGCGTACCCGTCGGCGTGTCCGCCGAACAGCATCTCGCGGAGATGGTCGGCCGCGCGGGGGTGGAACATCCCGTGGACCGGGGCGGTCGTGGTCGAGGCCAGGTCGGGCCACAGCGCCGCGCCGAGCGGTCCGCAGACCGGGTTGACCAGAGCCGCCGGGTCCAGCGGATAGCTCGCCACCTCGCGGCTGCGAAAGGAGTCCGGCGCGCTTTTGGGTATCGATCCCAGCTCAGGCGGGATGGGCGCGTCCGGCGGCGCCCCGCCGCAGGTCGGGCAGTCCGCGTCGGGAATCAACGGCACGCTGACGACTCGCAATGTCTCGACGTCCAGGTCGTAGACGGCGGTCGTGGTGGCCGTGGCAGCCCGGAGCGCCCGCAGTGCGTCGGTGACGAACGGCGTGGCATACGGCCAGTCGCCGGCGGCCGACGTCTGGCCGCCGGACTCCAGCGCCTCGCGCAGCTCTGGCGGGCGTACCGCCTGCCATCGGCGGGCCAGGCAGCCGGTGCAGCCGGTGCGCCCCGCGAGCAGGGCATGCCTGCCGTAGAGCAGCACCCACGCGGCCGGCGGCACCGCCCCGTCGGCCCGCTCGTCACGCAGGCCCAGTGGGTGCACTGCGCAATCCGCGTCCTCGGCGGGCAGCAGGTCGCTCATCGCCGCGATGATCCGGCGGCCGTGGTCCAGAACGGGCGAACTCATCCGCGGGCTCTGTCCAGCAGCGCCACCCGGGTCACGACCAGGCCGCCGGTCGGCAGATCCGCACCGCCGAGCGGCACGGCCACCGCGGCGGCGCCGGTCTGCGCCAGCCGGTCCAGGACGGCCTGCCAGGTGCCGTGGGCGTCGAGCCGCGCCGGCACCTCGCCGTCGACGACGAGGGTGTCGGCGTCGAAGTCGGTGAGGATCGGGTCGTCGCCGGTCATCGACGCCGCCTCGGCCTGCTGTCGCAGCTGCACCTGCCCGACCAGGTCGCACAAGGCACGGACGGCCGCGTCTCGCCAGGACGGCGCGGCCGCGAGTGTCCACAGTCTCCCGTCGTTGTGCGCCTGCGTGCAGCGGGCAAGCAACGTGTACGCACCGCCGGGCGTCGCCGAGCCAAGGTCGAGCAGCTGCACCGCGACGTCCAGGTTGGCCGCGGACCTCACCAGGAAGCGCAGCTCAGCATCGTCGCCGAGGGTGTCCAGCGGCACGAGCAGCGGTGCCGTGCCGGCGATGGCGTTCTGCAGCGCGGTGAACGCGAGCGCCGAGGCGAGCGCGTCCCGGATCGCGGCGGCGGCGGTGAACCCGGCTCCAGCTCCGGCTCGGCTGGGTTCGACCTGACGATCGGCGTTGGCCGGGCCGAACGGCTCCACGAGCGCGCGCGGCACCTCGACGGCGGTTCCGTCCACCAGCGAACGTCCGATGACGGGGGCCGCGTCAGATCGCGTGGTCAACCGATCGGCGTACGCGACCGCAGCCGCGGCCAGCGCCCGAGTCCGCGCGCCGACGAGGTGATGAACGTCGAATGCGCTGACCATCCGCGGCGTACCGGCCGGGTCGGTGAACCGGACTGTGCCGATCTTGACCGGTGTCTGCTCCCACTCCTCGTCCTGATAACGCTGGAACACCCCAGCCGAGGGTTGCAGGAGCCCGTCGCGGGCCGACAGCTCGGCGGCCTGCGCATCGACGTCCTGATCCGCCGGGGCCACGTCGAGGGGCACGGGCGTGAGCTGCGGCGGTTCCTGGACGCAGTACACGCACGCGGGATGCGGCAGCAGTCGTTCGCTGACCACGTCGAGGGACTCCAGTTCCTGGATGATCACCTTGCCGTCGGTCTCGGCGGGCAACGCGCCGGTGAGCAGCCGGAACGCCTCGAACGCCAGCAGGTTGCCGATCATCGCCGCCGGCGGGCCCTGCGGGCCCGTAATGGTCGGCGACGTCGCAGGCACGGCGATGCCACGCCAGATCTCGGCCGCCGCCGTGCCGGAGTCGTTGCTCGTCAACCGGAGCATCGCGCAGTACCAGCACCCGGTACGGCCCGCACCGCATGCCGGGCCGATGATCGCCCGCGAACCGAACATCCACATGGGCACGACCGTGCGGCCCGCTGGGATCCCGGTCGCCAACAGGGCGTGTGCGCGGCGCGCGGCGCCCTCGTCGGCGAGCAGGACGACGTCGACGCCCTTGAGGTCGGTCCAGGTGGGCTCACCGTCTGCGGGGTCGATGCCGACCACGGCTGCCGGTACGCCGCCCGCGGACAGCTCGGCGGCCTCGGCCTCGGCTGCGCCGTCGCTGTCGCCGACGAGGGCGACCTGAGCCATGCCGTTGCGGATCAGGCTCAGCGCGCAGGTGCTCGCGACCGGGCCGCTGCCGATGACCGCTGCCGTGCTGTCGCGGAAGGCGGCGAAGCGCTGCGGCGCACCGCTGGCATAGTGGTCGAGGTAGCCGAGCTGGCTGGCGAACTGTTTGGCCACCGCGGCGCCGAGCAGCTCGGCGGGGTCCACCTCATCGGCTGGGACGTCGCGCGCGAAGTCGCGCTGCAGCAGCGCGCCGACCAGCTCGCCGACCATGGCACGTTGCGGGTCCGGCAGCTTCGCGCAGATCTCCGCGACGGTTCGACGCCCGTCGAGCAGCGGCACGATCAGCGTGGCGAGTCGGTATCCACTGGCAGCGCTGATTTTGAAGCCGCCCGATGAGTTGTGGAACAGCACGCCGTCGTAGGCGGCGGTGAACAGCACGTCCCGGCGGATCCGTGGCCGGGTGGCGGCGACCGACTCAAACACGTTCCTCATCAGAGCTCCGTTCCGGCGGCCGAAGGGTGGTCGTGACGCCGGTCGGCCGCCTTCCGTCCAGCGCGCCACGCGAGTAGAGGCGCAACAGATCACGCATCCGGTATTGACCGGCGTACGCGTCGAGCAGGCTTGCGTCGGCGAGCTGGTCGAGGATCGCCTCGGCGGCGTCAGGGGTGATCGCCAGCCGCTCGGCCACCGTGCGCGGGTCGAGCCGGTCCAGCTCGTGCAGCCGCAGCACGGCGTCGGCCAACGGTGGTGGCAGCCGGTTCACCGCGGTTTCCAGGCGGCCGTGCAGCGCCATGTCAGGGTCGCCCGGCAGGGTCAGCCGGCTGATCGGGTTCTCGCGTACCCAGGCGACGAACTCGGCGACGCCGGTCGCCCTGGTCATCAGCCGCGCGGCGGCGACACGCAACGCCAGCGGTAGATGGCCGCACAGCTCGGCCAGCGCCGCGACCGCGGCTGGCTCGGCATCGGCGCGTTCTCCTCCGATGAGCGCGGCCAGCAACGCCACCGATTCGGCGGGGCTGAGACCGCCGACGCGTTCGATCCGCCCGCCGAATCGGGCGACCACCCCGGCCAGGCTGAACTGGCTGGTGAGCAGGACGGCGTCACCGGGTGCCCAGAGGTGCGCACCGGCCAGGACCTGCGGCACGTCGTCCACGTCGTCGAGGATCAACAGGCCGCGCTGGGTCGTGGCGCCGCGTGGCCAGCGCGCGAGCCGGTCGGCCAGTCTGGCGGCGTCCAACGGCGTCGCGTCGGCGCCGCGCATGGACACCAGCAGCTGCCCCGCCGGGAACACGTCGTCCATCCCGCCGGCGACCCGCCGGGCCAATGCGGTCTTGCCGACCCCGGGCAGCCCGGTCAGCACCACCACGCCGGCACCGTCGCGCAGGTACGCGCTGACGCTGTCGACGATGCCCGCGCGACCGACGAAACCCTGTGGCGAGTCGACCCGTGGGCCTCGATCGGCCGGTGCCGCGTCGGCGCCTGCGGACTTGTCCAGGTCACCACGTTCCTCACCGTTGAGGATGCTGAGTTCCAGCCGGCGTAACCGCGGCCCCAAGTCCACGCCTAGTTCCTCGGCGAGGAACCGCTTCACTCGCCGGTGCTCGGCCAGCGCCTCGGGCTGGCGACCGGTCCGGTAGAGCGCCTCGATGAGCAGCTCGGCCAGCCGTTCGTTACCCGGATAGGCTCGGGTCTCCTCCCACAGCTGCACCAGCGCCGAAGGTGCCAGGCCGAGCTGGATCTTCAGCTCGCAAAGCCGTTCGAGAACCCGCAGCCGCTCCTCGTTGAGCCGGGGCACCGCGTCGCGATGCAGGCTCACTGACGGCACGTTGGCCAGCAACGGGCCACGCCAGAGGGCCAGGGCTCCCTCCAACAGCACCAGCTGCCGGTCGGACTGCGGCTCGGCCTGCGCGGCCGACGCCATCTCCCGGAAGCGGACCAGGTCGAGTGTTTCCTCGGTCGCGGAGAACCGGTAGCCACCGGGCACGGTCTCGATGGCCGAGGCGATGATCGCGTGCCGGACGAACAGTTGGCGCAGCCGCATCGCGCAGGTCTGCAGTGCGGACTTGGCGGCAGCCGGCTGGTCGTCTCCCCAGATCGCCTCCTGAAGGGAGGGCACCGGGACGATCTCGTTGGGCCGCAGCAGCAGGGCCGCGAGCATGCTGGCGACTCGAGAGGGCGGCAACACCACCGAGTCCGGTCCATGGGCAAGCGCCAGCGGGCCCAGCACCCGGAAGATCATCGATGGCCGCCGCGCGGGCCGAAGCCTCGGCAATTCGCCGAAATTGGATTCCTCCAGCGCCCCGAATAGGCGTTGGAGATCACCGCTAATCGTCTTTCCACGGTCCGCTGACTGGACAGTGCACCGCGCTGGCACAACCATGCGGTCACTGTCACCACCGCGCTCTTCGGTCGTGCCGCGACGCCGCATTCAGGGCGCTTCGGACCAGGCCAGAAGCAGCACAGCAACGGACGCAGATACCCGTCGACATCGTCTTGCCACAGCGCTTGACAGGAGGCGAACAGGTCTTGTCCACACTCGCGACGCCGTTTCCGGGTAGCTTCCACAGCCGCACGAAAAAGGCGTCGCTGTTGCGGGCCGCCTCACGCACAGTGATCGAGCTATTCATGTTTTTCATACTCTTAACAACGTGATCAACGGTCAAGTACGCAGAACCGTCTACCCGCTGACCGCGTCCGCTCGGCCGGTTCGGAGAGCGGTGGCCGCCACCGGAGTCACCGGCGGGGCCACCGCGTATCGTGCTGAATCAGCCGCAGCACGACGTCGAGGACTGGCTGCTCGTGCTCGACGTGGTGCTGCTGCAGCACGAGGTGGTCGCCGAACACGACGTCGAGGCGAGCACCGCCTCCGTGACATCGGTGTAGTCCGAGATCGCGAACGTCTCCGACTCCAGCGCCAGAATCTCCTGCGCGATGGCGTCGAGGTCCGTCTGACCGTTCATGGCGTACTCCTTGGGGTGGCTGTGCGAGCTGAGGTCAGCCGCAGCAGGAGGTGGACGAGGCCGAGCTGGTGCTCGAGGTGGTGCTGCTGCAGCACGAGGTGGTCGCCGAACACGACGTCGAGGCGAGCACCGCCTCCGTGACATCGGTGTAGTCCGAGATCGCGAACGTCTCCGACTCCAGCGCCAGAATCTCCTGCGCGATGGCGTCGAGGTCCGTCTGACCGTTCATGGCGTACTCCTTGTGTCGTTCCGCCTTATCGGGGGGAGCCCAGGATTTCCAGGCGTCCTCAGTTCACCGTCAGGCCGTCACGAACCGGCCTCACTGCGGCGACACCCGATGTCAGCGATCTGTGAGCGCGGCCTGCCAGACTGCGCCCATGCAGGATGTCGTGCAGTCCGCGCCGGCCGTGCCCGCCGATACGCTGCGCGAGGCACTCGAGCTGTACCGGCAGTTGCACGCCAACCCCGAACTGTCGGGCGCGGAGGAGCGCACCGCCGCAGCCTTCGCCGACGGACTGCGGCATGCGGGCTTCACCGTGACCACCGGCGTCGGCGGGCATGGCGTCGTCGGCCGGCTCACCAACGGCGATGGCCCGACGGTGTTGCTCCGCGCCGAACTCGACGCGCTTGCCGTAGCCGAGCAGACTGGGCTGCCCTATGCCAGCACTGCCGTCGCCCCCGGCCCTCGGGGCGACGCGGTCCCGGTCATGCACGCGTGCGGCCACGACCTGCACCTGGCGTCCCTGGCAGGAGCCGCCCGCGTACTGTCCGAGGACCGGGACGGGTGGCGCGGCACGGTGCTGGCGGTCGGCCAGCCGGCCGAGGAGACGCTGCACGGGGCGACCGCCATGCTCGACGACGGGCTGTACACCCGGTGGGGCCGCCCCGACGTCGCCCTCGCCCAGCACTGCGCGCCGCTGCCGGCCGGCATGGTGGCCCACGGCCCATTGATGACGGCGAGTTCCATCACCCTGGAGATCACCATCTCCGGCCGAGGTGGTCACATCGCCACCCCGCGCCATTGCGACGACCCAGTCGTCACCGCCGCGCTGATCGTCATGCAGCTACAGACCGTCCGCGCACAGCACACCGACCCGACCGAGCCCGCCGGGCTCACCGTCGGACAGCTGACGGCCGGCACCAGCCCCAACGTCGTCGCCGACAGCGCCACCCTCGGAGTCACCATGCGGGCCTATTCGCCCGCGGCCCTGACCCGCATGCGCGAAGCGGTCGAGCGGATCACCCGCGCCGCCTGCGCGGCCGCCGAGTCCCCCGGCGAACCCCGCATACGCGTCGTCGCGCAGTCCCCGTCCAACACGCCCGACCCCGCGGTCACCGCCCGCCTACGCGACGCGCACCGGCAGGCGTTCGGCAACGCACGCGTAGCCGACTGGCCGCCGTCACTGGCCACCGAAGACTTCCCGCACTACACCACGGACGGAGTCCCGACGGGGTATTGGATGCTCGGCGTGATCGGGCCAGCCCAATGGCGTTCCGTCTCCGGGGACCCCGCCACCCGAATCGCCCGTCTACCCGGCAACCACTCGCCGCAGTTCGCGCCCTACGCCGCGCTCGCCCTGCCCACCGGGATCCAAGCCCTGACCGCGGCGACACACGCCTGGCTACGACGCTCCGACGCGACCCGCTGAACGCGGCGATTGTGTGCCTACCGGTACGCCACGCGATGCGCCCGTCGGGTCCGACCGTCGATTTCCCCGTTTCCGCCGGTCAGCACGGCCATGTCTCGTAATCTCCAGACGAGGGGATCGACGGGAGGGTTCACCATGGCCGTTCTCAGCGGCAAGACCGTGATCATCACCGGTGCGGCACGTGGGCTGGGCGCCGAGGCGGCCCGTCAGGCGGTGGCCGCGGGTGCGAACGTGGTGATCACCGACGTCCTCGACGACGACGGCGAGAAGACCGCGGAGCAGCTGGGACCGCAGGCACGCTACCTGCGGCTGGACGTCACGGACGAGGCCGCCTGGCCGACGGTCGTCGCCGCCGCGAAGCAGGCGTACGGGGGCGTGCACGGCCTGGTGAACAACGCTGGGGTGTCGACCGGGATGCCGTTCGACACCGAGCCCGCCGACCACTTCCGCAAGGTCATCGACATCAACCTCGTCGGCACCTGGCTGGGCATGCAGGCGGTCATCCCCGAACTCAAAGCCGGCGGTGGCGGGTCGATCGTCAACATCTCCTCCGCCGCCGGGCTCATGGGCCTGGCGTTCACCGGCAGCTATGGCGCGTCGAAGTGGGCGGTACGCGGCATGACGAAGGTCGCCGCGGTCGAACTGGGCACCGCCCACATCCGCTGCAACACCGTGCACCCGGGCATGACCTACACCCCGATGACCTCCGAGACGGGGATCAAGCAAGGCGAGGGCAATTACCCGAACACGCCGATGGGCCGCGTCGGCGAACCGCCGGAGATCGCCGCCGCCGTGGTGTTCCTGCTGTCCGACGACGCCGCGTACATCACCGGCGCCGAGCTGGCCGTCGACGGCGGCTGGACGGCCGGGCCGACCATCAAGTACGTGATGGGCCAGTAGCTCTCAGCTCACCGCCGGTAGCGCCAGGCGACCTCGAAGTCCAGGAAAGCGTCCCACCGGTTCGGGCCGTCGGTGCTCAGGCACAGCGCCGGAAGCTGGGTCCGATAGCAGGCCACCGCGCGCTGCTTGCGGTCGCGCTGGGCGTCGGTCAGCGCGACGGCGTGCCGCGTCAGTCGCGACGGGTCCAGACCACAGGCTTCCAGCTCGCGTTCCAGCCACCATTCGACGTCCACGTACTGCGGCTCCGGTCGCCCGGTCACCCAGGTCGGCCAGCCGAAGGTCACCGCACGCGGGATGTCTGCGTACAAGTAGACGTCGGCGTCCTGCGTGGCCGCCACGATCGCCGCGTCCCGGACCGAGGCATGGTCGACGGCCGAGCCCAGCGCGGCCGGCGCCCAGATCTCCCCCACTCCGTCGCAGTATCCGCGCAGCCGCTCCACCAGACGATCATGGTCGGGTGGCCCGCCGCGGTACTGCTGGTCCAGTTCGTCCAGGCGCACCACGTCGCAGCCCAGCAGTGCCATGCCCGCCTCGTCCTCCGCGAGCCGCTCGGCGTGCCGCGCTGTGGACGATTCCGCGCGAGTGAACCGGTCGTAGTCGGTGAGCCCGATGTGCGGCGGCGGGTCACCGGCGTAGACGGTGACCACCTGCGTTCCCGGTGTCATCGCCCGCGACGCCGCGGAGAACGCCGCGTCGTCGAGATGCGGCGAGACGAGGATGGCCGACGGCGTGCTCATCGCACGACCGTTCCACCGGCGATGACGGTCCGGTCGACGGGACGCTGCGTCACCGCTTCGACGAGGCTCTCGGCCGGGATGAGCAGCAGGTTCGCCCGGCATCCCGGCTCCAGGCCGTAGTCGGGCAGGCCGAGGACGCGGGCTCCGCCTTCGGTCGCGATGCGCGCCGTACGCTCGATGTCGTCGTCCTGCCGGTAGCCGGAGGCGACGGCGAGCGCGAGCGCCTTGTCGAGCAGATCGCCGGTGCCGTAGGGGCTCCACAGATCGCGTACGCCGTCATGGCCGAGCCCGACGCGTACGCCCGCCGCGGCCAGCCGGGCCAACGGCAGCTGCGGCGTCGTGCCCGGCACCGTTGTGGTGAGCGCGATGTCGGCCGCCGCCAACAGCTCGATCAGGGCGCCCTGGCGTACGTCGTCGACGGTGCTCAACGCGTAGCAGTGGGCGATGGTGACCTTGCCCCGCACTCCGAGCGCCTCGGTACGCTCGGCGATCCGCTCGATCTGCCACGCCCCGAGCGTCCCCCGGTCGTGCAGATGGATGTCGAGTCCCACGTGCTTGTCCGCCGCGATGCCGAAGATGGTGTCCAGGTGGCGGATCGGGTCGCCGTCGAACCCGGCCGGGTCGAGGCCGCCGATCAGCTGCGCGCCCGCGTCGATCGCGTCAGCCATGAGTTCCGCGGTCCCGGCACGGGTCAGCAATCCGCTCTGCGGGAACGCGACGACCTCGACCGTGACGCGTCCGGCCCGCTCGGCCGCCGCCGCCAGTACGCCGGTCACCGAATCCAGGCCGATCTGCGGGTCGACGTCGACGTGGCTGCGCACGTGCAGGACGCCCCGGTCGATGTGCCGGTCGAGCAATGCGCCGACCCGTTCGCGGACCGGGCCGAGGTCACCCCGGTGGGCGCGCTCGTTGTCGATCAGGGAGGCGAGGCTGGGTCCGGCCGAGTGCGGGCGATACGGCGTACCCCATGAGGTCTTGTCCAGGTGCGCGTGCGCGTCGACCAGACCCGGCAGTGCGATCCGGCCGCCGCCGGGCACCACCTCGGCGTCCGGGCTCGACGCGGTCGCCACGAACACGCCGTCGACGACATGAAGGTCGGTGGCCGGTCCGCCCCACGGTCGGACATCGGTGATCCTGAGCGACGTCATACCAAGATCATAAGGCGTGCGCCGAGCCCGGCGCGTTTACGTGCGCGGGTCAGTCGATCGGGTCGCGTGCTCCGCGGCGGACGAACAGCACCAGCCCGACGAGGAACACCAGACCGGCGCACAAGGCACCGCCAAGATCATGGCTCGGCCGGCTGGGCCAGAGCCACGGCGTGGTCACCGCCGGGTCATGCCACTGGGTGTAGAGCCCATAGACGCCGACGATCAGGTAGACGACGGGCCCGGTCCACGCGAGCGCTCCGCCGAGGACGACGCCGCACAGCAAGCCGATGCCGATCAGCCCGACGACGTTACGCACCATCGCCGGGAACCCACCGGCCAGCTCCATCCCGGTCGCGGCGACGGCCAACGCCACGACTGCGGCCACGGTCAGCAGGCCGACGGTGCCCAGCCGCAGCCAGGCCAACGCCCGGCCGGTGACTCGTTCGGGCTCGCCGAACGGGCCGGCCAGGGTCACCACCACCGCGGCGGCGCAGCCGGCTTCGACCATGAGCGGCATCTGCAACGCGCCGTAGGTGTTCCAGCTCGCGTACAGGGCCACCCGCAGTCCGATCGCGCAGGCGGCCAGCGCCGCGAGTGCCACAGGTACGCGACGGCTGGCGGCGTGCAGCCGAGCCAGCCTCACCCACGCATTCGGGCGCACTGTCACCGGCTGTGCGGTTCGGGTGTGGACGGTCATGGCAGCTGATCCAGGTCGAGCGATCCGGCTCGCAACGCCGCGACGTTCGCGACCAGCCATGCGTGCCGGGTGTCCGGGGTCAGGGCGGCGAACCGCTGGGCCGCCTGCGCCGCCGGACTGCCCGGCTCCGCATCGGCCGTCCCGGCGTACGCGTCGATGACAGCCTGCTGAGCCCGGGTGGACACCTCGCCGTCGGTGACGACGCGGGACACGATGGCGCGCACGGTCTGCGTACGCAGCTCGGCAAGCAGTTCGTCGTTCGTCATCGACGGACCGGGGACCTGGTTCCGCAGGAGCAGCCACAGCACCGTCGGGTCGCCGCTCACCTGCGGATCCGCCGCGCGTACGGTGAACCCGTTGCCGATCCCCTGGCGGTAGACCACGGTCGCCTGCCCGATGCGCGACGGCGCGCCCGGCACGCCGGCCAGGTCCCGAAGCACGGGTCCCAGCGCGGCGGTCACAGTGCGCAGGTCGGCGGCGAACGCCGGGTGAAGGCAGACCGGGATCTCCGATGCGCTGCACACCGGCGTGTACGCCACGGGCCGGTCATCGGAGCTGTCGTGCACGGCGGCGATGGCGATCATGCCGTGGGCGTCGAGCCGGGCCGTGCCCGCCAGGGCGACGGCGACCGTGCCGGCCAGCAGCCCGCCTGCGGTGAGCACGGCGGCGACCCGGCGTTGCCGGTGGCTGCCCGATCCGGTCACCCCGAGCGTGCCCAGCAGCATCACGGCTACGCCCACGAGGAACACCAGTTGCACCCGCGCCAGGTCGGGCAGGTACGGATAGAACGTGGCCAGGTCCGGGTTCGGGCCCATGTTCCACAATCCGGGGACCAGCGGGGAGATCTGCCACGGCGAATGGTCGCCGTGGATGAAGTTGGCGCTGATCTCCAGCGCCAGGAAGGCTGCGACGGCCGCGAGCGGCGCGGTGAACCGGCCGGGCACCAGGGCCCCGGCGACGAAGCCGATTGCGGTGAACGCCGGCAGCGATGCCGCTCCCACGGCGGCGGGCCACCACAGCGGCCCGCCCCAGGTGGTGTGGCGTCCGATGTCGACATACAAGATCGTCACGCATGCCGCGTACGCCGCGACGGCCCAGCCGGTGGTGGCCGCCCATGCCACGCATTGGCGTGCCCAGCGGGACCGGGCCGTGGTCGACAGCAGATCGGTCAAGCCGTGCCGGGCCTCGCGGCCACCGACCCACGCGGCCACGCCGACCACGACCGGCACGAAGATCGAGACGATGGCGGTCTGCATGTCCATCGCCCGCAGACTCCACAGTGGTGGCAGCGCCTGGCTCCGGCGATAGACGACGAGAAAGAACAGCACCGCCATGGCGGGCGACATCCACAGCATCGCGTTCCGGCGCAGTTCCAGTCGTACCAGCCGGCCACCGCTGAACGTCGTGGGTCGGGTGCGGGCGTCGGCGGTCATGACCGGGCCTGCGACAGAACGGTGGTGTATCCACGCTCCAGCGGGGCGTCACCGACGGCGCCGTCACCATCGCCCCGGCGGATCAGCTCCTCCGGCGTCCCCGAGAAGACGATCTTCCCCTGATCCATGAGCCCGACCTGCGAACACGCTGCGCCGACGTCTTCGACCAGATGGGTGCTGACGACCACGGTCGCGGTCTGGCCCAGGTCCCGCAGGAGCGCCCGGAACGCCACCCGCTGCTCGGGATCAAGACCTGCGGTGGGCTCGTCGAGCAGCAGCAGCTGCGGATCGTTGACGATGGCTTGCGCGACACCGACACGGCGCAGCATCCCGCCGGACAACGTTCGCAGTCGCGCTTTAGCCCGATCCCCCAGGCCGACCCGCTCGACGGCGGCGGCCACGGCACGCGGCACCCTCGTGGGAGGTATCTCCTTGAGCAGCGCGAAGTACTCGACGAAGTCGGCGACGGTGAACCGCGGGTAATAGCCGAGGTGCTGCGGCAGATACCCCAGCCGCTGACGGATGTAGCGGCGTTGGCGGTGGTCGGCCGGATCGCTGTCGAGCAGGCGCAAAACACCGGAGGACGGCGGCAATGCGGTGGCCAGCATCCGCAGCAGCGAGGTCTTGCCCGCGCCGTTCGGGCCGAGCAGCCCGTACACCCCTGGGCCGACCGACAAGGTGACGCCGCTGACGGCTTGCGTGCGGCCCAGCCGCCGCGTCAGCTCGGTCGCTTCGACGTTCATCCCACTCTCCCCTGTGCACGGGTCGCGTAGCCGATCGCCGCGACGCAGCCGACCACCACGATCAGATAGGGAACAGTCAGCGCGGACTCGGTGACCGCCGCCGCGATCCGGCCGCTGCTCATCCGCTGTGCCGCGACGGTGACGAACCATCCGGTCATCCCGGCCGCCAGCCCCACGGCGGCCGAGCGGGCCAGCGTCGCCGTGGCCAGAGCCACGGCGCACACCGCCGTCATCGGCAACAGCCAGCCGAAGGTCACCACGGCGGCCGCGCCGGAAGCGACCGAAGCCGCCAGCCCCAGGACCGCGTTGACACCGAACACCGCCGACGCCCGCGCCAGCAGGATCATCCGGTCGCTGACGGCCACGGTCCGGATCAGCTCCCACGCGGGATCGGCTCCCGGACCATATGTGTACGCGATCCCGGCAGCCGCGACAGCGGGCGCGCACAACGCCACGTACGGCGTACCGGTCTCGCGGGCGGCGAACGCCCCGACGGCCAGCACGATCGCCGTGGCGATGAGCCACCCGGGCAGCAGCGACGGCGTGGCCAGCAGCGCCCGAGCCAGACCCGGCGAGCGCAGCAGTTTCGCCAGCCCGAGTTCGGCACGTCCACGGCGGCGACGCCAGACCTCCCCGGCGACCGAGATCCAGACCCGATCGAGATCGACGTCGTCCACCCGGCCAGGCGGGTTCGGTGTGTTCATCACAGCCCTCCCTCGGGCAACGGTCCTTCGCGCCGCATCGCGGCCCGGATCATCCGCCGGGCTTGATGCGCACGGCTTTTCACCGTGCCGGCCGGCACGCCGGTGAGCTCGGCGACCTCGGCCACGCTGCGGTCCTCGACATACATCAGCCGCCACGTCTCACGGTGCGGGCTCCCGGCTGGGCCGAGGGCGTCCAGGACGTCGATCAGCTGTGCCTTGGTCACCGCCGACTCCGCCGGATCGTCGGCAGGTGCGACGTCATCGGGCAGCGCATCGATCGGCAGCGTGTCGGCTCGGCCCCGCCTCCGAAGCCACAATGCGGCCTGGCGGCGGCCGATCCCCCAGATCCAGCCGCCGACACCGTCGCCCCGATAGGCACCGGCGCCACGCCACACCGCCAGGAACGTCTCCTGGAGGACGTCCTCGACGTCGGCGGCCGGCAGCACGGCACGCAGCCGGGCGGCCAGCCACGGCGCGTGCCGCGCGAACAACTGCCGCAGCGCCACATCGTCGCCGCGCGCCATCGCTGTGATCAGCTCGTCGTCGTCCATCACTTTCTCTGTTGCGCCGGCGGCGTCCTCCGGTTCAGTCTCCGGCCGACTTTCTCCCCGCCCGTCGACTCAGCGGGCACGGCGGGGTCTACAGCTCGACCGTGGCCCCGGACGCGACGAACTCTCCGATGACGACCAGAATCCGCGCAAGGAAGCCTTCGAAGTCGTCGGCGATCAACCGCGGGTCGCCCAGCCCGCCGGTGTAGACACCGTCATCCACCCGGCCCGGCGGCAGGTGGAAGATCACGCCACGGTGCCGGGCCAGACAGAAGAACCCGCCCCCGCCGTCCGATCCGAACGTCGCGACCTCGCCGATCGACCCGACATCGACCCGAGTGGGAAGGCCCCAGTCGGCAGCGACTGGAAGCCGGTCCGCCGGATGGATGAAGTAGCCGTTGTTGACGTCCGGCAGCGACACCTCGCCGACCTCCGCGTAGAAGTCGGCCAGAGCCGGCGGGAACGCGGTCGCGTCCCCGCCGGTCGGCAATTCCTGATCGGCGTCACTGACGAAGTTGGACTCCTCGTCGAACGGGTAGCCGAAGCGCTGTTCGAACACCACCGCCAGCTGATCGAGGTGAGTTCTGAGGGCAGCCTTCCAGTCGGCCACACCGGTCACCTGGTCCCCCTACCAGTAATGCTGTCCGAATAGGTTGTCGATGTGTCCGGCGTACATCTCGATCGACGACCGTGAGGCATTCGGCGCCGCTCGTTGGAAGTCCGCCCACATGTTCGTGATCTGCTGATGAACGTTGTTGCCGGGCCCGGCCCGGGACCCCTGCACGCCGCGGATGTTGCTCGGCGCGTCGAAGTCGAAATCCTCGAACTCGGGGTGGTCTCGGTAGTACTGCGGAACGGCGTGGTGGGCGTCCCAGTCCTTGGGCAACCGCGCCAGTCCGTTGCGCGCCTGGTTCGCATTGTAACGACCGCGGTGGTTGTCGGCCGAGATCGACGGCGCCTCGGGCGCGGGGTTCGCGGGACCGTTGCAGTTGTGGACCAGGACCGGCGTGGCCCCGGCGAGGACGTAGTAGGTGTGGACGTCGGCGACCGTGAGGTCGCGCATGTCCGCCAAGCCGGTCCAGGTCTTGACCGCCACGACGATCTGAGTGGTACGCCCGGCGACGTCCCGTAGGCGGTCTTGCGGCTTCAGGGCCGACGCGTCGACCCAGTCCTTCGCGGTCACGCTCCAGAACGGGTGGTGCTGTGTCGTGTGCACCGTCGACGTTTTGCCGGTCTTCGTGTCGCGTACGGTCACGTCGGCCAGATCGCTGTCGGTGTTCTTGTGCAGTGTCGTGACCGGCTTAGCACTGGTCTGACCGGTGGCGGGATCGGTGGCGAGCACCGTGTCGCCGACCTTGACGTCCTTGATCTCCCGGGTCGACCCGTCCGCCATCACGACCCGCGTATTCGGCTGGAAGCTGTGACAGCTCTTGCCGCCCCGGCCACCGACCGTGCCGGTGACCGCTCCGATGCCGCCGGAGATCGCGACGCCGGACCAGTTCACCCGCCCGGTCGTGACCACCTGGGAGGCGGTGTCGCTGACCGCCCCGACCGCGAACTCGCTGACCATCCGGCCGCCGACCTTGGTCGCGAAGCCGCCCATCGCGGCCGCGGCCTTGCCGGCGACGATCCCGCCGACACCGCCCGTGACGACGCCGATGCCGCCTTGGAGGGCGCCCTGTCCCAAGGAGCCGAGGGCGTCCTTGAAGCCGTGGACATTGCCTTGCGCGGCGTCCTTGCCGAGGTTGATCAGCGCGGCCGCGCCGATGGCACAGGCAGCCGCACCGACTCCGGCGGTCACGGCCGTGCAGGCCAGCCCGGCGGCCACGCCGGCGACGATCGCGCCGATCTGGATCAGGGTGTCCTTGTGCTCCTTCACCCATTTCGCGGTTGCGTGATAGGCGTCCTTGACCTTGTTGACGGTGGCTTTGACGGTCTTGGTGACCTTGTGGACGACCCGGGAACCGGCCTGCTTGATCCGGTGGTAGGTGTTCTTCACCTTGTGTTTGACGTGGTTGATCGTCTTGGCCACCGAGTGCTTCACCCGGTGATAGGTCTTCTTGACCCGGTTGACGGCCTTCTTGTAGGTCTTCTTGACGTAGTGGACCGCGCGGTGAACCGTGTGTTTGATCGCACGTTTCGCCTTGTGGACCGCCTTGCGGACGGTGTGCGCCGCCTTCTTGACGGTGTGGACGACCTTCTTGGCGACGCTGGTCGCGGCGTGCCAGTACGAGGAGGCGTAGGACGAGGCGTAGGAGTAGGCGTAGCTGAAGGCCGACGAGGCGTAGCTGGTCACCGTGTGGACGACGCTCGATACGGCCTTCTTCGCGGCTTTGAACGGGTTCCAGCCCCAGTGGCCGGTGGAGTCGGTGGTCTGGAGCGGGTTGCCGTCGCCGTACTGGTAGTGGTTGGCGTCGATCGAGTCCGGGACCGGGTCGTTGTCGGCGGTGTCGCGGTTGTCGAACTGCCCGGTCGCCGGGTTGTACCAGCGGGCGTGCATGTTGACCCGGTTGGCGACGTTGTCGGTCCACTCCGACTGGTAACCCAGGTTGCCGACCTTGCCGACGTTGGCGGTGACGTTGCCGAACGGGTCGTAGGTCACCGACCCCGACAACGTGCTGCCGGTCGAGGTGAACTGCCCGACCAAGTCAGTGTGCTGATCGGTCCAGGCGAACACCCCCGTCCCGCTGCCCGGCTTGACCCCCATGACGTCGCCATCGGCGTCCCGGCTGTAGGTCGCCGTCCCGTCACCGGCCACATCGTTGGCCAGACCCGAATAGGTCAGCGTCGTCGGCCCCGCGGTCAGGACACGGCCGAGGCTGTCGTAGGTGTACGCCTCACCGCCGATCGCGACCTGCTGCCCGTACGCGTCGCTGGTCAGGTTCTGCGTCGTGGACCCGGCGACGGTGGACTTCAGGGTTCCCCGCGCCGTGTAGGTGTAGGTGGTCGACCCGTCCCCGACCAGCTGATCGCGTTCGTCGTACACCATCGCCTTGGCACCCAGCTGGGTACGGTTGCCGGCGTTGTCGTAGGCGTACGGGGTCGTGGTGGTGCCGTTGTTCCACGAGGTCAACCGGCCGGCCCAGTCATAGCCGTAGGTGTGCGCCGCCGACCCGGCGAACCCGGTCGTGGTCTTCGACGTCTCCCGGCCGTCCAGGTCGTAGCCGTAGCCGATCGACGCCACCACCGTGCCCGCCGAGGTCTTCAGCGTGTCCGACGTCAACCGGCTGGCATTGTCATAGCCGAAATTGCGAGTGTCGCCGGTGGCGTAGGTCGCCTTCGTGACCCGCGACAACCCGTCATACGTGTACGCGACCGTCTGCCCCGTCGACGCATCCGTCACCCCGGACAGCCGATCCACCGTGTCATAGGAATACGTGCTCGTCCCGCCCGCATCCGTACGCGAGGCGACCAGGCCGTCGGGGGTGTAGCCGAACGACGACCCACCCGACGGACCCGCAGCGGTCGTCAGCAGCCCACGGTCGTTGTAGGCGAACGTGTCCGTGCCGGTGCCGGCCTTCATCGAGGTCAGCTGGCCGGCCAGGTCGTAGCCGAACGCCCGGTCCGCGGTGACCGCCTCCGCACCGGAACCGGTCTGCGAGGTGAGGTTGCCGACCGTGTCGTAGCCGTTGACCACGACCACCCCACCGGGCTGGGTCTGTTTGACCGCCCGCCCGGCCGCGTCGTAGGAGATCGTCCAGGTGCGGTCGTCGGGGTTGGCGGTGGTCGCCGGTTCGATCTGCGACTCCGGCAAACCCCACGCGTTGTAGGTCGACAGGTGCTTGTTGCCGCGCCCGTCGGTGTACCGGGTCCGATGCCCTTGCAGGTCGTAGCCGAACGAGGTGGTGATCGACGCCGTCGCCGAGATCGGCTGAGTCTCCCCGGTCACCATCCCCGTCGCGTCATAGGTGAACGATGTCGTGTGCCCCAACGCGTCCGTGGTGGACACCTGGTTGCCGTTGCCGTCGTATGCCGCGGAGATCTTCGAGATCAACGCACCCGTCGAGTCGTACGCCTTGGCGGTGATGTTGTTGCCCGGCTCGTCATACACCGTGGTACGCCGCGACCCGTCCGGTGCGATCACCGCCACCGGGCGCCCCAGATAGTCATACCGGTACTGGGTGGCGTTACCGGCCGCGTCGGTCGCCGCCGTCGTGTCACCCGCCGAGTTCGTCGTGTAGGTGTTGTACGACCCGGACGGCTGCGTCACCTTCTGCAGGAACCCGGCACTGCTGTACGCGTACAAGGTGGTCATCGTGCTGGAGGTCGCACGTTCGAAGACCGACCCGGTGACCTTGCGCCCCAGATAGTCGTAGGTGGCTTCGGTGGCTGCGCCGAGCGGATTGACCGTGCGCAGCAGGTCGTCGTTGAGGTCGTACGCGTAGGTCGTGACCGCCCCGTTGGCCTCGGTGGCCTTGGACAGGCGGCCTTGCTGGTCGTACAGGTAGGTCGTGACCTTGCCGAGCGGGTCGGTGGTGGAGGCGATGTTGCCCGAGCCGTTGTAGGTCTTGGACACGGTGGCGGTGATCTTTGTGCCGCCGGGTGGGGTGTAGTCCGGGAGGCGGGTGGTGACCGGTCGGCCGGAGGCGTCGCGGGTGATGACGGTGGTGTTGCCGTCGGGGTCGTGGAGTTCGACCTCGTCGCCGAAGGTGTCGAAGCCGGTGGTGGTGACCGGTCGGGAGGAGACGGGGGTGCCGCCGTTGGACTCGGCGTTGACCGGGGCGCTGGTGGTGACGACGAGGTTGTCGGACTCGTCGTACTCGTAGTACTCGGTGTTGCCCAGCGGATCGGTCTCGGACAGTTTCAGGCCACGCTGGTCGTAGGTGTACGTCGTCGTGTTGTTCACGTCGCCGAGCGGCCGACCGGCCTGGCCGTTGCCGTAGAGGCTGGACACATCGGCAGCGCTCAGCGCTCGCTGGTAGGTCTGCACGTTGCCGATCGAGCCGTTGAACGGCAGGTCGTTCGCACCGTTGTAGCGCTCCCGGCCGATGACCAGCGGTCCGTTCGCGGCGATCGGCGTGGTGTCGGTCGCGGTTCCTTGCGCGGTTCCGTTGGCGTACAACGTCATCTGGCCGTTCGCGGCGTTGTAGACGCCGACGAGATGCGTCCACGTGTTCAGCGTGGGCGCGGCAGTGGACAGTGCGGTCGCCGAACCCGAGTTCGTCGTGTCAGTCAGGTTCCTCGTGAACGACCAGCGGTTCGAGCCCCTCATGTACATCAAGTTGAAGCCGGAGTTCACCGACGCGTCCTGGGACACCGCCGTCTGCCCGATCGTGTTGCCGGCCAGTTTGACCCAGGCGGAGACGCTGAAGCTCTTCGTCGTGTCGAGCGCCGGCTTCGCAGCGGTCACCCAGCCGGTCGTTCCGTTGAAGACGCCCGCGCCGCCGGACCAGGTCACGCCGCTCGTGGCGGTGGCGGTGTTGTCGCCGCCGGAGTTGTCGACGACCTCGGTGCCGCTAGCCGGGTTCAACCGCCACCAACCATCCGGCTTACCGGCGCCGAGCGTACGCGCCCAGTCCGACGTCACCCGTCCGGCGGAGTCGTAGGTGCTGCCCACCGCCGAGGCGTAGCCGGAGTTGTCGGAGAAGTACTTCGCCGTGACCAGATCATCGTTGTTGTAGGTGTAGCTGGTCTTACGCGCCACACCGTTCGGATCGAGGGTCTCGCCGGTCACCCGGCCGACCGCGTCCACCGTGTACCGGGTGTCGGTGACGTTGTTGTTGCTCAACTCCCGGATCACGTTGCCGGCCGCGTCGTACTCGTTCTGCTCGGCCACATAGGTCTGGCTGCCGTCGGCGTTCTTCTTGATCACCGCGACTTCGAGATTGTTGTCGGTGTAGGTGAACGCCGTCACGAACCCCATCGCGTCGGTGATCGAGGCCAGCCGGCCCGCCGGGTCGTACGCCCGCGACTCGGTCACCAGATCCCGCGCGGTGATCGGATTGTTCGGATCACCCGTATAGCCGATCAACGTGGTGGTCAGCAGATGCCCGTTCGCGTCGTACGCATACCGGGTCTCCGATCCGGTCTCGTCGACCTCCCTGGTCAGATTCCCGTACTGGTCATAGCCGAACGAGGTGAGGTCGCCGTCGGAGTCGGTCGCCGTCGCGACGTGCCCGAGGGAGTCATAGGTGTTCTTCAGGGTCCGCGCCGCATCTCCACCGGTCGCGTCGCTGACCGTCTGCTGCGTGATCTGCCCATCGAAGTTGTAGACCGTCGTCGTCACCGGCGTATGCACCGCGCCGGTCACCCGGTTCGTCGTCGCCGGATCGGTCTGCTGAGCGATCCGGCCCAACTTGTCGTACACGACCTTCGTCACGAGTCCGGCCGGATAGCCGTCCGACACCTCGGTCTTGGTGACGACCCGGCCCAACCCGTCATATCCCAGCTTCGTGATCAACCCGGCCGGGTCGGTCACCTGTGCCACGTCGCCGTTGCCGAAGTACGTCGTGGTCTGGATTTGGCCGCCCGGTGAGGTGACCCGCCACGGCAGCCCGGCTGGGGCGAACCCGCCGTTCGCCGCCGCGACCGTCGTACCGTCGGTGTACTGCGTGGACGCCACCCGGCCCAGCGCGTCGGTGGTCTTGATCTTGTTGCCCAGCGCGTCGTACTCGAACTTCGTCAAATACGTGTTGTCCGTCGCGCTGGCCGACCGGCCGTCACGGATCTCGGTGATCTGATCATTGCGCAGGTCACCCGGCGACGTCGCGTTCAGGTAGTACGTGTAGTAGACCGTCGAGCACTTGCCCGCAGACCGGTCCTGGCAGGTCTGCTCCGAGATCGTGTTGCCCCGCGCGTCGTACTCGCTCGTGGTCACGTTGCCGTTCGGGTCGGTCACCGTACGCAGATAGCCGTCCTTGTACCCGTAGGCCGTCTGCCGCTGCTGCGTACCGTCGGTCCAGATCTCGGCGACCTGCCGGTTGCCGTTGTTCACGTCGTACAGGTAGGTCGTGGTGGCGTTCGCCGGATCGGTCACCACGATCTTCTTCGCCAACGCCGCACCCACCGCGTCCGCCGACGCGTTCTTGCTCGCCGCCACCTGATCGGCGACCTGCGCCGCTGTCAGCTGCGACTTGTAGAACGCGAACTCCCCGATCGAACCCGGGAAATACCCGACGCTCGCAGCGCTGTGCGCCGGCCAGTTCCCTTCCCACCGGCCCGCACCGACATAGGCGTAGGCCGCACCGGTGGTCACGATCGTGGTGTTCAGCGTCCCGACCGCCACGCCGTCCAGATACATCGTCTGCGTATTGACACCCGCGGCGAGAGCCACGTGGTGCCACTTGCCGTCGGCCACCGACGTCGCGGTGGTGATCCGGGTCGTGGCGGCCCCGGTCCACAGGCCGCCGCGTAGCTTGCCGTCCGTGCCCACATACAGCGCCGGGGTCCACCAGCTCCCCGTCAGATCATTCAAAGGCATGCCTTGGTACGCGTACAGCACGCCGCCCGCAGTGGACCCCGACGGCATCTTGAACCACATCGAGACGGAGTTCGGCCCAGTGGTCGGGATGTCGGCGGTCGGGAGACTCAGGTAGGACGTCGTTCCGTCGAACGCCGCAGCGGTGGCGTCGGTGAACGGGCCGGGCGAGCCGAGGGTCACCGTGTTGTAGGTGCCGATCCCGCCGTTGACCTCGTTGACCGCCTCGGTCACCCCGGATTCGTTCATCCGCAGATAGTCTGCCGGACCACCCGAGAGCACGGACGCGGCGTACACCTGCGACGAACCGGCGACCGCCGACGGGCTGATCTTCCACGTCCCGTTGTGCTCATCGATCACCTGCGTCACGATCCCGCTGACCGGGTCATAGGTGATCTGCGCCGCCGTCGCCCCCGACGGGCGCACGATCTTCGTCAACGGATGCGCCGCCGCAGCAGACGCACCACGCAGGCTCGCCACATCCGCCGCCGTCAGCGTCCGGTCGAACAACGCCACGTCCGAGATCGAACCGGTGAAGTAGTCGGCGTAGCCGGTGTTGTCGGTCGCGGAGAAGTGCGACTGGTCCGGCCAGGCCCCACCCAGGAAGCCCGCTCCCACATATTCATGCGTGGTGCTGTACGCGTCCACCAGGGTGATCAGCCCGGTACGGGTCCCGACGACTTGCCCATCCAGATAGAGCGTCTGCGTGTTGCCTGCCGCTGCGAGGACGAGGTGGTGCCAGGCGCCGTCGGTCACCGGGTTCGCCGACACGATCCCCGCGTTGACGTTGTTCGTCCAGAACGCGGCGCGCAGTTTGCCGCTGCTGCCGATGTAGATCCCCGGCGTGTAGTTCCCGGCCGTCGTCCCGCCGGTGATCGGATCCTTCTGATAGCTGAACAGCACCGAGTCAGGGGTGGTCGTCTTGAACCACATGCTCACCGACTGGTAGCTGGCCGCACTGACCAGCTTGCCCGGCACCTCCACATACGACGACGTCCCGTTGAAGCTCGCGGCGGTGGCCGCCGACCCCGGCAGCGGACCCGGTTGACCGAGCTGCACGTTGCTGTACGTGGCGGCATCGGTGCCACCGTTGTCGAGCACATCGCTGTTGGCCTTCACGGTGCCGGCCGGTTCCGCCAACCGCCAATACGAGTGCGGACCCGCATCCAGCAACGCCGTCGGGTACTGCGATCCGGTGCCGTATTCGTAGACGGTGCAGTGGGTGGCATCGGTCGGCGGACACACCTTGGTCAGCTGGTCACCGCTGTACGCGTACACCCACGTCGCCACCGTGCTCGCATCCCCGGCGGTGGCCGGGTCGGTGTACACCGTCGCCACATGCGCCTTGCTCGCACCCGCAGGCGTGGACCACGTCAAGTGCAACGCCCGACCGGACGCCGACGTGATCGTCTCCACCAGACCCGACGCGTTATAGGCGAACGTCAACGTACGCCCGGCCGCGTCCCTGATCGACGTGATCGCATACACCGCATCCGTGCCCACCGTGCCCGCGACCTGCCGAGTGAACAGATACGTCGTGCCGTCCTTATCCACCAGGGAGTAGCCGCCGGTGACCGTGGTGAACACCGAATAGCGGCCCGGCGGCGGGTTGAAACTACCGTCCGCGTTACGGCCGAACGCCACCTCCGTACCGGTCGGATACGTGATCACCGCCGTCTTACCGCTGCTGCTGGCCATCCGCTCGGTGACGTTCGCGTCGACCATCGTCGACCAGCCCGCCCCGAACGCCAACCCCGTACGCGGATCCCGGCTGTTGTACGACCGCTGGATCGCCAACGCCGGACCGACCGTGGCGACCTGGGCGTCCATCGCCTCAGTCGTGTAATTGCCCGCAGCCGGTTCGAACCCACGCCCACCACCGTCCTGCGACAAGCCCGAAGTCACCAACGGCTGCGGCGGCGGAGTCGACAACGGGTAGTAGTACGCCACGTTCAACGGGTCCGGACTGGTCGCCCACCCGTCATACGACACGACCCACCAGTAGTAGGTCTTCGACCACTGCAACTTGCCGTCCGGAACCGTCCAGCTCGACGACGACGTCCACCCCGAGGTGGCCACCAGCGCACCGGTCGAGTCGTTGACCTTGTAGTTGTACTGCACCGCAGGCTTCGGCCACACATCCGGATCATGACCCTTGGCCAGCAACTCCGGCGTCAACGACGTCGCCTGATAATCCCGCGGCGGATACTGCGAATCGATCTGCGGCGCCACATTCGGCGTATACGTCACCGACAGATACGGCGCACACGTGTGACCATCACACACCGCCCCCGCCGGACCATTGCGCGACGTGAACCGCTTGAAATCAGTCGTCGCCGTCTGCGAGGCGTTCAGGCCGAGGCCATAGTTCGAGACCGTGCCGTTGAGCCAGCCGTCGAGGGTCGCCTTGTCCAAGGGCACCGTGACCCAGGAGCCGATCGTCCGGTCGCTGCCCGTGTTGGCGCAGGCTTCGGCGTAGTTCGTCGGGCTCAGCGTCCCGATCTGCGAGCCGAATGCCGGTCCCGTGTAGTTGACGCCGCCGTAGCGGACCGTGCTGAAGTCCCACGACTGGGTGATCGGGTGCACGGTGAACGGCCGGGCGGAACAGTTGCCCTGCCAGGTGAGGAACAGCTTGACGCTGGCCGAGGTGATCCGCAGCCCGGCGAAGGCGCTGGAATAGTTGGTGAACGTCAGCAGACCCTTGCCACGATGTACGCCCGCATCCCAGGTGCCGATGGCGAAGTCGTCTTCAGCGGAGTGGTCGATGTCGTTCCCGTAGTACACATACGTGTCGCCGTCCGAGGTCAGCTCGGTCGTCGGGTCGATCGTGACCGGGTAGACCCGCTCGGGCGCATTCAGCCACCGCTCGTCGACGCTGACCTTCAACCCGATCCCGCCATCGGCCTCGACCAGCGAATACGCGACCGCAGTGGACGTCGTGAACTCACCGGTCGACCCGTCGAACCTCGAGTCGTGCATCAACCCCGGCGGAATCCGGCCCTTCACCACCCCCTTCGCATCCGCCAGCACCACACCACCACCGGCGTCCACCACCGGCGTCAAACCATTGAGCCGGAGCGGAAACACCCACTCCGTCCGCGTACCCCGCTCCCGCAGAACGATCGACTCCTTGACCCCACTCTCCCGCGACTCCAAAACCAGATCCGTACCCGGCAACACCCCCGGATACGTCACCGCGTACGCCCCCGACCGCGCCGCAACCCCAGCCGCACCCTGCAACGAGTAACCGAACCCCAAACCGTCGAACGACGCCGACACCAGATTGCGATCATCAGCCCGGTTCGCGAACTGCAACCCCAACCGATTCGCCCGCTGCGCCAGCCGATCCCCCGCCGGCGTCACCTGCGCATCGATCTTCTGCCAGGCACCCTTGCCATCCTGAAAGTTGACCGTGCCCTGCGACACCTCACGCGTATAACTGCCATCCGGATTCGCGAACAGATCCGAACCCGCCGTCGACCCATCCGCCTTACGCGTGCTCTTACCCGGCGCGAACCCCTGAACCCCCGGCGTCGTCAACCGCTGCGTCTTACCATCCAGCCGCTCCGCCACCGTCTTGTCCGGAGCCCGGCCCGCCCCACCAGCCGCCTTCGTCTCCGCATACCCGACGTAATGACCCCGGCCCGCCGCAGAACCAGACTCCTGCACCGGACCGATCGGCCGCCCACCCGCGAACGCCGACGGCGCCCCCAACCACGACCACAACCAACTCACCTTCAGGTCCACCGGACCGAAGACCGTCACCGGCTGCGGAGTGGCTGTGACCAGCAACATCACCAGCGTCATGGCGAATCCGATGAGGATTCGAGGGCGACGGCCGTCCATGCTGGACTCCTCTCGAGCGCGCACTCCGGGTCGGAGCTGACTGAGAGTCTCCTGCGAAGGTTTCCATTTAGCAATACCTGTATGTACCGGAAAGGCATCGCCGCTTGTAGATACCGAGGATGGCCGGCGATCGGCCGACGGCGATCACTCTTCTCAGGGACAGACACCCGCCGCCGGACTGGTCGGCCCTCCGCGCTCGCGCTCGGTCCGCCGTGGCTGCAGATCACGGTTATGCATGCTTCCGACGCCGCGGGAGGCATACATAACCGTGATCTGCTTCCCGAAGGGCGCGCGGGTTGCGGCACACTAATGGCTTCGACGTGACAGGAGTAGGCCGTGACTGTGACCGCGACAGCCCGCCGGTTCGTGACCCGTTTCGCTGTGGTGCTCGCGCTGGGCGTGACGATGCTGGCGGCCGATCCCGCGACTTCCGGCGCGTGCGCCTGCGGGGCGTTTGTGGCCAACGACAAGCTGTATCCGCAGCGGGAGACCGCGTTGGTGGAGTTGTCGGGCCGTTCCGAGTCGATCACGTTGTCTGTGCAGACCAGTTCGCAAGCGAATCAGGCGGCGTTTCTGATGCCGGTTCCGGCGCGTGCCCGGTTCGAGATCGCTGATGCGAAGGTGTTCGCCGAGCTGGATGAGATCAGCCGTCCCGAGGTGAAGGTGCGGCGCGTGGTCGTCAGCGGGGACGGCGCGGGCGCGCCTCCAGGGCAGTCTGCCGATGATGTGACCGTCGTCGACCACGTCGAGGTCGGCCCGTACGAGGTCGCTCAGCTCAGCGGCACGGACGCAAGCGCGGTGTCGCGATGGCTGACCGACAACGGCTTCACCTTGCCTGAGGCGCTCGGCGGGGCGCTGCGGCCTTACCTCGCCGAGGGTTGGCTCGTCGTCGCGGTACGCCTGGCGCCGACCTCCGGCAGCCTTTCCGACGGGCTGCCGCCGATGCGCGTGGCGTTCGAGACGGAGTCGCCGGTCTACCCGATGCGGCTGTCGGCGACGGCGGAGTTCAGGCAACCGCTGCGCCTGTATGTGCTGGCGGATCACCGGATGGACATGAGCAATCCGGCCCCGAAGGGCAGCGCACCGGATCTCACGTACGCCGACGAGGTGACGGCGGACCCGCAGCATCCGACGGTGTCCGCGTTGTTGACCGGCCCGCGCTTTCTGACGCGCTACGACGCGGTGTTCAATCCGAAGCAGATCACCGAGGACATCCGGCTGACGCAGTCGGCGTCCGATGAGCACTATCGGGCGGTCGTGACTGTCACGAAGTACGTCCAGTCGCCGTGGCCGATGCCGGGGGTGCCGCTGCTTTTGCTGGCATTGATCGTCCTGGCGGCGGTGGCCGTCGCGGTCACGATGCTCGTACGCCGCCTCAAGGCGCGGGTCTGACTCAGGTCGTCAACGCCTGCACCGCCACTCTTGCGCGCCCCGTTTGGGGCGCTGGATCACGGATCTCGGTCGAATCATGCTCCAAGATTCGACACGGAATCCTGATCCAGCGCCCAAAGGCGGCGGACGCGACGGGCGCAGCGGGGGGTGCCACGCCCGAGTGCGAGCCGCATGTGCGGATGGCGGCAGGTATTACGCGACGGCGCTTTCGCTGAAGATCGGGTCGTAGATGTTCTCGCTGTCCTTCACCCCGATGCCGAGCGAGGTCCCTTCGTCGAAGCTGAGGTCGACCACCTCGTAGTCCAGCACGTTGTCCGTGCCTTCGGCGTGGAACGGTCCGTAGATCCAGTTGTTCCAATAGGAGTCGACATAGACGTAGACGGTGTCGCCGTCGTTACGGGTGTCGTAGATCCAGAGCAGCTCGTCGTCCGGGTGGAACTCCACCTTCGCGACCATGCCGGAGCTGTCGTACATCTCGATCTTGACGGCCACGCCGCCCGGGTCGGTCTTGAAGTAGGTGTCGTCGAAGCTGTCGTAGAGCATGCAGCCCCCGGTGACCTTGGTGACCGGCAGGTTGCCGCGCACACGAGCGCAGTTGCCGGTGTCGACGACGGCGAACTTCACCGTGAGAGTGCCGTACGCCTGAGCCGGTGACGGAACCACCAGGAGTGACCCGAGGACGGCCAGGACGGTGAGGACGGCTCCGACGAGAGTTCGTCGTGCTGCGTGCATGTCTGCTCTCCAATGCGCTGCGACGGATGGCGAGTCGGCGATCGGCCGCTCTGTCCATGGTGTACACACGCTTGGGGGGTTCGAGATGGTTGTCACGCTGGGCGATGCTCGCCCTGGCCACCCGGATATCAGCGCCCTCGTCGGGGTCCTCGCGCTGGTCGACGTCTACGTGCCGAACCTGCCGGAAGCCGCCCGGAAGTTCCGCTCCTTGCAGCGCTCGCTCCGCGACGGGGATTAGGGGAAAGCCCTGGTGGCGTGATCAGGGTAACTTCCCGATGTACGCGACGCCGAGCCGGACAATGCTGGAAAGGTGGCATTGGATCTTGGTCAAGCAGCAGCCCCCTGGCGAGCCGTACGCGCCGGCAACGCAGCGCGATACCTGCGCGCTTTCGTCTTCGCCGGCATCGGGACCGTCCTGCTGATCCGCGTCTACCTGGGCATGACCGGTTACCCGAAGCTGGGCGGCGGCAACCTGCACATCGCGCACATGTTGTGGGGCGGTCTGCTGATGGTCGTGGCCATCGGTGCGGCCACGATTCTCTACGGGCGAAGCGCCCGGTTCGCCGCAGCGGTGGTGGGCGGTGTGGGCTTCGGGCTGTTCGTCGACGAGGTCGGCAAGTTCATCACCCAGGACAACGACTACTTCTACCGCCCGGCGGCGAGCATCATCTACCTGGTTTTCGCTATTCTGCTCCTGCTCGACCGCCGGTGGCGGAACCGGGCCGTGCCGACTCGCGACCAACGCCGGGCGGACGCGGTGGACCTGGCCCTCGGCGGGATCGTCGTCGGGGTGACCGAACGCCAGCGGGCGGACGCGATTCGGTCGGTCGGCGTACCGGATGATGAGCTGGACCGCGCGGTGCTGCACCTGCTCGAAGCGTTGCCCGCACGCGACGAGACCGCCGGCCGGCCGTGGTGGCGCCGCCCGGCCGACTGGGCCGGCGCGACGCGCGACCGGCTCGCCCAACGGCAGTGGGCCATCAACGTCGCGGCGGGCTGGATCATCGCTCAGCCGGTGCTGTTCCCGGTGATCGGTGTCGCCATCGACGCCGGACGCCTCGAAACCGGCCCGACAGTGGTGGCGGTTCTGGTGACGCTCGTGATGACCGCGTTGGGAATCGCGGGCGCGTACCGGCTGCGTCGTGATCGGGCCGCCGCTATGCGATGGTTCGGTTTGGCCCTGAGCATCGACCTGATGGTCGGCCAGGTCTTCAAGTTCACCCTGAACCAGTTCGCGGCCGTTCCGGCACTCGCGGTCGATCTACTGCTGCTGTCGATCGTCAACGCCGCACAGCTCGCGGCGGCCAACCCTGCCGAAGGCTCACCCCGAGCGGACATCGGCGGCGCGTAGAAGACGGCGGGCTGCGCGTACGACTGCCTCGTCGACCATGCCGCCGGCGGCGTCGAGCGAACCGCAGTCGCCGACGGCGAGGCCGGCTAACCGTGGACGACTTCCCGTTCCCATCGCTGTCGTGGCTGGGTGTGCAACCGCCAGTAGTGTTCGGCGATGTCGTCCGGGTCGAAGGCGGTGCCTGGGGCGACCGCGCCGGCCACGGTGACCGTGGCCACGTGGACGCCGGACGGCCCGTACTGCTGATCGAGCAGGGCCACCAGCGTCCGCACCCCGGCCTTGCCCAGCGAGAGGGACATGTACTGGGGCTTGGGCTCCGGCATTCCTCCGGTGACGATGAACGAACCGTGACCGCGCCGGGCCATGCCGGGCAGGACGTGCGCGGCGGTGCTCAGCGCGCCGACCACGTTGACCGCCCAGGCGTCCTGCTGGGCGCGTACGGACAGCTCGCCGAGCGCGTCCGCCTGGATGACGGCGGCGTTGTACACCACGACCTCCGGCGGGCCCAGCTCGTCGGCAGCCGCGTCCAGTGCGGCCCACAGCCCTGTCTCGTCCGTGCTGTCGGCGGTCAAGGCAACGACTTGTACGCCCACCTCGCCCACGGCATCAGCAATCTCCGCTACCGCCGCACCGGTACGCGCGACGACGGCAACCGGCATGCCCTCCCGGGCGAACCGCATGGCAACCGATCGACCGATCCCCGGTCCTGCCCCGATGATGACCGCGCCTGACACGTTCTGCTCCCTCGTCCACAGCGCCACTGACGAAGGCAAAGCTAGGCTTTCACATCAGTGTGAAGGTCAACCGGACGTGAGGAGGCTCGCATGCGGATCGGCGCCTTGGCCCGCGAGACGGGGGTCAGCGAGCGACTCTTGCGCTACTACGAGGAGCAGGGGCTTCTTCAGCCGACGCGGCTCGCCAACGGCTACCGCGAATACGCCCGATCGGATGTCACGGCGGTGTCCCACATCCGGTCCCTGCTCGCCGCCGGACTTCCCACGACCGTCATCGCGCAGGTGCTGCACTGCGTACACGACGACGGCGGACGCCTGACCCCGTCGGCGTGCCCAGGCATGGTCCAGCACCTCGAACGGCAACGCGCCCGCATCGCCGACGCGATCGCGCACATGACAGCGGAGCAACGGGTGCTCGACGGCTTGCTCGCCGCCATCCCCAGCCGGCCGGGCGAAACCAAGGAGACCGGCCGGGACTGACTCACCGGATCCGGCCTCAGTCGGACAGGTCGACCTCGAGAACCGCGACCTCGTCCGCGGTGACCAGCAGGACGGTGGTCGCCATGGAGTCGTCTTCCTCGCTCGGGGGCCACGTCACCGGCAGGAGGCCCGCACAGGCGATGCGTACGTCGTCCCCCATGCGCGTCAGGATGACGTCTAGCAGGTCGTCGAGGAGGAACCTCGCGAGGTGGTCGGCCGGCACTTCGGGGATCTCGTCGAGGCCGCCGGACTCGTCGTCGAGCAGCTCGATCAGATGCAGCCGCACCTCGTTGCGCAGGCCGGTCCGAAGATCGGTGGCTGAGACGGCACGAAACTCTTCCAGGTCGTATTCGTCCGCGTCTTCGCGGTTCTCGGCCCACCATCGGGCCGCCGTGGTCATCCAGTCGCCGGCGCCTTGATCAAGCCGACCGATCCGGAACCTGAAAGTGACCGGGGTGTTGTTGTTCACCCAGAGCAGGTCGCTCAGCAACGTCATGCTGCAGGCGATCCGGGTACCCAGACCCGCGTCGGTGCCGTCGGCGGCGATGACGGGTGGCGGCTGGACCTCTGCGGCCGGAGTCAGCGAGGCCCGCAGCGTGCTGCCCCAGGTATCGCGGTGCAGCAGGTGCAGCGCCTCCGGCACTCCCGGCGCCGCTTCGGCACCCGTCAGGCGGAGTACGTCGGAGTATGGGCCGGCGACCTTGTCGGCGAGGAACTGCACGAGCGCCTGCCCGCGCTGGTCGCGCGCCGCGACCACGTCCGAGATCAACGCCACGAGTTCGGCTGCCACCTCCTCGTCGGCGCGGGCCGGCTCGTACGGCCGCCCCGGGCCGATGGACACCCGGCTGGTCAGCACTGCCGCATCAGTGACCTCCGCCAGGTCGCCGACGTCCGCGATCTCCGACAGCGGCGGCGGCTCCAGCCACTGTTGATCCTGGCGCGCCTTGGTCCTCCCGGGCACCAGAGTGGACGCCCAGCCGGGGACCTGGTCCGGCGACCACATCGCCAGCAGCCACACCGCCGCCACCAGCACCCACTGCTCGTTCGTCGGCCGGCGGTCGCCCGCCCGCTCCACCGGATCGGGCTGCCGGTGCCAGGCATCGGTGTAGGCCGTGGTCAGATCCATCGGAATACTCTCCATCGCACTTCACGAGAATTCGCGCCCAAACCTTACGGGCGTCGTCCACCGCGAATCCACCGACCAGGCCCGACAGCTGATCGGACGGCAACCGGAACAGGTTAGGCTCGGACATGATCGTCGTCGTCGTGGATCTCGACGGAACCCTGCTACGCACCGATGCGACCATCTCTACGCGTACCAAAGCAGCCTTGGCGATGACCCGCGCGCAAGGTGCCCGGGTCGTGATCGCGACCGGACGCCCGCCTCGTTTCACCCGCGTGCTGGCGGCGGAGGCGGGACTGACCGGCGTGGCGGTGTGTGCAAACGGGGCGGTCGTGCTCGACCTGGGCACCGGCGACGTCGAAGTCCTGGCCGCGCTGACGATGCCCTTGGCCGCCGCGGCGGCCAAGGTCGTGGCGGAGACGATGCCGGGCGTCGCGTTCGCGGTGGAGACCGGTGAGTGGGCGGTGACCGGACCGGGGTGGCTGCGCCGGGCCAGCCGCGAGACGGCTCGGCAGGAGGCGAGGAGCCTCGACGATCTCTGGGCGCGCGACGGCAGCTGCGTGAAGCTGCTCGCGTGGACACCGGCCGCAGTGACCGACGCGGTGCTGGATCGCTTGCGGCGCAGGCTTCCCGAGCTGTCGGTCACCTACTCAGGCGCAGCGGGGATGGTGGAGATCGCGGCGGCGGGTGTGTCGAAGGCGGCGGCGGTGGCCCGGTTGTGCGAGCGATGGGGCGCCGTCCCGGCCGACGTGGTGGCCTTCGGCGACATGCCCAACGACCTGCCGGTGCTGGAGTGGGCAGGCACCTCGGTGGCGGTGGCGAACGCGCATCCGCTCGTCCTGGAGCGGGCCGGCCGGGTCACCGCGAGCAACGACGACGACGGCGTGGCGATCGTCCTGGAGGAGATGTTCGCGGCTGAGCCGGATGTCGTACCGTCCGCGTAGCCTGCACGCGTCAGCGATTCGGCGAAGGAGCGCTTCATGCATCGGCAAGGCGACGTCCTGGTAGTCCCCATCGCCCCGGCGGACCTGCCGCCCGGCCTGATCGACGCGCCCCGCGACCGTCGTCATCGGATGGTGCTCGCGCTCGGCGAGGCGACCGGGCACGCGCACGTCCTGACCGGCGAGCGAGTGGCGTTGCTGAGCCCGCCGGAGGAGCCCGACCGGCTCTACCTGCTGGTCGAGGGCTACGGGCGGCTCGTGCACGAGGAGCACGGCCCGATCTCGCTGACGCCGGGCGCCTACCGCGTGGTGCGGCAGCGGGAGTACTTCCCCGGCGCGATCCGGTTCGTGGCCGACTGATGGACGTCTTCACCCCTGACGCATTCTCCACTATGGACGACATCGGTTTGGCCGAGCGGGCGGAGAGCTGGCTCGCCGCCGGTCTGTGCGCGGAGCCGGCCGATCGGGCCGCCGCCGAGGCCGGCGTGCGCGCGGCGTACGCGGTCGCCGGGCTGGCCGCGCCTGACCGGATCATTTGGCTCGGTTCGCCGGCGGCCGGCGCGGCGGCGGTCGCGATGCTGTCGACGGGAACCGACGGCGATCCCTACGTCTGGGAGTGGCTGGCCGAGCAGGACTGTGTGCCGGGCCGGGCGGAACTCGGCGCGAGCGTCCGGTCGAAGGTGCGGACGGGCCCGTGGGCTCGGGCGCGGTCGGCGCTGGTCGCCGAACTCGGTCCGGTCGGCTACGCGCGGCACAGCGTAGCGACGACGCGTCGTTGCTGGCAGCAGCTCGCCGACCGGATCGTCACACCCCTGCGGACGCGACTGACCGAGCAGTTCGCGGCCGACGCCGACGAGGTCGGCGCAGCGGCGCAAGGCGCTCTGCTCGACGCGATCCTCGGCCAGCACGACGCGGCTTGGCTGGCTGCGTACGGCGACGACTCTCCCGAGCTGGCCGGGTTGGCCCGGGTCGCCCGGTCGGCGGGCTGGTGGTGGGCGTTCGAGCGGATCGCCGTGCTGACCGAGCGCCCCGACCAGGTGCACCGCGACAATCTGGGCCGGCTGCACCATGCGGGCGGTCCGGCGTTGTCCTACCCGGACGGCTTCGGCATGTACGCGTGGCGCGGCATGCCGGTCCCGGACGACGTGGCCGCCCAGCTGCCCGAGCTGACGGCCGACCGCATCCGGTCCGAGAGCAACGCCGAGGTACGCCGGGTGATGCTCGAATACTTCGGGTTCGACCGCTACCTGAGCGAGTCCGAGGCCACTCGGGTCCAGTCCGACGACTTCGGCGTGCTGTGGCGGCTGGACCTGCCCGGCGACGAGCCGCTCGTGATGGTCGAGGTCGTCAACGCCACGCCGGAGCCGGACGGCACCCGCCGCACCTATTTCCTGCGGGTGCCGCCGACCGTGCGGACCGCCCGCGCCGGGGTGGCGTGGACGTTCGACCTCACCGAGGAGCAGTACGCGCCGCAGCAGCAGACCTGACGTGCGGACCGGGCGCACCCCAGGCCGGCGGCGGACCGGCCGGGATGCGTTCGGCGATCCCCCCGGCGAAGACCTGGTGCAGGCCGAGCCGTTTCAGATGGACGTAGCCGATGTGGCAGTCGCAGCTGGCTGCCGGGCATGCGCGGGCGGTCAGCGCCGTACGGAAGGTGTCGTCGTACAGGTTGCCGATGGCTTCGGGCAGGAAGTGACAGCGCCGGACGAGCCCGTCGCCGTTGACCGAGATCGCGGTCTCACCGGCCCAGCATTCGTGCCCGGCCGACGCGTGCGGACGGACGCTGTAGCCGAACAGCGGGTCGACCGCCGTCCACCGGGCCTCTTCGTCGGCGGAGTAGACATGCCCGTCGGCGGCGTTGATCCAGAGGTAGGTCTGGGCCGGGAGCGCGTCTCGCATGGTCACCGCCTCGGCGTGGTGCTCGGGCAGCCCGACCATGCCCACCGAGTGCCGGATGCCGTGCCGTCGCAGGGTCGCGCACGCGGTGAGGAACCGGTCCCGGCTCGTCTGCCCGGGATGGTAGGTGGCCCACAGCGCGAGCCGTTCCGGGTCGGCGTCAGCCGTCCACGCCAGTCGGCCTGCCAGGTTCGTCTGGATGGCGACCCGTTCGACGTGCGGCAGGTGCGACAACCGGACGAGGGCTTGCCGGTACCAGGATCGGGTCAGTCCCTCGCCCCAGGGCGTGAACAGCACCGACAGCGTGTCGCCGTGCGGGTTCGCGACGACCCATTCGACGAATCGGGAGAGCGCCGCCCGATCCTCGCGTAGCTGGGCCGGGGTGTCGCGTCGTTTGGCGAAGGGACAGTAAGGGCAGTCGTAATTGCAGCTGGCCAGCGGCCCCCGGTAGAGCATCAGCAGGTTCATCGCAGCACCGCCTGCGCCATCGCGGCTCGGACGGTGTCGGAGATCAGCCACGGGCCGATCAGGTCGCTGCGGCCGAGCCCTTCCGGCGTGAGTTTGAGGATGGGTCCGTCCCAACCGACCCATCCGCGTGCCTCGATCGCGGTCAGATGCGGATGATCCGTGGCCAGCTCGGTGCCGAACTGCGCCTGGTAGGCGTCCGCGTCGGCGCCGTCGGCACGCAACAGCGACTTCACCAGCCAGCGCAGGCGCTGCTCGGCACCGTCGAGGGCGAACCCCACCTCGGCGTACGCGAAATCCCCAGCGGGCCGGCGAACGTAGTCGTCGATGATGCCACGGACTTCCCGGACGCTGACTGCGTAGTCGAAGGAATAGTGCAACTGCCGGGTGTACGAGCGTGCGCCGCAGCCGAGCCCGACCATGCCGTCGTCCTGACAGCTGTAGTCCGGCCCGTCCGGATCAGGCAGCTCCCGGCGGCGGAACTGCCGCATGGACAGTTGCCGATAGCCCGCCGCGAGGAGCCGGTCCCGGCCCTGCCGGTACAGCTCGAGCCGCTGACGATCCCAGTCGTCGTCCGGCGCGTCCGGATCGCCGCGACGGCCCAGCCCGGTCAGCGGGCGTACGTAGAGCGGATAGAGGAAGATCTCCTCCGGTCGCCACTGCAATGCGGTCTCCAGGGAGTATTCCCACGTCCGCGACGTCTGCCCGGGGATCCCGTAGATGAGATCGAGATTGAGCACCGGGAATCGAGCCGCCCGCAATGCGTCGAGCGCCCGGTCGACCTCGACCCGATTCTGCGGGCGTCCCGCGGCGTGTGCCTCGGCGTCGAGGAAACTCTGCACCCCCATGCTCACCCGATGGGTGCCGTGCGCGGCGAGCACGGCCAGCCGATCGTCGGTCGCCGTCGCAGGCGAGGTCTCCACCGACAGGCCCGCCTCACCGGGACGCAGCCCCATCACGTCACGCGTCACGGCGTACAGCTCGTCCAGTTCGGCTGCGGTCAGATAGGTGGGCGTTCCGCCGCCGAAGGCGGCGCGGGCGTACCGGGCCGGTCCGATCGCCGCGGCGACCTGCTCGGCTTGGACCCGCAGCTGACGCAAGTAGTCCGAGACCTGCTCGGCCGGCGGCCTCGCCCGGGTGAACAGGTTGCAGAACCCACAGCGCATCTCACAGAACGGCACGTGCACATACAGGAAGAGCCTGTCGCGCGGCTCGGCCTGCCACACCTCCCGCAGCGGCGGTCGCGGTTCAAGTCTCCGATAGGCCGTCTTATGCGGGTACGCGTAAAGGTATCCCTGGTACGGCGAGCCGTCGAGCACCGTCACCACTCTCCGGGACGCAACGTGAAATGGGCGTACGGCACGGTCCAGACGACGTCGTGACCGATCCGATGGCCGTGGTGACCGTCCTCCCCGTACGCCGTCCCATGGTCGGCGCACATGATGACGAAGCACGGCCGTCCCCGCGACGTCAGCAACTCGAACAACCGCGGCAGGTGGCCGTCCACATAGCGCAGTGCGGCGGCATGGCTGTCGAGGCCGTCCTCGGCGCAGCCGTCCAGGTAGTGCCGGTTCGGTTGGTGCAGGGCCGACACGTTGAGGAAGGTGAACAACGGCCGATCCGGCGTCATCCCGGTCAAGCTGTCCTGGAGCTGGTCGAGCTGGTGCCGCAGCGAATCAGGCTCGGTGACGCCGAACTCCGGACGCCAATGGTCCTCGGCGAACAACCCCGGCAGCACACTGCCCAGCGCGGACCGCCGGTTGAAGAAGCCGACGCCGCCCAGGCACACCGTGTGATAACCGGCGGCGGCCAATCCGCCGACGACATCCGGGGTATCGAACACCCAGGTGCCGTCGGCGGTGGTCTCGCTGCCGGGGAACCGTGCCGCGAACAGCCGCGGGTGCGGCCCGGCCCCGGTCGGTGTGGGCAGGAACCCGGCGAAGAACGCGTGATGCGCCGCGTAGGTGAAGCTGGCCGGCGAATGCCGTCGCTCCCACGCGCCGCCGGGCAGGACGCCCGCGAGATGCGGCGTCCGGCCTGCCGCGGCCTCGTTCGCGGCCACGTCGTACCGCAGGGTGTCCAGCGTGATCAGCGCGATGTCGTGCGAGCCGACCACTGCCGTCATGTCGACCGGATTCACGCCGCCACCCTGGACCCGGGTCCGTGCCCGGCCGCCACGCCGGAGCTGTCCCGCACGCCCGAGTCATCCGGCACGCCCGGGTGCCGCCCGCCCGAAGGCGCTGATCGCCCGTTCGAGGACGCGGAAGGTGAGGCTGCGGGCGCGGCTTGCAACGCCGAAAGCTGTGCGTCGTAGGTGTCCCGGCCGTCGGCCAGCAGGCCGGGCAGCAGATCACCGAACGCGTTCACCTCGGCCACCGCGTGCGACCGCCAGCCGGAGCCGATCATCAGGTCCACGCCGACATGCGGGCTCCTGGGAAACGCCGCGGCCACCCGCCGGCACGTCTGCATGGCGGCGTCGTATTCGTCGCCCGCGGCGGCTCGGACCGCCGCGAGGTCACCGCGTACGCCGCCGAGGTGCAGGTTGGTCATCGGTGACTTGCTGCTGCGAACCACGACGTGGGTCGGCTCCCCCGCGATCACGACCACCCGCAGATCGAGTACGCGCCCGGCCAGGCCCGCCTTGGGGAACCATCGTTCGACGTGCAGCCCGTCGGGCGCCAGCCGATCGACCGTCGCGGCGATCGTCGGCTCGTCCTGATATCGGCGTACCCGAAGCGAGTTGTACATCCGGCCGCCGCTCCACTCCACCGAGGTCGTAGCGGCCAACCGCCCCGCACGCCCGAATTCCACCGCGAGTACCCCTGAGGCCGATGACCCGTGCCGAGGCTTGACGAAGACCCGCCGCCAGCCCACCCCGGCGAGGCGTTCACGAAGATCCGCCCAGTTCGCCGGGGATCCCGGCAACGCCGCCGGAACCGGCACGCCCGCAGCGGAAAGCCGAGCGTGGCAGGCCGCCTTGTCGAACATCGTCGCGACCTCGTCCGGATCGGCCAGCAGCCGCGCTCGCTGGTCGGCCGCGGCGTCGGCGATCCGGCGCACCGCCCGGCAGAACCCGTCGTACCACGCCCGGCCACCGGCGAGCTCACCGTGATCGAGTTCGGAGTCGGCCCCGCGCAGCAGGCGATCCACCTCGGTGTCCTCGCCGGGAGACTCCAGGCGTACCAACGAACCGGGCGTCAGCCGGAGCGGTGCGCCCGCCGCCACGTCGCGCCAGGCGACGACCTCCGGAGTGGCCAGCCCGGCGCGCTGAATCGCCGCCGAGAACAGCGCCAACCGGCGGCTGCCGGGATTGGCTACGACCGTCAGCCGCATCTCACTCGGCGACCGAGACGTAGCGCCAGGTGCCGTCCGGCTCCTCCGGTTCGGACAGATCCACGTCGACACCGGCCTCGCCCAGTTCGGCGGTGATCCGAGCAACCAGGGGTTCGGTGAGGTAGTGGTGATGCAGATCCAGCCGTCGCAGGTGGGTCAACGGCTGCCCGGCCAGCAACGCGGCTGCCCCGACGTCGGTGAGTACGCCCATCGACAGGTCCAGTTCCTCCAGCCGCGCCACGATCGGCGCGGCCGCGACAGCGGCCGCCACCTCGTCGGCGATATCCGCATCCTTCAACCCGAGCGACGTGAGCCGGGGCAGGCGGCCGCCCGCGAGGATCTGGCTCAGATCATCCACTGTGGCGTCACCGCCGTAGTTCTCGACGCCCAGCCACAGCTCCAAATGGTTGAGCTGAGGGAAGTCGCTGTCCGCCACCGCGCGCACGATTCCGGCGTCCAGCCCGCCCGACTGGAAGGTCAGGCTCCGCAATGCCGTGTGCCGCAACGGTTTGAACGACAAGCCTTCCGCACCGCGCACCGTGAGCGTCGTCAGCTCCGGGTACGCCTCGAACAACGGCGTGATGTCGGTGTGCCGGATCCAGGAGATCTCGCACTCCTCGAACGTCAGCTCGCCGAGGAACAGCGCCCGCAACGACGGCAGACTCGTCGCCGCCTCAGCGATCCGCTCGACCGGAGCCGCCGTGTCGTACGCGCTGCCCCAGTTGCCGATGACCAAGGTGGTGACCTGCCCGGCCCACGGTTCGGCGAGCAGGCCCGACAGGCGCTCCTCGAAGATCTCGCCGCCCTCGTACTCCGGGTCGTCGACGCGCCAGGCGACCAGAGCGGGATCAGCGACCGGGCTTCCCTCGGGATACTCGACGATCGGCAGGCCGGCGTACGTCGTGATGTGATCGGAGATTGCCACGGCTGCCTCCAGGCTGTCGGTCGTCCCGCAAGTGCACGGACCATAACAGTGGACGCCGACACTCCCCGACCGCGCGGGACCGATCCCGGAAACGCCGTCGCGGCATCTAGCCGATCGCGTCGAGGTCCTGGGCGTAGAACTCGATCGCCCGACGATATCGCCGCACTCGCTCGTCGCCGCTCGTCTCGGCCAGGAGCTTCAGTAGCAGCGACACCGACTCGCGGGCTTGGCCGACGTTGTACATGGCCATGGCGAGGAAGGTCTGCAACGCCGCGTCGTCCGGGAATTCGGCCAGCCCCCGCCGCAGGGTCGTCACCGCGTCCTCGTAGCGGCCCAGGGCGCGCAGTGTGCTGCCCAGTCCGAGGAACGCGCCGGCCCGATCCTCGGGCGAAAGCCCGGCAGTCGCCAGCGAGCGCTCGTAGAACGGGACCGCCTCGGCTTCCAGGCCCAGCTTGTCATGCGCCCAGGCGGCCTGGTACGCCACCTCGGCATCCTGCGGGTACCGGTCCGACAGCGTCAGGAGAAGCTCCCGCGCCTCCTCGGTCCGGTCGCTCTCCCGCAGGCCGACGGCCTCGGCCAGCAGGCGGTCTCGATCTTGCGACATCACCGGATCGTACGGGCTGGCCGCCCAGGGCGGAACATCACCAGGTGGCCGGGGCCGGGCTCGTGCCCGGCCTGCGGATCAATCTGCTCGTCACAGCCGTCGTAGTGCTCACCTGGTCCACTCCCAGTGACCGGCTCATCATGGAGCGGCGGAGCGGTCGCGGCGATCGGGTACGCCTTCACGAACGGCTTCAAAACGCCAGTTCGTCGAAGCACTCGGCCGATACCGAAACTGACCGGCACAGAAGTCTGCGGTGGTCGCCCCCGTTATGCGGCCGCCCACCGCAGACCTCTCGCCGTCGAGGCAACCTCGTGCGGGAACGAGGTGGAGACAAGCCTTTACAGGCAGGCGTACGTGTCGATGACCCCGTTGCCGTTGTCATCCGAGGCAGTAATGTTGGTCATGTTCTGCCGGGACATCCACCCATAAGTGGAGGTGCCCGCGACACGAACGTAGTCCCAGATGTTCCCGTACGAGTTCATCACCTCGCAATAGAAGTAGAGCCTGGTGCCGGCGGCCACGGATCGGACGTTGCCGCAGGAGGCGTATGGACCGACCTTGAGATTCGCCGTGACCTCCATGGTGCCCGCGCCCTCGCCGTTCGGGAACTGGGTGTATCCGGAACAGTTGTCTGCCGCCTGAGCCGCAGGCACAGGGGAGACGGTAAACATGGCGACAGCGGTGGCGACGACCAGCGCAGCCCTTGCCATGGACATCATTGTCTGCTTCATCGGATCCTCCTAGCGTGGATGAGCGCACTTTGCGGTCGCTTGTTCAGCGGCTGTCATGCTCTCTTTCGGACCGATGAACCTCACAGTCTTTTCCCTGAGCGGAAAACCCCGTCGCGGCCAGAGGCTTTGAGTACCCCGAACGCGAGCCGCAAGGCTTTAACCCGTACGGAAAACCTGCCGGAGCGCGGTAATAATCGACGCCATGCTCCGCATCCACTTCAGTCTCTCTGATCTCGCCAACCCCCGGATCGCCGCGGGGCCGGACTGGCTCTGGGAGTTGTCGTTGAGCATCCATCAGCTTCGGCTACGAGAGGTGCCGACGCACATCGGCGGATGGCGGGCCGGACTCCTGGACCGCCTGCATCCCGGTGGCTCGCTGCGCCGATCGATCGATCTAGCCCTCGCCGTGAATCCGCCACGCGGATATTTTCCGGATTTCCTCACGCCGACGCGAGGCGACGCTGGCTTCGACGAATCTTTGGAACGCGTCCTGACCACCCCCAGCCGCCGCGTTCTCCGGGAGATCGGCTTGATGGACAAGCCGATCACGGCGGGGCACATCCGGCTGTCCACGATGGTGGACCTCGGCTCCGCGATGCGCGCCTATCGCGAGGCCGCGCTCACTCCCATCTGGACGCGGGTGACCGGCGCGGTCGCCGCGGACCGGGCCGACCGGCTGCGTCAGATGGGCGCCGGCGGGATCGGTGCCGTCCTGAACCGGCTGCACCCCTGTGCGTCCTATCACGACGGCGTCCTGAGCATCAGGGTCTGGGGCGGAACCGGCAACCGCGACTTACACCTGGGCGGTCGTGGTCTGGTGCTGGTGCCCTCGTATTTCAAGGAGACCCGCCAGCTGATGGTGCTGGCCGACAACGACATGCCGCCGGTTCTCGTCTATCCGATCGACACCGGCACGCGGCTCGCCTCCGACGCGGCGCACACGCCGCTCGCCGATCTGATCGGCCGGACCCGTGCCGAGGTCCTGGCCTGTGCCGAAGGGCGCAACACCTCTGACATCGCCCGCCTTACTCGCATCTCGGTAGCGGCGGCGAGCAAACACCTGGCGACGTTGCGCAACACGAGGTTGATCGACAGCGTGCGGGACGGTGGCATGGTCGTCCACAGTCGCACTGATCTGGGCAGGGCGCTGCTCGAGCCCTACATCGGCGGTGACTCGCGAGAGCCGTCGGCCGCGGGATCACGCAGGGAGTAGCCGTCCAATCGACACTTCGAACTCAGCGCACCATTCGAAAAGAAGGAGCGACTATGCGCCACCTGCCCACCGAGCCGCTGGCGGTCTCCGCCCTGCCGACCGTCACCAGCCGCGACGAGTACGAGGCCGCCCGAGCCAGTCTGCTGGTCAGGGAGAAGGCGCACAGCCGCGCGGGCGACGTGATCGCCGCGGAGCGCCGGCGGCTGCCGATGATCGAGATCCCCGGGTCCGTCACCGTGGTCGGCGCGAAGGGCGAGGTTCCGTTTCTGGACGCCTTCGAGGGGCGGCGGATGCTCGTCGGTTACTTCCACATGTGGCACGACGGCCAGCCGGCCGAGCGGCAGTGCATCGGCTGCACCTACTTCGCGTCCCAGGTCCAGGGCCCGCTGGCGCACCTGCACGCGCGCGACGTGACACTGGCCTACTTCTGTGCGGGCACGTACGAGGAGAGCCGGCCGTACGCGGACTTCATGGGCTATGCGGCACCTTGGTACTCGGCGCGCGACGCGGGCCACGGACTGCTGGCCGACCGGGACTTCGGCTGGCTCGGCTGCTACGTACGCGACGATCATGGCCGCGTTTACGAGACCTACTGGACGACCGATCGCGGCAACGAAGCGGGCTTCTGGTCCTACAGTCTGCTGGACCGGACCGTGTTCGGACGTCAGGAGGCGTGGGAGGACTCCCCCGCCGGCTGGCCGAAGATCCCGGCCGGTCAGCACCAGTGGCGTACCGACGGCCGCCCGCTGGCGCAGTGGGGCGTCACCGACGAGCCCGCCGCGTAGGCGCGCCGATCGGCGACCGGCACCGGAACCCCTACAGTTCGGCCATGCGTCGACGGCGCGTCGGCCGCGTCGGGCTCCCGATCGGTTTCAGGAGGCGGCCACCCGCGGCTCCAGCTGCCCCGACGTGATCGCCTCCGACCATTGCGCGACGAGTTGCTTCGCCTCGGCGGCCGAATCCACCCGTCGGCGGTGGGCCTTGCCCGGGGATGCCGTCGGATAGGCCACGACGAGCCAGCGGCCGGTCAGTGCCCGCCACGGCCAGACCGCCATCGTCGCGGCCAGCGCCGCCAACCACACCACCGCGAACGGGACGACCTGCAGCAGGACGATGATCAGACTCAGTTCCGAGGAGTCGGGGGCGTCGGCGAAACCGGTGATATAGGGACGGAACGCCAGCCGCCGACGGCCGACGCGCCAGGTTTCCCAGTCGCCCGAGCCGGCGCGTCGCGTGACCATCATGGCGACCATTGTGCAGATGCCCGCAAGACCCGGCGACCTGCGTCGAAACCGGTGCGACCAACGATCGGCGGGCGACCCCGCTCAGACCCCGCGGAACGTCCGCCGGTAGGCGTCCGGCGGCACCCCGACCGCACGATGGAAGTGCCGCCGCAGCGTCGTGGCGGTACCCAGACCCGCCGCCTCCGCGATGGCGTCGATGCTACGGTCGGTGTTCTCCAGCAACTCCTGGGCCCGGCGGATCCGCTGGTTCGACAGCCAGATCAGCGGCGTCGTGCCGGTCACCGACTTGAACTGGCGGGCGAGGTTGCGGGAACTCATGTTGGCCTGGCGGGCCAGGTCTTCCACGGTGAGCGGCCGGTCCAGGCGGGCCATCGCCCAGGGGAACAAGGCGGCGAGGGGGTGGTCCTCGCGGGCGGGGACCGGGGTGGCGACGAACTGGGCTTGCCCGCCGGCTCGGTGCGGCGGCACGACCAGTCGCCGGGCGACCGCGTTGGCGACCGTCGAGCCGTGGTCGCGGCGGATCAGGTGCAGGCACAGGTCGATCGCGGCGGCCTTGCCGGCCGAGGCGAGCACGGTCCCGTTGTCGACGTAGAGCACATCGGGGTCGACCGTCACCTGCGGATAGCGCGCGGCCAACGCCTCGGTGTGCGCCCAGTGCGTCGTGGCGGTCAGGCCGTCCAGCACCCCGGCGGCGGCCAGCACGAACGCGCCGGTGCACAGCGAGACCATCCGAGCGCCGGCTTGGTGCGCGGTGCGTACGGCGTCGAGCAGGTCGACCGGCAGTTCCGCGTCGATGTCCTCCACCGAAGGGACGATCACGGTGTCCGCGCGGGCGAGCCGGTCCCAGCCGTCCTCGGGGTCCACCCGGAACTTGCCGGCCCGGACCGGGCCGCTGCCGCAGATCACCAGCTCGTACCACGGGTCGGCCAGGCCGGATGGGTCACGGACGAACACCTCGCAGGCCATGGCCAGCTCGAAGTGCAGCATCCCGTCGGTGGCGGCGAGGGCGATCGTGCTCATGTCCGAAACTGTACGGGGGTTGTCGTTCCAGACACTCGTCGGGTCGGCCCGCCGTTGACAGGATCTCCTCAGTCGATCTTTTCGAGACGTTGTCAAGCCTGAGGAGTTCCCATGAGTGCAGGTCAGACCGTGGCGGTGTTCGGTGCGTACGGGCACACCGGGCGGTTCGTGGTGGCGGAGTTGCTGGGTCGCGGATTCGTCCCACTGCTCGTCGGCCGCGACGCCGACAAGCTTCAGGCGATGGCGTACGCGCATCCGGGGCTGGCGTACCGAGTCGCCTCCGCCGACGGCCCGGCGGCGCTGGACAAGGCACTGACCGACGCCGCCGCGGTGATCAACACCGCCGGTCCCTTCGCCTCGACGGCGACGGCCGTGATCGAGGCAGCCCTGCGAGCCGGCCTGCCGTACGTGGACGTCGCAGCCGAGATCGAGGCCAACGCCGACACGTTCGCGAACCTCGCCGACCGGGCTCGCGAAGCGGACGTCGCCGTGGTCCCAGCGATGGCGTTCTACGGCGGCCTCGGCGACCTGCTCGTCACCCTGGCGATGCGCGACTGGACGACCGCCGACGAAGCCCAGATCGCGTACGGGCTGAGCAGCTGGCACCCCACCGGCGGCACCATCGCCTCCGGCGTCGTGTCCCACGACCGGCGCGACGGCCGGCGCGTCCGGTTCACCGGCGGCCGCCTCGACTACTACGCCGCCGACGGCGACCTGCCGACGGTGGACTGGGACTTCCCCGCTCCCCTGGGCCGACGCAGCGTGTTCAGCGAGTTCACCATGGCCGACGTCGTCACCATCCCAAGCCACCTGGCCATCCCCGAGGTACGCACCTACATGACGACGGAGGCGGCCCAGGATCTGGCCGCACCGGACGCGCAGGCACCCACCGCGGTCGACGACTCCGGCCGGTCGGACCAGACGTTCACCGTCGACGTCGTGGTGCGTTCCGGCGACGAGCGACGCCGTGTCGTGGCCAGCGGCCAGGACATCTACGCCGTGAGCGCCCCGCTGGCCGTCGAGGCGATCGAACGGATTCTGACCGGCCGGATCCGCACGACCGGTGTCGCGTCGGCCGGCGAGATCTTCGACGCCGCCGACTTCCTGGACGCCATGTCTCCCTACCTGACCGTCGAGGTCCTCCCCTGACCCCGTTTCCTCAGTCTGCGTCCACATGTGACGGTTGAGCGAGCCGATCATCGCCAGCGCGCCGCCACGAGTCTCATGCGACGAAGGGTCGGCACGGTTGCGCTTCGGTACGCTGCCCGGCTGCCTCGGCTCCTGCCGAGCGAGATGAGGGCCTGGGAGCTCGACCCCGGGTGGCGGCCCTTTGCCGCCCGCCAGGCCTAACCAGCGGTGATCGCTGTGATCGGCCCTCCGGTGCTGCTCACTGCGTCGTCACTCTTTTATCACTGATCTTGCATCGGTGCCGGATTACGGTCAGCCGACATCGATACGGAGGCAGGAAGTGATGACAGAGTTTGAGAGTGCCGAAAACGACCTGACGGTTCTTCTCGTACACGGCGCGTTCGCGGATGCGTCAAGTTGGTCGGCCGTCCTCGGGCAGTTGCTAGCGGCGGGCCTGGACGTGCGGGCGGTGGCGAACCCGCTGCGAGGGCTGGCCACGGACGCGCGCTATGTGGCGGACGTGGCTTCCGAGATTGAGGGCCGGGTGCTGCTGGTCGGGCACAGCTATGGCGGCGCGGTGATCACCAACGCCGCCGGTGAACTCGCCAATGCGGTCGGGCTGGTGTTCATCACCGCGTTCGCCCCGAAGGAGGGCGAGAGCCTGACGGCGATCGTGGAGCAGTTTCCGGCCACGCTCATGGGGTCGGCGCTGCGCCAGACCGCTGTTCGAACCGAGCACGGCGACAAGGCGGCCGAGTTGAGCATCGACCGGTCCCAGTTCCCGGCGGTCTTCGCCGCCGACGTGCCTGCGGCCGACGCCGCGATCATGGCGGCCAGCCAGCGGCCGATCGCGTTGGCCGGTTTCACTGAGGCGTCCGCCGAGCCGGCGTGGCGGGTGCTGCCGTCCTGGTACCTCGTGGCTGCCGACGATCAGGCCATCCACGTGGATGCGCAGCGTTCCATGGCGCAACGCGCCGGATCGCACATCGCCGAGACGGCTGGTTCTCACGCCGTCATGGTCTCCCAGCCCACCGCAGTTGCCGACGTGATCCTCACGGCCGCGCGCACCCTCCGTTGAAAGGAGTTCCGCTCATGAACATCCACCGCACCTCCCGTCGCACCGTCCTGACGGGCCTGGCCACCGTGTCGGCCGCCGCCGGCCTCGGCATCGTCACGCCGGCGGCGGCCGCGCAGGCCGCATCCAGTACCTCCACCTGGCCCGCCGGCGTCAACCGGCCGACCGTCGTCTTGGTCCACGGCGCGTTCGCCGACGCATCCGGCTGGACCGGTGTGGTCCAGCGAATGCAGGACGACGGCTTCCCGGTTGTCGCAGTGGCCAATCCGTTGCGCGCATTGGCCGGCGACGCCGAATACCTCGCGGCCGTGCTCGCCTCGATCACCGGTCCGATCATCCTGGTCGGACACTCGTACGGCGGTGCGGTGATCACCAATGCCGCGACCGGGAACCTGAACGTCAAGGCGCTGGTGTACATCGCGGCGTTCGCTCCTGACGAGGGCGAGTCCGCTTTCGCGCTCAGTGCCGGGGGCACTCTGCAGGACGTCGTGACCAGCGTTCAGATCCCGATCGCGGGTGGCGGTACCGACGTGGAACTTTCGATCCGGCCGCAGGAGTTCCGCAAGGCGTTCATCAGCGAGGTCGGCCCAGCAACGGCGCTGGCGATGGCGGCGACGCAGCGCCCGATCACGCTGACCGCGCTGGCCTCCCCGTCCGGCACCCCCGCGTGGCGGAGCATCCCGTCGTGGTATGCGGTGTCCGGTGCGGACCAGGCGATCCCGCCTGCCTCGCAGCGGGCGATGGCCAAGCGGGCCGGTTCGCGCACCGTCGAGGTCGCGGGCGCCTCACACGCCTACTTCGTCACGCACCCGAACCTCGTCGTCGGTCTCGTCCGTGCGGCCGCCCACGCGACGGCCGCCTGACAGGAGTGGTTCGGTTCCATCGGTGCGCCTGTCGCGCACGTGGACGACGCGCCGCCGTCGTTCGACGTCGGCGCGATCATCGCGTCCGCCGAAGCGTTCAACCTGCGGGTCGTCGGCCCGCCACCCCAACAGATCTGAGGAGCCATCATGAGTACACCGACACCGGTCGTCTTCATCCACGGACTGTGGCTGCACGCCACGTCTTGGACGCCGTGGATCGACCTGTTCCGCGAAGCGGGCTACGAACCGACCGCGCCGGGCTGGCCCGGCGACGCGGACACGGTCGAGGAGACCCGCGCCAACCCGGATCGCCTCGCCGACCACGGCATCGACGACGTCGTCGAGCACTACACGAACATCATCGACCGGCTCGACACCAAGCCGATCCTGATCGGGCACTCCTTCGGCGGGATGATCGCCCAGAAGCTGCTCGGCCTTGACCGAGCGGCCGCCGCGATCGCGATCGACGCCGCCCAGATCAAGGGTGTGCTGCCGGTGCCGCTGTCAGCGTTGCGCGCCACGTTGCCGGTGTTCAAGAACCCCGGCAACCGGCACCGGGCTGTCTCGCTGACCGCCGAGCAGTTCCGGTTCGCGTTCGGCAACGCCGTCTCCGAGGCGGAGTCGCAGGAGCTATACGAGCGGTGGACGATCCCGGCACCGGGCAAGCCACTGTTCGAGGCGGCCCTGGCCACCTTCGACCCGCACTCGCCGGCCAAGGTGGACACCGGCAACGAGTCGCGCGGGCCGCTGCTGCTGGTCATGGGCGGCAAGGACAACACCGTGCCGGAGGCCGTCACCCTGGCCACCCTCAAGCAGTACCGGCACTCGCACGCGGTCACCGAGATCAGGGAGTTCGCCGACCGAGCTCACTCGCTGACCATCGACAGCGGCTGGCGCACGGTGGCCGAAGGCTGCCTGGCCTGGCTGCGCGCCCAGTCGCTATGACAACCGAACATCGCGGAGGCAACACGATGATCATCTACCCTTCTCCCCATTCCGCCCGGCGCAAGGCGGCACGGCGTGTCCTGATCACCCTGCTGAGCGTGGCGGCCGCCGCCGCGCTGGTCACCGCACCGACCTCCGCGGAAGGACAGAGCGCCGGCGCAGACCGGCACGGTGAATCGCAGCACCGCGTCCCGGACGGCTTCACCGAGCAGCGCACCAGGGTCGGCGACATCTCGATCAACTACGTCCGGGGCGGGCACGGCCCAACCCTGGTGCTGGTCCACGGTTTCCCGCAGACCTGGTACGAGTGGCGGGGCATCCTGCCGGAGCTCGCCAGGCACTACACCGTCATCGCACCCGACCTGCGCGGCGCGGGCCGCAGCGACGCCCCGGCCGGCGGATACGACAAGAAGACGATGGCCGCCGACATCCACGGCCTGCTCACGAAGCTCGGCCTCACCCGCGACATCCGCCTGGTCGGCCACGACATCGGCACCATGGTCGCCTACGCCTACGCCGCGGCCCACCCGACCGAGGTCGCCAAGCTCGTCCTCAGCGAGGCGCCCATCCCCGACGAGAGCATCTACCAGTTCCCCTCCCTGACCGTCGACGGCCCCGCAGCCTGGAACTTCGGCTTCTTCAGCCTGCGCAACGGCCTGCCCGAGAAGCTCGTCAACGGCCGAGAGGAGCTGTGGGTGGACCTGTTCATCGACTCTCTCCAGGTGCAGAAGGACGCGATCGGGCCGGAGGACATCCGCGAGTTCGCGGGGTACCTGCGCGACGCCGCCCACCTGCGGGCCAGCTTCGAATGGTTCCGGGCCTTCCCCACCGACATCACCGACAACGCCCGCTACGCCAAGACCAAGCTCACCATGCCGGTCCTGGCACTCGGCGCCAGCAACAGCCTCCGAGGATCTGTGGAGACCCAGGTCAGCAACTACGCGAACAACGTCACCGGCGCCGTCATCGCGAGTTCCGGCCACTGGATCTACGAAGAGCACCCCGCCGAACTCACCCAACGTCTGCTCACCTTTCTGGGCTGAGTCCACCGACGCCCGCTCCAGCACTTGAGCACTACCGGCCGACCGCGGCGTATGTCGATACCGACACCGGGGTCGGCCGGCCCACGAGAGGATTTCGTCATGGAACTTCACCTGACCGGCAAGGCCGCGGTCGTCACCGGCGCTAGCAAAGGCATCGGGCTGGCGATCACTCGGGCCCTGGCCGACGAAGGCGCTCAGGTCGCAGCGGGCGCCCGGCACATCACCGCCGAACTGACGCAACTCGCCACGGACGGCCGGGTGCATCCGGTGGAGGTTGACCTGGCCACGCCGGACGGCCCGGCCGAGCTGATCGAGGCGGCGGGATCCGCCTTCGGCGGCCTGGACATCTTGATCAACAACGTCGGCGCTGTCCGCCCGCGCACCGGCGGGTTCCTGTCCGTCACCGACGACGACTGGATCTCCGCCTTGACGATCAACTTCCTCGCCGCGGTCCGCACCACCCGCGCGGCACTTCCGCTCCTGCTCGACCGAGGCGCCGGCACGATCGTGACCGTCGCCTCAGTGAACTCGTGGCTGCCCGATCCACTGGTCATCGACTACAGCGCCGCCAAGGCAGCCCTCCTGAGTTTCTCCAAGGCTCTGTCCAAGGAGGTCGGCCCGCACGGCATCCGGGTCAACACCGTCAGCCCAGGCCCGGTCAGCACACCGCTGTGGCTCGGCGACGGTGGCGTGGCGGCAACGGTGGCCCGCGCCACCGGCCGTGAACCGGACGCGGTGGCGCAACAGGCCGCCAACGATTCGGTGACCGGCCGGTTCACTCGGCCCGACGAGGTCGCCGACCTGGTGGTGCTGCTGGCGAGCGACCGAGCCGGGAACATGACCGGCGCTGACGTCATCATCGACGGCGGCCTGATCACCAGCCTGTGATCCCACCACCGTCGCCCGTCACGACGGTGACTCGGTCGCGGCGAGTTTGGCTCGGACGCCGTCGACGTCGGGATGTCCGACGTCGACGAGGATCGCCTCCGCGGCCAGCCAATGGTCCCGGGCGGCGGGGCGTTCGGCCTTGGCCTGCCAGGCATCGCCGAGGTGGGTCAGCGTCACCGCCTCGCCGAGCCGGTCGCCGACCTCCCGGCACAGCTGCAACGCCCGTGTGAAGAAGCCGATGGCGATGTCGTGATCGTCGAGGCCGGAGTGAGCGGAGCCGATGCTGTCCAATGTCGCGGCTTGACCGTGCCGGTCGCCCAGCCGTTCGAAGATGACCAGCGCCGTCCGGCAGTTCTCGAGTGAGGTGACATGGTCGCCGAGCAACGCGTACCCGACCCCGGCCTCGTTGAGCGCCTTCGCATGTCCGATGTCGTTGCCATCGGCCTGGTAGAGATCACCGGCAAGTTCGCAATGGCGCACCATCTCCGCATATCGGCCCTCCCAGTGGTAGGTGCGTCCGATGCCACGCTGCACGTGTCCCTGCTCGGTGCGGTTGTCCGCACCCTCGAAGCCGGCGAGGGCGAGCGTGAACTGTGCCCGAGCCTCGTCAAGACGTCGCACCTGCGACAGCGCGTGACCTAGCTCCCGGTGGGCGCGGGCTCTTGCGGCCGGAACCGCGCCGCCTTCGGTCGCGGTCAGGGCATGGCGGCGGGCGGCGACCCAGTCGTGCCAATGGCCCTGGCGATGCAGGAAAGTGTCGAGACTCCAGGCGAGGTATTGGGTCTCGGCGTCCCATCCGTCCCGCGCGGTCCGCTCGATCAGCGCGGTCAGCACCGCCCGTTCGGTGGTCAACCAGGTGAGGGCCGCGCGGTGATCCTCGAAGAGTTCGTCGACGACGTCGTCGACGGCCGGCCGAGGAACGAAATGCGGAACCACCCGCTGCGGCCGGAGCAGGCGATCCGCACTGAATGCAGCACGGAGGTAATACTCGACGACGCGGCGTTTCGCGAGATCCAGCTCGCCCGCCGTGTCCACCGCCTCGGCCAACTCCGCGGCGTACGCCCCCAGCAGTTCATGGAACCCGTACCGGCCAGGCGAAGGCTGCATGAGCACGTGGGCCGCGGTCAGTTCGGCCAACAGCGGCCGCACCTGACGGATCGGCACGCCGAGCAGACTCGCAGCCGCAGGAATCCCGACATCCGGGCCCGGGTGTCCACCCAGCAGCCGGAACAACCTGGCGGCGGCAGGACTGAGCGTGCGGTACGACCACGAGAACGTCGCCCGCACGCTGATACTCGCGTCGGCACCGCTCAAGGCTTCGAGACTGCCATGTGCCTCCCGCAACTCGTTCGCGGTCGCGGCGAGCGGAAACGCCGGGTTCGTAACGGCTCGGGCCGCCACGATGGCCAACGCCAACGGCAGCCCGGCGCACAAGCTGATGATCTGCTCGACCGCCGCCGGCTCCGCCGCGACCCGCTCAGCGCCGACCCTGCGGCCGAGGAAATCGCGAGCCTGTTCGGCGGGCAACACGTCCAGCGTCACCGACTGAGCGCCTTCGACGGCGACCAGACCGGCCATGGTGTTGCGGCTGGTGATGATCGCCAGGCAGCCGCCGGCACCTGGCAGCAGCGGCCGCACCTGCTCGACGTCGCGAGCGTTGTCCAGCAGGACCAGCATCCGGCGTCCGGTCAGCAGGCTACGGTACAGCGCCGCCTGGGCATCCACGTCGGTCGGGACACTCTGCGGCGCGACACCCAGCGCATCCAGGAAACCACGCAGCGCCTGCTCGGGGCGCATCACGTCCGCTTCCGCCGAGAAGCCGCGCAGGTTCACGTATAGCTGTCCATCGCTGAACTGGTCGGCGACCTGATGCGCCCAGTGCACAGCGAGGGTGGTCTTGCCGACCCCCGCCATGCCGCCGATCGCGCTGATCACCACCGTCGTCGACGTCTCCGCGCCCGGATGCATACCCAACCCGCGAGCTAGTTCGGTCCGCCGGCCGACGAACGTGGCCGGGGCCGCCGGCAGCTGCGCCGGACGAGGCCGGTGCGCCGGCTCTGACGGGCCGACTGGGGCGCCGGCCGGTGCTGTGTCGCCACGCAGTACCGCTGCGTGCGCCGCCGCCAACTCGGTGCCTGGATCGATGCCCAGCTCATCCGCGAGCTGCTCGCGGACCCGCTGATACACGACGAGAGCTTCGGCCTGCTGGCCGGCCGCGGCCAAGGCAAGCACCAGCCCGGCCTGCAACGGCTCGTCGAGCGGGGCACGCACCGCCGCGTCTCGCAGCATCGGTAGCAGCCGATGCACCTGGCCGGCACGAACCCCGGCCTCGGCAGCGTCGCGTGCCGTTGTCAGGAACTCACGCTCCACCGCCGCGAAGACTGGATGCGCACGGGCGTCGGCATCGATCCCGGCCGCGCACGCGCCATGCCACAGCTCCAGCGCATCGGCGTACAACACCGCAGCCTGCCCGACGTCGGCCGCCTGGCTGGCCTGCCGGCGCACCGCCCGAAACCGCAGCAAGTCAACATCATCGATGCCGACGTCCAGCCGGTACCCACCCGCCCAACGCACTAGCCACCGGCCTGTCGATCGCACCGGCAGCTCCGGCTCCAGCAACCGCCGTAGCACCCCGATGTGGCGGTGCACCACGTTCACCGCGGTATCCGGCGGGTCCGCACCCCACAACACATCCACGACCTCACTCAGGCTGACCGGCTCTCCAGCCCGCACCAGCAGCAGCGCCATCAGCGCCCGCTGCTGCGGTCCACCCAGATCGACCTCCTCGACGCCACGCCACGCACGCACCGGGCCCAAAACCGTGAACCGCACGTCAACGCCCGACAACAGATTCACCGCCCGGCAGCCTTACCGCGCCGGTGACGGCGAACGCCGGCAGCACCGCCACATCGGGCACCAGGGCGGCGCGGCCTCCAACGCCCTTGGCCGAGCGGGTCCGGCGACCTCTGGGGTCCCGAAACCGGGAAACGATCATGATCACACGTCGAGCATCCAGCCACTACCACCCGATGTCTATCAGGTGCTCGGCGTCCCACCTCCAGCCGGACGACCGAGCGAGCTCTCCCGAGGGCGGCGCGCCGGCGCCTACCTGGCATCGCTCCTGAGCCCGGGGTACGCCCCGGGCCCAGGAGCAGCCGAGCTACGGCGCGATGATCTTGTCGCCGATGAGGGCAAGGTTCTGGATCGCGGCCAGTCCGTAGAGCGCGGTCGTGTTGGTGGACACCCAGGTCGCGGCCTCGGTCGGGTTGAGCGTCGAGGTGACCTCCTTGCTGGTCCACGGCAGCGCGGGCCCGTAGCCGTCGCCGGTGTAGAACTCCTTCCAGGCTCGGGTGGCCAGGTCGTCACGGTTCAACCGGACGGCCGCGTACGCGGTGAGCCGCGCATGCCCCTGCTTGAGGATGAGGTTGCCGAAGTTCGCCCCGCACTCGGCGGCCTGCTCGGTCTTGGAAGCGTTGAACAATCGGCAGTACTGGAGCCAGGCGTTCTCGAAGCCGGGCACCTCGACCAGGCCGATGACCTCGGCGCAGATCTCGACCTGGCCGAACATGGCACTCAGGTGCGAGACGCTGACGGTCTTGGCGGCGACCGGCGCGAACCGGCCGGTGTCGAGGTCGTAGAGCCCGCTGCCGGTGACGAACCCGTTCGGCATCGCGGCGATCGTCTCCATCGTGCCGAGCAGCTTCGCCTTCGCCAGGTCGGCCTTGGGGCCGTGGCGTTCCCATTCGGTCAGCCAGGCGGCGGCCAGGCCGCTCCAGTCGGTGCCGAGCCCGATGGACAGCGCGTGCGGGTCCGGTGTGTACGGCTCGGTGCGGATCTTGCGGAGCGGGTCGAGGACCAGGAACGTGCGATCGGAGTCGACGAGCTGCGACAGCAGGTCGCCCGTACGCTCGTCGGCGGTCAGGTAGTAGTAGACGCGACGGTAGACCGCGGTGCTGATGCGTTGTTGTTTGGCGCTGTCGGCCCAGTGCTGCACCCCGTGCCGGGTGCCGAGCCCGGCCCATTTGCCGAGGTGGTAGACGTCGACCTCACCGGTGTGCCGGGTCATCGCCTCGGCGAACCGGAAGATGTCGGCCCGGCCGGAGCGCAGGAAGGCGTACCAGAGCCAGAGGTCGGGCGACAGTTCGGAGTTGTCCCACGCGTAGCCGCCGATGTCGTAGCGCCAGACGAGGCGGTCTTCGTCGAAGGTGTGCATGATGTCGCCGTAGTCCCAGAAGCCGTACCAGTGTCGCTGATCCACCTGCCGCTGGTAGAAGCCGAACAGGAAGTCCAGGTGGTCCTCGATGACGGCCTTCACCGGGTTCGACCGGTCGACCGGCGCGAACAGGCCGCCGAAGACCTTGCTGGTCACCAGATGCCCGACCGGGTTGATCAGCTGCGGCGGCGTACGCACCTGGTCGGCGATGTCGGCGAGCCGGTCCGCCGACGGGGTCGCGGCCAGCGCCCAGAAGGTCAGCTCGCTGGTGCGGGCGATGCCGTAGGGCGTGCCGAACGCGGGCTCGTAGTCCTCGTAGGTGATCTCCAGGCCTTGAAGCTGCTCGGGATAGGTGTCCTGCCCCATCCCGTCGTGGTAGAACCGCATGTCCATCGGCTCGGCCTGCGGCGACCACAGCCAGACGGTGACCTCGGCCTCCTCGGTGTGTGCCTGGCGGATGTCGAGCTGGGTGGGGTGCCGCTGCCAGAAGTCGCGCAGACCGAACGCGAATCCGCCGCTCACCCCGCCGACGTAGCCGACGCCCGAGGCCCGGCGGCCCTGGTCGACGCCGATCCAGCCGTAGCCCTTCTTCGTGCGCTTCTTCACCGTGAACCCGTCGGCCGACAGTTGGCTCAGGGTGTAGTCGCCCCATTCGGGGATGTACTGCAACCGGGTGGTGACCCGTTGGTCCCAGGTGGACGGATCGGCCAGCTTGGCCCCGGCGACCTGCGCGGCGCGTACGCTCGCGGCCGGGTCGCGGCGCAGGCCGGTGATGCCTTTGACGGCCTCGGTGAGCATGCCGTGCCCGTCGCCGACGAAGCGCACATGCCGGTCGTACGCGGCGTCGCGCATCGGGACCCGGAAGCGTACGCCCAAGCCGGCGATGTAGTCGCGGGTGCCGTCGCGGTCGTAGACGAACGTGTGCATCATGCGGATGTTCTCCGCGCCCGCGTAGAAGTACAGCCGGACGGTGAACGGCAGCCAGGACTTGCCGCGTTCGTTGGTGTGCGTTCCCTCGATCCGCACGACCGCGCGGACCGGCCCGGACTGTTCGACAGTGACGGAGGTGATGTCGCTGTCGAAGCGGTCGCGCGGGGCGGCCTTCTCCTCGTCCTCCTCGATGTGGTCCTGGCGCAGGTTGACGAGTACGCCCTTGCGCGCGATCTCGACGTCGCCGCGCCAGATCTGGCTGATCAGCTCCCGCCCGTTCTTGCGGATCCGGGCGCGGATGACGCCGGTGTCGACGTCGAGGTAGCTGTGCTGGTCGGTGACGGTGACAGCGGTCTCGGGAAGGGCCGGAGTTCCGGCGGCCAAGGTGTACGAGTCGGCGGGGGCCGATACGGCGGTGGCGTGGGCGCTCCATTTGAGCGTCCCGTCGGGCCAGTACGCCAGCGGCCAGCTCTGCATCGGCACGGCCCCACCGTCCGCAGTGGACAGCTGGAACGTCTGGTCGCCGGGGACCGCGCCTTGCGGCCACGGCGTACCCCAGGTGGTGGTCGCGGGAGTGCCCGGCGCGCCTTCGAGCCAGGTCAGGTGGACGTCGGGGACGGCGGCAGCGGCGTATGCGGCGGTGGAGACGCCGAGCGGCCCGAGGTCGGGCAGGAAGGTGGTCAGCGGTACGCCGGCCAGGCCGGCTAGGACGGTGCGTCGTCTGATCGGCTCCATGGGTGGTGACCTCCGAATTCAGTTGGGCGTTGGGCTGCGGCGAGCGCGAGCAACTGGATTGCGGCTAGCCCGTATTGAGCGGCGTCGTTGGTGCTCACGAAGGCCGCTTCGTCGACGGGCATGAGCACGGTTGTGCCGGTGATCCGGGTGGTCTTCCATTGCGGTTGGCGTTGCAGCGGGTTGGTGTTGAGCTGATCTCCTTCGTCGAGGGTGAACGTGCGCCAGGCGAGGGCGGCCAGGTCTGGGTCCCCCGTCCGGGCGGCGGCGTACGCGGCCAGGCGGCTGTGAGCCTGGACGAGTGAGACGCCCACCAGCGGCGCCCCGAGTTCGGCGGTCTGCTGCTCGGGCGTGGCCAGGTAGAGCCGGCAGTAGTCCAGCCAGGCCCGGTCGAAGCCGGGTTGGTCGAGGTCGAGGCCGAGCAGTTCGGCGACGATCTCGGGCAGCCCGAACATGGCCGACAGGTGCGAGACGCCGAACTCGCCGGCCGCCGGGTCGATCCGCCCGGTACGCAGGTCGAATCGGGCGTTGCCGGTGAAGAAACCATGCGGCAGTGCGCCGATGTCGGCCATCGTGCCGAGCAACCGGTCGCGGGCCTCGGTGTCGCCGTGGCGTTCCCAACGGGTCAGCCAGGCGGCGGCCAGCGATCCCCAGTCGGTGCCCAGCCCGATCGAGAGCGCCGCCGGGTCGGGCGTGTAGTCGTCGGTGCGGATCTTGCGGATCGGGTCGATCGCGAGGAACGTCGTCTCCGGCGTGGTCAGCTCGTCGAGCAGGTCGCCCGTACGCTCGTCGGCGGTCAGGTAGTAGTAGAAGCGGCGGTAGGCGGCGTTGGAGATGCGCAGCTGCTTGCAGCTGCATCCCCAGTGCTGCACGTTGTGCCGGGAGCCCAGGCCCTGCCATTGCCCGAGGTGATAGACGTCGACCTCGCCGGTGTGGCGGGTCATCGCCTCGGCGAACCGGAAGACGTCGGCCCGCCCGGTGCGCAGGAACTGGTACCACAGCCACAGGTCGGGTGACAGCTCCGAGTTGTCCCAGGCGTACCCGCCGATGTCGTAGCGCCAGGTGTGCCGGTCGGGGTCGTAGGCGTGCATGACGTCGCCGTAGTCCCAGAACCCGTACCAGCGGCGCTGTTCGCGCTGGCCCACGTAGAAGTCGAACAGGAAGTCCAGGCGCTGTTCGATGTCCGAGTGGCGCTTGTCGGGCAGTGCCCAGCTGCCGAACACCTTCGCCGCGAGCAGCCGGTCCGGTGCGGCGGTCAGCAGTCCCGGCGCGTTCATGGCGGCCTGGTCGGCGGCGAGGTCGTCGTGCGACGGGGTGGCGCCGTGCACCCGCAGGCTCAGCTCGTGCGTACGGGCCACGCCGTAGGGCGTGCCGAAGCCGGGCTCGTAGTCCTCGTAGGTGATCTCCAGCCCTTGCAGCTGGTCGGCGTAGGTGTCCTGGCCGAGTCCGTCGTGCCAGTACCGCAGGTCCATCGCGGGCGCGCTCGGCGACCACAGCCACACCGTCGCGGTCGCGACGTCGGCCGCCGCGTCGCGGACGTCCAGCCGGGTCGGGTGCAGCTTCCAGAAGTCGCGAAGGCCGAAGCCGAGCCCGCCGCCGGTCGCGCCGCCGACGTAGGCGTACCCGCCGGATCGAGTGCCGGACGGGACGGTGATCCAGGCATGGCCGGGTCGGGTCCGCTTGCGCAGCACGAATCCGTCCGCACTGGACTGATCGAGGGTGTGGTCGTTCCACGCGGGCACGAAGTCCAGCAGCTCGGCGACACCGGGCTCGATGCCGGTCACCTGACGTCCGGCGATCTGCGCCTGCCGCGCCGCTGCGCCCGGGTCACGGCGCAACCCGGTCAGGCCGCGGACCGCCTCGGTGAGGAACCCTTCGGCTCCAGCGATGCGGACGTGCCGATCGTGCAGCGGGTCCCGCATCACGACGTCGGCGGTCAACCCGAGCCCGGCCAGGAAGTCGCGCTCGGGGTCGCCGTCCCAGACGAACGTGTGCATCACGCGTACGTCGCTCTGACCTGCGTAGAAGTAGAGCCGGAGGTGGAACGGCAGCCAGTCGCCGTGCCGCCCATCCAGGCGCACGACCGCGCGTACCGGACCGTCCTGCTCGACCGTGATCCGCTCGACCGTGCCGGTGGTCCGGGTCCGACGGCGGCCGCCGTCGTCGTCCGGGCCGTCCTGCCGCAGGCTCACCATCCGGACGTCGCGCACGACCCCGCGGCCGTCGTGCTCGATCGACGCGATCACCGCAGGCGCACGCAGGGTCCAGGTCACCGCGCCGGTGCGGACCCGCACCTCGTCGCCGGTCCGCGTCACGGTCACCGGCTCCGCGGGCACGCTCGGCTCCACCCCGGGCATCAACTCGTACGCCGAAAGGGGCGGACCGGCCGGGGAGATCGCGTGGGCAGTCCACTTGATCGAGCCGTCCGGCCAGGTGGCGGTGGTCCAGCTCTGCAGCGGGGTGCCGTCCGCCAGCGCGAACGGGGTTCCGGCAGCAACTGTGCCCCGCGGCCAGGGCACGCCCCATGTGGTCCCGTTACCGGTCGGCCCGTCGAGCCAGCGCACTGTCGTGGCGGCCGTCATTCCTTGACCGACCCGATCAGGACGCCCTTGGCGAAGTGCTTCTGCAGGAACGGATACACCAGCAGGATGGGCAGCGTCGCCAGCACGATGATGGCGAACTTGACACCCTGCTGCGGGAAGAACGCACCCTCCAGGGCGTTGAGGGCGTTCTCGGAGTCCGCGTTCGCCGCGGTGAGCTGCCGGACCAGCACCTGGAGCGTCCATTTGCGCTCGTCGTCGATGTAGAGCAGTGGCGACATGTAGTCGTTCCAGATGCCGACCGCGTAGAACAGCGAGAACGTCGCGATCACGGGTTTGGACAGCGGCAGGACGATCCGCCAGAACACCCCGAGTTCGTTGCAGCCGTCGATGCGCGCGGCCTCTTCCAGCGCCTCCGGCAGCTCCTGGAAGAAGCTCTTGACGATGAGCAGGTAGAACGGGTTGATCGCCAGCGGCAGGATCAGCGCCCAGTAGCTGTCGAGCAGGCCCAGGTCGCGGACGACGAGGTAGGTGGGGATCATGCCGCCGCTGAACACGAGGGTGAACACGACCAGGTTGATGGCCATGGTCCGGCCCGGCAGCGCGCGCTTCGACAGCGGGTACGCCATCGTCAGCGTGAGCCCGACCTGGACGACGGTGCCGACCGCCGTGACGCAGATCGTCGTGAGCAGGGCGCGCAGGAACGTTCCGCTGGCGAAGATGTAGTCGTAGCCGTCGGTGACGAACTTCTGCGGCCAGAGGAAGAACGGCCGGGAGTCGATCTCCGCCTCGGTGGCGAACGACCCGGCTACCACGTAGAGCAGCGGCAGCACGGTGATGGCCGCCAGCGCGAGGAGGACGACGACGTTGAGGACGTCGAAGACCCGGCTGCCGGCCGATTCGTGGTGCCGGACCCCGCGGCGACGCTGGGCCGCCGGCCCGGCGACGTTGTCGATTGCCATGATCGGCGTCCCCTCAGTACAGGCCGCGCTGGCCGAGACGTTTGGCCAGCCAGTTCGAGCCGGCGATCAGCAGTACGCCGGTGGCGCCTTTGAACAGGCCGACGGCCGTGGAATAGCTGTACGCGCCCTGCGTGATGCCGATGTAGTAGACGTACGTGTCGAACACGTCGGACACCGACCGGTTCAGCGAGGTGGTCATGAGCCAGATCTGCTCGAACCCGGAGTCCAGCAGGTGGCCGGAGGTCAGGATGGCCATCACGACGATCGCGGGCCGGATCGCCGGCAGCGTGATGTGCCACAGCTGCCGCCAGCGCCCGGCGCCGTCGACCCGGGCCGCCTCGTAGAGCTGGGTGTCGACGCCCGCGAGCGCGGCCAGGTAGATGATCGTGCCCCAGCCGGTCTGCTTCCACAGCAGTTGCAGCACGATGATCGGCCGGAACCAGGTCTCCTGCGCCACGTAGTCGACCTGTTCGCCGCCCACGAGGGTGTGGATGAAATTGGCGAGGACTCCGAAGTCGACGGAGAACAGCAGGTAGGTCAGCGATGCCACGATCGTCCACGACAGGAAGTGCGGGATGTAGATCAGCGACTGGATCGATCGCTTGACCAGCACCGTACGCAGCTCGTTGAGCATCAGCGCGACCACGATGGGCGCCGGGAAGACGAACACGATCGTCAGCAGCGCCAGGATCAGGGTGTTGAGCATCAGCCGGCCGAAGTCGGGACCGGCGAACAGCGTCTGGAACTGCTTGAACCCCACCCATGGGCTGCCCGAGTAGCCCAGGAACGGCAGGTATTCCTTGAACGCGATGTGCAGGCCGTACATCGGCCAGTACTTGAAGACCAGGAAGTACACCACGCCGGGCAGCAGCATGACGTACAGCCAGCGATGCCGCAGCGCCGACGCGAGTACGCGGCCGGGCGCCCGGCGAGCGGCGCGGCCGGACGGCGGCCGGCTGGTCTTCGGAGTCTCCGGTGTCACACCGGGGACGAGGTCGGTGGCCAACGCCGCCTCCCATCGAGGGGTCGGGAGGGCCCGGCCAGGTCGGCCGGACCCTCCGTGACGGTCACTTGAGCTTTGCCACCAGGTCGTTGGTCTCCTGGGCCACCTGGGTGCCACCGCTGTCGTACCAGCGCTTGATCTCGGCCTTGAGCTGGTCCTCGGTGATCGCGCCGGACAGGTACTTGATCCGGGCGTCCGGGATGATCAGGTTGAGCGTCGCGCCCTTCTGCACCAGGGTCGGCGAGATGACCGCCAGTGCCGGGTTGTGCACCGCCGTCTTGAGGTCCTCGGTCATCAGCGTGGCGCGCAGGTCGTAGAGCTTCTGCGACACCTGGTCCCCGTACGCCGGCGCGAACTGGCCGACACCGACGCTGGCCCGGGTGCCGAGCTGGATGAACGCCTTGTCCACATCGTTCTGGATGATCTTGACGGCCGGGTCGTCCTGATTGATCGGGACCGCCTTGCCGTTGTCGACCTTGTAGTTGCGGCCCTCGATGCCGTTGCTGAGCAGCGCCGAGCCCTCCTTGGACTCCAGCTTGTCCAGCACCGTCAGCAGCTCGTCGAGTTGCTTGTCGGTGCGTACGCGCTGCTTGGAGATGGCCAGCACGTTGTTGTAGCCGGTGAACGGGGCGGAGAACTTCTGGCCGTCCGACCGCTTCAGGTTGCCCACCATGACGACCTTGTCGATGTCGTTGGGGGTCTTCTGCTTGAACAGGTCGATCAGCTGGTTCGCCCGGACGTTGACGTCGATGATGATGCCGCCCTTGCCCTGGACGAACGGGTCGTTCCAGTTGGCGCTGTCCAGGGTGGCGAAGTCCTTGTTGACCAGGCCCTCGTCGATCCACTTCTTCAGCTCACGGTTGGCCTGGAGGAACTCGTCGGTGTCGAAGCCGGGCACGAGCTTGCCGTTACGCTCGCCCCAGCCGTTGGGCGCCCCGAACCAGGTCTCCATCACGTCGTACGGGCTGGAGCTGGCGTAGCCGCCGGGCCACTTCGGAATGATCAGACCGTAGGTGTCCTTCTTGCCGTTGCCGTCGGGGTCCTGCTCGGTGAACGCCTTGGCGATCTTGTACAGGTCGTCGACCGACTGCGGCTCGGTCAGGCCGACCTTGGCCAGCCAGTCCTTGCGGATGACCACGGCCGAGCGCAGCAGCGGCCGGATCCGGTAGACGCCGTAGACCTTGCCGTTGACCGAGGAGTTGCGCTCGGTCTGCGCGTCGGCGGCCTTGAGGTTCGGGTACTTGTCGAGCTTGCCGGTCAGGTCCCAGAACGCGCCGGCCTCGGCGGCCTTGACGAACGTCGGGGCCTTCTCGTCGACCACCATCACGTCGGGGATCTTGTTGGACGCCAGCACGACGTTGGTCTTGTCGTTGTAGTCCGCGTTGGGCACCCAGCTGATGTCGAGCTTCTTGCCGATCAGCTTCTCGACGGCCTTCTGCAGTTCCCCGTCGGCGGCCGGCGCGGTGCCGAACAGGCGGGTCATCATGCTGATCGTGTCGAGCGATGTCTGCTCCGGTTCGTCGCCGCACGCGGCGACGCCGAGGACGCCGGCGAGTGCGAGCCCGGCCGCCAGCAGCCGGCGACGCAGGGTCGGTGTCGTCATGAGAGTCCTTTCGATTGAAGACGCGCCTCGTTCTCCGCGAAGAAGCGGAGGCAGAGCCAGGTGTCGAGCTGGATCCAGCCGCCGATCGCCACGACCGCCAGGAAGGGGTAGGCCTGGACCGCGTAGACGAATGCCGCGAGGAGCAGCAGCAGCAACGCCGACGCGGCCGGACGGGTGAGGGCGAACAGCGACGCCTTGGGCAGATAGGCGAAGGTGCGCAGGTCGTAGTGAGCGGCCATGGGCAGCAGGTACGCCGTCACCACCAGCAGCGCCACCAGGGCTACGCCGGTGATCGCCCGGGCGGTGGCTCCCGCCGGGCCCATGGTCGCGAAGTAGAAGTAGTTGGTGAGGAGCAACAACACGGCTCCGGCCAGCGGGAGAACCACGAGGGATCCCCGGCCGAACTCCCGGCGGAACTGCGCCGCGAACGCCGGCCAGATCTGAAACGATTCATTGCGAGCGTGCCGACGAGCCACCGCGTACGCGGCGAGCGTCGCCGGTCCGGCCCCGAGCACCACGCCACCGATCATTGTGAACACCAGCCAGCACAGGCCGAGCTGGAAGGCCCAGAACACTTCGTCGGCAGCCTCGTAGAGCCTGACCGACCAGGCAGGCGAGGTCATCGCGACCACCGATCGGATGGGGCGAGACCACGGGGAAGAACTCGTCGCTGCACCGGCGCCTGCCTTGCTACGAGGAGGTTACGGGGGAACTACTGGGGAAAAGGTAGCGTGACGTTAGCTTTGAATCGTCTCAATGTCAACGTCCATATTGGATGCTCAAAATCGGGCGGAAATGCACAGCGAGGCCCCCGCACCGGACCGACGACCGAACGCGAGAGCCTCGCACAGGCAGGTGCCTACTGGTCTACGTGGCGGTGATGGTGAGGTTGTTCGTCACGAAGTCCTTGCCGCCCGACGACGAGGTGATCTCGTAGCCGAACTGGACGTTGCCGATCGTGACATCGCCGAACCAACCCCGGTTCTTGATCCAAGTGCAGATCGCCTTGATGTCCACCGTCCCCGACGACGTGTTGCTCGTACGCACGAAGGAGTACACCTGGTTGGAGCCGTTGGAACCGCGGTAGACGTTCCACGAGTGGCCGCCGACGCTGACCGACGTCTGCAAGGTGCCGAGCGGGCCGACCGCGCCGTACTTGTTCATCCACAGCATGATCTCGTGCGCGTTGTCGCTCGACCACACGTCATACGCGCTGGTGAAGGCGACGCCGCTGGTCGGCACGGTGAGGTTGAAGGAGCTGCTGAGCGTGCCCAGCGCGCTGACCTTCTTGCCCGACCACTTGGTCGAGTTCGGGTACGCCTTGATCCCGCCGGTGTTCGGGTGGTTGGCCCAGACTCCCCAGTTGGTGGCGGAGTTGGCCCAGATCGTCTGCGGGCCGTAGCCGCTGCCCCAGACATTGTTGTAGAGCGTGTAGCCGCCGCTGGACCAGGTGCCCCAGCGATCGGTCGAGTACCACACGGCTGCCTGCGCCGGGGTCGACACCAGGCCGACCAGCACGATCGCGAGCAACGCCGCGCCCAGGCTCAGGCGCGCGGAACGAAGCATGACGGAACCTCCTTGATGACACATCGGAATATGTCACCGCGCGGTGCCCGCCACGTTAGTTGTGACACCAAACTAAGTCAAGCCCGGTCACGGATGCGCGGGATCAGAGAGAGGTGACGCGGAGGTTGGCGTACTCGCCGATCATCGGGGCCATCTGCCGGAAGCCGATCTTCCCGCCGGGCAGCGGATCGGTGTCGCGCCACCGGAAGGAGACCAGGTCGGCGACCTCGAAGACGATCTCGCCGCCGCGTACGGTCAGCCGGATCGGGTACGGGCCTTGGGCGTCCAGCGCCGCCGGCAACGGGTCGGGTCCCTGCGCCACCAGGTGGAATCCGTAGCTCTTGCGCAGGTTGCAGGTGTGCAGCCGCCGCTCCGACGGCCACATCCGGCGGAAATAGGAGACGTGGTACGCGTCCAGGTCGCCGTGGTGGTACTGCTGGTACGGGCCGGTCCGGGGCGCGAGGTCGAACAGATCCTCACCGCGCCGGCCGCGGGCGTGGAAGAACATGATGCACAGCCCGGGCTCGCCGATCGGCCAGAAGTCCCACTCCACCTGGATGTCCGGCCCGAAGTCGGCCGGGCACCACAGCACGATGTTGGCGTCCTGGCCGTCGTCGGGCGGACGCAGGCTCTCCAGCCGCAGCCGTCCCCTCGGGAACGACAGCGCCCCGTCGCCTTCGAGCCGGAAGCCGTCGAGGTCGGCCGGCGAACTCAACGCGTTGTGGTAGACCATCGACACTCCAGACGTGAAACATTTCAGAGGCGCCCGGCTGCCGCCCGCCAGCGGTCGGCGTCGCCCTGCGGCTCGTAACGCCGCACGGTGTGGGTCGTGCGGATCAGGTGGCGCAGGTCGGCCAGCCCGGCGCTGCCGCCGCCGACGGCTCGGGCCTGCACCAGCACGTTGCCCAACGCGGTCGCCTCCACCGGACCGGCCAGTACCGGCAGGTCGCAGGCGTCGGCGGTGAGCTGGCAGAGCAGTTCGTTGCGGGCGCCACCGCCGACGACGTGCACGACGTCGACCGCCCGGCCGGACAGCCGCTGGGCGTCCAGCACCGCCGCCCGATGGGCGAGCGCGAGGCTGTCCAGGATGCACCGGACGGTTTCGGCCGGGCTCTCCGGCGGACGCTGGCCGAGGCGTACGCACTGCTCGGCGATCCGGCTGGGCATGTCCCCGGGCGGCAGGAAGACGGCGTCCTCTGCGTCGACCACCGCCCGCAACCCGGGTACGCCCGCTGCCTGCCGTAACAGGTCGCCGAGGTCGGGATCGCCCCAGGCACGCAGCGACTCCTGCAGCAGCCACAACCCCATGACGTTGCGCAGATAGCGGACGGTGCCGTCCACCCCGGCCTCGTTGGTGAAGTTGGCCCTGCGGCTGTCGGCGGTCAACACGGGCGCGGGCAGCTCGACGCCGACCAGTGACCAGGTGCCGCAGGAGATGTAGGCGAAGTTCTCCCCCTCGGCCGGTACGCCCACCACCGCCGACGCCGTGTCGTGCGATCCGACCGCCGTCACCGGCGCGGTGTAGCCGATGTCGCGCGCCGCTTCGGGCCGCACGGGCCCGATCAAACCGCCGGGATCCCGTATGGGCGGCAGGAGTCCTGCGGGAAGACCGAGCGCGGTGGCCAGCTCGGCCGACCACTGTCCTGATTGGACGTCGAGGAGCTGCGTCGTGGACGCGTTGGTTCGCTCCGCCCCGATCTCGCCGGTCAGCCAATACCCGAGTAGATCGGGGATCAGCAGCAGCGTCTTGGCCGCCGCCAGCTGGGCGCTGTCCCGCGCGGCGGCGAGCTGGAAGATCGTGTTGAACGGCTGAAGCTGCAGCCCGGTGGTCGCGTACAGGCGCTCGGCGGGAATCTGACCCAGCACCTGGTCGGGGACTCCGTCGGTCCGGGCGTCGCGGTAGTGCACCGGGTTGCCCAGCAGCCGGCCGTCGGCGTCGAGCAGCCCGTAGTCGACGGCCCACGAGTCCACGCCGATGGACTCCACCGGCCCGGCGGCCCGCAGGCCGTCGAGGACTCCCCGATAGAGCCGCAGGATGTCCCAGTGCAGCGTGCCGCCCGCCCGGACCGGCAGGTTCGCGAAGCGGGCTGCCTCGGACAGCCCCAGTACGCCGTCGCCGGCCACGCCGGTCATCACGCGGCCGCTGGCCGCGCCGAGGTCGACCGCCGCCACCGTGACGGGACTGCCGAAGGGGCCGCTCATCGCAGGAAGGCCGCGGCGACCCCGGCGTCGACGGGCACGTGCAGACCGGTGGTGTGCGACAGCTCGGCGGAGGCGAGCACGAACACGGCGTTGGCCACGTGCTCCGGCAACACCTCTCGTTTGAGCAGGGTGCGCTGGGCGTAGAACTCCCCCAGCTGCTCCTCCGGTACGCCATACACCGCCGCACGCTGGGCTCCCCAGCCGGAGGCGAAGATCCCCGAGCCGCGTACGACGCCGTCCGGGTTGACGCCGTTGACCCGGATGCCGAACGCCCCGAGTTCAGCGGCGAGCAACCGCACCTGATGCGCCTGGTCCGCCTTGGCCGCCCCGTACGCGACGTTGTTCGGCCCGGCGAACACGGAGTTCTTGCTGGCGATGTAGACGATGTCGCCACCCATGCCCTGGTCGATCATGATCCGGGCGGCCTCCCGGGCGACCAGGAAGGACCCTCGGGCCATGACGTCGTGCTGCACGTCCCAGTCGGCCAGCGTGGTGTCCAGCAACGACCTGCTGATCGACAGGCCGGCGTTGTTGACGATCAGGTCCACCCCGCCGAAGGCGAGGGACGCCTGGCGCAGCGCTGTGCGTACCAGTTGCTCGTCCGTGACGTCGACAGTGACCGCGAGCGCCAGGTCTGGGCCCAGCGAAGCCGCGACCTGTGCGGCGGCTTCGCCGTCGCGGTCGGCGACCACCACGCACGCGCCTTCGGCCGCGAGCCGCAGCGCGACGGCCTTGCCGATGCCCGACCCGCCGCCGGTGACGAACGCGACCCGGGTGGCCAGGGGTTTCGGCTTGGGCATGCGAGCGAGTTTGGCCTCTTCGAGCGCCCAGTATTCGATGCGGAACTTCTCCGATTCGCTGATCGGCTGGTAGCGGGAGATGGCCTCCGCGCCGCGCATGACGTTGATGGCGTTGACGTAGAACTCGCTCGCGACCCGTGCGGTCTGTTTGTCGCGGCCGAAGCTGAACATGCCGACGCCCGGGACGAGCACGATCGCCGGGTCCGCGCCGCGCATCGGCGGTGAGTCGGGTTCGGCGTGCCGGTCGTAGTAGCTCGCGTACTCGGCGCGGTACTCGGCGTGCAGCTCGCGCAGCCGGGTCACGACCTCGTCGAACGGCGCGGTCGGCGGCAGGTCCAGGACCAGCGGCCGGACCTTGGTCCGCAGGAAGTGGTCCGGGCAGGAGGTACCCAGCGCGGCCAGCGCCGGATGCCGGGCGCGGCTGAGGAAGTCCAGCACGACCGGGTCGTCGGTGAAGTGGCCGACCTGCGGCCGGTCCGTCGAGGCCAGGCCGCGGATCAGCGGGGCGAGCGCGGCGGCCCGGTCCCGACGTCCGGCCTCGGGCAGCGGATCGTGGTCGACCTGGCCGAACGGCTCGGCCCGGCCGCGTTCGTCGATGTACGCCTGGGCCGTGGCGATGATCTCCAGCGACCGTTGCTCGCACTCCTCGCTGGTGGATCCCCAGGCGGTGATGCCGTGACCGCCCAGGACGCAGCCGATGGCCTGCGGGTGCGCCGCCTTGATCGCGGCGATGTCGAGACCGAGTTGGAACCCGGGCCGTCGCCAGGGCACCCACACGACACGGTCGCCGAAGCACTCCTTGGTCAGCGCCTCGCCGTCGGCCGCCGCCGCGAAGGCGATCCCGGCGTCGGGGTGCAGGTGGTCGACGTGCTCGGCGTCGACCAGGCCGTGCATCGCGGTGTCGATGCTCGGCGCCGCGCCACCCCGCCCGTGCAGGCAGTAGTCGAACAGCGCCACCATCTCGTCCTCGCGCTCGACTCCCGGGTAGACGCAGGTGAGCGCACGCAGCCGGTCCAGCCGCAGCACGGCCAGCCCGCCTTCGGTCAGCGTACCGAGGTCGCCGCCGGAACCCTTGACCCACAACAGTTCCACCGGCTCGCCGGTCACTGGGTCTTCGGCGGCGTCCTTTGCCGAGGTGTTGCCGCCGGCATAGTTGGTGTTGCGCGGATCAGCGCCCAGCCGACGCGATCGGGCGGTCAGCTCGTCTTTCGCCGCCATCAGGCGCCCCACCCGGCTTGCGTGCCGCCGACGCGTTCGGCCTTGACCTTCTCCAGGTACCCGGAGCGTTTGTAGGCCGCGATCGGGTCCGGGTCCAGGCCCAGGTCCGCACGCAGGTCACGCAGCAGCGGCCGGACGTCGGTGTTGTAGGCGTCCATCAGCACCGCGTTGGCCTCCAGCACGTCGCCCGCGTCCTGCGCGGCTTTCAACGCCGCATGGTCGACCAGCAGCGCTTTCGCGGTGGCTTCCTGCACGTTGAGGACCGACCGGATCACCGCCTGGATCTTCGGTTCCAGGTTGTGGCACTGGTCCAGCATGAACGCGATCCCCTTGTCCAGCTCGTCCGCGAGCACGATCTCGTGCATGATCCGGAACAGCTGGAACGGATCGGCCGACCCGACCATCAGATCGTCGTCCGCGTAGAACCGCGAGTTGAAGTCGAACCCGCCCAGCTTGCCCGCGCGCACCAGCATCGCCACGATGAACTCGATGTTGGTGCCCGGGGCGTGATGCCCGGTGTCGATCACCACCTGCGCCCGGTCACCCAGCGCGACACAGTGCAGGTAGGCGGTCCCCCAGTCCGGCACGTCGGTCAGGTAGAACGCGGGCTCGAACAGCTTGTACTCCAGCAACATCCGCTGCTGGTCGCCCAGCCGCGCATAGGTTTCGGCCAGCGCGTCGGCCAGTCTTCCCTGACGTGTACGCACATCGTCCTGGCCGGGATAGTTGGTCCCGTCGGAGAACCACAGTTTCAGATCACGCGACCCGGTGGCGTCCATGATGTCCACGCACTCGATCAGATGCGCGATCGCCTTACGGCGTACCGCCGGGTCGGGATTGGTGACGGAGCCCAGCTTGTAGTCGTCGTCCTGGAACACGTTGGCGTTGATCGTCCCCAGCACCACACCCAGCTCCCGGGCATGCCGGGCGAGGTCGGCGTAGTCGTCGACCTTGTCCCACGGGATGTGCAACGCCACCGACGGGGCCACCCCGGTGAACCGGTGCACCACGGCGGCGTCGGCGATCTTCTCGTACGGATCGCGCGGCACGCCCTCCTGTGCGAACACCTTGAACCGCGTCCCCGAATTCGCGTACGCCCACGAAGCGGTCTCGATCCGCTGCGCTCGCAACGCCACCGACACCCGGGTCGCCGTCTCCGGCGCGAGATCCGACATCACACATCTCCCAGCTGATCGGCAAGATTGAACACCTCGGTGAGCACCCGCATGTGCTGGTCGGGCCGGCCGGAGTCGAAGAACTCGGCCATCTGCGCTTGCCAGCGGGCGTTGACGTCGGTGGCGTCCATCGCCGCGAGCGCGGCGTCGAAGTCGTCGGTGAGCAGGTATCCCACCAGCAGGCCGTCTTCCCGCAGGAACAGGCTGTAGTCGTGCCAGCCGGTGTCGCGCAACGCGGCCAGCATGTCCGGCCAGACGTGGGCGTGCCGCTGCCGGTACTCCTCCAGCCGCTCGGGTCTGACTTGAAGGGTGAAACAGATCCGGCGCACGCGGGGCCTCCCAAGGGTCGGTTGGGCCAGGGGGTGATCCGATGGGCACGCCGCGCCGGGCCAACGCGTGAAACGTTTCACCATCGGCTGACAGAAACGGTAGAGACGGATCACCGACGCGTCAAGAGGTTCGGGCCGATCCATTGCGCCGGTCGCCCCCGCCGACCCTCCCCGTTGATCATGGAGTTAACTGTGGTCTCGACGGTGTGGCACGACTGGAAACTCCATGATCAACGAGGATCGGGCATCGGTTGCCGCTGAACGGCTGGTTGACGCGCCGACCGCAAGGGTGAGACGTTTCAACATCAGCGACGACGAATCAGGCGAGGGATCATGGCTGCTGCGAGCATCAAGGAGGTCGCCCGGCTGGCGGGCGTATCGCTGGGCACGGTCAGCAACGTGCTGAACCGGCCGGAGGCGGTGGCTCCGCAGACTCGCAAGCGCGTCCTCGACGCGATCAGCCAACTCGGCTACGTCCGCAACGACTCCGCCCGCCATCTGCGCGCCGGGCAGAGCCGGACCGTCGCGATCGTCGTCCTCGACGTGTCCAACCCGTTCTTCACCGACGTCGTCCGGGGCGCGGAGGGCGCGGTCGAGGACGCCGACGGCATGCTCATCGTCTGCAACAGCGGCGAGGACCGGTCCCGGGAAGAACGGCACCTGGAGATGCTGGAGGAGCAACGCGTACGCGGACTGCTCATCACCCCGGTGGACGACGGCCGCCACGAACGCCTGGAGCGGCTGATCGACCGGGGCATCCCGGTGGTCCTCGTCGACCGCGGCACGGGGCAGCCCAACCGCTGCTCGGTGGCCGTCGACGACCTGCTCGGCGGCCGGCTGGCCGCACAGCACCTCGCCGACCAGGGCCACCGCCGCATCGCCTTCGTCGGCGGTCCCGCGTCCATCCGGCAGGTCGAGGACCGGCACGCCGGAGCGGCCGCCGCCCTCGAGGAATACCCGGACACCGAGCTGCAGGTCGTCGAGACGCGGTCGCTGTCGGTGACCGCGGGCCGGGACGCCGCCGAGCGCATCTGCGCCCAGCCGGCCGATTCCCGGCCCACCGCCATCTTCTGCGCGAACGATCTGCTCGCCCTCGGGGCCTTGCAGGGCCTGACCGCCGGCGGGTTGCGCGTACCGGAGGACATGGCGCTGGTCGGCTACGACGACATCGACTTCGCCGCCGCGGCCGCCGTACCGCTCACCTCGGTCCGGCAACCCCGCGAGCAGCTCGGCCGAACCGCCGCCGAACTGCTGCTGGAGGAGGCCGAAGACCCCGAGCGCCACGGCCACCGGCACGTAGTGTTCCAGCCGCAGCTCGTCGTCCGCCAGTCCACTGTGAGCGGCACCCGGGCTCGCCGCGCCAAGTCCTAGCGAACTCCTCGCGCCAAGTTTCTAGGCCCGGACCAGCCGGATGACGTTCCACGACACCGGCGGCAGCGACACCCGCAGCGTCCCACCGTCGACCGCTGCCGACGTGTTCGGCTGCGGAGTCACCCGGTCCGGGTCGTCGGCGGTGTTGCGGGCGTACGCGTCGTCGCCGGCGAGCGTGGTGGCCTCGGCCAGCCGCACCGGCCCGAACGCCCGCGTGTCGACCTCCAGCGCCAGCGGCGCGTCCTGCGAGCGGTTGACGGCGAACACCGTCGTGGCCCCGGTCTGCTCGTCGTGGGTGGCGACCGCCTGCAGCAGGTCGACGTCGCCGTACTCGGCGGTCTGGTAGGTCGGCGAAACCGGCTCGACCCGCAGCACGTCGCCGACGGCGTACTGGGAGGTCTGGGCGAACGGGTGGAACGTGGTCTGCCGCCAAGCCCGCCCGCCGGGCTCGGTCATGATCGGGGCGATGACGTTGACCAGCTGCGCCAGGCTGGCCGAGGTGACCCGGTCGCTGTTGCGCAGCAACGTGATCAGCAGGCTGCCCACCACCACGGCGTCGGCGAGGTGGTAGTGGTCCTCCAACAGGCGGGGGGCCACCGGCCACTCGTCCTTGGGGAGCTCGCCTTGCAGCCGGCTCATGTACCAGACGTTCCACTCGTCGAACGAGATGTTGATGTGCTTCTTGGCGCGCTTCTTCGCGCGTACGTGGTCGGCGGTCGACACGACGTCGGCGATGAAGTTCTCCATGTTGACCGCGCTGGCCAGGAAGCCGCCGAGGTCGCCGTCCTTCTCCTCGTAGTACGCGTGGCACGACACGTAGTCCACGACGTCGTAGGCGTGGTCGAGGACGGTCGCCTCCCACTGCCCGAACGTCGGCATGCTCGATCCGCTGCTGCCGCAGGCGACCAGTTCCAGGTTCGCGTCGATCATCCGCATCGCCCGGCCGGTCTCGGCGGCGAGCCGGCCGTACTCGTCGGCGTTCTTGTGGCCGATCTGCCACTGGCCGTCCATCTCGTTGCCCAGGCACCACATGCGTACGCCGTGGGGCTGCTTCGCGCCGTTGGCCACGCGCTGGTCCGACAGCCGCGTGCCGCCCGGGATGTTGCAGTATTCGAGCAGGTCGAGTGCCTCCTGGACGCCGCGGGTGCCGAGGTTGACCGCCATCATCGGCTCCAGCCCGGCCTTGCCCGTCCAGCGGATGAACTCGTCGAGCCCGAACGTGTTGGGTTCGGTGCTGTGCCAGGCGAGGTCGAGGCGGCTCGGGCGGTCCTGCACCGGGCCGATGCCGTCTTCCCACCGGTAGCCGGAGACGAAGTTGCCGCCGGGGTAGCGCACCGTGCTGACGCCGAGTTCGCGGATCAGTTCCAGCACGTCGGTACGCAGGCCGTCGGCGTCGGCGGCTGGATGCCCGGGCTCGAAGATTCCGGTGTAGACACAGCGGCCGAGGTGCTCCACGAAGGAGCCGAAGGTACGCCGGGACACCGGCGCGACACGGAAGGCGGGATCGAGGGTGAATCGGGCGGTACGCGGGGTGGCGTGAGTCATCGTCTTCCCAAATGTGGTGTCAGCCCGTGAGCAGGCTCAGCTGGAAGCTGTATCGGGTGGCGGCGTAGATGTGGGTGCCGTACTCGACCGGGGTGCCGTGGTCGTCGTAGGCGACGCGTTCCATGGTGAGCACCGCCGCGCCGCGGCTCTCCTCCAGCAGACGCGCCTCGGCGGCGGTGGCGTTGCGGGCGCCGATCACCTGGGTGGCCGCGTGCAGGCGTACGCCGGCCGCCCGGATCAGCTGGTAGAGCCCCTGCGATTCGAGCGCCTCGGTGCTGATCTCCAGCAGTGCGGCGGGCAGGTAGTTGCACATGCGGGCCAGCGGCTGGTTGCGCGCCGAGCGCAGCCGCACGACCACCGCGACGGGGGTGCCTTCGGCCAGGCCGAGCGCCTCGGCGACGGCGGCGGTGGCGGGCTCGATCGTGTTGGACAGCACGGTGGTGGTCGGTTCCTGGCCGGCGTTCTTCAGGTCGTCGTAGAGGCTGGTGAGTTCCAGCGGACGGCGTACGCGGGACTGGACCACCCGGGTGCCCACTCCGCGGCGGCGCACGATCAGGCCCTTGTCGACGAGGAACTCCATCGCCCGGCGCATCGTCGGCCGGGAGACGCCGAGCTGGTCGGCCAGCTCGATCTCGTTGTCCAGCCGGGTGCCCGGCGGCAGCTTGCCGCCTTCGACGGCCGCCTCCAGCTGCTGTGCCACCTGGAAGTAGAGCGGCACCGGGCTGGCCTTGTCGAGGACGACGAGGTCGGCCAGCGAGTCGGTCGCGGCAGGGCCGTGCGCGGTGGCAATGGTGGTCACAGTACTCACATCATTAGTATGGCCGGACAACATGACAAATGGGTTTCATTGGGCAGTCGGGAAGTTGAGGTGGGCGTTGGACGCCTCGGCCACGTGCGGCCACCGGCTGGTGACCACCTTCGCCCGGGTGTAGAAGCCGACCCCCTCCGGTCCGTGGATGTGCCGGTCGCCGAACAGCGAATCCTTCCACCCGCCGAACGAGTGGAACGCCATCGGCACGGGGATCGGCACGTTGACCCCGATCATCCCGACGCGTACGCGCCGCTGGAAGGTCCGGGCGGCTTCGCCGCTGCCGGTGAACACCGCGGTCCCGTTGCCGTACGCGTTGGCGTTGATCAGCTCGATCGCCGCGTCGAGGCTGTCCACACGCAGCACGACGAGCACCGGCCCGAAGATCTCGTCCCGGTAGACGTCCATCTCGACGTCCACGTCGTCGAACAGGCACGGGCCGACGAAGAAGCCGTCATCGTGCCCCTCGACGCGTACGCCCCGGCCGTCGGCCACGAGCGTCGCCCCGGCGTCCACACCGGACTCGACCGCGCGCAGGATGCGCTGCCGCGCCTCGGCCGTGACGACCGGGCCCATCTCGGAGGTCTCGTCGCGCCCCGGTCCGACGACGATGCGGGCGGCCCGCTCGCGCAGCTTCGACACCAGCGGGTCGCCGGCCGCGCCGACCGCCACGACGGCGGAGATCGCCATGCAGCGCTGCCCGGCCGAGCCGAAGCCCGCCGCGATCAGCTGGTCGGCGGCGAAGTCGAGGTCGGCGTCCGGCAGCACGACCGCGTGGTTCTTGGCCCCGCCCAGCGCCTGTACGCGCTTGCCGGACAGGCTCGCCCGTTCGTGGACCTGCCGCGCGATCGGCGTCGACCCGACGAACGAGACCGCGGCCACCTGCGGATGGTCGAGCAGCGCGTCGACGGCCGTCTTGTCGCCGTGCACGACGTTGAAGACGCCGTCGGGCAGCCCCGCCTCGGCGTACAGGCGGGCGATGAGGTTGGCCGCCGACGGGTCGCGCTCGCTCGGCTTGAGCACGAACGTGTTGCCGGTGGCGATCGCGATCGGATGCATCCACATCGGAACCATCACCGGGAAGTTGAACGGCGTGATGCCCGCGACGACGCCCAGCGGCTGCCGAAACGAGTAGGAGTCCACTCCCCCGGACACCTGGTCGGAGTATTCGCCCTTGCTCAGCTGCGGGATGCCGCAGGCGTACTCGACGACCTCCAGGCCCCGGATCACCTCGCCCATCGCGTCGGAGACGACCTTGCCGTGCTCGTCGGCGACCAGCCGGGCCAGCTCGTCGGCGTGCCGGCTGACCAGCTCACGGAACGCGAACATCACCCGCGCCCGGCGTACCACCGAGACGTCCTGCCAGGTCTCGAAGGCCGCGGCAGCCGCCTGGACGGCGGCGTCCACGTCGGCCTTCTCGGCGAGTCGGACCTCTGCCTGCTGCCGGCCGGTCGCCGGGTTCCACACCGGCGCGGTGCGCGTCGAGGTTCCGGCGGTCTCCGCGCCGTTGATCCAGTGCTCGATGGTTCGCATGACTGTCCTCACAGGTACGTGCGCTGATCGCGCTTGTGGGTCTCGTAATCGGCGCGGGCCGCACGGGTCGACTCCAGCTCGGCGACCTGCGCCACCGGCACGTCCCACCAGGCCCGCGAGTCGGGTGCGGGCGCCAGCGGGTCGGTCTCCACGTGGACCACGGTGGTACGCAGAGAGGCGATCGCCTGCTGGAGGCACCGCCGGAACTCCGCCGTCCCGGAGGCGCGCAGCACGTCGGCGCCCAGGCTGGCCGCATTCGCCGCCAGGTCGACCGGCAGGACGTCGCCGTCCAGCTGACCGGTACGCCCGTCGCGGTAGCGGTAGCGGGTGCCGAAGCGTTGCGAGCCAAGGGATTCCGACAGCGCGCCGATCGAGGCGAAGCCGTGGTTCTGGACGAGGACGACGACGAGCTTCACGCCCTCGGCGACGGCGGTGACCAGTTCCTGCGCCATCATGAGATAGGAGCCGTCGCCGACCATGACGAAGACCTCGCGGCTCGGGTCGGCCATCTTGACGCCGATGCCGCCGGCGATCTCATAGCCCATGCACGAGTAGCCGTACTCGACGTGGTACCCCTTGGGATCCCGCGTACGCCACAGTTTGTGCAGGTCGCCGGGCATGCTCCCGGCGGCGCAGACGACTACGTCGCGGGGGCCGCTGACCTCGTTCACCACGCCGAGGATCTCCGACTGCGCGGGCAGCGGGGCGTGGTTCGCCGCATACGCCGCGCTGACCGTGTCGTCCCACGCGGCGGCCAGCGAGCGCACCTCGTCCCGGTACGCCGGCGCGACCGACCAGCCTTCGAGCTGTCCCCGCAGCGCGGTCAGCCCTTCCCGGGCGTCGCCGACCAGCGCCAGCCCGGCGTGCTTGTACGCGTCGAGCCCGGCCACGTTGAGGTTGACGAACCGCACTCCGGGGTTCGCGAACAGGCTGCGCGAAGCGGTGGTGAAGTCGCTCCACCGGGTGCCGACGCCGAGCACCACGTCGGCGTCGCGGGCGATCTCGTTCGCGGCGTGGGTGCCGGTCGCGCCGACCGCGCCCAGCGCGGCGAGGTGGTCGTAGGCCAGCGAACCCTTGCCTGCCTGCGTCTCGGCCACCGGAATCCCGGTCGCCTCGGCCAGTTCCCGCAGCGCCTCGGTGGCTTCGGAGTAGATCACGCCGCCTCCGGCGACGATGAGCGGCCGGCTCGCCGTACGCAGCAACTCGACTGCTTCGGCGAGGGTTTCGGCGTCCGGCGCCGGGCGGCGTACCCGCCACACCCGTTCGGCGAAGAAGTCCTCGGGGAAGTCGTACGCCTCGGCCTGCACGTCCTGCGGCAGGGCCAGCGTCACCGCACCGGTCTGCGCCGGATCGGTCAGCACCCGCATCGCCGCCAGCGCCGAGGAGATCAGCTGCTCGGGCCGGTTGATCCGATCCCAGTACGCCGACACCGGCTTGAAGCAGTCGTTGACCGACACGTCGAAGCTGCGTCCGTCCTCCAGCTCCTGCAGCAGCGGGTTGGCCGCCCGCGTGGCGAAGATGTCGCCGGGCAGCAGCAGCACTGGAATCCGGTTGATGGTGGCCAGCGCCGCCCCGGTGACCATGTTGGTCGCGCCAGGGCCGATCGAGGTGGTGCAGGCGAACGTCGACAGCCGGTTGGTCATCCGGGCGTACCCGACCGCGGTGTGCACCATCGCCTGCTCGTTGCGGGCCTGGTAGTACCGCAGGTCGTCGCCGGCCTCCAGCAGCGCCTGGCCGACGCCGGCGACGTTGCCGTGGCCGAAGATGCCGAAGCAGCCCGCGATCAGCCGCTGCCGCCGCCCGTCACGTTCGGTGTACTGGTTGGCCAGGAACCGCACCAGCGCCTGGGCGACGGTGAGCCGCCGGGTCGCCGTGCTCGCCTCGCTCGCCGCACTCATTGCTTCCTCCCTGCGCCGGTCAGCGGCAGTCGCGGGTCGACCGGCTCGGCCGCCCAGGTGTCTCGGATCCAGGCGTGCTCGGGATCGTCCCGGAACAGCCACTCGCGGTCGGCGGCCGGGCCGGCCATCACGTTGAGGTAGTACAGGTCGTAGCCGGGGGCCGCCATCGACGGCCCGTGGTAGCCGAACGGGATCACCACCGCGTCGCCGCTGTGCACCTCAGCCAGCACATCGATCTGCTTGTCCGGCCCGGACGAGTAGACCCGCTGGTAGCCGGGTCCTTCCCGGTCCACTTCGAAGTAGTAGATCTCTTCCAGCTCCCGTTCGTCGTCGCCGTGCTCGTCGTGCTTGTGCGGCGGATACGACGACCAGTTGCCGCCCGGCGTGAGCACCTCGACCGCGATCAGCTTGTCGGTCGGGAAGCTCCCCGGAGTGCAGAAGTTGTTCACCTGACGGCTGGCCGAGCCCGCGCCGCGCAGTTCCACCGGCACGTCCTCGGCCGCGCCGTAGCGCACCTCGAGCCGCCGGGTGGTCCGCGCGCTGGGCAGGGCGTACCGGCCGCCGTCGAGCGAGGTCACCTCGGCGACCGTCCGGCACGGGAGGTAGACGAAGTCGGTCACGCGGGAGAACACGCTCGCCCGCCCGTCGACCGAATACTCCTGGCCGTCGGCCCGCACGACGCAGCCGCCCGACAGGGGCAGGACCAGCATCTCCTCATCACCGGTCGCGAACTGGTGGGTCTGCCGCGGCGCGAGGTCGAGCACCCGCAGTCCGCTGTACGCCCACCCGGCCCGTTCCGGCGTGATCACGAGCCGGTACGGCTCTTCGGCCCCGGTCCCGTCGGGGATGTACTGATCGTTCATCTCGCCTCCCTCACAGGCTCACGGCGGTGTCGACGGCCGCCGCGACGTCGTCGTCCGGCGGGTAGAGCAACGCCCGGCCCACGACCAGACCGCAGACGGTCGGCAGGGCCAGCGCCTTGCGCCAGCTGTCGAAGGTGGCGTCCTGGTCGGCCGACACCTCGCCGCCGAGGATCAACGCGGGCAGCGTGCTGGCCGCCACGACGCGCTCCATCTCGTCGACCACCGGGATCTTCAGCCACGAGTACGCCGAAGTCGCGCCGATGCCGGCCGCGACGCTGACCGCACGCACCATCGCGTCGGCGGTCAGCTCGTTGCGGACGCGGCCGTCGACCCGATGCGAGATGAACGGCTCGATCATGGCCATCAGCCGCTGCTCGGCCAGCCCGGTGACGGCCTGCGAGCACGCCTGCATCGTGGCCACCGTGCCCGGATCGCCGGGATCGATGCGCATCAGCATCTTGCCGCCCTCGTACCCCATGGCGGCGATGACCTCGGCGGTGTAGCCGGTGAACCGGTCGTCGATCTCGAAGACCGTGCCGGCCAGCCCGCCCCGGTTCATCGAACCGATCACGACCTTGCCGTCCAGCGCACCCATCAGCAGCAGATCCTCGATGATGTCGGCGGTGCCGAGGACGCCGTTGACGCCGGGACGCGACAGCGCGAGCGCGATGCGGTCCAGCAGGTCGACCCGGTTGCCCATGGCGGTCGGGCGGTCGCCGGCGCGCAGCGCGCCCCGGGCGGGATGATCGGCCGCGATGATCATGAGCCGTCCGCGCTCGTTGAACATCGACGCCGGGCGGACCCGGGCCGCGGCGCGCTCGGCGACGGCCCCGGGCTGCCGCATTCGGGCGTCCACGATGGCCCGGAACTGCTCGTCAAGCATCGGTGGCCTCTCCCAGCAGGGCTTCGACCTCGTCGGTCGTGGGCATGGCGTCGGAACAGGCCAGACGGGAGGCGACGATGGCGCCGGCCGCGTTGGCGAATCGCAGGACCCGCTCCAGCGGCCAGCCGGCGAGCAGTCCGTGGCACAGCGCGCCGCCGAAGCCGTCGCCCGCACCGAGCCCGTTGACGACCTCGATCGGCACCGGCGGCACCGACACCTCGGTCTTCCCGTCGGACCCCAGTACGCCGGCCGGCCCCTGCTTGACGACGGCGAGGTCGACGCCGAAGCCGTGCAAGGCCCGCGCCGCCGCTTTCGGATCGCGTACGCCGGTCGCGACCTCGCACTCCTCGAGGTTGCCGACCGCGACCGTCACGTGTGGCAGGGCTTGCTGAATCCAGTGCCGGGCCTCGTCCGGGGAGGACCAGAACATCGGCCGGTAGTCCAGGTCGAGCACGGTCAGCCCGGACTTGCCCCGGGCCCTCAGCGCGGCGAGCGTGGCCGAGCGGCTCGGCTCCTGGCTGAGCCCGGTGGTGGTGACCCAGAACAGGTCGGCCGCCCGGATCGCGTCGAGGTCGAGTTCGTCCTCGTCGATCTCCAGGTCGGGCGCCTTCGGCTCCCGGTAGAAGTACAGCGGGAAGTCGTCGGGCGGGAAGATCTCGCAGAACGTGACCGGCGTCGGCAGACCGGGAACCGCAGTCACGTACCGATCGTCCACCCCGAAACCGGCCAGCGCGTCGTGCAGGAACTCGCCGAACGGGTCGGCGCCGGTCCGGGTGATCACCGCGGTACGCCGTCCGTGGCGGGCCGCCGCGACCGCGACGTTGGTGGAACTGCCGCCGAGGTACTTGCCGAAGCTGGTCACCTTTCGCAAGGACACGCCGATCTGGAGTGGATAGACATCCACCCCGATGCGGCCCATCGTCACGACCTCGAACGGCCGCTCGGTCGGTCCGCGCACCTCGGGCGGCGTCGCGGCCGGTGGGCTCATCAGGCCGCTCCGCCGAGGAAGGCCAGGCTGGCCCGGACGTCGGCGACCGGACCGCCGTCGGCCGGCGGCTCGGCGGTCAGGATCGCGTCCTGCTCCATGACGTACCAGCCGGTGTATCCGGCGGACTCCAGTCCGCGCACGATCGCGGCGATGTCGATGTCGCCCTGGCCCAGCGGCCGGTACATTCCGGCCCGGACGGCGTCGGTGTAGGTCAGCTCGCCCGCGCGTACGCGGGCGGCCAGGGCGTCGTCGACGTCCTTGAGATGGGTGTGGGCGATCCGTTCCGGTGCGGCGGCGGCGAGGGCGACCGGATCGGTCCCGCCGATGAGCAGGTGGCCGGTGTCGAGGCAGAGGGGAATGCGGCTGCCGTCGAGGACCCGGTCGACGTCGGCCCGGCGTTCGACGATCGTGCCCACGTGCGGGTGCAGCGTCGCGGTGATGCCTCGGTCGGCCGCGGCCTCGGCGATGCGGTCCAGGTTGTCCAGCAGCGTCCGCCAGGCGTCCTCGTCCAGCTCCACCCGCTCGTCGTAGCCGGTGGCGCCGGAGTCGGCCGCGAGCACGAGAGTGGACGCGGCGGCAGCGGTGAAGGCGGTCAGCGCCGGGGCGACCGTGGCGAGCACGTCCACCGCCGGGTCGTGCAGCACGACCGGCACGAATCCGCCGACTGCCCGCAGTCCGTATTGCCGCAGCAGGTCGGCCTTGTCGGCGGGCGCGTCAGGGAGGAATCCCTCCGGCCCGAACTCGGTCGCCGCGAGTCCCACGTCGCGCATCTCGGTGAGCACCCGGTCGGGTGCCATCTGGTGGCCCCAGCCGGGCACCTCGCACACGCCCCAGGAGATGGGCGCACCGGCGATCCGGTCCGCGATGGTCATCAGTTGCCTCCCTCGATCCGAACTGGACGGTGCTCACGGCGGGACCGGTCACACGCTTCGGCGATGCGGAACGCCGCCAGGGCGTCGTGCACGGAGCAGGTGACCTCCGCGCGGCCCGCGACGATGTCGGCGAACGCGCTCAGCTCCCGCCGGTACGCCGCCTCGAACCGCTCCATGAACCCCGGATACGGCGTACCGGTTGGGAAGCCGACACCTGGTTCGGCCGAGCGCAGCGGCAGCCGGTCGTCGAGCCCGACGCTGATGCTGTCCTGCGAGCCGAGCACGTCGAGGCGTACGTCGTAACCGGCGGCGTTGTAGCGGGTGGCCGAGATGGTGGCGAAGGCGCCGTCGTCGAAGGTCAGGACGGCTACGGCGGTGTCGACGTCGTCGGCCTCGCGGAAGAAGTCCTCGCCCCGGTTCGCGCCGGCGGCGTACACCTCGACCACCTCGCGCCCGGTGACCCACCGGACGATGTCGAAGTCGTGGACGCTGCAATCGCGGAAGATGCCACCGGACACCGGGATGTACGCGGCCGGCGGCGGAGCGGCGTCCAGTGTGCCGCCGCGCAGTGTGTGCACCCAGCCGAGCCGGCCGGCGGCGACTGCCTCCCGAGCGGCGGTGTAGCCGGCGTCGAAGCGGCGCTGGAAGCCGATCTGCACCGGCACCGACGAGCGGGCCACCCGGTCGACGACGGCCAGCGTGCCTGTGGCGTCGGGGGCGACCGGCTTCTCGCAGAACACCGGGATGTCGCGGTCGACGCCGCGCAGGATCAGGTCGGCGTGTGCGTCGGTGGCCACCGCGACGACCAGACCGTCCAGGTTGGCGGCGAGCAGTTCGTCGACGGTCTCGGTCCAGTCGGCGCCGAGCGATGTGGCCACTTCCTTGGCCCGGCCGGAGTACGCGTCGGCCAGCACCAGTTCGTCGACGCCGGCCAGATTCCGCAGGGTCTCGGCGTGGAAAGCGCCGATCCGCCCGACCCCGGCTACCCCGATACGCATGCGCATTTCCCTTCCCGGCCGACGCCCAGCGGACCTCGGTTCCGAACAACATCTTTCCGGCGGGCCGACCCTGCCGTCAAGATTTGTCCTGACATTCTCACAATAACTTTGTCCGAACAAAGCCCCGCGCGGCCCGGGCGACGCCCAGCGCGGAATCAGTCCTTGAGACCTGCGTTGATGTCGGCGTTCATGACGTACTTCTGGAACACCAGGTAGATCACCACGAGCGGGACCATCGAGAGCACGGACGCTCCCAGTAGGACCGACCAGTTGACGTTCTCCGCGCCGACGATGCTCGCCACTCCGATCTGGAGGGTGAACTTGTTCGGGTCGTTGAGCACGATGAGTGGCCAGATGTAGTCGTTCCACCGCCACTGGAACGAGAACACCGCCAGGGTCATGATGATCGGCCGGGACAGCGGCAGCATGATCCGCAGGAACGTCGACAGTTCGCCCGAGCCGTCGATGCGGGCCGCCTCCAGCAGGTCGTTGGGGACGCTGAGGAAGAACTGCCGGAACATGAACGTGCCGGTCGCCGTGATGACCGACGGCACCACGACCGCCGCGATGCTGTTGTACATGCCCAGGTCGCGGACGACGAGGAACAGCGGTGACAGGATGACCTCGCCGGGCAGCATGGTGGTGGCCAGGATGCAGACCGTGAAGGCTCTGATCCACCAGTTGTTGTACTTGGCCAGCGCGTAGCCGCACATCGCACTGGCCACGATGGTCAGGGCGGTGGCCGCGACCGCCACGATCAGCGTGTTGAGGAAGTACTGGGCGAAGTCGAAGCTGGTCCAGGCCTGGGTGTAGCCCTTGATCGTCGGGTGCTTGGAGAACAGCGTCAGCGGATACGAGAACAGCTCCCCCGCCGGCTTGAACGAGCTGAGCAGGAACCACAACACCGGTACGCCGTACACGGCGACCAGCAGCCACATGACGGCGGTCGCCCAGAACTTCTTGGTCAGTTCGCCCGGCGCGGCCGGACGCTTGGCTCGCGCAGCCATCAGGACTCCTTCCGGCGGTTCATCACCAGCTGGATGATCGCGACGATCATGAGGATCAGCATCAGGACGAAGGAGGCGGCGCTGGCGTAGCCGATCTGGGCGCGCTCGAAGCCCTTCGTGTAGATGTACTGGACGAGCAGGTTGTTGGTGCTGCCCGGCCCGCCGTCGTTGATCGCCTTGATCAGCGCGTACTCCTTCATGGAGTGCAGGATGCTCAGCAGCACCACGATGAACGTCGTCGGCGCGATGGCGGGCAACGTGATCCGGCGGAACTTCGCCCACGAGCCGGCTCCGTCGAGCGACGCCGCCTCGTAGTACGCCGTCGGCACGTTCTTCAGCGCCGCCACGAACAGCAGCATGTTGAACGCGGTGCCGCCCCACGCCGCGGCGATGATGACGACGATCAGCGACAGATTCCCGTTGGACTGCCAGGCCACCTCTTTGCCGCCCAGCGAGGTGATCAGGTAGTTCACCAGGCCGAAGTTCTCGCCGAACAGCCAGCGCCAGATGACGCCCGCGATGATCGGCGAGATGAGCCAGGGCAGGAAGAACACGATCCGGGCGATCGTCTTACCTTTGGCGTACGGGCTGGTGAGCAGCACCGCGGTGCCCAGCGACAGCACGATCGTCAGCGGCACGACGCCGGCGGTGTAGACGAGGGTGCGAATCAGCGCGGCGTAGAAGGCGTCGTCCTGCAGCAGCCGCTGGTAGTTGTCCAGCCCCACCCAGGGAGCCGGGCCGACGCCGGTGTAGCTGGTGAACGAGTACATCAGGCCGGTGATCGCGGGCCAGACGAAGAACGTGACGAACAGGAGCAGGTTGATCGAGATGAGCACCAGCGGCGCTCCGGTGTACCGCTTGCGGCGCCCGTTCCGCTGCCGGGGCCGCACCGGCTCCGGCCCCCGGCGCACCTCGGGACTCGGCTCCGACGCCGTCGGGCGAATGCTGTCCACCATGAATCCTGTCCCTTTCCGACGGGCGGGGCCCGCCGGCATCGGCCGATGCCGGCGGGCGTCGCGGTGTGGCGTCAGCCGACCTGCTCGTTGAGCCCGTTCACGATGTTCGTGACGGTCTTCTGGACGTCCTGCTGGCCGTTGATGAACTTGGCCATCTCCGTCTTGGTGGGATCGGTCTGGATCGCCTTGCCCTTCAGGACGAGCGTCGTGCCGGCCGCCTGGCCCGAGGACGAGATCGGGTCGGCCAGTTCGATCTCCTTGTTGTAGAGCGCGAACGCGTCGAGGGCCGACTGCTTGGTGAACGGGTACTTCAGGTCCAGGCCGGCCTCGACGGACAGGTAGCCGTTGGACTGCGCCAGCTTGGCGTAGTTGTCCCGCTGGAACATGAAGTCGACCCACTTCTTGGCCGCCGAAGCCCGGTCGCCGTTGGTGAACGCGACGACCTTGCCGCCGAGGTTGATGTCGGTGGCGTGCACCGGGCCCGGCGTCGGGGCGCTGGCCCACTCGAAGTTGGTGATGCCCTCGGCGAAGTCGGCGACCTGCCAGACCCCGGAGAAGTACGCGACGACCTGGCCGCTCTTGAACAGCGCGTTCGGGTCGGCGCCGGAGGTCCACACCGACTTCGGCATGACCTTGTCGTCGTTGAGCGCGGCGAACTTGGTCAGCGCCTGGATGGTGGCGTCGTCCGGGGTGGCGTACTTGCCGTCGGAGCCGAGCTGGAAACCCTTGCCGCCGTTGTTGTAGATGAACGCCCGGATGCGGGCCGGCGAGTTGTCGTAGACCAGGGAGTACTTGGCCTTCGCCGCGTCACGGACCTTCGCCGTCGCGGCGAGGAACTCGTCCCAGGTCCAGGTCTTGTTCGGGTCGGTGGGGAACTCGACCCCGGCCTTGGCGAACAGGGTCTTGTTGATGAACAGACCGGCCGCGGTGATGTCCGACGGGATGCAGAGGGTCTTGCCGTCCTGCACCGTGAGGATGTCCTTGCGGATCTTGTTCGCCTCGTTGTTCGCCGTCGCGCTCAGGTCCTGGAGCTGGTTGATCCAGATCGGGTCCAGCGACGGGACGCTGGCGACGTCCGGCAGGGAGTTGGCCTGCGCGGACTGCCGCAGCTTGTCCTGGTAGCCGTCGTAGGGGACGTTCACGATCTCGACCGTGACGCCCTCCTTGGCCTCGAACTCCTTGGCCAGGTTGGTGTAGCCGTCGAGCTGCGCCGAGGTGGACAGCCAGAAGGTGATCTTCTTGGCGCCCGAACCGTCGCCGTCGTCGGAGCTACAGGCGCTGAGCGCCGTCAGGCTCAGGGCTGCCGCGGCACCCACCGAGAGAAAGCCCCGGCGGGTAAGCCGGCTCGGGGCAGCCTGGGAAGTCGTCATGCGGTCTCCTCGAAAGTAATCGCCTTGATGGCGAGGGACGCTAATCGGCAAGCGCTTTCCAGGTCAATAGTCAGGACATACTCTCTTTACTTTCTCCTGACATATGAGCGCACCAGCCCGTGCTAAGAGCGCGCCTGACCTGGGAATTTTGAGATAGCTCCGAGCTAAATCTGCGGCAACTGTGACCTGTTAGCGACGCAGATTTTCAGCCGGACACACGCCGGAACCCGGCCGGAAACGTAGAGCAGCTCCCCCGCCGCCGCGTCCGTTCCGCCCAGGAATCGATACTCTTCGCCGGGCTCGTAGGACGGAGCCGCGTGAGCCGCCGCCACGACCTCCCCGGCGCCGTCCGACGCCTCGCTCAAATCGATTGATATCACATCGTCGCCGACCCGGTATTCGGCCCGCGTACCGGCCGAGGCATCGAGCTGCCACACGTTCTCGCGCAGCGCCCGCACGCCGGTCATCGATCCGCCGGGCCGGAACGCGAACTCCAGCGCCCAGTCCACGACCGCGCCGGACAGATCGAGCGTCAGCTCTACGCCGTCCTCGGCCAGCTCGATTTTCACGACGCTGTCCAGGCCCACTTCGTCGCGTACTCGGCGGCCGAAGTCCATGGCCGCGCTGAACCGCCCGTCGTCCACCAGCGCGTACTCGCCGCGCGGGTCGCGGTCGGCCGGATCCAGCGGCTGGTAGTAGGCCGCGCTCACCGTCTCCGCCAGCGTCACCGTGTCGCCGTCGAGCGTCAGGCCGTCGGCACGGAACGGCCCGAGGCCGAAGAACGTCCGCGACAGCCGCACGCTGTCCAGCACGGCGGCTCCGGCGTACAGGCGCAGGAAGGTCGGCGAGTTGGCCAGCCCGGATCGGATCCGCTGTTGCCTCGGGTGGTCCGAGCCGCCGAAGACCACGCTCGTGACCGCCGGGCGGTGGTCGACGACCAGCCCGGCCGCCGGGAACACTCCCCGGCGTCGCCGAGCCGGCGCTTCGGCCGGCGGCAGCTCCAGCGCGATGTCGGGGTTCAGCACCAGCAGGGTCGCCGCGTCACCGGGCGACGGCAGGCCCTGGGTCAGGGCCAGCTGCGCGGCCCACGCCAGATCGGGCCGCTTGCGGATCCGCGCGATCTCGCGCAACGGCAACAGGTACGCCGAAAGCCGCATCGGGAAGCGTTGGTCCTGCCGCCGCGACAGGATCGTCTCGACCGAACCGTCCGGCAGCAGGAGGTCCAGGGTCGCGTCGAGGTTGCGCTCGACTGCGTCGAGAAGCTCGGTACGGCCGAACACTTCGCCGATGACCAGCAGCGACGGATTCGACACGTGGGCGGCGTAGTTGGCGCTGCGCTCGCTGTACAGACCGGAGTCGTCGAGGTCGACGCCTTCGGCCAGCCACTGTTCCACCCGGGCGGCGAGGGCGGTCAGCGGCCACAGCCGGTGCAGCCGGGCCAGGGCCGCCGACAACTCCCAGCGATGGTTCGGCGTGTGCACGCCCCCGGTGAGCAGCGCCGGGGTGATCACGGTCAGCATCGCCTCCAGCTCGCCCGCCACCTCGCGCTCCGCCTCGGGGGCCGCCGCAGCGAGCGGAGTGCCGTCCAGCCGCAGCATCAACGCGATGTCGGCCAGGTCGTTGACGCTGAACGCCGAGTCGGGTGGCGAGTCCACATTGTCACCGCCGGTGAACAGCCCACTCGGCCCTTGGAGCCGGCGCAGGGCAGCCGTCAGCGTGACGGCGTGCCCGAACAGCTGCTCGGCCGTCAGCCCGGTGTCCAGACCGAGCCGCCAGGCCGCGACCAGCACCTTGAGCCGCTCGGCGAGCCGACGGTGCTGCAGCCCAGTCCAGCCGCCGGCGCGGGCCTCCGCTGCGATCGACCGGACCTGCTCGATCAGGCCGGCGTGTACCTGGGTGACAAACGGGGTGTCGATCATGGGGGGCCACCCTACCTCGTGTTATTCCGGAGAACGCGGGACGCTGGGGCTCACGCCCGCCCCGGATCGACCACGGTGACGGGGACCGTCGCGGTGTAGAAGACCCGGCCGAACGCGCCCACCTTGACCGCCGCCCACCACTGCGCACCGGGCCGGGCGTCGCCGGGCGCGCGGACGGCGTACGCCAACTCCTCGGTCGCCCCGGCCGGAACGGCGAAGCCCTGTGCCCACGGCCCGGCCGCGAGATCGCCCGGCAGCGCGTCCCACGTCCCGAACGGGCTGAGCAGCAGCGCCTCGCCACGGATCTCGCTCGCTGCGGAGTTGGCGAGCCGGACGGTCAGTCGGCCTTCGCCGCCGGGTGCCAGCTCCAACGCGCCGGAGGTCACCTCCACCTGAAGCGGGTCGTCGATCGGCGGGGCTCCGACGGTGACCGCGACGACGTCTTCGAGGAGCTGGCCGAGGTCGTCCCGGAGGCGGGCGGCGACGAACCGGGTGCCGTCGGCGTACGCCCGCAGCCGGATCTCGAACTCGGCGTGCTCGCCCGGAGCCAGGTCGTATTTCAGCGGCCCGGCCGGGGTCGCCGTCACCCCGTCCGGCACCGCCAGTTCCACCAGACCGGAGGCCGGGCTCGCCGTCGTCGCCACGGTGACCCGGACGACGTCCTCGGTGTCCGGCCCGGCCAGGGTCAGCACCGACGGATGCACATGCACTGCAACCGGCAGATACCCGGCGGGAGCCGGTCCCTTGTTGTGCAGCCAGTATCGAGTGAACACCGGCTGCGCTGGCTCGGCCTGCCGAGTCGACGCCGACGTACGGGGATTCGCTTGCAGGCCAAGGGTGACGATCTGCGCCGGTCCGATCGGGAGGGTCACACCGTCGCCATCGGATTCCACTGTCGAGCCACTGTGGCCGGTGTCTTCGAGCACCGTGGCGACCGTGGCGTCGCGCAGCCCGCCATGCAGGCGTACGCGCGCGGTCGCGGGCCGGCCGGTCGATTCGTAGAGCCGCACGGTGACCCCGGCCGCCGGGTCGAGGTCGCCGGATCGGCCGGCCGCCATCGGGTTGCCCGCCGGCTTGAGCGCGGTGAGCACGACCTGCGGCGGCTCGACCGAGCCGAGGCTGGCCGTCGTCGGCAGCGGGCCCGGTCCGGCCGGGACGTCCCGGGCGACCACCCGATGGTTGACCTCCTGCCCGGCGGCGACGAAGCCGGCCTGCCGCCAGTCCCCTGCCCCGGCCACCAGGCTGTATTCGAAGGTGTGCGTCCAGTGCTGGAGCTGGAAACCCGAGCCGTCCGGGGTGTGCCGGGCCGGCCCGTCGATCCACACGCCGCTGGGCCACGAACTGCACGAGCGCATCAGCGACAGGTAGAACGAGCCGTCGCTCTCCGCCACGAAGCCGGGTGTGCCCCGGTTGACGACGGCCACCGAGTAGTCGTCGACGGGTTCGCCCGTGCTGGGCAGCCCGGCCGGGACGGTCACCTCGACGGTCGCGTCGTCGAGGTCGGCGGTCACCGAGTCGACGCCGCCGAGCACCAGCAGGGGCAGATCGCGTACGCCCCGCAGGTCGGCGCCGGGCACCCAGGTGTCCCGGCGACTGCGCAAGGCGGGCACGAACACGCGGCCCGTCCGGTCCAGCGCCGCCCGGTACGCCGGTTCCAGCACCCGGGCGGCGTACTCGGCGCTGAGCACGATGCGGATGTCGGGCAGGTTCGAGTCGCCGTCGAGCGCACCATAACGGGGCCCGCCAGGCGGCGTCAGCGTGGCGGTCACCCCGCATGCGACGAGCCGATCCAGCAGCGCGCGTACCCCGTCCTGACCCGGATCGGCGATCACCTCGGCGACGCCGATCGCGTGCGCGGCAACGCTTCCGTCCTCGTGCCGCAGGGCGATCCGGGCAGTCGCCGACAGTCCGGCCCAGGTGTGGGCGGGATTGTCCAGTGTGTAGAGATGCTCGGCCGCGTCGGAGTTCGGGAAGCCGAACGAGCGCCCGATCGCGGCGAAGCCGACCTCGCTCACCGGCAGCGCACCCGGAACGTCCAGCTCGAAACGGGCACGCAGCAGGTGATCGGAGCCGATCGAGCCGTCGGCGTGCGTACGGAAGTCGACCCGGTCGACACCGGTCCACACCGTCGCCTCCTGGGTGATCCGCAGCCCGGCCAGGTCGAACGTGGCCACGATCCGCTGCCCGATCGGCGACTGCTGCACCGACACGGTCGCCGGTCGAGTGCCCGCGCCGATACCGGGGCCCTTCGGCAGCAGGTGCCAGGGGCCTTCGCCCCACACCGGGTGCTTGTCGTATTCCTCTTGTAGATACAGCTCGCCGCCGAGGCCGTCCGGGCGAATCAGGTCCCGCCCGGTACGCCGATCGACGATCCGGCGCAGCGCACCGCCCCGGGCAGGGTCGGCTTCGATCCGGAACGCCTCGTTCTCCGCTGCGGTCTCTGCCGGCCGCTCCGTCCAGCCGCCGGGCAGCGCGTCGGCCGGGACCAGGTGGTAGACCCGGAACCCGAGTGACGGCACCCCGGTGGCCAGGAAGGTGAGGGTCAGCTCGGCCAGGCTGCCGTCGGGGTGCCGCAGCACTCCCTCAGCCAGCGCCGGCACCACCGCTCCCGTGTCGTCGCGCAGCTCGACACCGGCCGGCCCCGGCTCGGTCTGCTTCACGCGTACCGTCGTGATGCCATCGCGAGCCCACGAGAGCGAGTTGACCGCGAGGATCGGCCGACCTGGGCCGGTGGTGTCGGCGTGGCCCGCGAGCCCGAGGATCGCCGCGTCGCGCGCCCCCGCACCGAGCTCGTACGCCTCTCGCCAGCCCGCGAGCAGGTCGAGGTAGACCTGGTCGGACTCGGTGCCGGTGACGGCGTCGTGGTGGGCGCCGTACATGAGCAGCCGCCAAGCCTTGTCCAGCGCCTCACTCGGGTACGCCTCGCCGAGCAGCGAGCCCAGCGTGGCGAGCCGCTCCGCGTCGAGCACCGCGATCTCGGCGGCCCGTTGCGCCTGCTTGGTGTCGATGTAGGACACGTCCTTGCCGGTGTAGACCGGGTTCATGTCCCGGGTCTGCGGGCTCAGCAGCCGCTGTGGGGTCGTCGGCGGCATCGGTGCGAGGCTCGGGTCGCCACCGGACAGGGCGGCCCGGACCGCCCCGAAGAACTCGCGGGGCAGGCCGACGCGGAAGCGCGGCCAGACGTAGCGGGCCGCCCATTCCCGGTGCACCTCGGTGCACCAGCGCGACGGGACGTTGTGGTCGTGCCCGACCGGCAGCATCACGTTGGGCGTGGCCGCGACCTCCTTCAGCTCGCTGAACTGGGCGTAGGCTTCGGCCATCGCCTCTTCGAGGGTCTCCTTGCGCTCCACGTCCCAGCCGGCGACATAGTGGTTGGCCATGTAGCTCGTCAGCAGCCCACGCCCGTCCGGCGACACCCACTCGAACTCGCTGGGGAACTGCATGCGGGTGATGTCGCCGGTGTGCCGCTTCGCGCCGACCATGTGGAACGGGCCGCGCGCCCACGAGCTGGAGTCCAGACCCGCGTCGGCCATCAGGCCGGGGAACGCCGGGTCGTGCCCGAAGACATCGAGCATCCAGGCGGTACGCGGTTCGCCGCCGAGCACGTCACTCTGGTAGCCGATGCCGTAGACCGCGTTGCGGATGGTCGACTCGGGATGGGTCAGGTTGGTGTTGGGCTCGTTGTAGGTGCCGCCGACGAGTTCCACGCGTTCGTCGCGCAGGAACTGCCGCAGCTGCTCGCGTTCGCCCGGGAACACGTCCCAGTACGGCTTGAGGTAGTCGACCTCGGCGAGCACGAACTTGTAGTCGGGATCGTGCCGTGCCGCGTCGACGTGCGCACGCACCAGGTCGAACGCCGTACGCACGAACGGCGGGCGCAGCTTGGGCACCCACGGCAGGTCGGGCAGCTTGTGCCAGACCTCGGTGAAGCCGGCCTGGGTGTTCCACCACACGGGGTCGTAATGGAAGTGCGACACCATCCACATCGTCCAGCCGGTCTCGGCCGCGACGACCTGCCCGTCGAAGGTCAGGCGCTGCTCGCCGTCGTCGGCGCTCACCGTCACCTGGTGCACCGAACCCGGGGTCGCCGGCGCCGCCACGTGTACGCCCACCTCGGCCGTCGTCTCTCCCGTGTCGGTGATCGGCACCGGTTCGGGGGTGGTGATGGTGGGGCCGTGCACCTCCAGGCGTACCGGGCGGGTCAGGCCGCTCAGGGCGACCCGGACGATCTGCCGGGGCGCCGACGCCGGTCCGGCGAACAACTCGGTGCTGTGGACCGACTCGATGCGCATCTTCACTCCATTTTGCTGTGGTGCTGTGGTGCTCAGGTGGTCAGGTCAGGCGAGGTAGCCGGTCAGCGTGCCGGCGTGGGTCGCCCGCAGGTCGGCCTGGATCGCCAGCTCGGTCGCGAGGAAGGCGTGGGCCTGGGGCATCGCCCGCTCGGTCCGTTCGGCGACATCCCGTAGCAGGTCGGGATAGAACGGCAGGTCGACGTCGGAGCAGTCGATCCGCTCGACGCGATCGCCGTCTACGGCGAACAGGTGGTCGCCACCAGGGGCACCCCCGAGGTCGAGGTTCTTGCGGATCTCCAGATAGCCGCCGGTGCCCAGGACGGTCAGCCGGCCGTCGCCCCACACCGGCAGCCCGCCCGGGGTGTACCAGTCGACGCGGGCGTACCCGTGCCCACGGTCGCCACGCAGCAGCAGCTCGCCGAAGTCGGCGAAGCGCGGCCGGTCCGGGTTGGCGTGGTTGGCGACCGTGCTCGCCCCGATCTCGACCTGCGTCGAACCGGTGAAGTGCAGGAACTGGTCGACCTGGTGGGCGGCGATGTCGGTCAGGATGCCACCGCCCCGGCGCGGGTCGAAGAACCAGCCCGGCCGGGTGTGCGCGTCCAGCCGGTGCGGGCCCAGGCCGACGGTCTGCACGACCTGCCCGATCCGGCCCTCGGCGACCAGTTGCGACGCGCGTACCACGGCTTTGACATGGAAGCGTTCGGAGAAGCTGACCGACCAGAACCGGCCGGTGTCGGCGACCGCCTGCCGGATCGCGGCCAGCTCCGCCAAACTCACGCAGCCCGGCTTCGCCGCGAGCACGTCCTTGCCGGAGTGCATCGCCGCGACCGCGACGGCGGCCCGCCGGTCGGGCACGTCGGCGGTCACGATCAGGGCGATCGAGGGATCGTCGAGCAGCCGCCGCGCGTCGTCGACCGCGGGGACATCCGGAAACGTCGCGGCGAAATTGCGGGCGACCGCGCCGTCGCTTTCGTCCGGCCGATGGTGGAAGCCGACACACTGCGCGCCCGCCGCGAGCAGGCCGGACGTCAAGCCGAGGGCGTGACCGTGCTCGACCCCGATCACCGCGAACCGCACCGGCTCACTCATCGGCGTTCACCCCGCTCTGGCCTTCGATCCGGCCTCCGGCCTGGCTTACGTGGTTGCTGTCAGTCGAGCGTTCACGGTCGTTTTCGGTCGAGCGTTCACGGACGCTTTCAGCCGAGCGTTCACGGTCGCTTTCGGTCCAGCGGAACGGTTTGCCGGTGGCCCAGGCGACCGGCAGCTCGCTGAAGAGCGCTCCGGCGGCGACCGCTTGGCGTACCACGTCGTCGACCCCTGGCACGATGCGCCGGTCGCCGTCTTGCCGCTGGAACCGCGCCTCGATCTCGGTGGCCGCCGGGCCGACCCGGATCGCCTCGACGACCTGCATGAACGACCTCGTCTCAGCCAGCGGCGCGACCAGCGGCACGCCGTCGGCGAGATGGTCGAGCAGGTTGTCCAGCAGGTCCACCCGGTCGAACCGGCACTCGCCGTCGGCCGTCCGCAGCCGGTCCTCGGTGTACCACAGCTCGGCTTTGCCGGCGCTGCCGACGACCTCGACGATCGGCTCGCGGGCCGTCTCGGCGCACAGCGTGACCGCGGCGGTGACCGTCGTGCCGCGCGCGGTCGTGATCCGCACACTGGCCGTGTCATCGGCTTCGATGGGGTACGCCCGATACGTGTCGACCTCGACCTGGCTGACCGGCTCCGCCCCACCTGAGCCGTCGAGGCGCACGGCCATCGCCACCCCGTGGGCGAACGGATTGGTCAGCGCGCCGTCCATCACCGGTACGCCGTCCAGCGACCGGCGTCCGGCCCAGGCGGCTCGGGCGTAGTAGGACGCGGCCCGTGTCCACGCGCCGGTGAGCCCGATCCGGCGTATCTCGCCGAGCGCTCCTGTCGCAACCAGGTTCGCCAGTTCGGCGTACGCCCGGGAGCCGAACGCCTGGAAGCCGATCTGACAGGCCACCCCGGCGGCCTGCTGCGCGGCGAGCAGGGCGTCGAACTCGGCCATCGTCGGCGTCGGCGGCTTCTCCAGCAACACGTGCGCCCCGGCCTCGAAGGCCAACCGGGCCAGGTTGGAGTGCGTGTGCATCGGCGTCGAGATCACCACGATCGCCGGGCGCACCTCGGCGATCACCCGGGCGGCGTCGGTATCGAAGAGGCTGTCGCCCGCGAGAGCCTGCTGCTGCTCGTCGAGCGGGCGTACGTCGGCCACGCCCGCGAGCCGGACCCGGCCGGCCGCCGTACGCGCGGCGAGATGTTCGAGGTGGCCCCGGCCGTGCCCGTGCGCACCCACGAGTACCACGGACGGCGGGGTGCGGTCGCGACCCAATGTCACTCCTGAAGAGTCTCGGCAGCGCCTCGGCTTGGAAAGCGCTTTCAGCGGATCTTAGCGGGGCTTTCTGTGGATCGGAACCGCCCGCCGCCTGCCGACCCCGCCCGCACCTTCCGGGGCGGGCGGGGCGGTCGCAGCGTCAGGAGACGTAGTGCGGGCGCCGCTCCAGGTAGCGCTTGTACCAGCCGGCGTACGGGTAGTCGGTCGACGGGAAGTTCGGGACTGGCAGACCTTGGCTGTCCTGGGCGAATCCCCACTCGCGCAGCGGACGTCCCCAGTCGCGGGCGTCGTTCATCCAGGTGGTCTGTGCCACCCCACGATCCGCCGGCGCTGCGGCGAATGTGCTGTTCAACAGGAGCACCAGGTACGCCGCGCGATCCTTGCTGTCCTCGTACTGCACCTCGGTCGCCATGACCTGCGGGTAGATCACGCGCTGCCAGGCCGAGGAGTCGAACACGTTCGTCCGGTACTGCAGGGTCTTCTCCATCATGAAGGTGAAGGTGGCCGACCGAACCTCGATGCACCGCGACGCGGACGTGCATCCCCAGTCGGTGGGATGCCCGTCGTCATGGGTGAGGGTCAGGCCCGACCACCTGATCTCCTTCTGGCCGATCTGGCCGGTCCGGGTGAGGTACTCCACCGCGCGTGTGTCGGCCCGATGGATCTCGTTGACGGTGTTCGGGCCGGTCAGCAGCAGCGACGGTCGTTCACCGTCGCCATAGGAGGTCGACGGCACCCGCCAGCGCAGACCGCCTGTGCTGTCGATCTGTCCCAGCCGGTAGAAGAGCTGCTTGGCGTGTTCTGATTGATGCACTTCGACGAGCATGCCGTCGTCGGTGAGCGCCACGGCCGGATTGGTGCCGGTGTCGTAGCGGCCATGCGAGAGCCACCGCACGGTGTCGTCGGCCTGCCATTGCCCGATCCAGTACCACAACGTGCCGTGGCCCGAGTCGTGCACCTCGACGACCTGGCCGTGGGAGTTCACCGCCACCGCGGGCACAGTTCCTTGATCGCGCAGGTACGCCAGCCGTGAGTCCTGGCGACCGGACAACACCGGAATGATCTTGCCGCTGAGGCCGTCGACGGTGGCGTTCGGGGTGAGCACCGCGAGGCGGTCGTCGCCGATGTTCTCCGTCAGGTCGTCGACGAGAACGCTGGCGACACCTCGGTCGGAGTTCAGGTTGCTGTGCACGGCCAGGACGAGGGTGATGGGCGCGGCCTCGGGGTGCTTCGCCGACCACTTCTTGATGGTGAGCAGCCAGTCGGGCAGCGCGTTGGTCTTCGGGTTGGCGCCGCCGTGGTAGACCGCGTCACCCGGCCCGTCGTCCCCGACCTCGAACCGGCCGTTGACCAGGTGCAGATCGAGTTCGAGCTGACGAACCCCGTTGTCCAGCTGAGTCGCCAGGTCGCCCCGGTCGCCGCCGATGCCGCCGGAGTAACTGTTGTGGGTGGCGGCGAAGACGGCATCCCGGTACGGCAGGTTCTTCACACGGGGCGCGGCCGCGCCAGGTATCGCGAGAGCAGGACAGGCCACTGCAGCCAGCAAGGCCACGGCAAGAAATCGGATCGGGTGACGCACAAGACCTCCTGGTCATCGGTGGCGAGGACAGTGGCTCCGGAGCCGACTCGCCAGGAAACGACCATATAGTGCGCTATGCCCGTTTTGGTGGTCTTGATGATCAGACATGGCGGACGTCGTTACCCTCAGGACCGTGAACCCGGACGACGTGCGCGCTCTGCTGCCCACCGAGCTTTCGGTCCGATCCGTCACGCCGCTGGGCAGCGGGCTCGACCATCACGCGTACGCCGTGAACGACGACCTGGTGGCCCGGGTGGCCGCCGGCCCGGACGCCGCCGACGACGTGCGCCGGGAGGCGGCCATCCTCGCCGTCGTGCCCGAGTACGCCCAGCTGCCCGTCCCCGAGCCGGTGCTGATCCGGCCCGAACACGGGTTGCTCGTGTACCGCCGGATCCCTGGCCACCCACTGCTGACGCATACCGGCCGCGACGGATATGCCGCGGTGCTCGGCGCCTTCCTCGCCCAGTTGCAGACCGCGCCCACCGAGCGCCTGGGCGACCTGGCCGGGGTGGACGACACGCCCCCGGCCGCCTGGCTCGCCGAGACCCGGGATCTGGCCGAGCACCTACCCGACGGCGTACGCCGCCGGATCGCGGGCTTCCTCGCCGACGACCCGCCGGAGCCCGCCGAACTGCTGGTCTTCACCCACAACGACCTGGGAGTCGAGCACGTCCTCGTGGAGGGGGCGACGATCACCGGGATCATCGACTGGTCCGACTGCGCCGTCGCCGATCCCGCCACCGATCTGGGCCGGCTGGCCCGCGACCTCGGCGTGCATACGCTCGACGCGCTGCGCCCGGGTCTGGATGAGCAGACCCGCGAACGGGCCGTGTTCTACGCACGGTGCACCGCCTTGGAGGATCTCGCGTACGGTCTGGAATCCGGTCGCGACGACTATCTCCGCAACGCCCGGCGCGCGGTCGACGAACTGTTCAGCCACCCCTGACGAGGCCGGATCACCCGGGTCGGGTGAAGCCGTCGCCAAGAGGCACCGATCATCGTGGTGGCATGTGTCGCTGGCTCGCCTACTACGGCTCGCCGATCCGGCTGGAGGAGCTGATCTACAAGCCCTCCCATTCGCTGATCGACCAGAGTCTGCGCTCGAAGCTGGGAGTCGAGACGACCAACGGGGACGGGTTCGGCGTGGGCTGGTACGTGGGTGGGGAGCCGACCGTGTTCCACAGTGTCGACCCGGCCTGGAACAACCGGAACCTGCGCAATCTCGCCACCCACATCGAGTCGCAGATCTTCCTCGCGCACATCCGCGCCTCCACCGGCACGCCGGTGCAGGAGAGCAACTGCCATCCGTTCCGATACGGCCGGTGGATGTGGATGCACAACGGGTCGATCGCTCAGTTCGCCACGCTGAAACGGGATCTCGTCCTGGCCGTCGATCCCGAGCTGTATCCGTTCATCGAGGGCTCGACCGACTCGGAGCTGATGTTCTATCTGGCGCTGACGTTCGGGCTCGGCGACGACCCGCCCGGCGCGGTCGCCCGGATGGCCGGGTTCGTCGAGGACATCGCCGCGGCGCACGGCGTACCGGATGCGCTGCAGATGACCGTCGCCACGTCAGACGGCGAACGCATGTGGGCGTTCCGGTACTCGACGGCGCGGCACTCGCGGTCGCTGTTCTTCAGCACCGACGTACGCGCGCTGCGCGACCTGTATCCCGACTACCCATGGCTTCAGCACGCCTCCGACGAGTCGCGGCTGGTCGTCTCCGAACCCTTCGGCACCCTCGCCGGGGCATGGAACACGGTGCCGGAGAACTCCTACGGCGTCATCCAGGAAGGCGTCGACCGGATGGGCGTCTTCCGGCCGCGCACCTGACAGCCTGTTGAATAACCGGTTGGTTGATACAACAGCGCCCTTCTCGGGCGTCCTTGCCGCCGACCAGCCTGTGCTGGGCTGGTCGGCGTTGGGGTTCCTGCGTCAACGGGACGGGTTTCACCGGTGGGCTGATGCCCGCCGGTCAGAGCCGTCCCTCGGCAAGGCATTGATAACCGGGCCTCGCACTTAGGGGTCCCGGATCTGGGCATCATGCTGCTCGCCCCAGACAGCGAGATTCGCGGCGGCATTCAGATCCCGATCCGCCTCAAAGCCACACACGGCACAGACGAACGCCCGCTGCGACAACAGCAGGCTGGCAGCAACAGCACCACACACCGAACAGGTCTTGCTCGAGGCGAACCACCGATCCGCGATCATCACCTGCCCACCCGCCCACTGCTGCTTGTAGCCGACCATCCGCGCCAACTCCGCCCAGCCCGCGTCGCTGATCGACCGGGCCAGCCACCGGTTTCTCACCATGCCCGCCGTGTTCAGGTCCTCCAACACCAGCCGATCGTGGGTATTGACCAGATGGTTGGCGACCTCATGCAACGCGTGTGCGCGAACGTCTTTGATCCGCCGGTGACAGCGAGCCAACCGCGCCACCGCCTTGCCCCGGTTGATCGACCCGCGCCGCGCCCGCGACACCCTCCGCGACAGACGCCGCAGCCTCGGCAAACTCGTGCGCAACGGCCGGGGCGGGTCGACCCGCACCACTTCTCGACCGGTGCGGTCGGCGGCCACCACGAGCGCGGTCAACCCCCGATCCACACCCACCCAGCCCTGCTGGTCGCCTGCGGCAGGTGCCGGGTGGCGGCGGGCCGGATGCAGATCGGCGGCCTGCACGGTGACACTGATCGTCCACCGCCCCGCACGATGCGACACCGTCACGTAGCGGATGGTGGCCCGACCGTTGCGCAGCATGCGCCGCAGGCGGCGGGTGTCCTCCCGCACCCGCACAATCCCGATCTTGGGCAAGCTGATCGTCCGCGGACCGGCATCGACGTCACCTACCCGGATCGTGGCCTTGCCGGCGGTGGTCTTGTTGCGGATCCGGAACGACACCACCGTGGCCGACTTGCGCTTGAATCGCGGAAACCCCACCCGGCGACCGCGCCGCTTGCCTTTTCGTGAGTCGGCGTACGCCGCCAACGCCCGGCCACAATCGACCGCGGCCTCCTCGAACACCTGCTGACTCACCTCGGACCGCCAGCGCAAACCCGCACTCTGCAGCGTGGCCCGTCCGGCCGAGTCCACCGCCCACACCCGCCCCGCCGCCGCCGACCGCTTCCACCCATTGAAGCTGTTGATCAGATCAAACGCAGTCCACGGCACCCGCACCGAACCATCCGCGGTCTCCGCCTTCGCATCGAGGGCGTCTTTCACCATCGCCAGACACTGGTTGAACGCAAACCGCGCCGCACCCGCATGCCGCCCCAACACCACCATCCGCCCCGCCCGGGCATCGACAGTGAACCGGAACGCCGTGAACCTACTCACCGGGTTAGTCTTCCAGCCACCTACGACAACAACCCGTTCTTCAACGGGCTCTGAGCCGCGTGCCAGATCCCCGTGCTTGAACGACTTCAGGCGTTCAGCTCCTTCAGCGCTTCCGCCAGACCGGGATAGCCGGCGTCCTCGGCCAGGATGCGTTCGAGGTCCTTGCGCGCGTACCCCGGCTTGTTCTCGGCGAGATAGGTGTTGGCGCGTTCCAGCAACGCCCGCAGCCGGATCTCGACGTCGATCGTGCGCTTGTTCACGACCTGCTTGAGCGCCTCCCGCGCGGCCTCGAGGTAGTCCAGCTCCCGCAAGGCCCTGCCACGCAGCACCAACAGCAGCGCGTGTGCGTCGCTTTCGGCCGCCAGCCCGTTCGTCATGTCGACGACCTCGTCGTGATGGCCCGCCTCGCTGTACAACTCGGCCAGCGACACCGCCGCCGAGAACGTCGGCTCCAACTGCTCGACTGTCTCGATCGCCAGCCCCAGCCGGTCGCTGTACTGGTACAGCTCGGCCAAGGTCAGCCCGACCGCCTCCCGGCTGATCGGCAGCATCACCTCGACGCCGGGCGCGAGTTCGAGTTCCACGCTCGCGTACGGCGCGTACCGGCGGATGAACGGATGCCGGGCCGCGTCCCGCCCGGAGTCGAACGCCGCCGCCAGCGCATCCTCGGCCCGCTCGAAGTCCTCGTCCCGGTACGCGAGCAGCCCGTCGAGGGTGTCGCACAGCGGCGCCCACTCCGGGTACGCCGCACCGATGCGCGGAATCTCGGCCGGATTCGGATCGCTGATCAGCGCCCGATACAGCTTCTTCTCCGCCCGGGGCGCGAACAGCGCGGGCTCCGGCGGCGCGGGTACGCCGTCCACCTCGGGCGCTTCGACTTCGGCCGGGGCAGTGCGCTGGGCCGGAGCGGAGCGCTGAGTCGGGGCGGCGTTCTTGCGGGACTTCGAGGATCCGCGCAGCGTCTTGACGTACGACATCCCGGTGCCGGGAATCCCGATGGTGCCGATGACCTGGCCCCGGGCCGTCCTGGTCAACCGCGCCCCGCGTACGCCGACCGAGTAGCCGATGCCGCTCTTGGACACCGTCAGCCGTACGCCCGGCAGAACCTGGAAGGTCTTGCGTATCCGAAAGCCCACGGCCCGTCAGCCTAGATCACGGTCACCAGGGATGTGTACGGCCGCCATCGTGATCGGCCGCCGCAGCCGGAAGCCGAACTGCTCATAAAGGCCGAGCGCGGCGGCGTTGTCCTCCGCGACGTGCAGGAAGGCGTTCTCGCCGCGTCGGTGAATGCCGGACACCAGAACGTCGAGCAGCCGAGCGGCCAAGCCCTGCCGGCGGTGGGCCGGATCGGTGCAGACCGCGCTGACCTCGGTCCAGCCCACCGGACGCAGCCGTTCACCCGCCATCGCCACCAGTACTCCCGCCCGGCGGATGCCGAGGTAGACACCCAGTTCCAAGGTCCGGGGCAGGAACACGCGGCCATTGCGATGACGCGCGACGAACTCCACGATCTCCGGCAGATCGGCCGGGCCGAGGGTCAGCACGTCGTCGCCCGGACCGGTCCCGGGCGGAGTTCGCGGCCTACGCGGCTGATCGCGGTCGGTAACGAGTTGCAGCCCAGGCCCTACGCCGGTCACCTTCCAGCCCGCAGGCGGCAGCACGACGACACCCGCGACCGGAGCCTGTTCTGGTCCGACAAGCGTGGCGACATCAGCCCAGTCCACCGCCGTCGGCGGATCGGGGATCGCGATGAACCGCAGGACATCGGGCGGATACCGCAGGATGCGACCGCACCGCTGCGCCAGGTGGGCGTGCGGGCCGGTCAGCGCGGAGCGTACGGGATCGTCGAGCGGATGGACCATGAGGAATCGACCGTAACTCGCTGCCCGGACGGGACCGCCGATCGGTCGCCGACACGACAGCTCGCGGAGATCAACCAGCGGCTCACGATGGAAGGTTTGGTGCGCTGTTGGTTGATCGTCCATTGCGGTCGGATGCCGCGTGAGCGCCGGTGCCCGTCCGACCTGACCGACCCCCAGTGGGCGATCATCGAACCTCTGCTGCCCCCGCCGAACCTGGGCGCACGGCACGAGAAGCATCCACGCCGCGACACCGTGAACGCGATCTTGTACGTGGTGCGTACCGGGTGGCTATCCAATGATCGCGACGTTGCCGTACTGGGTGGCGCACCCCGCAGAGCCGTAGACGTCGCCGGCGGTCGTGGCGTAGGTCGACGCCGGGTTCACCAGCACGGCCCAGGTGCCGGTGATGGCGTCCATGCATTGCGCCGCGCCGCTTTCCGACCCGTCCTGGCCGCCGATCCAGATGTCGAGCCAGGTCGTGGCGGACGAGGGGTAGCCGGTGTGGCAGGGGCCGTCCTGCGGGGTCGAGCCGTCACCGCAGGTGTCCTCGACGATGAAGTACCGCCGCAGGTTCGGGATGTAGAACCTCGTGCCCGCGGGCCAGTCGAGAACATCCTCGCTGCCGGTGACGGAATGCCCGACGGCGACCGTGATCGGGTCCGCGTACGTGCCTGTGCCGCCCGCCTGGTCGTGCAGGACGGGGTTGGCGAGATCGGCCGAACCCGGCGGCGTGTCGTCGAAGTACGAATAGCCGGTGATGTACGCGTTGATGCTCGGCTGGCTGCTGGGCGAGCCGGTCGTCGCCGTGGCCGGCGCCGTCGTACGGGTCGGGGACGTCGACCGCGTCGGGCTCGATCCAGCCCCCGTCGGGCTCGGCGAAGACGTCGGCGACAGACGGGCCGACGGACTCTGCGTGGGCGACGGCGCCAGGCTCATGTCGGTGCTGCTCGACGGCGTCGGCAGGCCGTCGATCCGGGAGCCGCTGCGCGAGGCGGGGTCGAACTCCCGGCTCAGGTCGGCGGTCGGTTCGGAGTGCGACTGCCGAGCGGCGATCACCACGCCCGTTGCGGTGACCAGTGCGACGCCGAGCAAAGCGATGAGCACGCGCCGACGCTTCGAGCCGCCGGTCGAACGGCGATGCGAGGCGATCTCCCGCGGTCGATCGGCAAAGAAGCGATCTTCGTCGAGTCGATCTGAATCTTCGCCGAAGTAGCTGGTCTCAGGTTCGTCAGGCGAGTCGTGCCAAGGTCGGGTCACGGCGGGGGGCTCCGTTCGTCGAACACTCCGGGCCCGAGGGGACGGCACGCGGATCCGTCGACCCTGCTCGGGGCCTATCCGACAGCCAAGTGTTCCACCATGATCGTGAGCGTCGTCACATTCGAGGAGGCCCGTTTCCGCTCGGTAAGGCCCGGAGGTGCTGAGTCCGACATTGCGGATTCAGCACGCCGAATCAGCCGTTGACGGGCAGTACGCGTTCGCAGGCGGACCGGTCCGGGATACCCGACCCTACCGAGTGCCCGCCCTGACATATTCCGACAGCGGACCACACGTAGCTCTGCCACCATATCGAGCGTGTTCGCCGATCCGCCGCACGACGACCATCCCACGCTGGTCGACACGGCTCGATCCGGACGCGGCCGACATGCCGTGGATCCCCCTGCCATCCGCCGGTTGCTGCCACTGCTGGCAGCGGGGACAGTCATCGTCGTGCTCGGCGTCGTTCTGGGTCTCCAGCTGTCCGCAGGTACGCCGCAACATCGCCCCGAGGGGTTCACCCCCATCGCATCGACCTCCGCCGTGGCCGACCCGCCTGCCACCGCCTCGCCCGAGACCTCGGCCCCGGCACCCTCCCCGACCCCAGCCAAGTCGTCGTCAACGCGGGTCGCCACCAGCCGAGCCGTGCAGCTCACCAGCGCACTGCGTACCACCATCAGGCAGCTCGACCACGCCGGTCAGCTCGACTCGGACGCGGCGAGGTCGCTCGACCGGCTCGTCCGCGATGCCAGGCGCGCCCTTTCCGGCGGCGATCTCGAGCCGGGGCGGGACCGGCTGCGAGTTATCGGCGAGACCGTCGGACGGCTCCGCTCCGACGGAGAGCTTTCCGCCGCCGGCTATGCGACTCTCACGAAGGCACTGGCCCAGATCGAAGATTCGCTGACCCGGCCGTGAAGCCGACCTGCTCACCCGCGACCGAGACAGCGCAGCGGACGGCTGATGACCGTCGCGTTCGCCATCGCCCCGCTGACGGTCTCGTTGCTGTGGGCCGGAGCCACAAAACGCAGGAAGCTCCGTGGTCGGAGTGAGGGGCGCCGGCGAGTATGCCGGCATGCGGGCATATCCCGACTACGTCGAGGTGTTGGGGACGACGGTCACGACTCTCTCCTCGTCCGCGCGACAATCGACAGCGCTGATTCAACCGCCGGATGTCGCCGGCCATCGTTGGGATTTGGTTGGTGTCCGAGGGGGCGCTCGTCGTCCTCTCGAACGCAGACAACGGCAGGCGCGACACCTGGCGTGCGCGCCTGCCGCATTGTGCACCTTCAGTCTTTCGGTGCGACCCGGATGCGGTTCCCGTCAGGGTCGGCCACGAGGAAGGTCAGGCCGAACCCCGCATCGTGCGGCTCGTGCAGGATCGTGACGCCCTTGGACTGCCACTCCTTGAAGATCGCGTTGATGTCGTCGGGTCTTCCACCGCCGATGGCCAGGCAGACCTCACTGGTACGGGGTACGTCGGGCGACAAGTCCTCGAACTGGCCGGACCACAGAGCGAGGTCAGCGCCTGGCCCGAGGTCGAAGGTGATGTATCCCGGAGTCTCGAACGAAGGGCTCATGCCGAGGAGGTCGCCGTAAAAACGAGCTGCGGCGGGAGCATCGTTCACATAGACGATGGACACGACGGATGTGGTCATGGTTGTTCCTTCTCGCAGGTGGTTAGGTATGCATCCACCATGGCCGGAATATGCGCCGTATCTTGTCGCAATTTCTTGAGAGACTTGGTGGGTGACCCCGGACCGTTTCTTCGCACTGATGCTGCTGCTCGAATCCAGGGATGGCGCGACCACCCAGGAACTTGCCTCGGCGCTCGGGGTTTCCCTTCGAACCATCACCCGGGATCTGAACTGGCTCCGTGACGCCGGTCTGCCGGTGACCGCACACCGGGGCCGACTCGGCGGTGTGACCATGCTGCCCGGGGCCGGGCCCGACCTCATGCGACTCACGCCTGGCGAGCGCGATCATCTCTCGCTCATCGGGCTGGATGAGAAGCAGCGCGCGGAGCTAGACGCGTCGGTCGAAAGCCGGCGCGCGCTCGCCAAGCTCGCCGCTACACGGTCACGTCGAGTGGATGAGCTCCTGCCGCTCACCGATGTCGTGCACGTGGACAGCCGTCCTTGGCTCCAGACACGCGCTTCCGGCACGACTCCGGCTTTGCTGATCGGCTCAGTGCGGCGAGGTCGCCGGCTACGGATCGTGTACGACAGCCCACGCGCGTCAGGCCCACGTGACGTGGTCCTGGATCCCTACGGGCTGCTCGCCAAGGCCGGCGTCTGGTATCTCGTCGCCGACTGCGCCCGAGTGCCACGGATGTACCGACTCGAACGGATCACGACGTGGAAAGAACTCGACCAGCCACGACAGATCCGCCCGGACCAGACCCTGGCCGCCGTCGCAGCAGCGCTCATTGATCAGTGGGCACACAACCACGTGATAGAGGTCAGCGCCACCATCGACCCTACCCAGATCGAGCGAGCACATCGGATTTTCGGCCCACGACTCGTCCTGGACAACCATGACGAGTCCATCACCGGCCGCAAGGTGACAATTCGCTTCGCACATCTGGAGGACCTGCGAGCATTGCTGCCGTTCGGGAGCGCCGTCGCGGTGCACGGCCCTACCGAAGCCAGGGCTCACCTCCGCGCCCTCGCCACCGACCTTGCCCACCACTACGCGCCATCACCAACGCCCTGACCAGCAACACCTGTTGCCCGCGAGGACGCACATCCTGACATCGAGATCTAAAGCACTGGGAGGAGCCGTTATGAGACGTCGCGACGTCGAACGCGATCGCCATGTCGCCGCGCTACTCGCGGCCAGGGCCTTCACCGAGATCCGCTACCTGGCGTTCAGCGCCCGGCAGGCCCACGAGGACCAGCCGACCGACGATGTTCTGGAGCGCATACGGTTTCTGGCGGACCTCTGCCACAACTTGCCCGGGATAACCCGGCCACGGCGGTGGTGGCTGTCCCGGAGGGGCGCTCCCCTCAGCAGGCGTGAGCAAGCTATGAACGACCGGCCGATGAGCTGGACCTGGAACACCGCCAGCCCAGAAGGGCAGGCGTGGATGCTGCGGCACATCGAACAGGACGGGCTGCGATGGAGGCCGCCACCACCGCTGCCGGTTTACCACAGGAGATCGCCCTCTCTGACGCTGCGCCAGGAAACGGGAGCACTCCTTGGCGGTTGGCCTGTAAAGGCCCCGGCCGGCGTGCAGCCTCTGCCGCCGGAGGCGAACGTCCTCAAGGCCCTCGACTCCATCTCGATATGCGCTCTCCACGAGGAGGCCGAGCGGCTGCGACTCGGGCTTGGTAAAGGCGGACCTTGGCTCAAGGCTCACCTCGACCCTGACGGCATCCACTACCTCGTGCCAGATCCTGCAAGCTACTACTGGCCCGGACGCCCGAACGGTCGAGGCGGCGAGATCCGCTGGTGGCAGTGCACTGCACTGCTTCGAATGTATGACGGCGAACAAGTCAGCAGCATGATCGCTGTGCTACCCGAGACCTTCACCGCGTTGCCATCGAGCCTGCCATCGAGGGAACAGAGGCGACTCGTCCGCCTCGCCCGCGCCACCGAACGAGACACCTACCTTTGGGGTCGCGATCACAAGACCAAATGCGGCCCAGAAGTCTGCGGCTACACGCCCGACGCCGCCGAGAACCCTCCGGCGGCCGACTGACGCGGGCGGTAACGGCCGACACGCCCCGCAGCGTCTGTCCACGCCCTTCTTCGTCGACTAGAGCAAGGGGCGCAGGTTGGTGCCCTCGATCGAGCCGTCCGTGACGGTCGAAACGTGAACGCAAACGCACGAATCTGCATCTGCTGAGCTGCTTAAACACGGTCGAGGTGCAGGTTGATCTCTATGGCGGGATACACCCCAAAACTGCGCCCCGTCCGGCCGTCTGGCCATAGCCGCTGACCTGCCGATCGGCGACGGGCGGCCCTGAGTCGGACATGCAAATCCGGTCTGCGAATGTGCGACGTGGGAGTTCAACTCGGTGGGGCAACACGAACCAAAACTCAACCAGGTCCGACCCTGTCGGCGTCGATCCAGTTGATCTAGCGGCTGCTCGTTGGCCTCGACCAAGTGGACGGTGTATGGCGGCGTGATGGGCTTTGGTGGATGGCTGGGCGCTAGTGCGCCATGGCGGAAAGTGCGGCGGCTGCTAGCGCGCGTGCTTCGTCGTCTTCGGCGATGGCGCGCCACCCTCCGCTGTAGATCAGTCTTTCGTCTTGCTCGATCACCTGCCGGAGCAGGGGCTCGAAGCGAACTGTGGCCGGCCCGAGTTCGGGCAGGTAGCGCAGGACCTGTCGAGTCACTGGTGGCTGTTGCTTACGGCGCAGCAGGTCCAGGGCCTTGTCGAAGGCGTCGGTGCACAAGACAGGTTCGCCGGTGATCCGGAAGTGGGCGTGCGCCAGCTCCACGGTTGTCCAGTCCGCTCGCCCGCTTTGCCGCTCGTGGAGCAGAAGCTCGATGCGGTCGCGGAAGCGGATCGCGAGGGGACCGAAGTCCGCGAGGCTACGGGCGGCGGTCATGATGTCGAACCGTCCACCCCAGACGTCTGTCGTGTCCAGGAATGGCTGCGGATCCCCGGTCACGCGAAACAGCGCCCATGCTGCCTGGCTGGCGTCGAACCCTTCGCCGGCCGCGCACTGCACGAGTCTGTCGCGTGCCGCGGTAGCGGCTGGGCCTAACGCGGCGAGGACCCGGCAGGCGGTGCGGTGCCGGTCGGTGCCCAGCATCGCCGTGAACTCCGGCACCGCGCCAGCGGCCGCCGCACCGTAGGCGATCACCACGTCGCCGAACTGATGGGCAACGGGTGGCTTGTCGTCTCGCTGCAGCCGCTGCCGCAGGGCGGGCACAATTCGATCGGCGAACGCGGTCAGCGGTGTCAGGACTTCGGCGATCCCGGGGTCCTGCGTTAGCCAATAGAAGCGGTCGGTGTACTGCGAGCCGCCGATGGGATAGATGTCCGGTTGGCCGCGAAGCGACCGCACGGCCATCGGTAGCGCCCGCTCGTCGCCGAGGCGGGCGAGCGCCCATGCCGCCAACGCACCTGTGCGACCTGGTTCGCCGACCTTTGCCGCGATGTCCTCGAGGTAGGGCCGCGAAACTTCCCCGGCCGCCGCCAGCAGATGCAGCGCAGACTCCGCGATGTCGGGCAGGTCGTGCAACGTCGCGGCGATGATAGGGATCATGTCGGCGGAGGCAGAACGCCACTTGATCATGACCGCGCCCGCCGATGCCATGCCGCGTGAGCGTCCCGTACGCATGGCGTCGTCGATCGCCCGGCGAGCAAGGATCAGCCGCGCGGGGCGTTCTTCAGCCAGTTCCTTCTCCATCCACGTGATGGCGTTGGACTCTTGGGCCGGATACAACGCTCCCTCTACCGCTGCGAGTAGGTCCTGATAGGGCACGGCCGTCGGGTCGATCCGCCGCCGGGCTACGAGGAAAGCCAGCCGTACCGGATCCCCGAGCGGAGGTGTCAACGCTTGCAGCCAAGCCCGCACAGTCGGCCGATGCGCCGCCGACAGCGCCGAACTCAACCGGCCCACGGCCCACACGACCTCCACCCGCAGCGCCTCGTTTGCCGCAGCCGGGTAGCGGAGCCGGAACTCGTCGACGACCTCGTCGGCCCGATCGACAAACTCGACGAGAAGCTCAGCAGCCCTAGCCTGGATCGCCGGATCGTCGTCGTCGAGCAGGCCGCGGAAGACGTCGAATGCGCCGTAAAGGACGGCTCGGCATGCCAGCGCTTCGGGTTTTGACTTCCACGGTTCGACCATCGTGTTCTGCAGGCGAGCGAACTGGCCCAGCAGATCCAGAATGTCGGCCCGGCCGGGAACCCCGGGATGGGCGGGCAGGCGAATCAGGAACGGCAAGGCTGCCGCAGCCGCGGTATACGCCCCACCGCCCTGGTGGTAGATCGACGTGTCCAGGTCGTCGAGCGCCTTCGCACTGGTCATCGGATCCAGCAGACCGGCAAGCCACACCGGCACCTGCTCCGCCGATCCATACGCATGGCCCAGCGACGCCCAATCGACGTCCGACACACCGTCCAGCAGCTCGCGCACGCCGCATCCTGGCACGCCAGACGATCAACACGAAAGCCACCCGCCCCTGCCGGGCTTGCTGAACGATCGTCGCCTGCTGTTAGCCGCCCTTCGCGCGTCGTTCAGGCTGAGGTGCCGTGGCCCCCAGTGCCCTCGTTGGAGCCGACTTGGCCGTTGGCGGCGCTCGCTTGGTCAACCAAGGCGACGGGCGCAGGTTGGTGCCTTCGTTCAAGCCGTCCTCGATGGCCGAAACGCGAACCCAAACGCACGATCTCACATCTGCTGAGCTGCTCGAACTTGCTCGAGGCGCAGGTTGATCTCTAGGGCGGGATACATCCTTAAGCTGCTCCCCATCGGGCCGCCTGGCGCTAGCAATCGACCGGCCCATCAGGTAGGTCAACCGCACCGTGAACTAGGTGTAGTCGCTGTCTGATGCGCACCGTCAGCTGGGTGTCTTGCCGTGACTCGCGTGATCTGGTCGGCCTTGGTCACCAACGGCGGTCTGTGCGTCGCTCCAGCTGGCGAGGAATAGGAGTGCTTGTGCGGTCGGGCTGGCGGGTTCGTAGGTGTAGGTGATGATCGTCAGATCGGGGTCGCCGGGGAGTTGGAGTGCTTCTCCGGTGAGTTCGAGGTCGCCTGCGATCGGGTGGTGCATGGTCTTGGTGGCGGTGTAGTGCAGTTTCACGTTGTGGGTGGCCCACCAGGTGCGGAATGGCTCGCTGCGGGTGGACAGCTCGCCGACGAGGTCGGTGAGGTTGCGGTCGTAAGGGTTGCGTCCGGCGTAGGTGCGTAGGGCGGCGGCGCAGTCGGCGGCGACGGTCGGCCATTGCGGGTAGAAGTCTTGGGCGCGGCGGTCGAGGAAGAGGTAGCGGGCGAGGTTGAAGCCGGTGCCGGTGCCGGTGCCGAAGGCGTCGGCGAACAAGGCTCGGCCGAGCCGGTTGGTGGCAAGGATGTCCATACGCCCGTTGCGAACGTATGCAGGTGCCTGGATGGTGTCGAGGATGCGTTCCACGCCCTGACGCACTGATGTCCGGTTCTGTGCATTGCGGGTGGCAAGTCCTGCTGTGGGGGCGTTGGCGGTTTCGGCCAGGTCCAGTAGATGCAGGCGCTCGGCTTCGTCGAGGTGCAGGGCGCGGGCGAGGGCTTCGAGTACCGAGTGGGAAACGCCGGCGAGGTTGCCGCGTTCCAGCCGGGTGTAGTAGTCGGTGCTCATCCCGGCGAGCATGGCGACCTCTTCGCGGCGCAGAACCGATCGATCACGCTTAACAACGGCGTCCAGATGCCGACCCTGGGCTTCGGTGTCTTCCAGGTCGCAGATGAGCAGACCGAGCAGGTCGTCACCGATGCTCTGGCAGCCGGCTACCGGGCCATCGACACTGCGGCCTCCTACGGCAACGAGGAGGCCGTCGGCCGGGCGATCGCCGCCAGTGGCATCCCGCGGCAGGAGCTGTTCATCACCACGAAGATGTGGATCCAGCACACCGGCGAGGACACCGCCCGGCGGGAATTCGACAAGTCGCTGAAGAAGCTGGGCCTGGACTACCTAGACCTGTATCTGATCCACCAGCCGATGGGTGATTACTACAGCTCCTGGCACGCGATGCAGAAGCTGACCGGCGAGGGCCTGGCCAAAGCGATCGGCGTGTCGAACTTCTACCCCGACCGGCTGGTCGACCTGATCACACACAACGACATCGTCCCGGCGGTCAACCAGATCGAGACGCACCCGTTCTTCCAGCGCCACGCCGACCAGGAGATCATGCGCGGGTACGGCGTGCAGATCGAGTCGTGGGGCCCGTTCGCCGGGGGCAAGAACGACCTGTTCACCAACCCGACCCTGACCGAGATCGGCGACGCACACGGCAAGTCGGTCGCTCAGGTGGTGCTGCGCTGGCTGACCCAGCGCGATGTCGTGGTGATCCCGAAGTCGGTACGCCCGGACCGCATGTCCCAGAACCTTGCCATCTTCGACTTCGACCTGTCCGACGACGAGATGGCCGGTATCGCCGCACTGGACACCGGCAAGAGCATGTTCTTCGATCACCGCGACCCGGAGATGGTCAAGTGGCTCGGCGGACGGCGCGTCGACTGACACGCTACGCCGCCGAGCCACCACGTGCGCCTCGGCCAGGCGGAACGGCAGATGGACGGGCAAGTCCTGCAGGGTTTGCCCGTCACACGGGTTCGAGTTCGTGGTCCAGGTCGCCGCCTCCGGCCTCGGCGCGCTCACGGGCCGCAGCGGCCTCGCGCTGGGCCCGGATGGCCTTGTTGCGGAAGGTGATCCGGACGGCCTGGGCGCACAGGAAGATGCCGATCAGGATGCCGGCGCCAGCGACCGCCAGCCCCCACGCGTGCGGCACGTACATCGCCAGGAACCAGGACTTCACGTCGACGCCGACGAGGATGAACACGAACGGCACGATGCCCTGCGGGAACAACAGGATCGGGCCGCCGATCCAGTAGAGGATGCCGATCGTCGCGTCCCGCTTGGACACCTCGAGCTTGACACCGCCCGTCGCCGCTCGGCCCGTCGCCGTGTTCCGACCGGTACGCATGATGTGAAGCATGTCCGCGCCCGTGGCGGTGAGCTTCTTACCCGCCGCCGCGCCCAGCCACCAGGCAAGCGCGATGCCGGTCGCCAGGCTGATCGGTCCGCCTGCCCACAGCAGCACGGGTAGGTCGAGCCGGTCGCCGAGGATCACGGCGGTGAGCGCCGGGGCGGCCGGGAGCAGACCGATCCAGAACAGCACATTGGACTGTCCGGTGGTGTCGGCGCGCTCGAGCGGGTTGTCCGGGCGCTTGTGCGCGTCGGGACCGGGGACCATCGCAACCACCGAGGCGTAGATGATCAGGCCGGCGCCACCGCCGAGCAGAGCCGGCACGGTCGCCGCGACCCACGGCCAGGCCCAGGCGTAGCCGCTCCAGATGGTGAAGCCGATGCTGAGAGCGATCGAGATCGGGCCGAACACCGTCAGGTAGGCCAACTGCCGGCCGCGTACGTCCGCGTGTTGGGCGCCGGTCGTGATGGTCTGCCAGAGCGCGGTGCCGTCCTGGCTGTACAGGTTGCAGGCCGAGGTGATGGCGAACAGGGCGACCGCCGGGCCGGCCCACGGCAGCAGCGCCTTGGCGTCGAAGGTGAGTGGCAGCAAAGTGGTGAGCAGCGCCCAGGCGATCGGCACGGTCGCCGTGGTGGTCCGCAGCGGGTCGCGCCACCAGGTGCGCAGCTCCTTGCGGAAGACCGTGCCGGTCGGGCCGGCGAACAGGCCACCGGTCGGCACGGGTGCGTGGCTGGTGCCGCGGATGGTGACCCGGGAGCGGCGTGGCGTGCCGAGAGTGGCCGCCCAGATCAGCAGGAGCAGGCCGATGACGACGGCCAGGCTGGCGAGCGCGCCGAGAACCAGCAGCCAGTCGCCGCGGGCGGCGGCGTCGACAGCGACCACCCCCCAGCTCGACGGGATCCAGCGCAGTGTGGTCGAGAACGTGGCCGAGAAGCCGGTAGTGAGCACGTCCGAGTACATGATCGCCACGATGATCATCCAGCCGGACTGGGACAGGACGATCATGGCGGCGAACAGCACACCCGTGACGGCCGCACCGATCCGGGACGTGGCGACAAAACCGACGAGGGCGTACGCGACCCGCGACAGCAGCACCACGAACACTAGTTCTCCGGCGGCGGCCGGTACCGCGATCAAGGCCGGCAGCGCACCCAGGTGTGCCGCGTACGTGATCAGGCTGAGGAATGCCAGCGCCGTGACCGCCGTGGTGACGCCGACGAAGGCGGCGCCGAGCAGCCCGAGCGCGAGTTTGCGGCGCGGCACCGGGAGCAGCGCGAAGTGGTCCGCGCGCAGGACGGCCGAACCTCCCCACAGCGGGCCGACCACCCAGCCCAGCATCCACATCGCCCAGACGCAGGCAAGCAGATCGCCCAGCACGCCCGGCTCGGCGATGTCGACGAACGTCAACCAGATCGTGGCGGCGGCGAAAAGCAGCCCGAAGGCGCCGCCGGTGACCATCCAGGCGGCCTTGCCGCCGGTCATGGAGTGCCGGATGATCGCCAGCTTCATCCGGATCAGGACGCCAACCACGACAGCCCCCTGCCGGCGTGCTCGTCACTGCCGACCAGCCGGACGAACGTCTGCTCCAGCGTCCGCTCGCCGCGGACCTCGGCCAGCGGCCCGGCCGCGACGACCCGGCCCTTGGCCATGATGGCGACCGTGTCGCACAACTGCTCGACCAGCGCCATGACATGACTGGACAGCACCACCGATCCGCCCGACTCGACGAACCGGATGAGGATCGTCTTCAGTGCGGCCGCAGACACCGGGTCGACCGCCTCGAAGGGCTCGTCCAGCACCAGCAGTCGCGGCCCGTGCAGCAACGCGGTGGCCAGGCCGATTTTCTTGCGCATGCCGGTCGAGTAGTCCACCACGAGGGTGGTCTCGGCGTCGTTCAGCTCCATCACGTCGAGCAGCTCCTGGGTACGCTCGGCGAGCACGGCGGGCTCGATCCCGCGCAGCTGCCCGAGGAACGTCAGAAGCTCCCGGCCGGTGAGGCGCTCAGGCATCGCCAGCCCGTCCGGCAGGACGCCCATCAGCGCGCGCGCCTGGACCGGGTCGCCCCAGACGTCCACGCCGAACACCTCGGAACCGCCCTCGTCGGGGCGAAGCAGGCCGACCGCCATGGACAAGGCGGTGGTCTTGCCGGCGCCGTTCGGGCCGACCAGGCCGAAGAACGATCCCCCCGGCACGGTCAGGTCGACGTGGCTGACCGCGACGGTCGCGCCGAACGCCTTGTGCAGGCCGGTCAGCCGCAGCGCCGGCACCTGGCCGGCCGCTTCAGACCGTTGCGCTACAGCGTCTGTCTCCATGGAACCCCCGAGATACGTCGATCCGATACGGCCGCACCAGTATGCCCGAGATACCGCCGCGCCATGGACGCGCGCGAATGCACAGGGTCGCTCCGTGACGGACGGTGACGGCGATCAGGTCGCCCGCAGCCCAGCCGAGTGTGGACAGGACGCTCGCGGCGCTGACTGCCGATCGACTTCCTGCCCTGGCCAATCGTCTACCACTACTTCCGCACCTGGACTCGCGACGGCACCCAAACCCGCCTGCATGATGGGCTGCGCGAACAGGTCCGCGTGGCCGACTGCCGCAAGGCGACCCCGTCGGCGGCGATCGTGGACTCGCAGTGGGTGAGTGCGGCCGAGACCGTCGCCAAATCCAGCCGCGGCTAGGACGCCGGCAAGCGGGTCAACGGCCGTAGCGCCACATCGTCGTCGACACCACCGGCCTGCTGCTGATCAGCATGGTCACCACCGGCGCTGTGCGGGATCGCGACGCCGCCCGCGCACTGCTGTGGGCATTGCACACCTGCCGCACCCGGCCCACAATCCTCGGTCGCCTCGATTCGATCTTCCCCACGGCATCATTTATGGCTAGCCTAAATCAGATTATTTGCCATCCGGAAATGAGGTTGGATATGTCATCGACGCTCGCAATCGACGGCGGGACGCCGGTCCGCTCGGCACCGTTTCCACAGTGGCCGATGGCCGGGGACGAGGAGGGCACGGCGATCGCCGAGGTGCTCGCCTCCGGCCGGTGGGGCAGCACGCACGGCGATCGCGTCGCCGGCTTCGAGGACGCGTTCGCGCGCTACCAGCAGGCCGCGTACGGGATCTGTCTCGCCAACGGCACCATGGCACTAGTGGCCGCGTTGACCGCCATGGGGGTCGGGCCGGGCGACGAGGTGATCGTTCCGGCGTACACGTTCGTGGCCAGTGCCAGCGCGGTGTTGTTCGCCAACGCCGTACCGGTCTTCGCCGACATTCGCGCCGACACCCACCTGATCGAAGCCGACCAGGTCGAAGCCCTCATCACCCCGCGTACGCGGGCGATCATGGCCGTGCACATCGCGGGCCGGCCGTGTGATCTGGACGCGCTGATGGACCTCGGTGCCCGCCACGGAATCCCGGTCATCGAGGACGCGGCGCAGGCACATGGCGCGTCCTGGCGCGGCCGGCGAGTCGGTGCCATCGGCGCGTGCGGCACCTTCAGCTTCCAGACGAGCAAGAACATCAGCGCCGGGGAAGGCGGCGTGGTCGTGACCGACGACGAGGCGCTCGCCGACGAGGTGTACTCCATGGTGAACCTCGGCCGGGTCCGCGGCGGCGGCTGGTATCAGCACGATCGCGTCGGGTACAACCTGCGTCTGACGGAATTCCAGGCCGCGGTCCTGACGGCGCAGCTGGGCCGGCACCCACAGCAGCAGGCGACCCGGTCGGCCAACGCCGCCGTCCTGACGTCATTGTTGAGCGACGCCGAGGTGGTGCTGCCCGCCGAAGATCCGCGAGTCACCGAGCACGGGCTGCACCTTTTCGTATTCCAGGTGCCGGACCGGGATCGGGACGCGGTCGTCCGAGCCCTGACCGCGGAGGGCATCCCGTGCCTGGCCGGCTATGCGGGCCTGCACCGTAACAAGGCGCTGCGCCACAAGGCAGAACAGCTGGCCGGGCTCACCGGTATGCCGCTGGCGCAGTGGGACTGCCCGGTGACCGATCGCGTGGCGGCAGCGACGATCTGGCTGCCCCATCACACGTTGCTCGGCTCGGTGGAGGACACCGCGGACATCGCGGTCGCCGTCGGCAAGGTGCTCGGCGGCTGAGCTTGCGATGACGGGGCCGAAGGACGCACGACACCACCCGCCGTCCCTCGACCCCGCGTGTTCGTCCCACGTCGCCGCGGAACACCTGTCAGGGCATAACCTCGGCAAGCGCGACGCGGGACCCGCCGCGTTCGGCCGAGACCTCCCCGGCGCGCAGCACGGCGAGCACCTCCAACGTCTCGGCCGCCGTTACCGGTGGAACCCCCGTACGCGCCATGTGCACCGTCGCGGCCATCTGCCCGCGGTAGAACGCGGTGGCGTCGAGGGTCTCGACGGTCAGCCAACCGTGCTCGCCGTGCAGGCTCAGCACGAACGAGTTCTTCGCGTCGCGCAGGGTTTGCACGACGGCGGTGTGCCCGTCGTGGTAGCCCAGGATCGCCACGTCCCGCTGCGGCCACGTCAGCCGCTGCACCCATGCGACGCCGCCGCCGGTGGCGGCGAACAGCTGCTCGACGGCGTGTACGCCGTAGTAGAACCACTCGCCGGGCCCGGTGCTGATCCCACTCGACAGGGTGCCCAGAGCGGTGATTTCCTCGCGGGCGGCGGCGATCTCCCGGCTGAACCGCAGCGCCGACGAGCTGGTGACCGCGGTTGTGTAGCCGAACAACTCCACCGCTTCCGCCAGGTCGAGCGCCATCGGCTTGTTGACGAAGGTCGCCACCCCAGCCCGCAGGAACGGGCGGGCAAGCGCCGCGTGGCTGCGACCGCCGCCGGTGTCGTCGATGATCAGGACGAGGTCGGTCTCGGCCAGCAGGTCGGTGGGTGCGCGTACCACGTCGGCGATGGCGTGGGTGCGGGCGAGGGCCGCGGCGTCGGGTTGGCCCGGCCGCAGCTCGCCACCCCACACCCAGGTCAGCGTGGCATCTGGCAGGGTGCCGATCGCCGTGGCGAACGCCGTCGCGTGGGAGGTGTTGACCCCCACCATGCCGACCCGGATCACCACTGCTCCAGGGCACGTGCGACCGCGTCGACGGTGCGCTGGACGTCGTCGTCGGTATGCGCGGCCGATAGGAACCACAGCCCCCGCGGAACCATGTTCACGCCTTGGTTCAGCAGCAGCCCGTGCAGGCGGGCCATCCCGGCGCGGTCGGTGGCGGCGAAACCGCGGTAGTCGCGTACCCGGTCGTTGGTGGTGAGATAGGTCTGGAACATCGGGCCCGGCCCGTCGACGAGCATCGGGACGCCCGCCTTGGCCGCCGCTGCGCGGATGCCGTCCATGAGGGCCGCGCCGAGCCGGTGTAGCCGGGGATAGATCTCGTCGCGCTGTTCGTCGAGGATCCGCAGCGTGGCCGCGGCGGCCGCCATCGCCACCGGGTGCGAGTTGAACGTTCCGGCGTGCGCGACGGTGCCGTCGGTGATGAAGTCCATGACCTCGGCCCGTCCGGTTAGGGCCGAGACGGGCATGCCGCCGGCCATCGCCTTGCCGAAGACGGCCAGGTCCGGTGTGACGTCGAGCAGTTCCTGCGCGCCGCCGGGCGCGACCCGGAACCCGGTGATCACCTCGTCGAAGATGAGCAGGCAGCCGTGCCGGTCGCACAACTCGCGTACGCCGGCGAGATAGCCGGGGTCGGGGACGATCGCGCCGGTGTTGCACAGAATCGGCTCCATGACGACCGCGGCGATCTGCTCGCCGTGCAGCTCCAGCAGGGTACGCAGGGCGTCGAGATCGTTCCAGGGCGCGAGGACCAGGTCGGCCGCGCTGCTCAGCTGCTGTCCCCCGGTGCCGGGGACGGGCTGTGGGCGTTCGGCCGGCCCGGCGGCGTCCACGGCGGGGTGCACGCTGTAGAGCACCGGATCGAACCAGCCGTGGTAGTGGCCTTCGAACTTGAGGACCTTCGGGCGTCCGGTGTAGCCGCGAGCCAGGCGCAGCGCCGCGTGGACGGCCTCGGAGCCCACCGTGTTGAACCGCACGCGCTGCGCGACGGGGACCATGGCGCACAGCCGTTGTGCCACGGTCACTTCCGCCTCGTGCTGGGCGGAGTAGACGATCCCTCGCCCGGCCTGCGTACGGATCGCGTCGACGACCTCCGGCGGGCAGTGCCCGAGAATCGCCGGGCCCTGCCCGAGCACGTAGTCGAGGTAGGAATTGCCGTCGACGTCCCACAGCCGCGATCCGGCGGCCCGGTCGACGTACAGCGGTGTGCCGGGCAGGCGGCGGGCGTCGCTGGACACCCCGCCGGCGAGGACCTGACGGGCGGCGGCGTGCATCTGGGTGGCGATGGTCTGGGGGCGTTCGTCGGCGGTCACGGCTGTGACGCTACGAACCCGGGCGTGGTGCCGGTCAAGGAACAGGACAAGAAACGGGTAGGTAGCGCAACTGGGTGGCCTTGTCCGGGGCCTTGGATGCCCGCGAGGCTGGGCCGCATGTTTCTTGCACGGATCAGGCGCGCCGAAGGCGCACCCGTCGAGGTGGCCGCTCTCGACCGGGAGACGGGCGCGCTGCTGACTCTGCCGTCGGGCATGTCCGGCGATCCCGTCGCGCTGCTGCGCGACTACGGCGTCGCCGAGCTGACTGAGGCGGTGGACCGGATGCGGCGCACCGGCGCGGCGCCGCTGGACCCGCGGGCGGTGCTGTTCGAGCCGCCGGTGGCCACCTGCACGAAGATCTGCTGCCTGGCGTTGAACTACGCCGCTCACGCGGCGGAGAGCCGGCTGGAGGTGCCGCCGGAGCCAGTGCTGTTCTTCAAGCCTCCGTCGGCGTTGATCGGCCATCGGCGGACGGTCGTGGCACCGGCCCGGACGCGCCACCTCGAGCATGAGGTGGAGCTGGCGATCGTCATCGGCGCCGAGACTCGGGACCTGCCGGCCGAACGATGGCGGGAGGCGGTCGCCGGCTACTCGGTGATCAACGATGTCACGGCCCGGGACCTGCAACTGGCCAACATGGAGCGCAACGTGCCCTGGGACCAGGCCAAGGGGTTCGACACGTTCGCGCCCCTGGGCCCTTACCTGGTGACTGCCGACGAGGTGCCCGATCCGCAGGCATTGGAGCTGCGCCTGGAAGTCGGCGGCCGGCTGCGCCAGCAGGCCAACACCGCCGACATGGTGTTCGGCATCCCGCGGCTGATCGAGGATCTGTCCGACGGGATGACGTTGTCGCCCGGGGACGTGATCGCCACGGGGACGGTGGCGGGCCTGGCGCCGTTGTCCGACGGCGACGTCATGCACGCTTCGGTCTCCGGCTTGGGCACGCTGATCAACCCCGTACGTTTCACGCCGCGATGATTCGGTCGGCCGTTAAACGAATTTGGGACTAGCGTAACTTGCCCACGTCTCGGTACCGTCTGTCCATGCGGTACGCCGTTGCCATGGTCGTCGACGCGGACGACTTCGTCCTCGGGGCGCGCAGCCGGGGCGACCGCTGGGCGGCCGACCAGCTCGCCCGATGCCGGTCGGAGATGGAGTCGCTGGAGCGGGTCGAGGTGTCCCATGAGCCACCCGACAGCTGGATCGTCACGCTCGCCGGCGAGGACCGCCACACATTGGCTCGGCAGGCGGCCGACCTGGCCCACGAGATACGCGACCGGATCCGCCGCGGCACCGAGCTGACGGCGACCGTGGTGATCGGCCGGCCCGCCCCGGTGCACCAGGCACGACGGGCCGCCACGCGGACCGCCGACCGCAAGTTGCTGGCCGACGGTGGCGACCGGGTCATCCTGCCGTCCGATGACGCCCGGCCGGGCGGCGTCCCATCCGCCCGGCCTCCGGCGAAACCTGACCGGCCTCCGGCGAGAGTGGAGACGACCTTGTCGGCCTGTCTGCGCCGGGGCGACCGGCGGGCAGCGGTCGAGGTTCTGATTCACTGGGTCGGGCGCGCCGCCGCTCAGCCGGGCGCCACCCCGCAGTCGCTGCGCCACGGGCTGATCGCCGCGTTGCTCAGCGCAGCCGAGGCCACCGGAGCCCAACGCCTGGCCGACGGATCGGTGGACTGGTCGTCGGTCCCGCTGACCGAGTTGTTCGAACTCGCCGACATCCACGAACGGTCCTACCTGCGGCTGTGGCTGGACAATCTCATCGCCCGCCTCATCGGCGACCACGCCGGGCCCGGCGACCCCCTGGAACTCGCGATCACCCACATCCAACAGCATTTCGGCGACCCGGCGCTGAGCCTGGACTCGGTGGCGGGAGCCGTGGCGGTCAGCCCGTTCTACATCTCGCACCTGTTCCGCCGCCGCCGGGGGGAGACCTTCCGGCACTACCTCACCGGGTGCCGGCTCGCGTACGCGCGGGCGTTGTTGACCGGCACCGGACTGCCGATCGAGCAGATCGCCGCACGCAGTGGTTATACCAGCGCCAAACGCTTCCGCATCGTCTTCAAGCGACACCTCGGCTGCCCGCCGGCCCACTACCGGCGGCAGCGTCTGCACTAAACCCGCTTCTCATTCGCTAGGGAGGGTTCCACGTGCGCAAACTGTTCATTCACGCGATCACCGTGGTCATGGCGTTGGGCGCCATGGTCCTGGGTGTCCCGTCGGTCGCCACGGCGGCGCAGTCGCCGGTCAAGGGCGACTACGCCACCCCGATCCGGTACACCGACGCCAACAAGGACATTGACGTCGCCGCGACCATCGCCAAACTGAGCGGCGCCCACGTCAACACGTACGCGTACCTCATCTGTTACGGCCTGCGCGGTGGGCGCGACTGGAACACCCTGCCCGCGTTTCTGACCGCCGCGTCCGCGGCCGGTATCGACGTCTGGGTGTACCTCTGCCCGCCGTCGGAGTCCAAGGACACGGCCGGCAACGAGATGCCGCCGTACTACCTGGACTACGTCCAGTGGGCGACGAAGATCGCCGAACTGTCGGTGACCTACCCGAACCTGACCGGGTGGGCGATCGACGACTTCGCCGGCAACGCCGCGACCTACACCAGGGCGTACACCGAGAGCATGGTGACAGCGGCGCGGGCGGTCAACCCGGCCGTCAAGTTCCGGCCGGTGCTGTACTACCCGAATCTCGTCGGCTACAGCAACATGCTCGGCGCGTACCGCTACTACATCGACGGCGTCATATTCCCCTATCGCAATGAGTCGAACGGCATCGACATGACCAACTCGGCCAACGCCGATCCGGAGACCCGCGCCGTGTACGACGCGATCAGCTGCGCCGGCAGCGCCCGGTGCGCACAGTTCTACTTCCCGCCCAACACCGCCTCCACCGCGGGCTGGAAGACGTCGTACTCCACGACCGTCAGCGTCAACCCGACAGCCGCCTCCTACGGCTTGACCTTCGACGTCTGGGACGACTTCACCGGGGCCACCGCCGGATACCGCTACGCCCGGGTCGCCATCGACAACACCGTGGTCTTCTCCCGCGACATCGCCGGTACGCCGGCCAGCACCGCGGTGACGATCAGCGACTCGGTACTGCGCCCGCTGCTGGCCGGAAAGTCCTCGGCCACCTTGCGGATCGAGATGTACGACGCCAAGGCGGTCGCGAACTTCCACACCGCGATGACCTTCGACAGCATCGCCGGAACGGGGTTCACCGTGACTAGCGGCGACTTCGACTCCGGCACCGGCTGGACGGCGGCCCGCAGCTCCACCGCCTACCTTTACGGCTTCGTGCCGAACATGAAGCCGACCTTGATGACCTACGCGTCCAAGCTCGCCCGCGAGCCGGACGCGCCCACACCGGCGTACGTCGGCGCCGTCGTCGACACGGCACTCGACCTGGCCGCGCTCGGCATCACCGACGGCTCACTGATCTACTGCCTGAACAAGACCGGCGCCGACACCTACGACACGACCGGCGTGCGGACCAGCTACGCAGCGACCTACAACACGGTGGCAAGCATCTATGGCGCCGCTTAGCGTCACGGGGATCGAGTTCCGGGACGTGTTGTTCGCTCGGCCGCTGCATCTGTCCGGGGCGAGCATCGACCGGGTCACGATGGCGGTCGTGCGGGTCCGATCGGGTCAGCGCCACGGCGCCGGGGCGAGCATGCTCTCGGTGCCGTGGGCCTGGCCCGGGGATCCGCAGCTGTCCTGGGCGAGCAAGGACCAGCTGATGCGTGCGGCGGCGGTGACGTTGGCCGAGGCGGCCGACGGCATTCGCACGGCCGACCCGATCGAGGTCCACGACACCGTCGCGCAGGCCACGATCGGTGGCGCCATGCCGGCCTTGGCCACCACGCTGGCGCTGGCGGCCGTCGACAACGCGGTGCACGCCGCGTTGTCGGCACTGCCGCCGCCGCTGCGGCGCCGTCTGCCGGTGCAGCACGTCGTCGGCGTCGACGATCCCGCTGCGCCGCCGCCGGACGGCATCGGGCACGTCAAGATCAAGCTGTCCGGTCGCAGCCCCGCGGCCGACGCGGCCAGGGTCGGTGAGGTCTTCCGCCACGCCGGCCGGCCGCGGCTGTCCTTGGATCCCAACGAGGGGTACGCCGAAGCCGCCGGCGTAGTCGAGCTGCTCGAACGGGTGCGTGCCGACGACCCGGACGCGTACGCCGCGATCGGCTATCTCGAGCAGCCGATACCGAGGGACGCCGGTGACGACCCGAGCGGTCTGCGCGCGGTCGGGCGACTCAAACCGGTGCTCGTCGACGAAGGACTGGCCACCGCCGAGCAGCTCGGCGGGTTGCGCGATCAGGGCTGGAGCGGCCTGGTGGTCAAAGCGAGCAAGGGCACCAGCCTGGCGTTGCGCGCGCACGCGTTCGCCCAGCGGCACCGGATGTTCGTCACCATTCAGGACCTGACCGCCGTCGATCTGGCACTCGAACACTCGGCTCGGCTGGCGGCCGCGCTGCCGTGGTCGTCACCGGCGTTCGAGTACAACAGTCGCCAGTACTGCCCGGCCGCCAACGACGACCTCAAGCGCGCCAAGCCTGCCCTGGTCGGCGTCCGTGACGGTCATATTGAGGTGGGCTGAGCGTTCGGCCGCCGGTTCGGGTGCGCCACGCTCGCGCCGGCGGCTAACGCCCCAGCTTCTCGGCGACCAGCCGATACTGTTGGCGTGGCCGGCCGACCTGGGCCGACCGAGCAACCGGCACCGGCCAGGCCAGACCTTGTTCGACCAGTTCGTTGAGGGTACGCCGGGCGCTTCGCGCACTGATCCCCAGCAGCTCCGAGACCGCCTCAGCGTCCACCACCTCAGGGCCGGATCCGCCGTCGACGCCCAGCCGGTCGATGAGCTTGCCGAGCACTTGTACGCCCTTGGACCGGGCCGATGAGGCTGTCACCGTCGCCGCAGCGGGATCGGCCTGGCGTTGGTGCGGCCGGGCGGGCAGGGACATCACGTCACCGTTGGCGTCGATCAGGACCGCCTCGGTTGCCGAAGCCTGCCCCACCGCGGTGGCTGCGTTGACCTCGGCGTCGCGGGCGCTGCGGCCCAAGCCGATACCGATCTCGACGGTCGCGCCGAGTTCCTCGCGGATGCTGTCCAGGAACGGCGCCGCGCGCAGCCCGTCGGTCGCTTGGGCCAGCGAGCCCACCGTCGCGACGATCAGATAGCTGTGCTCGGCCCACGGCATGACGGTGGCGCCCATCCGCTGCGCCTCGATCAGCAGCGTGCGGTGCAGTGATAGCCGCAGCTCCTGCTGCCAGTAGTTGCTGGGCCCGATGTGCCCCTGCCGGTACGCCTGCGGCAGTTGGACGATCGCGATGGCGATCTGCGACTCCTCCAGCTTGCTGCCGGTTCCCAGCAGGGCTGCGGTGTTCAGGGCCGTACGCAGGGTCCGGGCGGTCGGCAGCATCCGCAGCGCCGGCACACCGGCGGCCTGCAGCCCCTGCGCGACGGTACGCACGGTCGTCAACGCGGCGGACGTCTTGCCGGAGCGATAGAGGCGCTCGTGAAACGCCAGGAACTCCTTCACCGAGGTCGGTCCCTGGTATTCGAGCACGTGGACGCCGGCGGTGCTCACGTTCATCTCGTCGTAGGACTCTTTGACGTCGGCCTCGGCGATCGAGTCGACGCTCACCCGGGCGGGATCACAGGTGCCGGCGACGGTCCCGCCCAATAGTGCCGAGTACATCGACGCACCGGAGACCGGCACGTACGTGGCGGGGACGGGCAGCTCGCCCTCGGCGCGGGCCAGGTCGTACTGGAGTGGACCAGTGAACAAAGCCACGTCGATGCCGTCGACGATCTTCATGAGCCGCTCGCGGGTCTCCTGCTCCGCGTTGTGCGCCGAGCCGACCAGCCGCCAGTCCCGGGTGCCGGGCTCGCGTCCCATGAACATGATCCGCTCGACGAGATCGAGCGGACCGACGACGCCGATGACGATCTCGGATCCGGTGCCCAAACCTAGCCGTGCCACTTGTGACGACCTCCGGCCACTGCGTCGCATCTCACGCTACCCCTCGTAGCGTATCGTGCGCGGACCGCTGTCGGCCGAGGAGGGAGAGCATGGTTCCACCGAGCACGGCCGCCCGCTCGTCATCGTTGAGCTGCGCGAAGATCACCCGGCCGAGAGACATGCGCAGGTCGATGAAAGGAAAGTCGCTGCCGAACACGACCCGATCGGGGCCGAGTTCGGCCACCATCCGGGTGATGTCGTCGCCGCGGATGAACGAGCCGCACACCTCCAGCACAACGTTGGGCATCCGCCGCGCCACGGCGATCGCAGCGTCGAACCCGGTCGGGGTGATTCCGCTGTGGCCGGCCAGGATCGTCACGTTCGGGTAGCGCTCGGCGACCGCGGCGACCACCGACAGGTCGTCCCATTCGGAGCCGGCGTAGGTGTGGGTCAGCACGGGGCAGCCGGTGTGCGCCGCGTACTCGAAGGCAGCCGCGTAGCGCGGACCGGTGAGCGCGTAATGGTGCAGGCTCGGGTGCAGTTTGATGCCGCTGAAGCGTGGGTCGCCGGCGTAACGCTCCACCTCGGCGTGCGGGTCCTGCCATGGGTTGACCACCAGATACCCCGACAGTCGCCCGGGGTGCGCGCTGACCGCGGCGGCCGTGGCGTCGTTGCCGGCCGACGCGTCGAGCTGGATCGCCAGGTGGCTGGAGAACACGGTACGGCTGACGCCGCAGCGGTCCATCACCCGCACCATCGCGTCGGGTCCGTTGTCGGGGATGAAGAACAGACTGTAGGGCCCGGCGTGCGCGTGCGCGTCGACGATGGCGAACTGCCGCTGGGCTTGGCGGGCGAATACCGCCCCGGTCAGCGAGGACATGCCGGCGTACACCTTCCTGCGGTGAGGTCGCGCAGGTTCGTGGCGCCGATCGCCGCGACCTGCTCGTCGGTCAGCTCGGACCACAACAGCCGGGTGACGGCCTCGGCCGGGTCCCGCTCCAGCGCGCCGGTGCCGAATATCAAGCGCTCAGCGCCGAACTGGTCGACCAGCCATTCGAGCCCGCAGTGTGAGGACATGTTCGCCAGTCCGATATGGACGTTGCGGGTACGCGACAGCACGCCGGCGACCGCCCGCAGTGAGCGGTAGCCCACCTGGCCGACGACGATCGGCAGGTCCGGATGGGCCGCCGCGACGGCCTCGATCGCCGGCCAACCGGCCTGCCCGGCGTCGAGCAGCACCGGCAGGCCGGCCTCGGCGAGGGCGGCCAGCATCGGGGCGCAGTCGCCGCTGGTCAGGTCGAAGCCGTGATCGGCCGGGTAGAGCCGGACCGCCGCGACTCCGCTGTCGAGGGCGGCGGCCGCGAAGCGGTCCACCGGTCCGGTTTCGCCGCTGTGCGCCGGCAACATGACCCAGGCGGGGCTGAGCCGCGGCTGGTCGGCCACGAGTTCTAAAACGCGCTGGTTGCCCGCCGCGGGATCGTGAAGCCACGACAGCGTGTGCCCGACCACGGCCGAGTCGATGCCGACGGTGTCCATTCGCGACAGTAGCTGTGCGACCGTGCCCAGCCCGACGTCGGCGCGTGGGTGGCGACCCAGCAGCGCGTCCGCGTCGATCAGCTCCATGCGGCGTCCTCGATCAGTGTGCCGGTGTGGGCGTCGAACCGTTTCCAGTGGGTCGCCGTCACGTGGTCCTCGTAGTCGCCCACCCGCACGACGAGTGTTCGTCCCCGGCGGCTGAGGGTCGGCGGCGCCTGCTGCCCGGCAGCGGGCGTCAGAAGCACGTCGCTGCGGTCGCCGTCGAAGGTCAGGTGCAGCCCGTGGATGGTGCCGTAGTCGGCCTGCCGCGTCGCCGCGTCGGGGATGCGAGCCGGACCGTCGGAGCGTTCGACGCCGGCGGGATCGGCGGGGACGACCAGGAGTCCGGCCGTGCGATAGCCCGGCCCGTGATCGGTCCAGGGGGCCAGACCGTGGATCCGCCAGACGAACCCGTTCTGGCCGAGGACGTCGGTGACCAGCCAATAGTGCGGCTCGGCCCGGACGAAGACGATCCGCCGGTCGTGGCGTACCGGATATCCGTCGTGATGGGCGGCGAACACGTCGAGCTGCGGCAGGGTCGCGAACGTGTCGACGACGACCGCGCGTTCGGTCGACAGCTGCGCGTTGTGCGGCTGCACCGTGTTGTGGCCGCGAGTGGCCTGGTACCAGTCGTAGTAGCCGGGGTCGTCGTAGGACGGCGGGCAGCCCGCCTCCCAGGCCAGCGGCACGCCGTCGGCGGCGATGACGAAGTCGAGGGCGGCGTGGTGACTGTGCGACTCCAGCTCGTGGCCGACGTGCGGGCCGAAGTTCACGACCGTTTGCGTGCCCGCGCCGCGGAGGATCGCGTACCGGCTGGTCGCCAGCAGCTCCGACCCGCGGACCACGGCGTGGGCCGCCGGTGCGCGCGGCGGCGCCGGCGGCAGCCAGGACAGCTCTTCGGCGATCTCGGCCGGGGTGAGCCAGCCGGCGGCGAGGTCGCCGTAGCCGAGCCCGGGATGGAAGTAGTCTCCCCGCAACAGCAGCTTCGCCGGCCACACCACGCCGCTGTCTTGCAGATGTGGGATCCACCCAACGTCGTCGGCGAGCTTGGCGAGCCAGTCGTGGGTGGCCCGGAATCGCTCGTCGGCGGCCAGATCCCAGCCCAGGTGCTGCTCGCCGATGACGGCGGCACGGTGCAGCGCCTCCAGGCACATCGTGTGATAGCCCGGTGAACGCTCATGATGGCCGCCGTCGGCGTAGAAGTCGCGGTCCAGGTGGTCGAGCAGACGCTGCCGGGCCCGTGCCGACCAGGCCGGCGCCTCCACCGCCTCGGGGAAGACCGAGGCGACGTGCAAGAGTTCGGCGACGCTGAACAGTTGCCAGTTGCCGTGCCGGAAGCTGTCGTGCTCCTCGTACGCCCAGCGCGCGCCGCCGACGATCGCCTTGACCAGCTGCGCCCAGCGCGTCTGGCTCAACCGGTCGCCGAAGACGGCGAGCGCTTTGGCGAAGACGGCGCCTCGGCTGGCCACCCCGAGCGAGTACCAGATGACGTCGAGGCCGGGCCAGTCCCCGACGACGTCGTCGCGACTGTCGTACCACTGGCCGAAGAAACGCTCGAAGCATTCGGCGTACCGCGGATCCCCGGTCAGGGCGTCCGCCTGGATCAGCGGGTTGAGCCAGCCCAGGTAGTGGAAGCCGTAGAGCCGTGAGCGCCCCATGCCCCGGTCGAGGAAGTCGACCTGCCGATCGAGCAGCGCGTCGGCCTCGGCCACCACCGCCGGCCCGCTCGCCGGATTCGCCGCGGCCCACCGGGCCGGATCCCAGACCGGCCGCGGACGTCCGGGCAGCGACAGCTGGGCGCGCAGGTCGGCGAGGGTCGCGACGCCGAACGCTTCGGCCAGGTCGGCGTCGCTGATGTGCCGCATGCGCGCGTCGTCGACGTGGTGCGGCTTCTCCACGCTGGTGGGGGTCATCGCAGTGCCTCCAAGGGGTCCGGGGCGACGTCGACGGGCGCTGCGCAGGCGATCGACTCGTGCGCCGCAGCGAGCACTGCGGTCACGTGGCGGGAACTCGCTACGCTGACCAGCGGCTGCGCTCCGGAGCGGGCGCAATCCACGAAGTGGTGGATGGCGTCGCGGTACGCGCCCGCGGGCTGGCCGTGCACCACCCGCTGGAGCATGTTGCGCGGATAGGCGTACGCCTGCTCGGTGGCGATGGTGATGCCTTCCTTCTGCCGGTCGAGCTGGATCACGCCCTGCTCCCCCGCGACGGTGACGTAGCTGTCGACGACCGTCGGGAACGTGTTGGGGTAGATCCACGCGGATTCGAACGTGGCGATCGCCCCTCGGGAGAATTGCGCCTGGATCTGAATGGCGTCCGGGGTGTCGATCCCGGAACGCCGCAGCCGCCCGTACCGTGCGGTCGCGTAGACCCGGGTGATCTGGTCGTCCATCAGCCAGGTCATCAAGTCGATGTCGTGACTGGACAGGAACCACGCGCAGGTGGTGCTCTGGGCCCAGGAGATCATCTCGGTGGGGACGAAGATCGTGTCGTCCTTGCGGGCGTAGCCCACCACCGGCTGGCCGATCTCAGCCATACGCTGCTTGGCCTGCGCGTATGCCGGAACCCAACGATGGTTGAACAGGCACATGGCGCGGACGTCGTTGTCCTTGATCGCGGCGGCGGCGGCGTCGGCGCCTGGCACGTCGGTGGTGAACGGTTTCTCCACCAGGATGTGCAGGCCCGCCTTCGCCGCCGCCACCATCATCTCGGCGTGCAGAGGGTCGGGAGTCGTGATGCTCACCGCGTCCACCTGACCGGAGGCGATGAGCGCGTCTGCGTCGTCGAAGACGGCGGGGTTCGCCGACGTCGACGCGGCCAGCCGCTCGGCGGAGTGCCGGGTACGGCTGGCGACCGCGGTGACCACGGCGTCTGGATGAGCGGCGAGCACTTCGGCGTGTCCGGCGGCCATGATGCCGGCTCCGATGATCCCGACCCTGAGCATTGCGTGGTTCTCCCTAGTTCTCGGCCAGCTTGGTGTTCCAGGCCTGTTCGGCAGCGGTCAGCGCCTGCGTGGCGCTCTGCTGGCCCTGCATGAAGCCGCGGATCTGTTCGGCGAACAACTCCACGAGTTCGGAGTCCCGGCTGGTGCCCAGTGACCCGTCGATCAGGTCGGGCATCTCCGAGACGATCACCTGCCGTGCCTTGTCGATCGGCTCTTCGCCGGTGGCCTGAGTGAAGAAGGTGTCGTTGGCCGCGGCGATCGTCGAGGGGTAGATCGTCACGAGCTTGCAGAAGGCGAGTTGGTTCTCGCTGCTGGTGACGAACTTGAGGAACTCGGCCGCCGCCCGCTTGTGCTTGGACGCCTTCGGGACGACGAAGGTCTGCTGGGCCAACAGCAGGTACTTGCCGTCGGTGTTCTTCAGAGCCTTCGTGATCGTGAGGTCGCTGTAGACGTTCGGCGCGTTCTTCTTCGTGTTGAGCAGGGCGAACGGAAGAGCGTTCGGCATGAACGCCAACTGTGAGTTGTCGAGGTTCTGCGGATAGTTGCGGGTGTCCTTGGTGACCGCTCCGGGTGCGATGCCCTTGCCGTCGTACACCTTCTTGAACGCCTCGAGGATCGCGGCGGCCGCCGGGGTGTTGAAGGTCGCCTTCTTCTTGTCCGCCGAGATCATCTGTACGCCCATCGTCGCCAGCTGCTGGTAGCCCGGCAGTTCGTTCATGCCGTTGACCTTGGCGGTGTCGTAGACCTTCTGGGCCAGGTCGAGCGCCTCCTCATAGGTCTTCGGCGGATTGGCGGCGTCGAAGCCGGCCTTGCCCACGACGGAGGTGCGGTAGATCCCGACCGGTGCGCCGCCGTTGTACCAGGGCAGCGCGTAGAGCTTGCCGTCGCGGCGCAGCGAGGTGAGCAGGTTCGGCTGGTAGTCGGCGAGCGCGTCTTGCGCGAGCAGTTCGTCCACAGAAGCCAGTGACGGGATGAACTTGCCCAGGTTTCCGGAGTCGAGGTTCACCGCGTCCGGGACGCTGCCGCTGGCGATGGCGGCCAGCAGCTTGGTGGAGATCTCGGCGCCGGGCACGTCCACCCAGTTGATGGTGACCCTGGGGTGCTGCTTCTGGTAGGAGTTGATCAGGCCGGTGACGTAGTCGTTGTAGTTCTTCTTGAGGTTGATCGTCCAGAACTCCACAGTGCCCTCGAACTGCGGGTCGGCGGCGCCGGTGTCGTCCGACGACGACCCGAGGCATCCGCTGGCCGACAGTGCGAGGGTGAGCCCGAGCGCCGCCGCGACGACGGCCCGGGTGGTGCGACGTGCCCTGTGCAGCAGGGATCTCACGATGCCTCCTTGCATCTGACTGTGCCCGAAGGGAGGTTTTGGTTGCACCAGATAGATCATTACGGACCGCCGAATCAGTTTTGTCAAGACCGCATGAAGATCCATTTGAACCTATTGACAGGTCGTCGCGGTGATCTCTACCGTCGTCTCAGCTTTTTACGGTCGTCACGGAATGCTTTTACGGCCATCGCGAACGAGCGGGGAGAGTCGATGAGACGAAGAAACTCCAGCACCGGCGCGGTCGGCGGACGCTGGTACACCCCCTGGGTCTTCCTGGTGCCGGGTCTCGGACTGTTCGCGATCTTCTTCGTGTGGCCGGCCGCCACCGCGATCCGCCTGGCGTTCTACCGCTACAACGTCGTCTCGCCACCGCAGTTCGTCGGCGGGCGCAACTTCGCCCATCTGCTGGAGGACCAGCGATTCTGGACCGCGCTGAAGAACTCGCTCATCCTGCTCGTCGGCCTGCTGCCGATGAGCGTGGTGATCCCGTTGCTGCTCGCGGTGCTGGTCAACCAGAAGCTGCGCTTCATCCAGATCTACCGGCTGGTCTACTACCTGCCCGTGGTGACCTCGATGGTCGCGGTCGCGGTCGCGTGGAACTACGTCTTCCACCAGCAGGGCGTCGTCAACTGGGCGCTGACCGGCTTCGGCCTCCTCGACGAGCCGATCCAATATCTCCTCGATCCCGGCTGGGCGCTGTTCGCGCTGACCATCGTGGAGGGTTGGAAGGGCATGGGCACCTACATGATGATCTACCTCGCCGGTTTGCAGGCCATCCCGGGCGACCTCTACGAAGCGGCCCGGATGGACGGCGCCAACGCCTGGCAGCGCCTGCGGTCGGTGACCATCCCGCTGATCGTCCCCTATTTCGCGGTGGCGCTGACGATCGAGGTGATGGACGCGATGCAGGTGTTCACCTCGGTGTACGTCATGACCAAGGGTGGTCCCCAGGACCACACGCTGACCCTCGGCTACTACATCTGGTCCGCGGCGTTCGAGCAATACGACATGGGATACGCCAGCGCCATGGGGCTCGTGCTCTGGGCGATGCTGATCTTCTTCGCCTTGCTCAACTACCGGCTCACCAAGGGGAGAACCGTGTGAGGAAACTGACCCGCAAGGTTTCGATGTATGTGTTGCTGACCGCGATCTCGGTCGTGTTCATCGGGCCGTTCCTCATCATGGCGTCGATGGCGCTCAAGCCCGCCTCGCAGCCGGTCTTCTCGTTCCCGCCCGACCTCATCCCGCGCCCGCCGGTGCTCGACTGGGTCAAGGAGGCGTGGACGGCTGTGCCGTACCCGCGGTTCATGCTGAACTCGGTCCTCTATTGCGGGGTAGGCATTCCCGTGTATCTGCTCGTCTCCGCGCTGACCGCGTACCCGCTGGCCGTGATGACCTTCCGGGGCCGGACGCTGGTGTTCTTCCTGCTGCTGTCGACGATGTTCCTGCCCGGCGAACTGATGCTCATCCCCCGCTTCCTGGTCGTCTCCGAACTCGGCCTGGCCGACAGCTACGCCGGAGTCATCCTGCCCGGCGTGCTCAGCGCGTTCGGCATCTTCCTGCTGCGCCAGGCGTTCGCCGGGGTTCCCCGGGAGATCGTCGACGCCGCCCGGGTCGACGGCTGCGGGGAGGCGCGCATCTTCTGGCGCATCATGCTGCCGTCGGTACGCCCGACGCTGGCGGTGCTGGCCATCTTCGGCTTCATCTCGACGTGGAACAGCTTCATCTGGCCGCTCGTGGTGCTCAAGGACTCGGCGAAGTATCCGATCTCGCTGGGCGTGGCGTATCTGGCCGGCATCACCGGCTCGGACGTGCGCAGCATGGCGGCGGGCACGCTGCTGTCGGTGATTCCCGTCGTCGTGTTCTTCATGTTCATGCAGCGCCACATCCTGGACGGGATGAAGGGCGCGGTGAAGGGATAGCGCCGGCCGGTCCGGCCGGCTCCGGGACCACCCCGAGCCGGCCGGACCGCGGTCACTCGCCGCGAGCGGCGAACCAGTTCAGGTAGGCCACGCACAGCAGCAGCGACCCGGACGCCGGCTGCACGGCGTTGACGTCGTACACGGCGCGGGAGTGGTCGAAGACGGCGCGATCCCAGGCGGCCGCCGGCATCCAGCGAGGCGCCTGGAGGAACTGCCCCGAGGTGGCCAGGCCACCGGTGCCGTCCACGCGCAGGAAGGTGGTCGCCGCCCCCGCAGCCGTGGCGGTCGCCATGTTGCGGCTGTACGAGCGGGCGAAACGCACCATGTCGTCGCCGTGGAAAGCGAGCCGCCCGCGGAAGGCGGCCACCGCGAACTCCACATCGATCGCCCCGTGACTCAAGTCCTCGACCTGGGCGGCCCCGCTGCCCGGCGTGCCATAGGACGGGGTGTACTCCGACAGCGCCTCCTCCTTGGTGAAGCCGTTGTACACCTTGCTGAACGTCGGCCAGTACGGCCAGGAGTAACTGTCGTTGGGCAGCAGCCGCACCTCGGCGGCGAACATCGCGGCCAGACGGCGGGCACGCTTCGCCCAGTGCGGGTCTCCGGTGGCGGCGGCGAGTTCGACATAGGTCTGCCCCAGGGCGAGGCTCTGGTTGGTGGGCTGCTCGGTGCCGTCGTAGGCCAGGGGCATTCCCTTGGGCCAGACGAAGTATCCGCGTCCGGTCTCGTCTTCGCGCCACTCGCCGTCGTGCACGTGTGCGGCGGCGATGGCCGCCTGGAGGTACTCGGCGGCCTTGCTTCGGTAGCGAGGATCCGATCGCAGGGTCGGAGACTGCTCGACGATCCGGGCGAATGTCGCCATCGGATAGGTGATCATTCCGGTGTGGACGGTGAACACCACCGGCTGCGACACCAGCGCGAAGGTCCCGTACGCCGGCACCGCCCCGGCCGCGCCGCCGAGCGCGGCCGCGGTCACCATCGTCGGCGTCGGATAGGCCGCGTGGATGCGCGTCACGGCGTAGTCGGGCGACGCCGGATCGGTGGACAGGTCGGTGAACACCGCCGTCCGGGCCGTGCGGTTGTTGCGTACCTCCAGAGCGAAACGGTCGGCCAGGCTCCCGGCCCGGACGACGGCGACTGCGTCGTCGGCGTAGGACAAGGCGCTGCGCACCTCGAGCAGCGGGGTGCCCTGGCTGTCCCGCAAGGACACCGCGCCCACGGTGTACGGATGAGTGGCTCGCCAGGCGGGCAGCGACAGTCCGCGGTAGTCGGCGACGCCCCGTTCCGAGTCGCGATTGCCCAGTACCAGATCGGCGTTGGCGATGAACCTGTCCAGGTAGTGGGGGTCACGGTAGGCCTGGTACATGCGCAGGAAGCCCGCGAGCACGTAGGACTGTCCCCACGCCAGACCGCCGTGTTCGTTGGTGTCGGTCGGCTGCCCGACCGCGCCGCTGCTGTGAAAGGTGGTGTCGAACAGATCGAAGGTCTCCCGGGCGGTGTAGTCGTAGCCCGTGGAGTTCGCCGCTGCCCGGCCGACGCCGGCTGCGCCCACGCCCAGGCCGAGCGCCAGCCCGGCCACGTTTTTCCCGAGTTGTCTGCGATTCATCACGCCAGAGACCTCCAGGAGGATTAGGACGGCAGAAATGCCAATAAATATTGACCATAATCTGCAACGGCGGTGGCGTGCAAGAGTCAGCGCCGACTTCCGATGTGGATGACCGCCGAGCCGGCCGCTTCGGACCTGGTATCGACGCCGAGGCAGGAGCGGATCCGGAGCCGATCCCACCTGCCACCGGGTCGGCGCCGGAGGTCCGGTCATCGCGCGGAGACGGTCTGCCGGAACCAGGTGTCCATCGCGCGGTGCAGGGCGGTGGCGTCGCCGGGCTCGCCGTGCGCGGCGGCCCAGGCGATGACCCCGTCGGGCCGTAGGAGGACGGCTCCCCGCTCCGGATGCCCGAGGGAGCGGACGCCATACGGCACTGTTCTCGGGCATCCCGAATCGGGGGAGGAAGCCTTCGTCGTTCAGAGGAACGCCGACAACCTGGTCGAGCTGGAAATCGTCGCGTTCTCGCGGCCGGCCACCCGGCTAGCGCGGTTCGGCGGAGCCATCACACGCGCCACGCAGTCCTGGATCACACATCGTTATGTGGCCGCTATACGGTGACTGCTGCGGAAGTCGCGCGAGCGTCCGGCCCAGACCTCGCACAGGCGCGGTCGTATCTGCGCAGCGCGCACGAGCCAGCCGTCTACGACGTTCGACGAGACGGCATTTGCCGGAGCCGACAACCCGAACCAGAACCGGCCGGCCCGCCGCCACCGGACGCCGTCGAACTCGGCGAGGCCCGGGGTCGGGGCGCCACTGATCCTGAGGCCGTCGGCAGTACGGAGACCGTCGAGCGGGCGCCAGGTCATCGCCTTGTTGGGAATATCGTAGGAGGTCAGGCCGTTGACGCTTGGCGTGACGTTGACTGGGGAATACGAGCCGAGCGCTACCGGCTGGGTCCGCGAACAGGTCGAGCAGATCATGCGGGCCGGCACGACCGACGGTGTGACGATCCGCGGGTTGCCGACCGTGCTGATGACCTACCGCGGCGCCAAGACCGGCAAGATTCGCAAGACACCTGTCATGCGGGTCGAGCACGACGGGCGCTATGCCGCCGTCGCCTCGCAAGGCGGCGCGCCGGCCAATCCCCAGTGGTACGCCAGCCTCGTCGCCGAACCGGCCATCGAACTGCAAGACGGCAAGGTCAGCCAGGCATACCGAGCACGCGAGGTGTTCGGGGACGAGAAGGCGCTCTGGTGGAAACGCGCGGTCGAGGCGTACCCGCCGTATGCCGACTACCAGCTGAAGACCGAACGTCAGATCCCGGTCTTCGTACTGGAGCCGGTCGACTCGGCGGCCCGGTAGGAGCTGACGCGGACGACGCCTTGCAGTGCTGTTGTGACCGTGCTGCGTGGAGCGGGGTTGAGACCGAGGCCGAACTGGCGTTCGCGGCATTGCATATGCTGCTGCACACGGCGATGAATCGGCTCGGCGTGTGGAGAGGAAAAGCACCGGCTGACGAGCGAGTGGATGTCGCTCGCCCGCTTTTCCGTGGACTGGGCGGGCGCGTTCTACTCCGTGAGTTTGTGCTCTGCCACGACGACCTGGCCGCCGCTCGGGTGGACAAGGCGCTTCCCATAACCGAGTTCAGCGATGAGAACGCCGAGCCCCGATCCGGCGGCACCATCGGCACGCGGCCGCTCACGATCGACTCGACCGAGCGCTGGAGCGGCACTACAGTCCGGCGGAACTCTATGACCTCGCGCTTGAACTGGTAGGTGCGCTGGGTCGAACCGCCACGGTCGACGCCGCCGAAGACGCTCTCTTCGACGGCGTCGACGTCACTCCCCACCTCTGTAGCGCAATCCACATTTCCTCCGGCCCAAGCCCACGATCATGCTTTCGCGCGACGGGTCACCGCGTAGCCGGACCCGAACGTCGCCAGCAGCAGGAATCCCAACGCCGTGAGCGTCTCCGCGTCCGGCCGCAACAGGGGCTGCGCCCGCAGCGCCTGCCACGTCAGCAGCGCCAGCATGCCGGCATAGCCACTCGCCGCGACCCAGACCAGACGGCTCGCGACCCGCTCGCCGAACCGAAGCACGAACAAGATCGACAGCAGCGGCAGCAGCTGCAGCGCGTGGATGCCGATGAAGTGCGGGATGCGCAGATCGCCTCCGGTCGTGCTCCAGGTCAGAAACGGCAGCCCCGGTCCCCCGTCCGGGACGCCGACACTGTGACCGCCGACGATCGCCAGGTGCTGACCGGCGTCGATCGCGCTCTGCTGCTCGGCGGTCGGCTTCACCATCAGCATGCCCAGGGCCAGCCCGATCAGCGTGATCACCAGTCCGAGCCGCAGCGCCAGCGTCACAGCCCGGCCGCCCAGCTTCTGCGTCATCGCCAGAATCGCGATGGCCAGCGTGGCGCCCCACAGGGCATAGATGGTGAAGGCCATCACGATGGTGAAGTCGGTGTCCAGCGGCGTCGACTGGTTGAAGTGGAGCATCCGGCCGCGGTAACCGATCTGGACGAAGATCAGGGCCATCTCGGTCACCAGACCGGCGGCCACAATCGTCCCCATCGCCCAGGTCGTACGCGGTGCGCGCCGGGTCACCGAGAGCAACCAGGACAGAGTGCCGGCGTAGATGGCGAACGAGATCGTGAACTTCAACGGCTTGAGCCAGATCGGGGCGCCGACCAGGACCCGATCGTCCAGCACGAGCCCCGCCGCCGCGACCAGGCTCAGCCCGGCCATCAGAAACGCGACGATCAGCAGCGGACGGTGCCAGCGCCGGGTGGTGAAGGTGTTTTCCATGATCGTAAGCTTCGCCGCCAGGCGCGTACACCAGAACATGGCAGCCTCGTGAAATGCGTACTATGGCTATCCCTACCTCGACTTCTCGCGGACAGTCGCGATGCTGAAGTGAATCGACTGCAGCCTGCGGCAACACGCCGTCCACTCGGCCGGATCAGGCACTATCGGCCGAGTAGTCGGCTCAGCTCCGGAGTGACGTCTTCGCGCGATGGGCTACGGAGACGCACGAGCCATTGACTGTAATGGATGCTCGATCGGCACGGGCCGCCTCACCCCGATCCTGACCGACACATTCGGCGGCCCCGATCTAACTGGGCGTTTGAATTATCTATGTCCCGGTTCGCTAGGTTAATCCGGCGCGCTGCCGCCCATGAGCGCGAGCCAAATTGCGGCTTGGAGACCAACTTGCTTAGATTCGGGTGCCGGTTTTCTCCCACGGATCGTGTCTGATTCACAAACACGCTCATTTGCTGGACATCGGGTGCGACCCAGCCGCTGTCGATAGTAGAACGATCGCATGCCCCAACGCCCCGCGTACCCCTCCGATCTGTCCGACGCCCGATGGGCGCTGATCGCCTCGCAACTGACCGCATGGCGAAAGGCACGCACCGAGGCAGGCGTCGGCGGACGCCCGGCAAGCCATGACCTGCGGGAGATCTTCAACGCCATCTTCTATGCCAACCGCACCGGCATCCCGTGGCGCTACCTGCCCCACGACTTGCCACCCTGGGCGACCGTCTATCACTACTTCACACTCTGGACCACTGACGGCGTCTTCGCTCAGCTCAACTACGACCTCACCGGCCTGGCCAGGACCCAAGCAGGGCGTCAGGCTCAGCCCACCGCCGGCGTGATCGACACCCAGAGCGTGAAGACCTCCTCCAACGTTCCACTCACGACGCAGGGCGTCGATGCCGGTAAGAAGATCGTCGGACGCAAACGACGCATCGTCACCGATACGCTCGGCCTGCTTCTAGCGGTCATCGTCACCGCAGCTGGCGTCAGCGACAACACCATCGGCATCGACCTGCTCAACCACGCCAAGAGCGCCCATCCCGCCCTGGCCAAGACCTGGACCGACGCCGGCTTCAAGAACCAGGTCATCGAACACGGCGCAAGGCTGGGAATCGACGTCGAAGTCGTCACCAAAGACCCACAGGTCAAAGGATTCTCCGTCGTCAAAAGACGGTGGGTCGTCGAGCGAACGATCGGCTGGATCATGCAACACCGGCGGCTGGCCCGCGACTACGAAGCCCGACCAGACCACTCCGCCAGCATGATCCGCATCGCAATGATCGACAACCTCGCCAAACGGGTCACCAACGAGAGCACCCCGACCTGGCGAGACACCTAAAACGGCATCACTCACAAAATTCGTGAATCAGACGCCCCCTAAGTGAGTGTTTGAGAAGTCGTTCTTGATCGTCCGTATGCCGGTTGTTCGATGCCTGTCGACTCGTCCATAGTGGTCGGGTGCCGCGCTCCCGCCGCTACCCTTCGGACCTGACCGATGCCCAGTGGGCGGTGATCGAGCCGCTGCTGCCGCAGGTGAAGACCGGTGGACGGCCGGAGAAGCACTTACGCCGCGACATCGTGGACGCGATCTTGTACGTGGTCCGGGCAGGGTGCTCATGGCGGCAGTTGCCGTTCGACTTCCCACCCTGGCAAACCGTCTACTGGTACTTCGTGCGCTGGGAAGAAGCCAAGGTCACCGAGCAGATCATGGTTGCGCTGCGCCGGCGTGTCCGCGTTGCACAGGGGCGCCGGGAGGAGCCCTCCGCCGGAGTCATCGACTCCCAGAGTGTCAAGGGCGCCGACACCGTACCGCGTCGGACCAGGGGCTACGACGCGAACAAGAAGATCAACGGCCGTAAGCGGTTCATCGTCACCGACACCCTCGGCCTGCTCCTGGTCGTGTGCGTGATGGCCGCCTCGGTCCAAGACCGCGACGGCGCGAAGACCACCCTGCTCAGCGTGTACCTGTTCACCCCGGTTCGGTTCGTCTACGCCGACGCCGGATTCGCCGGGCTGCTGGTCGAGTGGTGCCAGCGCATCCTGCGCACCACCCTGCACATCGTGCGCAAGGCCCCTGGCCAGAAGGGGTTCGCGGTGATCGCCCGCCGCTGGGTTGTCGAGAGGTCTCTGGCGTGGCTGACCTCCCACCGCAGGCTTGCCCGCGACTACGAACGCGACCCGCGTACCTCGGAAGCGATGATCCGCTGGGCCGCGATCAGCGGCATGGTCCGCCGGTTGACTCGGGGCGGTCCGGCCACTCGCCCGCAGGCATGGAACTTCGATTGATCACTGCCTCGTGGCTCACGCGCTGACCGTCGAGGCCTGAATATCAGGTGGCGTGTGGGCGCTGACCTGCGATGCTGTCCCGGTGACCGGCATCCACTCCGTGATCCTCGTGGGCCTGTTCTCGGCGAAAGACCGCGACTACCAGGACCGTCTCGACGCGCTGCAAGCACAGGTCACGGCACTAGGAGGCCAGGTACTGGACCGGTTTGTCCAGCGCCGGGGCGTCTCCGATGGCGGCGTACGACTGATGTCCGCGCCGCTATCGCGCCGCTTCCTCATCGGCCCAGGAAAGCTCGACGAGATCGTCACGACCCGTACGAGTAGGAACGCCGACGCCGTCGTCTTCATCAACGACCTGACCAGCTATCAGCGCCGGTGGCTGTCAACCCGCCTCGGGTGCCCCGTGCTCACCCAGGCCGACCTCATACACGGCCTGACCAGCCCAACCCAGTCACAACATCGCGCCGGCCACGGCCACAAGCCCAACCGCCGCCACGCGTAACCGCATCACCTGACGAGCCGCGGTACATCTCACGACTTCTCAAACACTCGCTAAGACTAATCGTTGTGAGCAGAGGCGCTCTGTGGGTCCAGCACACGGGCTGGACCCACAGAGGCAATAACTAACGGCCGGTCCATCCTTCTAGGTATTCGGAGAAGGATGGAACGTCGCCAACATAGAGGTATTCCCCGTCGCGGCTCATCAGCTCCGCATGGCGTTCGCTGCTGTCCAGGACGATTTCGAGATCATGGTCGCGGTGCTCGGCAACAAACTTCCATAGGGAAGTATTGACCTCCTCGCTCGTCCAATTGTCCAGCGCTTTCCCTCGAGCGAAGACGTAGCGCTCGACGTAGGGTAACCCGCTCGGCCCTACCGCTCTTCCTAGATCGAACCAGTGATCGCATGTCACACAAACAAGATCGCCCGCAACGGTCATCGAGGGGATCCCTCTTCCGCACCGGACGGCCATCCATTGATGTACGACTCGATGGTGTCATCGCGACCAACCAGCAGGTAGTCGCGCAGGCCGCCGGCATCCCTAATCCCAACAGGATGCCCGGTGTGATGGGCCAAGAACTTCCATATCGACTTTGATAACGGCTGGTTTGCCCAGTTCCGCTTCACCGCATCGGCCAACTGAAAGAATCCTGGCTTGGCGTTGTGCGGCTCAGTGTAGACACCGAGCAACACCCCAACCTGACAGCCATCGCAGACGAAGGCCGACTCACCATAGCCATTCATCATGACATCCCCACATCGCCTGGCACCCTCCCGCAGCAGCAGCGGCCAAGCCCGCCCCTGTCGCCAGATTGTAGCTTCCTTTGCTCTGTCCCGCATGGTTGTAGACACGAATCGTCACGTGCGGACTGAAGCTACGCTTGCCGATTCTCTTTTCCATGTATTTCTGCAAATAGCTTCGCATTGTGCTGATGTCGTGCTCGGTTTGGATCCAAATCTCCCCTTCGGCTCCGACCTGGTCCAGTCCTTTGGAAAGCTGCGACTCAAATGATCGGAAGTTGCCGTTGGTGACCTTGACCTCTCGTCTGAACGGAATCTCGTTACCCGTACTGTCGGCGAATTTGACGTCAGCGTTGACTCCTCCAGAACCGTCGACGATCGCTTTTGTTCCTGCTGGCGGTTCCACCGCAGCCCGGGCGTTCACGTCGGACAGAAGGTCCTTGGGGTTGTCGCTCTTGATGCCGCTGTTGTGTTCGTCTCGAAGCTTGCCGGCGTTGGCCGCCTTCTCGGCTTCCGAGTCACCAAACTTTGGCCCGCTCGACTCAGATGGCCCGCCGCCTCCGCCCTCGAAATCCATCTTGCTGACAGCGTTTCCAGCGACAGCGGCACCACCCAGCACTAGTGCCGATCCAGCTACGACAGCGGTTGTGCTGATCGCCATAGCCGGCACGCCCACGATTGCGCCCGCTCCCGTGCAAGTTACAGCCAGTCCAACAGCGTCGCCGCCCACGCCGATCGTGATCAGGACGATGCCTGCTTCGATCATGAGAAGCGCCTCGCCGAGCTGCGTGATCTGCTCCACGTTGCGATCCATGAAGTCGTTGACACTTTGCGCCTTTTCACTGACCCAGCCCCAGAAGTCAGTTCCGCCAGGATCAGTGAAGGTGTAGGGGCTGTTGTTGGCGTAGGCGTATCCGTTGACCTGCTGAGGGTTTTCGATCTCGAGCACCGGGTCTACTGATATGAAGCGACCGAGTTGCTTGTCGTACTCTCGGGCGCCGAGGTGGACCAGACCAGAGGGGTCGTCCGTCCCGTTGACGAAGCCGTGGGGATTGATCCAGGCCGAGGGGCCGGATCGGATGCCACCGAACGGCGTGAACCGGCGCTGTGTCATTGATTGCGTGGTTGCGTCTACCGCGATGCCGGCCGTCCCATGGAGGTCGGCTGACAGCCATGTCACACCGGATGGTGTGCGCATTGCTACTGCTCGCCCGGTATGGGTGTAGTAGCGGACCGCGGAGACAGCACCGGTTGACGTGGTCGCCCGCACCTCCATGCCGGGCAGGTAGAGCGTTACACCGGCTGCGTCATGTGAGACGAGGCGCCCACCATCGGCGTCATAGATGAATGTCGACTTAAAGGTGTCTTGGAGAGAGGCGAGATGTCCCTCGGGATCCCAGGAGAGTGTCTGAGTGCCTGCGGGACCAGGCCTGTGTCGAGTGTTGCCGACGGCGTCGTAGTCGTACGTGCCGGCGGCTGCGCCGCTGATTCCAGTCACGCCATGCGGTTGCGCTTGCCCGGCATTGGGGTAGGCGTAGGTGCTGGTCTGATCGCCGGTATCGGTGTGGTTCGTCTCCGAGCGCCGGTTTCCGATGTTGTCGTAGGTCCACGAGAGCCAGTATTTTGACGGTCCGCCGAGTGTGGACGCGGATCGTTCAGCCTCGCAGTCTCCGTTCGATGGGGTCCACGCATGTGTGAGACGCTGCAGATAGTCGCTCTCGAAACATTGAGTTTCAGCGGATGCGGCGGCGGTTTCTTCGATCTTCGTGACGTTCCCGGCCGGGTCGTACGAATAATGGGAGTCGCTGACCGTCGAAGGACCGGTTTCCCGTGCGGTGACGATTTCGACTGGTAGCCGGCGTGCCTCATCGTAGTAAAGGCCAATCTGAGCCACTTTCGCGCCGGAGATTGCCGTAGCTAAGGTGACGACGGATGGCTCGCCGAACGCGGTGTACTGCGTATTGGTCACGTAGTTGGTGGCGTCGGCATAGTTCGTCGTTAGCGTCTTTGGGAGTCCCGTTGCAGTGTCATAGCCATACGTGACTAGCTCGGCGGTCAGGCCACCCGCGCCAGGGAAACGTGTTGAGTTGGGGCTGCCGTCGACGTTGAAGCTTTGAGTGTAGACGTAGCTGCCAGCAATCTTCTCCTCGCCCGGGACGGATGGAATCGCGATGGTTGTTCCAGTCGACTGGTAATCATCGGAGTAACCGCGAGCGGTGAACGTGTACGCGTTTCCGCCTACATAACGCGTGGAGCTGGCCAGGTAACCCTTCACCTTGGTAACGCCGTCCGAGGCGAACACCGCGGTATCATAGGTCCACTTCGCGAGCTGCGTCCCTTGCAGGCTCGTGTCGAAGACGCCCGTTTTTCGACCGACGCCATCGTATGAGAAGGCAAGCGATTGCGGTCGAGCATCCGTCGATGTCAACAGGTCGCCGGCGTCGTTATAGTCGCTGGTAACAATGCCTTTGTCAGGATCCGTCGCTCGGGTTGTCCGGCCGAGCAGATCGTAGGTATAGGTCCACTTGTTGCCCCGTGCGTCGGTTACCTCACGTAGGTTGCCTCGCCTGTCATAGGCGTAGAGGGTGGTGTCGCCGGGCCCTGAGGGGGTTCCGTTCTGGTACTGGATGAGTTTGACTCGCTCATCGCGCCCGTTCGAGTAAGTCGAGGTCGCCGTTCCGCCTTCCGGCGGGGTGATGTCGATGCGGTCCCCACCGTACGAGGTGGTCGTATGCCACTGCTCGAGGCCCTTGGAGAATAGTGTCAACTTGATGGTGCGTCCAGCACCGTCGTAGACACTTACGTTCTGTGCTGGGATCTCGTTAAAGGTTGGACTGTAGATGGTGCCAGATGGTGCAGCGGCGTTGAAATAGGTTGCGTTCGTGATAGCAACTCGTCCGGCGGTGTCGTAATACGTGTCTGACAGGATCCGGCCAGATCCGTTCGACGCAGGAGCCTGCTCTTGGCGGGGCCGCAGCAGGGAGTCGAATATCTCGTACTTGGTGACATAATTGCCTGCCGAGTTGAGTTTCTGAGTCGTCAGGACCGACGGAAGCGTCTTGTTCAGATTGTAGGAGTAGACCACGCTGGCGCTGGCGCCCGCTGACCTGGAACGGATCGGATACCAGACGCGTTTGAGTCTTCCCAGGGCGTCGTATGTGACTTCGGTTCGCCTGCCGTTGACGTCGATGACGCTTGTAGAAAGGCTCCAGGCAGGTTCGTAGTTCGTTTCCGTCGACCCGAGGGGACCGGTGGTGACGATCTTGGTGATGGGTCCACCCGCTGCTGGCGTGTACGTTGTTGTGGTTCGGTTCCCGCGCACGTCCCAGTTGTCGCTAAGGCGGCCCGTCACCGGGTCGAACGATGCCTTTGAGGTGACCACCCAAGAAATGTGGGTGGCATCGGTCCACTTCTTGGCCTTTTCTTGCTGGGTCAAGTCACCTTTGGTGGGGACGGCACCGGATGCGAGGCCGTCGTAGGAAGTTCGCTCGATCGAAATCACGTCGTCCTCGCGCGTGGGCGAGGTTCCGCAGGGGAGGGCGTACTGCTCAGTCATCGAGGGCAGTCCGATGATCCAAGCAGTCGAGTTCGTGACGCGACTCGTGATGCTGCAAGTTTCATCGCCTGTGACGGAGTCGTCGCCAGAGTCATTGACCGATGTGATGTAGCCGTAGGTTTCGTCGTAGGTGTTGGTAGTCGTCGTGGTAATCGGGTCTCTGCCGCCATCCCGGGTGCGGCGGCTGACTACCGAGGCGGTGCCGGTGTAGTGCGCCTCGACCTTGACACCGTTAATGGTGCGGGTTGCCGTGGCGCTAGCCGACTTCCATGGTGTTGTCAGCGATCCAGAGACCTCGGCACCGTTCGGACCGTTATAGGTGATGCTTTCGCGCGGCATACCCGCGAAGGCATCATCGTCGGAGATGCCATCGACGGTTACGGTGCGACCGCCACTCGGCGTCTTATCGCCGTTCATGCCTCGGAAGTACCGGGTTCTCGTGAACGTCTGTTCGCCCGAGTCGCCCTTTGTCGTGTCGACTTGGTCGTATCCGCGCCACTGACCCCAGGTCTTGCGTGAAGCGGGAACCAGGCCGTCGTCGGCGTCGTAATGCCATAGCGGCACGGTTGTGCTATTGCTATATGCGAAACCCGTTATGGTGCGCTGGGCGCCGCTCGTCATGTCCGATTCAGTGACTGCTGTGACGACGTACTTGTGGAACCAATCGATTGTCGGGCTGGTGTAGCCCGGGCGAGTCCAGTACACCGGGAAGCACTTCTTGTAGTTGTTGTCCGGGCTCGTGGGCATGCTGCTGCCCGCCACACATTCGGGCGCGCTGTACTGAACGCCGATCTTTGCACCTGTCTCGGTGTAGATGTAGGCGACGCGCCACCAGTTCATCTTGAGCAGGCCGTCGTGGTCAGCGTCGACGCGGTTCTGCTTCTGCGTGCCGGCGAAGGTGACATCGGGAAGGGTGACCGCTGAGCCTTCGACGCTGGTGGAGCTTGGCACAAGCCCGACGTGACCAATTTTTTCGAGCCAGAGGCCTGGGCGGGTGCCGTCACCCGGGTCCGGGAAACTGTGGGTGAGCGTCCACATTTCTACGTCGCGGTAAGCGGATCCACCCCAGACCTGAGTTTTGACACTCGCAAGGCGATATTGGGTCCAGAATGAGGCGGCGTAGAGGCCTGGACAAGAGGTGGTCGAGGTGCATTTAAGATCCCATGGCACATCGGGCCAACTCGCGGGATGTGCACTGTCGCACGTAGATCCGGGAATGCAGCGATTGTCCTGGGTGAAGTCGACACTCATCGGCGGCTTCGTGCTGGTGTAGACGGTGTCGGTGGCTACGCTGTTTACCGTTGTGCGGTTGTCGGTGCCGTAATCGATTCGGTCGAGGAATCCGCCACGGACGTACTGTGAGACTTTACTATCGGTGTTGTTACGCGCGTAGTTATTGGACTCCTTGCCGTACCAGAACGACATGCTGTTGCCGTGCACATCTAGGACGTAGTCGATGTTCCACTGCCAAGCTTGGTCGCAGTACGCGTTCGCGAAGGTTGAGCTGTAACAGGGCTCGTCGGGCTGGCCGTTGACTCCTGGATTGTTGCCGAAGACGGGCACGGTCCAGGTGGATGCAGTCTCGGCTTTTCCAGCCGTCCAGCCGGGCAGGTGATTAAGCCCGAAGAAGTACTGTGTGCCGTCGGGAGTAGTAACTCTCCAATATTCCCCGTTGTTGTCGCCATTTGAAGCACCGGTCAGAAGTTCGACGCGGGTCCCGTCGTCGTTCTTCATGCGATATTTGCCGGTGCTGTCGTCACGGATCAACTCTCCGCTGTGTCCAGCCATCGACAGGCTGGCGTTGTAGGTGCCCCAGCACATATCGCCAGTTTTGGTGGTGTTGGTGGCATTGCCTCCAAGGTCATCCGAGCATGCCTTGTATCCACGGGAGATGGAACCCGGCCAGAAACTGAAGCCTTCACCAATCCATGTCGGCTGGTTATTGGATGCCGCCGTACGGCCGTCAACGGACTGCGACGAATATGAAAGTCCAACAGCAGGGGTCGGCCCTCCTAGCGACGGCGGCATGCGAAGTGGATACTCCCAGGCGAAGTCGCCGGAGGACTTGCCTGCGGACCATGTAGAGGACGGCGTGGGCGCTGAGGCCGAGAAGTCGCCAGCGTTACTGGAGGTGTCAGATGTCACGGCCAGCGTGAGGAGGCCTCCATCCGACGTTTCGCCTGCGCTGCGCTTTGAAGCAGCTGTTGCAGCTGGCAACTCGACGTCGGCGGACAGGGTATGGGCCTGGGGGTCGTTGTGAGACGCGATCGGCCTTGCATTGCAGCTTACAGCTGTCCTGACGGTCAACGCGCAGTCCGTCACAGCGGAAAAACGCAGACGCGAGGACCAGTCAGCTCCGTACGCGTCTTTAAACTTGGCGTAGTCGACAGTCACGTTAACTGTGCCAGCTGCTGTACTTGCTTCGGTCTGCGCTAGCCGCAGGACAACGGGGAAACCATGACCAGCTGTCATCGTGTGGTCGAGAATTTCGACCGTAACACCTGCTGGCGTGGCACCCTTTCCCGTTCGAGAGGAGCCTCTGTCCAGGATGATCGGCAGGTCACCCGCACTGACTGGATGGACTCCGGACGTGTCTGCAGCCTTCGCAGCTCGGAGGTCCACGGTTGCACGACCTGCGCTCGGCCAGGTGACGGGTTTCGCTGACCGCATCGCCTTGTCTGCAGCAGGATCAGCCTCAAGCACTGCCTTCGGTGGGCTCCAGTCTTGACCACCGACACTGGGTTCGCTCTGCGGCTGCAGCGGCGTGTAGGGGCTAGCCGCGGCAATAGCTGCGGCCTGGCCGCCGAGTTGGATGGCAAGGAACACTGTTACAACAGCCGAAAGGATTCGACTGGCGTGGGAGTAGCTGCTGGTACGGGCTCGGGATGCAGATGTTGCCAAGCCCGCGCTGCGAGCGGTCGTCACGCATACCTCCAGAAACCAGGAACAGGGGCATAGGGCGTTCAGCCAAAGGAACGACGCTGCGTAACCGCGTCGGCATCGTGCGCTGGGAGGCCGCTATGGTGCGGCCTCCCAGCCAAGAGGTCAGCTCGCCGCTTGGGCGGTGATCTGCGAGTCCGGTAGGACGCCCTGGTAGACGCGGACTGCGTCGATGCTGCCGGGGAACGGGGAGGTGTTCTCGTTGCCGCTGAACAGCTCCCTGCCGAGTTGCATCTGCCCGCTGGCGTTCCAACCGATGGTCACGGCTGCGGAGCCTTTGAGTACACCGTTGACGTAGATGCGCATCTCACCCTTTTGGGCGTCGTAGACGCCCGCAACGTGCTGCCAGGCTCCAGCCTGAACGACCGCGGTTCCGGACTTGGCCCGTGTCGCGCCAGGCGGGTTCAGCGAGTCGTTCACCTGGGCGGTCAGGCACCAGCCAGAGCCGGCCTCGTATTGAAGGATGGCACCCGAGTTGGTCGTGCCCTTCTGGGACAGGATCGTGATGTAGGCCGGGAGCGAAGTGGGGTTGACCCAGGCCGTAACAGTGAACGACTGGTCGGTGTTCAGTACCGCACCATTCGTGCTCGCATATCCGGTGGAGCCGTTGAACGTAACTGAACCCAGGTCGTCGAAGTTGTGACCGGTCGTGCTCCAGGTGGCCCCCGCTCCGCTGAGGGTCGCCGGGTGGGAGAACACCGAGCTGTCAAAGGCGGTGCTGCCGGCACCATCGTCAAGATCCCACTGGGCCACCAAAACCGGTGCCGATTGTTCTGCGATCTCAGCGTCGGTGACGATGCGGTCCCATGCCCGGACCTCGCTCACACCGCCAGCCCAGTAGCCGCTGTCGACGTCAGCCTGGCGGAACCGCCCGACCACGAGTGGACCCGACGCGTTGAAGACGCTGCTCACCGCAACGGTCTTCTCGAGCACGCCGTTGATGTACAGCCGCATCTGCGCGCTCGGCGCGTCGTAGACTCCGGCCAAGTGGGTCCACACGTTCAGCTTCGGCACGGTCGTCGAAAGCGCATAAGCGCCCTGCGCTGTCGTCGTGTCCGCAGTCCGCTGCTGGAAGGCCCATTTGTTGGCGGGCTTGTCGTAGTAGAGGAAGAAGCTGCTGCAGTGCACACCCTGGGTGGACACGGCGAACCGACTTGACGTGGTGTCGGTGAGCTTCACCCACGCGGATAGCGTGAAACTCTGGCTGGTGTTGAGGACCGGAGCGGTCCCGGTGGAGCCGTAGGAGGAGGTTGCGTTGAACGCTCCTGCCTTGGTAGTGGCCATGCGTCCAGTTGACCATGTCGTGTTACTAAGGGTGATGTTGTGCGCGCCCGCCCCGGTGTCTTGCGCGACGGCGCCCGTGCCTTCGGAGAACTTCCAGGCACCCACCGGCCCCACCCCCGAGCCGACCCAGAAGCGGTAGCTGCTGCTGATGTCGCTCTGGTTACCTGCGCGATCGACACTGCGCACGTACAGCGTGTTCAGTCCGACGTTGAGCGGGGTGAGGGTGGCGGTGGCGTTGCCGCCAACGGCGGCGGCCGCGACATAGGTGTTGGGCGGGTCAGTCAAACCGTAGTAGTAGCCAACGGTGTCGGTAACGCCGTTGGGTTGCAGGGTGAAGCTGCCAGCTTTGCCGACACCGTCGTGCCAGCCACCGGTGCCATCATCCATCGGATATCTGCCGTCCGCGGAGATCGCGGTAGGTTTGGCCGACGGCTTCGTGTTGTCCACCACGAACTCACACGGACCCGCAGACGCCTTCGAGAAGTCCGTGCCGTCCCACGTCTTAACGGTGAACGAGTAGGTCGCTCCCGGCGTAAACGTTGCGCCAGCAGTGCTGACCGACGCATAGCCATTGTTGGGAATGCTGCCCTGGGAGCCTGACGTGGCGCCGGACGCCGCAGTCCATGCGAAGTCACCCCGCAGGGACGCGTCCTGATCACTGTCGGTCAGCTTGGCCGACAACTGCGGAGCGTGGCCGCCGATCGTAGATACGTACGCGGCGTTAGCCCCCGTTCCGCAGGCCTTGTTGTCGACTTTCGCGTCGGCCGGAGTTCCTGGGTAGGTGTTGTAGGTCAGCTCCAAGAACGGGCTCTCGGTTGTGTCGTTGGCGTAGCGCTTCCATGTCGTGTTACTCGACTCGTTCTCCCCCTTGATGCCCAGGGTCAGGGTGTTGGCCGTCCCCAGACCCACGGTCGCGATCTTGGAACTGAAGTCGAGCTGGATGTAGCCCGGCGCACACGACCCGGTGCCGCCGTAACGGCGTATCTCGCTGTTAGTGCCTAGGCGATAGGTCGACCCCCACCGGGCGGAGCCGGAAAAGTTCGTCCAGTTCGTCGCCGAACTGATGGCCGAGGTCCAGTACACGCCAACGGCGCCGCCTGTGCCACCGCAGCCCGATCCGGACCAGCGCTGGTACATATTCAGCTTCGCCCCGAGCACGTGCTTGCCATTCACGGCCGTCGTGTTGAACTCGAACACCGAACGGTCGGTATAGGTCGGTGACTGCCAGTCGGAGTAGCCGACACGCGCCAAACCGTGCTGCTGATTGTCGGTCGTGTCGCTGATGTTCGCGTCGGTAATGTCGTAGTACTCGGTGTCCGGGCTGCTTTCCCGCAGCAACGACCAGTGGTTCTTGGTGCCCTTGATATCCGGGTCGATGACAACCGGGAACACGGTCGCCGGATCATCCAGCATCTCGGCCGATGGTGTCAGCGTCCAGGTGCCCGCCGCCACCGCCACCGCGACATCGGCGGACTTCGGCTCGGGCTCCGGCGCCGAATCGCTGCCATCAGTGAACCTGCTGGCCACAGGGTTCGCGGAGGAATCCCACATACGCGCAGCGCCAGAGGAGAACACGACCTTGCCGCCCGAGTCCTTGATCTCTGATACGCCATCGGCATGCGTGGCGGCGGTCAACCCGCCACTGACCTGCACCCCGAACTTCGGATTGCGGACCAGCGGATTCGCCGCAGCGGCATGCGTCTTGACAACCAATTGCTCCGACACTCCGTCGACGTCGGCGATCAACCGCAGATCCACGCCGGGAACAATCTCCTCGTAGGTTGCGGTCGCACCCGAAATCGTGGGTGTCGGCATCGCTGCCGGCCAACTGAGCGACACCGCACCCTCGGTCTTCGATAGCCAAGCCAGCGCACCGGTGCCGCCCCCAGAGATCTTGATCGGGAACACCGACGCCCGTGGCGAGAACGAACCGTCCGGATTAGCCACAAGCGTGGCGTCCGGCGTGGTCCACGAACCGTCAGACATACGCGCGAAGCGCGGGCGCATGCTCTCCGTGGCCGTCCACGTGCCGTCCGGATTAGCCAGAACCTGTGTGTGCTCCGACCGTTGAGACAAATCCTCGACACGCCGATTACAGTCCGCTGCCAGCTTCCGGGCATTGGCCGCGTCCGTCGCCACGTCCGCGCAGGCCGGCGCTTCAGAAAACGCTGGCGGCGTGACAACCGGTACCATTCCCACGCCCGCCAGAGCGGACATCAGCCCCGCTACCCACCGTCTCCACGGCGCGCGACCGCCGCCTCCTCGCTCCCCCATGATCACTCCTCCACACTGGAAACAGGTGCGAAGCGTATGGGCTACAGCTGACCTTCCGGGGGGCACCGGTTCGCACCGATTCGCCCGAATCGCCGAAGGATCACATCGATGCCTACCGTTCGAGCGTGTCTTCTCGAAGTGCCAAGATCACAGTGGGTAACAAGGACGCGCTGAAGCTTTGACCGCCAGAATCCCAGGAGTTCGACAGTTCGTTGTTGCCAAACCGTGATGTTTATCTTGCCAACGAACGGTCGGAGCAGAACAGCCCCTTCGCACAGACCCTTCCCCGTTCGCGTCTCTAGGGCGTGCGCATGGCTGACCGGATGCATTGCGTGCAATCGACCACGCGCGGCCTCAAGGTCGGGGCCATCGACGTTGAGAAACCTGCCGCCGGGGCGTGGCAGCCGGTGGCGAGGAGTTTCTAGTTCATACACAAGACTTCGTTACAGCCCAGCTTCATTGCTCTTAAGAATCGGGTGAGGTCACGCTTTGCGTGAGGGCGGCACGGATCTTCACCCAGAGGCTCGATGGATGACCATCGACGATGATCTGGACGGTTTGTCGGATCCACCACAGGCTGACGGCAATCAGATAGATTACGGTCATTGGGCCGACCGACTGGAAGCCGTAAACGATGGCGAATCCTGCTCCGAGGGATGATGGCGAGGATCAGCCGGGCGGGGCCGCTGCGGAGGAGCCTGAGCGCGACGGCCACGCCGAGCAGCCCGGCACCGATGCGGGCAACGGGTTCATACAAGGCGATGTAGCGGACCGGCTCGGGCAGGCATGCCGTAGGTGTGTCGCGCGCCGGGGTCCTGCTGCGGCGGCGACGCGGGGCGGGTACTCCTCCACTGTCGGCATCGGCGGACAGGCGCGGAGGTCGTCGCGCAGATCGGCGACGCTGACGCCGAGTCGGCGAGCAGCCGCCACGCCGTCTCGAGCCGGTCCGGGTCGGTCGTCATGCCTGCCTGCCGAGGATCTGTGTGTGGGTGCCGTGCATGAGGCGGATTACGTCTGCGGCCGTATGCACGACGACCACCTGCCGGGTCGTGAACGCGAACAGCACCACCGTGGATCCGGCGGTTGACGCCGGCCAGCCGGCAGGCGGCGGCCGGGCTGGTCGTCGTAGGTGCTGGTTCGTTTGCTGGCTTCGACGCCTGCGCCGTAGTGGGAGATGAGGTTTGACGGCGGCCATCGCGTTGAAGCTGAATCGCACGTCGAGGTCGGTGCCGGTGTTGGCGATCTTGTCGAGGATGCCTTTGTCGGTGCCGGTCGTGCGGCATCGGTAGGTGGTGGTTCCGGCGGCGTCGGTCCGGGTGGTCGTCTGGGCGTCGCCGTTGTAGGCAACGACGAGTTGCCTGGTGGCCCGGTGATCGACAGCGGCAGGCCACGGTCGTCGTAGATGATGGTGTCGGTGCCGCCATCCCGCTGACCGCGGCGATGCGTCCGGCCAGGTTGTAGGTGGCGGCACGGCTGCTGGTGCACTGGGCCCGGCCGGGCCGGCACCAGATTGTGCGCCGGCCCGGCCGGGCGGGGTCAGCCGAGGATCTGGTAGGCGAACTGGACTTCGAGGTCACTCGCCGAGGCTGCGTTGAGCACCCGTGCCTGCAGCCGCAATGACGTGCCGGTGCCGTCCACGGTGAACGGTGAGGTCAGCGCCGTGGTCTGCGACGTCGTCGTGACCCCGATCGCGTTCCCGCCCGCGCTCGCGGCGGCGGCGTCCAGGCGTACGTCGCACGCTCCGCCGCCCAGCTTCCGGGTCACCTTCGTCACCCGGATCCGCTGGCCGTCCAGGTAGAGCAGGTTGCCGAAGTCGTAGAGTCCATCGGGCACCGCGCCGGTGACCCGGGCTACGAGGCGGCCGTCGATCTGCTCGACGCCCTTGTTGCCGGCGAAGCGGGTCTGTCCGTCGACCGATCCGGTGATCGTGTAGGGCGCGACCAGGTTGCCGTTGAGGTCGTTGTCGGCCACCAGCACGTCGGGCGAAGCGCAGACGATCCCGTAGTCCTGCCGGTTGATCCCGTCGGCCAGGCCGCCGATCGCGTTGCCGACCACCACGACGCGGGTCGCCGCCGACCGGATGTTGATCCCGGTGCCGTGCCGGTAGGCGCTGCCGCCGCCGGCGTACGCGTGCGCGAACTGGACTGGGATCTCGAAGGCGGTCGGGCTGACCACGTTGATGGTCCACTTGCCGTTGGCCTCGGTGGTGCCGGTGACGTCCAGGACGCTGACCCGGTCGCCGGTCTCCCAGCCATGCTCGGTGCTGGTGGTGATCCGGACCTTGCCGCCGCCGCCCGACGAGGTTCCCGTGATCGTCCGGGCGAACGCCGGATGCGCCGTACGCCCGTTGTTGCCGATGACACAGCCGGTGACGGTGACGCGGGTGGACGCGACGTCCAAGCCGTTGTGCCCGCAGCCGCGGATGATGCAGCCGGTGAAGGTGGCGGTGCCGGTGAAGCCTTCGGTGATCCGGACGTTGCTCAGCTCGTTGTCGGCCGAGACGTAGACGTTGGCGAACTGGGCCTGCGCGCCTGCCTCGAGCAGCACCGGGTAGCCGTGCCCGTTCTCGAAGCCGCCTCCTTCGAAGTAGAGGAACTTCGGGTAGGAGCCGCCGGTGGTGTTCTTGAGCCAGATGCCGTGCCGCCCGAACAGCACCGCGGTGGCGAAGAACTTGATCGACCCGCCGAGCCCGTCGATGACGAGGTTGTCCACGCCGGTGTTGGCCGGTCCGGCCGCGATGCCGCACTGGACGAACTCGACCGGGTCGGCCCGGGAGCCGTCGCCGACCCCGTTGAGCAGGATGACGTACTGCCCGTTGAAGCCGTTCCATACGCAGTTGCGGAACCGGATCGTGTTGCAGGAACGCAGGGTCATGCCGTTGTAGCCGTCCTTGAACCGGACGTTGATGAACGACACCATGTAGTTGCGGTCGGTTCCCGCCGCCTCGGTCGCCACCAGGCTGCCGCCGGTCAGACCCGAGCCGCGGACCACGAGGTCCCGCATGCCGCCGCCGTGGACGTTCTTGAGCCGGAAGCCGTCGGCGGCGCCGGTCGCCACGATGTACTGCGTCGAGTAGTCGTCGACGTCGGTCGCCCCGGCGCCTTGGAACAGGATCGGGATCGAGGTGATCTCGACGGTGGATTCCAGGCGTACCTTGCCGGGCCCGGTCTCGACGATGCCGCCGGTGGGCAGGGCGGCCACGGCCGCGCGTACCTTCGGCGCGTCGTCGACGTCGCCGACCCCGGTCCAGCCGAACCAGGCCAGGTCGACCCGGGCCTCGACGGGTCGCTTCCAGCGTCCGGTGGCGACGCCGGTGGCCGCGATGACCGTACCGCCGTCGTCAGTCTCGGTCGCGTCGGCGTCCCAGTAGAAGACGCCGCCGCCGACGCCGGGCCGGTCGGCGTGATAGCCGACGACGTGGACCTGCTCACCGTCGGCGGCCCCGGCGCTGGCGCGCAGATCGTCGACGCTGGTGTAGCCGGCTCCTGCTTCCAGCCGCTTCTTGGGGGCCGCCAGCGCCGGGCCGGGGCCGGCGGCCTGGGCGAGGCCGGGGATCGTCTGGCTGCCGGCCAGAGCCGCGCCGGCCAGGCCGAACGCGGCCAGTGCTTGGCGCCGGCCGGTGCGGCGGCCGGCGGCTGCCTCGGCGGCGGCGAACGTGTCGGCGGCGGGTGAGGGGATGCCTGGAGAGGTGTCGTGCATCTTCGTGCCTCCTCGAGTACGCAGGCGGCAGCGCGGCGGAACGCAGGTCCCGGCCGGTGCGGCTGCGATGGATGGGTTGAGCGGGTCAGCCTTTGACGGCTCCGACGACCACGCCCTTGGCGAAGTGCTTCTGCAGGAACGGGTAGAGCAGGCAGATCGGGACGAGCGAGACGACCAGGATCGCCATCTGCAGGGACTGCTGTGGCGGTACGATCTCCCCCGGCAGGTCGGTGCCGATGGCCGTGTTGTCGACCACGTACGAGCGCAGCACCAGCTGCAGTGGCCATTTGTCGGTGGAGTTGATGTAGAGCAGCGCGTTGAAGAAGGCGCTCCAGTACGCCACCGCCTGGAACAGGCCGACGACCGCCAATACGGCCTTGGACAGCGGCAGCATGATCCGCGTGAGGATCTGCAGCTCCCCGGCGCCGTCGATGCGGGCGGCGTCGACGATCTCGCGCGGCACCTCCATGAAGAAGGCGCGCACGATGATCACTTGGAACGCGGACACCGCGGGCGGCAGGATCAGCGCCCACCAGGAGTCGATGAGGCCGAGCTGTTTGATGAGCAGGTAGTTCGGGATCATCCCGGCGTTGAACAGCATCGTGACCAGCACCAGCATGAGCAGCGGCCGGTGGGCGAAGCTGCCCGGCCGCGACAGCGAGTACGCCAGCAGCGCGACGACCGCCATGGACAGCAGCGAGCCCACCAGGGTCACACCGATGGACACGAGGGTGGCCCGGGTGACGACACCGCCGCGGAAGATCGCCTCGTACGCGTCGAGCGACGGGCGTTCCGGCCACAGCACGTAGCCGCCCGCTTGAGTGATCTGCTCCTGGTCGGCCAGCGACGTCGAGATGACCCCGACGAACGGGATCGCCACCGCCGCGCAGCAGATCAGCAGCACGATCCCCTTCAGCACCCGGACGGCCGGGTTGGGCGCGGGCGCGCCGTTGATCAGTTTCGGCTTGCGCGCCGAGCCCTGCGGCGTCCGTGATCGGGAAGCCAGCGTCACCATCGCGAGTAGATTCCTCTCTCCCCGAACAGATGCGCGATCTTGTTCGCGATGAGCACGAGGGCGAGTCCGATCGCACCCTTGACCAGGCCGACCGCGGCGGCCAGCCCGAAGTTGCCGTCGATGATGCCGCGGTTGTAGACGTAGGTGTCCAGCACTTCGGAGGCGTCCTGGCCCACCGCCGCCTGTTGCAGGATGATCTGCTCGAAGCCGACCGTGAGGACGTCGCCGAGGCGCAGGATGAGCAGTAGCACCACGACCGACCGGATGGCCGGCAGGGTCACGTGCCACAGCTGCCGCAGACGGCCGCCGCCGTCGACGGCGACCGCCTCGAACAGTTCGGTGTCGACGCGGGAGATCGCGGCGAGGAAGATGATCGTGCCCCAGCCGACGTCCTTCCAGATCGCCTGGCTGGTGATCAGTGGCAGGAACAAGTCGGCGTTGCCGATCAGGTGCAGGATCGGGAACTCGTGGGCGCGGGCCCAGGTGTTGTAGAGGCCCGCGTTGCCGAGCATCTGCTGGAACAGCGCGACCACGATCACCCAGGACATGAAGTGCGGCAGGTAGAGCACCGACTGCACGACTCGCTTGATCTTCTCCGAGAGCAGGCTGTTGAGCAGCACGGCCAGGGCGATCGGGATCGGGAAGACCACCACGATCTGAATGAGCGAGATGATCAGCGTGTTGGTGAGCGCGTTGAGGAACGCCGGATCACCGTCGTAGATCACACGGAAGTTGTCGAAGCCGACCCAGGGCGCCTCCCAGATCGTCAGGTAGGGCCGGTAGTCCTTGAACGCGATGACGTTGCCGGCCAGCGGCACGTAATGGAACAACACCACCAGCAGCAGGCCGGGCAGACCGAGCATCAGCAGGAACCAGTCCCGCCGCAGCCGTCGCATCATCGTCGTCCTCACCTGTCGCTCTACTTGGTGGACTGGGCTTTTTCGTACTCGGCGCGTGCGGCGTCGCCGCCGGCCTTCTTCCACGCGGTGACCGCCTCGTCCCAGTACGCGATGGGCTTGCGGCCGGAGACGATGTCCAGCTCGGCAGCGTCGATGATCTTGCTCATCTCGCCGGCCTTGTCGACCGCGGTGGCCGAGTAGAGCCCTTCAGCGGGGTTGCGCAGGATGGTCGGCACGATCTTCTCCTGGTACGCCCGCTGGGCGTCCACCCGCGCCCGGTCGCCGGGACCGAGGATGGGCGGGGCGTCGATGATGTATTCGAGGGGAAGCTTGACCTCGACCTTGCCTTTGTCGGTGAGCACCGGCTTGCCGTCCTGCATCGTGTAATGCGTGCCTTCGACACCGAACTTGCGGAACATGTATTCCTTCGTTCCGAGTGGCGCGGCCAGCCAGTCGCAGATCTTCAGCAACTGCTTGATCCGAGCCTTGTCGCCCTTCTTGAACGCGGTGATCGCGAACGATGCGGCTCCCGCCGGATGCTGGGCGATGCCGCCTCCGTCGGCCTTCGGGGCCGGCATCGCGCCGATCTCCACCTTGTAGGCGGCGGCCATGGTGTCCCAGGCGGCGTACCCGTCGCCGTGCAACGCGATCGTCCCGTTGCCGAACAGGTCGCGTACCTGGAGTTTGCCGCCGAGGCTGTCCGGGTGGAACAGCCCCTTCTTGTACAGCTCCGCGGTCCGGGCGACCGCCTCCTTGCGCTGCTCGGTCTCGAACTCGGAGACGAACTTCCCGTTGTCGGCCCGCCAGGTGTTCGGCACGCCCAGCATGGTGCCGGCGAAGACGATGACCCGCTTGATACCGCCGAAGGCCCACTTGTTCGCCTTCGCGTCGGTGAGCCCCTCGGCCAGCCTGACGAACTCGGCGTAACTGGCCGGGGCGGTGTTCAAGCCCTTGGCACGGATGAGGTCGTCCCGGGCGAAGAAGATCGTCCCGGCGATGCCGCGCGGGATCGGCACCGCGAAGATGCCCCCGCCGTACGCCGTGGACAGCCAGGCGTCTTTGGGAATGTTGGCCAGGAACGGGTACTCCGTGATCGCCGAGCCCGAGACGAACTCGCTGAGGTCGGCACACAACCGGGTCAGCACGTCCGCCCGGTGGGCGAGCTTGGACGAGATCAGCGTCATGTCGGGTAGCTGGCCGCCGGCGATCACGGTCGACAGCTTGCTGAGATAGTCGGCGGACGGCGTCATCGTGATGTCCAGCGTCGCCCCGAGCTGGGTGTTCACCTCCTGCCAGTACGCGTTCGAGCCCGCGCCTGGCGGCACCGGGTTGAACATGTTGGTCAGGACGGTCACGTTCCCCAGGCCCTCGCCTGGCTTGCTGGTGAACGCGGTCGCCAGGTTCGCCGGATAGTCGTAGAACCCGGCCATCACGCCGTCGGCGGTCGCCGGCAGGTCCGGTTTCACCAGCGTCGCCGGGGCGTACTCGGGGAAGGTGACACTGCCCGCGCCGCCGGTTGTGGGGGTGGACGAGCTGCCGCAGGCTGCGAGCAGACCGGATCCGGCTACCGCGGCGGCTGCGCCACCGGTCAGTGCCAGGAAGCGGCGTCGGCTGAGCGATTGATTGGCCATCATCAGTCCTTCGGGAGGTCCGTCGGGAAGGTGCGCAGGATCAGTGAGACGACCTGCCATGGTCCGATCTCGACGGTCAGACGGCCGTCGTCGTCGGTGGGCAGCGGGCCGATCTCGCGTTCGTCGGCGGTGCACAAGGTGGCGTCTCCGGTCACGGGCAGCGGGATGCGAGCCGCCCGGCCGGAGAGGTCTTGCAGGCGCAACAGCAGTCCGTCGCCGGTGCGCGGTTGCGCGACGGTGGCGTGCACCGTCTCCGGCAGGTCCAGGTCAAGCAACGACCCGGTGGCCGGCAGTGGCCGGGGGTCGATGTCGAACTTGTCCAACCAGGTGATCTCGGTGGCGGTGGCGGCCGCGCGTACCTCCCGGCCGAAGCGCCCGGCCGCCACCGGGTCGAACGCCGGCAGCGGCGTGAAGGCGTACCGGAGGGTGAGGGTTCCGTCCTGCTCCGGCGGGGTGTTCGTCGGCCAGTAGTTGTTCAGGACCCAGGAGAACAGGCCCGCCGCCGGACGGAACTGCTCACGCCACTCCCCCCGGACGATGTCGCCCACGGTGAACAAGGGCGCGTCCGCCGAACTCCAGGCGACCGCCGGACCGTCGCCATCGGACACGACGACGGCGTACTGCGTGGTGAACCAGTCGTGACAGGCGCCGGGTGCGGTGTCGATGGCCGGATCGATCCAGCCCTGCTGCCGGTCGTAGCGCAGCACCGGCTCGGCCCCGGCGAACGGGAACGCCACATACACCGATTCCTTGGCCAGCACCCGTTCCTTGTCCAGTTCGACGGTCACGTCGATCCGGTCGGAGTCGTCGCGCAGCAGCACGTCGACCTCGATCCGGGGCAGGCTCGGTCCCGATCCGACCGTGCGCAGCCGCCAGCCGTCATAGGTGCGGCGCAGTCCGATCGGGCGCAGCTCCGCGGGCGTCACCGTCAGCTCCGGCGGGTCGGCCTTCGGCCGCCGCCCGAACAGCGTGCTTCGCGGTGCCCGCTCGTGCCGGTGTGGCTCGCCGGAGTGCGCGGGATGCTCGCCGCGAGTGAGCGACACCGGGCCGTTCAGCGCGTACAGCACCTGCCCGAGCGTCCACGGGCCGCTGTCGAGCAGCTCCCGGCCGCTCGCACGATGGCGCAAGCCGCGGATCGCTCCGGTCGCCGGGTCCAAGGTCACGTCCCAGCGCGCGGTGGTCAGGGTCGCGGGCACGGCCCGCCACTCGTCCCGGTCCGCGGCCGTCTGCCCGGTGGACCCCTCTTCCTCTCCAGGCGCGAGGGTACGCCCAGCGCCGAGCACCAGCGCCCGATAGCCGAAGGCCGGCACCCCGGGGACGGTGACGCGCACGCGTTTGAGCCCGTCACAGTCGGCCATCACCTCGCCGGGCCGCCCGTCGGGACTGCCGTGCAGGGTCTCGACCTCGACGTCGACGTCCCGGGTCCAGCCGAGCGGATTGTGCACCAGCAGCGTCGGGCCGGCCGTGCCGACCAACTCCCCCAGCTGGCTGAGCGCCCGCCGGGTCTCGTCGGTCGCCACCCGGTACGCGCTGTGCACCTGATGCCGCTTCCAGTCCAGTTGGTCGCCGACCTGGTGGCCGTGGGGATGCGCGTTGCCGTGGGCCCACGTCCAGGTGTGTTCGCAGCCGTAGAGCGCACCTTCCCAGGCGGCGTCCAGGGCGCGGCGATGCGGCCGGTAGCCGGGTTCGGCCAGGCCGACCAGAGCGGCCAGCCCTTCGGCGGCGGGCAGGGCGGTCTGCGTACGCCGATGCTCGGCCGCGACGGTGGCGCCGGTGCCCACGCCGTCCTCCCAATAGGAGCCGCCGTCGCCGGTCCAGACGGGCAGCCGGTCGGCGAGCGGGCGTACCGCGTCGAGGTATCCGGCCATGGTCGACACGACCAGCCGCGGGTACGCGTACCGCTCGTTCCAGCGGGCAGCGAACCCGGCGTCGCCGTCGCCGAGGTCCTCGTTGTCGGCGTGGGTGCCGATCACGGCCAGGTCACTCGGCAGGTAGTCCGGCCGGTCGTAGCGGGCGAGCAGGCGGGAGAAGGCGTGCGCTGCTCCGGCGACGGTCTGCGGGTCGCCTACCATGAACCTCAGCTGCGAATACGTGTCGGAGAAATGGGTCAGCACCCGGGAGCCGTCGACGCCCTGCCACAGGACGGGGCTGGCCAGGTGCTGGGCGTCGCTGTCGGCGTTGCCGCCCCGGTGGTGGTTCTCGATCCCGACGAACGCGTCGATGCCCAGCGCCCTCAGCATCGACGGCACCGCCGCCGAGTACGACGGGACGTCGGTGAGGTTGGCGTAGTCGATCGGGACTCCGTGCTCGGCCCGCAACCTCGCCGCCGCGTACGCCGCCCGGTAGACCTCTTCCAGGCTGGCGATCCCGGACAGGAACAGACTGTGGAAGGCGTTGACGGACAGCCGGCCGGACCGCAGCGCCGCGAGCACCTGCGCCGACCGCTGCGCCGACCGCGTCGCGAGGTACTCCCCCACGATCAGCGATCCGTCGACGGAGAAGGCGAACCCCGGGTCGGCGGCGAGCGCGTCGAGCGCCCGGTCGAGGTTGCGGCTGTGCAACTCCAGGACCTTTCCCTGAACGTCGGTATAGCCGACGTCCAGGTGCACGTGCGGGATCAGGTGCAGCGTCCACTTGCGAGCCGGATGCAGCTCGAAGTCGTGCTCGCTGCCACCGTCAACACCGACCGTGACTCGGACCGTGTCGGTGAACTCCGGCACGGGGAACCGGACGCGGACGTCGCCGAAATCGCGGTCGCCCCGGCGCAGATCCACCGGGTACGCGCGCTGCTTCAGGCGTACCACTGCTTGGGCGGCAGTGGACTGAGCCGGAACCGACACGGTGAGTTCGACCAGCGCGGTGCCGTCGTGGAGATACAGCGGGGTCGCGGCGAGCGTGACGCCGGTCCGGGCGGGACGTTCCGCGGGCCGCAGGCTGATCGCGTGCCAGGTGATCCCGCTGCCGAAGTGGTGGCCGAACTGCTCGCGGTGGCGCGGGTGCGGGCCGGACTCGGCCGGGACCGGACCGGTGGCGGCGGCCTCGTCGAGGCTCGTCGTGATGGTGAGCCGGTGCTCGCCGGCGCCGAGCCAGGCGGCGGGCAACCAGACGTCGAGGGTGACGTCGCCCGCGATCGGGCCGTGCCGGTAGGTCTCCGAACGGTCCTCCCGGCGCACCCGGGGGTGGAAGAACCCGCGATGCGCGTCGTCGAGCACCACGGACAGGTCGGGGCAGGGGCCGTGGCCGGCCGCGAACTCCAGGCGCAGCAGGCATCCGTCGGCCGGGACCGGCTCGGCCAGCTGGAATCCGATCGCGATGGTGTGCGACCGCCAGCCGGACGAGGCGTCGAGCGGTCCCGGCTGGAAGGCCGGCTCCGGCAGGGCGAGCAGGACGGGCAGCACGGCTACTCCAGCCCAGGCAAGGTCAGGACGCTGCCGTGTTCCCGCAACGCCGCCGCCAGCTGGGGGTAGTCATAGTCCTGCACGGCCCGCCCGGTACCCAGCGACTGGGCGGCCAGCTCGCCGGCGGCCTCGCCGAGCATGCCGTAGTTGGGCTCCATGCGCGGCGAGCTGTAGCCGACGTGGCTGGCCGAGAAACAGAGCGGAACGGCGATGTTGGCGACGCCGCCCCGTGCCGGGAACAGCACCTCGGCCGGGACCTGATAGAGGTCGACGGGCGGGTTGTGCTCGGTGCCGGACAGGGTGCCCTCGCCCACGATCGTGTCGTCGCCTTCGGCGTAGTACTGGACGATGTGGCTGTCCATGCCGTATTTCCAGCAGCAGACCGGGGTGGTCTTGGTGTTGGTCGGCTTCAGCAGGTCGTGCTGGGTCAGCACATGGGCGCCGACCATCCGGCGGGCTTCGCGGATGTAGAGCGCGTGCGGGAACCCCGTTCCATGGGGACTGTCGACGAACTCGTCCGGCGGCAGTCCGAAGGTACGCGTGTCGGCTCGGAAGCTCTCCGGCAGCGACGGATCGTTGGCCAGCCAGTAGAGCATCCCCTGATGCCAGCGGACCTGCTCGGCGATCACGTCGTCGCGGCGGGACCAGGAGCCGTCCGGATAGTTCCACGACGCGCCGGGCAGGTCGAACCCGAAGAACAGCGCCTGGTTGGTTTGATACTTCCGGTTCGGCAGCAGCGCGGTGTGCGTCACGATGTCGGACAGTCCCTTGACGCCGCGATGGGCCAGCAGCTGACCGAGGTACGCGAACAGCTTCGGGTCGTAGCCGTCGGGCTTCGGGAACGGCAGACGGTCGGGGTTGGTCGACAGCACGCCGCGGAAGTTGTAGGCCTGAGTCTTGTCGTCTGCTTCCCCCAGCTTCTGCCGCGGCCGAGGCTTGACCGGGTACAGATCGTTGGGCCGGAAGCTTCGCCGGCGGTACGCGATCTCCGGCTGGAAGCCCGCGAGGGGTTCGCCGTACGCGTCGCGCCCCTCCCGGCCGTAGCTGTACGGCACACCCGCGGCCGCCATCAGGTCGCCTTCGTAGGACGCGTCGATCACGAACCGGGCCGGGATGCCCTTCACCGCGACGATCTTGTCGGCGACGACCTCCACATCGGAGGGGCCGTGGATGCGTTCGTTGAGCCGGACGGTCGCCCCTGCCTCCGTGACCAGTGCGCGGGCGACCTTCTCGGCGACCTTGGGCTCGAACCGGTACGCCGGCCCGTCCTGGCCGTACTCGCGCCCGATGCCTTCGAAGAACCTGGTCAGGGTGAGCCCGGCCAGCGCCTCGACGACGTTCGGGCAGTCGGACTTGACCAGGCCGCCGGCGACGATGCCGCCCACGTGCCCGGTCGGCTCCAGGATGAGGCTGCGGTACCCGCGCATGCGCAGCCGCAGCGCGGACATGATCCCGGCGAGCGTCGCGCCGTAGATGACGACGTCCGGATTCTCGGCGGTGTTCATCGGGCCGCCTTCACCCGGCGCTCGGGCATGGCGAGGACCGGTGTGGAGTTCTTCGAGGCCTGCGACGGGCGGGTGCGGCGTACCTCGTCGGGCCAGGCGATCGGGATGCCGAGGGTCTGGGTGAGCAGGCTTTGGTAGTCCTCGGTGAGCCGGGGCGAGTCGGCGACCGCGTGCGGTTCGGTGCCCTGCCGCAGGCAGTACGCCGCCAGCGCGCCGACGGCCTCCCCGATGCTCCATTCCACCGGGTGCAGGCGGTAGCAGCCGTTGGTGATGTGCGTGGTCCCGATGTTCTTGCAGGCGGGCAGGAGGTTGCGCAGCCGCACGGGGATCAGCGCGCCGAGCGGGATCTGGAACGGGTAGCACTCCAGGTTCACGTAGTTCACGCCGGCCGTGCTCGGGTGCAGGTCGATGTTGTAGTGCCCGACGCCGACCGCGTCGGCGAACGGCTCCGAACCGCCGTCTTCCGGCCGGTCGACCACGGCGACATGCTGCTCCAGCACGGTGAACCGGGCTTTGATCCGGCGTGATTCGCGGATGTAGGCGTACTTGGCCAGGCCGTCGTCGGTGCCGGTCAGGTCGGGGCGCAGCTTGAGCCCGGGATAGCCGGTTCCGCCGTCGTGCCGGGGGGCCTCGGTCTGCATCCAGTGCAGATAGGACAGCGACAGCTCCTTGCAGCGCTGGAGTGCCCTGGTCCGGGCGGCGTCGTCGATGCCGGGTCCGATCAGCGGCGCTTCCCAGTAGTCGATGTTAGGCCAGTTGACCAGGGTGATGTCGGTGTCGACCAGGTCACGGCGGAACTGGCTGCGCGCCCGGATGCGTCGGAAGTGCCAGAGGTCCGGCAGGCGTACGCCGTCGAGGTCGCCCTCGAAGATCCGATTCTCCTTGCCGGCGTTGGTATGAATGTCGATCTTGAACCAGGACAGCTGCGGCCCCGGCCAGAACGGGTCGACGTGCGTCTTCCAATGATCGTACGAGGCGGGCTTGTCGATGACGTGGTCCTCACCCGGCCGATACTCCAGCGGGAAGCACCACGTGATGGACTGCTGATCGGTCCAGTCAGGCTCGGGCGCCGCGAACGGCTCGCCGGTCTGGTCCTGCGACTCGGCTCCGATGACGTGCTCGACTCCTGCCAGCTCCAGCAGATCGCCGAGTTCGGTCGCGTCCGCGACGAGCTTGGCGGAGACGACGACGGTGTCGCCGGTTCGCGTGTTTCGCAGGGTGACCGCGCGGAGGTGATCGCCGTCGGTGTCGGCGCTGACGGGGACGTGGTGGTAGAGGATCGTGATCCGGCCGGCCGACACGTACCCGGCCAGCATCTCGTCCAGGACGGCCACCCCGACGCGCGGTTCGTGACAGAGCCGGCTGACGTTGCCCAGGCCGGGGTTCAGCGTCGGGTCCGCGGCCGCCTCCGGCAGCAGCGGGTAGTTGCGCCGATAGTAGTCGCGGACCCGTCCACGCAGCTCGCGGTACCCGGGTGAGATGTAGTCGGTCTCGATCCAGGGGTGTTCGTCGGACGGCACCGCCTGCGCGGTGAGCTGGCCGCCGAGCCAGTCGGTTTCCTCGGTCAGGACGACGCGGCGGCCCAGCCGCGCGGCGGTCAGCGCCGCGGCGACGCCGCCCAAGCCTCCGCCGACCACCAGGAGGTCGGTCTCCAGCTCGGTCGCCATGCTCATGCCCGTTTCCCCTCACGGTTGCGTGCTCAGATTTGCTAATAAATTGGCAGCCATCGCGCTGCCCCAAGATTGCGGCTACGTTACATCGCCTCGTCGTGGCGATGTCAAGACGTTGGTACGCAGCAACTTCGGGCACGATTCGGTTTCGCGGGATTAGCAAATATTAGCTATGTACAGCGTTCCAATCGGGGTGCTAGAAATCCGGGCATGACTTCGCCGCTACCCGGACTGCGCTATCACCTCCCGCCCGAGAGCTCGTCCCGCGAGACGGACTCGGACGTGGTGGTCTACGGCGCGACCTCGGGCGGCGTGACCGCGGCCGTGCGGGCGGCCCGCGACGGCCACTCCGTGACCCTGCTCGCCTTCGACGATCACGTGGGCGGCCTGAGCAGCGGTGGACTCGGGGAGACCGACGTCGGCCGGGCATCCACTGTGGGTGGACTCGCGCTGGCGTTCTACCGCGCCGTCGGCAGCGCCTACGGCCGGCCGGACGTGCACTGGCGGGTGGAGTCGCACGTCGCGGAGGCCCTCTTCCGGCAGTGGCTGGCCACCGCCGGAGTCACCGTGCTGCACCGGCAGCACCTGTGCGGCGTCACGATGTCGGGCGATCGGCTCGCCGAACTCCGCACCGACGACGGCGGGCGTCACCGCGCCAAGGTTTTCGTCGACGCCTCCTACGAGGGCGACCTGATGGCGGCAGCCGGCGTGTCGCACACCATCGGTCGGGAGGCGTCGGCGGTCTACCGGGAGCCGCTGGCAGGCGTGCAGCCCAGCTCCAGCCACCAGTTCACGGTCCCGGTCGACCCGTACATCGTGCCCGGTCAGCCGGCGTCGGGGTTGCTCAGCGGAATCTGCGCCGACGCGTTCGGCACCGTCGGCGACGGAGACCAGCGGCTGCAGGCGTACAACTTCCGGCTGCACGTGACCGACGCGGCCGATCGAGTGCCCTATCCCGAGCCGGACGGCTACGACCGGGACCGCTACGAACTGCTCCGGCGCCACCTCGACGCGGGGGTCTTCGAGCTGTACGGACGCACGACCCGGATCCGTGGCGACGTCTACGACATGAACAACCACGGAGCCGTGTCGTCTGACCACATCGGAGCAAACTACGAGTGGCCGTCGGCGGTCTCGCTGACCCCGGCATCGGGGCCCGACGACCGCCCGGCGCTCGATCGGCAGGCTGCGGCCGCCGCGGCCGGGTACGCCCGCCGCGAGGAGATCTACGCCGACCACGTCCGCTACCAGGCCGGACTGTTGCACTACCTCTGCTTCGACCGGTCGGTGCCGACCCCGGTCCGCACGGCCGCCCAGGCATACGGGCTGGCTCCCGGCGAGTTCACCGGCACCGCCCACTGGCCGCACCAGCTCTACATCCGAGAGGCGCGCCGGATGGTCTCCAACTATGTGATCACACAGCATGACGCGACCGGGACGACTCCGGTCGACGATCCGGTCGCGCTCGCCTCCTACGTCATGGACTCCCACAACGCCAAACGTGTCGTCGTCGACGGCCGGACGGTCAACGAGGGCAACGTGCAGCATCCCCTCGCCGCGCCGATGGGCATCCCGTACCGGGCGCTCGTGCCGCGTACCGGTGAATGTGCGAACCTGCTCGTCGCGTCGGCCATCTCGGCGTCCCATGTGGCCTTCGCCTCGGTACGCATGGAACCGGTGTTCATGATGCTCGGCGATGCAGCCGGCTGCGCCGCCGGACTGGCCGCCGCCACCGGCTCGGGCGTGCGCGACGTCGACTATGAGACGCTGCGCGAGAAGTTGCGCGCCAACGGAGCGGTCCTGTCGGGAGGAGCCCGGTGAACGGAGAACGCGGAATCATCCGGCAGGCCGACATCGCCCGCGAGGCCGGCGTCTCGCAGTCCACGGTGTCCCAGGTCCTGCGCGGTGCCGGTGATCTGAGCCGGATCTCCCTCGAAACGCAGCGCCGGGTGCTGACGGCCGCCAAACGGCTGCGCTACACCACCAGCCCGCAACAGCGTACTGCGGTCGAGAAGCGCCACGCACCGCCGCTGCTGGGCGTGCACACCTTCGAGCCGATCTTCCCGACCAGCGCCGGGGACTACTACTTCGAGTTCCTGCAAGGCATCGAGGAGCAGGCCGGCGTCGAGGGCTGCAACCTGGTGCTGTTCACCGCCGCGCGCGACGAGGGCGGCGTACGCCGGATCTACCGCGGCGACGTCAACGCCCTGGGCCAGGCAGCCGGCAGCGTGATCCTCGGCCATCGGGCGCACCAGGACGATCTGGCCCGGCTGGCCGCCGACGCGCATCCATTCGTCTACATCGGCCATCGTGAAGTACCCGGATTCCAGATCAGCTACGTCGGCGGCGACTACCGGACAGCCACCGGCCGCATCGTCGACGACCTGGTCGCCCTCGGCCACCGGACCTTCGCCTACCTCGGTGAAGCCGTCCGCTACGAACCGCAGGCCGACCGCTGGGAAGGCTTCTCCACCGCACTGGACCGATTCGGGCTGACCGTGCCCGTCCCCGCGTACACGCAGCCGGAAGAACTGGCCGCCCAGTGGCTCGACACCGCGTTGGCCGCCGGCACCACGGTGATCCTCGTGGAGTCGGTCAGCCTCCTGCGGGTACTGCACGCGATCATCGGACTGCGAGGCCTCAGCGTCCCCGGCGACGTCTCGATCATGCTGCTGGTCGACGACACCGCGAGCCCCGGCGCCTGGGCCAGCATGCAGGTGCCGCGCAACGCCATGGGACGGCGCGCGGTTCGCCTGCTGACCGCGCTGGTCACCGACCCGATCGGGGATTACGAGCGACAGATCCTGCTGCCCTGCACGCACACACTCGAACCCTCCGTCGCCCCACCTCGGTAGCCCAGTGCCCGCTGATCGCCCGGTGCCGCGATCGCTCAGCGCCAACGCTGTGGGAGTCGACCGTAGGCGCTGGCTCAGCCGAACCAGAGCGGAGAGCGACCTGAATTCTGAGGTCACGCAAGTGCTGGCCGAGGCGTTCGTGGGCGTCAACATGCTGCCACGCGCCATTTCTGCAGACCTTCCCGTCCTCCTCAAATCCGCCACCGGCTACCTCGGCGATGAGTGGGAAGGACAGGCTGAACCGCCGCGGGAGCGGCAGAGGACTGCCCTGGGGTTGATGCTGAGGTTCCTCAGTCACTGGCTCGACGGCGCTGGAGTTGCTTGCCTAAGCAGCACGGCAATGTGGAACTAATTAAGGGGAAGGGAATCTCCATTGCTACGAGCACCGCTATCCTTCGGACGTACTCCTGGTTCGCGTACGTACCAACGCATTTTCACCCGATAGACATTGCTATGACATCGTGAAACGGAGACAAGCCATGGACGCCAACCGACAGCGGCGCGGATGGTGGCGCTCGCCGGGCCGGGTCCTGCTCGTCACGCTGCTCGTCGCGGCGATACTCTTCCTGGCCTGCGGGGTCGCCGTCTTCCTATCACTGGACGCGCATTTCGGCAGCGGGTTCGACGCCCGACGGTTCGACAAGCTGGAGACGGAGTTCAATCGCAGGCAGGCGGCCTTCACCAAAGCCGACGCCCGGATGCGGGAACTGGTGGCCGCCCACCCGCACGCCGAACGGATCGGCTGGACCATGATGGATATCTGCGTGCGCGACGCCGGACAGGCTAACACCGATTGGGCTCACGACTGTAAGCCGACGAACCCGGACGATCAGGCGACGTTCGCGGCTCTGCCGCCGTACGCCTACCTGATCATCCATCAGGCGAAAGACCCCGGGCGCACCTTCTTCCGCTTCTACCATGAGGACCCGCCGGTCTACACGATCATGCACGCACCCGACGGCACGGACGCGGAGGCGTACGCGGAGGACCGCGGGTTCCGCAGCAGCCGGGCACTGAAGCCGGGGTGGATGCTCCTTGGGCCGATCCCCGACCTGGGCCGTGAGGACGAGCAGTGGCAGTAGGGCTCAGGCAGCGGTGGAACTTGTGAACTGCTTGCCACCGTGCGCGCGGGCGGCGGCGTCGGCGTGATCAGCTCCCGGGCAGCCGCAGCCACTGTCGCCTCCGGCGAACTCGTCGAGCTGACGGTCGAGGCCATGCCCCTCGTCCGTCCGCTGAACGCCCTCTGGCTCGGGCGTAGGCCGACCCCGCTGGCCGCCGAACTCCTGACGATCGCCGCCGCAGCGGGGTGACCCGCCCGAAAACTGTCAGCGGCGGGGTTGTGAGTGTCTTGTGAGAGCCGTCGCGAAGACTCGCCTGCGTCTCTGACGGCCTCATGAAGGTGATCTGTTCACATGCGCGATAGACACATGCTCAGAGGGCGACGGGTGCTTGCGGTGGCGGCCATCGCGACCGTAGCGCTCGCCCTGGCCGGCACGGTCCCGGCCGACGCCGACGTGTCGTCCTCAGTGGTGCCGCTGGAGGGCGGCTCGCCGGACGCCCAGATGGTCAGCCTCAGTGCTGCGACCAGCATGGTGGAATCGGCGACCGTTCCGATCCAGGCACCGTCGTCCACCTACGGCGTCGATACCGGGACCGCTGCCGAGCCGAGCCGGGCAGTGTCGGTGCCGTACGCGACCAACTACGATTTCGATCATCCGTGGACCTACGGGTATAAGGTCACCACCGACGGTGGGAGCACCTTCCAGACCGGCACGTATCACGGCATCGCCCTCGCGCTGGACGACGGACGGTTGCTCGCGTGGGATTCGGACTGGGGGCAGGCGGTCGCCGGGCCGATCCGCAAGGTAAACGTGCAGTACTCGGCCGACTCCGGTACGACGTGGAGCACGGCTTCTCAGGCGCAGGTGGACATCAGCCCGCTCAGTTTCGTCACCACCGCCAATTTCTACCCGACCAGCGTGATCCAGGTGCCCGGCGGCCCGCTGCTGATGGGCGGATACGGCGGCACCAGCGGCGGAATGACCGGCTTCCTCCTCAAGAGCCTGGATGCGGGCGCGCACTGGACCCTGGTCAGCGTCGTAGGCGCGGCCGACCCCACCCACGCGTACACCGAAGTGGGTCTCGCCCAGAACGCCGTCGGCGAACTGGTCTCCGTCGTACGCACCCAGAACCCGACAGCTAGCGGAGACGCCAGCTACTACACCTTGAGGATCCGCCGAGCCCAGCTCACCGCAGTCGCCGGTGCCCCGGCCGACCGAACCGTGACGTGGGAGACGTCGACGCCGATCGCTCTACCTGCGGCGCTCGACGCCACGATCATGCCCCGGCTCAGCTTGTTGCCGAACGGCATGCTCGCACTGGTCGGCGGACGCAATCACAATTGGCTGGCGGTGTCCTACGCCGGCGACGGTCGTACCTGGGACTACATCGGGACGTTCTACCGTAACTACCCGTCCGGCGTCACCGGCGGCAACACCTTCAACTACGGCTCCAGCGGCAACGCGAGCCTGGCGTGGACCGAGCCGAACCGGGTGCTGCTGACCGCCGACACCTGCCACCTTCTGCGTAACCAGGACACCGGCCAGGTCACCAACAACTGCACCCGCGGCGGCCTGAACAGCCCGAACACCACGGCTGGCGTACAACGGGTCCTCGCCGACCTGCTGCGGCGCAACGTGGGCAAGATCGATCTGGGGTCGAAGTATCGTGCCGGTGCGATCCAGGTGAGCAGCTCGCTGGACTCGACGTTCGCCGCCCACCCGCGTACTGGTGTCGCGGCGGCCTTCGACGGCAGCAACGAGCAGTGGTCCAGCGCGATCGCCGCCGGGGCGTCCCAGGGCACCTTCGACATCACCCTGGACGGGGCGTACACCCTGAATCGGATCGGTATCAGTCAATCCGTTGGCCACACCCAGTCGTCCGTGGTGCAGACCAAGCTCAACGCCGCCGACCCGTGGACCGACTGGTTCACCGCCGGGCCGAACAGCAGACTCGCGATGACCTACTACGAACCCGGCGCGCGCCAGGCCCGATACGTCCGGATCGTGACCGGCGCCTCCGATGGATGCCTGCCCGGCGCCGGCCCCGACTGCAGCGTGCTCAACGAACTCGAGCTGTACTCCACGGTGGACTCGTTCGAGAACGACCCGCTGTCCGGAGCGACGCCCCGCGGCTGGGTGGTGAAGGAGACGATAGTCAACGGTGCGGGTCGCATCGGCTGTTGGGCCACCCAGAACACGTCCGGCAGCGGCAGCAGCCGAGCCCTGCTGATCAACGACGCCTACACCGACCACCTCCCGACCGCCTTCCAGAAGGCGAACGCCGCCGCCAGCCGGACCGTCGAGTTCCGGACCAAGTTCCTCGTGGGCGACGGCCCGATGCTGTTCGGCATCCGCAACACCAACACGACGACCTTCGATTCGGACGACATGGCGTTCCACCTCATGGTGTCCAAGTCCGGCGCGATCTCCTACTACAAGGGCGGCACCTGGAATGCCCTCCCGGTCGCCAAGACGTTCGACATGGCCGCCTGGAACAAGATCGCCATCCAGGCGACGAGCCCGACCAGCGCCACTGTGCTGATCAACGGCATTCCCATCGGGACCCTGCCGCGCACCGACGGTGCCGCCGGCGCCCTTTACGGGCCACAATTCTCGTCGAGTTCGACTGCGGACACCGGTGATCAGTTCCTGATCGACGACGTGCTGACCTCCTGAACATATGTGGCCGTGGGATCACTCGGGCCGAGTGGTCCCACGGCCGTCACCCTCCGATCCACCAGTGCGCGATTCAGTCGCGAGTTCCGTGGTCAGGGGGTCCGGTCACCTCCGCGAAGGCCGGCAACGGGGGAAGCCGAAGGCACGCGGGCTCCAGACCGAGCTCGAGAAGGATGCGCCGGCATTCTGCGCTGTGGTGCCCGGCGACCTCATCGCCGAGCGCACTCAGCGCCAGGCCGAGCCGGTGGTGTGTGCGGGCCGACTCCAGCGGAAACCCAAGGCGCTGCCAGATGGCCAGGGCTCGGCGCAACGGCTCGACCGCATCGACGGAGCGTTCCCGCGCCAGGGCCAGGTCGCCGAGGGAACGGAGGGTCATGGCGGTGCTGCTGTGGTCGCGGATCCGTTCGAAGACCGCCAGGGCACGCCGTAGCAGCGCCTCGGCCTCCGTCCACAGCTCTCGTCGAAGAGCCAGTTCCCCGAGCCTGAGCAACCCGACGGCGGCCGCCGCATCGTTGCCGACGCTCTCCAAGGTCTCCAGGCTCTCCGTCAGCACCCGCTCCGCCTCGTCGTGCCATCCGGCGTCCATCAGCACCTCACCGTGGCCGAGCAGCCGCATGGCTGTCATGGCGGGGGCGTCGCCGGTCCGCTGGATCGCCACCGCCCGCTCGGACAACGCAATGCCCATCTGCGGCCGTCCGGCCTCGGCGTGGGCAGTGGCGACACCATGCAGCGAGGTGGTGACAAGCAGGATCGGCGCGTCTTCCCGACACGACGCCAGCGCCCGCTCGGACCAGCCGATCGCCTCCTCCAGCCGACCCCGGCGCTTGGCGTACAGGCCACTCTGGAGGAACGTTCGCACCTCCTGGTCGCGTTCGCCGAGCCGTTGTGCCAGCATGCGCGCCTCGCTGAGCAGCACCGGCATCTCGTCGTCGCGGTCGGTCGTCATGAACGCCGAGAACAGTGCGTGGGCGAGCCCGAGCCGGAGCCGGTCGTTCTGCACCATTGCCCACGCGTCGCGCAGCGTGCGCTCATGGTCGTCGTAGTAGTTGCGGGACTTGAGGAATCCGGAGATCCACAGCGCAAGTTGTGCGGCCAGGTCGCCCCGGCCCAGCCGACGGGCCCGCGTCACTGCTCTGACCAGGCTTACTCGCTCGGCCTCGAACCAGTCGGTCGCATCACACGCGACCGCCGCCGCCGCCGAGGCCGGCACCTGCGGCGCCGGAACGCCCCGCGCGTGCCCGAGGCCGTAGCCGCGCCGTGCGTCAGCCGCGCTCGCCAGAGCCAGCCAGGTCCGCAGTACCCGGATGACGGCCTCGTCTCGCTCGCTTTCCGCGTCCTCCGCTCGCGCCCGCTCGGCGGCGAACTCCGTCACCAGGTCGTGCAGCCGGTATCGGAGTTGACCGGCCGCGTCGACGCTGCGCGGATCGACGAGGTGCACGCCGACCAGATCATCCAGCAACCCGTCCGCGGCCCGGCCGATCAGCTCGTCGCAAACCCACGCCGGCCAGTCGGGTGCGTCGAGGATGGCCAGCCGGCGCAGCAGAGCCTGTTGCGGCAGGTCGAGCAGCCGGTAGCTCAAGCCGATGCTGGAGCGCACGTCGAGGTCCCCGACCCGCAGCTCGTCAAGCCGGCCGTGCTCGGCGGCGAGCCGGCGATGCAGGTCGGCGAGCGTCCAGCCGGGATGGGCAGCCAACCGGGCGGCCGCGATGCAGATCGCCAGCGGGAACCGCCCGCACGCCTCGACGACCGCCTGCGCCGACGCGGGTTCCGCAGCGATCCGCTCGGGGCCGGCGATCCGGGCCAACAGCTCCACCGCGTCCCGGTCGACCAGCACGGGAACGGTCCACCGGGTGGCGCCCACCAGCGCCGTCAGCCGCTGCCGAGAGGTGATCACCGTCGCGCAGCCCGCGAACGTGGGCAGCAACGCCCGGACCTGTTCCTCGCTCGCCACGTCATCCAGCAGCACCAGGACCCGCCGACCGGCCAGCCGACTGCGGTAGGCGGCCAGCCGCTCCTGCGGATCGTCGGGAACCTCGGCCGGTGCGACGCCGAGCGCGCGCAGAAACCGGCCGAGCACCGTGTGCGGCGCTATGGGATCGGCGTGCATGCCCCGCAAGTCGGCGAACAGATGACCATCGGGGAACCTCCCGAGCAGCCCGTGCCCGGCGGCGACGGCCACCGTCGTCTTCCCGACCCCGCCCGGCCCCACGAGGACCACCATGGGCGGCGCGGCCGGGCCCGCTCGGCACAGATCGTTCTCGACTGCGGCGATCAGGTCGTCCCGGCCGCCGAGAATGGTCGGCACGGGCGGTAGCTGTCGCGGGTAGACCCAGCCGGCCGGCGGGGCGTCCTGCAGGATCTCGCGCTCAATCGCCCGCAGGCCGACACCCGGCTCGATGCCCAACTCCTCGGCGAACAGCCGATAGGTTCCCCGGTACTCCGTGAGCGCGTCGGCTCGGCGGCCGACCCCGACGAGGGCCAGCATGTGCAGCTCACGCAACCGCTCGTGATAGGGGTGTTCGCCGATCAGGCCGGGCAGGGCGCGCAGCACGTCTTCGTGCCTGCCGAGGGACAGCGCCGCCTCAAGCCAGGCGACGGCGGCGGCGAGCCGCTCGGCGTGCAGGCTCGCGCGGACCGATTCGGCCCAGTCACCGGCGATGTTCGCCAGGGCAGGCCCGTTCCACAGCGCCTCGGCGGCCGCCAGCAGCTCAAGCGATTCGGCATGCTCGACAGCCGCGCCCGCCCGCGAGACGAGGGAGCGAAACTCGGCCAGGTCCAGCCGATGTCCGTCCAATGTCACCTGATAGCCGAGAGGTCGAGTGAAGATGACCCCGCCCAACCGTCGGCGCAGGTTGCTGATCATGTTGTGCAGCTGACCCTTGGCCGTCCGCGGTGGCGCTGTCCACACTGTCTCGACCAGCCGGTCGGCGGCGGTCAGCCGGTCGGCGTTCAGCAGCAACTGCGCCAACACCAGGCGCTCCCGCCCGCTACCCACCTCTATGGAACGCCCGTCAGCCCGCACTTCGACCGGCCCCAGGACCAAGAAATCCATGTGAATCATCCAACCACCACCGAAGCAGCGCCACGGCCGTGCGGGCGTCTGTTATTCCGTCCTCGGGAAAGCAACGCGTGCGACCGTGCGGACACCACAAGACGGAGGCGACTCTGCCGATCATTGCTCTCCTCGTGGCCGAGCACTTGATACTCGGCGCACGGTCCTGACGTCCGCCATCGGCGCGGTAGATCAGCCGAGCTAATCAGAGCGTGACGACATATGGCGGCCACCGACGAAGTTGCTCGTCGATGGCGGCCCTACGGCGTATCAGCTGATCGTGAAGGAGTAGAGGTCGCCTCCGGTCAGGTCGAACCTGAGGCGGATCGGGCCAGCCGGCAGGGTCGTTCTTCCTGACCAGCTCACCGCGACACCAGGGGCGAGCGCGTTGGCGGTGACGGCCACGGCGTCGGTGGCCGCGTAGTCCCTGATCGGTTCGCCTTGGTCATCCACAACGGACACAATGAGCGTCCCGCTGGGACCGGGGTCATAGTTGACCCGCAGTGTCGCCCCGGCCGGCGACAGTGGCCGGGTGACCACTGTGCCCGCGCCGTGGAACGATTCGAATCTGTCCTGCGGCCACGAGATCAGCCCGATCTTGGAGTTGCCCTGCACGACTGTGCAGTCACCGGCGCTTACGGCGGCGGCCGTGCAGCTGTGTTCACCCGCGAACGCGCCGTAGTAGAGCCGGGTCTGCCACTCACCGTCGACCAGCACATTCAACAGGGTGGTGCCGGTGAGGGCGAACCCCCAGTCCCACGACATGACCGGGCCGGGGAGGATGAGGTCCGTCCGGTTGGGACGGCTCCAATTGACCAGGTCGCTCGACGCCGCGAGCCCGATGTGGCTGCGTCCGGTGTCGGGGCCGGGATCGCCGTTGTCACGGTTGGGGCTATAGGCGATGTCAAATACCCAGGGCGTGCCCAGATACTGATCGCCGTAACGAATAGCGGGCATACCGTAGATCTCGCTCCACGCCGTCGTGCCGTGCTTGCCCGTGCCAATCGGGATGAGCCCGCTGTCGGCCACATCGGCGGCGAAGGACGGCCGGGGCGCGGTCCACACCGCGAAGTCAGTGCTCGTAGCGACCCACACGGTGCGAGGGCCGGGCGGCACCGCCGGCGGGGCGTAGTCGGTCGGGTATTGCTTGGTCATCGCGATGTACCGGCCGGTCACGGGGTCGTAGGTCACGTTGGCGACATCCCAGCCGGGGATGGGGCTCGACCCGGGCACAGCGGTCCAGATGATCCCGTCGGCGGACTGCATCGGGTAGTAGTGGCGCGGCTTCGGGTCACCGGTGGCCGCGGGCCGCAGCATGAAGAACTTCGGGCCGCCGCTCTCCGGTGTCCAGTCGCGGTTCTGCACGACACCATGCATCGCTTGTGGATATATGGCGGCGGTGCGGCCGTTCCGGCTCCAGGTGATCCCGTCGACGCTCTCGGCGAAGCCGGTGCCGGTGGAAGTCGCGTACCACATCTGGTATCCGGGTCCACCTGGGAGCACCGTGCCGGAGAGGCGAGGATTTGCATCCCACGTGTCGACGCCGGACAGCACGGGGCCGGTCTTCGTTCCGGGATTCATCTGCCGGGTCACCCCGGTGTAGTAGTCGACGCGTTGGTCGCCGACGAACAGCACGGTGGCATCAGCGGCGAGCGCCGAGACGTAGGACGGTTCCGAGGTGGACTTCAGGGTGACGTCGTCCCATACCGTTGTGCCGGTCGTGCTCTGCAGGCTGTACAGCCGTACGCGCAGCCCGACGGTCCCGCTCGGCGCGGACGCGGTGGCCGACACCTGGCGCCACCCGCCCGCCGGTACCGTCGCCGTGACGGCGGTCAACCGGGTATCGCTGGAGCCGTAGTACTCCAGGTAGAGCACGCCGGACGCGCCGCTGATCCGGTTGGCCCATACCGATGCGGTGAACGTCTCACCGCCCGCGGCCGGGATCTGCCGGCTCAGCACCGACACCTCATCGCTCGTCGAGGTGTCGACCGTCCGCAGTGCTGCCCGTCCACTATGGACCGGCGTGTCGACGACGGTGGCGCTGCCACCGGGGGCATAGACCGCCCACTCGGTAGGTGAACCGCCACCGCGCGGCTCCTCGAATCCAGCGTCAGGCACCTTCCGTAGCGACGGCATCACGCTGGCGACCGTAGCGTCGTCCCACACGATAGAACTCACATCGGTCAGCGAGCTGTAGGCGAGCATGGTCGCTGTGACCGCGTCGTCGGGAGCAATGCCGATCGCGGTGACCCGCTGCCACCCGGATGCCGCCGTGAGCGGCGTGGACACCGCCAGGGCACGCCCCCCGTCGGCTCGCCAGAACTCGAGGTAGAGCACGCCGCCACTGCCGGAGGTGCGGTTGGCCCAGATGGAGGCGGTCAGGCTCTCCCCAGGCAGCGTGGTGATGCGGGTGCTGCGCAGGCTGACCCCGGTGCTGCTCGACGTGTCGGTGACCCTCGCGGCCACCACGCCACTATGCGTGGGCGAGGCCACCGTGGCCACCGCTGACCCGGTCACCGCCCAGCCGGCCGGCGTTGTAGCGCTGGATTCGAAGTCCGCGTTGGGCAGCAGCCGAGCCACGGCGGTGGCTGCGACGGCCGCAGGGGCCGAGATGACAGTCAGGCCACCCGCGAGCAGCCCGAGCGCGACGATGAGGCGTGATGTCTTCCCCGTCAGAGTCACGGGAGCAATTGTGAGGGCGACAACCACCTGCGTCCACGTACAGGAAACCGGTTAGGTCGTCTGTATAGATTGTCGCTGTCCCTGCTGAGGAGCGACAGCACGTCAAGCCGTTACCTGCGTGGGCCGGAATCGCAAGGCGACCACCCCTGACCGGAACTCATGGCGATCCACGAGCTCAAGCTGGACGCGCTCACGCAGACCGGCGAGCAACGTCGGCCCGTGTCCGGCAAGGACCGGCTGCACAAGGAACAGGTACTCGTCGATCAGTCCCAGATCTGCCAGCGCCAGAGGCAGCGTCACGCCACCCACGGACAAGCCCGCGCCTGGCTCCTGCTTGAGCCGCTGAACCGCTTGCCCCAGGTCGCCTCGCACCAGCTCGGCATTCCAATCGACGCCGCCCAGCGTGCTCGACACGACGTACTTCTTCGCCCGGTCGATGGCCTCGGCGAACGGGACGTCCCGCTCACCCATCCAGTCAGGCCACGCGCCCGTGGCCGGCCGCCGCCACGCCGACTCCATCATCTCGTAGGTCACCCGGCCGTATAGCAGAGCATCGGCGCGTTCTATCTCCGCGGTCCAGTAGCTCATCGACTCGTCGTCTGGAGCGAGCCCTGCCTCGTGATGGCAGCAGCCGTCGAGTGTGACGTTGATCGAGTATCGAAGCGGTCTCATCCCGTTGCTCCCCCTTGACGCACGCATCGCGTTTCACCGGACCGTTTTCAGACTGCTGTCGGCACCATTTCACATCCACGCACGATCCCACCTCATCGACACCGTCGTGGTGCGAACCAGATTTGGAGGTTCCCGAACGTAACAGATGTTGTTGCTTTTGCTGCGCCTGTCGGCGAGACTGTCGCGGTGGCGGCTAACAGCAGGGTGACCATCGCGGCCCACGCCTTGGCGTGGCTGGAACTGGCAAGGCGGCGCGGTCGTGAGGTGCTCACCTCCGAAGAAGTGGCGGCCAGCGTCAACACGAACGCGGTCATCGTCCGGCGCAGCCTCGGCGACCTGCAGCGGGCCGGCCTGGTGAGGGCCCGCCGCGGCAACGGCGCCGGCTTCTCCCTCGGACGGCCGGCAACAGAGATCACACTGCTGGACGTCTGGCTCGCCGTCTCGCCGGAGCCGTTACTAGCCCTGCACCACTCGGAGCCGAACCTGGATTGCCCGGTCGGACGCGGAATCCGTCCGGTGCTCACCGACCTGTACGACGAGGCGACCGACACATTCCAGGCGTCGCTGGCCCGCTGGACCGTCACCGACGTCTTGGAAAGGATCCTGGCATGATCGTCGAATTGCGCCGTTACACCCTGCGCGAGGGACGCCGCGACGAACTGATCGACCTGTTCGACCGCGAGTTCGTCGAGACCCAGGAGGAACTGGGGATGGCCGTGCTGGGCCAGTTCCGCGACCTCGACCGGCCCGACCACTTCGTTTGGCTGCGCGGATTCACCGACATGTACTCGCGCCGCACCGGCCTTGCGGCCTTCTACTCCGGCCCGGTGTGGGCGAAGCACGGCCCGGCCGCGAACGCGACGATGCTCGACTCGGACGACGTACTGCTGCTCCGAGAGATCCTCGCGGTGCCGGTATTCGACCGCGGCGCCGCCAGCCCCGAATCGGTTCTGCACGCGACAGTCTGGTACTGGGCCGGTCCTTTCCCTGACCCCGCTGAGATCCCGAAAGACACACTGGCCGTACTTCGGACCGAGTACGCAGCGAACGACTTCCCCCGGCTACCGGTCCGGGAGGGGGAACACGCGCTGGTCTGGCTCACCCGGTCACCCCTGCAGGCAGACGTACCCGCAGAGGTGGTGAAGACCGAAAACCTGCGACTCCGCCCCACCCGCCGCTCTACACTTCATTGAGGAATATCAGGACGGGACTCCTGATATTCCGAAGCCGCGGGCGCGGCGGGCCACGGTAGCGGCCTGACCCGTCACGGCTGCCTGCGCACGCTCGAGAGGCGCGGTTGGAAACTGCGGCGCCGCAACGGTTCGGGCTGGGCTCGCCGCCTTCCATCAGGATGACGGTCCGTACGCCAGGCTGGTCGAGGACGTCGCGGTCGAAGCGGGCGAGCGCGCTAGCCCCCTTGCCGTCTCTGAGCAGCTCGTTGCCGGAGATGCCCACGTTGGCGACGCCCAGTTGGAGCGGCGGCGGCTCGGTGAGGATGCGCTGGGCCAGGAAGTCGTCAAGTCACTGTCCATAGCAGACATATGGCGTCTATGGGCGGCGGTTCGCCTCCTACTTGAACACCGCCATGAGGTGGGCGTCACCAGGCCCGAGCGCAGGCATTCGGTCTGCATTAAACAGCAGGAGGCCAGGATCTAGCGTTCCCTGTTGCTGCCTGCTCCGAGGTCTTCGTCCCCGGTCTACACCTGGACGGGACCAGCACTCCGAAGCGAATGAACCTCACGGTAGCGGGTGGAGCAATCGTGCGCACGTGCGGCCGGGCGGGCGCCCCGGCCGCACGCCACCCATGAGTCCGGTCAATAGAGCCGGATGCCGTAGGTGTCGACGATCTGTTGCACCGGCATGAAGTAGCTGGGACCGCTCGGGTGCGCGGAACAGCCCGTCATGCCGCCAGAGAGCACCCCGAGCGCCGACGAGCCTGACCATAGGGGTCCACCGCTGTCGCCGTGGTCCATGCACGCCGTGGTTTTGATCATGCAATACAGCGTCACGCCGTCGGTGTAGGTGACGGTGGCACAAAGATCACGGACATAGCCACATCTGCGCCCGGTGGTGCTCCCGCTGCGGCAGATGAACTCGTCGAGCTGCGCCCGCCGCGAGCCCGTGATGTCCTGATAGGTGCCGTCATAGTTGCTCTCGACCGTGCCGTACTTGGCGATCGTCGCGTTCGTGTAACGCACGATCCCGTAGTCCGAGCCACCGTAGTAGGACGCTGCCCGGTACCCCAGGTACGTGGTGTGGTCGTTGTCGTACCAGTCGACTGCCTCGTTCGTGCAGTGGCCCGCGGTGATGAAATAGTAGGTTCCGCTGGCGCTGATGCCGTTGAAACCAAGGGAACATCGAATCGATCCGCCGAAGATCGCATTGCCGCCGACCGTCCGGGAATCGGCCCGCTCCAGCACGCCGGGCATGTGCTCCAGCCGGACCGAGCTGCCGAATCGCCGGGTCGCCGCCTTCAAAGCAGTCAGCTTGCCATCGGTGACGGTGTCGTCATAAGACACCACGACCCGCTGGGAGCTTGCGTCCACGATCCAGCTCGTGCCGGGAATTCTCGCTGCGCCGTCGGCGTCCAGCGTCGCCTTGACGCGCTGCAGGGCTGCGACGTCGTAGCTGGGCTCGATCGCGACCGCGCCGGTCGCAATCATGACGGAGCCAAGTACTCCTAGAGATAGGGCTAGGAGAATCCTCTTTGTCCTCATGCCCGCGATGATGACGGGTGGCGCTCACAGCTCTCTAACAAGCGGACGCGAGCCCGGCTTGACATGTGGACCCACGTCTGACCCTCTATGCAGGTCAACCTCGCGGCGTGCGCCGGCTGTGTGCTGGTGCGCCTAGTGATGGTCGAATCCACGCTCAGGTCCCAGCCTGATCAGATCGGCGTCCTCGGCGCGAGCCTGCAGGCGGCATCTGGGCGTACGCCGCCGGACCCGGCTCGAACCGGCAGCGCCGTGCCCGCCCCGTCGGACGACACTGCAACGCGACACCCCCGACCGCGAGCGGGTGCACCAGGTGCCCGCCACTACGTTGATCATGCTCGTGGAGCAGGTCTTCCCCGCCTTGGCCCGGCACGCCACGATCGGCTGAGCCCGTTCTGCCCGGGGTGGCGGTATTCATCCGTCAGCTAGGTGACAGAACAACTTGATTGATTGATTCTTATATTGGCAATGATCACCGCCTCTGTTTCCATGGTTCGCAAGCGAGTGGTGCACCCCTCGGACCCCGTTTCTCCCCATCCATAGGAGGAAACCATGGAGAAGACCGTCGAGACCCGCAAGCCGGCCAAGGTCGTCGTCCGCAAGCTTGAGCGGCTGGAGACCACGGCCGTCATCGTCGTCGACCCGGGCTGCCGGAACGAGGTCTGCGGCTAGCAGCCGCCGCCGGGGCCGCGGTACGCCGTGGCCCCGGCCCTGCCCTGCTTCCCGCGGAGTGCTCGACGGAGGTTCGACGACGGTGTTGCGACCACGGATCAAACGCATCCACAAGCCCATGCGGCTCACCCCGACCTTGATCAGCATCGGTGGCCGGCAGCTGGGCATCGGCGCCGAGATGGACGACGAGGACGGCTCGCTGTGGGCGCTGCTCGGCCTCATGGACGGCACGCGTACGCGCGACGAGATCGTCGCCGCGCTCGCCGGGACGCACCCCGGCACCGACCCGGACGACACCGCCGAGACGATCCAGACGATCATCGACGCCGGTTACGTGGAGGACGCCGCCGCACCGGTCCCGCCCGAACTGAGCCCAGCCGAGGTCGACCGATACGACCGGGCGATGACGTACTACGCCTGGGTCGACCTGACTCCGCGTACGTCGCCGTATGACGTGCAGGCGACGCTCAAGGCCAGCCGGGTCGTGATCGCCGGACTCGGCGGCACCGGATCGTCCGTCGCCGCCTCGCTCGTCGCCGCCGGGGTCGGTGCCGTGCACTGCGTCGATTTCGACGTCGTCGAGGAGGGCAACCTCACGCGGCAGCTGCTGTACACCGAGGACGACATCGGCTTCCCCAAGGTCTCCGTGGCGGTCGAACGCCTGCGGCGGCTCAACTCCTCGACCAAGGTCACCGGCGAGGAGGTCCGGATCGACTCCGCCGACACCGCCGCGACCCTGATGCGCGACCAGGATCTGCTCGTGCTGTGCGCCGACCAGCCCCGCCACCTCATCCGCGAGTGGACGAACAAGGCGGCGCTGCGTACCGGCACGCCCTGGATGCTGGCCCAGTACGCCGGCCCCATGGCGGTCGTCGGCCTCTTCGTCCCCGGCCAGACCTGCTGCCCCGACTGCCTGCCGAGCGTGGCCGACCGGCTCGCCGACGAGCACGGCGCGCGGCCCGAGGACCTCTTCGCCTTCGACGGGCACGCGGTGATCGCCCCGTCGGCCAACCTGACCGGCCACCTCGCCGCGCTGGACGCCGTCTACCACCTGACCGGCATCCCGACCACGACCCGCGGGCTGATGTTCCACCTGAGCCTTACCGATCTGACCTACCACTACGCGGTACGCCCCGAGCCCGGGCGGACCTGCGGCAGGTGCGGCTGGGTCGGGGCGCCCCGATGATCGCCCTCGGCCCCGGCAGCCGCCTGGACGTCGCCCACCTCGTCGTACGCCGGGAGGACGAGGACGAGTTCGTCGTCGGCGACCCGGCCACCGGCACCTTCGTCGTCGTGCCCGAGGTGGGCGCGCGGCTGGTCGAGCTGTTCGCCGCCGGGCACACCGTCGCCGAGGCCGCCGACGAGGTCGAACGGGAGACCGGCGAGCCGATCGACGCGCTCGACTTCGCCGAGGTGCTCGTCGACTCCGGCATCATCGCCGACCGGCCACCAGGCGGCGGCCGCAGCTGGTCGGTGTCGCGCCTGCCCGCCCGCCTCGTACGCCCGCTGTTCGGCCGGGTCGCCTGGACGCTCTACGCCGGCTGCCTCGTCGCCACAGGCGTGATGTTCCTGACCGAACCGTCCCTGCTGCCGACCTATGAGGACACCTTTCTCTTCCCCGACGTCGTGCTGAGCCTCATCGTCACCAACATCGTCGTCATCGCGCTGACCGTGGTCCACGAGATCTGGCACGCGCTGGCCGGGGCGGCGGTCGGCGTACCGTCCCAGCTGCGGCTCGAACGGCGGGGCATCTTCCCGGTGCTGGAGACCGACCTGTCCGGGCTGTGGGCGCTGCCGCCGGAACGCCGCTACAGTCCCTTTCTGGCCGGGATGGCCATCGACTGCGTCATGCTGTTCGGTGCCGTAGCTCCCCGGTTCGCCTGGTCGCGCGGCTGGCTCGACATCTCCCCCAGCTTCGCCCGGCTGCTCGCTATGGTGGTGTTCAGCCAGGTCGCCAAGCTGGCGTTCCAGACGCTGGCGTATCTGCGTACGGACATGTATCTGGTGATGGCGACCGCGACCGGATGCCGCAACCTGCACCAGATCACCCGGCTGTCGGTCAAACGCCTCGTCCGCATGCTCAGCCCGGCCGAGGCCGCCATCCTGCGCGACGCGCACGCCCGAGATCTGCGGGTCGCCCGCTGGTACCGGCTGCTCTATCTCAGCGGGCTCGTCTGGATGGCCTGGTTCTTCCTACACTTCTTCCTGCCCAGCGCCAAGGTCGTGTTCGGCTGGGCGGCCGGTGTGCTGCTCGGCGCCCCGCCCGGCAGCGCGTACTGGTGGGAGGGGATCGGTTTGCTGATCTTCGCCCTGCTGAACGTGACGCTTCCGCTCGGCGTGACCGTCCGCAACTGGCTGCGCGGTCGGCGGGCCGCCGCCGGAGCGGCGTCATGACCCGCCAGGGCTGGCTGGGGACGGTGGTCAGCATCGCCGTCACCACGCTGAGCATCATCACCATGTCCAGCCTCGGCGTCGGTGTCCTCGCCGGGGCGGCCACCCAGACCGCGGCGCGGCCATGCGACCAGCTGCCCGGCACGCCGGAACAGTTCGAGGGCAACAACCACATCCCCTACGAGGGCGCCGGGCACGACCCCTACCGCACCATGCCGCCCACCTCCGGACCGCACTCGCCGCGGGTGGTCACCCCGGGCGTCTACCGCGAGCCGATCCTGCCCGAGCTTCAGGTCCACGTGCTCGAACACGGCCACATCATGCTCCAATACGCGCCGGACGTGCCGGACGTGGACATCGAGAAGCTCGAACGCATCGGGCGTAAGCATCCGCGGGACGTCGTCGTCGCCCCCTACCCGGACCTCGGCCACGGCATCGCGCTCAGCGCCTGGCAGCGGCTGCAACGGCTGGACCCGCTGGACGAGAAGGCGATCGTCACGTTCATCACCAAGCTCGCCGGACGCTACAACCACGCCTGGCAGAACGGCGCGACGGACTGCGTGGTCGCACCGTCCTACAGCGACTGATTCCGGCACCCATGGTCTAAGGGTTCCGGCTTAGGAAGCGGGGCGTGTCGGTACGCGTACCGTGGAGGCACTTTCTGGTCGTCGGCCTGGTGTTGTGCGTGCTCGCGGGCGGCGCCGTCGCCGGCTGGCGGGCGGACCTGCTCTGGCCGCACATCGTGCGCACCAGCGTGTCCCAGGTCAGCTGGGCCGATCGCACGTTCACGGCCCTGGTCGGCGCCTGCAACTCCGGGCGGTACGCGGTCGACTTCGCCGGCGCGGGCCGCGGCGGAGACGGGGTGGCCCTGACCGGCACCACGGTCGACCACCCGCACATCGAGGCGCGCAAGTGGGCCTGGATCACGCTGACCTACCAGGTCACCGACTGCGACGCCACGATCGACGGCAGCTGGCCGATTCCTTTGCGGACGCGCGTACCGGCCGGGACGTTCACGGCGTGGGTCGACGGCCCGGAGACCACCGGCCCCAGGGGCCCGGCCCGATTTACGCCCGCGAGGACCAGGCGATCGACTTCCTCGCCGACGCCGACATCAGCACTGCGGAGCAGCCCGCGACACTGGAGAGCCATAAGTTGATCATTTGGTGCGATCAGACCGAATGGCGGCTCGAAATCGACGGCGAGACCAGCTTCCAACAGGTCCCCCTGCGAATGAGACCGATCCCGAAGCAGCGCCCGCCTCGATCAGCATCAAAGACACCAGCCCTCAATCGGATTACGCCGATCGAAGCCGTGGAGCTATAACGCGTCCGATGATCGGCGCCGACCAATGCCCAACTGGGTCCGACGCTGTCGACGAGCATCATGCGGACCTAGCCGAGAGACATTCGCGGCGCCTTGGTGTCAGGAATTGGAGAAGGTCAGGCCCGGTCCGCATCGCGGGCCGGACTTCCTGTCTTCGATGCCCGGACGGTGGCTGGTGGAAGGCGTGGTATTCATTGGCTCCCACCGGGAGGGTCCTCTGCCATCAGCTATCGGAGCTGTTAGCGACATTGACGGCGGTCTCGCGCATCCTTGCTGCGCCCCACGAGCGTTCCCGCGACCCCCCACGAGAAGTCCTCGGGTGTCAACCACTGCGTCCTCATGCGCTTGACAGCCATCATGCTCGAAGCGAAGGCGACCATCGAATTCGGATCGCACGTTCGAGCAAGCTACCTAGTCGTATCCCACCCGTCCAGCCAATGGAATCCAGAAGCGACATGCGCCACATTGCCGACCGCGCCACTCCTCCTCTACCGAGTCCTCAGCTTTAAGGTTGATGTCAGACGCCAGCGTCGATAGATCTCGCGCACCGCCGCCGCGTCCGCAACTATGTGTCGCGCTGCAGTCATCCGACGCTCCCTTGGACGATTCTCAAGATCTCTTGTGACGACTTGACCCCGATGCGGCGCCGCTCGAAGTAACGGATGACGCGTGCAGGGTGGCCCGAGTCCACGACGACGGTCGCATCCGTTATCCCGTTCGTAGCGGTGTGGGGTAAATATCACGTACGTCTGGCGGTCCCAGGACGATTTTTCAGGGCGCGGGGTATAGAGCCGGTGTCACGGGGAAGCAGAAACAGGGTGGGCACGCCCGACCGCGAGCTCGATGGGAGTGAGGGCGCCGGCGCGGTGCGGGAGTTGCTCTTGGCCTCCGTCTTCTACGTGGCTTACACGGCCGCGCGGTTGCTGGCTGCCGACGACCGGGCTCCCGCACTGGTGCGGGCGCACCGACTCCTCGACTTCGAGGCTGTCTTCGATCTGGACTGGGAGCACGGAATCGTTCGCTACGTGGCCGCCCATCCACTCGTCGGACTGCTCTCGTGCTTCTGGTACAGCACCGCTCACTATGTCGGCACGCCCCTCGTGCTGATCTGGCTCTACCGTCGGGGGCGCCGCGTCTACCTGCCAGCCAGACGCGCGCTGCTGGTCGCCACGGCGCTCGGACTGGTGATGTACCTGCTGTTGCCGACGGCGCCGCCGCGGATGATGGCCGGCTACCCGGACATTTTGTCCATCCACTCCGACGCCGGCTGGTGGGGCGCTGACGCTTCCGCGCCGCGCGGCACCGGGAGTCTGACCAACGAGCTGGCCGCGTTCCCGTCGCTCCACGCGGGCTGGTCCCTGTGGGTGGCGCTGGCACTGCATCGCGGGGCGCGACGGTGGTCGCTGCGCATCGCGGGCTGGACGTACGCCGGACTGAGCGCGTTCGTCGTCGTCGGCACGGCCAACCACTGGGTGCTCGACGTGCTCGCCGGCTGGTTAGTCGTCGTTGCCGCCTGGATCGCAACCAAACGAGGTGGACGACGAGGCGGGTCGCCAGGACGCAAAACGCCTTCGCCATCACCTTCCCCGACCGGTTCCCGGCCGCCGCGACCTACTGAAGATCCGCCGGAAACACCGTCAACGATCGTTTGACAGTCCTGCCAGCCCGCGCCCGTGCGCGCACGCACAGCCCTGACCCCGGTGGCGTTCTGGTTCAAGGCTCGGATACACGACGGCGTACTGCGACCTGACTACGGCAAGGGCGTGGGGGTTCGAGTCGCCCACCGACACATCCGCCATGCGAGGCCGCGACCTCGGTGTTGGGTAATGACTTGTCTCCGGATCGACACAAACCAATACTCAACCACCGGGGGCCGGTTCTGTCGGCCTCGATCCCGTTGCATAGAGCCTGCTACTAAACCGGCGGCGGCACTCGCGGCAATGTCGCTAGGGAATTGAAAGCGGGCTCTTGATAGGCAGTGGTTGTCTACGCCGCTGCGATCATCAAGAGCCCGCTATGTCATTGAACCCTGCTCGCTTCGGGCGTCGGAACCACGCTGCTCGGCTCGCGAGGAACGGGATCGGGCCTCTTCCTCAGTGCCGCATTACCGACAGGAGTTGACGAGTGGGCGCGGCGCCGCAACACTGTGGCCGCTGTACTGACCGCGACGCGTCACGTCATCTGCCGTGAGCTAAATGCTGTCGCGATGCCGAGCGGTATGTCGCCCGAGGAACCAGGTATTCGTGTGCGTTGGATCAGCGGCGACAGGGACTGCCCCGAGTTTGGTTGACTCTCGGGGTTGGGCTGGTCAGACCGCGTTTGCGGTCTTGTGAAGTGTCTCAAACTCGATCGGGGTGAGTCGGCCGAGGCGGGTCTGGCGCCTGCGACGGTGGTAAGTGCGTTCGATCCAGGTCACGACTCGCCAGGCGCAGTTCCTGGCGAGTCGCCCAGCACTGGCGATCGAGAACGTTCTTCTGCAGCAGGGCGAAGAACGACTCCATCGCGGCGTTGGTCACCACACGCGCCGACACGGCCCATCGATCCGCGAAGTCCGCTGCGGCGCAACGCTTTGACGAACTTGTGTGACCGGAATTGGCTGCCGCGGTCGGAGTGGACCACGGTGCCAGCCGGATCGCGCAACGCGATCGCGTTGCGCAGCGCCGCGACGGCGAGGCCGGCCTTCATCCGGGCGTCGATGGGGTAGCCGACGATCCGCCCCGAACGGCGATGCGGGCCGCGTTTCTTGGCGAACACCGACCAATGCGCTGCATCGAGCGCAACCTCGCGACCCGGTTGCTGTCTGCCGCGATGCCCTGGGCGTTCAGCTCGTCGGCGATGAACCGGTAACCGAAGGCTGGATCGTCGTGGTGGATGTCGAGGGCGGCGTTGATCAGGTGGGCGTCGTCCCAGTCGCGCTGCGAGACTGGATCGGCCTTCCACTGGCAGAACGCCTGTTTGGAGAACCCCAGTACCCGGCAGGCGACCGCGACGGGGATGTCGTCGGCGGCCAGGTCCTCAACCAGCGGGTAGGTCATTTTGGGTTGTGCTCGCGGGAGGCGAAGTAGGCCGCGGCACGGCGCAGGATCTTGTTCTCCGGCTCCAGGAGCCGGTTACGTTTGCGCAGCTCACGAAGCTCAGCTGACTCGTCGGCGGTGACGCCGGGCCGAACTCCGTCCTCGATGTCGGCCAGTTTCAGCCAGCGGTGCGGACGAGACTCGAAAATTCCGAAATCCTTGGCGATCTGTGCCGCCGGGGCCTGGCCCTTACGGGCGACCGCGACCACATCACGACGGAACTCCTCGGGGATGCCTTCGGCACGATCGACTTCCTTCCAGCGAAGAACCTATCCTCGCAGGTCAGGAGTCAAGCAAAGCCGGGGCAGTCCCGATCAAGCAGCACCGGGTCCTTATTGGTATCGGGGTTTGAGCCCCTGCACGTCTGCCTGCATCCGGCCCCACGAGTTCCAGCTGTACTTCGGCGTCTAACCCATCAAGGCGTCTGCCTGCGGCAAGTAAACGGCGGTCATGCTCGGCCCCAGGCGAGCATGACCGCCTTTTCGCACCCAACGAGGCCGTGTCATGGCTTCGGCGCGGTCGAACTGACGACTCGCCACACGCCGTTGACGCGCGCGACCCTGGGGAACCCGTTGGCCGGCGAGACGAGCTCTGCCGTGACCTGGGACCATTTGCGGATCTTGGGCATGCCGACCTCGTTCGCCGCCTGAAAGAAGCCCTTGCGGGCGGCCAGTGCATGGGCGTCGATGTTCGTTGCTCGGGCCAACGCGAGCATCGCGAAGTCGCCCCGCAGAGCGGTGACTGGCAGATACTTGTGGGCGCCGAGCGACTTGAGCGTGTAGAGGGTCGCGTCGGCGATCTGCTGGACGGTGAACAGGTGCTCGGCACCGTGCGGGATCAGCTGTCGCATGACATCGGTCTTCGCCGTGTGGACATATTCGATGATCTTGGAACTCGGGTCGATCCTGAGGATCTCGGCTGCGGCAGCTGCGTTCTTCGGAACGGGGAAGACCATCAGGGCGGCATCCTCTGGGAGGGCGTCCACCCATTCGATGCTTTGCCGAATGAACCGCTGTTCGACGAGGTGATCCAGCTCGACGTGCCGGCCAAGCCCGGGGACCATTGCGACGAGTTTCTTCGCTTCGGCGTATTCGATGAGGCCCTTGCTGACGATCAAGTCGTACTGCTTGAGCATCGCTTGATCAAACTTCTTGACGCGGCTCCCGGCCAGACCGAGGCTCTCGGCGAGGACGATCTTCCAGTTGGACCCCAGCATCTGCCTCATGTAACCGTTCACCCACATGCCCTTGGTCGATCGCAGCCAGGCAACGGGCGTGAGAATCCCGGTCGGGTTCTTGATCTTGTAGGTGTCGAACGACACGCGCAGAAAGGTGTTGCGGAACGAGCTGAGGTCCTCGGTGAAAAGGTCTCTGACCATGCCGTCGACGATGGCCTGCTTGACGGTCGCGTCGGCGCGCTTGAGCGTCTGGGCCACGGCTTGCTGTACTGCTTTCACCCCGGCGACGGCGTCGCCGGCCTCAAGAGCCTTGCCCAGCGCCTTCGCCAGGGCCTCCTGGTCGCCCTTCGGCATCTGGCGCATCACGTCGAAGAGCGGTCCGTTGAGCACCGCTTCCGGCAGTTGGTCCGCGAGGTTGTCCAGCCGGGCGGCGACGGCCGCCACAGCGCGCGCACGGATCGACTTCACAAGGGAACCGACGCTCAGGCCGAGAGCGCCGACCGCGAAGACGCCGCTCAACACGATGTCCACGGACGAGACCTTGGCGCCCCAGAAGTTCTTTCCCGTCGCGATCATGTAACTGAGCTGCCCGAGGTCGTAAATGATGCCGACCACGGGAATCGCGGAGATCGCCATGTCGATGAACATCGTGAGGGGGGAGCCGCCGCGGCCGGACTCGTCCTCGATTTCCTCGTATCCCGTCATCTCGTAGGGAAGTGCTCCTTGGATCGGCACCTCATCGTGAGCGACGGTTTTGGCATAGACCATGACATGCAAATCGGGGCGCCAGATTCCAGGGTCCACGGTCACTTTGATATCGATGTTCTTGTCTCGCTTGATCATGATGAAGTTCGCGATTTGCTGGATCTCGGTGTGGGCGAAAGCCGCGGGCTTCATCGGGTCCTTCACCTTGACCTCGACGAAGAAGTTGTTCTCCAGCGACTGGATCACGAGCCCGTCACCGCGAGCCGCCACGAGCATCCCGGGCCGCATCTTCCCGCGGAACCTCAGATCGAGCCGAGCGACCGCGGCTTCGGTCAACTCGCCGGTCGGGCTGAAGTCAGTGGTATCGACCGCCGTGGGATCGCTCTGTAAGGCTTTGATCAGGTATGGCCCGTCGTAGGAGGCGAATATCGACTCGGGCCGGTCGAAGCTCGGCATGAGCGCGGGGTTCTGGACGCGGATGATCTCCACGTGCGGACTTAGCGAGACCCATTGATAGCCTTCTTTTAGTACGCCCCTTTGCGGCGTCGTCAAGGCGCGCTGGTGGTGCGACGGGTGGCATTGGCATGGTGTCGGGTCGGAATGGAGCGACAGGGGCCCGGAGACGTACTCGGGCCTCTTCACCGAGAAGGCGGTCAGGTTCTTGCGTTCCGGTTGGAACTCGATGGTCACGTCGCGGTCGACCGCCAGAACGAGCGCCGGAGCCCGGTAGGTGCGTCCGCGCGTGCCGGGCTCCTGGGGGGTCGCCGGTGGCGAAAAGTGCCACACCACCGGCGAGATACCCAGCTCCCGCCACCGCTGCGCGCTCGCCTGGCCCGCGCGGAACGTCCAGTTCCAGGACACGTCGAGCACATGGTCGGTCACCTGCAGCGTCGCCGTGCCCTCGTCCGGCAAGAGTTGGCCGGCACAGGAAAGGACGCCGTCGAGGTCGGGCATCGCGTCGTAGATGGCGCCGTCCTTGGGACGCGCCACCATCTCCAGGAGATCACCGGTCATCGGGGAGCCACCCGCCGTCGGGCTGCTTGACCCAGCCTGGCAGGCCGCTGGTTTGCCGCAGGTGGACCAGCGTGGTCGGTACGCGCACGTCCCACGGCTCGCCGACAGGGATCTCCTGGCCCGGCCGGTCGAGGCGTTCGGCGATCTCCTGCGCGATCGGCAGATAGGTCTTGTCGCTGATCGTCGGGAGGGGACCGCCGCCCCACGGCTCCCCGCGGAGCCGGAAGTGGTCGACCGCCGCCGCGAACCCCGGCCGTACGGGCACGACGACCCGGGCGTAGCCCGCCTTGAGGAAGTCCTCGAACTCGATGTCGCCGTCCTGGATCTCCAGACGCTCGAACCACGTCGATCGCCGTCCCCAGAAATAGGGGTAGCAGATCCACGACATGTTCTCCCATTCGAAGGCGTGCTCGAAGAAGCGGACGTATGCGCCTTCCGCCCTGGCCTCGGCGAAACGGATCTGGGGCAGGCCGTCGGGCCCTGTGTCGATCGCGTCGAAGAGTTCGTAGTGCTGCTCGGTCAGCACGCTCACGCAGGCCCGCTTGAGTTCGTCGACCATGAGTTCGCGGTTACGGTACGCCGAGCGGCTGCGGATGTCCGGCGGCGCGTCGGCTTCCAGCGTGGAGAGCTTCGCCTCGTACTCCGACTGGCGGGCGCGGTAAGCGTCGAGGATCTGGCCATGCGCCTCGCTCTGCCAGAGGCCGATGGCCCGGTCCGTAGAGGTGCAGTGCACCTCTACCGCGACGGCGATGTCGCCGACTTTGTCGGTGACGATGCCGAACGGTACCGACTCCGTCTCGTCGTCGAGCGGTGTGGTCCATACCTTGCTGATGCCCTGGAACCGGTTGGCGTGGCGCCCGACGACGACGTCGACCGCCCAGTCATCCCAGACGGTGACGGCGACGGCGACCGTTGCCTGCACGGCGCGGTAGCCGTCCGGCACCTTGATCTGGGTGGAGTCGGTGAACTCCTGGTCCTCCGACTCGCCGCCCGTGCTGAAGTCGTATCCCTGCGTGACATACGGCTGGGGCGGCGGCTTGACGCCGGTAGCTCCATAGAGTGCGACGAATTGCTGATAGGTGTCCGGATGCAGGTCCCGCGGCCGCAGGGTGAACCGGGGTGGCTCGGCGATCTCGACGGCCTCGGCCCGGGTGCGGCGAAACGCCTCCAGCAGGGCGGCACCGGGTTCGGGCACCATCAGCTCGTAAAGCGTTCGCTGCCCGTAGTTGTAGACCTGCGCCTCATAGACCTTCGTCAGCCACTGGTACACGCCGACGATGTGATCGGTGCCGTCCTTGTTGTCGAAGGTGTGCCGGTCGGTGTCCTCCACCTCAATCGTGGTTCGCCGCGTCTGCCGAGTGAGGATCCGCTCGGCGACGCGTTCGGTGGCCGTCTGCGTCACGTCCCGGGCCATCGTGTTCGCTGAGGTCTCGCTCTCCTGCGAATCGCGGGACCAGCCACCGTCGGCGGTGGCTTGGAAGTCCACGGTCGGCCCGTAGCTGCCGGACACCGACATCGACCCACGCACGTCCGCGCGTTCGCTCAGAAGGGACTGGGCCTCACGACGGATCTCGAACCGGTCAGCCGTCTCCAGAGACGAGGTGCGCTCCGTCTCCTGCTCCCGCTCCTCGAAGAAGGTGGCTTCGGTCTCGGTCCGCGTACGCACGACGCGGTCACGAAGCTCGCCCTGGAGCACGTTCTCGACGTGGGCGATCTCGCCGAGCTCATAGCCCTTGAGGGCCTGCCGGACGATCAAGAGATCCATGATGCCGACCGGAGTGATGTCGGCGTGGGTCATCGGCACGGCCGGCTGCCCGACTTCGGCCGGGCTGAGCTGGTCGAACACGTCGATCAGGCCCCGCGGCGGCGCGGCGACCGCCTGCGCGAGCAGCGCGTCCGATCGGGTGATCAATGTGGAGCCGCGGCGCCGGAAGGACACCCGCTCCAGCAGCGGCCGCACCAGCGCTTGGGCCTCGTCGTGCACCGCTTTACGCGCTTGCAGGAGTGCCGACACACTCTCGGGCAATGGTGCCTGCAGGTCGAGCCCGTGACCGGTCAGGGTCGCTCGGGTCGATTCGCGCAGCCGCTCGATGGCCGTACCTTGCAAGCGCATACCGAACAGCCCCATCGCGGGCTCGAAGGCCGGGCGGCCGCTGAGTGCGACGAACGCACCACGCCCGGCGCGGAACCCGGGCAGCTTCGCACCGAGCGTCTCGATCGAGAGACTGTCCGCCGCGTACGCCACCGTCCCGGCGCTGGGTGTCCCGGTACGCGACACGGTCGTGCCGGCGGAGAAGACCGTGGTCTCCAGCACCTTCTGCCGGATGCTCACCTCGGCCTGGAACAGGGCCGCCGGCCTCAGTCCGACGGGTGGCAGCCGCTCCGGCAACGCCACCTGCGGGCTCGCCTGGAACCCGGTCGACGGCACCGTCAGCAGGTCGGCGATCGCGACGTCGAGGCCGTCGTACCGGTCCGCCAGGCCTCTGAGGCGATCGCGGATCGAGCCGCCGGTCGGCAGCGGCTGCCTTGTCGCGCGTGGACGAACGAACCAGTCGGGCACGACAACGCCGCGGCGCATGGCCGCTGACGGCGACGTTTGCTGCTGGTCTGAACCGAACCGGACCAGGAAATTGTAGGCGCGCAGAGCCTGGACGAGACTGTCAATAGGCTTGCCGTGCTCGGTTGGGAGCAGCTTGATGACGAGGATGCTGTCCTTGAGGTCACGCAGCCGATCGGTGACCTGTGCGCTGTCGAGGAAACTCGCGACGGGACCACCCAGGGCCTCGGTGATGACGGCGGTCAGATCGCCGGTCGGCTCCTCGCGCAGGGCCTGCGCGACCGCGTTGAGCTGGTCGAGGACTTGATCGGGTTGCTCACCCGTGACGTAATGCTCGGTGTGTGTGAACGCCTCGGCGTGGCGCTTCATCTCGGCGGTGCCGTCGGGCAGCGCCGCCGCCGCTTCGAGCAGCGCCTGGAGTTCGGTCGGCGCCGCGAGCGGGATCGGATCGGGGTCGCTGCGGTACGCGGGGCGCGCCTGAGCGAATTTGAAAAGAGACTCCATCGCATCTCCACCCGTGTGGTAAAAATCGAACCGGATGCGCCTTTTCGTGAGCAGATTCGACCATGCCGCGTGTCGATGCGGAATCGGTGTGTTAGGTAGCCGACGGCCTAAATCGGACGGTCATCGTCGGCCGCCCCGGTCCTTACCCGGGGCGGTCCGCGTCAGATCGTCTTCATGTATGACTACTGTTGGGCGCACGGCTTGTAGCCGAGCCACACGTTGAACACCAGCATCGGCTCGTTGACCTCGTCGTTGGTCGTGTACGCGTCCGCGATGCCAAGCTCGGCCGCCTTGCGCAGGCCGACCGATTTGGCGATCTTCGCCAGTCCCAGCCCCGGTACGCGCGCGGGCCTCCGGCGCCGCCCGACCACATTTCGTCAAAGGCTGCCCTCACCTGATCTGGACGGTCAGCGCCGCGCTGGTCATCATCTCGGTCTGGAGTGCAGGTCTGACGATCATGCGAAACGACTACGGCGACGGTCGGCTCTTATCGCCGCAGTTCGGCCAGCCGCAGGAGTGGGTCGCTGCCCAGGGAGAAGCACGGCACGGAGGTGTGGCCTGGCTGCACGGGTGACCGGCCCGCTTCGGCCTGACAGGCATCGCGTCGGGGCGCACGAGTGGCGGGCGTCATCTCGCTTCGAGATGTCCACATCCACGGCGCCGCCTCCGTAGGTATTGACATATTCGATCTGGGTGGCGGGAGTCCCCCGGCCGGGTTGGTCATGCGCGCAGACGCTCAACCTCGCCGGAGACTGCGGCTGTGTGTCCCCTGTGGATAGGGGGCTATCCCCCGGCGCGAAGACGGGTGGTAACCCCCTTCTACCGCACCACGCGGCGCTCATAGCGTTAGGTCGATGAGGGCAACGGCTGGCGGGGCCCTGGTTTCCCTAGGAGTTATGCATGGTACGGAACGCACGCGCAGCGGCGTTCGCTTCGCTGCTTGTCTGCAGTGTCATGATCGCGTTTGCGACGCCGTCGTCCGCCTCGCGGAATGGCGCGCCGCAGGCCCAGCCGGGAACTGGCGAGCTGGCCAGGCTGACGCTGCCGGCAGCGACCGGTCCGTACCCGGTCGGTACGGTGGACATGCACCTGATCGACCGTTCCCGCGCCAATCCATGGACGGCCACGCCGTCATACCGCGAGCTGATGGTCAGCGTCTGGTACCCGGCTAGAGATGCGGGCCGTTTCCCGCTGGCGCCCCACATGCTATCCGGCGCCGCGGCTCATTTCGGCAGTGCCGCCGGCAACGGGCTGTTCGGTTCCAGCCTGTACGGCATACCGCCAGACTCGGTGGATTTTGCCGCGACACGGACCAGCGGTCACGAGGGCGCACCGGTGGCGCTGCACGCCCGGCCGTTGCCGGTGGTGTTGTACTCGCCCGGTGCCGGCGACCCGCGGACCTGGGAAACCACGATCGTGCAGGATCTGGCCAGCCGCGGGTACGTGGTGGTGACAATCGACCACACCTACGACTCATCCGAGGTGGAGTTCCCGCATGGCCGCGTGGTCGGCAGCCTATGGGAGCAGTGGTTCCACGAAGTTCAGCAAAGCAACGACTTCCTGACGCTGGCGACCAAGGTCTTCGACGTGCGAATCGCAGACATCCGCTTCGTGCTTGACCAGCTCACGGCTCTGGCCTGCGGCACGAACCCGGACGCGGAAGGTCGGCGGCTTCCCGCCGGGTTGGCCGGTGCGATGGACCTGCACCGCATTGGCATGTTCGGCGTGTCGGCGGGCGGGCTGGTCGCTTTGCAGGCCATGGACGAGGACCGACGCATCAAGGCCGCCGTCGACCTCGGCGGCAACATCGAGTCGCCGCTGATCCCGGACCCCAATCAGCTGTGGCCGGTGGCACAGCACGGCCTGGACCAGCCGTTCATGTTCATGGGAGACCCGAGCACCGACCACAACCAGACACCGTCTTGGAAGATGTTGTGGGACAACAGCAGCGGCTGGCATGTCGACGTGAATGTGAACGGGGCGAAAGGCGAGGACTCCTACAAGGACACGGTGTCGCTGATCCCGCAGATCGCCCGGCAGCTTGGACTTCCCGACAGCTTCGTCACTCGCATCATCGGAAACATCGATCAAACCCGAGCCGTCACCACCGAGGAAACCCTTATCGCCGCGTTCTTCGACCGGTGGCTGCGGGGCCGGGACGGCAGCGTACTGGACGGGCCGTCCCCGCGCCTTCCCGACATCACCTTCATCCCCTGACGCACGAGCGGAATCCACTGGCCAACCCGGTGACCGTATACGTTCACCGGGTTGGTGATCGCTGACGTCGGGGCCCAAGCCTCTAGATCAACACGAGCCACCAGGTGATCATGTCCCCTCCCGCAGGCCGCACAAGCGACTCAGGGCGGCGGGTCACCAAAACGAGGGTCGGCCCCCGGTGGGTGCTGCCCGGGGGCCGTCGTCTCACTGATCCGCAGTGCTCAGCTGACCGGTCCCGCCGTCGCGTGCGGCCCTACCGCCGGTTCGAGCAGCGACAACGTCCGCTGCTGCGCATCGAGGCCGACGCGGATGCCGACCGGCATCGGCAGATTCGGGCCGGCATGCCCGAAGTCGAAGTTGCCCAGGTCCGGAATGTCACGGGAACGGCAGCTGGAACAGCGGCCGTGTTCCGGCCGCAGACACCGGTGGGGGCGAGACGATGGTCGTGCCGACCAGTAGCGCGGCGAGGATCGCGTGTGTGAATGTGCGCAGGCGAGCCAGGCCCGCTCGGCTCGTGCCCAGCGGACGTTGAGGCTGTCCACGACGGCCGAATATTGGATCTGGCCCACATTTATGATGCTCCTGGTGATCTCATTGGTGGGAATTTAGTTCACTCAGTCGACAAGTCACGTGCCGTGGTGCTTTTCTACGTGCAGGGGACGGTGTCGCGTTCTGAAAGAGAAGCCAGCGCTGCGATGTCGATGGGCTATGGCGGTGGCAGGGCGATCCCGGCCCGGACCATACGGGCGGCCTGGGCATGCAGCCCCACGCGGCACTCCTGCGATGTGGATACATGACCGGTTGCAGGAGTTGTTCACCGACGATGACTTCGCCGGCTGGTTCCCCGTCGACGGGCGGCGTGGGGTGTCACCGGCCCGGCTGGCGTTGGCGTCGGTGTTGCAGTATGCGGAGAACCTGACCGACCGGCAGGCGGCCCCGGCGGTGGCCTGCCGGATCGACTGGAAGTACTGCCTGGGCATGGAACTCGACGAGCCGGGACCCGACTTCTCGGTGCTCAGCGAGTTTCGCGACCGGCTCGCAGAGGATGACCGGGCCGATCGCCTGCTGGCTTTGATGGTGGATCGCCTCGTGGAGGGCTGGGAGAAACCGTTGGCCTTCGCGTCGTCTGCGTCCAGCAGGACTATTTCCGGGTCAGCCGGTGGACGACCGGCGACGACCTCGACTTCAGGAATTCATGTCGCTGGCAGTCGTGATGGCGTTCCCACGAGGCAGGTTCATCACCGCCGGCCAGCCCCTCTTGCTGTCGATCGGCCCCGGCACACAGCCTCCCAGCACCTCGCATAGCCGCTATGCGTAGTGGCCGCCGAGTCCCCATCGCATGCTCGCGTTCAGCAACGACCTCGTCGTAGTGAAGGTGGTCCACAAGATCGCCAGCGCCACAGAGGTGGGGCAGGTGCGGGCGTGGCAGCCCACCGTGAAGGTTTAGGGCAGCTTCCGGCGACTGCCACCTCGCTGCGGCCGGGAGCGGAGACACCGGGCTATGTGAACACCAAGGTGTAGTACTCCGTGACGACGGTCGCATCCGCGATCGATGCCAGCCCCCACTCCGCGAGGTGCGGCTCATATATCGCTTGATGCACTCGTCGCCAATAATCCAGCGACAGATCCCCTTCACCCTCGGCCACGGCGACCTCGGGCGGAACGTCATAGAACTTGTGCACCGCGATCTTCTCGGTCCGCAGGAGGCAGCCCGGCTCGTCTCGGCTGTTCAGCAGGATCCAGAAATTGCCGACCCTTGGCAATGGATCGCCCGCAGTGACGAAGTCCTCCTTGATGCTGCTACCGGCGGTCTTCCGCCCCCTCAGGTACAAGTCGAGCAGCTCGTCAGTCGACTCCCTGGGTCCGGCGAAGGCCGCTTCGACGAAGGGATCGGCCGGTCGGCTCTCCGGCGAGAGAGTCTCGAGATAAGCCTGCCAGAATGACGATTGGACCTCGCTCAACTGCCTCACCGGCACCTCCAGTCGTGCGTGAGCTTACGCGGCATGATTCGACGGGGCTCAAGCCTGGGTGCGGACGTCGGTATGGTCCGGGCGGGCCACCCTGCGCGATTAATCGATGATGATCGCAGTATCAATGGGTAGGACTTTTTGGACAACCGGGCTTTGACCAGCGACACGATCGAGGTATTTCCCGGTACCGACATTGGCGTAGCGTTCGCGTGAACAACTGAGTTTTCGCATCACGGGAGGCGCCACCTTGAAGATTACTTCGCTGCGCGTCAGGAATTGGAAGTGCTTCAAGGACACCGGCACGTTGGACTTGGGAGACATCAACGTCTTCGTCGGTAGAAACAACGCGGGAAAGTCCGCCGTCTTGAAGGCCCTGCACTGCCTGCAGGAGGGGGCCGAGTACGGTCCGCAAGACGTTCGGATCGGCGCGGACGAGGCTGAGATCAACTTGTCGATCGGCGGCGAGGACCTCACGCGGGCGGTGCAGCGCCGATTCGGACGTCAGGTGGATGATCCGATGGCGCTCCGCCTTCGGATGAGCAAGAACGAATCAGGATGCGACTGCGCGCTCGCCGTGCTCTCCAGTCGAACCGAGACTGAGGTCTCTCGCGCGCCCGCGCGAGAGCCCGACAATCTGATGTACACGTATCTGGCCAAACGCAAGGTCGTGGAATTCGATCGCGTCGTCGACATCGAGCGGACCCGCGCCGTCGCCACGAGCCTCAAACACCTCGTGGCGAAGGTCAACCGCCTGGCGAACGTCGACTACGCGCGTTCGGCCGAATATGCCGATCTCTGCGCTCGCCTGCTCGGTTTTCGGGTGAGCGCCTTTCCCGCCGCCGGTGGTCACCAGGCGGGAATCTCGGTCGGCCGGTTCGACACCATTTCGATCGAGTCGATGGGTGACGGCGTATCCAGCCTGCTCGGTCTCATCGCCGACTTGTGCATGGAGGACGGCAACGTCTACCTGATCGAGGAGCCCGAGAACGACGTCCATCCACAGGCGCTCAAGGCGCTGCTGGAGGTCATCGTTCAGCGGTCCTCGGGGAATCAGTTCTTCATCACGACACACTCGAACATCGTTCTGCGCCACCTCGGCGCAGCGCCCGACACCAAGATCTTCGCCGTCGAGGCCGATGAACCCGCGGAAGGCGTACCGGTGTCGGCGGTCCGTCCGCTGGAGAGCACTCCGCAGGCGCGCATCGAGATCTTGCGGGACCTCGGTTACGAGCTGATCGACTTCGATCTTTACGACGGCTGGCTGATCTTGGAAGAGTCGTCCGCGGAGTCCATCATCCGCAGCTATCTGGTGCCCTGGTTCGTCCCCCGGCTGACCCGCGTCCGGACCGTTTCGGCCGGCGGCACCAGCAAGGTCAAGGCCCTGTTCGAGGACTGCCGGAGGCTCTTCCTCTATGTCCACCTGAATCAGGTCTATCGCGGTCGGGCCTGGGTCATCGCCGACGGGGAGCCCTCCGGGCAGAACGCGATCCGCCAGTTGCAGGCGACCTATTCAGACTGGCCGACCGAGCACTTCCGAGTGTGGTCCCAGCCGGAGTTCGAGCGGTACTACCCGGCCCGATTCGGCGGCGAGACCGACGCCGCGCTGGCGCTCTCGGGGGATGCTCGTCGATCCGCGAAGAAGGCGTTACTGCTCAAGGTCCTCGACTGGTGCGAACAAGAGCCCACGCAGGCACGTCAGGAGTTCGAGGTATCGGCCAAAGAAGTCGTCGACGTGCTTCGCGAAATCGACGCCAGGCTGTTCTCCTGAACCCTACGCGGTGTGCGCTTCGGCCGGCGATCGACGCTGCGAAATGGGCTGCCAATGCGCCGCGTCACCGGAGTCCTTGCCATTGAGAGTCTCGAACGCGCCGTCGAGAGCCTGGTTGATCGCCGCCAAGCCGTAGCGCTGCGGGTAGGGATGCACCCGCTGCGCGGCATCCATCAAAGCCAGGCACTCGGCCTGGCTCGACCAGTCCTTGTTCTGGGCGAAAAGCTCTGATGCGCGGACCAATAGCTCCCAGGCCGCCCCGAGATCGCCGCGATGCAGCATCATCTCCCCGTATGCGCGGGTATACCGGGCGCGAACCGACGGGTACACCGGCGCCCAACGCACCTCCGGACGGCCGAGTTGGGCGGTCACATCGCGGACCGTCCGCTCGGCGGCCAGCAAGAGATTCGCGGCGGCCAGCGCTCTGACGTGCAGACATTGTGCGCGCACCGCCCCGACCAGGTTACCCATCCGGTGGAACGCCAGTGCCGCCTCGGCCGATCGCAGAATCGCTTTGGTGAGCAGGGGGCGTAGCTCCCCGGAGCGATCACTGCCGGGGATGGGCACCGAGTCCCCAGCCGACGCCTCGTCATCGGTGATCCCGAGGTTCGGCATGCTCTGACACCACCGTGCCAGGTAGAGACGCGACAGCCGATAGTGGACGTTGGCGAGCCGGCGGGCATCGCCGAGGCTTGCCCGCTCGGCCGACAGCAGCTCTGCCTCGGCGCTCCGCCAGATGCGCTTGCGGCGAGCGGCCTCAGATCGGTTGAGATGACTCCGAAAGCGGATGGGGTCGTGCAGGTCGCTGCCCGGGTCGGCGCTGACGGTGGCGTCGAGACTCGAGACCTGATGCAGGTCCGCTCGCATCACCATGAGCAGGCGGCGTTCGAGATCTCCGCCCGCCGCGTCGGCCAGTGGCACCGCCTTGTCGATGAACACGTCGGCCAGTCCGTACGCTCCCATCTGCGCATAGGCCTCCGCGCGCTTGCGGGCGGCACGGGCGCGGAAAGTCGCAATGGTGCTCAGGTTGTCACTACCCGCAGCGGCCGCTTGATCCGTCAGCTTGTCGGCCTGTTCGAGTGCATCGAACGCATCTTGGTACCGCTCCACGGCGACCAGATAGCTCGCGTTCGCCAGGAGCACCTCGATCCGGCCCAGCGGGTTCTGCGTCAGGTCGGCTGCCGAGGCGCCCAGTTCAAACGCATCGATGATCTCCTTCTGGGTCGAGGTGACGGAGACGCATCCGCGCAGCCGGGCGGCGACGCGCCACCTCAACCCGGCTAACGCCAGGTCAGTGGGCGCGTTGTTGATGACCCCGATGAGGTTGTCGTATTCGGCGCGCACCGTTTCCTCAGGGCGCGCGGCGACGGCCGCAATCGCGCGGTCGTCGCCGGACAGCCACGGAGAAGGCGGGCGCGGATGACTGGCGTCGATCTCATGCAGCACGGCACCCGTCAGGGCCAGATATGCGTCGTTGAGCCGCTGTCGGGCCGGGGCCTCCCACTCCGCGTCGGGTGCCGACTCGTCATGCTTGCGCAGCTCGGCCTGCGCGTACAAATGGACCAGTGGGTTGAAGCGGTAGCGGGCGACGCCGGAAGCCGGGTCCTGACCGGCCTCATCGAGTAGCTGCGCCGCACCAAGACTGGCCATGATGTTCTCGGCCTCATGATTACCGACGTCCAGCAGCGGACTGAGCACCCACGGCACGAACGTCGGCGATTTGAGCAGGGTGAGTACACAGAACGCCTTCGGCAGGTGCCCGACCAGCCGGGCGTATTCCGACCGATAGCGTTCTTCGACCCCGCGCCCGCCGTGTTCAAGCCACGTCAGGCGCGTCTCTCGACGGCGGAGCAGATCAGCGACGTGGCGGAGGTTCGTGCCGTCGATCGCCACTCGCTCAGCCGCCGACTTGATCGCCAGCGGCAACATCCCGCACAACTCGACTACCTCGAGTGCAGCCTCGGCGTCGGTACGCCAGTCCACTGCGGCGACGGCCGACAGGATGTCCAGTGATTCCTCGACCGAGGGCACGTCGAGCCACATCGCGGACGAGGCCGCGTTCAGCGCGGCCGACATGTCACGCCGGCTGGTGACGATCACGGTGCATCGGATGTTCGTCGGCATCACCTGAAGCACCTGGTCATGGTGGCGGGCCGCATCGAAGACGAACAGCCACGGCTTGCCGGCGGTGACCGACCGCAGCATGTGGGCGGCGCCGATGGCGTCCGTGGGGATGGCTTTGTCGGGGAAGCCCATGGCCAGCAGAATGCTGTGCACGATCTCTGCTGCGGGCCGCGGACCGCCGAAGCCGAAGTTCTCGTAGATCAGGCCGGCTTTGTACTCCTTCGCCAGATGAGCCGCGAGTTCGCGCGCAAGATCGCTCTTGCCGACGCCTGGCTTGCCGTGGATCGTGATGACGACCGGGCCGGTCCTGGCCTGCGAATCAGTGGAGGGGCGGCGCCGAGCCTCTCGCTCACTCCGGTGCAGCTGCAACAGCTGCGCGATTTCGCGTGAACGCCCGCGGAAGGTGCTCAGCGGAGCACTGTTGGCCTCCTGAGCCGACGTCGCAGGCGACCGTCGCCGACCGCCGCCCGGCCGGCGGGGTTCGAAGTCTCGGTGCCGGCGCAGCTGATCGCGCACAATGCCGTCGATGAGCGGTACCGGTGCCGCGGTGACAGCTCCGATGAAAAGGCTCAACCAGAAATTCGCGCCTCCGGCGGCGGCCGCCGCAAACCCGCCGACACCGGTGAGGCCGGCTCCGACGAGGATTCGAAATTGCGCCGCTGACCGCCGCCGCGCTCTGGTCCAGCGCCGCAGCCGGCTGCGGACCGAAGTTGTGGAAGCTGCGTTGCCGGATCTGGGGTGAGGAGTCGAGGGCATCCCGGTGACCTTGCGTTCAATGAGTTCCGGCTAGGTTGCTGTGCCAAAATCCCGCAGCGTCGACGATGGGCGGGGATCCGGCCGTGGAGGTCTGCGTTCGTCGATCGGCTAACGCGCGATTCGCCTGCTTGAGCGCCTGCGTCACGCGCTCCCGGCTCGCCGAGTCGCCAAGTTGTTCGAACAGCGCGTCCGCGAGTCTCAGCTCGCGTACGGCGGCCGAAAGCCGCGAGGCGTCGTTGTCGCTCTCCTGACCGGATCGGATGAGGACCTCACCGAGTTCGAAGGCGGCACAAGCCTCCATCCATCGGTCGTCGCAGGTCGACAAGCTCTGCCGAGCCTCCTCGAGCCGCAGGATCGCATCGCTGAGGCGGTCAGCGGTCCGATAGGAGCGTCCCGCTTCCAGACGGCACCAGGCGACGCCGTACCGATGCCGCATCTGCCCGAACAGCTCCATCGCTCGATCGGCGGTCATTCTGCTCTGCTCGAGACGGTCGGCTTGGCGGAGCACCCGCGCCAGCAGCAACTCGATCCACGCCGCCCAGAGCCGTTGGCCGAGTTCGCGGGCGATCTCGAGGGCTTCGGCCAGGATCTGCTCCGCATCGGCGTCCTCATGTCGCGAAGGCGAGCCGTCGGCGATGACGAGCGCCTTGGCCCACAGCAAACTCGGGCGCAATCGTCTGGCGACCTCGGCCGGCAGATCGAGCGACAATCCTTCGTCGACGATCTTGAGCGCCTCCGCGGTGTGACCCATCTTTCCGAGCATGATGGCGGTCTCGCGGTACACGCGAGCCAACTCGGATCGCTCGTCGATGGAGTCTGCGACCTCGGCGGCCTCGGCCAAGACCTTCTGCGCGTCGGCGAACTGGTGCTTGCGCCGGTAGAGCTTGCCCATGCAGCGCAAGGCGCGTACGTCGGCCTCCGGAAACGCGGCGCCACGTGCCTGCTTGCACAGGGCCAGCGCGTCATCGACACCGCCGAGTTCAGTGCGTACCTCAGCCAGCGCGGCGAGGGCCAGCCGTTCGCCCTTCTGCGCCGCTTCCAGCCGATTGCGGGCACTCGTCGATCCGGCGCCCCCCGCAGTGCGGTCGACCTCGGCTTCCGCGCGCGCGATGGTCTCCCTCGCCAGGGTCAGGGCATCCAGCGCGTAGTTCTGGGATCGAGTGAGATATCCCTTCTCCAGTGCCGGGTAGACCTGCCCGGTAAGGATCTCCCGGATCTCGCGCAGGTCTCGTGTGCCTCGTGCGCGCCGCGCCTGCTTCAGCCGCTCCTTCGCCACATCCGCGCGCGTGGCGAATGGCGACGACGGGTCTCGTGCGCGAAGACGGGCATACTCGTGAACCTGTTCCAGGATTCTGTATTCGGTTGCCCCGGTGGCATCGTTCATGATCGTTTCGAGCAGGCCCACGGTGGCGAGCCGGTCCGACAACCGCCAGGCGACCGCCTCCTCGTCGTTGGGAAGGCCCAGCAACGTGGCGAGCATCCACGGTTCGAAGACCCGTTCCTCCAGCAGCCCGAGTGCGACGAGGGCGTTCTGCTCCTGCTCAGTCAGCAACGCGAAGCTGAAGTCGAAGACGCCCGAAGCCTTGTTCCGCGGCTTCATCCGGACGGTCTCCATCCCTTCCGCGGCTCGCGCCAAGCTCCAATGCGGCCGTGCCACAAGTGCCGCGCCGGCAAGCCGGATCGCCAACGGTGATCCACCGCACCGCTTGACGATCTCCCTCGCGGCGTCCGCATCCGCGTTCGGGTCCGCTCCGGAGGTCGGCTGGAGGCGCTGCTCGCCGATGATGCTGACAAGCAGTGTGAGCGAATCCTCGGGGGACAAGGCCGCTACCGGGATCACGTGCCAGTCGGGGAGGGAAACCGCCTTGCGAGAGGTGACGATCACGCCGGACGCCGGACCGCTGGGCAGCAGGTTCTTCACGGCCGCCGCGTTCGGCACGTTGTCCAGCAACACGAGTACGCCACGACGCGACTTGGAGGTCAGCGCCCGGAAGCGTTCGATGCAGCCCTCGAGGGTGTTCGGCACTGCCGTTCCGCCGCGCTGGAGCGCCTGGATGAAGTCCTTGAGGATCGCCTTGGTGACGGCGTCGCGCGAACTGTCCCGCAGATGGGCGGCGCCGACGGTGGCGAACAGCACGCCGCCGGCGTAATGACTGGTGACGCTGCGAGCCGCGTCGACTGCCAAGGTGGTCTTGCCGAGACCGGGCTCGCCGACGATCTGAACAAGTCGCGGTCGCGAGTCTCGACGGAGCGAAACCAGGTACTCCCTGAGCTTCGACAGCTGAATGCTCCGCCCGACCGTGGGCGGCGCCGGTGGCAGCATGGAGGGGACGATCACTTCGCTGGAACGCCACTCCGACAAGACCGACCACGCAGCGAAGATCATCAGCAGGACGAGCGGCCCCAATATCGTGAAGAGACGCAGCGCGGGATGCGAATTGCCGTCGTTGGGGGTCTGCGCAAAGGCCATGTACGATACCGCGAAGAGCGGGAGCGGTGCCGCGAGGATCATGAGTCGGCGTCGCATGCGACGACCCCCTATCGCTTGAGTACGCTCACGATCCCACACCGGCGCCAAGACCACATCCACGGCGTTGTCGGAACGGAATGCGGCGATTCGCTTCCGGCCTGCAGCTTTGCAGATCAACTGTCCACATGCCGACGCTGACTAGCCGAACGTTCAACCCATCCATGTCTGAATGAACTTCCCCGTTCGCCGGAGCGAACATGAACGAGACTATCGTCCTTGTTGGACGGTTCCGGTATTCGGAATTCGTCTTGTAGTCCGGATTCGGGCCACCTGGCCAGGATGTCGATCATGACCGTGGTCAGGGCCGCCGCCCGGCCAACGCAGCCGGGCAGGCATCCCTCGAAGCGGTGAGCGATCTTCCCTCTCGCGAGGGATCCAACTTCCGCGCTGCGCCGCTTGGCTGGCTGTATGACCATTCGCACCGCGTGGGCCGCTGCCCATACGCCGGTCGCCGGAGTGCCTCGATGGGCCCGGATCGCCGCCGTGATCGTCCCGTTGACCGTCGTCCCGTCGAGTCTGTGGCGCATCTCCGGCTGGACGCTGCAGCTGCCGATCGTCTACGGCGGTCCGGCCGTCCTCGCCGGCGACGACCGTACGCTCGGCATGCCGACCAGCGTCTACGTCGTGCTGCTGTCGATCTTCTCCGAGGCGGTCGCGTTCGCCGCGGTCGGGCTCGTCGCGCGGTGGGGCGAGGTGTTTCCACGGTGGCTTCCCGGCCTGCGGGGTCGCCGCGTGCCGCCGCTCGCCGCGGTCGTTCCGGCCGCCGCCGGGGCCGCCTTGCTCACCGCCATCTGGACGGCGGCGATCGTGACGGTGCCGTTCTCGCGAACCATCACCGGCCAGCCGATGACCGCCCCCGACCCGTTGACCATGCATCACTGGAAAGGCATTCTCGCCATCGCCATGTACCTGCCGCTGGTGTTGTGGGGTCCGCTGCTCGGCGCGCTGACGGTGGCGTACTGGCGGCGACGCCGGGCCGCATCGGCTGCCGGATAGGCTGGTTCGATGTCCTGGCGCCGCCTGCTCGACCCGTTGCGCACGGTGGGTCGTCGCGGCGTCTACCTGCTGCTCGGCAGCGTCATCGCGACCCCGTACGCCGTGCTCGGCTGGGCGCTAGCCCAAGTGTGGCGCACCAACGGGGCGGCGGTCGCGCTGTCGCTCATCGTCGTCGGGGCAGCGATCGGGCTAACCCCGGCGCTGCTCCCGGCGACTCGCGGGTTGCAGATCGCTGCCGCGCGTACGCTGCTCGACGTCGACCTGCCCGATCCGCTGCCGGACGCCCGGCTGGATCAGCAGACGCGGCTGCGGGCGGCGTTGTGGTACTTCCTGCACGTCGGCGGCGGTGCGGTGCTCGGCGCCGGGCTCGTCATCGTGCTGCCGGCCGGACCGGTGCTGGCGGTGTCCTACAACGCCGCGGTCGGCTTGGCGATCACCGCCGCCGAGGTCACCGTCGCGGCGTACGCGGTCGCCGGGCTGGGCGCGCTGGCAAGGTTGATGGCGCCGGTGCTGCTCGGCCCGTCCGCCGTCGAACGGATCCGGGCGCTGGAGGAGCGGCAGGAACTCCTGCTCGAACACAACCGCCTGGCCCGGGAGCTGCATGACTCGGTGGGGCACGCGCTGACGGTCGCGGTCGTGCAGGCCGGGGCGGCCCGGGAACTGCTGCGTACCGATCCGGAGTTCGCCGAGCGGGCGCTGGCCGCCATCGAGGAACGCAGCCGGGAGGCCGCCGCCGATCTGGATCACGTGCTCGGCCTGCTGCGTCGCGACCGCCTGCGCGAGGACGCCCCGAGCGGCGACATCGCCGGCCTCGCCGCCCATGCGAAGATCACCGGAGATCTCGGGCGGCTGCCTGGCGTCGTACGCCGGGAGGCGTACCGGATCGTCCAGGAGGGACTCACGAACGCCGCCCGGCACGCGGACGACGCGTACCCGCAGGTGATCGTGGTAGTGGGCGATCGGACCGTGACTGTCGAGATCACCAACGCGCTCGGCGGCGGCCCGCGGATCCCGCGCTCCGGCGGCGGCCGCGGCCTGTCCGGCCTGCGCGAGCGGGTCGCGTTGCTGGGCGGGCGGATCGAGGCGGGACCGATCGAGGGGGCGAGATGGCGGGTGACGGCGTGGCTGCCGTACGCGTAGCACTGGTGGACGACGACGAGCTGATCCGGGTGGGGCTGGCGGCCATCATCGGCGCCGCGCCGGACATGACCGTGGTCGGGACGGGCGCGGACGGCGCCGACGTGCCGGACCTCGTCGCCCGGCACCGGCCGGACGTGCTGCTCATCGACGTGCGGATGCCGTTGGTCGACGGGATCTCGGCGACCGAGCGGCTGCTCGCGGTGTCGGCTCGACCGCCGAAGATCATCGTCATCACCACCTTCGAGAACGACGACTACGTCTATGCCGCGCTGCGCGCCGGGGCGAGCGGCTTCCTGCTCAAACGGTCCCGTCCAGCCGAGGTGCTGGAGGCGATCCGGGTCGCGGCGGCGGGCGAATCGCTGGTGTTCCCGGCGGCCCTGCGCGCGATGATCGCCGGTCACGCCCGGCCGAAGCCGCTGCCCGCCCAGCTCACCGAGCGCGAGGCGGAGATCCTGCGGCTGATCGCCAGTGGACTGTCCAATGCGGAGATCGCGGCACGGCTGGTGGTCAGCGTGGAGACGGTCAAGACCCATGTGGCGAATCTGCTGGCCAAGCTCGGTGCGCGCGACCGCACCCAGGCGGTGATCGCCGCGTACGAGTCGGGGTTCGTCACGCCCGGCGGCTGATCTCCCCCAGCCGGGCCGGTCAAGCTCCCTCGCGCGAGGGAACCCCTGGCCCCGGCGTTCGACGACTGTGGACGCATGACGATCTTCAAAGACCGCCTGGCCACCATCTACCTCTCGCTCTACGCGCTGCTCGCCCTGGGCTGGGCGGTCACCGGCGCCGGCTTCCCGTTCGGCGCCGGCGACGGTCACAACGCCACCCATCTGCTGCGGGCCGCCGACCCGCGGATCGCCGCGCCGATCTTCGCAGTGGCCCTGCTCGGCGTGGCGGTCACCGCCTTCGCCCTCGACGCACAGCCAGTGGTACGCCTGACGGGGGTGGCCCGCACGGCGGTCCTCGCCGGCGGCTGGACGGCGGTCGCCGGGCTCATCGTCGTGATGACCGACGCCCGGCTGCTCATGGTCGCCGGATACGCCCCGATTCTGATCATCGGTACGCCGTTCGGCGTGTGGAGCAAGTTCGATCCATCCGATGTGTTCAATTGGGCGCTGCTCAACGAGGTGCTCTGCGTGGTCGCCGGCCTGCTGTTGGCGCGTACGCTGCTGCGCTGGCAGCGGCTCACCCGGAACGCCTGCGTGGAGTGCGGCGGAGCCGGGAGCTTCACCAGCCGAGCCACCGCCACACGGTGGGGCCGCTGGGTCGTCTACGTCGCCGCCGCCACCCCCATGGTGTACGCCCTGTTCCGCTTCGCCTGGATCTTCAACGTCGGACTGGGCGGGGTCCACTCGTCCGACATCCCGGAGTTGAAGAGCAACGGGGCGTACTGGGTCGGGTTGGGCCTGGGCGCGGCGGCCACCATCGGCGCGATCCTCACCGTAGGACTGATCCGGCCCTGGGGCGAACGCTTCCCGCGCTGGATGATCGGGTTGGCCGGCAAGCGCGTACCGATCAAGCTGGCCACCATCCCGGCCGCCGCCGTCGGCATCATGGCGTTCGTGGCGACCCCCGGCGTGTTCGTCTTCCAGGGCGCGGACGCCGTGCGCGAGGTCTCCCCCGTCTTGTTCTGGCCGCCGTGGGGCGTCGCGCTGGTGCTCGCCGCCGTCGGCTACCACCTGCGCCGGCGCGGCCAATGCCCCACCTGCGCCCGCGACTGACACCCGCCTGTCCGGACCCCCTTCTGCCCGCCCTCCCCCTTCGGCTTTGGGCGCCGGATCAGGGATCTCGTTCCATCCTGATTGCCGCAGGTGGAACCGTGTTGCGTGATGGTGCGGGTGGGTGCTCAGCCAGCTCACCGGCTGTGGATCTTCGTGATGATCTTTAGTCGCCGATTCGTTAGCGGCACATGCGGCGTGGCGTCACCACATAAGGCGAGCCCTCGGCAGATTGCTGTGGTTTGTGAAGACAACACCAATCCGCGCCGAGGGCTCGCCTGCTGTCTACCAGGTCAAGCTGAACCTGTCGAGCGCCACCGTCACCGCCGTCGTCCGGGCGATCACCCTCTACCGCACCACGGTCGGATCCCGGTGGCGTAAGAAGACCGACTATCAGGCGGCGCTGATCGTGCTCGGGCACCTGCGCCACGACCAACGCCTGGCCGACCTGGGCGGTGGCAACGACGTGTCAGCGTCGACCGTGCGTCGCTGGGTCCAGCAGGTCATCACGATCCTGGCCGCCCGAGCACCCCGCCTGGACCGGGTCTTGCACCGCGCCGCACGCACCGGCGTCGAATATGTACTGCTCGACGCCACCCTCATCCGGTCCACCCGCCGACACGGCCCGGCCGGACGCAACACCTACAGCGGCAAACACCACGCCCACGGACTGCAATTCACGGCCCTGGTCAGCCCCGCCGGACACCTGCTATGGCTGTCCAAAGCCCGACCTGGACGCACCCACGACGCCACCGCCGCCCGCGCCGACCGGCTACCCGCCCAGCTCCAGCGCTCCGGCCTGGCCGCCATCGCCGACCTCGCCTACAGCGGCCTGGCCAAAGACGCCAACCACGACCCCGACCAGCCGATCATCATCACCGGCCGCCGGCCCCACCCCAACCGGCCGCTGACCGCCACCGAAACCTTCACCAACCAGGTCATCAACGCCGAACGCGCCGCCAACGAGCACCCCTTCGGCTACCTGAAAAACTGGCGCATCCTGACCTGCCTGCGCATGCGCCACCGCAACGCCACCAGACTCCTGCGAGCCCTGATGATCCTCACCCAGATCGAAAACCCACGATGAACCCACCCGGGCAAAAGATCTCCACAAAGATCATCGGGTGGTGAGCTGCCCCCACAGCCCACCACCCGAATCACGCAACACACAACCACCTGCAGCGTTCAGGATGAAACGAGATCAGGGATCTGGGTCGAATCTTGGACCGTGATTCGACCCAGATCCCTGATCCGCCCGCGTAGCCAGCAGAGCCCGCGTGGCCGCCAGAGCCCGCGTAGCCGGCAGAGCAGGCTTGGGCTGCCGGGTCCGGCGGCGTAGCGGTCTAGGCCAGGTCGGGGCGGAGTTCGAAGACCTGGACCTCGTCGAGATTGGAGTCGCCGAAGGTGCCGATGTCCGGGTGGCGATAGGTCGCCAGCAGGTCCATGCCCTGCTCGGGCCGGTAGCCGCGGCCGGGGTCGCCGATGAGGACCCGCCCGCCGGCGGCCAGCACCCGCCGCAGGTACGGCAGGAGGACCGCGGCGATCTCCTCGTTGTAGAACGCGTCGCCGACCAGGACGACGTCGGCCTCGTAGCCGGTCCCACCCAGCATGTCGCCCAGGTGCGGCGTCACCTCGGTGGCGTTGGCCTCGGCGTTGACGCTGATCGACGCCACGGCGAGCGGATCGATGTCGTTGGCCACGACGTGGGCGCCGGCGCGGGCGGCGGCGATGGCGGCCAGCCCGGAGCCGGAGCCGATGTCCAGTACCGACTGGCCGCGGACCGCCTCGGGGTTGTCGAGGAGGTAGCGGGCGACGGCCTGCCCACCTGCCCAGGCGGACGCCCAGAACGGTGCGGGCAGCGGCATCTTCGCCGCCGCCTCCAGCCGCGCCCAGAACAGGATGGCGTCGACGGCCAGGTAGAGGCTGATCTCCGGGACCAGCGCCACTGGGGTGAAGACGAGCTGGTCTCCGGTGGGGTCCTCGGCCGAGGCGTCGGCGAACATTCCGCTGAGGAATTGCCGTGCGGTGGCCGGGCTCTGGATCTCAACTGGGATGATTATGTCGGACACGATGCCCCCTTCGACTCGATGTGGGGCTACGGTGGACGGGTGCGGACTGGTCAAAGTGATACGGCCTTCGTTCTCTTTCGCAGGTCTAAATTCCGCACCCGAATGGGAGACGGCACATGGCAACGGGAACCGTGAAGTGGTTCAACGCCGACAAGGGGTTCGGCTTCATCCAGCAGGACGACGGCGGCCCTGACGTTTTCGTGCACTACTCAGCCATTGCCAGCAGTGGCTACCGGCAGCTCGACGAGGGCCAGAAGGTCCAGTTCGAGGTCAAGCAAGGACAGAAGGGCCCGCAGGCGGACAACGTCACCGCCATTTAGCATAGATCGTCGCGGGGCCGGCCGAGGCCGGCCCCGCGACTTTTGCCTCACGGCGCGTCATGAGGGCAGGTCAAGCCCGCGTCCGGTCACGGTGATCGCTCACACCCTGGTAACACGCCGGCTGCTGAAGTGGTCCCCATGACGCAGGTGGACACGGCACAGACCAGGCAGGACATCGGCCGCCGCGAGGCCGGCTCGGTGACCTGGCAAACGCGCATCCGCGCCGTCCTCCGGCCGGGACCGTGGAAGCGCGGCCTGGTGCTCGCCGCCCTGGCCCTGTTGCTGGGCCTGCTCCTGCTGCTGCACGGGCAAGTCCCCAATCGGGTCGGGAACATCGGCAGCCTGGTGGAGACCTTCCTGCCCTGGCTGGGCGCGTTCGTTCCGGTGCTGCTGGCCGGGGCGTTGTGGCGCCGATCCGCCTCCGCCCTGGCCGCGTTGCTGCTGCCCGTCGTGGTGTGGCTGAGCCTCTTCGGCCCACTGCTCGGCGACAAATCCCACCCCGGCAGCGACCTCACGGTGGCCGAGCACAACGTCGGCGCGGAGAATCCCGACCCGGCCGGCACCGCCCGCGAGCTGGCCGCCACCGGGGTGGACGTGCTGGCCCTGGTCGAGCTGACCGAGCAGGACCTGGGCACGTACGAGCGGGGGCTGGCGGAGGCGTACCCGCATCATGAGGTGCTGGGGACCGTCGGGCTGTGGAGCAAGCTGCCGCTGTCGGACGTGCAGCCGGTCGACACCCAGCAGGATGCCGGGCCGCTGGCGAGCACGAAGCCGGCCGAGGTCACGCTGACCTACCTGCGGGCGCTCCGTGCCACGGTCGTCACCGACCATGGTCCGCTGGCGGTGTATGTGGCTCACCTGGGATCCGCGCGGGTGACACCCGAGGTGGGTTTCTCGACGGACTCGCGGGACAGGAACGCGCAGGCGCTCGGTGCGGCCCTCGCTGCCGAGCAGAACCCGCGGGTGATGTTGCTCGCAGACATGAACGGCACCGTGGACGACCGTGCCTTCGCCGGAGTCACCGCGCAGATGACCTCGGCCCAGACCAGCGCCGGCGACGGCTTCGGCTTCAGCTGGCCGGCGGCGTTCCCGGTGGTGCGGATCGATCAGATCCTGGTCAGAGGCTTGAAGCCGACGGCCTCCTGGGTTCTGCCGGCCACCAGCAGCGATCATCTTCCGGTGGCGGCCGGGATCAGCTGGTGAACCCCGTGGGATCGCTCAACCGGGATAGTCGCCGTCGGGTGTCCGGTAGCACGGGGAGACCACGATGACGGCGAGCCCGTGGTTGCCTTTGCCGCTGCTGACGGTGGCGGTGTATCCGGCCTCGTCGCGCAGGTTGAGTTCACCGCCGACGCCGTCGCCGAAATCATGGCTGCTGCTGACGGCGTACCCGTGGCTGGTGAGCTGGTCGCGCAGAGCCGCGAGCGCGACGCGGTGCTGTGCCCCGTCGAGCAGGACGCTGTCGGTGGCGGTGACCTGGTATTCGGGCCCGCTGCCGCCGCACGGCGCGGGTCCGATCTTGGCCTGGGTGGGGTCGTGACCGGCCGCCGGGGCCGCCACGGCGAGCGCGGCGACGATCGTGGTCAGCCGGCTCTGCACCTGGGCCTGCGTGTCGGCGAGGGTGGCGGTGGGCACGGTGGGCATCGTGTCGTCCTTCGTGGTGCAGGCGGCCAGAGTGATCATGACGGTCAGGGCGGTGAGGGTTCGGCCCACGAGGGCGGTCACGGCGCGTGACCGTGGTCGAGGGTGACATGGTCGTAGTCGCCGATGACGACCCGGCTGATGTTGGCCAGGCTCTGGCTGTCGGCGGCCCAGTAGCCGCTGTGGCCGGAGGTGTCGACGTGGAATCGGTTGGCCCCGAAGCTGGGGTCGGTCGGCTCGTTGTCGTGGATGCCCCAGATGCTGCCCAGCGGGCCGGCGATCGGGTCGTTCTCGGCCGCGCCGGCCCACACGTGCTGCGGGTCGATCTGCAGGTCGGCCACGGTGTTGACGTCCATGCCGGGGCTGCCGGCGGTGATGATGTCGTCGGCGGCCAGGCCGTTGCCGTCGTGCGCGGCGTTGCCGACGACGGTGCTGCCGTAGCTGTGGCCGAGCACGCTGGTGTGGGCCGAGCCGTTGCCGTGTGTGACGTGCAGGCCGTCGACGAATCCGTCGAGCAGCGGGGCGCCGGCCTCGGCACGCTTGTGGCTGATCGCCGACCAGTCGGCTTCCGGGGCGTCGTAGCCGAGCCAGGCGATGACGCTGACGCTTTCGCCGGTGCCGACGGCTTGCGCGTACGCGCCTCGCTGCATGGTGGTGGCGCGGTCGATCTCGCCGGTCATGCCGTCCAGTGTCGTCCCCACGCCGGGCACGAGCACGCAGGTGTTGGCCGCGTCGTCGGGATTGCCGACGGCCACGATCGCCCGGCCGTCCCCGGAGTTGTCGATGCCGAGCAGGAACAGCTGCTCGTTCGGGTCGCCGTATTCGTTGCGTTCGAGCCGGTCGAGCAGCCGCCGGCTGCGTTCGAGGTCGCGCTCGTCGCCGTCACCCGTGGTCAGCTCGGCCAGGTGCGAGCGCAGAGCCAGCCGGTTGGCGGTGTCGCGGTCGGTGGCGGGCAGCCCGTCGAGGTTGCCGACCACCTGCGGGTACGCGTCGAGGTAGAGCTGCCGCTGCTGGTCGCTCAGGCCCTTCCACCAGTCGGCGACCCGCTGCGGGCTGCTACCGGGCGGGGGCACGCGTTTGGGGTCGACGCCGAGCCAGACGGCGACGTCTTCGGCCGCGTCGGACATCCGGTTCCAGTCGTCGGCACCGGTCTTGCCCTGCCCGTCGGGGCGCAACCCGGCCAGTACGCCGGCCACCTGGTCGTCGAGCTGTCCCGCCCGTTTCACGACCGCCGCGATCCGGTCGGTCCACGCGTCGGCGGCCGAGCCGTCCTCGTCATGGGCGGGCCGGGCGACGCCGTCCTCGCCGACGCGGAACCCCGCGGTCCGGGCCGCTTCGACCTCGTCGTGCAGCGCCGACTGAAGCTGGGCGAAGCGCGACGACGCCTCGTCCAGGACGACGTCGATCAGCCGCGCGGTCCGGGCTCGGATCTCGAACTGGTCGTCGACGGTGTCCGCCTGCGGAAGGGCGGCCGAGGCGGCCGGGCCGGCCCAGCCCGAGCGGCGCAGCGGCCCGATGAGGGTCTGCACCGACCGGTCCTCCAGCGCGGCCGCCTGCCGCCCGTACGCCTGCCACGCGTCGGCGGCCTGACCGAGCGCGACGAACCGGGTGTCGCGCAGCTCGACGAAGCCGCCGGTCATCGCAGCGTCCCGAAGTCCGCCGCGCTCGCGGCGTCGGCGTGCGCGTAGTTGTCCGCCGACTTCTGCAGCCCGTCGGCCAAGCCGGTCAGCTGCCCGCCGAACGCCGTCTCCTCACGATCCCAGAGGTCCATCAGCTCGGTCAGCGCCCGGCCGGTCGACCAGTCCCGCAACGCGCCGGCGGCGTACGCCATGTCGTCGGACACGTCGCGCAGCGCGCTCTTCGCCTGCCCGGCCAGCTCGGTCGTGCTGGCGGCCGCCGATCGCAGCACCTCCGGGGAGACCCGGACCTCGGCGGCGGACCGATCTCCGTTCACGATCATGAGCCAGACCGTAGGCGGTCACATCGAAGATCACCATCCCCTGTGGATAACCCGAGAGACCTAGTCGCCATACCGGTCAGGGCGCGGAGATCAGCCCCTGCTGGTACGCGTACCCGACCGCCTGGGCCCGATCGCGTACGCCGATCTTGGCGAGCAGGTGGTTGATGTGGGTCTTCACCGTCGCCTCGGTGACGAACAGCCGCGTGGCGATCTCGGTGTTGGACAGCCCTTCGGCGATGAGCGTGAGGACTTCGGTCTCCCGGGGCGTCAGCGAACCCGGCGACGGCGCGGACACCGCCGACACCAGGTGGTGCTGGACGGCCGGATCCAGGACCGCCTGATTGTCGTGGACGCGCCGCAGCGCCTCGTGGATCTCCTGCCCGCCGGCGTCCTTCGTGAGATAGCCGCGCGCTCCGGCACGCAACGCCTCCAGCACCGAACGGTCGTCGGAATAGGTCGTGAGCACCACGACCTTGACCTCCGGGTACGCCGCCCGCAGCCGCCGGGTGGCCTCGACGCCGTCGCAGCGCGGCATGCGCAGATCCATCAGCACGATGTCCGGACGCAGCTCGGCGACCAGCGCCACCGCCTCGTCCCCGTCGGCCGCCGATCCGACGACCTCGACGTCGGGCAGCAGCCCGAGCACCAGGGCCAGGCCCTCGCGGACCACCCGTTGATCGTCGGCGATCAGGACGCGCATCAGGCCGGCACCCCCAACTCGACCCGGAATCCGGTCGCCGTCGGGCCGGTGATCAGCGAGCCGCCGAGCAGCTCGGCGCGTTCCCGCATCCCGGTCAGCCCGTAGCCCTCGCCGGGTTTGGGCGTCGCGTCGGCCGGCGGTGGAACGCCGAAGTCCTCGACCACGAGACGGGTCAGCCGCTCCTCGTACGCCAGCGTCATCTCGACCCGTTCCGGCTGGGCGTGGCGCGTGACGTTGGTCAGCGATTCCTGGGCCACCCGGAAGACGGCGACCCGCGCTTCCGCGCCGAGCGCGTACGCCGCACCGGAGACCGTGTATCGGCAGGTGATCCCATGCGCTTCGGTGAAACCGGCGGCCAGCCCGCCGAGCCCTTCGGGGCCGGGCAGTTCGTCGCCGCGCAGCATCCCGATCGCCCGGCGTGCCTCGTCCAGCCCCGATTTCGCCAGGTGATGCGCACGTTCGACGGCGTGCGGCAGCCGTGGATCGGCGGCGTCCTCGGCGGCCAGCATCCGCGCGCCTTCCAACTGGAGGATGAGACCGGACAGTGAATGCGCGAGGACGTCGTGCATCTCGCGGGCCAGCCGCTCCCGCTCGGCCAGCCCGGCGGCGCGTGCCTCCGCCGCCCGGCTCTCCTCCAGCTCGGCGAGCAACTGCTGCGTACGACGATGGGCCTCCCGCAGCCGCAGCGCGAGGAAGAACATGCCGTAGAAGGCGCCGATCATCACCGCGTTCAGCAGGCTCTCGGCGACCGACCGGTGCAGCAGGGTCGTCGCGAGCAACCCGAGCGAGACCAGGGCCAGCACCGCCAGGAGAACCGAGGCCCGGCCGCGCAGGCGCGGCGCCAGCATCGAGACCCCGACGAAGATCCCGGCGATCGCGGCGCCTGATTGCAGCCACGTCAAGGCGCCCGACGCGGCCAGCAGTCCCACCGCGAACACCAGCGGAACCGGCCTCGCCCGCCAGAGGGTCGCCACGACGCCGGCACTGGCGACGACGAACAGGGCGAACGCCAGGCCCACCACGTCCAGGCCCGGGGTGGGAGTGGAGGTGGCGACGCTCCAGATCACGACGAGCAGCACCACCGGCACCAGCAGCCGCAGCCAGCGCATCACCGGCTCCCGTTGGAGCTGGGAGCCGTCGAAGGCGGCTGGCGTGGACACGGATCGACCTTACGACGATCACCGGGGAGGCCGCCTCCAACCGGGGGTGGAGAACAAGCTCCACTCCCACGCCGAAGACCACGACGGCCGAAACCGGGAGCCTTTTCGGCATGCGTACCGTCAGACTCCTCGCGGCCGGCTACCTCGGCCTCAGCATCCTCACCTTCGCCGCGGTCATCGCACTGCGCGGCCACACCGACATCGTCACCGACGCCGTCTGGGTGCGTACCTTCCTCGTCGTCCTCAGCGCCCTGGCCATCACCTACTTCGCGGCCCGCGCCGCGAGAGGGTCACGACCGGCGCTGAAGCGGCTGCGCATCCTGTCCGGCGTCATGACGGTGGCCATCGTCGTCATCGTGGCCCTGCCGGGACTGTTCCCCGGCTGGCTTCGCATCGAGCAGGCCGTCTGCGGCGTACTGCTGCTGACGGTGTTCCTGCGCAGCCCGCGCGCCTTCGCCGAACTCGAACCGCAGGAAGCCTGATCCGCCGCGTCAGGCGGTTCGGCCACCACGCCAGCGGTAGAGATGCTCCGGACGGCCGGTCGATCCGTACCGCAGATTCAGCTCGATCCGCCCGCTGTGCGCGAGATCCGCGAGATACCGCTGCGCGGTCGCCCGGGAGACACCGGTCACGTCGGCCACGTCGATCGCCGTGACCGGTCCCGGCGCGGCGCGCAGCGCCTCGAGGATGCGCTGCGCGGTCACCGCCGACCGGCCCTTCGGCAGCGCGCCCGTGGGCGCGTCCGCGTCGTGCAGCATGGCCACCGCCCGGTCGATCTCGGCCTGGTCCAGGTCGCGGTCCCCGGCCAGATGGCCGCGGAATCGGGCGTACGCCAAGAGCCGTTCCCAGAGCTGGGCGGCGGTGAACGGCTTCACCAGATAGTTGAGCGCCCCGGTCGACAACGCGGAGCGAACGGAGCCGGCGTCGCCGGCGGCGGTGAGCATGATGACGTCGGCGTCGAGCCGCCGGACGATCCCGGTGCCCAGACCGTCGGGCAGATACTGGTCGAGCAGCACCAGCTCGGGGCGCAGCCGCTCACAATCGGCGACCGCGGCGGCGGCCGTGTGGGCGACGCCCACCGAGCCGAATCCCGGCACCTTGTCCACGAAGGACGAATGCAGCGCCGCCACCCGGAAGTCGTCGTCGACGACGAGTACGCCGATCACGACGCCTCCCAGGCCAGCGCGGCGGCCGGGCTGAGCACGCCGGGCAGCTCGGCGACGAAGACCGCGCCACCTTCCTCGCCGGGCGGGCCCAGGCGTACGTCGCCGCCGTGGTGACGAGCGGTGCGGCGAGCCAGGGCCAGTCCCAGCCCGCTGCCCGGTGAGTCCTTCGTGGACACTCCCGGCGCGAACGGATCCGGCAGCGTCACCCCGTCCCCGCTGTCGGCGACGTAGACGTGCAGGTCGCCGTCGTGGGCGAGCAGGCTGACCTCGACCCACCCCGGCTGGCGTACGCCCATCGCCGCCGCCCGGATCGCGTTGTCCACCAGGTTGCCCAACACGGTGACGACGTCCAGCGGCGAGGTCAGCCGACCGGGAACCCAGGTGTCCTCCCCCAGCCGAAGGCTCACCCCGGCTTCGGAGGCGACGGCGCTCTTCGCCGCGAGCAGCCCGTCCAGGTACGGGTCGCCGACCTCGCCCGGCGGCGCCCCGGCCGCCTCGGTCGCCGACAGCTCCCGCATGTACGCCCGCGCCCGGTCGACCTCGCCCAGTTGCAGCAACCCGTCGAGGGTGTGCAGCCGGTTGGTGTGCTCGTGCGCCTGCGCCCGCAGCGCATCCGTCAACGCACGGGTCGCCTCCAGCTCGCGGGCCATGTCGTCGAGGTTGGTGTGGTCGCGCAGCGTCAGCACGGTGCCGAGATCCTGGCCGCCGCGCTGCACCGGCCGCCGGGTCACCACCACCACCCGTTCGCCGAGCATCCGCAGCCCGCTGGTCAGCGACGACCGGTCCTCGAGGAGGGCACGGATCTCGTCGGTGGCCGGTGATCCCGGGGTGACCGGCTGAGTCAGCAGCTTGGCGGCCTGTTCGGTGCACACCCCTACCCGGCCGGCGACGTCGACGGCCAGCACCCCGTCGCGTACGCCTTCGAGGACGGCGACCTGTTCGCGTACCAGATCAGCCAGATCGGCAGGCTCGAGGCCGAGGGTGCGCCGCTTGAGCCGGACCGCGAGCAGGGCTGCTCCGCCGACCCCGACGGCGAGCGAGAGGACGGTGAAGCCGATGGCCCCAGGGAGGATCTGGTCGAGGCGGTCGCCGATTTGATCGGCGTGGATGCCGACGCTGACCTCGCCCACGATGGCGCCGGTCGAGTCACGCAGCGGCACCTTGCCGCGCGCGGACAGGCCGAGCGTGCCGCGCTCGATATTGGCTTGCTCGCTGCCCTGGAGCGGACCGGTCGGATCGGTGCTGACCCGCTGGCCGATGCGGTCCGGTTCCTTGTGCGAGAAGCGGATGCCGTCGGCGTCGGTGATCACGACGAACAAGGCCTCGGTCGCCTCCCGGACCCGCTCGGCGTAGGCCTGGACCGGCCCGTCGACGTCGGGCCGGCCGGTGCGGACCTGATCGCCGAGCCCGGGTTCCTGCGCGACCGACCGCGCGATCGCGAGCACCCGCTCCTTGTACTGCTCCTCGATCTCATACCGCAGCAGCAGCACGGCGAGGGCGAAGCCGGCCGCCGCCACGATGGCGACCACGACCACCTGCAGCAGCATCGTCTGCGTGGCCAGGCGGAGGGGGCGGCGGCTCATGCCGTCAAACTACCTGGGAAAACGCGGTGAGCAGAATGCGCAGAACGCCATCTACGTAACTTGGCCGCGCAATGGACGAAACCGCGCGGAAACCTTTCGGTCACCTCTACGGTCTGCCGCTATGACCCAGACCACATCCGCCATCCGGCTGCAACGGGCGACCAAGGTGTTCCCCGCGGCCGGGGGCGGCACCTTCACCGCCATGCGCGAGGTCACCCTCGACGTCGCGCCGGGCGAGTTCGTCACCGTGGTCGGCCCGACCGGCTGCGGCAAGTCCACCACGCTGGCGCTGATCTCCGGGCTGGAACCGGCCAGCGCGGGCGAGGTCGCCGTCGCCGGTACGCCGGTCACCGGCCTCCCCGGCAAGGTCGGCTACATGTTCCAGCAGGACGCGACGCTGCCGTGGCGGACGGTCGTCGACAACGTGGCCCTCGGCCTGCGGTATCGCGGGGTGCCCAAGGCACAGGCGCGCGAGCGGGCCCGGGAGTGGATCGATCGGGTCGGCCTGGGCGGCTTCGAGAAGTACTACCCGCATCAGTTGTCCGGCGGCATGCGCAAACGGGTCGCGATGGCCCAGACGTTGATCACCGAGCCGGAGATCCTGCTCATGGACGAGCCGTTCGGCGCGCTCGACGTGCAGACCCGGGAGCTGATGCAGGCCGAACTGCTGCGGCTGTGGGCCGGGACCGGCGCCGCGGTCGTCTTCGTCACCCACGACCTGACCGAGGCGATCGCGCTGGCCGACCGGGTCGTGGTGATGACCGCCGCCCCCGCCACCGTGAAGTCGATCGTCCCGGTGACGCTGCCCCGCCCGCGCGACGTCGAGGCCATCCGGCTCGACCCGGCGTTCCTCGACCTCTACCGCGAGGTCTGGAACTCGTTGCGCGAAGAAGTCGAGATCGCCCGCGAAAGGGGTGCCCGCCGTGGCTGACATCGGCATCGCACTGGCGGACAGCCGCGCCGCCGAGATCACCATCCGAACCCCGAAGGACCGCCGCTGGACCGTGTACGCCGGCCGCGTACTCCTGGTCGCGTTGTGGCTCGGGTCGTGGGAGATCGCCGGGACCTACTGGATCGACCCGTTCTTCTACTCCAAGCCGAGTCTGATCGGGCAGAAGCTGGTCGACTGGTTCACCGAGGGCACCTCCTACGGCAGCATCTGGCTCCAGATCAGCTACACCCTCCAGGAGGCGGTGTACGGGTTCGCCCTCGGCGCGATCGTCGGCGTGCTCCTCGGCGTCGTCCTGGGGCGGTCCCGGTTCCTGTCCGACGTGCTCGCGCCGTTCATCAAGGCCGCCAACGCCATCCCCCGGATCGTGCTGGCCTCGCTGTTCGTCATCTGGTTCGGCTTCGGCATGAGTTCGAAGGTGGCGACCGCGTTCGTGCTGGTCTTCTTCGGCGTCTTCTTCAACGCCTTCCAGGGCGCCCGGGAAGTACCGAAGGTCATCGACGACAACAGCCGCATCCTCGGCGCGTCCCGGCTGCAGATGATGCGTACCGTCGTGCTGCCCAGCGCAACCTCCTGGATCCTCGCCAGCCTGCACACCGCGTTCGGGTTCGCGTTGATCGGCGCGATCGTCGGCGAGTACACCGGGGCCGACAAGGGCCTCGGCATGCTCATCGCCCACTCGCAGGGCACCTTCGACTCGGCCGGCATCTACGCCGCCATGATCATCATGACCGCGCTGGCGCTGCTGGCCGAGGCGGTCCTCACCCTCGTCGAGCGCCGGCTCACCCGCTGGCAACCTCGCTGATCCCCCCTCTCTCACAAAGGATTCGCCATGCGTAAATCAATCGCACTGCTGGCCCTCCCGGCGCTGGTCCTGGGACTGTCGGCCTGCCGGGGCCAGTCGCCGGCGGCTCAGTCGGGCAGCGGCTCCACCGACAAGATCACGATCATGGTCGGCGGTCTGGACAAGGTGATCTACCTGCCGGCCAAGCTGACCGAGCAGCTCGGCTATTTCAAGGACGCCGGCATCACCGTCGACCTCAAGAGCGAACCGTCCGGCGCGGACGCCGAGACGATGATGCTGGCCGGTCAGGTGGACGGCGTCGTCGGCTTCTACGACCACACCGTCCACCTGCAGGCCAAGGGCAAGTGCGTCGAGAGCGTCGTGCAGTTCGCCGACGTGCCCGGCGAGGCGGAGGTCGTCGCGACGAGCAAAGCCGCGACGCTGTCCTCAGCCAAGGACTTCGCGGGCAAGAAGCTCGGCGTGACCAGCCCCGGCTCCTCGACCGACATGCTCACCCAAGCGCTGGCCGTCCGCAACGGCGTCCAGAAGTCGCAGTACACCACGGTCAAGGCGGGCGCGGGCGCCACCTTCATCGCCGCCATCGACAACGGCGGCATCGACGCCGGGATGACCACCGACCCGACGATCGCCAAGCTGGTCAGCACCGGCAAGGGCAAGGTCATCATCGACCTGCGTACCGAGGAGGGCACCAAGGCCGCCCTCGGCGGGCTCTACCCGGGCGCGTCGCTCTACATGCCGTGTGACTACGTGGCCGCCCACAAGGAAGCGATCCAGAAGCTGGCCACCGCGTTCGTCAAGACGCTGGCGTTCATCAACACCCACACCGCCGCCGAGATCGCCGCGAAGATGCCCGCCGACTACGCCGGTAGCGACGTGAAGCTCTACGAGCAGTCGATCAACGACTCCAAGGGCATGTTCACCGCCGACGGCGTCATGCCGGCCGACGGTCCGCAGACCGTGCTCGACGTGCTCAAGGAGTCCAACCCCGACGTGCAGAAGGCCGGATCGATCGACCTGAGCAAGACCTTCACCACGGACTTCGTCAAGGCCGCCGGCTGATCCGATCCACAACGCGCGCGGGGAGGACGGCGTCCTCCCCGCGCGCGTTCACCGTGCACCCAGACGTCCAGCCACTACTTCGCCGATCGCGGGTGTCACGCCAGATGAGCCGCGAGGTCCTGATAGGAAGGGACGAGTTCGCCCCACCGTGCTTGTTCGTCGCCACGCTCGCGCCCGGTCACGTACGCGGCCAGGTTCTCGGCGTGGATCTGCCATCCCGCCCCGTAGAAGGCGACCTTGTCCAACGGCAGCCCCGAGACTTCGATGACCAGGATGGTGTGGTCGCCGTCCGCGGTCAGTGCCACCTCTGTGACGGAGTCGAAGGCCGGCGGCGCGTCCGGGCCGCCGGCAGCCCGGCTCTCCTCGGTCTCCCGGCTGATCACCCGGAGTCGCTGTGGCGGTTCGCAAATCTCCACGCGACCCACCGACTCCAGTCCGGCGGAGGTGACGAACAGCCGGATCTCCCCACCTGGACGGAGATCGCCTTCCACACGTCCCCACCAGCGGGCCAGCCGCTCGGGTTGGGTGACCGCCGACCAGAGGTCGTCGATGTCGGTGTCGTAGCGGTCCTCGATGCGGACGACACCCCGGCCAGCCGACGACCGGAGGCTGCCCAGTACGCGGACGTCTGTGCGCGTGTTGTCGGTCATGAAGCGCTCCTTCGCTGACGTTTCCCTCGGGCGATCTCGCTATGCAGGGCGTCCAGCCGCTGCTCCCACAGCGACCGATAGGAGGCGAGCCATTCGTCGATCTCGGCGAGCGGCTGGGGCCGGAGGCTGTAGACCCGGCGTTGCGCGTCCTGGCGTACGTCGACGAGTCCCGCCTCCCGCAGCACTCGCAGATGCCGGGACACTCCCGGCCGCGCGATCGCCAGCATCGCGTCCAGTTCTCCGACCGTGACCGGACCGCGAGCCATCCGCTCGACCATCGCCCGCCGGCTCGGATCGGCCAGTGCCCGCAATGCTGCTTCCATGTATGTGAACGTACCAACTTGGTTACGTAACCGTCAAGGTACATACAGCTAGGCGGATGGAAAGGGTCCCTTCGGCGGCTGATAGTCTGCGTCGATGCCGATCATCGTCCGCCTCGCCACCGGGTTTGACCTGCCATGACACTGAAGCTGCGGCGCGCCGTCCGCGCGATCATCCTGGACGAGGACGACCGCGTCCTGCTTTGCCGATTCGACTTTCCACACCCGGCGGTGCCGGCGCAGGCCAAGGCCGTCTGGGCGGCCCCCGGCGGCGGCATCGAACCCGGTGAGGACCGGCTGACGGCGTTGCGCCGTGAACTGCGGGAAGAGACCGGGCTGGTGATCACCGCCGACCCGCCGCACGTTTGGCACCAGGAAATCGTTGCCGTCGACCAGGCACCGGGCTTCGACGGCCTCGTCAACGACTACTTCCTCATCCGCACGAACCACTTCCAGCCCCGCGGCGAGCTGACCGACGACCACCTCGCAGCAGAGGAGAACCTGGGCGCGTTCCGGTGGTGGCGGCTCTCGGAGATCGCCGGTCATACGGGAGCTGAGCTGTTCTCGCCCCGCGACCTCACGACACCCTTGACGGCGCTGCTCACCGCGGGGGCACCGGACCAGCCGGTCCACCTCGGCCTCTAGCAGATTCCGAGTGCGCACACACCCGTGAGGACCCGCTATCGTTCCGGCGCATGAGCCAGACGCCGCTTTCCGACGCCATCAGTGACCTCGTCGCCGGGTCGGTCCCGGACGCGTACGACCGATTTCTGGCGGTGTTTCGCGTCTCGACGGTCGGTGTGATGATGAACGGCACCCCCGTCCCGGACGGGCGAGGCGGCTTCGTCGCCGGAGGAGATATGACCGTCGGGTCCACCCAGCACGGCGGCCGGACGCGAATCCTGGCCTACGCCGACCCCGAGATCTTCCTGCGTACCTATGGGCCGCAATTCAACGCCGGGCTGTCCGGTGAAGTCCTGCTCCAGATGGCAGCAGGCAGCGCCGATGGCGACGGAATCCTGGTCAACTGCGCGACCAGCGAGACATCTGTCGCCATCGACCGAGCCACAGCGCAGGCGCTTGTTTCCTAGCGACCGGCAGCTCAGCCGTCAGTAGGTCTGCGGCCAGCCTTCGGGCGAGTCCTCCCAGGCTTGCTGCCGCCCGTACGGGGTCAGGTCGAGGATGCTGTGCACCCACAGGAGCCGGTCGACCCCGCGCGAGGTCGTGGTGTAGGTGCGGTAGACCTGGTCGCCGTCACGAAGGAAGACACTCAGCAGGAAACCTCCGCCCACTCCGCAGTCGCGGGTGAACGTCGTGCCGTGCGAGGACACGAACGGCATGGTCCAGCCCATCCGCTCCCGGTACGCCTGGATCTGGGGCAACGGCATGTCCGACGCCATGACCCAGGTGACGTCGCGGGCGGCCAGTCGCTCCGGCCCCGCCTCCGGAATGTTGGCCGCGAAGGCGGTGCAGCCCTGGCAGAACTCGTCCGGCCCCCGGTCCATGAACTGGTACAACGCGAGCTGTGACCGGCCGTCGAACAGGTCCAGCAGCGTACGCGGGCCGTCCGGGGTGGCGAAGGTGTATCCGGTGTCGAACTCGGCCATCGGCAGCCGGCGTCGCCGGGCGGCGAGGGCGTCCAGTTCGCGGGTCGCCTGCTTCTCCGCGGCGAGCAGTTCCGACCGCAGTTTCTGCCACTCGTCGGCGGTGACGATCGCCGGCTTCGCCGGCCAAGCCTGGCTCATGTGCGCTTCCCTTCGCCCGGTACGCCGCCATCCGGCGTACTCGTCTACATGTCGAACGGGGAAGCGGAATTCGACAGCCGGCGGAGAAGAACCTGCGTTGAAGCGTCTGACTATGGCGTCGCGGCGTGGCCGCGGGTCTCGATGAAGACGGCGATGCCGTCCAGGATTCGGGCGAGCCCGAAGGCGAAGTCGGCGTTCGGGTCGTCGGGCTGATCCATCGCGCCGGCGTCGATCGCCTGCCGCAGCAACGGGAATCGGTCGGCCTGCACCAGGTGCCGCAGCACGGCGCTGAAGTCGGCGATCACCGTTTCGAAGCTCTGCCCGCTGGCCCGCGCCGCTTCGATCATCTGCCCGCGGATCAGGGCGTCGTAGCGGATGTAGCCGTTGATCAGCATGAGCAGCGACAGTTTCTCCGTCTCCGCCAGACCGGTGTCGGTCAGGGCGCTGAGGCCAGTCTCCATCCAGGCGAGCTGCCGTGGTGTGGCAGGCGGAGCGGCGACCGGGACCTGCATGAACCACGGGTGCTCGCGGAACATCGCGGCCGTCGCGTACGCCCATCGCTCGATCGCGGCTCGCCACGTCTCGCCCGGCGCTTTCGGCTCCGGCGGCTCGCCGACGGCCGCCTCCATCATCAGCAGGACGAGTTCGTCCTTGTTGGCGACGTAGCGGTAGAGCGCCATCGCGGAGGACGACAGTTCGTTGGCGATCCGAGGCATGGAGACCGCGGGATAACCCTCGGCGCGGGCGATGTCGATGGCCACCGTGACGATGCGGTCGGCGGTCAGGGTCGGTTTCGGGCCTTTGGTGGGCCGTTCCCGGAGGCCCCAGGCTGCCTGTAAGGCGCTGGGCACCGGGCTGCTGATCTCGGTCATCGACGCTGCCTTCTTCTTTGGGGCTTGACGCTCATCCTAGTACTGCGTAAGACTTAAACAGTAACGCGTAAGCCTTACGCAGTACTCGTCGTATCTGGAGGAAACCGTGCAAGACACCATGGCGCCGCCCCGAGCGGGCCGGCGGGAGTGGATCGGGCTCGCCGTGCTGATCCTGCCGCTGCTGCTGGTCTCGATGGACGTCTCGGTCCTGTACTTCACCGTGCCGTTCATCAGCCGCGATCTCGCGCCGAGCAGCACCGAACAGCTCTGGATCTTCGACATCTACGGGTTCGTGCTCGCCGCGCTCCTGATCACCATGGGGGCGCTCGGCGACCGGATGGGCCGCCGACGCCTGCTGCTGATCGGAGCGCTCGGGTTCAGCGCCGCGTCCGCGCTGGCCGCGTACTCCAGCAGCGCTTCGATGCTGATCGGCGCGCGGGCGATCCTCGGCATCGCCGGGGCGACCCTGATGCCCTCCACTCTCGCCCTGATCCGCAACATGTTCCACGACGAGAAGCAGCGCTCCACCGCGATCGCCGTCTGGACCGGAGTGATGACCAGCGGCATCGCCCTCGGTCCGATCGTCAGCGGCCTGCTGCTCGAACACTTCTGGTGGGGCTCGGTCTTCCTCATCAACGTGCCCGCGATGGTCCTGCTGCTCTTGCTCGCGCCGATCCTGCTGCCCGAGTATCGGGCCGCCTTCCCCGGCCGGTTCGACCTCGCCAGCGCCCTGCTCTCGATCGCGGCCGTCCTGCCGGTCATCTGGGGCGTCAAGGAGATCGCCGCGCACGGTGTCGACATGACCAGGGCCGCCGCCATCGTCGCGGGTCTGGCGATCGCGGTGGTGTTCCTCCGGCGTCAGCGACGCCGCCCGGATCCGATGCTGGACCTGGCCATCCTGCGCCGCCGGGCGTTCGCCGGGTCGGTGCTGGTCAGCCTGCTCGCGGCGGTCGCGATGATCGGTTTCGCGGTCCTGTCCACTCAGTACCTGCAGTTGGTGCTCGGAATGAGTCCGCTCGAGGGTGCGCTGTGGAGCCTCGTGCCGTCCGCCGGGGTCGGCGCGGCTGCCCCGATCGCTGCCACGCTGGCCCGGCGCGGAGTGGACCGAGCCAAGATCATCGCTGCGGGTTTCCTGGTCGCCGCCGGCGGGTTCGCTGTGCTCAGCGCGGTCCCGGTCGAGTCCGGCCTGTGGCTTTGGCTGGTCGGGTCCACGCTCTACGTGGCCGGCGTCGTCGTGGTGCTGTCCACCGCCACGGAACTCGCGGTCGGTGCCGTCCCCGCCGAGCGGGCCGGAGCGTCGTCGGCCCTGATGGAGACCGCGACCGAGTTCGGCGGCGCGTTGGGCATCGCGATCCTCGGCAGCGTCGCGACCGCGGTCTATCGCGCCCAGCTCAGCGACGACGTCCCGGCCGCCGCGCGGGAAACCATGGGCGGCGCCGTCGCCACCGCTGCTGGCTTGCCCTCGGCCGAGGCGTCGGACCTGCTGCGATCCGCGCGTGCGGCGTTCGTCGCCAGCATGCACACCGCGGTGTGGACGAGCGCGGCGATCATGCTGGTGGCCGCCGTCGCGGCGCTCGTCTGCCTGCGTCAGACGGCGATCGCCCAGCCGTCGGCGGAACGCGAACTCGCCAAGGTCTGATGTTCCGGTGCCGTGCTCCGGCTCCGGGAGCACGGCACCGCGCTCGTCCCGTGGGACGAAGGTCCCAGCCGGGGGTGCTGAGCGGCACTTCCTGCGGTACGCGCGGCTGCCGAAGCTGGGATCATGACGATTTACGCCGACCGCCCCACGCTGGCCGGGGTCGACGCGCTGCTGGCCGACGGGCGGATCGTGCGGATTCGCCCGGCGGACGAAGCTGACGCCACCGCCTTGGCGACGATGTTCGGGGCGAGTTCGGTCGACGCGCTGCGGTTGCGGTTCTTCGCGGTCCCGGGTCCGGCGGTCATCACGGCCGAGGTCGCGCGGCTCACCCGCCCCGCCTCGGCCGAACACGGGGTGCTCGTCGCGGCGGAAGCCGGTCGTGTCGTCGGCGTCGCGTCGTACGAGCGTGGCCCCACCGCGGCGGCGGCCGAGTTCGCCGTCTTCGTCGCCGAGGACGAGCGCGGCCGCGGGATCGGCACCGTCCTCCTCGAGCACCTCGCCGCCCAGGCCGAGGCCAACGGCGTCACCGAGTTGTCCGGCGAGGTGATGCCCGCGAACTTCTCGATGCTGCGCGTCGCCCGCGACATGGCCGCGCACGCGCGCACCGACGCGCTGGCCGAGGTCGTGGACGTCGGGCTGCCCGCCAGGGCACAGGCCGCCGCGGTCAGCGCGGCCGATCTGCGTAATCGCACCGCCGAACGGCTGTCGCTGCGCCCGCTGCTCACCCCACGCTCGGTCGCGGTCGTCGGCGCGAGCCGCACTCCGGGCGGCGTCGGCCACGAAACCCTCCGGGCGCTGGCCGAGTACGGCTTCAACGGCATCCTGTTCGCGGTGAACCCGCACGCGGACAGCGTCGCCGGGATCCCGTCCGTCCCCTCGCTGCGCAGACTTCCCGACCTGGTCGATCTCGCGATCATCGCGGTACCGGCCGCTGCGGTGCCGGCGGCACTGCGGGAGGCCGGCGAGTCAGGCGTACGCGCGGCGATCGTGCTGAGCGCCGGCTTCGGCGAGGCCGGACCGGCCGGGCAGGCACTGCAGGACGAAGCGGTACGCATCGCGCGCGAACACAGCATGCGGCTGCTCGGTCCGAACTGCGTCGGCCTGCTCAACACCGATCGCGCCGTACGCCTGAACGCGACGTTCGCGGGCGCGCCGCCGGTGCCGGGCGCGCTCGGTGTCGCGTCGCAGTCCGGGGCGGTCGGCATCAGCCTGCTCGACCATCTGGCCCGCTGCGGATGCGGGGTGTCGTCGTTCGTCTCCCTGGGGAACAAGGCCGACATCAGCGGCAACGACTTGCTGGCGTACTGGCATGACGATCCGGCGACGAAGGCGGTCGCGCTGTATCTGGAGTCGTTCGGCAACCCGCGCCGGTTCGCCCGTCTCGTCCGCGACCTGGGCCGGCGCAAGCCGGTGCTGGCGGTCAAGAGCGGCCGGTCGGCGGCCGGGCAACGCGCCGGCGCTTCGCACACCGCGGCGGCGGCCGCTCCGGAGGTGGCGGTGGACAGCTTGTTCGCCCAGGCCGGGGTGGTCCGGTGCGACGACCTCGGCGAGCTCATCGACGCCGCGCGGATGCTGGTCGACCAGCCGCTACCGGCCGGCAACCGGATCGCGGTGGTCGGCAACGCCGGCGGGGTCAACGTCCTGGCCGTGGACGCGGCCGACGCCGCCGGTCTAGACGTCCCGGCCGTGAGCCCGCGGTTGGCGGCCCGGCTGGGCGGTTCGGCGCAGAATCCGCTCGATCTGGGCGCGGAGGCGACGCCGCAGACGCTGCAAGCGGCGCTGACCGCGTTCGCCGAATCCGGTGAGGTCGACGCCATCGTCGTCGTGGTCGCCGCGACCCGCGCCAACGACGTGCCCGGGATGCTGGCCGCCGCCGGCGAGGTCTTCGACACGCATCCGGACCTGCCCGCCGCCGGAGTCGTCATCGGCCGGTGGGACGTCTCCCACGTGGGCGCCTGCCCCGAGCGGCCGGCGTACGACCTGCCGGAGCGCGCCATCCGCGCCCTCGGGCACGCCGCCCGGTACGCCGCCTGGCGCCGGGAGCCGCTCGGCGGGCCGCCCATTCTGGACCGGATCGACCCGGTGACCGCCCAAGCCGTCGTGGCGACGGCCGCCGACGGCTGGCAGCCGGCCGACGTGACCGCCGAACTGCTGCGCTGCTACGGCATCACGCAGATCGATCACGCGGTCGCGGTGACGGCGGATGAGGCCGTGGCGGCGGCGAACCGGTTGGGCTACCCGGTCGCGGTGAAATCAGCGGTCCCCGAACTGGTGCACAAGACCGACGTCGGGGCGGTGCGCCTCGACCTGACCGACGCCGAGGCAGTGCGTCAGGCGTACCACATGATCGGCACGGCGCTGGACGTCGCGCGACCGCAGGTGCTCGTGCAGCCGATGGCCCGCGGACCGGTGGAGCTGGCGGCGGGCGTCGTGCACGACCCGCTGTTCGGCTCGCTGGTGATGCTCGGCCTGGGCGGCGTGCTCACCGACCTCCTGGGCGACCGGGTCTACCGGCTGACGCCGCTGTCGGACCGGGACGGAGCACGGATGTGGCGGTCGTTGCGCGGCGCGCGGCTGCTCACCGGTTATCGCGGCGCCCCCGGCGTGGACACCGCGGCGGTCGAGGAGCTGGTCCACCGGCTGGGCCGAATCGCCCAAGACCTGCCGCAGATCGCGGAACTGGACCTGAATCCGGTCATCGCCGGACCGGACGGGCTCGTGGTGGTCGACGCGAAACTGCGCCTGGCGGCGGTGGGCGACGAACCGGATCCTTATGTGTTCCGGCTGCGCTGACCGCGCGTCAGTGGCCGCCTTCGCGCAGCTTGGTGGCCAGCACCGCCGCCTGGGTCCGCCGCTCCAGGCCCAGCTTGGCGAGCAGGCTCGAGACGTAGTTCTTGACCGTCTTCTCCGCCAGGAACATCTGCGCCGCGATCTGGCGGTTGGTCAGCCCGTCGGCGATGAAGTCGAGGATCTTGCGCTCCTGCTCGGTGAGCCCGCGCAGCTGGGCCGGCTCCCGTTGCGGGTTGCGGATGCGCTCCAGGACGCGCGCGGTGACCGCCGGGTCCAGCAGCGACTGTCCATCGGCGACCCGCCGGACGGCGTCGACCAGGTCGGTGCCCTTGATCTGCTTGAGCACGTATCCGGCGGCTCCGGCCATGATCGCCGCGAACAGCGCCTCGTCGTCCTCGTAGGAGGTGAGGATGAGCACCTGGATGCTCGGGTCGACCGAACGGATCTCACGAGCCGCGTCGATGCCGCTGCCGTCAGGCAGCCGCGCGTCCAGGATCGCCACGTCCGGACGCAGCGCGGGGGCCCGGTGTGCGGCCTCGGTCGCCAAACCGGCCTCGCCGATCACCTCGATGTCGCCCTGCGCCTCCAACAGTTCGCGCAGGCCGCGCCGGACGACCTCGTGGTCGTCGAGGAGGAACACCCGGATCATGCTCCTCAGTGTGCCAGCGTTCCGGACCCGGCGCACAGGGACTTTAGTCCCACCCGGGCATGGGCCATCGGGCCTGAGGGGTTGCGCCCGGCGGCCCTGACCTCGTGGCCCGCGTGGGTGGATCGTCAGAACCATGAGGACCATCGGACCGGCGGACGGCCGCACCCTGCGGGTGGCGGCACAGGTCGCCCTCAACGCCCCGTCCATCTTCAACACGCAGCCGTGGCGATGGGTCGTCCAGGAGCACTCGATGCAGCTGTGGGCGGACCGCGCCCGGCAGCTGCTCGTCGCCGATCCCGACGGCCGGCTGCTGACCGTCAGCTGCGGCGCCGCCCTGCACCACGCGAGAGTCGCGCTGGCCGTCGCCGGTCACGCCGCCGACGTGCGTACGCTGCCTGATCCCGCCGAGCCCGATCTGCTGGCCGAGGTGCGCCTCGGCGACGCCGCCGATCCGGCCACCGAGGACCGGGCCGCGTACGCCGCCATCTCGCAGCGGCGCACGGATCGGCGGGCGTTTACCGGCCAGCCGGTGCCCGTGGAGGTCATCCAGCGGCTGATCGCCCTGGCCGAACGCCAAGGCGCCCATCTGGCGGTGCTCCGCGGCGGCGAGATCGACGATCTGGCCATCCTCACGGCCCGCGCGGCGGAACTGCAGTTCGCCGATCCGGCGTACCGGCACGAGCTGGCGGCCTGGACCGCCGACGCGCCGAAGGCTCCGGCCAACGGATCCGGTGTGCCGTCGGAGACGGCCGTGTCGCCGTCGCCCCGCCGGGTCCCGGTACGCGAATTCGCCCCATCCGGCGTCGGCACGCTCGACCCCGGCGACGAGGGCGACGCCGGAACCCTGTACACGGTGCTGTTCACCGACGAGGACACCCCGCCGGCCTGGCTGCACGCCGGTCAGGCGCTCTCGGCGCTGCTGCTCGGCGCCACCGCGGCCGGTCTCGCCGCTTCCCCGATCAGCGACGTCACCGAGCACACCCTGACCCGCGAACGGCTGCGGCACGTGCTGGCCGGGATCGGCGCGCCCCAGCTGGCGCTACGCGTCGGCTACGCGCCCGACGGAACACCACCGGCCAGCCCACGCCGCCGGCTGGGTGAGGTCGTCAACCTGTCGAGCTGAAGGAGGCTCTGATGTCCAGCACCACCCCCGTTCCCCCGGTCGTCGCCGGTGTCGACGGCTCACCGTCCAGCCTGGCCGCCGCCCGGTACGCCGCCCACCTGGCCGAACTGCGCGACGCGCCGCTGTCGCTGGTCTACGGGTTCGAGATCCCGGTCTACGGATACCTCCCCGTCGCGGTCGCCGATCGGTACTACCTCGACGACCAGGCGATGCGTGCTGACGCCGAGACGATGCTGGCCGCAGTGGTCAAGCAGCTGACGGACGATCATCCGGGGCTGGCCGACATCAGCGCCCGCGCCGTCACCGGCGGCGGCGCGGCAGTGCTGCTCGAAGAGTCCCGCCACGCCCAGCTGACCGTGGTCGGCTGCCGCGGACTGGGCGGGTTCACCGAACTCCTGCTCGGCTCGGTGTCCGCACAGGTCTCCGCGCACGCCCACGGTCCGGTCGTCGTCGTACGCCCACCGGTCACCGACGGCGAGACCCCGGCCGAACCGGTGGACGGCCCGATCGTGGTCGGTGTGGACAGTTCCCCGGGTGCGCAGATCGCCCTGAAGTGGGCCGTCGACGAGGCCCGCCGACGGAACACCTCGATCATCGCCGTGTACGCCTTCCCCATCGGCCGCGACGAACCCTACTTCGAGGTGCGGCAGGACGAGGCGGTCGCCGAGCAGATCCTGTTCGACGCGGTCAGCCCGTGGCTGCACCAGCCCGGCGTGACCATCGAGACGCGTACCGTGGCCGCGCAGCACGTCGAGAAGGCGATGATCGACCAGACGATCGGAGCCGGGTTGACCGTCGTCGGCGGCCGGGGCGGCGGCGGGTTCACCGGGCTGCTGCTCGGCTCGGTCAGCCGGGCCCTCGTGCACCACGCGCACGGACCGGTCGCCGTCATCCACCCAGCCCGATAGCAGCCCGATAGCAGGAGGTGTTTTCCGATGATCGAGACGACGTATCTCACGCTGCGGTCCCACCCGTTCCTGACCGGTCTGTCGGACCGGCAACTCGACCGGCTGTCGATGTGGGGCTACACCACCATGTTCCACCGGGACAGCCGCCTGTTCGCCGAGGGCGGGCGCGCCGACCGGTTCTGGCTCGTCGACGACGGTCACGTCCGGCTGAGCACCAACGTCCCTGGTCGCGGCGAGGTCGTCGTGGAGACCCTCGGCCCTGGCTCGGTCATCGGCTGGTCCTGGCTGTTTCCGCCATACCGGTGGCAGTTCACCGGCACCGCCGAAGACGTGGTGCACGCGGTGGCGCTGGACGGGCCGGGCGTACGCGAACTGTGCGCGGCCGACCCCGCGCTCGGCTATGAGCTGATGCGGCGGTTCACCGGCGTCATCGCCGAACGGCTCAGCCACACCCGGGCCCGGCTGCTGGCCGTCGAACCCGCTGGAGAGCCGGCTGCGATCGAGCCCGAGCCTGCCTCGTAACACACCCGACCGTGCCGCCCGCTCACCGTGTGGTGAACCGGGCGGCGCGGCGGTGCTGCCGTCGTTCGTGCGATGGGCGTACGCGCTGCGCCGTCGTGCTGCGTAGATCGCTCGCCGCGAACAGGCTCCGTTTGGTCGTCTCGACGAGAGCCAGGTAGACGGCGACGAGGACGACGACCACGCCGAGGAACACCGGGGGCAGCGCGGTGAAGCCGAGCGCCCCGGCGAGCGGCGAATACGGGATCGACCACGCGACCGTGACCGCCGCTGCCGCCGACAGCACGAGCGCGAGGCTGGGCCGGCTGCGCCAGAACGGGCTGGCGTGGGTACGGATGACGAAGACGATCAGCGTCTGCGTGGCGACCGATTCGACGAACCAGCCGGTGCGGAACTCGGTCGCCCCGGCGTGCAGGACGCTGAGCAGGATCGCGAACGTCAAGAAGTCGAAGATCGACGACAGCGGCCCGAAGGTCAGCATGAACCGGCGGATCTCCCGCAGATCCCAGTGCGCCGGGCGGGCCAGCTGCTCGGGATCGACTCGGTCGGTCGGGATGGCGATCTGCGAGACGTCGTAGAGCAGATTGTTGAGCAGAATCTGGCCCGGCAACATCGGCAGGAACGGCAGAAAGGCCGATGCCCCGGCGGCGGAGAACATGTTGCCGAAGTTCGACGACGTCCCCATCAGCACATACTTGACCGTGTTGGCGAAGATGCGCCGGCCTTCGGTCACCCCGTCGGCCAGGACGCCGAGATCCTTGTCCAGCAACAGAACATCCGCGGCGTCGCGGGCCACGTCCGCTCCACTGTCGACGGAGACCCCGACGTCCGCACTGTGCAAAGCGAGCGCGTCGTTGACCCCGTCACCCAGGAACGCGACGTCGCGACCCGCCAGCCGCTGTACGCGTACCAGCCGGGCCTTGTCCTCGGGGCTGACCCGCGCGAAGACGGTGGTGGCCGCGATGAGCGCGGGCAGCGCGTCGTCGTCGATCCCGGCGAGCTGCCTGCCGGCGACCACTCCGGCGACCGGCAGGCCGACCTGGCGGCAGACGTGGCCGGCGACGGCCGGATGATCGCCGGTGACGACCTTGACCGCGACGCCGAGCTGAGCGAGCCGGGCCAGAGCCTCGGCCGCCTCCGATTTGGGCGGGTCTGACAGCACGAGTACGCCCACGAGAGTGAGGTCGTGCTCGTCGTCCGGACCGATCGTCGACGCCCCGGGGGCGGGCCGCGCCGCGACCGCGATCACCCGCCCACCGGCGGTCAGCTTCTGATCGAGCACCTTCCGGGCCGGGTCCAGCTCGCCCTGGCAGCGGGCCAGGATCTCCTCCGGCGCGCCCTTGACGATGAGCGTCCGGCCGTCCGGCCCGTCCACGAGGACGCTGGTCCGGCGACGCTCGTGATCGAACGGCACCGAATCCCAGCGCTGATAGTCGGCGACCGGCTGGGCCGCGGCGTCCGGCGACCGCCACAGCGCCTGGTCGAGCGCGTTACCCCCGGCCAGCGCACCCGGCGACACCGTCGCCTCGTTCGCCAGCAGCCCGTACAGCAGCGGCAGCTGTGCCGGGCGGCCGTCCACGGCCAGGCTCTCCTCCAGGGCGAGGGCGCCGGCGGTCAATGTGCCGGTCTTGTCGGTGAACAAGACCTCGATGTTGCCGAGGTCCTCCACACAGACCAGGCACTTGACCAGCACCCGCCGCCGGGCCAGTCGCCGGGTCCCGGTCGCCAGGCTGGTCGTGACGATCGCCGGCAACAGCTGCGGCGTGATGCCGACCGCGATGGCGAGGCTGAACAAGATCGCGTCGAGAATCGGCCGGTGGAGCGTCAGGTTGATGACGAAGATCATCGTCGTGAGCACTGCGGCGACCCGGGCGAGCAGCGTCGAGAATCGGGCCAGACCGACTTGGAACTCGGTGGGCGGATGCCGTCGGCCGAGTCCCACCGCGATCCGCCCGAACGCGGTCCGGGGTCCGGTCGCCACCACGACCCCGGTCGCCGACCCGGCCCGCACGACAGTGCCCATCAGCACGCACGACGACAGTTCGCCGAGCCCGGACTCGGCCGCCGGGACGTCGGCGCTCTTGTGGACGGGCACGGATTCGCCGGTCAACATCGCTTCGTCGCACGTGAGGCCGGTGGTTTCCAGCAGCCGCAGGTCGGCGGGGACGATCTGGCCCAGCTCCAGGCGTACGACGTCGCCGGGAACCAGCTCGGTCACGTCGGCCTCCCGCGCCTGTCCGGACCGGACGACGACGGCGCGATGCCGGATGCGATCGTGCAAGGCAGCGCCGGCCCGTTCGGCTCGATACTCGTTGAGGAAGCCGAGTCCGACGCTGATCGCCATGATGACGCCGATCACCACGGCGTCGGTCCGCTGGCCCACGAGGAACGACACCGTGGCCGCGACCAGCAGCAGCGCCAGCAGGGCGGAGCGCAGTTGCCGGACCAGCACGGCCCAGCCCGACACCCGGTGCGTACGCACCGCGTTCGGCCCGACGATCGCCCGCCGCCGGTCGGCTTCGGCGTCGCCGATCCCGTCCCGTCCGCTGTCGAGCACGCTCAGCACGTCCGCAGCCGACATCGCGGCCGAACGCTGAACGTCCAATGACCACGGCTGCGGTCGCCCACCCGAAGCCGTGTCCGAGTCGGTCGCGATCACGCCATCGCCTCCTGCTGTCACCGGCTCGCCCTCAGGCCCGGCGACCTCGTCGGCGGTTCACCGCCCACAACAGCAGCCCTGGCAGCGCTGCCACGGCCGCGCACAGCAGCAGTTGCGTACCCGTGAGCGGTTCCGTGCGCAGCAGCACCCGCAGCGGCTCGGCCAGCACCCCGCCGATCTGGGCGAGCGCGGAGATCCCGACGGCCAGCAGCAGCCCCGGGTTGGCCCACCGGTGAGCACGGTCGCGCCGGGCCCGGACCGCGAGGGCGACCCCGAGCTGCGCCAGCCCCAGGGTCACGAACAGCATGCTCTGCCAGGGCAGCCCGGCGTTGGCGGCGAACACCGCGAGCCCGGCCGACACGACCGCCAAGAGCGTGCCGACGGCCAAGATCGTCCGGCCCAGGCCCTCACCGAGAACCTGCTCGCCCGGCGGCCGCGGCGGCCGGGTCAGCACGTCCGGCTCGGCCGGTTCCGCCCCGAGCGCGACGCCGGGCAGCCCATGGGTGAGCAGGTTGATCCACAGGATCTGGCCGGGCAGCAGCGGCACGGCCAGTCCCAGGAACGGCCCGGCGAGCATGACGAGCAGCTCGGCCACTCCCCCGGCCAGGCCGTAGCGCAGGAACCGGCGGATGTTGTCGTACACGCGCCGGCCCTCGCCGATCGCGGCCGTCACCGTGTCCAGGTTGTCGTCGACCAGGACGAGGTCCGCCGCCTGCCGGGCGACCTCGGTCCCGCCGCCCATCGCCACGCCGATGTCCGCGCGGCGCAACGCGGGCGCGTCGTTCACCCCGTCGCCGGTCATCGCGACGACCTCGCCGTGGCTCTGCAACGCGGTGATGATGTCGATCTTCTGCTCCGGCCGCGTACGCGCGAAGACCTGCACCTCGTTCGCCTGCTCGGGATGGTCGCCGGTGCCGACGCCGTCGCCTTCGTGCCACAGGCCCAGCTGCTGCGCGATGGCGGCGGCGGTGTTCGGATGATCGCCGGTGATCAGCATCATGCGTACGCCGGCTTGGCCGAACGTGCCGGCGGTGTGGCTCGCCCCGGCCCGCAACGGGTCGCCGATGCCGATGACGCCCAGCGGCCACAGCCCACGCGGATCGGCAGCGTCGATGCGGTCCTCGGATTGCCCGGCCGCGACGGCGACCACCCGCAGTCCCTGTGCGGCCAAGTCGGCGGCGGCCCGCCGGAGACGCTCGACGTCTCCGGTGACCACGGGCGCCGTCAGCACCGTCTCCGGCGCGCCCTTGCAGACGGTGTAGTAACTGTCGCCGCGCTTGTGCACGGTCGTCATCCGCCGGGCGGCCTGGTCGAACGGGCGCTCCGCCACCCGTGGGTACGCCGCCCGCTGCTGGTGCGGATCCAGACCACAGCGGGCCGCGAACGCGACGAGCGCCGCCTCCACCGGATCGCCCACCGCGTACCACTGTGGATGGTCGTCGTCCGGCGGCAGCAGTGCCGCATCCGAGCACAGGAGCCCGGCGCGTGCCAGCTCCCGCAGCGGCGGCCCGGGGTCGGGCACCACCACGCCGATCGGCTCATAGCCCGCGCCGTGCACCTCGTACGCGATGTCTTCGGCGATGGCCCGCCGGACCGCCATCCGGCCTTCGGTGACGGTGCCGGTCTTGTCGGAGGCCAACACGGTCACCGAACCCAAGGTCTCCACCGCATGCAGATTCCGCGGAATGGCCTGATGCCGGGCGATGCGCCGGGCGCCGAGCGCGAGCGCGAGGGTCACCACGGCGGGCAGCGACTCCGGCACGGCCGCCACGACCAGGCTCACCGCGACGAGCGCCATCGTGACGACGGGCCGGCCGGCGAGCACACCGAGGACGGCCACCATCACGCTCACCGCCACGATCGCCGCACCCAGCAGCCGCCCGAGTCCAGCCAGCCGCCGCTGCAACGGCGTCGGGCCCGCCTTGGCCCCACGAGCCAGCGACGCGATCCGGCCCAGCGCACTGTCCGCCCCGGTACGCCGTACCGGTCCCTCGGCCCGGCCGGTGACCAGGACGGTGCCGGACAGCAGCTCGTCGCCGGGCTCCCGGACGACCGGCATCGACTCGCCGGTCAGCACCGCCTCGTCGACTTGGCAGCGATGCGCGTACGCGACGACCAGGTCCGCCGGGACGATATCGCCTGCCTCCAGCCGCACCCAGTCCTCGCGTACGAGTTGGGCAGCGGGAACGACCACGTCGTGACCGTCGCGGACCACCCGCGCGGTCGGCGCGGACAAGGTGTCCAGGGCCGCGATCGCGTGGTCCGCGCGGACCTGCTGGACCACGCCGATGGTCGTGTTGAGCACGACGACCAGGGCGATGATCGCGGTGTCGGGCAGGTCGCCCAGGGCGATCGTGACGACCACCGCAGCCAGCAGCAACAGCACGAGCGGATCGCGCAGCTGGTCGAGGATCCGGGCGACCAGGTGGCGTGGCCGGGGCCGGGCGACCTCGTTCGGCCCGTCGCGGTCTCGCCGGGCCGCCGCTTCGGCGCTGGTCAGCCCGATGATCTGCGGCGCGGTGACGGTCACTCCTCCCGCCCCGCCAGCCGGGTGCTCCGCGGGCCTTCGCGGTCGCGGACCGTTTGATCGTCAGGTGGCGAGTTCTCGCGGACCTCTTCGTCGTGATAGACCACACCGAGCAGGTACCCCAGGCGGTGATCCTGAGACTTCCGGAGCAGACCCCGCGTGGCCTTCTTCGGGCCGGCTTCCTCCGCGGCGGTTTCCTTCGGGACGGCTTCTTCCGTGGCCATGCCTTCAGCGTGCGACCGGCGCGTCGCCCGGCCCAGTGCCGCGGGTCCCGCGAGCCGGGACTTTAGGCCCGCCGGGACTTCAGCCCGGGTCGCGGGTGGTTCACGACCAGCGGGTCAGTCTTCGGACGGGTGTATCACGGCGACCGCGTGGTGGGCGTGATGCACGAGCGCCCGGCTGACTGAGCCGAGCAGCAGCCCGGCGAAGCCGTCGGCGGCAGGGTGCCCCGGTTTCTGATCAGGGGACCAAAGTCCCGGGGGTCGCCGGAGTTGCGGGGAATCTCGGGTGACGTGACGAGTGCGTCACCCGGGTGGTGGCCCGCCCACGACCGCGCCGCCCGGCCGTACCATTTGTCTCGTGGAACAGCAGTGGACTTCGCTCGGTCTGTCGCCGCTGTCGCGCGTACGCCTGGATGAGCTTCTCCAGGAGCTGCTGGACCGCGTGGGCGACGTGATGAACAGCCGTGAGCGGCTGCGCAGCCTGCTCGACGCGGTCGTGGGCATGGGCACCGACCTCGATCTGCATGCGACCCTCGAACGGATCGTCGTGTCGGCCTGTCACCTCGCGGACGCGAAGTACGGCGCGCTCGGCGTGATCGGCGGCGACCGGCAGCTGATCGAGTTCATCACGCACGGCATGGACCCGAAGACCCACAAGGCCATCGGCAATCCACCGACCGGCAAGGGCGTGCTCGGCCTGCTCATCGGCGACCCGCGCCCGGTACGCCTGCCCGACATCACCCGGCATCCGCAGTCGGCCGGGTTCCCGCCAGGCCACCCGCCGATGCACAGCTTCCTCGGCGTGCCCATCCGCGTCCGCGATCACATCTTCGGCAACCTTTACCTGTCGGAGAAGCAGGGTGCGCCCGAGTTCTCCGACGACGACGAGGAGATCATGGTCGCGCTCGCGGCCGCCGCCGGGGCCGCGATCGAGAACGCCCGCCTCTATGCGCTGGCCGGGCGCCGCCAACGCTGGCTGCAGGCCACGGCCGAGGTGGCGGCCACCATCGCCGACGTGCACGACGCGCAGGATCCGCTGGCGATCGTGGTCCGCAAGGCCCGCGAGGCGGCTGACGCGGTCTTCACGACCGTCGTCCTGCTCGACGACGACGGCGACGGCCTGACCGTCGCGGCCTGCGACTCCATCGAACCCTTGGACGGCCTGGTCGGCGAGACGATTCCGCTGGAGGGCTCGGCGATCGAGGCCGCGATCACCCGCGGCGAGCAGTTGGAGGTCGAGCACGTCGGCAAGGCCGCCACCTGGCCGGTCACCGTGCCGGAGCTACGCGCGTCGATCTCGCCCTTCGGCCACTCGCGCGGCGCCCTCATCGTCGCCTACGCCGGCGAGCCCCGTGAGACCGAGGAACTGCGCCTCGTGGGGCTGTTCGCCAGCCAGGCCGCGCTCGCCCTCGACCGCGCCCAGGCGCACCTCGATCGCGAGCAGTTGCTGCTGCTGTCCGACCGCGAGCGCATCGCGCGCGACCTGCACGACGTCGTCATCCAGCGGCTGTTCGCCACCGGTCTGCAATTGCAGACCGTGGCGGCGCTCGCGACGAAGCCCGAGGTGGCGAATCGCATCCACCAGTCCGTCGACGACCTCGACGCCACCATCCGCGACATCCGCGGCGCGATCTTCGAACTGCGCGCCCCGACCGCCACCTCGCTCCGGGCCGAGATCCGCGGACTGGCCGAGCGCGCGTCCGCCGGGCTCGGGTTCCGCCCGGCGCTGCGGCTCGACGGGCCGGTCGACTCGGCCGTGCCGGTCGAGCTGCACGGCGACATCCTGGCCGTGGTCAACGAGGCCCTGTCCAATGTGATACGCCATGCGCAGGCGACTGAGCTGGAGATGGCTGTCGCGGTGCAATCGGGACGGCTGACGGTCACCGTCTACGACAACGGCCGGGGCGGCGCCAAGGAGTCCAGCGGGCTGGCCAACGCCCGCGAACGCGCCCGGCAGCACGGCGGCGACCTGGACCTGACCTCGCCACCGGACGAGGGCACTCGCGTGGTCTGGTCGGTACCGCTGGCCTGACGGGACGGCGGTGATCAGTCTGCAGTACCGACCGGTTCATCCGGGACCGCCATGATGACGTCGGCCAGCGCCCGCCGAGGCGACGCTGGCGGCTCGTCGCCGTAGCCGAGCCGGATGATCGCCTGAGCTCGTCGGCCCAGCCCGCTGTCGTCGAACAGTGCCCGCAGGTCGGCGTACGCCAGGGGCCGCGTCATCAGGGTGCTCTGCACGCCGTTGGCCGTGGCCGTCAGCAGGACGCGTTCCAGCGCCTGCCCGGCCCGCAGCCAGGCGTACCGGGAGTCGCCGGAACCGTAGAGGATCGCGAGCGTCGGATCGTCCTCGACCACCCCGGGCCAGGCGAAGTCGGCGGAGTACGCGGGATCGGCCCGGAGCGAGGTCTCCGCCCGGCGTACCACGCCGAGGACCGCATCCCGCAACGGCGGGTCGGCGATCATCAGGTACGCCCCCTCGGCGGCAGCGGCCTGGACCAGTTCCGTCAGCACCGGCTCCGGCAGCTCGGCCGAACGGAACGGGCCGCGGTTGGACCGTCGGCGGGGAATCGCACCGGCCAACCGGCGCGCGCGATAGGTCGGCTGAACGCGCCCGCCGAAGGTGACCCGGGCCAGCAGATCCGCCTGCGACCGCTCCGGCAGCAGCGCGTACGACGGCCGGTATCCGCGGGCCAGCAGCGCGACCCGCAGATTCAGCACCGCCGCACCGACCGAGATGGCCAGCTCGCGCCCGTTCGGGTCGCTCGCCGCCGGCCGCCGGCTGCGGTCGGCGTACACGTCGACGCAATGCTCGCGCGGCAGGAACCGCCACGGCTGAGTGTTGTGAATGGACGGCGCGGCGATCGCGGCCTCGAGGCACTCGGCGAGGATGGCGTGTCTCATCGGCACACGGTGCGCCGCATCGACGATGTGGCGTAGGGCCTTGTGGCGCAGCCGGTCGGGACTTTGTCCTCTGTCTGTGACCGGGACCGGTGAGCTGAGCTGGAGCGGCCCGGCGCCTTGCCAGCCCGCGAGGAGGGCCTGAGCGGACGTCCACTTGGGAACGCGGGCGAGCCGGTGGGCCGGACACGGCGGTGTGGACCTTCGACGGTCCGCACCGCCCTTGTCTTATCCACACCAGACGCCGGGCTGACAGTCCCTCCGATCGGAGTCTTTGGTCCCACCCGATCCGGGAACTGTGTCTCTGCTGCCACGACCGTCCAGAACCGATGCTCTGAGGGCAACGAAGTGTTTCTCACCCCCTCCTGAAGGAGCACACCATGAAACGCCGGACCCTCGACCTCCTGTTCAGCATCGGCGGGCTCGCCCTCGCCGCGCTCCTGCTGGTCGCCGGCATCGTGCTGGGCGCCAACGCCAGCTTCGCCAACACCTACGTGCACGACCAGCTGGCCGCGCAGCACATCACCTTCAAGACCGCCGACACCCTCACCGACGAAGAGAAGAAGGCCGCCTGCCTCGTCGAGTACGCCGGCCAGCCGATGACCACCGGCAAGCAAGCCGAGTGCTACGCCAACGAATTCATCGGACTGCACCTGAAGTCGATCGCCGGCGGCCAGACCTACGCCGACCTCGGCACCCCCCAGACGCAGCTGAAGAACCAGCTGACCGAGGCACAGAAGGCCACCCCGGTCGACCAGGCCAAGGTCGACGACCTGACCAAGCAACTGGCCGACGTCACCGCTCAACGGGAGACCGTCTTCAAAGGCGAAACCCTGCGCGGCCTGCTGCTGACCAGCTACGGCTTCAGCGAATTCGGCACCAAGGCCGGTCAGGCCGCACTCGTCGCCTACGGCGCCGCCGCCCTGATGCTCCTGCTGGCGCTGGCCGGACTCGCCCACGCCTTCACCACCCCGAAATCGACCGGCTTCGCCCTCGTCGAAACCGAACAGGCCAAGGCCACGGCCAAGTGATCGTGAAGTGATCTCCCCCGGGTCCGGCCCGGTGACGCTCCCCGCGTCGCCGGGCCGTCCGGCTGTCCAGCCCGTCAAGCCGCTCTTCAGGCGATGCCGCCGTCCGGAGCGATCTCGGCGATGCGGGCGAGGTCCTCGGCCGTGAGCACCAGGTCGGCGGCCGCGATGTTCTCGGCGACCCGGGCGGAGCTGCGCGAGCCCGGGATGGGCACGATGTCGGTCTGCTGCGCGAGCACCCAGGCCAGCGCCAGTTGCGCCACGGTCGCGCCCTTGCTCTCGGCGAGCTTGGCCAGCTCGCCGACGATCGCCACGTTGGCGTCGAAGTTCTCCGGGTTCCACCAGGCGACGCGCTGACGCCAGTCGTCGGCGGCCAAGCTGTCCCGGTGCTGGACCGCGCCGCTGAGGAAGCCCCGGGCGATCGGCGAGTACGCCACCAAGCCGATGCCGAGTTCGTCGAGCACCGGCAGCAGCGATTCGACCCCGCGGGCGAAGATCGAGTACTCGTTCTGCAGCGCCGAGATCGGGTGCACCGCATGTGCCCGCCGAATCGTGTCGGCGTCGGCATTGGACAGTCCGAGGTACTTCACCTTGCCGGCCTGGACGTATTCCCGCATGACGCCGACGACGTCCTCAATGGGCACGTTCGGGTCCGGAATGTGCTGGTAGAGCAGGTCGATCGTGTCGACGCCGAGGTTGCGCAGGCTGTTGTCGACGACCTCGCGGATGTGCTCCGGCCGGGAATCGCGGCCAAGTGTCGGGGTGAACCCGAATTTGGTGGCGATGGTCACCTGGTCGCGGATCGGCGCGAGCGCGTTGCCGAGCAGCCGCTCCCCGACTCCCCAGCCGTACAGCTCGGCCGTGTCGAAGTGCGTCACGCCGAGGTCGTGAGCCTGGCGGATCGCGGCGATGGACTCGGTGTCGTCCGACGGCCCGTAGCCGATCGCCGTGCCCATCGCGCCGTAGCCGATCTCGGAGACGATGAGACCTTCCCGGCCCAATGTCCTGTTCTTCATGGGTGTCGCTCCTCAAACCCAGCCAAAGTCAAACCGAACGGTTCGGTTTGAACGTACCCGCGCGGATCCCACTCCGCCAAACCGAACGGTTCGGTTGAGTACGCTCAGAGCATGGCGGCCCCGATCAGCACCGATTCGACGAGCGACCGCATCGTCGCCGCGGCCACGGCGGAGTTCTCCGAGCACGGCATCGCCGGCGCCCGGGTCGAGCGGATCGCCAAGGCGGCCAAGACGAGCAAGGAACGCGTCTACGCGTACTTCCAGAGCAAGGAGGCGCTCTACCGGTTCGTCGCGACCCGGGAACTGGCAGCGGTGGCCGAAGCCACCCGGCTGGACCCCGCCGACCTTCCGGGCTACGCCGGGCGGGTGCACGACTACTTCCTCCAGCATCCGGCTCGCCGGCGCCTGATGACCTGGGGCCAGATGGAGCTGTCGCTGGACGGGCAGACGTCCGACGACCCGCTCCGCGAGTCGGTCCACCACAAGGTCGAACAGCTGCGCCAGGCGCAAGAGGCCGGTCAGCTCGACGACGGCTGGGACCCGATGGACGTCCTGATGTTCGTCAACCAGCTCGCGATGTCCTGGGCGGGCAATCCCGCCCTGGTCACCGTCCCCGACGAGGACCGCGACGCCTTCCTCGCGGACCGCCGGGCGGCCATCGTCGCCGCCGTGCAACTGCTGTTCCCGTCCCGCAGACCGTAATCTGCCGCGATCTGCGGCCGGACTTCCGTCGCCTCCGGGCTTGCCTGTTTCAGGCCCTGAGCGTCATCCGTCGCGCGACGGCTTGGCCAGCAGCCCGATCAGGTCGGACGCGGTGAGCACGCCGACCGGCTCGGCGACGGCGTCGACCAGCACCACCGCGTCCGTGCCCAGCCGATGCATCACCCGCGCGGCCTGCCCGATCGTCGCCGTCGACGCGACCATCGGCTGGTCCGGTTCCAGCAGCGCGGTGACGTGTACGTCGTCGAAACACGCCGGGTTCGCCGCCCAGGCGCCGGCGACCAGCCGATCGCTGAGCATCCCCAGGCAGTGCCCGGCCGGGTCGACCACGACGAGGTGGCGCAGGCCGGACGCGGCGAACGCGGTCAGCGCGTCGGACAGCGTCGCGTACTCGCGGACGGCGATCGCCGGTCGCGACATGATCGAGGCGACCCGCTGGTCGGTGAGCCGGGTACGCCGCGTCGCCGTGGGGGTCATGACGTCGCCTCCCCGGCCTGGGACGCGGCTCGGGCGGCCGGACTCAGCTCGCCGCCGACGATGCGGAAGTTCATGTCGACCTCCTTGCGCGGGTGCCCGCGGCGCCGCCGGGTCTCGGCGGATTCCTGTCGCCCCGTCTCCCCACTTTGACGCTAGGGGCGCCCCACGCCGCTGCTCAGAGGCACCGGTCCCGCCCGTCGGGCCGAAGGTCCCATGGCGGCCCAGCTCAGGGCGAACGGCCCTGGGCGACGCCAACGGTCCCGGGAACGCTGGAGGCATGAGGAGGATCGAGCGGCTGACCCCCACCGATCTCATCAACCTGTATGTCGAGTCGCCGTCGTCGCCCGCCCGGGTGGGCGCGCTCGCTCTGCTGGACCGTCCGGTCGAGCTAGGGATGTTGCGCAGGCGCATCGCCGACCGAGTGGCTGGCGCACCCCGGCTGCGGCAGGTCGTCTACCGGCCGGGATGGCTCGGCGGACGGCCGATCTGGGTCGACTCGCCGAAGTTCGACGTCGGTCGTCACGTCAGGTCGGCCGTCCTGCCCGCCGGTGTGCGGCTGACCGACTTCGCGGTACGCCTGGCCAACCGGCCCTTCGCCCGCGATCTTCCGCCGTGGCGGATCTGGCTCGTCACCGGCCTGCCCGACGGAAGCGCCGCCCTGGTATTCGCAATGCATCACGTGGTGGCCGATGGGCTGACCACGATTCGCATGTTCGCTGCGCTCGCCGATGACGCTCCGGCCGTCCCAGCGGGCCGTACGCTGCCTCGGCCCACGTGGGTGGACCTGGTTCGCGACAACGTCGCGCGACGGTTGGCCGGCCTGCGTACGCTGCGGCGGCCCAGCGCCACGACCTTCCGGCAGATGGCCGGTCTGCGCAACGCGCCCCGCACGTCGCTGAACGGGCCGGTCGGTGCGCACCGGCGGCTCGACGCCGTCACGCTGGATCTCGATCGGGCCAAGGAAACCGCGCATCGCCACGGTGCCAAGGTGAACGACGTCGTGTTGACGCTGGCGGCCGGCGGGCTCCGTGCGCTGCTGCGATCTCGGTCCGAACCGACGGACGGCGTCGAGTTGCACGCCACGGTGGCGGTGTCGGTACGCGAGGCGGGCGCCTCCGACGGCGGCAACCGCACGGGCGGCCTCGCGATACGCGTGCCGTTGACCGCCGATGTGCACCGGCGTCTGGAAGCGATCGCACGCGAAACCGCCGAAGCGAAGGGCGGGCAAGCGCCGACGGCGGGAAACGCACTGCTGATCGGGCTGTCCCGACTGGGCGTGCTGCGCTGGTTCAGTCGCCGCCAGCGAATGATCAACTTCATGGAGAGCGACGTGACCGGTCCGGCGTCGCCGGTGCGGCTGCTCGAAGCGACCGTTCTCGAGGTCGTCCCGATCGGGACCGTCGTGGGCAACATGACCATCGGCTTCCTCGCGGTGTCGTACGCGGGGAGACTTGTCGTCGCCGTCCAGGCCGATGCCGACCGTCATCCCGATCTGCCGGTGCTGCTGGCCGCGATGCGCCGCGAGGCCGACCAGCTGGCGATTCACGCCGATCAGGTGCGGCACGGCAGGTCCGCCGTGTGACCTGGGTTACCGCCGTTCATAGCGGGCCGGACCGTCTCGTCTTAGGTGCATGAAGATCTTTCTTGCCGGCGCATCCGGCGCGATCGGCACCCAACTCGTCAGCCAGCTCGTCGCGCGCGGCCACGAGGTCGTCGGAACTACGCGTACGCCGGCCAAACTGGCCGCGTTGCGGGCGCTGGGGGCCGAAGCGGTCGTCGTCGACGCGCTCGATCCCGAATCCGTGGCGGAAGCGGTCGCCCGAGCCGAACCGGAGGTCGTCGTGCACCAGCTGACGGCCTTGAGCGGGCCGCTCGACTTCCGGCACGCCAAGCAGATGGCGGCCGCGACCGACCGGCTGCGCACGGAGGGCACCGATCACCTGCTGGCAGCAGCTCGCGCGGCCGGCGTACGCAAGATCGTGGCGCAGAGCAACGCGCTGTGGATGCAGCGCACCAGCATGCGGCTCGCCGACGAGACCGAGCAGGTCGAACCGGATCCGCCCGCCGACCTGCGTACGTCGGTGGCCGCGTTGCGGCATCTGGAGGCGGCGGTCACCTCGATCAGCTGGGCCGACGGCATCGCGCTTCGTTACGGTGGCTTCTATGGCCCCGGCACCAGTCTCAGCGCCGCACCGGACGCGGTCATGACCGAGCAGATCCGGCAGCGCAAGTTCCCGATCATCGGCGGCGGCACCGGAGTGTGGTCGATGGTGCACATCGCCGACGCAGCGTCGGCGACCGTCGCAGCGGTCGAACGTGGCACGACCGGCGTCTACCACGTCGCCGACGACGACCCGGCCGCCATCGCCGTCTGGCTGCCCGAACTGGCCCGGATCCTGGGCGCTCCGCCGCCGCGGCGCGTGCCGGCCTGGCTCGTACGCCTCGTCGCCGGGAAGGGCGTGGTGAGCTTGATGACCCAGGCGCGCGGCGTCACCAGCGACAAGGCCAAGCGGGAGCTGGGCTGGACGCTGCGCTTCCCGAGCTGGCGTGCCGGCTTCCGCGACGGGATGGACTGACCGCCGTGCCGGAGACGGATCTGTTCAGCGAGCTGCGACCGAAAGCCTTCGCGATCGCGTACCGGATGCTCGGCAGCGTCAGCGACGCCGAGGACGTGGTGCAGGAGGCCTTCCTGCGGATGCACCAGACGATGCGCCGGGGTGAGCCGATCGCCTCACCCCGGGCGTACCTGGCGACGCTGGTCACCCGGCAGGCCATCGACCAGCTGCGGTCGGCCCGCGTACGCCGGGAGCGCTATGTCGGCGAGTGGCTGCCCGAGCCGCTGGTCACCGATCCGTCTCCGGCGGAGCAGGCCGAGACGGCGGATTCGCTGTCGCTGGCGTTCCTGGTGCTGCTGGAGAACCTCACCCCGGCGCAGCGAGCGGCCTTCCTGCTCCGGGAGGTGTTCGACTACCCGTACGCCGAGGTCGCCGAGATCATCGGCACCGATGTGGACACCGCCCGGCATCTCGTCGCCCGCGCCCGCGATCATGTGCGTCAGCGCCGCCCGCGCTATCACGCCTCGCCGCAGCAGCGCGACGAGCTGACCAGGCGCTTCTTCGCCGCCGCCGAACGGGGCGACCTGTCCGAACTGGAGCGGCTGCTGGCCGACGACGTGGCGTTCCACGGCGACGGCGGCGGCAAGGTCCCCGCGCTCGGCCGCCCGGTCACCGGCCGGCGTCAGGTCGCCCAGATCCTCGCGCGCTGGCTGCCCCGCCTGGCACAACTCGGCGTACGCGTCGAGGTGACCACGGTCAACGGCCAGTCCGGGGTGGTCGCCTCGGACGCCGAGGGCCGCATCGTCGGCGTTCTCGGCGTCGGCATCGTGGACGGGCGCATCCAGACCATCCACTCCGTCGTCAACCCGGACAAGCTTCAGCACCTCGGGGCGACCAGCGAGCTGGGACTCCAGCCGAGGTCCAGCTTTCGGCATCGGGACTGACAGCGCGGATGTCGGAGCCTTGGCCTACTGTGGCGGCATGGTCGCTCAGGTGAGACGCACCAGACACTACCGACTGCATCTGGCCGGGCTGCGGCTGACCGTAGCCGGCATCCTGACCTGTGGTGCGGCCGCCGTCCTCGGCGAACTGCGCCACCATCTGCCCGCCGTCGCCCTCGTCTTCCTGGGCTTCGCGCAGATCCTCTACGGCCTGCTGCTGGCGACGACGTCGTTGCTGGCTCTCCGCGGTGCCCGGGAGGACATCTCCCTCTGGCGGATGGCCCGGGCCGCCGCGCGTGACCTGCTCTGGCTGCCGGGCGGACTAGACCGGCTCTGACCGCTCGACCGCTCGACGCGCTCGATGGGATCGCTCCCGAGCTGGGCGCCCGGCGGGCCGGCAGGACCAAAGTCCCACCAGAGCAGGGACTACCTCTCTGGCCGGCCGCGCGGTGCCGGACGACGCTTTCCCAGGTGAGGTCTAGGTCGCCGGCCCGCGGCCGGCGCACGACACCGAGGAGGCAGCGATGACGGTGCCGGTCTGGACGGACACGAACGGGGTGGCCGCGACGGGCGCGGAACAGATCAGAAGGCAGCCCTGGATGCCCGTCGCCGGATGCCCGGGCGTTTTCATCAAGGAGCTGTCGCGGCGCGGGGAGCTGGCTGACGTGCTCCTGCGCATCGAACCCGGGGCGAGTACGCCCGGCCGCCCGCATCAGCGGATCGAGCAGCACATCTGGGTGCTGGAGGGTGAGGCCTCCATCGGTTTGCACCGGCTGTCCGTCGGCGGATACACCGTCGTGCCCCCGGGTACCGCTCACCCCATCCATGCGATCGGATCATGGGGATGCGTGCTCTTGCAGTCGCAGATCCCGCTTCCGGCGGACTCGCTCACCGAAATCGTTTCGACGAGCTGCCAGCAATAGCACACGTTCCACGCTTTCCAGTGATCACGCCGAATGCCGTGCTCGCCGTGCGTTGCGAATCCCGCTCGGCACTCGACCAGGTCGGGGCCTGCGGCGTACTGTACGAATCGTGCTCACATCATTGGTCGAGCACGATTGGCTCGACGGAGTATGGCTCGCGAAGTTGACCGGCGACTTCACGGACACCGGGCATGTCGACCTCCGGCGGATCATCCGAAAGTGCCTCGCAGACGACCCTGCGGCCATTGTGGTCGACTTGGTCGATGTGACGTCGGACGGCGGGGTGCTCGCCACTGCGCTGGCCACCGAGCAGCGCCGCGCGGCCAATCAGGGCATCGCGCTCGCGTTCGTCCTGCGGGCGCAGATCGCCGAGGAGCTGAAGGCCACGATCATGGGCCGGCACCTTGCCGTCTTCCCCACCGTCGAGGCTGCCCGATTCCTGGCGGTCCACCTCGTTCCCCGCCGATGGCTGCACCTGACCCTGGAATCGCAGCCGCAGTCGGTCGCCTACGCCCGGAATCAAGCCGGCGCCGCCTGTCTCGACTGGGGTGTGCCGTGGTTGCAGGGCGCAGCCCGCCTCATCGCCTCCGAACTGGTGGACAATGCGATACGCCACGGCGGCGGCGTCGCCGAGCTGACCGTCTCGCTGCAACGAGAGCTGCTTCGGATTCGCGTCCACGACCACAGCGAGCACCTGCCGTCGTTGCGCGTACCAGCCTCGCCGTGGGGCGACTGGCAGGACAGCACGAGCGGGCTGCAGCGCGTCGACGCGTACGCCACCGCCTGGGGAGTCAGGAAGGTCGACGACGGCAAGGTCGTCTGGGCGACGGTCCGCATCCATGACACCGCATCGGCCAAGTCACGCCTCGAAGGGCAGCCGTCGGCGCCGAGCCGGCCGTCCGGCCACGCGGTCGCCGTCGGAGACATGGTCCTCGATCCGGCCACCCGGCTGGTGTCGCTGGACAGCCGGGCGATCCAATTGAGTTCGCATGAGTTCGAGCTGCTGGACTACCTCATGCGCCGGGCCGGTCAGATCGTCACCAAGCGGCAGCTGCTGACCGACGTCTGGCGGTTGCCGGACGACGCCGCCAGCGGAGTCGTGGACGACGGCATCCGCTCGTTGCGCGAGAAACTGGGCGATGAGGGATCAGCCCTCCCCTACCTGCACACCGTGCCGGGGCTGGGCGTACGCCTGACCCCACCCGTCGGCGACTGACCGCTAGGCCAGCGACAGGAACAGCTTCTCCATCCGCTCCAGGTTGACCGTCTGGTCCTCGCCCGAGTTCTTGGCCTCCATGCACTGCTGCAGCCCGCTGGCGACGATCTTGAATCCGGCCCGGTCGAGCGCCCGGGAGACCGCAGCGAGCTGGGTCACGACGTCGGCGCAGTCGCGGCCGTCCTCGAGCATCGCGATCACGCCGCGAATCTGACCCTCGGCACGGCGCAGGCGGCGTACGACGTCGCCGACGGCGTCGGCTTCGATCTGCATGGCGGACTCCTTCCGGTCACGAACGCCCAGTGCAACATACGCCCGGGGGTATCGATTCCCGCTGGGCCGTGTGACCCATCCGACGGCGTGCCGGAGCGCGTACGCCTTGACGACGCCCAGGTCCGAGCGGCTATGGTGGCTGCATTCCATACCCCCCAGGGTATTGAAACATAAGGTCGAGATACCCCCTAGGGTATCAATGGGCCGGCCGTCTGGCGCGTTTGAAAGGAACACCGTGGTGCACATCGTCCCGATCGACACCCCGACCTTGGGCGACCGCAGCTACCTCGTCCATGACGGGCAGGAAGCCTTCGTCGTCGACCCGCAGCGCGACATCGACCGCGTGCTCGCCCTCGCCGCGGACGCGGGCGTGCGGATCACCCACGTCTTCGAGACCCACCTCCACAACGACTACATCACCGGCGGGTTCGCCCTCGCCGAGGCGACCGGCGCGGCGTACCACGTCAACGCCGCCGACCTGGTGACCTTCGCGCGGGTGCCGGTGTCGGACGGCGACGTGATCGCCATCGGCGACCGCATGCGGGTCACCGTCCTGGCGACGCCCGGTCACACCTTCACGCACCTGTCCTACGCCTTGTCCGCCGATGACCGCGAGATCGCCGTCTTCACCGGAGGCTCGCTGCTCTACGGGTCCGTGGGCCGGCCCGACCTGCTCGGCCCGGATCACACCCACGAGCTGGTACGCCTTCAGTACGCGTCGGCTCACCGCCTGGCCGACGACCTTCCCGAGACCGCCGGGGTCTACCCGACGCACGGGTTCGGCAGCTTCTGCTCGGCCACCCAGTCCGGCGCGACCGCAGCCACGCTGGCCACCGAGAAGGCGACCAACCCGGCGCTGATCCAAGCCGAGCAGGAGTTCGTCGACGACATCCTGGCCGGGCTGGACGCCTGGCCCGCGTACTACGCCCACATGGCCACCGCCAACAGCGAAGGTCCGGCCGCGCCGGATCTTTCGGAACCCGAGGAGGCCGACGCCACGCAGCTCCGGCGACGCATCGCCGACGGCGAGTGGGTCGTGGACCTGCGCAACCGGGTCGCGTTCGCCGCCGGGCACGTCGCCGGCACGCTCAACTTCGGCCTCGACGGCAGCTTCGCCACCTACCTGGGCTGGCTCATCCCATGGGGCACACCGGTAACCCTGCTCGGCGAGACGCCCGAGCAGGTGGCGCAGGCGCAACGAGAACTAGTCCGGATCGGCATCGACCGGCCCGCGGCCCAGGCCACCGGCAGCCCGGCCGACTGGGCCGGCGAGCAGCCCCTGGCGAGCCACCCTCGCGCCACGTTCGCCGAGCTGCGGCAGGTACACCACCACCGGCCAGTCGTAGTGCTCGACGTGCGGCGGTCACTCGAGTGGAAGTCGGCGCACCTTCCGGACGCGACGCACATCCCCCTGCACGAGCTGCCCAGCCGTCTCGCGGAGGTCCCGGACGGCGAGGTGTGGGTTCACTGCGCCGCCGGCTATCGCGCGTCCATCGCGGCCTCGTTGCTAGCCGCGGCCGGCCGCCAGGTCGTGCACATCGACGACGACTTCGCCAACGCCGGGCCCGACACCGTCCACTAGCGACACCACCTGCGCCCCACCGAAACCACGAGAGAAAGCAGCACATCACCCCATGACCGCACAGACCCGACCGCCTCGCCTCGACGCCACGACCTTGCGGAGCTGGCTTTCCGAGCCCGACGCACCACGTGTCATCGACGTGCGTACGCCGGCCGAGTTCGAGACCGCGCACATTCCCGGCTCCTACAACGTTCCGCTGCATCTGCTGCAGGAGCACACCGGTGAGATCGCCGGGCACCTCGATCAGGACGTCGTGCTCGTCTGCCGCTCCGGCCAGCGCGCCGCCCAGGCCGAGCGGCAGCTGGCCGCCACCGGCCTGGCCAACGTGCATGTGCTCGACGGCGGCATCCTCGCCTGGCAGCAGCAGGCCGCCCCGATCAAGGCCGGACGCGCCCGCTGGGACATCGAACGTCAGGTCCGCCTGGTCGCGGGCAGCCTGGTCGTCCTGTTCGTCCTCGGCGGGCTGGTCATTCCCGGCCTGCAGTACGCGGCGGCCGCGATCGGCGCCGGGTTGGCGATCGCAGCGCTCACCAACACCTGCGCCATGGGCATGCTGCTGGCCAAGCTGCCCTACAACCGCGGGGCGTCCTGCAACCTCGACAGCGTGGTCGCTCAGCTGCGTACCGGGGCCACACCGTGACCTTGGCCGTCACGCTCGCCGCCGCCGTCGGGATCGGGCTGCTGCTCGGCCTGCTCGGCGGCGGCGGGTCCATCCTCACCGTGCCCGTGCTGATCTACCTCGCCGGCCAGGCACCCGAGGCGGCCATCCCGGCGTCGTTGTTCGTCGTGGCGGTCACCAGCGCGGTCGCGCTCATTCCGCACGCCCGCGCCGGCCGGGTGAAATGGCGCGTCGGGCTGGTCTTCGGCGTCGCCGGACTGGCCGGGGCGTACGCCGGCGGCCGGCTGGCCGCGCACCTTCCGGCAACCGTGCTGCTGGTGGGATTCGGCCTGCTCATGGCGGCCGCCGCGACAGTCATGATCCGCTCCTGCCGGCGGCCGGTCCGTCCCGCGCCACATGCGGGGCGGCTGCCGATCCTGATCGGGCTGGGCGTCACCGTCGCGCTCGTCACCGGCCTCGTCGGGGCCGGCGGCGGCTTCGTCATCGTCCCCGTCCTGGTCCTGCTGGCGGGACTGCCCATGGCGTCCGCCGTGGGCACGTCGTTGCTGGTCATCACCCTCCAGGCCGCCGCCGGCCTGGCCGGGCATCTAGAGCACGCCGTCATCGACTGGCCCATCACGCTCGCCGTCACGGCCCTGGCCATCGTCGGCAGCCTGGCCGGCGCCCGGCTGTCCGCTCACATTCCCGCCCAGCTGCTGCGTACCAGCTTCGGCTGGTTCCTCGTCGCCATGGCCGGAACGGTTCTGCTGGCGCAGGCCCCGGCCGCAGCGCGCCATGCGTTGGCCGGCACCTCCGGCGGCCGGATCGCCCTCGTCGCCGGTTGCGCCGCGCTCGCCGTCGCCGCGGCTCGACACGTGCGTATCTGCCGCGCCAGCACGCCCCGTCCGCGCTGACGCCGCCGAACTCGTCGCGAAACGGACGCCCCGTTTGAAGGAATACGCATGACCGTCGCCACGGAAGCCCGCCGACCGGCCGCCGTTCGGCTCGGCCTTCGGGAGAACCTCGCCCAGTTCGCCGTCCTGGTCGCCGTCAACGCGGCCGTCGGCGGCATGATCGGGCAGGAACGCACCGTCCTGCCGCTGCTCGCCGACCAGGTGTTCGCCGTCGGCGCGTTCACCGCCTCGCTGACGTTCATCGGCGCGTTCGGCATCACGAAGGCACTCGCGAACCTCGTTGCCGGAAATCTGTCCGACCGCTACGGGCGCAAACCCGTCCTGATCGCGGGCTGGCTCATCGGATTGCCCATTCCCCTGCTGCTCATGTGGGCGCCCGCCTGGGGCTGGGTGGTGGCCGCCAACGTCCTGCTCGGCGTGAACCAGGGACTGACCTGGTCGACCACTGTCGTCATGAAGATCGACCTGGTCGGCCCGCAGCGCCGAGGGCTGGCGATGGGGCTCAACGAGGCGGCCGGATACGGCGCGCTCGCCACGACCGCGCTGGTCACCGGATGGCTGGCCGCCGAGCACGGGCTGCGCCCGGCACCGTTCTGGCTCGGCCTGGCCTTCGCCGCCGTCGGCCTCGGCCTGTCCGCCACGCTCGTGCGGGAGACCCGCCACCACGCCGACCTCGAGAGCGCCGTCGGTGCGCCTACCCGTGACGACCGCGGCGAACCGATCAGCGGGCGGCAGATCTTCCTCCACACCTCGATCCGGGAGAAGGCCCTGTCCGCTGCGAGCCAGGCGGGGCTGGTGAACAACCTCAACGACGGGCTCGCCTGGGGCCTGTATCCCCTCCTGTTCGCCACCAGCGGCTTGGACATCCCGCACATCGGCGTACTCGTCGCCCTCTACCCCGCCGTCTGGGGCGTCGGCCAGACAGTCACCGGGTGGCTGTCCGACCACTGGGGCCGCAAGTGGCTCATCACCGCCGGGATGCTGCTGCAGTCCGTCGGCATCGGACTGGTCGCCGCAGCGGACACCTTCAGCATGTGGGCGATCGCCGCCGTCCTCATGGGCGCAGGCACGGCACTGGTCTATCCGACGCTGCTCGCCGTCATCGGCGACGTCGCGCGACCTGCCTGGCGCGCCCGCGCCGTCGGCGTGTACCGACTGTGGCGCGATCTCGGCTACGCAGTCGGGGCGCTCGTCGCCGGCATCACCGCCGATATGTTCGGCCTGCGACCCGCGATCTGGGTCGTCGCTGTGATCACTGCGGCGTCCGGGATCGTCGTCGCCACCCGCATGTACGAAACCCACCGACGCGATCGCCCCGTCCGTCGAGGACGGGGCGATCCCGGGGGAACGACTCAGTCCCTGACCTCCGAGGGGTCGGGGTTCTCCCCCTCCCCCTCGCAGTGCCGCGCGGAGAGGACTCCGGTGCGGAAGTACCCCACGAGCAGGTTGGAACAGTCCTGCGTCCGGGGCACCGACCCGTGTACGTCGTCGTTGACGGTGAGGACGGTGCCGCCGATGGCGTGCTGCATCTCGATCGTCCAGGGGTAGACCGACACGGACTCGTCGCGGTGACCGGACAGGACCAGGGAGCCGGGGCTGTACCGGAGGTTCACCGGTCGTACGGGGTCCCAGCCGGCGCAGTCGGCTCCGAAGCGAGCCAGCATTCCGGTCAGCGGGAGTTCACGGAGCTGCTGGTACGTGTCCCACGCCGTGTCGAAGTCGCGCCGGCCGAAGTCCTCGTTGCAGATCGCGGCGTGGTTCATCACGTCGTTGAAGTCCTGCGGCGCGTCGGCCGGTGGCGGCGTGTCGTCACCGCGGTCATCGCCGCCGAGGACCGCCTTCACGTGCAGCGGTGCCGGCGTACCGTCGTGGGAGTCCCGTAGCTCGGTCATGACCAGGGCGGCCAGCGGCCACACCGGCGACGGCTGCGCGGTGGACAGCGCGACCACCATGGCGTCCACCGGCTTCGGCAGGTCGGTGAAGACGCGGGGGTGGTCGGTCAGCGACTGTTCGAGGGCGAGTAACGCCGCCTTGACGGCAGCCGCTGTGGTGCCGAAACGGTAGACGTCATCGTGCTCGGCGAGCCAGGCGGTCATGCGATCGGCGCCGGCTTCGGTCGCGGTTGACCGGGCGGTGATGAACTGGTCGCCGTAGAACCGGGGCGGTGCGGTGCTGTCGATCCACATACGATCGACACGGGCCGGGAACAAGCTTCGATAGACGGCTCCGAACCACGTTCCCCACGAGACGCCGAGGAAGCTGATCCGTCGCTCGCCCAGGCCCGCGCGTACTGCGTCGAGATCGCGGGAGATGTTCTCGGTGGTGACCTGGCGGAGGAACTCGCCCTGATGGGCAAGGCACTCCCGGTTCCCGGCCACCATGGCGTTGTACATCTCCAGCGCCTCGTCGCGGGTCGGCGCGTCCGGCCTGTTCGCCGCGGCCAGGCTCTGGGGCTCCTCACAGGTCGCGCGGGTGCTGTAGCCGACGCCGCGCGGATCCAGGCCGATCATGTCGTAGGTGTCGTGCAGACCTGCGGTCGTCGGAGACATGGCCAGCTCGAGCGGCATGAGGTAGCCGGAGCCACCCGGTCCGCCCGGGTTGACCGCGAGCGCGCCCTGCCGGTGCGCGTGATCGGCGGCGGGCAGCCGGGTGAAGCCGATCGTGATCGATCTTCCGTTCGGGCGGCGGTAGTCCAACGGCACTCGCAGGGTGCCGCACTGAAGCGTGGACACGAGCGCGCGGTACTGGTCGACGTCTTCCGGCGGCACGCGGTCCGTGTTCGTCACCGCATCCGGACAGGCGGCCCAGACGATGGCCGGGGGCTCCGCGGCCGCCGGTGCGGCCACCACGATCGCGCCCGCCAGGCTCGCGAGGCCCGCCAGGGCCAAGGTTCGTGTGAGATTCATAGACATCAGCCTCGGCCACGCTCGCATCAACTCGCATCGCTCCGCCGTCGTCCACTCCCTCCGCCGATGGATGTACGCGGACCGTGGCATACATCCATCCTGCGACAGATTCAGATGAGGCATTGCCGACGTATGCTGCGATGACCATGAACACATCGGAGCATCGTCGGGTGTGGACGGATGTAGGACTTGCCGTGATCCTCCTCGCCGTCTCCACGGTGGTGAACTCCCCCTTGGGAATGCTCAACGGCCTGACGAATGAGAAATGGAACCAGCCACTGTGGATCTGGTGGCTGGCGACCCTGGCCGCCGCTGTCGCCCTCGCGTTACGGCGTATCGCCCCACTGTCGATGCTCTGCCTCAGCATCGCGACTGCCGTCGTGCACCTCCTGCTCGGGGCACCGATCATGGTGGTAGACCTGACCGCGGCGGCAGTGCTTTACACGGTCGCCGATCTACGGCCCCGAGGACTTTCGCTCGCCGCCCTGGGCATCGTGGCCCTGGTGGCAGTCGGCACCTTCATGCTGTGGAAGTTCAGCGTGGAACAGGACGCTAAGAACGCCCGGGCGTCCGAAGTCACCTACACCTCCATCAAGGAACCGCAGCCGGACAAGCCCGTCCTCGTCATCACCCCCAAGATCTTCATGATGGATCAGGCCGGCCTCTTGTCGCTGCTGGGGTCGCTGCTCCTGGCCGCCTGGGCCACCGGAGCGGCTTCACGCAACCGCCGCGCGTACCTGGAAGCCTTGCGCGCAAGGGCCGACGACCTCGAGCGATCGCAGCACCAGCAGGCCGCGCTAGCGGTCGCGGCGGAACGGGACCGCATCAGCCGTGAGCTGCACGACGTGGTGGCGCACGGATTGTCGGTGATGGTGGTTCAGGCCCAAGGCGGCGTGGCGGCGCTGGACCATCGACCGGGGGACACCCGGGCGGCGCTGGCGGCAATCGTGGAGACCGGCCGGGAGTCGCTGGCCGACATGCGCAGGGTCCTCGGGGCGGTCAGCCCGGACTCCGGCTGGCACCCGGCACCGGGCCTGGCGGCGCTGCCGAAGCTGGTGGCCCAACTCGGCGCGGCGGGTGTGGCGGTGGACTTCTCGGAAAGCGGTGAGCGCGGCGCCGTGCCGGCGGCCGTGGGCCTGGCTGTCTACCGCATCGTGCAGGAAGCTCTGACCAACACGGTCAAGCACGCCGGCCAAGGCGCCACCGCCCGCGTCGAGGTGATCTATCAACCCACCGGCGTGACGGTCGTCTGCGCCGACGACGGCTCGTCGAGCAAGCTGATAACCGGCGGCGCGGGCCTGCGGGGCATGCGCGAACGCGCCGAATTGCTCGGCGGCCGTTTCACGGCAGGCCACGCCGAGACCGGTTTCCGGGTCACGGCATGGCTGCCACGGCAGCGCACGGCGCGGGGAGAGTGACGATGATCCGGGTCCTGATCGCGGACGACCAGGCGCTCGTGCGTACCGGGCTGAAGATGATCCTGGAGAACGCCGGCGACATGTCGGTCGTCGGTGAGGCGGGCGACGGCGGCGAGGCCGTCGACCTGGCCCTGCACCTGAACCCGGACGTGGTCCTCATGGACGTACGCATGCCGGACATGGATGGCGTGGCCGCGACCCGCCAATTGCGGGCGCAGGTCCCGCACATCCACGTCCTGGTCCTCACGACGTTCGACCTCGATGAATACGTGTACGCCGCGCTGCGGGCCGGGGCGAGCGCATTCCTCCTCAAGGACACCCTCGCCGACGACCTCCTGTCCGCCGTCCGCGTCGTCGCCCGCGGCGAGGCGGTTGTCGCTCCGTCGGCCACCCGCCGGCTGCTGGAGCGCTACGTCGGGGTCGGCGACGAACCACCGCCCCCGGCCGATCTGGGCCGTCTCACCGAACGGGAGCGCGAGGTGCTGGGCCTGGTCGCCAAGGGCATGTCCAACCTCGAGATCGCCGCGGCGCTCTTCCTCACCGAGGGGACCGTCAAGACGCACGTCAGCCGCATACTGTCCAAACTGGAGCTGCGGGACCGCGTCCACGCGGTGGTATACGCGTACGAGCGAGGCGTGATCCGCCCTGCGACCTGATGCATTTACCCCGGCGGCTCCGTGGGTCGGATCTGCCGGGGTAGGTAGCCGTCGCAGACCGGCCGTCCTACCGGTGACGTCGGTCGACCGCGTGCACCATGGCCGCGACCTGCTGGGCGTACTGCTGAATGGTCGATTCGCTCAGCCGCCCGGGATGGATGACCGGCTCCTCCGCTACCCGCGACGCGACTGGCACGTGAGTCTGCTGCAGCACGCACCCCGTCCCCGCGACCGCACGGATCGGGTGCGGTGCGCCTGCGGGCACGTACGCGTACGAACCCGACGGCAGGCTGTGCCCGGCGACCTCGGCCTCCCCCGCCAGCACCCAGATGTGCTGGTCGGCGGCGAGGTGCGGGTCGCCTGGCGTCATCGCGCCGTCGTCGTACCGGAGGAGTTCGTAGACCAGGTCGCCGTGGCGGCCGAGTTCCTTCACGCGCACTCCGCCGCAGCCGGCCACCGGCCGCCACGGCTGCGCGTCGATCTGTTCCGGACGCAACCCGACGAGGCTTTCCATCGGCGCTGCAGGCGACATGATCGTCATCGCGACCCTCCCTCCGAATGTCACGGCCCGTCCCGTCACCTCCGACGGTGCGGCTTTGCTCCGCTTTCGTGACCGATGCCTACGATCAGGATGCGCCGCCGACCGCCCCGCACGGACGGTGTTTCGGCCTATCCGGACGGGACTTTCGACCTGATCCTCCCCGCCATGACCGGCCCGAACAGGAGAGCCGGCCAGCTCGGGCCGCGGGGAACACCTGGGCGTGGCGGGCGGGCCGGAGGAAGGATCTCCCGCAAGTGGCGCGATGATGGCAGCCATGAGCCTGCCGACCGCCGACAGCGGCTTTCCCGTCGCCGCCCTCGCCCCGCTGATCCTGCTCGGCCTGGCGTTCGTGGCTTACTGCCTGTACGACTTGTCCCGGACAGACGTGCGTTACCTGCCCAAATGGGCCTGGGCTGTCATCTGCGTGATCTCGATCCCCGTGGGCGGCATCGTCTACCTGCTCGTCGGCCGGAACCCGCGATGATCGTCCACACCGCGGGCCTGACCAAGCGCTACGGTACGCATGCCGCGCTGGACGGGGTCGACCTGAGCGTGCCGGCCGGATCGGTGTACGGGCTCGTCGGCCCGAACGGCGCGGGCAAGACGACGCTCCTGGGCATCTTGGCCGGTCTGCGCCGGCCGACCAGCGGCGAGATCGGCGTGTCCGCCGCCCGCAGCCGGGTCGCCATGCTGCCCGACACTCCGCAGTTCGACCCATGGCTGACCGGTCGCGAAGTGGTCCTGCTCGCCGCGCATCTGGCCGCCGGGCCCGATGGCCGGCCGGTCACCGCCGAACGCGCCGACGCCGTCCTGGCCGACAGCGGCCTCGCCGACGCCGCCGATCGCCGGGTCGGCGGTTACTCCCGGGGGATGCTGCAACGGCTGGGCTTCGCGGCCACCGTCGTCGGCGACCCCGAACTGTTGCTGCTCGACGAACCGGCTTCGGCGCTCGATCCGATCGGACGGCGCGAGGTGCTCGACCTGATCGCCCGGCTGCGCGGCCGGGCGACCGTCGTGTTCTCCAGCCACATCCTGGCCGACGTCCAGGAGGTCTGCGATCGCATCGGGATCATGCGCGAGGGGCGTCTGCTATTCCAGGGCACCGTCGAAGATCTGCTCGTCGGCCGGGCCACTCCGGCGTACCGCGTCCGGCTGCGCGGCGGCGTGCCGGAGGTCGAGGCACGGCTACGCGACCAGCCCTGGGTGACAGACGTCCGTCCGGAGGCCGGTGGCCTGCTCGTCGGCGTACGCACCGTGACGGACGCCGAGACCCACCTGGCCGGAGTGCTCGCCGCCGCCGGAGCTCAAGTGATCAGCCTCGGACCCCGCGAAGCCGATCTGGAAGACGTGTTCCTGGAGTTGATGTCGTGACCTTGTGGCGGTTGGAGTGGCTACGGCTGGCGCGGACTCGGCGTCTGCTCACGATTCTCGCGGTGTACGCGTTCTTCGGCTTGACCGGTCCGCTGACCGCCCGATACGTCGGCGAGATCCTGCGGGCGGTCGGCACCGAAGGCGTCCAGGTCACCTTCCCCGAGCCGACTCCGGCCGACGGCATCGCCCAGTTCGTCGGCAACGCGTCGCAGATCGGCCTGCTCGTCGTCACCATGGTGGCGGCCTCCGCGCTGGCGTTCGACGCCCGCCGCGAGATGTCGGTCTTCCTGCGGACGCGCTTGACGAGCGTGCGGCCGGTCGTGCTCACGGCGTACGCGGTGAACGCGGCGGCCGCCGTCGGCGGGTTCGCCCTCGGGACGGCCTGCGCCTGGTACGAGACGGCGGTCCTGATCGGCGCCCCGCCGGCCGGATCGATGCTCATCGGAGTCGCGTACGGCTCGGTCTTCCTGGCTTTCGCGGTGGCACTGGTGGCGCTCGTCGCCGCGCTCGTCCGCGGAGTCCTCCCCACGGCCGGGGTGGCGCTGGTGCTGTTGTTGCTCACCGGCGTCGCCGGCGGTCTGGCCGGAATCAGCCGGTGGCTGCCGACCGGCCTGCTGACCGCGTTGGCGGACCTGACCGCCGGGCGGCCCGCGACCGACTTCCTGCCCGGCCTGGTGATTACGGTGGTGCTCACAGCGGCGGCGTTGGGCGGCGCGGTCCTGCTGGGTGACCGGCGCGAGGTCTAGAAGGCCCCCGAGGTCGGCCCGGCCGGCCCACGAATCGAGGGCCGCACCGGTCGGTGCGGCCCTCGGCGATTCGCGGGGTGGGTCAGTGCTTGGCGGTCGCGTTCACAGTCTTGACCACTGCGGTGGCGTTGCCCTGGTGCTTGGCGTAGGCGTCGGGGAACGCGGAGCCCTGCACGGTCTGGGCGGCGACGGTGATCGGCATCTGCTGCCAGCCGTCGACGTGCTGGAGGGCCCGATAGAAACTCTTGGCCGACTCCGACGGGTTCATGATGGACTTCACGGTGCCCCAGCCGGTCGTGTAGCGCTGCTGGAACAGGCCGACCGAATCGTAGTCGGAGCCGGTGCCCTGGTGGGTGTACTTGAGGGACTCGGGCACGACGTAGCTGGCCCGGTTGTACAAGTTGGACTCCTGCATCGCGGTGGAGACCGCCACGATCTGACCCCGCTCGGAGATGCCGAGGTCCTGGCCCGCCTTGACGATCAGGGCGGCGTTCTTCATCTGGGTCTTGTCCAGGCCGGCGACCGGTTCGGTGTTGAGGATGGCTTCGGTCTTCGCCTTGGCGGACTTCGCCGTCGTGGTGGACGCCGCTGCGGCACGGTCGGCGGTGAGGTTGTCGGTCCGGTGGGTCAAAGCCTGGGTGACCGCGGCCGCTGCGGCGCCGGTCGGGGTGGCGGCGGCGCCGTTGTCGTGGCCCGCGGCAAGGAGGAGAGCGCCGGTCCCGACGGCCGCGACCAGGCCGTACGTCGCGGCGCGACGCGGGGTGAGGAGGTGGGCACGGACGAAGTTGACTACCTGGCCACGAATCGCGCGGCGCTTGGCGTTGACGTCGTTGTCGTAGCGCATGCACCCACCGTAGGAAGCCCTCCCGGCGGTTGCTACCGACCAGTAATGGCGCGGGTCACTGTGGCGCAGTCCGAGTTCGGTATCGATGGAACGGCATGGCAGTCGGCCCCAAAACGGGCAGGCACCCCGTGAACCTCTGAACGGCCCCAGATGTCCTCAAGTGGGCAGTAATCCGGTGGACAGCCGGGCCGACACCTCGTAATCCAGACAGCCTTGATCACCTGCGCGATGTGGCCGGGAGCACGGTGACCCCTCTAACATCCACAGTAGACTGTTCCCGTCCCGGGTAGCCCAGGACGGGTGGCTCGCGCCTCCTATGGTGTGATCATGACGATTCCGCAGGCGCCCTACACCCCTCCGCCACCGGCTAAGAAGGGCCTCTTCACCCTGCCGCGCGTCTTGATCGGCGTCGGCCTGGTCCTGGCGCTCTGCTGCGGCGGTCTCGCCTTCGGCGGCTACAAGCTGTTCGACACGGTCAAGGACGCCCTCGCCCCCGCCCGGGACGCCGCCGTCGCGTTCCTCGACGAGGTGGAAGACGGCGACGACGCCGGGGCGTACGCCATGTTCTGCGAGGACATGCAGGCGACGGCCACCCAGAGCCAGTTCACCGCGGGCGTGGAACAACGCGGGCGGACCAAGGATCACAAGATCACCGGCGTTTCCGTGAGCACGGTCAACGGCGTGTCCACGGGGACCGTGACCGCGACCCTGACCGAGGCGGGCGGCGGCACCCGGCAGACCGTGATCGTGATGGCCAAGGAAGCGGGCACCTGGAAGGTGTGCAGCAACCCGTTCTGATTTGCGCCCCGCCGCGCCGGTCATCCCGGTTGCCGGCGGGCGCCGTCCCGGGCCGGCTCAAGGACCTGCCAAAGGTCCCTTGACGGGCCGCCGCAACCGGGCTGAGCTGGAGGTATGGCGTCCTCAACGCGGACGCCGGCAGAGCGTGAGGGGGCACGCGATGGATCACAAGGACATCGTCCGGAACCTGACCGACGAACTCTGGAACAAGGGCAACCTGGAGATCTGCGACGACGTGTACACGAGCAACTGTTCGTTCCACGACCCGAGCTTCCCGATCGACGGCATCGCCGGCATGAAGCAACAGGTCGCCGAGTTGCGCACGGCACAGCCGGATCTGCACATGGACGTCCAGGAAGTGCTGATGGACGGCGACCTGACCTGCGCCCGCTGGACGTGCGGCGGCACCGCCCGCAACGAGTTCCGGGGCATCCCGCCGACCGGCAAGAGCTACGTGATGACCGGTCTGATCATGGACAAGTGGGAAGGCGACCGGATCGTCGAGGAGTGGGTCAACTACGACCTGCTGGGCGCGCTGACGCAGCTCGGCGTGATCCCGTCGATGGAAGAGGTGGCGAAGTCCGGCAGCCGGCACGAGTCCGGCCTGGCGATGTGAGCGGCCACCCTGGATGGTGAGGCCGTCAGCCACCCGCGTACGCGACGACGGCGGCGGCCACGTCGAGCGCTCCGTGCCCGGTCGACTTGAACACCGTGAGTTCGTCGTCGACCGGCGGGTGATCACCGGCGAGCACGGAGCCGAGCAGGACCACCCGATCCGGGTCTACGCCCTGCAGCTCGTACGCGCCGGCGGGCGGGGCCGAGGTGGCGGCACCCGCCCATTCGGCGTACAGCCGGCCGTCGCGGACGGTGTCGGCGTCCAACTCGTGCCCGTGGGAGCCGCCCACCGAGCTGACATGGGCGCCCGGCGCCAGCCACGACCGGCGCAGTACGGGTTCCCGGGCGCCGGTGCAGCAGAACACGGCGTCGGCGGTGCGTACGGCGTCCTCGATGGATGCCGCCGTGGCATCGGGGTGCCGGTGGGCCAGGTCGCGGGCGCGAGCGGCGTCGCGTCCGGCCACGACGACCGGGATGTGTGGTTCGACGGCGGCCAGCATGGCGAGCTGAGCGCTCGCCTGTACGCCGGTGCCGACGATCGCTATGCGACCCGGCGGGCGGGCGCGTACGCGCAGGCTGAGCGTCGCCGACGCGGCCGTGCGTACGGCGGTCAAGGGTTCGGCGTCGAGCACCGCCAGCGGCTGTCCGTCGTGCTCGTCGAACAGCGCCACGAGACCCAGATGCCGGCTGCGGCCGGGGTGCTCGGGGTCGCCGAAGACCGAGACGAGTTTGGCGGCGAGCCCGAGTCCGGGCACGTACGCGGGCATCGCGCCGAGCAGGCCGGCCGGGGCCAGGGCGGCGATCCGAGGAGGGGCGGACACGCCGCCGCGACTGAGGGCGATCAGCGCGACGGCGACGGCGTCGAGCACCCGGGGCAGGTCGAGCGCGGCTCGGGTCTGCGCCTTGTCGAGGACCACCAGGTCGCTCATCGGTCCGCCACCTCTCCGAAGACCTCGGAGACCCGGGCGGTCGCCGCAGTGAGGTCCAGCCGCAGCTGCCGCAGCCGGGACGGGGTGAATTCGGCGTCCGGGCCGACGACGGTCACCGCGCAGAGGGGCCGCCCGTTGGCGGCGACGACGGCTCGGCTGATCGACGCGATCAGCTTGTCGTTGCGCCCGCGTTCCACGGCGAACCCGTCGGCGCGTACGCGCTCCAGGTCGGCGATCAAGTCGGCCCGGTCATGGCCTTGTTCCTGGGCGACGGCCAGGTATGGATCGCGGGCCGGGCCGTCGAGCGCGGCGACGAGGGCGAGCGGGCCGGCGAACCGGTGCACCGGCAGGTGCTCGCCGAGCAGGTCGCTGATCATGTCGAGCCGGGTGGGCCGCACGACGTCGATCACCCGGGATCGGTCGGCCGCCAGGACTTGCAGGTTGACCATCATCTCGGTACGCGTCGCGAGGTCGGCCAGGACGGGCCGGCACAAGGCGGTCAGCGAGTGATCGGCCGCGGCAGCGGACAGGCCGATCGCGGACGGACCGGGCAGGTAGTGCTCGCCGACGCGCATGACCCAGCCCCGGCGGACCAGGTCGAGCAGGACGCGATAGGCGGTCGCTCGATGCAGTCCGGCGGCCTGGGCCAGGTCGGCCAGCCGTTGCGGCCGGTCGGCGCGCGCGACCGCCTCGACGAGGTCCAGCGCCTTGTCGACCGCGGAGCTGGCGGATCTCGGCACGGGCGGCCTCCTGCGGTACAGTGCACGATGTTGCGTTAAACGATACACATGTTACGTCTGTTGTAACATGGCTGCCGCATCAAGGAGTCAGTCGATGGACGAGCCAGCGCCGACCCCGTACGCCCCACCGGCCACCGGTTCGGTGACCGTCTATCGCGGCGCCACTCTGATCGACGGCACCGAGAACGCGCCGCGCCCGCGTACCACCGTGGTCGTCGACGGCGAGACGATCACGCGGGTCGGCCCGGACGAGCAGGTCGAGACGCCGGAGGGCGCGCAGGTCGTCGACCTGGCGGGCCGGTTCGTGGTGCCCGGCCTCATCGACTCGCATCAGCACCTCGCGACCCCGCCCAACCGGCCGGTCGCCGAGGCGGCCCTGCGCCGCCAGCTCTACAGCGGCATCACCGCGATCCGGGACATGGCCGACGACCTGCGCCAGGTCGGCGACTTGGCCCGCGCGACCCGCGTCGGCGAGATCGCCGGGCCGGACATCCACTACGCGGCGCTCATGGCCGGTCCCGGCTTCTTCGACGACCCGCGGACCTGGCAGGTCTCCCAGGGCGAGACCCCCGGCCAAGTCCCGTGGATGCAGGCGATCGACGAAAGCACCGACCTCCCGCTCGCCGTCGCGATGGCGCGCGGCACGCACGCCACCGCCATCAAGGTGTACGCGGACCTGCCGGGTCACACCGTGGCGGCCATCGTCGCCGAGGCGCGCCGCCAGGGGATCATGGTGTGGGCACACGCCGCGGTCTTCCCGGCGAGCCCGGCCGAGGTCGTGGCGGCCGGCGTCGACGCCGTCTCCCATGTGACGCTGCTGGCGCAGCAGACCGCCGACGAGCCGCTGTCGTCCTACAAGACCAAGCCGGTGCTCGACCTCGACCGGCTGGCCCGCGACGGCGACCCGCGCCTCGACGCCCTGTACGCGACGATGCGCGAACACGGCACGATCCTCGACGCGACCGCCGGGATGTGGCTGTGGCTGGCCGATCAGGCCGAGGACACCGAAGGCAAGGAGCGGGCGCTGGCCAACGACCGGCTGTCCGCCAAGCTGACCGGCGACGCCTTCCGGGCCGGGGTGCCGATCAGCACCGGAACGGACTACGAGACCGAACCGTCGCAGCCCCTTCCGGCCCTGCACAGCGAATTGGCGTACCTGGTGAAGCGGTGCGGGATCCCGGCGGCCGACGTGATCCGCAGCGCCACCGCGATCGGCGCGGCGAGCCTCGGCGCGGCCGACGTCATGGGCACCGTCGAGGCGGGCAAGCTCGCCGACTTCGTCGTCCTCGCCGCCGACCCGATCGCCGACATCGACAACCTCGGTCGCGTCGTCTGCACGGTCAAGCGGGGCCGCCGCTTCGACCGCGCCGAGTACGAGGGGGCTCCCGCATGACCACGGGCATGATCATCAACGCGCTCGGCATCCTCGACAACCCGAACGCGCCGCATTCGCTGGCCGCCGCGCACAAGCTGGTGCAGGACAGCGAAGACCTGACGGTCGACGAGCGGACGATCGCCGACGCGCACGACTCCGGCCTGACCGCCGTCACCATCACACTCGGCTACACGATCGGCGACGCCGAGCCGTACGCGCACACGCTGCGCGAGATCGAGGTCTGGGACCGGATCATCGCCGAGCACTCGGACGACCTCGTCAAGGTGCTGACCCCGGACGACATCCGCGCGGCCCACCGAGACGGACGGATCGGCGTCGTCTACGGCTTCCAGAACGCGGTCGCCCTCGACTACGACCTCAGCCGCGTCCACCAGTTCCGCGATCTCGGCGTACGCGTCATCCAGCTGACCTACAACCAGGCCAACGAACTCGGCGACGGTGCGATGGCCCCGGACAACCGCGGGCTCACCCCGTTCGGGCGGGAAGCCGTCGAAGCCCTGTGCGACAGCCGCATCATGGTCGACCTGTCGCACAGCGGCGAGAACACCTGCCTGGACGCGATCCGGCTCGCGAAGCTGCCGGTGTCGATCAACCACACCGGCTGCCGGGCGCTGGTCGACCTGCCCCGCAACAAGACGGACGAGGAACTGCGGCTGGTCGCCGAGTCCGGCGGGTTCGTCGGGATCTACTTCATGCCGTTCGTCCACCCGACCGGCCATGCCCGCGCCGCGGACGTCGTCGAGCACATCGTGCACGCCGTGAACGTGTGCGGAGAAGAGCACGTCGGCATCGGCACCGACGGCTCCGTCACGTCGATCGACGACCTCGACGCGTACCAGTCGCGGCTGGCCGAGCATGTCGCGCAACGGAAAGCGGCCGGGGTCGGCGCGGCCGGGGAACGGGCCGACACCTACCCGTTCGTCGTCGACCTGCGCGGCGTCGGCCAGTTCCGCCGGCTCATCGAACTGCTGGCCCAGCGCGGTTTCTCCGACGAACGGATCGACAAGATCATGGGTCGCAACTTCCTCGCGTACGCCGACCGCGTCTGGACCGCTTGAGCCACGAAAGCGTCACCCGACCGGGCCCGTCAGCCGCTGGATGTCACGGGCGTGACACGTAAACGTCGGCAATTGTCGTGTTGACGCGAATTGCGGCCTCCGGCAGGATGACGCCGGAAGATCACACGGCTGCGTTGGAGGTATCTCGCATGCGCCATCTGTGGAGTCTGCTCGCCGGGGTGGTGATCGCCCCGCTCGGCTGGGCGGCCGTGGCGTACGGCCAGGCAGTCATGAAAGACCTAACCGCCGGCGGCTCGCTGGCGGGTCACACGAGCACGCTGGCGCTTGCCGGCACCGCGTTCGTGGGCGTCGGGGTCGTCGTCGGCCTGATCGCCTGCCTGCGGATCTCGCCGGTGGGGCCGCTCGTCGTCGCGCTGTTCTACCTGGGCAGCACCGCGTTGCTGGTGTTCGCCCCGAAGACTGGCCTCGACGCGTTCGACCGCGTCCGCAACGGCTTGTTCGGCTACGACGTGTCCCTGCTGGGCCCCTTGACCTCGGGCGTCATCGCGGTGCTCGGCGGCGTCCTGCTGATGGCCGTGTTCAGCGGTTCGCGCTGGCGGGGCAAGCAGGACCCGGACGAGACAGCGTCGTCGTCCAGCGACTGGACGTCGAGCACCAGCAGCACCGGCACGTTCGCCGACCTCGTGTCCTCCGGCGCGGGCAACACCTCCACCTGGGGTGGCACGCGCTGAACCACGCGGTCGGGGCGGCCGGGAGGATCGCACCTCCCGGCCGCCCCGCCTCAGGCGGCTACGGCCAGTTGCCGTTCCTCGATCACCACGTCGATGAGACCGTACTGCTGTGCACCGGCGGCCGTGAACACGCGGTCGTGGTCGGTGTCGGCGCGCAGCGTCGCGGGGCTCTGCCCGGTGTGCCGGGAGAGGATATCCTCGATGTCGGCCCGGACGCGGACCACTTCGTCCGCCTGCAGGATCAGGTCCGGGATGGCGCCACGCCCCTGCGCCGCGGGTTGGTGAAGCACGATGCGGGCATGCGGCAGCGCGGCGCGTTTGCCCGGCGCGCCGGCCGCGAGCAGCACCGCCCCGACGGCGATGGCCTGCCCGATACAGATCGTCGCTACCCGAGGTCGGATGTAGCGGATCGTGTCGTACACGGCGAGCATCGCGCTGGGGTCGCCGCCCTCGCAGTTGATGTAGAGCTGGATCTCGCGCTCAGGATTGTCCGCCTCCAGGTGCAGCAGTTGTGCCACCAGGGCGTTCGCGACGCCCGCGTCGATCGCCGTGCCGAGATAGACGATTCGCTCGGTCAGCAGATGCGAGTAGACGTCCATGATGCGTTCGCCCCGCGGGTGCTGGGCGATGACGTTGGGGATCATGTAGCTGCTCATCGGGAGGCACCTTCCTCGAACGCGCCCAGGCCCACGTAGCGGCGGCGCCCCTGCGGTGCGACCTGGTCGAACGTCTCCACGATCGCGTCGATGAATCCGTACTCCAACGCCTCCTGGGCGGTGTACCAGCGATCGTGCAGCGAGTCTTCGAAAACCCGCTCGACGGGTTGGCCGGTGTCTTCGGAGATCAACCCGAGCACGGTGTCGCGCGTATGCCGGAGATCGTTGGCCTGCAACTCGACGTCGACCGCCGACCCTGCGATGCCCGCCGAGCCCTGATGCATGAGCACCCGGGCGTGCGGCATCGCCCGCCGCTTGCCGCGAGTCCCGGCCGAGAGCAGGAATTGGCCGGCGCTGTAGGCGATGCCCAGCGCCAGCGTGGACACGTCGCACGGAACGAGCCGCATGACGTCCCGGATCGCGAGCATCGACGGCACCGATCCGCCGGGCGAGTGGATCCACAGCGCGATGTCGGTGGTCGGATCCGCCATCGCCAAGGTGATCAACTGCGTCGTCAGCAACGTGCCATTGTCGTCGTCCAGTGATCCGTCGAGCACGAGGACGCGGTGTTCGTAGAGTTCACGCCGCACGCGTTCGGTCATCTGCGGAGGCTTCTGTTCATCGCTCATGCACCCACCCTGCCTGCGGGCGGCGGCCGCGTACCGCACTATCTGCCGTCGGCAGATCCACTCACAGCAGCGAAAACGGCGACCCGGCACGGCGGCTGTCTGCTGTGAGCGGAGAAGCCCGTTGTCGGCGGCCTGGTCGCCTTACCATGAGACGTGGCTCAGACATCCCTGACGTACGACCCCTCCCCCGACGGTGCGCGGGAGCCGTCTACTCGACCGCGCCAGGCCGGACGGCGTGACCGCGAGCCCTTGTGGCGCCACGTACTCGGCGACCATCTCCGTTCTCTTCGGCAAGAACGTGGGGAGACTCTGGCCGAGACAGCCGGACGGGCGGGGGTGTCGCCCCAGTACCTCTCCGAGATGGAACGTGGCATCAAGGAACCGTCCAGCGAGATGATCGCCGCCGTCGCCGGAGCACTGGACTCGACCCTCGTGGACGTGGCGTCCGCCATCGCGGAGAACCTGCGGAGCAGCCTTCCCGCCGGACCCACCTGCCGCACGGCGTACGCGCTCGCCGCCTGAGCTGAGCAAACGCTCCGCCCTCAACCGGACCCCTATGGCCGAGTCGCGAACGTGCTAGCCTCCGTCGTCGCTGGAGCGGAGAGGCGCAGATGAATGTTCGCCAGGCCATCACGGTGGTGGCAGCAGGTGCCCTGCTCGGTGCCGGAATCGGTGCCGCGCCGGCGTACGCCGATGACGTCGATCTGAAGGCGATCCCGGCGACCGCCTCCGGAAAGTCCGGCGGGGATGTCACGGTGACCATCGCCTTCGAGGCGTCCGCACCCATCTCGGGAACGCCGCCGGTGGTGCAACTGGATGTCGCGTTCCCGGCGGGCGTGCCGATCAAGGTCTACCCGTCACCGTGCAAATACTGGGGCACGTTCAAAGCGCGCTGCCAACTGGACTCCGTGACGCAGGGCCGCCACGAACTGACGTTCCAGGTCGTCATGCTGGCCACCCCGACCTCGACCGGCAGCAGCAAGCTGACGATCATGGCGGCCGGTTACACGGAGCCGAACCACAACAACAACACCGCCCCCATAACGCTGAGAGTGACAGCGTCCGGATCGAGCTCGCCGTCGGCGGCACGGTCGGCGACGGCTTCGGCAAAGGCCACGCCGAAGTCCTCGAAGCGCAGCGGTACGCCGAGCGCGGCTCCTACGGAAGACGGCGTGCTGCCGACGGAGGCGGTCGGGGCGGTGGCCGATGGCCAGACCACGACCACCGTCGACGCGGCGGCGGTCGCCGAAAACGAGGACTCGGACTCGCTGCCCGTCCTCATCTTCGGCGGCGCCGGGGCGTTGGTCGTCGTCGGTGGTCTACTCCTCTGGCTGGTTCTTCGCCGTCGCAACGACGACGAAGACGAGGAGGACGACGACGAGTACGACCGTTATCGGGCCCGCTACTAGTTGCGGTAGCGGAACAGGATCCGGCCTCGGCTGAGGTCATACGGGCTCAGCTCGACGAGCACCCGGTCGAACGGCAGGATCTTGATGTAGTTCTTGCGGATCTTCCCGCTGATGTGCGCCAGGACCTTGTGCCCGTTGCTCAGTTCCACGGTGAAGTTCGCGTTGCGCAGACACTCGAGGACTACGCCTTCCATTTCGATGCCTTTGGCTACTCTAGGCATGATCGACTCTCCTGTCGGTAGTGGTGCAGGGGCATGTGCAGGGCGGTGGAGCTGTCGTCGTCAGCGGCACACCAGCTCGAGGTTGCGGCCGACCCGAGTGGCCCCGAGGCTCTCGAACAACGTCATCGCGGCGAGATTGCGGTCATCGACCTCGGCACTTGCGGAATGGATGCCGACGCGGTGCAGCGAATCCAGCACGTGGGCCAGCAGCGCCCGGGCGATGCCCCGCCGTTGCTGGTCGGCGCGTACGGCGATCAGGCCGATCCGCGGCTGCCGGGGAATCTGCGCCAGTCGGATCAGTCCGACGTACCGATCGGCCTGCGCGGCCACCGCGTACTTCGCCGGGTCCACGACCGTCGCATCGTCCAGCCGGACCAGGACCTCGGCCGGCATCGTGTGCCAGCCGGCACTCGCTTCCACCTCGGCTCGGATCGCCCGGTCCAGCTCGCGCAGCGGGTCCCGCTCCGCCCGCCCGACGCCGATGATCTTCACCTCCGGCGGCGGCGTGGCGTGATGCGGCCCACTGGGCAGCAGAAGTTCCCATTCGCGACGGCCGGTCGAAAAGCCGGCCCGGTCCCACTGGGCTCTCAGAGCGTGGTCGGTCTCGTCGACGATCGTGAAGAGCGGCTTCGGCAGGCCGGCGAGCATCGCCTGGGCGAGCTGATCGAAGACCGCGTCGTGCCACGCGTCGATGCTGAGGAAGAGCCGCCCGTCGGGTCTCGGCGAGGCTTCGCCCCGGCCCACGACCTCGTCGTCCGCCAAGGCATGCCAGTGCCGGTCGGAGATCCGCATGATCTGCGCTGTGGGTTCGCCGGCATTGCGGGCGAAATGCGTTGGGTACATAGGTTCGTCCTTTCGGAGACGCCTGATCGCAAGCGCTCCCGGCGACACCTATGTCAGTCGCCCGACCGTGACGGTTGGGGGAGCACCCGCATGGATGCAGTGTTCATGGGGGCTCACCTCCTTAGTTGACTCACGGCCTGGTGCACGCTACCAGATCCGGCCGTCCCACCGCCAAGCGACTGTGTCCGGCGCCCTATCGCCGCGACGCCTTCCGGGCGCGCGCGGCGACGAGTCCGCGACGCACCCATCGTTCGAGGGCGGCGTCGTCCGCGCAGACTGAGGAGTCCACCCGAACCCAGCCGCGCATCTCCCGCCCGCCCATCACGGCGACCTCAGTCCCGGGCTCGGCGAGCGCCGCCTCGGCCTGGTCACCGGCCACGTTGACGAGCAGGCCGCCGTGCGTACTCACGGCCAGCGCCAGCTTGCCGTCCACGAGCGTGGCCAGGCCGCCGAACATCCGTTTCTCCGACCAGCCCGGCTCACTCTGCGCGAATTCGCGGACGCGTTCGGCCAGATCCTTGTCGTACGCCATGAGCCCATCATCGCAGCGGCCACCGACAGATCAGTGGCGTACGTGGGCGGGCGTGTGCCCAGCCGGCATGTGTGAGAGGGAGCTCGGCGAGTCGGCGTTCGCGCCCTCGTCGACCCCGACGCCGAGCCGCTCGACCAGCTCCCCGCCGAGCCAGCCGGTGAATCCGGCCAAGGCGAGTCCGGCGAAGCTGAACACCATTGCCAATACACCCGGCTGCCACTGGTCGCCACCGGTACGCAGCAGCCAGCTCACCGCGAACAAGGCGACCACCAGAACGTTGCCGAGCCCGTGGACCGCCCCGATCCGCTTCGCCCGGGTGCCGGACTCGATGCCGGTCCAGTCGATCAGCCCGAACACCGCCGCGATCAGTCCGCCGACGATGCCTCCGGCCATCGCGTACGCCGCGGCGAGCGCGAAGCTGGGTCGATCACTGAACAGATAGATGATGTCGAAAATGACAGCCGTGCTCAGCAGTCCGAGCGGGAACACGATGAGAAGCGGATGAACCGCGTGTCCCATGATCTTGGCGCGGCTTTGCATCGAACCCACCTCCGAACCGGTGTGACGTGTCCGACCAGCCAAAACTACCCCGCCCGGCCCCCTCTACACCCCATGGAGCGCTGGACACATGGGCTCAGAATCCGGTGGACGAAGTCTCCGGCAGGCAGTCATGATCTGGTCGTGGACGGGTCTGCGGTGGCGGCGGCGCGCCGAGCGTTGCTGGAGCACTTCCGATGGCAGGACGGGCACGCCGACATGTGGCGGGTGTTTCGCGACCCGGCAGCTCTGGCAGCCGTGGTAGGCGGACTGGCGGCGCCCTTCCGCGACCGCGGTGTGACCGCGGTGCTCGGGGTCGAGTCGCGCGGCTTCCTTCTGGGAGCGGCCGTCGCCGTCGAGTTGGGCGCCGGGTTTGTCGCCGTACGCAAGCCCGGGGCGTTGTTCCCCGGTCCGAAGCTGACCGCCGCCACCGGGCCTGACTACCGCGGCAATCGTCACGAGCTGCTTCTGCGGCGCGACAGCCTCGGCCCGGACGACATCGCTGTCCTCGTCGACGACTGGGCCGAAACCGGCAGCCAGGCCCTCGCGGTGCGTGACCTCGCCCGAGCGCTGGGCGCGAACCTCGTCGGCCTTTCGCTGATGGTGGATCAGCTGTCCGACGCCACCCGACAGCTGCTGCCGCCGGTGTCCGCATTGGTCCAGGCCGCGGAACTGCCGCTGACGCAGTGATGGTGTGCGTGCCGGAGTGTGGCCGGGCTGTAGCTCCGTTGTAGACACTGGGAGCACGATGGCCGCATGTCCGCTTCTGCTCCGGTCCGGCTCGCGGTCGCGGCCGCCGCGCTGGCCGTCACGTTCGCGTACCCGGTCCCGGCGCACGCGGCCGACCGCGTCCTACGGGTCTACAACAACAACATCGAGAACCTGGTGGTCAACAACGCGGACGGGTCGTGCACCCGGATCTCCGGCCCCGACCAGCTCACCTCGATGCTCGTCGACGACGCCGGGCAGACCGGCACCAGCGGGGTGAAGGCTCCCGACGTCCTGATCGTTCAGCAGGTGCGCGGCACCGGCCAGGCCAGCGCGTACGCCGATCAGCTGTCGGCCAAGTTCGGGCTCGCGGCGGGCACGTTCAAGGCGATCGTGGTCTGGGACGACCCGGAGCCGTGGGGTTCCACGCACAACTGCAGCGACCAGTCGCTGGGCGATCTGAAGAAGAAGCAGACCAACGCCATCGTCTACAACTCGGCGCGGCTCACGCTGACGGATGTGTCCAAGTACTGGAGCGCCGGCTGGCTGAAGCCCGGCACGGCGTACGCCGGTGGGGCCGGGTGCACGCTCTACAAGCCGCCGAACGCCGACGACGGCAGCACCTACGCGTACAAGTGGAAGCGCACGAGTGCGATCGCCGCGCGATTCACCCTGAAGGACACGGGAACCAGCGTTTTCGTGGCCACGATGCACCTGCCGCAGGAGAACCGGCAGAACGCCTGCGCGGGCGACGGCGACACGGGCCTCGGCGGCACGGGCATTCACCTCGGGGCGGACGCGATCACGCTGCTGCACGCCTCGACGATCCGGATCGTCGGCATCGACGCGAACCGCACCGGGATTCCGGCGAGCACCATGAGCGGCTACGGGATGACCGGGTACGGCACCGGCGCGACCAACGGATCGAGCAAGATCGACTACCTGTTCGTCCGGGGTACGGTGCAGTCGTCGCCGGTCGGGCACACCGTGACCTCGACCAAGTCCAACCACAAGGCGCTCTACGGCTTCATCACCTACTGAGCGCCTTCACCTGCTGAGCGCCTTCATCTGCTGAGCGCCTTCATCTGCTGAGCGCCTTCATCTGCTGAGTGCCGCGAGGCCGCGGACCGCACGGGCGGTGGACGCCCGCTCGACCAGCTCCGGCGCGATGAGCTGCTTGAGCGGGCGTCCGCTGTGCGCGCCGGTGATCTCCTCGACGAGCAGGTCGACGGCGATGGTGCCGACCTGCTCGGCGGGCAGCCGGACGGTGGTCAGCGCGGGTGACAGGAACCCGGCGAACGGGTAGTCGCCGAAGCCGATCACCATCATGTCGTCCGGGACGGTGAGCCCGTGCTCCTCGAGCGCGCGGTAGAGGCCGAGCGCGAAGTAGTCGTTGCCGACGATGACGGCGTCCGGCAGTTTGGCGCGCCGCAGCAGCTTGCGAGCCACCTGGTACGCCTGTTCGGCCTGCCACGGCAGAGCGGCCTGGTCGTAGCGGGGGGTGGGGACGGAGATGACGCTGCCGCGCGGCATCGGCAGTCCGGCTTCGGTCATCGCCCGGCGGAACCCGGCGATGCGGTGCGCGATCGTCGTGATCGGCAGGTCTTCCTCGAGCACGACGATCGACCGCGCACCACGCAGGACCGCGTGCGCGGTGGCCCGATAGCCGCCCAGCTCGTTGTCGGTCCCGACGAAGCGGAAGCCGAGTTCCGGCAGATCCCGGTTGAGCAGGACGGTGGGTACGCCCGCCGCGCCGAGCCGTCGCCAGGGATCGGCGCTGACCTGGACCGGGACGACGATCGCGCCGCTGACCGAGGACCGCAGCAGCGACTCGGCGGCCCGCATCTCGTTGTCGGCCGACTCGTCGGTCACGACGAGCAGCAGCGAATAGTCGTGCCGGCGGGCGCGTACCTCGACAGTGGAGATCAGCTGGGCGTAGAACGGGTTGGACGGGTTGGTGATGACCAGCCCGATGGTGGTGGCCGAGCCCAGGACGAGGGACCGCGCCAGGGCGTTGGGGACGTAGCCGACCCGTTCGGCCTCGGCCTGGACCAACGCCCTGGTGCTGTCGCTGATGCCGTCCTTGCCGGAAAGGGCGCGCGAGACGGTGTTGACCGAGAGGTTCAACGTCGCGGCGATGTCCCGCAGCGTGTGCCGGCGGGGCTCTGCCATCCGCGTGCCTTTCTCTTGCTCGTACGCCGGTGCCGGTCGCTCAGCTCTTCGCCGTGAGATAGATGCGCAAGGTCGCGGACGGATCGTCGCCCGTCACGGTCCCCCGCATCCGCAGCCATTGACCGAAATGGCTGACCGGCCAGGCTACCAGACCGGGACCGGCGATCTCGTGCTCCGCTCCGTCCAGGTCACACCAGGTCAGACCGTCGGGTGAGATCTGGGTGACCATCCGGACGACGGCGCCCGACGACACGCCGAGCGCGTTGACGAACCAGCGCGCCTCACCCGCCCAGGCGGCCTCGTAGGGCTCGGTGGCGAAGTCGCCGGTGAACGTGGTGTCCCGTTCCAGGACCGCTGTCAATGCCTGCCGCATGGCGTCACCACTCCGTGGAGATGAGTACGGAATCCAGGAAGAGGAAGTTGCGGACGCCGGAGTGGGTCCGCACCGAGAAGTAGAAGTTCAGCAGGTTCTCCAAGGAGTCGTAGCGCTCCTCGTAGGGCGGAACCGGCAGCGCGGACATGTCGTAGATCCGGTCGTTGAACTGCAGTTCGACGTTGCGCCGCGCGGAGGTGTCGATCACCCAGCGCAGGTAGTGCCAGTTGACCTTGGTCGGCACCTCGTTGTAGCAGAGCTCCTGCGGCTCGCCGAACGGCTTCCAGTCCTCCGGGTTCGGTGCGGTGAAGTCCGCGGCGTACGCGAGTTTGATCTTGCCTTCGAGATGTTCGCGCGGGGTGGGCTCGGGAACGGTCGGGTACACCCATTGCCGGGCGAGGTTGTTGTCCAATGTGGTGTTCAGGTAGCGGGCCACGGTGTGGTAGCGCAGGCCGCCGTCGCCACAGAGGTCGGTCGCCACGGTGAAGCAGCCGAACTGGGCCTCCGACGGATGCAGGTTGCCGTCCCAGGTCACGTCGCCGAACTGGTCCTGGCCCTCGCCGCCGAGGGTCGCCTCCGACTTGAACGTCAGGTACGCCTCGATCTGCAGCAGGCCACGGCCGCTCATGGTCAGCCGCCGGATGGCGGTCGCGGTGTGCCCGGTGTACGGGCGGGTCGCCAGCTTGAGCGCGTACGAACCGCTCATGGCGCCGTGTGTGCCGGTGTCGAAGAACGTGCAGTTCGACAGCTGCGGCGGACGGAAGTCTCGCATGTGGTCGTCGACTGTGGACAGGTCACCGACTCCGTTGTAGTTGCCGATCAGCTCGGTCCAGCCGTGCGTACCGGTGTTGAAGTCGTCGTGGACGAGGATCCGGCGAAGTGGGGAGAACTTCGACAGCCGGGGGTCGGCCGAGACGATCGCGTCGCGAAGGGCGGCGGCCGTGTCCGGCCGCTCCGATGTGGTCATGCCACGCTCCTGAAAAGGGGTTGGGCGGCGTCGTGGCCGGAACGTTAACGTTAATGTTCGCCGAGTGTCAAGGCACCGAAACATGCTCTTGACGACTGATGTTGCGCCGCCTAGCATCGGGCGGCAGTCACATTAACGTTAATGTAACGCCACTGAGACGCCGTGCGCGTGCCGCGGATTCGGTCGGCCCGACGGCCGGCGTACCACTGCCTGGAGCCCCCGCTCCCCTCCCGACTCCCGGAATCCCTCGATGCCACGCACCCCCGGCGTGGCCCCAGCTGGAGTGCCTGCGATGTCGACACCCCCCGGCCGATCCCGATCGGTCCCCTCATGACGGCGTACCTGGTGCGCCGCCTGCTGTTCGCCGTCTTCGTCCTCTGGGGCGCGGTCACCGTCGTCTTCCTGGTGCTGCGCCTGGTCCCCGGCGATCCGGCCCAGCTGATCCTGGGCTCCGACGCCACCCAGGACGAACTGGCGCAGCTCCGCGAGCAGATGGGCCTCGACCGCCCGCTCGTCGTGCAGTACGGCAAGTACCTCGCCGACGTGGCCACCTTGGACTTCGGCGACTCCTACCGCTATCACCGCGACGCGATGGGCCTGGTGCTGGACCGGTTCCCGGCCACCCTGCAGCTGGCCGCCGTCGCGATGGTCATCGGGCTGGTGCTCGGCATCTCCCTCGGCGTGGTGGCCGCCCTGCGGGTCAACCGGTTCGCCGACCGGGTGGTGTCGGTGTTCGCGCTGCTATCGCAGTCGATGCCGTCGTTCTGGATCGGCATCGTGTTCATCCTCGTCTTCGCCCGGCAGCTGCACTGGCTGGCCAGCGGCGGCCAGGGCGGGCTCGACCGGATGATCCTGCCCGGCATCACGCTCGCCCTGCCGTTCGTGGCGATCCTCATCCGGCTGACTCGCAGCGGCCTGCTCGACGTGGTCCACGAGAACTACATCCAGACCGCACGGGCCAAGGGCCTGTCCGAACGGGTCGTCATCTTCCCGCACGCCATCCGCAACGCGCTGATCCCCATCGTGACCGTCGCCGGTCTGGAGTTCGGCAAGCTGCTGGGCGGCGCGGTGATCGTCGAGACCGTCTTCGCGTGGCCCGGCGTGGGACGGCTGCTGATCGACTCGATCTCCGCCCGTGACTACAACGTCGTGCAGGCCGCGATCCTGCTGATCGCCGGCGGCTTCGTCCTCATCAACCTGATCGTCGACGTGCTGTACGGCTACCTCGACCCGCGCATCCGACTGGGACGGTGACCATGGAAACCACCACGGACCGCGCCTCGCTGCCGCGGCAGCCGGGATCCAAGCCCCCGGAGCCGGCCGCAGCGCCCAAGGCCCGGACGAAACTCGGCCGGCCCCGCATCATCGGCGCCCTGACCGTCATCGCCCTCTACGTGATCGCCGCCGTCGTCGGCCCGATCCTGCTGCACTACGACCCGGTCGCCACCGACCTCGGCGTACGCCTGAAGCCGCCCGGCACCCGGCTGCCCGATGGCAGCGTGGCGATCTTCGGCACCGATCAGGTCGGCCAGGACATCTTCGCCCAGATGCTCCAGGGCGCCCGGGTGTCCATCACGGTCGGCCTGGCGACGCTGGTACTGGCCGGACTCATCGGCATCGCCGCCGGGGTCGTGGCCGGATACTTCGGCGGCTGGCTCGACGCCGTCCTGATGCGACTGGCCGACGTGCAGCTCACCTTCCCGTCCCTGCTGCTCGCGGTGTTCATCGCGGCGATACTCGGCCCGAGCGTGGTCAACGTCGTCATCGTGCTGGCGATCTCCAACTGGGTCACCTTCGCCCGGGTCACCCGGAGCCAGGTGCTGGCCATCCAGCGCCGCGACTTCGTCGACGCCACCCGGACGCTGGGCGCGCGTACCTGGCATCTGATCACCCGCAGCATCCTGCCGTCGGCGGCGGCGCCCATCCTCGTCGTCGCCACCGTCGAACTGGGACACGTCATCCTCGCCGAGGCGTCGCTGTCGTTCCTCGGGCTCGGCAGCCCGGCCAGCACCCCGAGCTGGGGCGTGACCATCGCGCACGGCCGCGACTACCTGTCCAACGCCTGGTGGATCTCCACCATCCCGGGCATCGGCCTGGCCCTGCTCGTCATCAGCTTCGGCGTCCTCGGCGACGCGCTGCGCGACCGCTTCGACCCCCGCCTGAGGAGCCTGTGATGGAGTCGCTGCTACAGGTGCGGGACCTGACCGTCCAATTCCGTACGCGCGCCGGTGTCATCACCGCCGTGGACAGCGTCGGCTTCGACCTCGCCGAGGGCGAGACGCTGGCCGTGCTCGGCGAGACCGGCAGCGGCAAGAGCGTCACCGCGCAGGCGCTGATGGGGCTCGTGCCCCGCCCCGCCGGCCGGATCACCGGCGGCAGCATCCGCTACGACGGCGCCGATCTGCTGACGCGTACGCCGAAGGAGAACCGCCGGCTCAACGGGACCGAGCTGGCGATGGTCTTCCAAGACCCGCTCAGCTCGCTGAACCCGGTGTTCCGCGTCGGCGCCCAGATCGGTGAGCTGTTCCGCCGCCGCGAGGGCGCGTCGCGGGCCGACGCCCGGCGCAAGGCCATCGAGCTGATGGACCGCGTCGGCATCCCGGGCGCGGCCGGGCGGGTCGACGACTACCCGCATCAGTTCTCCGGTGGCATGCGTCAACGAGTCATGATCGCCATGGCGCTGGCGTTGCGGCCCCGCATCCTCATCGCCGACGAGCCCACCACCGCCCTGGACGTCACCGTGCAGGCGCAGATCATGGCGTTGCTGGCCGAGCTGAAGGCCGAGCAGCGGATGGCGATGATCCTCATCAGCCACGATCTCGGCGTCGTCGCCGGGGTCGCCGACCGGGTCATGCTGATGTACGCCGGCCGGGTCGTGGAGACCGGGAAGCTGCGCCAGGTCTACGAAACCGTGGCGCACCCCTACACCCGGGGTCTGATGGCGTCGATCCCCGAACTCGACGGCCCCCGGCAACGGCTGGTGCCCATCCCCGGCGCCCCACCGGATCTGACCCGGCTGCCTACCGGCTGCGCCTTCCACCCGCGGTGTGCGTACGCGACCGACGTCTGCAGCACCGACCGGCCCGAGCTGGCCACCGCCACCACACCCGAAGACACCCATCTGTCCGCCTGCCACCACGCGAAGGAGGTGATCGGTGATGGCGTCCCCGCTGCTGGCGGTGCATGACCTGCACACAAGCTTCCCGATCCGCTCAGCCCTGCTGCGCCGCCGCGTGGGCAGCGTCCAAGCCGTCTCCGGAGTCTCGTTCGAGCTGCCCGCCGGGCAGACCCTCGGCCTGGTCGGCGAGTCCGGCTCCGGCAAGACGACGCTCGCCCGGACCGTCATCGGTCTGGAACGACCGGCGTCCGGCGAAGTCCGGTTCGACGGGCGCGACCTGGTCACCCTGCCCGCCGGCGAACTGCGCGAGATCCGCCGCCAGATCCAGATGATCTTCCAGGACCCGTACGCGTCGCTGAACCCACGCCTGACGGTCGAGGAGATCATCAGCGAGGCGTGGCGCATCAACCCCGGCGTCGTCCCCCGCGACCGCTGGCGCACCGAGGTACGCGATCTGCTGGAACGAGTCGGGTTGAACCCCGATCACGCCGATCGGTATCCGCACCAGTTCTCCGGCGGCCAGCGCCAGCGCGTCGGCATCGCCCGCGCATTGGCGTTGCGACCGCGCCTGGTGGTCTGCGACGAAGCAGTGTCCGCATTGGATGTATCGGTGCAGGCGCAGGTGCTGAACCTGCTCGTGGACCTGCAGACCGACCTCGGCCTGAGCTACCTGTTCATCGCCCACGACCTGTCGGTGGTACGCCACATCAGCGACCAGGTGGCGGTGATGTACCTCGGCAAAGTCGTCGAGATCGGGGCGGCCGACCAGATCTTCGCCGCCCCCGTGCACCCGTATACGCAGGCGTTGTTGTCGGCCGTCCCGGTCGCCCGGCCCTGGGCCGCGACCCGGCCGGAGCAGATCCTGCTCACCGGCGACATCCCGTCCCCGGTCGACCCGCCGTCCGGCTGCCGGTTCCGCACCCGCTGCTGGAAGGCGCAGGAACTCTGCGCCACCGAGGAACCGGCGCTGATCGAACGCATCGGCGAACACCCGGCCGCCTGCCACTTCCCCGAACCCGCCCCGGCTACCCAGGAGGTGATCGCATGAGCGGCGTACGCCTCGTCCTCGTCCGGCACGGCGAGTCGCACTGGAACGTCGAGGAGCGTTATCAGGGCCAGGCCGACTCCGGCCTCACCCCGGCCGGGATCGAGCAGGCCGCGGTCGCCGCGATCGAGCTGCGCCGCCGGTTCGGCGAGGCCGACCTGGTGGTCACCAGCGACCTGCCCCGAGCCCGGGACACCGCGTACGCGTACACGCGGAATGTGCTCGTGGACCCCCGGCTGCGCGAGGTGGACGTCGGCAGCTGGACCGGCCGGACCTTCACCGACGTCGCAGCCGACCATCCGGCGGATGTCGCGACGGCCGCCGAAGGCGTCGACGTACGCCGTGGCGGCGGCGAGACGTTCGCCGAGGTACGCGAGCGGGTGTGGGCGGCGCTGACCGAGGCCGCGGACCGCGCGGGCGACGGCGCGACGGTCGTCCTGTTCACCCACGGCGGTGCGATCCGGGTCGCCGCCGCGGCGGCCCTGAGCCTGCCCGTTCCCGGCCACCACGACCTGGCGCCGCCGGTGAACACCTCGCTGACGGTGATCGCTTACGCCGCCGGGCGGAGCCGGTTGGCCGAGTACAACTCGCCGACCGCCCGTGAGGCCCGCAGCACCCGGGCCGACTGAAGCAGCACGGCACCAGACCCAACGCAGAGAGGACGAGCATGCTCACCGGGTCCTTCACCTTCGTGACCATGACCTACAACCTGTGGGGCGCCCATCACCTCACCGAACGGGAACCGGCCCTGACCGACCTGTTCACCACCCGCCCACCGGATCTGCTCGCCACCCAGGAGTTGCAGCCCCGGTCGCGGGACCTGCTCGACGCGGCGATGCCCGGCCACGACCGAGTGCACGACGACTTCCCCGGCTGGGGGACGCAGAGCAACCTCTGGTGGCGCCGCGACCTGTTCAGCCTGCTCGATCACGGCACCCAGGACGTGGGCATCCTGTCCCCCGACGCCCGCCTGTTCTGGGTACGCCTCCAGCCCGCGGCCGACGGCGCGCCACCGCTCCTCTTCTCCACCGCGCACCTGACCTGGCCAGGGCACGCGGACGAACAAGCTGACGGCGTCAACCGGCGCGCCCCGCAGGCCGAGCGGGTCGCCGACGCCCTCGGCGAACTGGCCGGGGACGGTCCCTGCCTGTTCACCGTCGACATCAACGACATCGGCGCACCGCTGTGGGCGCTGGGCAACGCGGGTTTCCTCGACTCGTTCACCGCCCTCGGCCGCACCTCCCCCGTCACCCATCCCGTCGAGCCCATGCCTTTCACGACGACCAGAGGCACCCGGCTGTCGCCGCTCGGGTCGCCGGCCAAGGCGATCGACTGGATCTTCGCGCGGGGACCGCTCGCCACGCGTACGAGCGAAGTCGTCGAGTTCTTCTCCGGCGGCAACGCCCCGTCGGACCACAAGCCCGTCGTCGCGACCTTCACCCTCCCCGCGACCCAGCCCTAGACCGTCCCGCGACCCACCCCAAGAGCTTCTCGTGACCCACCCCTAGAGAGGACACGCCCATGCTCGCCAGAGCCAAAGCCCGGGCCAGAGCCGTCAGCTGCCTCGCCGCCGCCGCGCTCGTGGTAGCCCTCGCGGCCTGCAGCTCCGCCGACGACACCGGCGGCGACAACCAGGTGCTGCGATTCGCCCCGCAGCTGTTCCCGGTGTCGCTGGACGTCCAGCAGTACCCGGCCGAGGAGGCCGTGCAGACCACCGTCCAGCAGGCGCTGGAGACCCTCACCGTGATGAAGGACGGCCAGCCCGCGCCCAAGCTGGCCACCAAGTGGGAGACGCCGGACACCGGCACGTGGGTCTTCCACCTGCGCGAAGGGGTCACGTTCAGCGACGGCACGCCGTTCACCGCCAAGGACGTCAAGCTGTCCGTCCAACGCCTCATCGGTCTCAAAGGCTCGCTCAACCCGCTGCTCGCGTCCATCACCGCCGTCGACGCGACGGACGACCACACCGTCACCTTCCACACCTCGGCCCCGCTGGGCACCCTGCCCAGCACCCTGTCACTGGTCTTCATCGGCCAGGGGGACAAGGTCGGCACGGACGCGTACTGGCAGAAGCCGGTCGGCACCGGGCCGTTCAAGGTCGACTCGTTCAACCCCGACGAGAAGGTGGTCCTGTCGCGCAACGACGGCTACTGGGGTGACAAGGCCAAGGTCGCCCGGCTGGAGATCTTGGACATGCCCGAGATCGCCGCGCGCATCACCGCGCTCGACAACAACGAGGTCGACGTCCTCACGGCCATCCCGCCGGACCAGGTCTCGGAGGTCCAGGGCACGGACGGCGCCAGCTACGGCACCGGTCCCAGCTTCAACTACTACTTCATCTGGTTCAACCAGAACAACAAGCCCTTCGACAACCTGAAGGTACGCCAGGCGCTGCTCCACTCTCTCGACATCAAGAGCGTCGTCGCGGGCCTGTTCGGAGACCTCGGCACGGTGGCGCAGTCGCCGGTGACCCAATCTGTGTTCGGCTCGACCCAGCTCACCCCGTACGCGTACGACCCGGACAAGGCCAAGCAACTGCTCGCCGAGGCCGGCTACCCCGGCGGCATCAGCGTGTCGATGCAGTGGCCGCTCGAAGGCGGGCCCAACATCCGGGCGATGGCCCAGGCGTTCATCTCCCAGTGGGCCAAGGCCGGGATCAAGGTGGAGCCGCTGGAGAAGGAGCGCGCCACCTGGCTCAAGGACTTCGGCGCGCTGAAGTGGGACCTGAACCTGCAGACCAACACGACCGGCACGGGTGACGCCGACTTCACCCTCAACCGGCTGTACACCTGCACCGCCAAGCGGATGGGTTACTGCAACAAGGATCTGGACGCGATCCTGGCCCAGGCGCGGGCGTCGTTGGACCAGAACGAACGCAAGACCCTGTACGCACAGGCCGACAAGATCCTGTGGGACGACGCGGTCGGGATCTTCCCGGTCGACCTGAAGAACAACTACGTGGTCCGCTCCGCCGTGAAGGGCTTCGAGATGCCCGTCAACGGCCGGCCGGACTTCTCGACGGTGTCCATCGGCTGACCGGCCGGCGGCTAGCCCATGGTGTCGCCACGGCGTCGGGACCCCATGGGCTGGCCGCCGTTCTGCTATCTCGCGATCGAGGGAAGGGTGAGCCGCCCGTCGCGTACCTCGGCCACCTGGTCGGCAGTGGACAGATGCGCGGCGTCGTGCGTCACCAGGACCGTCGCGGTGGCCCGTTGCCGGGTCAAGCGGACGATCAGGTCGATGACGGCCGCGCCCCGATCGTGATCCAAGGCGCTGGTGGGCTCGTCGACCAGCAGCACCGTCGGGTCGTTCATGAGCGCCCGGGCGATGTTGACCCGCTGACGTTGCCCGCCGGACAGCTGATGCGGACGCCGCCCGGCTTCGGCGGTCAGGCCGACCGCGTCCAGCAGTTCGGCCGCCCGGCGACGGGCCGAACCCGGCGACCGGCCGTCGATCGTCGCCATCACCTGCAGCTGCTCGGCGGCGGTCAGCGACGGCAGCAGATTGGGCTGCTGGAACACGATGCCGATCTGACGGCGGCGCAGGTCGGTCAGCTGAACCCGGGACAGCCCGGTTGTGGTGGCGCCGTCGATGACGACCGTGCCCGCGTCCGGGGTGATCAGGGTGGCGGCCACCGCGAGCAGGCTGGACTTGCCGGAGCCGGAGGGGCCGACGACGGCGGTGAGCGTGCCCTTGGGCACGTGGAGGCTCACCGTGTCGAGCGCGGTCAACCGGCCGTCGCCGTCCGGGTAGGTCAGTGTGATGTCGGTCAGGCTCAGGCTCATCGGGCACTCCCCAGGGCGATCAGTGGGTCGACGGTGGCGATGCGGCGCAGGGGCAGCGCCGCGCCGACCGCGCCGAGCGCGATCATGACGGCGGCTGGGAACAGGACCGTCCCGGCGCTGAGCTGGAAGGGAATCGCCGTCCCGGCGATCAGCGCGCCGAACCCCGCCGCGAGGCCGGTGCCGAGCAGCGTCCCGAGGCCGAGCAACACGACGGCTTGGCCGAGCGCGTCACCCAGTAGTCGTCGCGTCGGGGCGCCCAACGCCTTGAGGATCGCGACGTCGCCGCTGCGCTGGATGGTCCACACGGTGAAGAACGCGCCGATGACCAGGGCGGAGATGACGAACAGGAAGCCACGCATGAGTTGCAGCGATCCGTTCTCGGAGGTGTAGGAGCCGATGGCGGACAACGAGTCGTCCTTCGTAACGGTCGCGGTGCCGGCCGCCTTGTCGATCGCCGCGAGGTCGGCATCGCCGTCGGCGGTCACCGCGATGACCGTCGCAGTCGGCGTACCGGGGGATTCGGACGGCGGCGCGGTCTGCTGCCACCGGGTCAGGCTGACCCACACCACCGGGGTGTGGCTGAACGAGGCGTCGCCACTGACGGCCGCGACCGTGACGGTCTGCCCGGCGAGCATGAACGTGTCGCCGGCCGCGACACCGAGATCGGCGGCAGCCGGGACCGACAGCACCGCCGTGCGGTCGCTGATCTTGTCGCCATCCGGCGCGAGCGACGAGCCGGGTGCGACCCCGAACACCGACACTCCCACGCTGTGGTCACCCGCCTCCGCCTTCGTGGTCGTGATGCCCAGCGGCTGCGCACTGCGTACGCCCGGCGCGTCGGCCCACTTCTGCCACTGGGACTCGGTGACGGTGGAATCGGTGTAAGACACGCTCTGACCGGCTGCCGGAGCATTGAAGACGATCTTGTCGGCAGGCAGTCCGGTGATCGCGGAGACGTTCTGCCGGCCCAGCCCGGCGGTCAGCCCGGACAGCAGCTCCACCAACAGGGTGATCAACACGATGACCAGGCCGATCAGGACGAAACGCCCCTTGGCGAACCTCAGGTCTCTCCAGGCCACAAACACGTGGTAACCGCCCTCTCCGTCTGCCGATGCGATCGATCTCCACGGTGCTCTTCGGGCGTACGCCTCCGCGTCTGGCGGAGGACCGCAATCGGCGAGCCGAAAGACGGCAGGCCGGTTCTAACTTTCGATACAGCCGCCCCTCCGCTGCGCTGTCTACGCTGGTAGCACCATGAACGCCGAAACCCGCCCGCTGACGCCCACCAAGGGGATCTTGGCGTGGTGCCTGCACCTGCTGGTCTTCGGCCTGCTCGTGGTGGCGGCCGGCCGGGCTGTCGCCGACGGTACGCACGCCGCAGCCACCGTCGCGGTCGCCGTCGCCTGTGCCGCCGGGTACGCCGCCGGCCCCTTGTTGCTGCGAACTCGCCGATCGCGGCGGGCCGCCGTCGGCTGGCTCGCCGGGTTCGGCGTCCTGTGCCTGCTGCTGCTGGTGTTGACCGAAGACGCGGTGTGGCTGGCGTTCCCGCTGTACTTCCTCCAACTGCATCTGCTGCCCCGTCGGGCTGGTCTGATCGCCGTCGCCGTCACCGCCGCCGTGGCCGTCACCGGGTACGCCGTCCACCAGGGCTCCTTCAGCGTGGCGATGGTGATCGGGCCGGTGCTCGGGGCGGCCGTGGCGGTCGCGGTGGCCTGGGGCTACCAAGCCCTCTACCGCGAGAGCGAACAGCGCCGCCGCCTGATCGAGGAGCTGACGGCCACCCGCGCCGACCTGGCCGCCGCCGAGCACACCGCGGGAGTGCTGGCCGAACGCGAGCGGCTCGCCCGGGAGATCCACGACACCCTGGCCCAAGGGTTGTCGAGCATCCAGTTGCTGCTGCGCGCCGCCGAACGGGCGTTGCCCGACGCGCCCGACAACGCGGCCCGCTATCTGGGTCAGGCCCGCCAGGCCGCCGCCGACAACGTCGGCGAGGCTCGCCGATTCGTCCGTGCGCTGGCCCCACCCGCGTTGGACGACGCGACCCTCGCCGCTGCGCTGGAACGACTGTGTGCCACGGCCGGCAGCCAGCACAAGATCACCGCCCGATTCCACCTCGATGGTGCTCCGGTGGCGCTGCCGACCGCCCATGAGGTCGCCCTGCTGCGGATCGCGCAGTCCGCGGTGGCCAACACCGTCCGGCACGCCGACGCCACGGCCGTCGACGTCGCCCTGCGCCAGGACGGCCACCATGTCGCCCTGAACATCACCGACAACGGCCGTGGCTTCGATCCCAGCCTGGTCACCGGCGGATTCGGGCTGACCTCGATGCGCTCCCGGGTCGACGCCCTCGGCGGCACGTTCACCATCACCTCCACGCCGGGACGCGGCACCGCCTTGGCCGTCGACCTGCCGCTCGCTCCGGCCGACTCCCAGCGACCCGGTGAGCGGCCGTGACCGGCCAGAGCATCCGGCTGCTGCTGGCCGACGATCATCCGGTCGTCCGGGCGGGCCTGCGCGCCGTCCTGGAAACCGAACCGGACCTGGTGATCGTGGCCGAGGCCGCGACCGCGGAAGCCGCCGTCGCCCGCGCCAGCGAAGGCGATGTCGACGTGGTCCTGATGGACCTCCAGTTCGGCCGGGGCATGACCGGCGCGGAGGCGACCGCCGCCATCACCGCCCAACCCGGCGGGCCTCGCGTCGTCATCGTCACCACATACGACACCGACGCAGACACGCTACCCGCGATCGAAGCGGGCGCGAGCGGCTACCTGCTCAAGGACGCCGCGCCCGAAGACCTCGCCGCCGCTGTCCGCACCGCGGCGGCCGGGCGTACGACGTTGGCCCCGGCGGTGGCCGATCGGCTGCTGCACCGACTGCGCTCCCCCGCCATGGCACTGACCCGGCGCGAGATCGAAGTCCTCACCCTCGTCGCGGACGGTCTGTCCAATCAGGCCATCGCCGGGCGGCTGCACCTCACCGAGGGCACGGTCAAATCCCATCTCGCCCGTGTGTACGCCAAGCTCGGCGTCGACTCGCGTACGGCGGCCGTCGCGACCGCCGCCGACCAGGGCATCATCCGCCGGTGATCATGGACGGTAGGCTCCACCGCGACGGCGGTGACACACCACCGCAGCAGAACAAGGGGAAGGCCGAGGGATGACCTCGTTACGACTGCACGACGACGAGTTCCTCGCCGATGCCGCACTGGTACGCAGCCTGCTGACGGCGCAACTGCCGCAATGGGCCGAGCTGCCGGTGACCCGGATCGGGCTGAGCGGCACGATGAACCAGCTCTTCCGGCTCGGCGACGACCTGCTCGTCCGGCTGCCACGCCGGGACAACGCGATCGAGCAGCTGTACTTCGAGCGCGACTGGCTGCCTCGTCTGGCACAACACCTGCCGGTACGCGTACCGGAGCAGTTGGCGCTGGGACAACCCGACGACGGGTATCCGTACCAGTGGGCCGTCTACCGGTACGTCGACGGTGATCACCCGAGCGTCGACGACGCCGACGGAGACGCGCTCGCCGAGGACCTGGCGGCCTTCGTGGTCACCCTGCGCGGGGTCGACCCCACCGGAGCACGGGGTGGCTACCGCACCGGTCCGCTGGCCGACCGCGACGACTACGTACGCGAATGGGCGGGCAAGTCCGACGGCCTGGTCGACGCGACGGCAGTTCTGCGGATCTGGGACGAGGCGCTGGCCGTGCCCGCCTGGCAGGGCGATCCGGTTTGGGCGCACAGCGATCTGCTGCCGGGCAACCTGCTGATCCGCGACGGGCGGCTCGCCGCCGTGATCGACTTCGGCGCCGCTGGTGCCGGCGACCCGAGCTATGACCTCACGGTCGCCTGGAACAGTCTGCCCACCCGTTCACGACGACGGTTCCGGGACGCGGCCGGCCTGGACGACGCCGCCTGGGCGCGGGCTCGTGGCTGGGCGATGACATGGGTCGGCGGCGTCGCCTACTACCGCGAGTCCAACCCGACGATGTCGTCGCTGGGTCAGCGTGCCATCGCCGAGATCATCGCCGAAGGCTGAGCCACCCGTCGGCCTGGACGCTGGGTCAGGTTAGGGAGAAACCTGACCCAGCGTTTCGGCACAGAGCTCAGCCGATCTCGGCGCTGAGGTAGTCGAGGTCCAGCGTCGTCGTGGTGGAGGCGCCCGTCCGGAACCGGACGACCGACAGGTCCGCCACCGCGGGGTCGGTGTACCCCGCGTTGTCGAGCACCAGCGCGCTGTTCAGGTACGCGTCGAACGTCTTCGCCGTCACGTCGACCACGAGTTTGACGTCGTACCACGTGTTCGCGGCGATCACTCCGAGCGAGTGGTAGACGCCGGCGCTGTCCAGGAAGGCCAGCCCTTGCGTACCACCGGTTTCGTACAGCTCGATGGCGTCGTCCGCACCGGAGCCCACGAACATGCGCGTCCACGATCCCGCGTTGTTCTGCTGGAACCGGAAGTTGAGCGTCACCGTGCCCGACGCGGTACGCGGCAGGTCACGCGAGGTCTCGACGGACGTGGTCGTGCTGGTGTCGACGCACGTGAAGCTCTTGTCCGTGGCCGACGGCGTCGGCGTCACCGAGCATGGTGATCCCTCCGCCCAGTCCAGCTTCTGGATGTCGGGCGGCACCCGGAATCCCTGGCCCACCGTCCCGTCCGGGTACGCGTCGAAGGTGTCGTGGACGACGGTTCGGGTTGGAGCCGTCCCGGTCGGCGTCTTCAGGCCGGTTCCACCGGTCGTCTCGACGGCGTCCACGCGTACCAGGGTGTCGATCGACGCGGCCTGCTTCGTTCCCTTCACCACGAGCCGGACGGTGTGATCTCCGGCAGTGAGGGCCGGGATCTGATAGATCGCCCGCCGGTATTGCCGCGTGGCGGCGTAGGTGTCGAAGGTTCCTGACAGGACGCCGTCGACGTAGACGTCCGCCTGGCCGCCGTCGGCGTCCCGGGTGCCGATCAAGGAGGCGGTCGATCCGTTGAAGGAGAAGGTGAGTTCGTCGTCGGTATGCCGGGACGCCGTCGTGCTGCGCTCGAACGTGTCGTAGTTGCCGTCCTCGTCCAGCCACGTGCCGGTGTAGCGCAGGCGGGCGTCGTTGTCCGAATACCGGGTGACCGACGTCGGCGACCCGCTGATGGACCGGATCGCCAGGTTGTCGAACATCGCCTCGTGGTAGCCGCTGCCCAGTTCGACCTGGCCGCTGGCGAAGGAGGTGTGGGTGACGTCGGCCAGCAGCACCCCGTCCGCGTACGCCTTGATGTTGGTGCCGTTGAAGCGAAGCTTCAGGGTGTGCCAGGCGGTCGGGGTGAACCCGGCGATCGTGCCGCTGGTGATGGTGTTGCCGACGCTGCCGACGCGCAACGCCCAGCTGCCGTCGGCGTTGACCTTGAGGTCGTAGCCGTCGGCCGGTTCGGCGCTCTTGGCGGTGTGGTTGACCCGGCCGCCGAGGAGGAGGTATCCGCTGGTCCCGGTGAGTTTGCCGTCGACCTCGACCTCGTAGTTGCGCAGGTCGAGGCTGCCCAGCAGGGTGAACGGCTCCGGAGTCGCGCGGTACTTCCAGTCCACCGGTTTGGTCGCCGTCGTGATGACCTGCTTCAGCACCTTGTTGGTGCCGTCGGACGCGATCTCGAAGGCGCCGCCCTGGTCGGACGTGTACTTCGGCGTCTTGCCGGTGCTGTACGCCGCGAAGTCATCGGTGTACGGCAGCGTCATGTCCGTGGCGACCGGGTTGCTCGCGGCGGCTACGCCCTTCTGCTGTCCCGTCGTGGTCGTCAACGACGAGATCGCGTGCGGCGGAACGGTGACGGTGAAGCTGCCGCTAGACACCGTCACGTTGCTCTGCTGCACGAAGCTGGCGGTCTCCGTGCTGCGCCAATGGTGCAGCGTGCTCGCGGTGATGCCGCCGCTGAGCGCCACCTGGTAGGTACGCGCGACCGCGCTGGTGTTGAGCAGGACGATGCTCCAGTCGCTGCTGCCGGGGTCCTTGACCGTCATGACTCCGCCGCGGTCGTCGGAGGTCGTCGCGCTGTCGACGTAGCGCCAGCCGGGCTTGGCGAACTGGGTGAAGTGCGCGGTCGCCCATAGCCCGCTCGTCACGTCGTAGTGGCCGGTCCAGGGATGCTGCGCGACCAGGATGCTCTTGAAGTTGAACGGAGTGTTCGGATAGCCGGCCTCGACGGCCGGGTGCATCTCATACTTGGTCATCCGGCCCACCGCGTACGACTTGATGATGCGCTGCGCGGTGTCCAACGGCCCGGTCACCCAGTCGCCGCGGAACGGGGCGAGATCCTCGCCGTCCCACAGCGGCATGCCGAGCCCGGTCGCGGTGGTCGTGCTGTCCTGTTTGTAATGCGCGTTGAGGGAGTACAACGCCGCCTTCAGGCTCGGGTCGGCAGCCACTCGATCGGCGATGAACCAGCTCACGTTGCTGTCGGCGGCGGTCAGTTTGACGTTCGAGTAGCCGTCGGCGTTCAGCCCGGGTCGGAGCGTGTTGACCACGAAGTTGCGGGCCGCGCCAGTGCTCGCCCAGTCGGCCGTCACGGTGTTCTCGTTGCGCTCGGGCCCGAGGTAGTCGAACGTCAGGCCGTACTGGCTCTGCGCGCCGTCGAGGAAGGACTTGTAGTACTGGTACCGCTCGGCGTCGGTGTCGACGTACGCCGGGGTCCCCCAGCGCAGCGCGTCGAGGGTGATCGCGGGATTACGCAGCTTGGCCTGCTGGGCGAGCCAGAGTCCCGCGCCGCGGGTGACGTCGAGGTCGGTCGACGACCGGGTGTGGCTGGGCTCGGTTCCGGCCGAGCTGTTGACGTCGGAACCGATCTCGATCTTGACGTGTTGCAGTGCCGCGCCGAAGCCCGGCTTGAACAGGTAGTCGAGGATGTCGTCACGCTGGGCTGCGGGATAGTCCTGCAGAAGCCGGGTCATGCCGTTGCTGAACACGGCTCCGACTCCTTCGAAGGTACGCCCGAGGGTGGAGCCGTTCACCGAGACGGTGACGGTGTCCGCGGCCGCCGGGGACGGCAGCACGAGCTGCCAGGCGGCCACACACACCATCGCCGTCAGACTTGCCAGGATTCTTCTGCGCTGGGACGTCACGTCGGTCCTCCCGGACGGTCAGGCGATGCGGATTGCTTTCCTTTCGGCACACTCAGGTCAGTTCCACCAGGTCGACGGAGCCGTCCGGCCACCGGACCTCGACCGCGGTGGTCGGCGTCGCCACGATCGTGGGCAGCGCCGGGGTGGTGCCCGGCCCACGCAGGATCACCGCCGCGGCGTACAGGGCGCCGGGTTCCGCCGGGATGGTCGTACGTAGCCAGGGCACCGCCGACTCTGGTCCGAAGGGGTTGGCGTCGTGCCGGCACGTGATTCCGGCCTCGTCGAATCCGTGCAGGGCCCGAACCTCGCTGACGAATCCGTCCGGCCTGGTCACCGTGGCTTGTCCGCCGTCGTGGCGATGCTCCAGCGAGTCCCCGGCCAGCGCCCAGCCGCCCAGGTGCAACCGCCACGGACCGGGATCGACCGGCCAGTACGCCTCGGGATCCTCCCCGCCGGCGGCCAGCTGGACGGTGCCGTCGCCGACGCGTACCAGCCGGACTTCGGTGGGGCCGTGGAGCACGGACGCGGTGGCCAGCCACGGTCCGGTGCGGACGGCATGCCAGCCGGCCGCGAGACCGCCGGCGGGACTCAGATCGAGCCACATGGCCCGGCTGTGTGACGCCGCCCATCGATCTCCCTGGCCGATGCGTTCGATGCGGCCGCGATGCGACGGTTCCCCGGCATCGTCCAGCAGAGCGACGTGGGAGTCGAGCGGGCCACGGATCGCTTCGGCACTGAGATCCGGGGCGGCGTGCGTGGCGTACGCGTGGCGGAGGTAGAACGGGTCGTCGAGGGCCGCGCGCCGATCGGCGAGATGATCGCTGCCGTGGTTGGCCACCCGGACCACACCGTCGGCCGCGGTCGCCGAGACCACCCAGCCGGCCTGAGGTATCACGAAGACCTTGTCCGCGGCGGCGACCGGTGTCTCCACCTCCGGCGCGGTCCACACCGGATGGTCCGGGGGCAACAGCAGCCCGGCGAACCCCTTGCTCGCCCAGTAGGGCGAACCCGGTCCCGTGTACTGCTGGCGGATCCGGGGGAACGGCCCGTGCCAGCCGATCGGCAGCAGCCCGTCGGCGTCCACCGAACCCGCTTCCAGGAAATGCTGGAGAACGGAGGAGGCCAGTCCCCGCGTGACGCCGGGTTCCAGCGGAGTGGCGTCGAACAGGGCGCCCATCCAGAATGGGGCCAGCATCGCGAACCGATAGGTCAGCGACCGCCCCTGGAACAGAGGCCGACCGTCCGGGCTCACGAGGTACTGCACGTCGGCCAAGAACTCCGAGAGACGGGACCGGTACTGCGGGCTCGGTTCCTCACCGGTGATCCGGCTGAACCACAGCGGGTAGAAGTGCATCGCCCAGCCGCTGTAGTAGTCGAAGTTCTGGCGGCGGTCGTCGCCCGAACCGCCGTCGGAGTACCAGCCGCCGCCGACGTACCAGCTCTCGTGGGTCGCGAGGTTCCGCTCGAGGTCCTCCTTCGACCACGGTCCGTCCACACTGCGCAGGAACGCCTCGACGATGTTCTGGAACCAGATCCAGTTGTTGTCGTAATCGCTCGTGCCCACGATCGGGGTGAACCAGTCGACGACGTTGGCCTTCACGTCGTCGCCGAGCCGGTCCCACAGCCACGGCCGGGTCTCGTGCAACGCGATCGCCAGCGACGCCGCCTCCACCCGGGCCTGCCGCCGCTCGCCGAGGGTCGGCCACCGATGGCGGCCACGGGGATCCGATCCGGCGGCCACTCCGGACGCGTACCAGTCGAGCAGGCCGTGCGGATCCTGCCCGTCCGCACCGCGTACACGCATCGCGGCCAGCAGGAAGGTGCGGGCGAACCCCTCCAGTCCGTCGCTCCAGCGGCCCGAGTTCGAGGCCGGTCCGGGCAGATCGATCAGGCTGTGCCCGGGCGCGGCGTGGTCGCGTACCGCCAGCAGCATGCGGTCGGCGACGGCCTCCCAATGCGCTCGGGTGTAGCCGGTGTGCGGGGAGAGCCGACGGTCGGCATCAGGCAGCGCGCTCACGAGGCCACCGTCACGTCGAGGTGGTCCAGGACGGCCGGGCCGAGCGCCCGCACCGTCAGCACGTGCTTGCCGACCGGAATCCGGGTGCCGATGGGCAGGCCGTCGACGGTGAACTCCAGCTCGCCGGTGACACTGGGTGTCACGGTCAGCACGCCCTCGCGCACCGTGTTGACCTCGTACGCCAGCCACTCCCCCGCGTCGAGGTGGACGACCATGACCTCGTCGTCGGCGCGTTCGACGCCGAGGTTATGCCGGAAGTTGGGTTCGGCGGGCGGCTGCGCGCCGTCCGGCGACGCCCGGTACGCGACGGTGACGTTGTCCGACTGGCGGAACCCGGGCAGCGGCGTCTTCGGCCCGTTCGAGTGGTAGGAGACGCCCTCGCCGAGATGGCCGAAGTACTCCGCCTGCAAGCGCAGCGGCGCACGGCGCATGACTGCGTCGACGACGTCGTAGCGGTAGTCGCATCGTTCCAGCGCAAGGTTGTCGAGCAGCTCGAACAGCGTACGCCGGGCCGACTCGGCGTCCGGCTTGGCGCCGCCGTAGACGTAGTCCACGATGGCCTGCCAGCCGTCGGGCTGCCGGATGGTGGCCGGCGAGTTCAGTTTGGAGATCTTCTTCCAGGTCCAGAAGTTCCAGCCGATGTCGTAGTCCTCGTAGAGCTGGAACGACGCCTGGTACCAGCCGTTGTTGTTCTCGCCGCCCTCACCCATGTAGATCGGCACGTCGAGTTCCTCGCGTTTGTCGAGGTACTCGGTGATCTGATCGCGGTCGGGCGAGTTCCAGTACTTGTGGAATTGGAGCAGCGTGTTGTCGTCCCACAGCTCGTCGAAGATGCTCCAGTTCCGTGCCCAGTTGCTGCCTTCGAGGATCATCATGTGATCCGGGTCGACCTCGCGGATCTCGGCGATCAGCCGCTTGTAGAGGGCGATCAGTTCCTGGGGGTACTTGTACTGGAACTCGCGCGGCAACGGCTCGTTGAGCAGGTCGTAGCCGGCGACGATGGGGTCGTGGCGGTACCGGCGGGCGATCTCCCGCCACAGCCGGACCGTGTCGTCCTGGTAGCGCGGCGTCGTGAACAGCTCCGGGTAGTTGTTCGGGGAGTCGTCGATGTTGGTGCCGGTCTGCCCGCCTGGGGCGCCGTGCAGGTCGATGACGACGTAGACGCCGTAGCGACGGCACCAGTCGAGGAACCGATCGATCAGCTGGAACGCGTCCTCGTCGAAGACGCCGTCGTCGTCCATGAGGTACCGCGCGTTGAGCGGCAGCCGAACGGAGTTCCAGCCCTCCTCGGCCATCCGGGCGACATCAGCCTCGCCGATGTACTCGTCGCGGTATCGGCGCCAGAAGATTTGCGCGTCCGGCTCGCCGATGAGATCGGCGATCACCTTCTCGATGGCCCGCGGACTGGCCGCGGCGTCGCCGAAGCGCCACATGTAGCCCTCGGGCAGCCACCAGTTGCCCAGTCCCACCCCGCGCAGCAGGATCGGTTCGCCCGCCGGGTCGAGGACTTGCCGGTGGTGACGGCGCAGGAAGCCGCTCATCGTGTCTTGCTCCTTCAGCAATCGAGGGCCGGTCATTTGAGCCCGGACATCATGAAGCCGCGGACGATGTACCGCTGGCAGAAGACGAAGACCACCAGCACTGGGAGCACCATCACGGCCGCGCCGGCCATCAGCACCCCGTAGTTGCTGGAGTACTGGCCTTCCAGGAGGGCGAGGCCGACCGACAGGGTGTACTTCTCCTGATCGGTGGCGACGATCAGCGGCCAGAGGAAGCTGTTCCAGGAGGCGATGAAGGTCAGGATCGCCTGGATGGCCAGGATCGGCCCGGACACCGGCAGCACGACCCGCACGAACGTGCGGATCTCGCCGGCGCCGTCCAGCCGTGCGGCCTCCAGCAGCTCGTTGGGGATGGTGGTGAAGAACTGGCGGAACAGGAAGATGTTGAAGGCCGAGACGAGTCCCGGCAGCACCACGCCGGTGAGGGTGTTGGTCAGGCCCATGGCGTTGAGGATCAGGTAGGTGGGGATCATGGTGACCTGGTCCGGGATCATCATGGTGGCCAGCACGATGACGTAGACTGCGTTCTTGCCCGGGAAGTCGAACTTCGCGAAGCCGTAGCCGGCCATGGCGCGCAGCAACAGCCCGATGAACGACAACACCACCACGATGAGGGTGTTCTTCAGGTAGACGCCGAAGTCGAGGCTGGTGAACAGCTCCGTGTAGTTCGACCAGGTGAACTCCTGCGGCCACAGCGTCGGCGGGATGTCGAGCACCTCGCTCTCCGGCTTCACCGAGCCGGACAGCATCCACAGGAACGGAATCGACACGACCACCGCGCCGACCATGAGCAGCGCCGCGACCGCGGCGCGCAGCCAGCGGGATCTAGTACTCGACATCGCTTCTCCGCAGCCGGAACTGGACCGCCGTGACGATCATGATGGCCAGGAACAGCAGCACCGACGCGGCCGAGGCGTACCCGAAGTCGGACAGGTTGAAGCCGTTCTGGTAGATGAACAGCGCCACCGACATGGTGCCGTCCAGCGGGCCGCCGTCGGTCATGACGAAGGGCTCCTCGAAGAACTGGATCCACGCGATCGTGGTGGTCACGGTGACGAAGAAGGTGGCGTACCGCAGCAACGGGATCGTGATGCGGGTCAGCCGTTGCCAGGGCGTGACGCCGTCGATGGCGGCCGCTTCGTAGTACTCGCGGGGAATGCCCTGGAGCGCCGCCAAGAAGATGATCATGTTGAAGCCGGCGCCTTTCCAGACCCCGACCAGGATCAGGCTGAGCTTGGCGACGAACGGCTGGTCCAGCCACGGCACCGGCTCCACGCCGCCGAGCGAGAGCAGGTAGTTGAGCAGCCCGCTGTCGGTGTTGTAGAGGTAGCCCCAGATGACCGCGACCGCGACGATGTTGGTGATCGCGGGCAGGAAGTAGAACGCCCGCAGCCCCCGGAACAACCGGCTGCTGCCCATGTTGAGCAGCAGCGCGACCGCGAGCGAGCACACCACGATCAGCGGTACGCCGATCACCACATACAACAGCGTGTTCACTGCGGCCTTGCCGAACAGCTCGTCCGAGAGCAACCTGCGGTAGTTCTCCAGCCCGATGAACTCGACGGACGACGGATCGGCCAGCCCGCGCAGATCCAGGTCGGTGAGGCTGGCGCCGGCCGCGACCAGGATCGGCACGACCATGAACACCAACAGCAGGAGCACGGACGGGCCGACGAAGATGAGGGCACCGCGGTGCCGGGACAGCTTGCGCATGGTTCTCCCTGAGAACGGCCACGCCCCGCCCTCCACGAGGGCCGGCGGGGCGACGGCCACTACTTGGCGGAAAGCTCGCGCGCCTTGGCTGCGAACGCGGGCACCGTCGTGTCGACGCTCGCGCCGCTGACGCAGACCTTTTGCAGCGCCCGCACCATCTCCGGCGCGATGGCGCCCCACGCCTTCAGCTGGGGAACGATCTTGGCGTTGCGCATCTGCTCGTAATAGACGGCCAGGTTCGCGTCCCCACCGGCGACCAGCCCCTGCAGGGCGTCCTGCCGGGCGGGCAGATCGTTGGTCGCCTTGAACCAGCTCTCCTGGGTCTGCTTCTGAGCCAGGTAGGACATGAACTTCAGCGACTGGTCGACCTTCTTCGACTTGCTGAAGATCGCGAGATTGGATCCGGCCATCACCGACGTCGCCGACGACTTCGCCGGGATCGCCGCGACGGCCCACTTGCCGGCCAGCTCCGGGGCCTGGTTGTTCAGCAACGTCGCCATGTACGGGCCGCTGACGAACATCGGGATCTTGCCCGTCTTGAAGCCCTGCACCATGTCCGCGTCGGGCTGCGCCTTCTTCGGGGTCAGCCCGGCGGAGAAGAAGCTCTGCTCGTACGCGACGGCGCTTTTGAACTGCTCGGTGTCGAAGGAGACCTGGTCGCCGTTGACGACGTCGCCACCTGCACTCCACGTCAGGATGAGCGGGAGGAACTGGTCGTCGGTGTTGAGCCCGATGCCGAAGTTGCCGCCGCCGCGGGCGGCCAGCGTCGTCGCCGCGGCGGTCAGCTCGTCCCAGGTGGCCGGGGCCTTGCTGACGCCCGCCTGCTGCAGCACGTCGGTGCGGTAGAACAGCACCCGCGTATCGGCGATCCAGGGAACGCTCACCGTGGCGCCGCCGACCTTCATCGTCTCGGCCGAGGCCGGGAAGAATTTCGCGCCGTCCAGCTCGGGGTAGGCCGACAGCTTGCCCGACAGGTCGAGCAGGGCGCCCGCGTCGGCGAACTCGGCCAGGAACGAGTGGCCGACCTGCACGATGTCCGGACCGTTGCCGGAGGCGATCGCGGCGGACATCTTGTCGCGCGCGTTCTTCCACGGAATGGACTGAACCTTGATCTCTATCTTGGTGTCGGCGGTGAACGCCGCCGCGATCTCGGTCATCTGCTTGGCCTTGTCGCCCATCGTCCAGATCTCGATGGACTGCGCGTCGCCCGCGCCCCCGTCACCGCCGCCGCACCCGGCCAGCGCGCTCGCAGCGACGGCCAACCCGGCCAGAACTGCTATGGAACGTCTCCTCACCTGGATCGCACCCTTCGCCGTCGTTTAATTTACGCCGTGATTTAACTCGGACGGCATCGGCCTGTCAAGATTCTCTTTATAGAGCGGGAACGAGGAGCGTGCCACGGCCCGTCCCAGACCCCGCAAGCTCTGCGGCTGCGGAGCAGGCGTGCGCCCAGGACGGCGACCTGCGGATTCGCCCTGCCATCTCGTGATGAACCACCCTCGTCAGTCGGTGAACCGCCGGAGCCCCCGACTCGCCGGCGACCGGCGGCCGCCCGGCGGAGGAATCGTCGACGCCCGGGCGACACGCGACGGAGAGGTGTCGTATAGTCGCATTTACTTCAAGGCGTTAACAAAGATCATCCAGGAGGGCTCCATGCCGACCCGCAGGTTCACGACGGTCCACGACCTGCGGCGCAACCATCGCGCTGAGCTGTTGTCCGCGCTCTACGTCGACGGCCCGCTGACCCGGCCCGAGCTGAGCGCCGCCACCGGGCTCAGCGCCGGCACGGTCAGCAACGTGATCAACGATCTGATCGAGGCCGGCGCGGTCGTCGAGGCCGGAGCGCTGGACTCCAGCGGCGGACGCCCGCGCATCCTGCTGCGGGTCAATCCCACCCGGGGGTACGCCATCGGCGTCAGCATCGGCCCCCGGCACATCCAGGCGGGCGTGTTCGACCTGGCCATGACCGAACTCAGCCGAATCGACCAGCCGCTGCCGCCCGAGGCGCGCGATCCCGAGCAGGCGGCTCGCCGGATCGAAGCCGTGACCGACGAGGTGATCCGGACCGCCGGGGTCGACCGGGCGCAGGTCCTCGGCCTCGGCGTCGGCGTATCCGGGGTGGTGGAGCACGGTGACGAGATTCTCGTCAGTGCCGAGACGATGGGCTGGAACGCGGTGCCGCTGGCCCGGCTGCTGCAGCACGGACGTGGAATTCCCCTGTTCGTCGACAACGGCGCGAAGAACATGGGGCAGGCCGAGCTGTGGTTCGGCGCCGGACGCGGCGCGCAAGAAGCGGTCATCGCCCTGCTCAGCTCGGGCGTCGGCGCGGCGATCGTCACGCACGGCAGCGTCTACCAGGGCGCCAGCAGCAGCGCCGGCGAATGGGGGCACATGACCGTCGAGGTCGGCGGCCGGCGATGCGGCTGCGGTGCCCGGGGCTGCCTGGAGGCGTACATCGGCGCGGAGGCGATCATCGACCGCTACCGGCAACTGACCGGCCGCCGGACCGACCCGTACGCCGACGACCAGGCCGTCCTGGCCGACATCGTCGCCGCCGCGCCGGACGACCCGGATGCGCAGCGGGTCATCGACGAGACGGCCCTCTACCTCGGCACCGGCGTGGCCAACCTGATCAATCTCATCAACCCCGAGCGGATCATCATCGGTGGCTGGGCGGGTCTGCTGCTCGGAGATCGGATCCTGCCCGCCGTCCGCGAGATCACGCGGGAGAACGCGTTGCGGGTGCCCTTCAACGACGCGACCATTCACCTGGCCAAGCTCGGCGTCGACGCCGCGATCGTCGGGGCGGCGGCGCTGCCGATCGCGGAGTTCCTGCGGACCGGTGGGGCCGCGGCTCAGACTCGCGTTGAGGTTGTTGTCGTAGGTGGTTGAGAGACTGGTCCGGTGAGTAGGTTCACGGCGTTCCGGTTCACTGTCGATGCCCGGGCGGGGCAGATGGTGGTGTTGGGGCGGCATGCGGGTGCGGCGCGGTTTGCGTTCAACCAGTGTCTGGCGATGGTGAAAGACGCCCTCGATACCAAGGCCAAGACCGCGGATGGTTCGGTGCGGGTGCCGTGGACTGCGTTTGATCTGATCAACAGCTTCAATGGGTGGAAGCGGTCGGCGGCGGCGGGCCGGGTGTGGGCGGTGGACTCGGCCGGACAGGCCACGCTGCAGAGTACGGGTTTGCGCTGGCGGTCCGAGGTGAGTCAGCAGGTGTTCGAGAAGGACCGCCTCTCCGCGCTGTTCGCCGACGACCACCATGTCGAGGTCGAAGCCACCTGGGGCATCTATCAGCGGATGATCGCCGCCTACCGCGAGCCCGACCGGGCGAAGGGACGAGAGTTGATGGTCAAGCTCATCGGGTCTGTCAGCGCTGGCGTGCCGAAGGCCCTCACCGAGATCATCACCCTGGGCCGCACATTGAAGAAGCGAGGAGCCGACGTACTGGCCTACTTCGACCGGCCCGGCACCTCCAACGGCCCGACCGAGGCGATCAACGGCCGGCTCGAGCACCTCCGCGGCTCCGCCCTCGGGTTCCGCAACCTGACGAACTACATCGCCAGATCACTCCTCGAGTCCGGCGGGTTCAGGCCGCAACTACACCCTCGAGTGGGATGAGCCCTCTATCGTCGGTCCATGACCACTCGACTGAACCCCTACCTCAGCTTCGCGGGTGATGCCTCGGCCGCCCTGGCGTTCTACCAGGACGTGTTCGGCGGCGATCTCACGATCAACCACTTCGGCGACTTCGGCACCGACGACCACGGCATGGGCGACCAGGTCATGCACGGCCAGCTGGAAACAGCGTCTGGCCTCACGCTGATGGCCGCCGACATGCTGCCGGGCGAGACGTTGCGGCCCGGGAACAACCTCGCGGTCAGCCTCGGCGGGGACGACACCGAGGAACTGCGCGGCTACTGGCAGGCGCTGTCGGACGGAGGGACCGTGACGGTCGAGCTGGCCACCCAGCCGTGGGGCGACGAGTTCGGGATGTGCGTCGACCGGTTCGGGACCTCGTGGCTGGTCAACATCGCCGCGGGCGGCTGACCTACCCGATCCGCGCTGCGCCCGGTCGGCGATGCCGCGGCCGGCGGCAGTCCCCTTGCGCTCGAACCTCGTCACCGGCCGCTCGGCCCAGCGATCGACCACGCCACCCTCGAAGGCCCGGCTCGGCATCGAGCACCCGCACCATCTGCTCGGCGTAGTCGGCCCAGTCGGTGGCCAGCCGCCACTCGCCCCCCGGACGGAGGCGACTCGCCGCGAGGGCCGCGAAGGGTGGGGTGACCAGCCGGCCCTCCGATCGAGCGGATCGCGGCCGACGTACGTCGGATCCACCACCAGCTGCTCAGCCTCCCCCCGGGGGTGCCGGCGGCCCGGCTGCGGGGCTGGCGCGCGGCCTACGACGACGTGCTCGAGACCGGCGGCTTCAGACCCCACCTACACCCTCGATTGGGATGAGCCTGTATAACAGGCTGTCAGACTCCCGTCGTGTCGGGGGTGATGATCCGGAGCTGAGTCGCTCGGCGTACGCCCACGAGCGGCAGAACGCAGGAGGCGGCGGGCACCGAGGCCGCCCGGAGTCGCCGGGGCAGCCCGGTCTGCGGGTCGAGCCGAAACGTCGTGACGTCGCCGGAGCGCTGATGGGCCACGTGCAGCAGGGATCCGTCGACGGCAAGGTGCCGGGGCCACATGCCGCCGCTGGGGAACTCCGCCACCAGTCGCAGGTCCCCTGGGGTGAGGACGGCGACGACGTCGGGACCTCGGTCGGCCACGTAGACGAAGCGGTTGCGGTGGCCGGCCAGTTCGGACGGTTGCGTAAGGCCGGCGTACCGGGCGATCGGCCGCCAGTCCGGGTCGAAGGTGGCCACCGCGCCGTCGCGTTCGCAGGTGACCGTCCAGTGGTCGCCTAGGCGGACGAAGTGGCGGGGACCGCCGGGGACGGCGTGCTCCCCCACCGGCGTCAGCCGGCCGCCGTCCAGCCGCGTACGCCGGACGACGTCGCCGCCGAGGTCGCTGATCAGCACCTCCCCCGCGTACGCGGAGATCATGTGCGGGTGGACGAACCCGTCGAGCACCTGCGACGGCGGCCCGGCCGTGCCGTCGGCGTGCAGCGGATGCACCCGGACCGTTCCGGCGGCGTACTGCGCGGTGATCAGGTGGCCGCCGACGACGGCCAGGTGGCACGAGTCGGGGTCGGTCGCGTACACGATCGGCAGCGCCGGATGCTGCGCCAGGAACGACGGCGACGGCACCCCGGCGAGCAGGCGTACGCGACGGTCGGGGAGGACGCGGACGACGCCCGCGCCCTCCCCTCGGGGCGGTGTGTAGCACCCGGCCAGCAGCACGTCAGACCTGGACGAACTTCACCGCGTCGGCCCGGGCGCAGCCCGTGCCGCTGGAGGTGAGCTTCACGGCGGTCGAGGTGCCGGCCGGCAGGGTGAAGCTGCCCAGTGACACCCAGCCCGAACTGCCGGTCGTGCCGTTGACGTATGTGGTGCTGCCCGCGATGTCGTACCGGGCGTTGGCGTCGCTGTTGGCGTACACGAGGGTGTAGACGTAGACCTGGTAGGTCCCGGCGGAGCGCAGGTTCGGCCGCCACGTGGCGGTGTTGCCTGCCGAGCCGCAGGCCGCGTAGCGGGTGGGCGAGGCGTAGGTCCAGCCGGTCAGCGTGGAGTCGTACCACGTGCCCGTCTCGCTGTAGCCGTACGCGGCGGGCCCGTCGTTGTCGACGTAGTAGTCCTTCTGCCAGTAGCGGATGTAGTCGAACTGCACCGCCGAGGGCAGGAAGGCCGGGTTCGGCGAGGTGCCGTAGCCGATGGTGGTCAGCCAGATGTTGAGGTAGTCGTGGGTCCACTGGCTCGGTGTGTAGGGCGCGGTGTACTTGAGCACGCCGTCCACGTAGAACTTGACCGAGGTCTCCGCCCAGTCGATGCCGTAGACGTGCCACTGACGCAGGTCGAGGCCGGTGTTGTAGGTCGACCCGGGGTTGTAGGACGCGGCCGACCCGTTGCCCTTCCAGGTGTGCACGCCGGAGTGGTTGGTGGCCAGGGCGGCCGGGGACGACGTCGAGTCGATCTCGAACCCGTCGATCTCGGTACGCGCGGTCGGCGACAACGTCGTGCTGCCGTCGCCGGACATCAGCCAGAAGGCGCTGTGCCAGCCGACCCCGTCGTTGATCTTCGCCCGGGTCTCGTAGTAGCCGTACCGCAGCGACTGCTTGCTGACCAGGCCGCCGCCGGTGAAGCTCTTCCCGGCGTACGTCTCCTGCTTGAGGTTGATGTTCAGCAGGCCGTCCGCCACCGACACGTTCTCGGGCCGCTGGGCGCTGTACGCCTTCACATCCGTGCGGTAGTTCCATTTCGCGGTGTCGACCGCTGTGCCGGAGAACTCGTCGCTGAAGGCGAGGGTCCAGCCGGTGCCGCCGATCGGGTCGGCGTGCGCCGGACCGGCGGACAGGGACGCCCCCAGCAGCACCGCCGGGATCGCCAGCCAGAGAGCACGATGAGCACGCATCAGTTCCTCCCGTAATAGAGCCGCAGGTTCGCCATCGAGGGCTGGTGGTGGCCGATGTCGTCGGTGAATTCGGGCTGCGTGGTGCCGTTGAGCGCGGGCAGGCGGGTCCAGTTCCCGGCGTGGTCGAGGGATCTGCGCATGTCTCTCCTTTGTGGATGGAAGGAGTGCTATGCCGTGCCGATGACCTGGCGCTGACGGCCCAGTCCGGCGACCTCCAGCTCCACGATCTGGCCCGCCCGGAGGTAGGGACGGCCGGGCCGGCCGATCGCGCAGCCGGGCGGGGTGCCCGTGTTGAGGATGTCGCCGGGGCGCAGGACCATGAACTGGCTGGCGTACCAGACCAGGTGCGCGGGATCGAAGATCATGTCGCGAGTGGACGCGTCCTGGCGCGTCTCGCCGTCGACCCACAGCCGCAGCCGCAGATCCGACGGGTCGCCGAGGTCGACCGGCGGGACGAGCCAGGGGCCGAGCGGGTTGAAGGTCTCGCAGCACTTGCCCTTGTCGAGGGTGCCGCCGCGGTCGTGCTGGAAGACGCGTTCGGACACGTCATGGGAGATCGCGTACCCGGCGATCGCGGCCTGGGCGTCCGCGGGCGAGTCCAGATAGCGGGCGGTCGCGCCGATGACCACGGCCAGCTCGATCTCCCAGTCCACGGCGGTGCCGCCCCGAGGAATGAGGACCTGGTCGTACGCGCCGACGACGGTGTCCGGGGCCTTCAGGAACAGCGCCGGTTCGGCCGGCGGCTCGAATGGTGGCGGCTTGCGATAGTTCGGGCCGACGCAGATCACCTTGCCCGGCTGGGCGACCGGCGCACCGATGCGCATCCCGGTGACGTCCCAGCGCGGCAGCGTCCCGTCGGCGAGCGCCTGCGCGACCGTCGCCACACCGCCGCCGCCGAGGAAGCTCCCGTCGATGTCGGCCGTCAATGACGACAGGTCGTAGACCACGCCGTCGGCATCGGCGACGGCGGGACGTTCCCGACCCGGCGGCCCAACGCGCATCAGTCGCACAGATTCCTCACAAAGGTGGTCCAGACCGCACAAGGGGCCGCGTTGATCATGGAGTTAGGGGGTGCGACACGCCGTCGACCAGGCAGTTAAGTTCATGATCAACGGGAAGGGGGGTTACGTGGGCCAGGCGGAGGCGGCGGCGGACATGAAGCGGGCGGCGCGATCGCGGAGGACGTCCCACGCCCCGGCGGCGACGAGGCGGGCGTCGACGAGCGCACTGCCGACCCCGACCGCCACCGCCCCGGCTGCCGCATACTCGGCGACCGATTCCGGCGTCACTCCACCGGTCGGCGCGAGGCGCAGCTCCGGCATCGGAGCCAACAGCTCGCGCAGGTAGCCTGGCCCGAAGGCGCTGGCCGGGAAGACCTTCACCAGCGCCGCCCCGCAATCGGCGGCCGTCTCGATCTCGGTCGGAGTCAGTGCTCCGCACACCACCGGCAGCTCGGTCGCTGCCAGGACGGCGGGCCGGACCGTGGGCGTGACGAGGAACTCCGCCCCGGCCTCACGAGCCGACATCGCCTGCTCCGGTGTGCGTACGCTTCCTGCTCCGACGAGACACGAGCCCGCCACCGCGGCGCGCAATTCGCTGATCGCGGACAGCGCGCCGGGTGTGGTGAGCGTGATCTCGACGGCGGACAGGCCCGCGCCGGCCAGGATTTCGCCGACCCGGACCGCACCCTCGGCGGACGGGAGCCGGATAATGGCGATCACACGGCCCAAGCCGCCATTTGCCGTCATGAGGTGAGTGCCTCCATTTGGGATTTCGCGGTGGCCAGCGCGTCCTTCGGGCTGGCCTTGCCGATGAGCGCGGACTGGACCGCGTTGGCCAGCGCGGTCTCGATCTGCGCGAACTTGGGGTAGATCCAGAACGGATCCGGGGTGGAGTGCGCGCCGATGGCGCTGGTGAACGCCGAGACGAACGCGTCGGCCTTGACGTCGGCGCTGGCCAGCCCGGCGGTCGTGGTCGGCGGCAGTCCGGCGCCCTTGTACCACTGGTTCGTGTAGGTCGGGTCGCTGGTCATCGCGGTGACGAACTTAGCCGCTGCCGCGGAGCCGTCGCCCTGCAGGACCGCCAGCGCGTGTCCCCAGGCGAGGTGGCGCGACTGATCGCCGGAGGCCTTGACCGGGCAGGAGATCGGCAGCAGCTTGTCGCCGAGCGTCTTGTCGGTCGACGCCTTGGTGACCGCGCCGCGCCCGCCGATGGCGTCCTCGTAGAAGCCGACCTTGCCCTGGGCGAACAGCGCCCGCGCGTCGAACCGGTTGACGTCCGGCGCGATGAGCTTCTCGTCGTACAGCTTCTTGTACCAGGTCAGCGCCTCGACACTGGCGTCGTCGCCGACGGCGATCTTGCCGTTGTCCACGACCGGGGAGCCGAAGACCCACATCCACGGGATGAAGTCCTTGAGCTGGTCCACCTTGGTCATCGCGGCCCACGGTACGACTCCGCCGCCCAGCCCCTTGAGGGCACGCAGGGCGTTCTCGAAGTCGGCGATCGTCGTGGGCGCCTGGGTGATCCCGGCCCGGTCCAGCAGCTCCTTGTTGCCGATCAGACCGATGCCCGCGGTGGTCCACGGCAGGCCGTACTGCTTGCCGTTGGCCTTGGCGATACCGAGCGCGGCGTCGGTGTAGCCGCCCTTGGCCGCGATCGGCCCCAGGTCGACGAGCTTGCCGGTGGCGGCGAGGGTGGCCAGCCAGGCGACATCGGTCTGGATCACGCCGGTGAGCGTGCCGCCGCGTACCTGGAGCAGCAGCTGGTTGAGGTAGTCGTTGTACGGATACGACGCGGTGGTCACCTTTGCGCCGGCGCTGCCGGCGTACGCGTTGACCATGGTCGTCAGGACGTCCTTGGTGGACGCCTCGTTCAGCGACCAGGCGGTGAAGCTGAAGTCCTTGACGCCGTTGTCGGCGAACGGATCACCGGACGAGGTGGACGGGCCGCTGGTGCCGGGGGCGCACGCGCTGAGGACGGCGGCTCCGGCGGCCAGGCCGAACAGTTTGCCGACGCTGCGGCGAGAATACGTGTGGGACATCGCGTACTCCTGAGGGTGTGGAGGGTTCAGCCCTTGACCGCGCCGCTGACGAGCCCGGCGACGAGGTAGCGCTGCAGGATGACGAATCCGCCGACGACCGGGAGTGAGACCACCAGCGAGGCGGCCATCAGGTCGGGCCAGGCGGCCTGGAACTCCCCGAGATAGGTGTTGACCAGGCCAGGCGGCAGGGTCTGCTTGTCCGGGCCGGCGAGGGTGAGGGCGAAGATGAAGTCGTTCCAGCCTCGGATGAAGGCGAACAGGCCGGTGGCGACGAGGCCGGGCAGGCTGACCGGCAACAGGATGCGGTGGATGACGCTGCCCTGGCCCGCCCCGTCGACCTTGGCCGCCTCCAGCAGCTCGTCGGGGATCGTGTCGAAGAACCCCTTGAGCATCCAGACGCACAGCGGCAGGGTGAACGTGGTGAACGACAGCACCAGCGCCAGGTAGGAGTTGAGCAGTCCGAAGGCGCTGAACAGCAGGTAGAGCGTGATGAGCAGGAGCGCTTGCGGGAACATCTGCGAGGCCAGGATCAGTGACATCAATGATCGGCGGCCTCGATAACGGAACTTGCTGAACGAGTAGGCGGTGTACGCCGAGACGAGCACCGTCAGCACGGCGGTCAGCGACGACACGATCAGGGAGTTGACCAGGTACCGGCCGAGGACCGGGTTGTCGGCCAGGTTGGCGAAGTGTTCCAGCGTGACCGTACGCGGCCACAGCCGGGGCGGGAATCGGAAGGCGTCGCCGCTGGGCGTCAACGCGGTGACGATCAGCCAGTAGACCGGCCCGAACGCGAACACGCCGATGACGAGGACAGCCGCCATCGCCAGCCACGGCCGAGGTTTGCGTCGTTTCCGGGGCGCTGCCACCGTGAGCGTCGTCATCGCTTCTCCTCCCGCTCGGCGAGGCGTACGTAGCCGACGACCAGCACGAGCAACAGCAGCAGCCACAACGCGCCGAGCGCGCCGGCCCGGCCGAGGTCGAAGCCCTTGAACGCGGTCTCATAGACGGCCACGGCGAACGTGGTGGTGGCGCCGGCGGGACCGCCGCCGGTGAGCACGTAGATCATGTCGAAGTGCTGGAAGTTCCAGATGACTTCGAGCAGCACGACGATGCCGATGATGCCGCGCAGGTGCGGCAGGGTGATGTGCCAGAAGCGGCGCAGCGTGCCCGCGCCGTCCATCGCGGCGGCCTCGTGCAGCGTGGCCGGGACGGTCTGCAGCCCGGCCAGCAGCATCACCATGATCCAGGGAAAGCTGGCCCAGGTCTTGGCGACGATGATCGCGGCCATCGCGGTGGTCGGGTCGCCGAGCCAGCTGACCGGCGCGTCGATCAGCCCCAGCTGCACCAGTACGCCGTTGAGCAGCCCGTAGTTCGCGTTGAAGATCCAGAGCCAGGCGAACGAGACGACGACGCCCGGGATCACCCACGGGAACAGGAACACGCCCCGCAGTACAGCGCGGCCGGGCAGCCGCGTGTTCAACGCCAGCGCCAGGGCGAAGCCGAGGATGAACGGGCAGGCCGTGCTGAAGACGGTGAAGACCAGCGTGTTGCGCAGCACCGGCCAGAACTGGTCGTCGAGCACCTGCCGGAAGTTGTCCAGGCCGACGAAGCTGCGCCCGGGGATGACCAGGCTCTGCTGGAACAGGCTCGTGGTCAGCGATCCGATCAGCGGGTAGAGCACGATCGCGCTGAAGAGCACCACCGCGGGCAGCGTCAGCAGGAACCCGAAGGTCTTGTCCGACAGGTGCCGCCCCTGACGCGGGGACTTCGCGACGTCGCGGACTTCCGGCGGCGACGAAATGAGCGTCACGACTCCACCACCACCGATTGCAGCGGTACGCGGGCCGGCCCGTGATAGCCGAGCCCGATGCTGATCGAGTCGGCCGCCTCGATGACGGCGCTGGCGAGGCCGGCTTCCCGGTTGGGCAGGTCGATCGCCGACAGGGGGCCGGAGACGGACAGTCCCGCGACCACCGCGCCGGAGCCGTCGCGGATCGGCGCGGCGACGCAGGCCCGGCCGAGCGCGAGTTCCTCGACCTCGGTGGCGTACCCGCGCGCCGAGGTGGTGCTGATGGCCTGGTCGAGGTTGTCGTGGGTGACGATCGTCCGGGGCGTGTACGCCGGAAGGTCCTCCAGCAGCACGCGCCGTTCGGTCGAGCTGAGCCCGGACAGCAGCGCCTTGCCCAAGCCGGTGGCGTGCAACGGATTACGCTGCCCGGCCAGCACGAACGGGCGCGGTGCGAGCCGCCCCTCGAAGTTGAGCAGGTAGAACAGCTCGTCGCCGCGGCGTACCGCGACGTTGGCGCCCAGGCCCAGCTCGGCGGCGAGGTTCTGGGCGACCTGCCGGGCTTCCCGGTGCACGGGGTGGCTGTTGAGGACCGCGCCGCCGAACGACACCATGTCCAGCCCGAGCCGGTAGAGGCCGCTGACCGGGTCGCGGTCGACGAAGCCGGCCGCCTCCAGGGTCTGCAGCTGTCGGCTCGCGGTCGACAGCGACAGCCCCACCGCGCTGGCGACGTCGGAGACCCGCAGCTCCGGCCGGCCGGCGGTGAAGACGCGCAGCACGCCGAGCGCTCGTTCGACGCTCTGGGTGCCGGTTTCCGAAGCCATCGGGTTCCACCCTCTCTGGATTTCGCTTGCGTGATACGGCAAGATATCCCGCATGTTGCAAGCGGTCAACCAGTGAACGGGAGAAGCTTGTGAAAGTAGTGGCCATAGAGTCCTATGTCGTCAAGCTCCGCCCGCCGGAGGCGTATCTCGGTGCCCGGCCCACGTCGGCGAAAGCAGACGAGTACTACGTCCGGCCGCCGTGGCGCAGCCTCTACGCCGACCGCTTCGAGACCCTGATCGTGCGGGTGACCTGCGACGACGGCACCATCGGCTGGGGCGAGGCGCTGGCCCCGGTGGCGCCGGAGATCGCCCAGGCGGTCGTCGACCGGCTCGTCGCACCCGTCCTGATCGGACGCGACCCGCGACGCGTACGCCCACTGTGGGGCACCCTCACGGGGCTGATGCGGGAACGCGGCCACCTCGGCGGGCACCAGGCCGACGCCCTGGCCGCCGTCGACATCGCGCTCTGGGACCTCGCGGGCAAGGCGTACGGCGTACCGGTGCACGCGCTGCTCGGCGGGGCGTACCGCGACGAGATCCCCACCTACGTCTCCGGGCTGCCCCGGCCGACCGACGGCGAACGGGCCGAGCTGGCCCGCGAGTGGGTGTCGAAGGGCGTACGCGCGATCAAACTGCACCTCGGCCACGGGGTCGACACGGATCTCGCGACCTTCGACGCCGTGCGGGCGGCGCATCCCGACGTGAGGGTGGCCGTCGACGCGCACTGGGCGTACGACCTGTCCGACGCGCTGCGGCTCGGTCACGGTCTGGATGATCGGGGCGCGTGGTTCCTCGAAGCGCCCCTGGTCCCGGAGGACATCGTGGCGCACCGGGAACTCGCGGCCGCACTGCGTACCCCGGTCGCGATCGGCGAGGCGCTGCGGCACCGGTTCGAGTTCCGCGCCTGGCTCGAAGCCCGCGCGGTCGACCTGTGCCAGCCCGACGTCGGGCGTACCGGGATCACCGAGGCGATGGCGATCGCCGAACTGTCCGCCGCGCACCACATTCCCGTCGCCCCGCACCACTCCGTCGGCCTCGGTGTCGCCGTCGCGGCCGGTCTGCACGTCAGCGCCGCGATCGAGGCGATGCCGGCGTTCGAGTTCCAGCCCACCACCATGACCGTCGCCAACCGCGTCCTGACCAGCCCGCTGATCGGCGGACCGGTCGGCTTCGCCCTGCCCCAGAGCCCCGGCCTCGGCGTCGAGGTCGACCCCGCCACCCTTCAGGAGGAAGAATGACCCGCTCGTCCGACGTCCGCGGCTTGATCCCGGTGCTGGCCACGCCGTTCACCGCCACCGGCGACCTCGACGCCGCGTCGCTGAACCGGCTGGTCGAGTTCCAGATCACCGCCGGCGTGGACGGGGTCGCCGTGTTCGGCTTCGCCAGCGAGGGATTCTCGCTCACCGCCGCCGACCGCAAGGAGATCCTGCGTACCGTCACCGCTGCCGCCGGACCGTCGCTGCCGATCGTCGCCGGGGTCGCCGCCACCGGCACCCAGGACGCGATCGACCAGGTCCGGGCGGCTGCCGAACACGGCGCCAGCGTGGTGATGGTCGTGCCGCCGTTCATGGTCAAGCCCAGCCCGGCGCAGCTCGTCGACTTCTACGGCCGGGTAGCCGCCGAAGGCGGTCTGCCCGTCATGATCCAGGACGCCCCCGGCTCCACCGGTGTCACCATGCCCGTGCCGCTGATCACCGAACTGTCCAAGCTCGACGGTGTCGACTCGGTCAAGATCGAGCCGCAGCCGACCACGCCGAAGGTGGGCGCGATCCGCGCGGCGACCGCCCCCGACTTCGTCGTGCTCGGCGGGCAGAACGCCCTGTTCGTGCTGGAGGAATACGCCCGCGGGGCCGAGGGCACCATGCCCGCCTGCGAGTTCCCCGACCTGCTCGCGCCGGTGCTGCGCCAGTGGCAGGCCGGCGAGACGGCGGCGGCTCGCGGGTCCTTCGCCCGGCTCCTGCCGCTCATCCGCTTCGGGCTGCAGCCGGGCATCGCCTGGTCCATCCACAAGCATGTGCTGGTACGCCGAGAGCTGATCACGTCGTCGGCAGTCCGTCCACCGGCCGTCGACGCCGACGCCGCGACTCTGGCGTGGCTCGACGACATCCTCCGCGACCTGGGCCTGCTGCGATGACCGGCCGCAGGTCGGTCATCGGCCGGCACAGACTCAGTCGTGCGAGCGCCGGCCGCAGGTCGGTGATCGCATGACCGGGCACGAGGGTCAGGGGCGGGGCGTGCTCGTGGTGGGGTCCAGTTCCCCGATCGGGCAGGCGATCCAGGCCCGGTTCCACGAAGACACCGTCGTCGGCGTCGCGCTCACCGAACCCGCCGACCTCGTGCTGGACTGCTCGACCGCGTCCGGCGCCGCGACGGCGGTCCAGGCCGTCGCCGACCGGGCGGGCTCGCTCGACGTCGTCGTGCTGGCCGCCGCGGTCATGCCGGTCGCGCCGATCACCGCCACCACCGACGCCCAATGGCAGGCCGCCTTCGACGCCATCCTCGGCACCGCGTTCGCCGTATGCCGAGCGGCGTTGCCGATCCTGTCCCCTGGCGGGGCCGTCGTCGCGGTCAGCTCGGTCAACGCCACTCTCGCCGCGCCGGGGCTTCCGGCGTACGCGGCGGCGAAGGCGGGCCTCGAAGGACTGGTCCGGCAGCTCGCCCTCGACTTCGGCCCGCGCGGCGTACGCGTGAACGCGGTCGCGCCGGGGCTGATCGACGACGGCGGCGACCCGGCGAAGGCCGCGGGCTATCCGCTCGGCCGGACCGGACGACCGGCTGAAGTCGCCGACGCCGTACACTTCCTGGCCGCTGCCGGTTTCGTCACCGGAGCAGTGCTGCCGGTCGACGGCGGGCTGTCGATCGCGTCACCGGCGGCGTTCCTGCGCGACGACCTCAAGGCACGGTGGCTGTGAACGACCTCGACCCGGCCGGACCCGGCTACGACCTGATCGGCTTCGGCGAGGCCATGGTGCTCTTCCAGCCGGAGGGCGCCCTGCGTACGGCCGAGCACACCTCCGTCCACGTCGCCGGGGCCGAACTCAACCTGTGCGCTGCCGCCGCCCGAGCCGGGCTGCGGACGGCGTACTGCAGCCGGGTCGGGGCCGACCCGCTCGGCGAACGTATCCGCGACCACGCGGCCTCCTTCGGGATCGCCACCGACCTGGTGACCGTCGACGACAGGCGCCCGACCGGGCTGTTCCTCAAGGACGTCCGCCCCGACGGCGTACGCCGCGTGCACTACTACCGGCGCGGTTCGGCCGCCTCCGCTCTGTCCGATCAGGACGCTCACCGGACGCTGGCGAGCCGGCCGCGCCTGGTGGCCGTCTCGGGCATCACCTCCGCGTTGAGCGAGACCGCCCGGGATGCCGTACGCACCCTGCTGACGCAGGCCAGTGCTTTCGGCGTACGAGTCGCTTATGATCCGAACTTCCGCCCGGCGCTGGGCGGCCTGGCCGCGCAGATCGCCGAAGCGCGCAGCCTACTCCCGCACGTGTCCGTGCTGCTGATCGGCACCGACGAGGCCGAGCCACTGTTCGGCACCACCGAGCCGCACGCCGTGTTCCGCGCGGCGCGGGCGGCGGGCGTGGCCGAAACCGTCCTCAAAGCCGGACCCGACGGCTGCTGGTACGCCGACGGCGACACGGCAGCCCACCTGCCCAGCGCCGCGACCACCGTGGTGGACCCGGTCGGCGCGGGAGACGCTTTCGCGGGCGCCTACCTGGCCGGCCGAGCACGCGGCACGACACCGGCGGGCGCGGCCTGGCTCGCCGGCCAATTCGCGGCGGCGATCGTCGCTACCCCCGGCGACACCGACGGCCTCCCCACCCCCACCGCCGCCGCATCCCTCCTGGCTACCGCCTTCACCGCCACCTCGCCATCCGCTCCCCCCACCGCCCCTTCCGGTCGATCATGAACCTTCGGTCATGATCAAGCTGAAATCGTGTGGGTGGGTGGGCGGTGGTGTCGTGTCCGGAGCGGCCTGATCAACCCCTTGAGTCCCTGATCAACTCCGTGATTTGCCGCATTCATCCGTTGGCCGCGACGACATCACCTCGGTCGAGGTGGAGCCGGCGACCGGTGAAGGTACGGCGGATGCGGCGATCGTGCGTCACCATGATGACCGCACCGGCATACTCGGCGAGCGCGGATTCCAGCTGCTCCACCAGGTCAGGAGCCAGATGATTGGTGGGCTCGTCGAGCAGGATCACCTCGGACGGATGCCGCATCAATCGGGCTAGCTCGATGCGGCGACGCTGGCCGATCGACAGCGTACGCGTAGACCGGCGCAGGTCTTCGGGCCGGAACAGCCCGAGGCTGAGCAGCAGATCGGCGTGCTCGTCCGGCGTACCGGGTAGCCCGTCGGCGAACGCGCTGAGCACGGTGCCGTCGGCGACGGTGTCGTGCTGTCGCAGGTAGCCGAGGCGGTCGGAACTCCACGCCGTCCCACTGTCCGGCGCGAGTTCGCCCGCGACCACCTTGAGCAGCGTGCTCTTGCCCGCACCGTTCGGTCCGGTGACCAGCAGCCGGTCGCCGGGATCGAGGCTGAGTTCCGGCAGGTGCAGCCGGCCGCGGACGACCACGTCCACGCAGCGCACGACGGGATCGCCGCCGGACTCGCCGTCGAAGCGAGCCATGAGCCGCAGCGGCTCCGGCGGCGGCGGCACCGGATCGGCGGTCAGCCGGCGCAGTTCCTCCTTCGCGTTGCGGATGCGGCCCATCGCGCCGTGCGTACGCGATCGCGCCCGGAACGGGCCGCCGCCGAATCCTGCCTTGTCCATCTTGCGGGGAATGGCGGACAGCCGTTCGGCCTGCGACGACAGCAGCGCCGCCTGCCGGGCGTACTCGGCCTTCCACTGCTCGTAGCGCTGGATCTGGTTCGCCCGCTCGGCGGCCTTGGCCGCGAGGTAGCCGTCGTAGCCGTTGCCGTGCCGGCGTACCGCCTTCGCGTCACCGTCCACTTCCAGCACGGTGCTGGTGAGCTGTTCGAGGAACACCCGGTCATGGGTGACCGCGACCAGCGTCCCCCGGTACGCCCGCAGATGCTCCTCCAGCCAGCCGAGCGCCTCGTCGTCAAGGTCGTTCGTCGGCTCGTCGAGTAGCAGCAGTTGCGGCCGGCTCGCCAGCACGGCGGCGAGACCGAGCCGGGCCACGTCGCCACCGGGCAATGTGTCCAGCCGCCGAGCACGGTCCAGCCCAGGCCGGCCGAGACCGTGCAGGGCGATCTCCACCCGGGCCTCGGCGTCGTAGCCGCCCCGGATCTCGAACAGCTCGGTCAGCTCGGCGTACTCCTCGGCCGCTCCGTCGGCGTCCCAATTCCGTTCCAGGAAACGCATTCGGCGTTCGAGGTCGCGGAGATCGCGGAGTCCGTGCTCGATCGCGTCGGCGACGGTGGCGCTGCCGGGCAGGCCGAGTGTCTGCGTCAGGTAGCCGAGGCCACCCGGGGCGGCCACGATGACGCGACCGTCGTCGGGCTGGAGGACACCGGCCATCAGTCGCAGCAATGTGGACTTCCCACTGCCGTTGTCGCCGATGACGCCCACGGACTCACCCGGCCGCACGGCCAGGGTGACGTCGCCGAGCACGACGTGCTCGCCGAACCGGACGGTGACGGAATGCAGGGACAATTGATGATCTAGGGCGGTAAGCATGTTCACCTCGAGGATTCCCGGCGCGCCCCGGCGTACGCCCGGCGGGCGGCAGGCAGCCGCCGCGCGGATGTGATGGCCGTCGCAGCCGATGACGAGAAAAGAAGACGTCAGCTAGGCCGGGGCGGAGCCGCGCTCACCACGCGCTCAACACCGTCGGCCTGGGGAATCTCACAGGTAGAACTGGTATGCCACGCCGCCACTTTAGCCGGTGATGATCGCGGCAGCCACCTTGTTTCCGTCTGCGGCCGTCACCGGGCGCTATCACGGACGCGGAACAGGCCAGGCCAGCCCGGGTCCCGGTCGGCGATCTGGATCGGCGGCCACGCCCACTGCCACACCGTGATCCCGGGTACGCGGCTGAACTGGATGCGGCCCCGGGTGCCCTCGACGGCCACGGACGCCCAGCCTTCGGCGATCCGCGCCCGGTCGGCGCCCTGCGTCCGCAGGACTTCGGCGAGCACGGCGATCCCGTCGTAACCCTCGAAGGCGACGAACGAGGGCGCTGCACCGAGCGACTCCCGCAATGCTTTCTCGACGCGTACGCCGAGCGGAGTGAAGTGTTCCGGCAGGTAACGCAGGAACGGGACGGCCACGCCGTCGTCACCGAGCAGCTCCGCCCATTCGGCGAACTCCGGCTGCCCCGCCGGAGCCCCGATCATGACCCCGGCGAGGCGCTCGTCGCGGCGTACCGCCTGGACGATCGGCACCGCGGGTTCCGGCTGGCCGACCAGCAGCAGCAAGGCGGTCGCGCTACTGCTCACCAGTTCGTCGCACAACGCGGCCGGGTCGAGCGTCGTGGCGTCGAGGTCGATGACCGTGCCGCCCCGGGGAGCGAGATACTCCCGCAGGATGCGAATACCGGCCGCCCAGTAGACGCTCGCCTGGGCGGCGACTGCGATACGGCGGTGACCCGCGTCGAGCAGGAAACCGGCGTACAGCTGCCAGCCGCGCGACTGCGCAGGGGCGAGCCGTGCCACCCACTCCGTCGGCTGTTCGGTGAGCCCGTCGAGCACCGCCGACGTGCACAGGAACGGCAGGCCGACAGCGTCGGCGCGAGTGGCGGCCGCGCGGGCCACGACGCTGTGATACTCCCCCACCACGGCTGCGACGCCGAGCGCGGCCAGCTCGTCGACCGCTGCCACGGCTCGCTGCGGATCGGCTGCGGTGTCGCGTACCACCAGTTCCAGCGGGCTGCCGGCGATCCCGCCGGCGTCGTTGACTTCCTGGACGGCCAGCTCCATCCCGGCGAGCAGGTGCTGGCCGGCTTCGACCCAGCCGGGCCGGCTCACTGGGAGGAGGGCTCCGAGGTGGACGGCGGATTGTCCCTGGGTGATCATGCGAAACGGTATCGCGTCCAGCCCGGCACCCCGTACGCGACTGCCGCGAGCGGTCGCGCTGGGATTAGCCGCCGAGGCGGGTACGCCACTTGCCAGTATGCGGCCGTCGACCGGCGAGAGTCCGGTATTCAGGAGTCCTTGGTCCCGTGGTGGTCAGGCGATTCGCCTCAGGTGCCCCACGCGGGAACGCGGGAGAGTGAACTTGACAGCGAAGGGGCAAGCCTGACAGGAGAGACGTCATGACCGCAACACCGCACAAGGCTCCGGTCCTGGCTCATCGCGAACGCGCGGAAGCGCCCGGATCGATGCTCACTCACACCGCCGCGCGGGCGCTGGCCGTGCTGCGGATCGCTACCGGCGCCGTCTTCCTGTGGGCGTTCCTGGACAAAGCCTTCGGCCTCGGCTACGCCACCCCGGATACTCGGGCCTGGATCAACGGCGGATCGCCGACCAAGGGCTTCCTGGCGAACGTCGACCTTGGGCCGTCCTTCCTGCAGACGTTCTTCCACAACATCGCCGGCGCCTGGTGGGCGGACTCGCTGTTCATGGCCGGCCTGGCCGGCATCGGCACCGCCCTTATCCTCGGCATCGGCATGCGCATCGCCGCCGGCGCGGCCGTGGCGATGATGTCGATGATGTGGCTGGCCGAGTTCCCGCTCGACCGCACCGCCGCCGACGGCACGCCCAGCGGTTCGACCAACCCGATCACCGACTATCACGTCATCTACGGCATCACGACCGTCGTGCTGGCGCTGACCTACGCGGGCCAGACCTGGGGCCTGGGGCGCTGGTGGGCCCGGCTGCCGTTCGTGCAGCGCCACCGCTGGCTCATCTAGCGGATCCACAACCGCGCGGGGCTCGCCCAGGGCGAGCCCCGCTCTCCCGTTCTACCGAGGATGCATGACCAGCATCGGGCAACGCGCCTGGTGCGGCGACCAGATCAGTGATTCAGCTCGATCTCACGGAGGTGGTCGAGGACTCGGCGGCTAATCTTGCCGAAGACCTCGATATCCTCTCGTGTCAGTAGGTCGATGAAATGCCGGCGGACCGAGTCGACGTGGTCCGGCGCGGCGTTGCGGATCATCTTGGCGCCGTGGGTGGTGAGATGGAGCAGCGAACCACGGCCGTCATCGGCGCATTCGCGGCGTTCCACCAGGCCACGCTCCTGCATCCGCGTGATGTGGTGTGACAGACGGCTCTTCGACCAGCGCATGTACGCCGCGAGCTCACTCAGACGCATGCCGTCGTCGCCGGCTTCCGACAGGTTGGACAGCACGTCGTAGTCGGGTTCGGACAGTCCATGCTGGGCCATCAGCTCACGGTTGACCTGTAAGTCAAGGAGTAGACGCATGCGCCGATAGCCCATCCAGGCGCGCATCTCCTCCTGATCGAGCCATCGCGGTTCGGGCATACGCCGACCCTATCATCTAGTTGACATGTCACCAAGGACGTCTCTAGATTGGTGACATGTCACTAAGAAGTCTGGCCCAGCTCCATGCCGGCCTCGCTCTGTACGGCGTGAGTATCGCCCTGATGGTTCGCGCGAACCTCGGCATGGACTCCTGGGACGTGCTACACCAGGGACTGGCTCGGCACACCGGGTTGCCGCTGGGTTGGGTGATCAACGGGGTGGGCGTCCTCGTGCTGCTGGCCTGGGTCGTCCTGCGTCAGCGGCCCGGCTACGGAACCATCGCCAACGTCGCCCTCGTGGGTATCGCAGCCGAAGGCGCGCTGAAGGTGATCCCCCAGCTGGACCTGCTACCGACGCGCTGGGGTGCGCTGGCTACCGCCATCGCCGTCAACGCCGTCGCCACCGGCCTCTACATCGGAGCCGGGCTCGGGCCGGGTCCCCGCGACGGCTTGATGACCGGACTGGCCGCTCGCGGCTACTCGATCCGCCGCGTCCGCACGCTGATCGAGCTGACCGTGCTGACCGCCGGGTGGCTCCTGGGCGGCACGGTGGGCCTCGGCACCCTGCTCTACGCCCTGACCATTGGACCACTCGTCCATCGACTGATCCCTCTGTTCACCCTCAGCAAAGGAAACGACCATGCCTCGCCTCAACGTCATCCTCGCCAGCACGCGACCCAACCGAGCGGGCGGCTCCGTCGCGCACTGGTTCATGCGGGCCGCGACTGAACACGGCGGATTCGACGCCCACCTGATCGATCTCGCCGACCTCGCCCTGCCATTCCTCGACGAACCCGACGCTGCCATCGACGGCAAGCCCTACCGCCACGAACACACCCGCCGCTGGAGCGCGATCAGTGCCGCTGCCGACGCGTACACGATCGTCACACCCGAATACAACCAGGGTTACCCGGCAGCGCTGAAGAACGCCCTGGACTACCTGTACTACGAGTGGAACGACAAGCCAGTCGCGTTCGTCACCTATGGCATGTCGTCGGGCGGGCTGCGCGCCGCGCACATGCTCAAACCGGTCGTGTCGGCTCTGAAGATGGTGCCGGTGGCGGAAACGGTGACCATTCATCTTCGCCAGGCGCTCGACGCCGACGGCCGGCTGGCACCCAGCCAATCCATGCAGAACGCAGCCAAGAACACCCTCGACGAACTCCTGCGGATCACCCCGGCACTGGCCACACTGCGATCTTGAGATCGAGCCTGTGAGGAGACGCGCATGCGACTACGCATGGAATTGTTCGTCGATGATCTCGACGCCAGCATCGCCTTCTACACGCACATCCTCGGGTTCCGCATGATGCGGCGCGAAGGCGGCTACGCGAGTCTCCGCAACGGCACGGTGATCCTCGGCCTCGGACTCGTCGGCGGCCCGCCCGCTGGCGGCCCCGGCGAGGGCTTGACGCAGACCCGGCTCGCGGCGGGCAAGGGCGGCGGCGTGGAGATCGTCCTCGAGCTCGATGACACCGATCAGCTCACCGAGTTCTACCACCGCTGTCGTGACCGGTGGACGATCACCGAGCCGCTGCGGCAACGGCCGTGGGGTCTGGCCGACTTCCGGCTCACCGACCCCGACGGCTACTATCTGCGGATCACCCATGGCGACTACACCGCCGAGCCGGACCCGGCGACGTAAGGGGCCGACAGGCTCCGCGCGGTCCAGGGGACTCCCAACGCGACGGTGGTGATCGGGGATCGGGTACGCCTCCGCGTGGCAGGAAGCTCAGGCTCGCTTTCGGTGTGCCCGAGGCCGACCTTCACGCCCGGGGAGTCGTGATGGGTGGCGGCCAGGCGATCCGATCAGCGATGGAGTGGACGGTGCCGCCCGTAGTGCAGTTCGAGGACTCCGTTGCTCTTGGCCAGGCTGGAGATCAGGTCGAGCCGGTAGCCCTTCGGGATGTCGTCGAACATCAGCGTGCCCTGACCAGTGAGGTACGGGTACAGGCTCACGTAGAACTCGTCGATCAGGTCGAGCTGCATGAGCGAGCGCCACAGGCTCACGCCGCCCCAGAGCAGGATGTGGCCGTCGCCCTGGCGCAGCCGGTCCATCTCCTCTGCCGTGTCACCCGAGACGATCGTGGTGTTCTCCCAGGCGGCCGTCGTCATCGTCCGGGAGAAGACCACCTTGTTGCCGGCGTTCATGATGGCCGACCACGGGTGCTCGGTGTTCGTGGGCAGGTTCTGGGCCATGCCCTCGTACGCCGACCGGCCCATGACGTGCGCGGACGCGTTGCGGAGCAGGGCCAGGGTCTCGTCGTCGTGATCCGGGCCGCCGGCCTCGTCGAGCTGGCCGAAGACGAAGTCCCAGAAGTCGGTGTCGGGGTCGGCGAGCAGTCCGTTGAGCGAGTAGTTGAACACCAGCGCTTTCGTCGTACGCATGTCAGACCTCCATGGTGTCGTGTCGTGGGGAATCCCGCAGGTGCCGGGTCAGGCTGTCGAGCAGCTCGGTGGTGCCGCCCACCCGCAGGACGGGCGCTTGCGCGCCGTCGATGCCGTCCAGGTAGACGCCCTGCTCGGTCCAGGTCACGGTCGTGCCGGCTCGGCTGTCGGTGAACTCGATGGTGGCGACGGACACCGAGATCCGGGTGCCGTCGGCGTAGATCTCGTAGCTGTAGACGATTCGCCGGTCGGGCACGATGTCGTAGTACAGCGCGTCGTTGCGGTAGCTCGTGCCGCGCCGCCGGACGGTGAACCGCTCCCGGCCGCCGATCCGGAAGTCGAACTCGTCGATGCTCGTGGCGCGCTCCCCCGGCTCGACCTCGCTGGTCGCACCCCAGGCCTCTTTGGACTCCACCGAGGCGAACGCGGCGAACACCCGCGCGCGGGCCGCCGGGTAGATCCGTTCGAGAGTGAACGTGTCGTGGATGACGGATCGGTCGTTCATCGCCGCTCCTGTGCGTCGCTCGCCGGGTCAGGATCATCGGCGGTGGCCGCCAGGAACACGCCGAGCCGATCGAGGTTCCGCTCGACCATGGCGCGCCGGTCGGCGAGCCAGTCCTCCGCGGAACGCAGGGCCGCCGAGTTGATGCTGCAGGTGCGCGTACGGCCGACCTTGCTGGAGTGGACCAGGCCGCACGCTTCCAGCACCCGGACGTGTTGCAGGACGGCGGCCAGCGACATCTCCATCGGCTTGCCGAGTTCGCTCACCGAGGCCGGGCCGCGGCTGAGCCGTTCGACCATGGCGCGCCGGCCGGGGTCGGCCAGCGCCTGGAACACCCGGTCCAGGTCCGGCGCATAGTCAAGCATGCGCTTAAGTATTCGCGCGGTCCGTGCCAATAGTCAAGTGGATGCTTCAGTATTGTTCAGTCCGCCGGGATCACCCTGGCCAGTTCGGCCCGGCGGCCGATGCCCAGCTTCCGGTACGCCCGCGCGAGGTTCGCCTCGACCGTCTTCGGGCTGATGAACAGCTCGTCGGCGATCTGCTGATTCGTCCGCCCCTGCGATGCCAAGCGGGCCACGCGCAGTTCGGTGGGGGTCAACTCGTCCGCAGCCTCGACCCGGCCACCCGTACGCGAAAGGTCGGCCTCGGCTTTGGCGGCGAACGCGGCTGCGCCGAGCGCGGTGAACTCGGCGACCGCCGTGCTCAGCGCGGCCCGGGACTCGCGTTTGCGCCGGGCGCGCCGATGCACGATGCCCGCCACCAGCAGACACCGCGTGCGGTCGAGCGGAACCACGTCGGGCGGCGTCGCGTCGCGTATGGCGATCAGGTGGGCCAACGGGGCGTCGGTCGCCTCGCCGGTGGCGCTGGCCAGCAGGACGTCGCTGCGGGCCAGGCCCAGCGTCGTCCACGGGCGGGCCAGCCGCGTATGCCGTTGCCGCAGGCGCTCCAGGACCGCACGCGCGGCGTCGAGGTCGCCCGCGCCGATGCATGCCTCGATCCAGTCGGGTTCGAAGCGCAACGCGATCGGCTCGACCACACCGGACGCGTCGAGGATGTCCGCCAGTTCCGCGTACGCGTCGGCCGCCGCCCGCATCCGCCCGGCGGACAGCGCGACGAACCCCGCGAGCTGCAGATGGATGCGGCGTGCCCAGGCGTCGTCGTGCCGCAGCCCGGCCTCGGCGACCGCGCCCGCCTGCTCCAGCCGTCCCCGGTACGCGTCGAGCGTGGCCGCCAGCCACGTCTCGCCGATCAACCCGGTGCCGAGCTGGCGGCCCAGGTCCAGGGCGGCGGTGATGCTCTGCTCCGCGTCGGCGAAGCGACCGGCGAGCAGCTCCGTCTCGCCCAGGTGAGTCAGGATCTCGTGCTGCCAGGCGTCGTCGCCGCCGGTCGTGGCGTACCGCAGCATGCTGTGCAACCGTGTCCGCGCGCGCTCGTGGTCGTCGACCCCCTTCCACCAGATCGCCGGCACGGTGCCGCCGAGCCACGTCGGCCGGCCCGATTCGAGGTCCAGCGCCCGATCCACCAGCTCGTCACGTGCGGGCAGCCCCGCGCGTACCTCGTGGAAGAACAGGTTCAGCAGCGTCCCGGCGAGCAGCGCGCGATCCTCCACACTGCCGTCCAGCAGGGCGAGCGCCGCCTCCGCGTGGTCACGGGCGGGCGTGGGCGAGTCCTGGAACAAGCAGATGTGCGCATGAATCCGCCCCGCGAGCCGGCTGCCGGACGACGCGGCGGCCAACGCCTGTTCGCCGGAGGCCACCGCGGTGGCCAGGTCGTCAGCGGCCCAGGCCACCGTCGCGCGCAACAGCCGCGCCTCGGCCAGCTGATCCCCTGCCAGCTGCGCGATCGCGCCGTCCGCGGCGGTCGCTGCCGCGGCGTAATCACCGCTGTCGAACCGGCATCGGATCGCGGCCAGGACGCGCCGTCCCCGATCGTCGGCGTGCGCCGCCGGTGTCAGATCCGCGGAGCGGTCATACAGGTCCGCCGCGGTCGCCGGGGCGCCGCGCGCACGCTGCCGGGTAGCCGCCTGCTCCAGATCTGCGGCGACCTGCGCGTCCGGCTCCACCACCGAGCGAGCCAGCTGACGGGCGCGCTCGTCCGGATCGGCGACGGTCGCGGCGAGCAGAGCATGAGTTCGCAGTCGTACGCCGTCCGGCGTGGCGGCCCGCACGGCGGACGCGTAGACGGGATGGGCGAAGTGGACGCCACGGGTGTCCACAGTGAGCAGACCGACCTCCTCGGCGGCGTCGAGCGCCGTCGCCGGTACGCCCGCCGCCGCCAGGTCGCGCAGGTTCGGCGCGGCGAGCAGCGCCGCCAGGCGTACCGCTTCCCGGGTCTCGGCAGGCAGATCCCGCAGGGTCGCCGCGACGAGATCGTGCATCGACGCGGCGACCGGCAGATCGTCACCAGGCCGGGGCAACTGCGGCAACCGGAGCACCGCGCGGGCAAGTTCGATCGCCAGCAGCGGATTCCCGGCGGCGTCCCGGGCGATGCGGGCCAGCAACGGGCGGCTGAGCGATCGCCCGAGGTGTGCGTACAAGATGTGATGCAAGGGGCCGACACCGAGCGGATCCAGCCCGATCCGCGTGACCGGCGACGGCAGCTCATCGAGCCCGAGCGGCGTTTCCGCGACCCCGGAACTGCGGACGCTGATCAGCGTGCTGGGCCCCGGGGCCAGGCGGCGCACCGCGTAGCGCACGGCCCGCTCGCTGGGCGGGTCGAGCCACGGCGCGTCGTCGATCGCGAGCAGGACCGGCCCGTCGGCCGCGGCGATCAGCGCACGGGTGGCCGCACCGATCGCGCGTTCGTCCACCGGTTCGTCCGGCGTCGCCGACAGCAGCACCGCCTGGGCCGCGATCCGTTGCGGCGGCGGCAAAGCGGCGACGTGCTCAGCCAACGGCGCGAGCAGATCGGCGAGCGCGGCGAACGGCAGACCCGCCTCGTTCTCGGTCGGCGCGCACGCCAGGACGAGCCAGTTCTCCTCGCGGGCGCGCTCGACGAGCGCCCGCCACACCGCCGTCTTGCCGATCCCGGCCGGTCCCTGCATCTGCACGACGCCGCCCCCGGACAGGACGTCCCAGGCCTGAGCCAGCACGCTGTCGCGCCCGACGACCGGTTCCATGCGCTGGATCATGGCACGACGGCGCCACCGTCACCGGGGCGGGCGGCCGCAGACCTCGGCGTCCGGGATGACCTCCTCCTTCTGGTACACCGTGTGCGGCCAGCGCAGTCCGCTGCCCGACGGGATCGGCGGTATCGGTTTCCCGGTGATCGGGGTCAGCAGGCTCAGGAACTTGTTGATCACCTTCACGACGGGTTCCAGGATCGAATAACCGATGCCGAACACCGCCTGCACGCCGATCGCCACCCCACGGCATTGTGCGAACGCCGCACCGAGCGCCGATCCCAAGGTGGTGCCGTAGGACGTGGTCAGTTCGGCGTAGACGCCGGCTTTGAACACCAGGGCGCTGATGCCGACGGTGAACCGTACGCCGTGCCGGATCACCAGTCCCATGACGCCGACCGGGATGCCGGTGAGCGAGTTGAGCAGGCTGGACTTGCGCTGGAACTGGTCGGTGACCCGCGGCCCGAACGAGCCGTCGCGATAGCCGAACCCGATCGAACCGGCGAGGCCGAACTCGCCCGAACCCTTGATCGTGCCCGCTTTCGCGCCGAACGCGGTCTCGACGGTCAGCGTCTGGCTGACCGTGAACGACAGCGGGATCCCGGCGATCTGCCCGATCGGAAAGGACAGGTCGGCGTCGATCGGGAACTGCTTGCGATGGTTGCGGCCGTCCCGGATGCCGCCCTCGAAGTCCACCTTGATCCCGAAGCCGCCGCTGACCGCGAGTTCCGCCCGGGTCACCTTGCCCGCGCCGATGGCCAGCTGGAAGCTCGCGTCCGGTTTGCGGAAGGTGAGCGTCACGGTTCCGGCCAGGCGTACGCCGCCGTCGTCGTAGGTGAAATGCGCTCCGACGCCGTCGGTGCAGCAACTGGTGTACACCGTGTACCCGAGTGCCTTCGTCGTCGCCGCGCCACCGCGTACGGGTGCGGGTTGGGCCGGACGGTCGTCCTGGCGACGCAGTCGCACACTCTTGCCCGCGCCGCCGGGTGGCGTACCGGTCTCCTGGGCCCACAACGGCTGCCCGGCCAGGTAGATCAGCGGATCGCCGAGGGTGATGCCCGCCTTGTCGAACGTGCCGTCCCGGACGACCTCCGTGAGGTCGACCGGGCCGACCGTGACGAGCAGGTCGGCCCCCTCCTCGACGAGGTCGAGCACCCGGCCGACGGCCCGGTCGGTGACGAACATGACCTTACCCGGCGCGAGATCATGCGCATGCCGGGCGCGGCCGTCGATCCGCCAGGTCAGCCCGTCGGCAGTCACCGACCGGATCGCGTCGCCTCCCCCGCCGACGACCACGACGTCCGGCTGCAGTCGCACCGCCGGCTGCTCGGCGACCGCCTGCCCGAACCTCAGCCGCGCGTCGCCGGGCGCATCTTCGTCTGATGTGGATCCGCAGGCGCCGGTCGCGAGTGCGACGACCGCCGTCCACGCGGCCAAGGCCCGGCGCATCTCACAGCCGCCCGGCCGCGGCTCGGGCAGCCGTCTCCAGCGGTACGCGATTGGCCGCCGGATCGTTGAGCAGCACCAGCCGGATCGCGACCCAGGTCTCGCCCTTGCGGAAGAACACCGCCCCGTCCTCCAGGAACCCCTCGTCCCCGGCCCCGGTCACCGGGGTGAACGAGTGCTGCAGATCCCGGTCGATGTCGAGCATCTTCTTGGCCCCGTCGCCGACGTAGACCTCGACCTGGGCGGTGGGACCGGTGACCGGCCCCGTGTACGTGCACGAACCCTCGCTGGCCACGGGCTCGTCCAACGGCGTACGCGCCAGCTTCTCCGCGTCGGCCTTCGGCAACAGCTTGCACGGATCCGCCGCGGGACCGACCACCGGGCCGGCCGACGGGCTGACCGCGGAACTGGCCGCCGCCACGCTCGGCCCCGGCTCGGCGGGATCCTCACCGCCGCATCCCGCGAGGGCCAAGCCCAGCAGCAGCGGCACGAACAGCAGCCGTCGCATCAGCCGAACACCACGCCGAGCAGCTTGCGCAGCACGCTGTCGTACTTCGCCTCGTCGAAGGAGAAGCTGCTCATGATGAGCGTGTAGCTCCCCTTCGAGCTGACCACCACCGCCTCGGCCTGGATGTCCTTGACCGCCAGATACCCTCGGTCGCCCTGGTCGAGGTCGACGACCTTGGCGTAGGTCTTGCCCGCCTGCTCCTTCTGGTAGTCGAACGTCGCACCGCCCGCAAGCTCCGAAGCGGTGGTGACGGTCAGGCTGGCGACGCCCTTGCCGTCGCCGAACAGGCAGGTGCCCTCGTCCGTCATCGGCTGACCGATGATGTCACTGACCTGCTGGGCGGTGAACGGGCAACTCGGCGTCGTCGTATTGGCCTTGCTCAGGTCACTCAGCTCGGTGCCGTCATCGACACCGCCGCTCGACCCGCCGCCACAGGCCGACAACGCGAGCAAAGCCGCCAGCAGCACGGGTGTCAGGACACGTCCGATCCTCATTCGTCTGAACCTTCCGGGAGCGTCGGGGCCTTCGCCCAGACGGCTGGGCAGAACCGATCCACCCGCCACCCGGCCGCGGCGGCCACCCCGGCGACGGTGTCCGCGTCCGGCCCCTCCACCAGGGCGAGCAGCACATCGTCAGCCGGCAGGTGAACCGCCGCGACCAGCCGGACGTCCACGCCGACCGGCAGATCCGTCAGCACCGGCGAAGCCAGGCCGCTGGACGTGTCGTAGCGTTCGAGCGCGAACAGAAGGCGGGTCACGCTTCGACGCTAGGTTTCGGGACGCACCAAGGAATCGGGGCTTTCCCTACGCTGTATAGCGAAGACCCCTGTCGTCGCTCACACCAGGCGGCGCAGCATCCGGCCCAGACGGCGGGCGTACGCCCGCTGGATCAGCGGCACGATCGCGGTGACGGCGCGGGCGTACCAGGCGGCCGGACGGCTGAACGCCGTGACTTCCAGCCACGTCCGCCCGTCCTCGACGACCACGAGGAACGCCTCCTCGCCGCGTTCGGGATGCCCGGTCACCGTCCCGTACGCGAATCCGGCGCGCTCGGGCTCGTCGACGACCGCGACGACCTCGCAGACCACCGGCATCCCGAATCGCGGATGTCCCAACCGGCCGGTGATCCGCAGTCCGGGCCGGGCTGGTCCGGCATCCACGTACAACCCGGCCCGGCGATGCATCCGCCAGGTCAGCACCGCCTCCACCGCTGCGGTGAACGCCTGCGGCGGGCCGACCGGCACGCGGACGCGAAGATGGTGATAGCCGGCGGGCAGGTCGCGGTGGAGCGATCCGCCCACCTCCGGGTAGGTGAGCTTCACAGTGGACGCACCTTTCGCAGCCGGTAGGCGAGCACCGCGCAGAGCGCGAACCCGATGCTGTTGGCCAGCCCGTGCGTCGCGGCCATCCACTGGATCGGCAGGTGAGGCAGATCGGCGGCCTCACCTGCCGCCCAATCGAGCGCGAGCAGCATGGTCGCCGCCAGGGTGACGGCCGCGATCCGGGCAACCCCGGTTCGCCACAGCAACCAGCCGGTGGCCCACAGGCCGACGGTGAGCACGAGAGCGCCGACCAACTCGGCGGCGTCGCCGACGAAATACCCGGCCAAGACGAGCAGCGTGCCGACCGGGACCGCCAGCGCCGCTGTCGTCGACAGCCACGTCACACCGGCGGCGCGACTGGTCAACCCGGCGACCAGAGCCGCGGCGAACCCGGCGAAGTGCAGGTGCGGCACGGTGAGCGCGAGTATGGCCAGGCTGAAACCGAACAGCTCGACGCCACCCCGCTCGGCGACCAGCGCCACCGCTCCGGCGAAGGGCGTCACGAGCGCGGTCAGCGCGGCGACGTCCAACGGAGCGAGCCGCCGATCGCGAGCGAGGCGACGTCCCGCAGTCAGCGCGAGCACGCTGGTCATCGCGAGGTAGGCCACGGCCAGGCATACGGCGATGCCGCCCCTCGGCAGCCAGACCGCCACGACGCCCGGCACCGCACCCACCGCCCAGAAGCGGCGTACGACAGCCAGACCCGGCGCCTCGATCAGCCCAAAGCCCAAAGGCAACACAGCGAGTACGCCGAGAGCCACGACGACGTTCACCAGAACGGTCATGGACCGAGACTAGAACGCAGAGTTGAACACGTTCAAGTCAGCTTGACGCGGATCACGTGGGGACGCGGCGGTAGCCCGCGATCGGCAGGTACGCGCTGTCGATCTTGGCCATGCGCACGAAGTCACCGGTCGTGGGCGCGTGCACCATCCAGCCGCCGCCGACGTAGATGCCCATGTGGTGCAGGTCGGAGAAGAAGAACACCAGATCGCCGGGGCGTAGGTCGGCCCGCGAGACGGGCTTGTTGTCCTCCCACTGCCACTTCGTGTAGTGGCGCAGCGTGACACCGGCCGCCTTCCAGGCAGTCAGCGTCAGGCCGGAGCAGTCATAACCGCTCGGCCCGGCCGCGCCCCAGATGTAGGGCTTGCCGATGAGGCTGCACGCCTTCTTCGCCGCGGTGCCGCCCGGCCCGCCGAGGTAGTCGACCGGGCACGCCACCGGCTTCAGTTTGCCGCTCGCCCCCGACGATCCGTACGCCTGCTGGCGCAGCTTCTGCAACGCGGTGATCTGCTTCTCGATGGACTTCTTCTGCGCCGACAACGCCGCGTCCTGACTGGCCAGTTCGGTGACGAGCGCGTCCAGCTTCGCCTTGTCGGCGGCGTACTTGTCGCGCAGCACGACCACCCCGGCGATCTGCTCCTGCTCGGTCTTGGCGAGGAACTCCAGCATGGTCATCTTGTCGGCGAAGTCGACGGGCGTCGGCGCCGACAGCAACGCGTTGAGGCGGGACACCTGACCGCCCATGTACATCGCGGCCGCGGCGTCGTTCAGTTGCGCGCTCGACAACCGGATCTGCAATTCCAGCGGCCCCAGGCGCTTGTTCAGCGCGGCGACCTTGGTTTTGTTCACGGCCAGCTGGCCGTGAACCATGTTGTACTGCTCGATGATCGGCTCGAGCTTGTTCCAGGCGGCGTCGATCTGCCGTTCGAGCTCGGCGACGCTCGGTGCGGCGACGGCCGTCCCGGACACGCCGACGCTCAGCCCGACGACAGCCACGAAGGCGGCAAGGGTACGCAGAAAGCGGTGCATTTCGAGGGTGGTCTCCTTACGCGAGGACACTGGGTCCGATCGAGCAGAGGTCAGAGGCGGGTCAGGAGCGCGCGCAGCGCAGCGTTCTCGGCCGACAGCCCACGGTCGACCGAGACGGCGACGCCGCGGATCTTGTCCGACAAGTCCTGCGCCAGCGCACTGCGGGCGTACCGGACGGCGGTGTCGTTGTGAGTGACGAGAGCGGCGACCAGCGCACGGTCGAACGCGGCCGCCCGCAGATCGGCGAGTTCGGCCGGATGGCTGTCGGCGGTGGCGGGGACCTCGGTGGGCTGCGCCCACCCGGCCAGCAGCGTCACCATCGTCGTCCGTTGCAGGCGTTGCAGATCGGCGGTCTGCGCCGCGATCGTCTTGACCTCGACATCAGACACCCGGGCGTCGGCCAGGGCCAGGACGGCCAGGTTGTGGTCGTGGTACGCGACCATGGCCCGGACGAAAGCGGCATCGGCCGACTTCGGTTCCGGAGCGGACGGCGGTGCGTCGCCGGTCGCGGGCGCGCACGCGGACAGCAGGAACAGGACGCCGAGCAGCAGCCCGGCCGGCGTACGGGTATGCACGAAGGGCCTTTCGGAGAAACGACAACCGGTGACGGGTGTGGTTCTCCTACGTACGCGAAACGCCCAGCTGCGACAGGACCGGCGGACGGCCGAACGACGCGACGGCGGCCGGCAGCACTCGGGGCAGCGACACCCCGGCCCATCGCCGGCCAGGTCCGGTCAGCAGGACCATCGCCACGGCGAGGGCGGCCAGCATCGTGATGCACAGACCGAGCAGCTCACCCGGCGTACCGGGGGTGAGCGGGTCGTCGTGCAGATCCTGCCCGAGCGTGACGGCCAGATGATCGTGCCCGGCCACGGTCGCCGTCGAATCGGCGACGACACCGTCGTCGGCGCAATGCCGACCCGTCGCGTACGCGAGCCCGACCAGCAGAAGGATGATCAGCAGCAGCCGCAACGGCAGAGCCGTCCGCGCCTTCTCGATCATCCGGTGCACCGCGACAGGATACGCACACCGTCGAACCGCCGCATCTGGGGCCGACCGGTCCCGTGCGCCGGGCCTTTCGCCCCTGACGCCGGTCGGCGACCCGGCGGACGCTGAAGGTGGAAGTGCAGGCTGGGAGGCCCGTCATGATGTACGGATACGGATTCGGCGGCTGGTGGATGATGCTGATGCCACTGCTGTGGACCGGGTTGATCGCGCTCGCGGTCTGGGCGGTCGTCCGGCTGCTCCCGCAGAACACGGCCCGCCGCGACACCCCGCTGGAGATCCTCGACCGCCGCTACGCCCACGGCGACATCGACGAGGTCGCGTACGCGAACGCTCGGGCCCGGCTGACCGACCACAGCCGTCCGGTCAGCTGATCAGAGGCCCTGGATCTGCAGCTGAAGGTTGACGCCACGATCCTTGAACCAGTCCGACGCCCCGACGGGGCGGCCGTCGACGTGGACCTCCAGGTGCAGGTGTGGTCCGGCGGAGCGGCCGGTGTTGCCGACCAGCCCGATGGTCTGACCGGCGGCGACCTTGTCGCCCGGCTTGACCAGCAGGTGCGAGGCGTGCCCGTAGAGGACGACGACGCCGTCACCGTGATCGATCATGATCATGTTTCCGTAGCTGCCACGCCACTCCGCGACCAGCACGGTGCCCGCGTGGACCGCCGCAAACGGGGTCCCCTCACCGATGACGAGATCGGCCCCATTGCCGGCGGCGGAGCCGAGTTCGTAGTCGCGCATCGGCAGCACCCACGACGCCGTGTCGGCGACCGTCACCGATCCGCTGGAACGGCTCTGCCGGCTGGTCAGCTCGGCTGCCTGCGTACGCTCATGGTCGGCCTGAGTGGGCCAGGCCGGGCCTTCGGCGCCGAGGTGATCGTCTTTGTTGTCGGGCAACAAGGTGCCGACGGCCGTGGCGGCGATCGCCGCACCGGCGAGAGCGGTGAGCGAGACCGCCACGTAGCGGCGGCGCGGCGGTGCAGGCGCGCGACGGCGGCCACGGTAGGCGTCACGGTCGTCAAGGCGCTGCGGCCGGTATTGCACCCGGTATCCCTCCGATAAGGATGGTTCGACGTGATACGGGCGATCAACCCGAACCGTAGCCACCTTACGGCCCCGGCACAAGGATCAGCTCGGCGTGGCGACTTCCAAGGTGCCTTGCATTCCTGACGTCACATGGTATGCGCAGGGCATCGGATAGGTCCCGGGCTGCGTCACCGTGACAGTGACGGTCTTGGTCTGCCCGCCGTTGACGTTGCCGCCGTCGACCCCGGGAACGGTGTCCACGCTGATGTCGTGCGGGGTGACACCCGTGTTGCGGAAGGTGATCTCGATCGTGCCGGTGGTGGCCCGCACGACATCGGGATGCAGTCGCAGGTCGTCACCGATGGCGACCTCGATGCGCTGTACGCCGTCGGAACCCTTGACAGCGACGGCAGGCGACGGTGCGACCGAGGCGGTGGCGGTCGGCAGTGCCGCGCCCGCGCCGCCGGGACCGCCCTCGGTCCCCCACACCGCGCACCCGGCCGCGCTCGCCAGGGTGAGGACGGCGACGAGTACGCCGATCGGCCGGCGGCTCATGACGCGTTCCCGGCGAACAGGTCCTGCCCGACGTATCCGCCGTCCGGTACGCCGCCCGGTATCGCGAACAACGCGCTGGCTTCATGGCGGATGAACTTCGACAGGGCGTCGTTACCGGCCAGCCGCTGCTGGACCGGGATGAAGCCACGCCGCGGATCAGCCTGGTACGCCAGGAAAAGCAGCCCGGCCTCGTCGCCGTCGGAGTAGGACCAGCCCCGCCGCAGCATCGCCGCCCCGTTGTTGAACGCCGGTGCGGCCAGCCGGATGTGCGCGGTGACCGGGATCGCCGGCGAGCCGTCGGGCTGAGTGGTGCCGTAGTTGGCAGGGGTGGTCTCCTGCCCGCCGGACAACGGTGCACCGGTGTCCTTCCGGCGGCCGATGACCTTCTGCTGCGCGTCGAGGGTCAACCCGTCCCAGTCGTCGAGGATCATCCGGATGCGGCGTACCACGAGGTAGGAGCCGTTGCGGAGCCAGGCCGGCTGATCGTGGCCGGAGACGAACACCTTCGTGGCGAAGTCGGGGTCGGCCGGCTTGGGATTGTTCGTGCCGTCGACCTGCCCCATCAGGTTACGGCCGGTGCTGCCCGGAGCGGTCGCACCCGGAGTCGCCGCGAACCCGGTCTGCCCCCAGCGCAGCCGCGCGACCGGGCCGGCGATACGCCGCAGCACCCGGGCCGCGTGGAACACCACGAGCGGGTCGTCGGCGGCGACGATCACCCCGAGATCGCCGTGGCTGGCGGCGGGATCGAGGCGATCCCCGGTGAACGCGGGCAGCGGGGCCAAGGCCGCCGGGCGGGCGTCCGCCGGGATGCCCGCCTTGCCGAACAGACTCGGCCCGAACCCGAAGGTGACGGTCAGCGCGCACGGCCCGGATCCGATCACCACATGGTCGTCGGGCTGGCCTGTGCCCTGCCCCTCGGCCATTCGCGCGGCCGCCGCCGACCACTGCCGCAGCAAGCCCTGCAACGCCTTGGCGTCGACGCCGTCGAGCAGGTCGAACGCGGCGACCCAGCTGTGCGCCTGCGGCTGAGTCGGGACCGCGATGCCGGACTGCCGCGAACCGAAGTACGCCACCCGGCCCGCGCCGACGTCGGACAGCGCGGGACCGGCGGCCGACGCCACCACCGGGGTGTCGGCCGAGCGCAGGCCGATGCCGATCCCCGTGCCGGCGACGACTCCGACCCCGCCGACGGCCAGGTAGCCCGCGACGCTGCGACGGGGCACCCCAGACGCGCCCGCTCCCACGCCGTCCCCGTCAGCACCGCCACCATCGGACGCGACGGCACTACCGCCGTGGGGCGCATCGCCGCGGCCCGCATCATCGGCACGCTCGCTCACCTCAGCGCGGTCGGCAGTCGCCGCGCTGTCGGCGGCGGCGAGGACAGCGGCCTCGCCGGCCCGGGCCGCCGGAAGGGCCGCCACCGGACTCGACGAGTCGTCCTTCGAACCATCCACAGTGGCCAGACCGGCCGGCGCCGAGCCCGCAGCCGACCCGTCGCCCACAGCCGACTCGTCGCCTGCGGCCGAGCCCGCGCCGACGGCGGCGCTTGCTGCGGCGGCGTCGATCCGCTGCCGGACCGAGCGCAGGCTCATCAGGGCCACGGCGACCACCAGCCCGGCCGCCGCGCCGATCACCGTCGAGACGGTCGCCCGGTCAAGGGTCATGCTCAGGCCGGTCGGCGCGGAGGAGCGCCACCACACCGGGGCGTCGTCGAGGGCCATGGAGAAGCCGAGCAGCGCGCCGACGCAGGCGGCGATCACGGCGGCGAACCGGGACCGGTACGCCAGCCGCCACGCGGCCAGGATGCCGAAGGGCCAGACGACGAGCGCGGTGGCGTCCGCGCCGAGCAGGGCGCCGAGGCGCTGGGCGAGGCTGCCCGTCTCGACGGCGGCGACACCGGCCGAGTGCAGCAGGTCGGCGGCCAGCATGAGCCCCGCTCCGGCAGCGAGCAGCCGGAACCCCAGGCGCGGGAAGAGTCCGCCGACCGCGATCACGACGGCGATCGCGATCGCCAGCAGCAGCCAGGGAGTCGGCGAGGGGCCGGGAATCCAGTCCAGCGCACCGGTCGCGGTCAGGGTGCGGCCGCCGTGGTCGAGGACGACCTTCCAGTCGCTGACCCGGTGTTCGGCACCCGGATCGGCCGCCACCGGGGCGGGCAGCGTCTTGAGCATCCAGTGGATGCGATGGTCGTGCCACCGGTACACGTGCTCGCCGGAGACCTTGCGCCAGCGGGGTTCGCCCTTGCCGTCCACCCCGGCGGGCACCACCGTGGTCGCGTACCGGTCGGTGTTGAGGTAGGTGGCCGGCGAGTTGTCGTTGACGAACACCCCGCCGGGGCCGATCTTCGCGAACGGCTCACCGGTGTAGCCCTGGACGATCAGGTCCTGGTCGGTGGTGTTGATCGCCTCCAGCCGCGACCCGTTCTCCACGACCGACAGGCTCACGCCTGGAACCGCCGGAGCCAGGGCCGACAACGTGGTCCGGAAGTTCGTGGCACCGGCCCCGGCCACTTCGTGCGCCTGGGCCGCCGACGCCGGCCACACCAGTCCCGCCGCGGCCACCACCACGAACATCATCCGCAGCAGGGACCGGCCGAACCGGCTGACGAGGCGTTCGCGCATACCCGGCACCTTTCGCAATCGAGATCAGGTCGAGGGCGGAGGCAGCTTACCGGGCGTACCTGGAGCACCGGACGGTTCACCCGGCGCGGCGTGATCCAGGCCAATCAGGGAAGGAAGACGACATTCATGTTCAAGATTGGCTGAATTCACGATCGCGTGTACCATTCGGCACCGTGTCGACCCCCAAGGATGAGCACGGCCACGGCCACAACGACCACAGCCACGGCGAGACCGGCCATGGTGACCACAGCCACGGAGTCTCGGCCGACGCCGACCGCCGCTGGCTGTCCCTGGCCTTGGCGCTGATCGGCGGCTTCATGGCCGTCGAAGTCGTCATCGGTCTGATCGCCCGATCGCTGGCGTTGATCTCGGACGCCGCGCACATGCTGACCGACGCCGCGTCGATCGTGCTGGCGTTGATCGCGATCCGCCTCGCCGCGCGCCCCGCGCAAGGCCGCTACACCTACGGCCTCAAGCGCGCCGAGATCCTGTCCGCGCAGGCCAACGGCCTGTCGCTGGTCATCCTCGCGGGGTGGCTCGGCTACGAGTCGGTGCGCCGACTGATCGACCCGCCCGAGGTCCACGGCTGGCTCGTCGTGGCCACCGCGCTCACGGGCGTCGCGATCAACATCGCGGCCGCCTGGGCGATCAGCAAGGCCAACCGGACCAGCCTGAACGTCCAGGGTGCGTTCCAGCACATCCTCAACGACTTGTACGCGTTCATCGCGACGGCGATCGCCGGCCTAGTCATGGTGTTCACCGGGTTCGACCGCGCCGACGGCATCGCGACGCTCATCGTGGTGGCCCTGATGCTCAAGGCCGGCATCGGCCTGCTGCGCGATTCCGGCCGCGTCCTGCTCGAAGCCGCGCCCGCCGACCTGCACCCCGACACCATCGGCGATCAGCTGGCCGGCGTACCGGGTGTCGTGGAGGTGCACGACCTGCACGTCTGGACGATCACCTCCGGTCAGCCTGCCTTGTCGGCGCACGTCCTGGTCGATCCCGGCCGCGACTGTCACGCCGTACGCGGTCAGCTGGAGACGTTGTTGCGCGGGCACCAGATCAGCCACACCACGTTGCAGGTGGATCACGTCGGCGACGACCTGCTGACCATCGGGCAGCAGGCGACCGCCCCGCACTGCGACGACGCGCACGGACCCGTGCACAGCGCCGAGGATCACTCTCACTGATGCGCCGGACCGCGCGGTGTCATCGCGAATCGCAGCAACCGTCCGCGCAGCGCGGCGGCGACGACTCCAGCAACGCTCCCGGCGGCGGGCAGCAGGTGTCGCCGCGCCAGGTCTGCACGCCTTCCCGGACCGCGATCGCCGCGATCGCCAGCGCGGCGGCCGGATCGGCCCACCACCAGCCGAGCACGGCGTTGGCTGCCAAGCCGACCAGCAGCACTGCCGACAGATAGGTGCAGAGCAGGGTCTGTTTCGAATCGGCCACTGCGGTCGCCGAACCGAGCGCACGACCGGCGCTGCGTTGTGCGTACGACAGCACGGGCATGACCGCGAGCGACACCGCCGCCAGGACGATCCCGATCATGGAGTGATCGGCGCGTTCGCCGCCCACGAGCGATACCAGCGACTCCGCCGTCACGTACGCGGCCAGGACGAAGAACGAGACCGCGATGATCCGCAGGGTGACCTTCTCGCGGCGCTCGTGGTCCGCGGCCGAGAACTGCCAGGCGACCGCGGCGGCCGACGACACCTCGATCACCGAGTCGAGGCCGAACCCGATCAGGGCGCTCGACGAGGCGACCGTCCCGGCGGTGACCGCCACGATCGCCTCGATGACGTTGTAGCCGATCGTCGCGGCGACCAGGATTCGGACGCGGCGCACCAGCGTCGCGCGCCGCGCGGCCGGACTGGGATCGGCGGCGGGCAGCGACGTCATCAGCAGCAGTCGTCGCGCTCGGCTTGCGGGCAGACGGTCGGGTCGACCGCGAGCACCAGGCCGAGCAGGTCGCCCAGCGCGTGGGCGAGCCGCTGGTCGGACAGCTCGTAGCGCGAGCGGCGGCCCTCGGCGACGGCGACCACGAGGCCGCAGCCGCGCAGGCAGGCGAGGTGGTTGGACAGGCTCTGCCGCGACACTCCGAGCTCGTCGGCCAGATCCGACGGGTACGCCGGCCCGTCACGCAGCGCCAGCAGGAGCCGGGCCCGGGTCGGGTCGGACAGGGCGTGGCCGAAGCGGGCCAGCACCTGTCCTCGGGTGGCCACGGGGATGGCGTCGTCCAGGGTCTTCACACCAGCGATAGTACATAACCCGCTGAATACAAGATAGCGTGAACCCTGTGCCCTCGTGGCCACCGCCCGGTCAGCGCCCGGCCGACGGCTCAGGCGTCAACTCGGACCGCTCCCCCGGCTCGGCGACCGGCGGCCCGCCCCGGTACGGGCGGCCGGGCCACCAGAACCGTTCGCCGAACAGCATCGCGAGCGCCGGGACGAGCAGCGTCCGGACCAGCAGCGTGTCCAGCAGGACGCCGATGCCGACGATGATTCCGAGTTCGGTCAGCGTCACCAGCGGCAGTACGCCGAGCACGGCGAAGACCGCGGCGAGCAAGATGCCCGCACTGGTGATCACGCCGCCGGTGACGCTGAGCGAGGTGAGCATCCCGACGCGGGTTCCGTGGTGCACGGCCTCCTCCCGCGCCCGGGTGGCGAGGAAGATGTTGTAGTCCACGCCCAGCGCCACAAGGAACAGGAACGACAGCAACGGCACCTCGTTGTCCAGCGCGGCGTAGTCGAGCACGTGGACGAACAGCAGATTCGCCGCGCCCAGGGCCGCGAAGTAGGTCGCCACCACGGTCAGCACCAGCACGACCGGCGCGACCAGGGATCGCAGCAACAGCAGGAGGATCACGAAGACGACCGCCAGCACCAGCGGCACCACGCGCTTCAGCGCGGTGAACGACGCCTCCCGTTCGTCCAGGTTGGTCGCCACCGTGCCGCCGACCACCGCGTCCGCGTCGGCGACGCCGTGCACCGCCGTACGCAGTGCGCGTACCGTGTCGTAGCTGGCCGTCGAGTCGGGTTCGGCGTCGAGGACGACGTCGAACGACACCCAGCCGTTCGCCTTCTCCGCCGGGCGTACGCTCGCCACCCCGTCTGTGGCGTCGACGGCGGCCGACACCGCGTCCTGACGGCCTTCCTTGGCCAGCACGATCACCGGATCGGCCGCGCCGGACGGGAAGTGCTTACCGAGAGTCGTCAGCGCGTCGATCGACTCCGCCTGTACGCGGAACTGCTCGGTCCGGCTCAGGCCGACCCGCAGATCCGACAGCCCGGCCGACAGCAGGGCGAGGAAGACCAGCGACAGCGCGACGATCATTCGGGGACGCCGGGCGACCAGTGCACCCGCGCGCGCCCACAGCCCGCGGCCTGTCGTGTCGTCCGGCTGGTCAGCGCGGGGAACGAAGGGCCAGAACAGTCCGCGGCCGCAGACCACCAGCGCGGCGGGCAGCACCAGCAGTCCGAACAGGGCCGCGACGGCGACGCCGATCGCCCCGGCCACCCCCAGCGCCCGGTTGAACGTCAACGGGGCGGCGAGCAACGTGAGCAGGCCGAGGATCACCGTGACCGCGCTGGCCGCGATCGCCGGGCCCGCCGAGCGTACGCTGCGGCGCATGGCCTCCCGGCGATCGCCGGTGCGGCGCAGCTCCTCGCGATAACGGGCGATGAGCAACAGGGCGTAGTCGGTGCCCGCGCCGAACACGATGACGTCCACGATGCCGGTCGTCGAGGGGTCGAGCAGCAGGCCGGACGTCCGGTTCAGCAATGCCAGCAACGCGTTGGTCACCATGTCGGCCGAGCCGACCACCGCCAGCGGGATCAGCCACAACCAGGGGCTGCGATAGGTGATCAGCAGCAGCACCGCGACCACCACGACGGTCACCAGCAACAGGGTCGTGTTCGCGCCGTCGAACGAGGCCGCGATGTCGGCGGTGAAGCCGGCCCCACCGGTGACCTGGGCGGTCAACCCGTCCGGGCGTCCGTCGGCCGCGATAGCGCGCAGCTGCCGGATCGTCTCCGACAGGTCCTCGATCTGCTGGTCGGCCGGCAGCGGCACGGCCACCAGGACGGCGCCCTCCTTCTCCGCCTTGACCGGCGGGGCGACCTGTCCCCCGACGGCGAACTTCGCGTACGCCGCGGAGTCGGCCGCGATCTTCCGCTCGTCCGCCCCGGTCAGCGGGCCGCCGTCGCGGGCGTACACGACCAGCGCCGGGTTGACCTGGCCGCTCGGGAACTGCTTCTGCAGCTGCGCCACCCGCACCGACTCGGCCGAATCGGGCAGCCCCGCGGTGGCGTCGTTGGTCGTCGTGGCCTCGCCGCCGACCCCCATGAGGGCCCCGGCCGCCAGTATCGCCACCGCCAGGACAAGCCAGGCGGTCAGCCGCCCGGTCAGCACACGCAGCATCGTTCCACTCCTCGGGGTTTTCTCGTCGCCCGAACATCATTGCAGACGACTATCTCGGCATCAGAGATACCCACCCCGCGAGGTTATAGTGCCTTCCGTGACGGACAGCGTGTTCCAGCGCGCCGACGACCCCCGGGCCAGGCTGATCGGCGAGATCATCAGCGATCTCCACCTCTACTCGACGCACTCACAGCACATCGGTGCCGCGTTCGCCGCCCACAATCAGCTCGGCCACGCCGACCTGCATGCCCTGCTCCTGATCATGGAGGCGGAGCTGGCCGGGCGGCCGATCACGCCGGGCACACTCCGCGAGGAACTCAACTTCTCGTCCGGCGCGGTCACCGGGGTCATCGACCGGCTCGAGGCCGCGGGTCACGTCTACCGGGACCGCGACACCGCCGACCGGCGCAAGATCTTCCTGCGGTACGCCGACCACGGCGCGGCCGTCGCGCGCGACTTCTTCCGCCCGCTCGCCGGGCGTACGCAGAACGTCATGGCGGAGTTCAGCGACGAGGACCTCCAGCGGGTGCACCGGTTCCTGACCGCCATCGTCGGCTCGATGCGCGAACACCGCGACGACCTGCGTACGCGCGGCTGACCAGCGCTATCGGGTTCCCGTCATGGATCAAGTAAACACGGTCGAGTACGGCGAAAGTTTGCCTTGATCTACGACGCTGGATGGATTGACGGCCGTCGTCCACCGCGCGATCGTGGCGGCCATGCCTTCTTCCCCTGAGGAATCCCGCGCCGCCCGCCGCTCCGCGCTGAAGTTGCTCGGTGTCTCGGCGGCCGGCGCCACCGCTGGCGCGTTCGCCGTCGCCGCTCCGGCCGCGGCCAGCACCGCCAACGGGTACGCCGAAGTCGACAGCTTCGCCGGGACGACCGACGACGAGAAGCTCGCCGCCGCGATGGCGTACGCGGCCGCGCAGACGTACGCCCCGACGCTGGTCTTCGGCGCTCGCGCGTACACCTTCGCCGCCGACTACGCCTTCTTCCCGGGCATGCGCTGGTCCGGCCCGCTCGGCGGGAGCGAGACGGAGTTCGGCGAGTCCTGCCTGGTGAAGGTGACCGGGGCGTACCTGTTGCGGGCGACCGCAGTGCGAGACGTCGCGATCCGCGGCATCTGTTTCCAGGGCACCGGCGCCAACGACTTCCAGCAGCAGGTCACCGACTTCGCCGCCGGGCCGCTGACCCAGGACGCCCGGTATCGGGAGATCGGCTTCAAGTCCTTCCGCTCCGTCATGCACGCCCGTCACCTGCGGTGCTCGATCGAGCGCATGTACTGCAACAACGGCACCGGCACGCAGTTCAAGATCGGCGGCTCGGACTCGTACTACTTCCTGGAGGGCAACTCCTACCTCAGCTCCCCCAGTCTGCCCGCGAACGCGTACTACTGGTATTTCACGCACATGAGCGAATCGCGGTTCGGCGAGCTGTACATCACCACCGAGACCGCCACCGGCATGCGCATCGACGGTTCCTACGGCGACCTGCAACTGCTGGGCACCAAGTTCGACTGCACCGGACGTACGGGGACGGACAACTGCCAGGGCGCGCAGATCATCATCGCGGGCGGGCAGGGCGTCCACCTCGACCGGTGCTGGTTCTACGGCGGGATGACCAACCCGGCCGCCACCGGGCGTACGGGTGTCGACAATGGACTCATTTCGATCACCGGTGGCACCGAACACCTGGTCACCGCGCCCAAGTTCGGCTTCGGCCCATACGGTGCGCCAGCCGGGACGAAGCTGGTGCACGCCTCGGTGGCGGTGGAGATCGCCCACCCCCAGGCGATCAGCTTCGGCGGTGCGGCGGTCACGAAGGCCGGGGCGTTCCAGGGCGCTTCAGCGCACCTCACCGCAGCCGCACCGGGGTGGACCGTCGTCGCCTGACGGCGGCCGGCGCTGCCACGGGCGTCGCAGCGCCCGCCGCCGCTCCGCGCGGAAATGCAGGTGACCGCGTGCGCCCGGCCGTCGATCATGAAACCGTGGCAGAAGTGAGCACCGTCCCGCCCGAGCACGGCCCGTCGCTGAACGCCCGCGTCTTCAGCTCGGTCCCCCCGACGGTGCTGGTCCTGCTCGGCATCGTCAGCGTCCAGCTCGGCTCGGCCGTGGCCAAACATCTGTTCCCCGTCGTGGGCAGCTTCGGCACGGTCGCGCTGCGGCTGTTCTTCGCGGCCGCGGTGCTCCTGCTGGTGTGGCGGCCATCGGTACGCCTGAGCCGCCGCGCCTGGACGGTCGTGCTCGGCTACGGCGTCGTCCTCGGTCTGATGAACCTCTGCTTCTATCTGGCGCTGGCCCGCATTCCGCTCGGAATCGCGGTGACCGTCGAGTTCCTCGGTCCACTGGCGGTGGCGCTGGCCGGGTCGAGACGATGGCTGGACGTCGTCTGGGTCGCGCTCGCGGGCAGCGGGGTGTTCCTGCTGATGGAGGGCGGCGGCGAGCTCGACCTCGCTGGTCTGCTGTTCGCCGTGGCCGCCGGAGCACTCTGGGGCCTGTACATCCTGGTCGGCGCGGCGCTCGGCCGGCATACCACCGAAGGCAACGGGCTGGCGCTGGGCATGGCGATCGCCGCCTGCATCGCGGTGCCGGTCGGCGTCGCCGACAGCGGGACGGCGCTGCTCCACCCCGGCATCCTGATCGCCGGACTCGGCGTGGCGCTGCTGTCGTCGGTGATCCCGTACACCCTCGACCTGGAGGCGCTGCGCCGCATCCCGCCGAACGTGTTCGGCATCCTGATGAGCCTGGAACCCGCGGTGGCGGCCGTGATCGGCCTCGTCGTGCTCCAGGAGGCGCTGCTGTGGTCGCAGTGGCTCGCGGTGTTGTGCGTGGTGATCGCCTCGGCTGGCGCAACCCTCGGCGCCCGGCCGAAGAACTAGTCCCGACGCTGGCAGACCTCGACGCAGCACGCGTCGGGCCGGGGCGCCAGCCGGGCCGCGAGCGCCGGGTCGCCGGAGAGCACCCCTTCGACGTACGCGTGATTCAGCCCGCAGACGAGTTCGGTCTGCTCGGCGACGAGGGCGTGGAACGGGCAGTTTCGCAAGACGAGCACGTCGGAATCGCCAGGCGAGCCGGGCTCGATCGCCGGTTCGAAGCCGAGCTCGTCTAGTAGCCGCACCGCTTCGGCCAAGCCGTGCACCGGGGTGCTGTGCGCCCGGCCCCGGGCGTACGCCTCTTCCCGGGCGGCGTCGCCGGCATGGGCGGGTTCCCGGGCGACGGCCGCCGCGAGCACGCTGGCGATCAGTTCGTAGCGCCGGGGCGGGATCGCGACTTCGAGATCGTCGCCGGCCGAGTAGACCTTCGGCGTCCGCCCCCGCCCTCGGGGCCGATCCGCGGGCGCCTCGTACGCCGTACGCAGCAACCCGGTCTCGGCGAGTTTGTCGAGGTGGAACGCGGCGAGGTTACGGGATACGCCGCACGCGTCGGCGGCCTCCTCGCGGGTGACCGGCCGGTGCTGGCGGCGTACGTGGTCGAACAGGGCACGGCGGACCGGATCGGCCAGCGCCGACACCGACTGCCACACGTGTTCCGCCACGGCTCCAGAATATCACCAACATTGGCTATTGAAATAACGCCGCCCCGGATGGAGGATGCGAATAAGACCAACTTCAGTTGGCGAAAACATGGGAGTGATCATGCAGCTGACCGCCGTACGGCCCCGAGTGCCCGAGCGTGACCTGGTCGCCGCCGAGCAGGCCGCCGCCGCCCTGCTGACGGCGCTGGGACTGGACGTCGGCTCGGAGAGCATGCGGGAGACTCCGGCCCGCATGGTCCGCGCCTACGCCGACCTGCTCAGTCCCCGCCCGTTCCGGCCGACCACGTTCCCGAACGACGAGGGCTACGACGAGCTGGTACTGGCCCGCGACATCCCGATCCGGTCGGTGTGCGAACACCATCTGCTGCCGTTCGTCGGCGTCGCGCACGTCGGCTACCTGCCCGGCGAGCGGATCCTGGGACTGTCCAAACTGGCCCGCGTCGTCGAACTGTTCGCGCACGGCCCGCAGGTGCAGGAGCGGCTCACCAAGCAGATCGCCGATTGGCTGTCGGATCAGTTGTCGCCCAAGGGTGTCGGCGTCGTCATCCAGGCCGAGCACCTGTGCATGACGCTGCGCGGCGTACAGGCCACCGGCGCCAGCACCGTCACCTCCACGCTGCTCGGCGCGCTGCGTGAGGACGCCCGCTCGCGCGCCGAGTTCCTCGCCCTCACCCAGCCCCGCTGACCAGGAGTCCACATGCGACACGTCATCATCGGCGCCGGGCTCGCGGGTGCCAAGGCCGCGCAGACCCTGCGCGACGAAGGCTTCGACGGCGACATCACGCTGATCGGCGCGGAGCCCGAACTGCCCTACGAACGGCCGCCGCTGTCCAAGGGCCTGCTGCTCGGCGCGACTCCGCGGGACCAGGTCTACGTTCACCAGCCCGACTGGTACGCCGAGAGCAGCGTCGAGATCCGCACGGCGACGACGGTCGTCGACATCGACCGCACCGCGCACCGGATCACGACCGACGCAGGCGACGTGCTCCCCTATGACAAACTGCTGCTGGCGACGGGATCTTCGCCACGGCGGCTGGCCGTGCCCGGAGCCGACCTGGACGGTGTGCTCTACCTGCGTACGCTCGCCGACTCCGATCGCGTCTCCGGCGCGCTGCGGGACGGCGTACACGTCGTGATCGTGGGGGCGGGCTGGATCGGCCTGGAGATCGCCGCGGCGGCCCGCACGCGCGGAGCCCACGTGACGGTCGTGGAGACCGCGAGCCTGCCGCTGCTGGGCGTGCTGGGCCCGGATCTCGCGCAGGTCTTCGCGGACCTGCATCGCGACCACGGCGTGTCGTTCCGGTTCGGCGCGCAGCTCAGCCGATTCGACGGCGACACCGCGGTACGCACGGTCAGCCTCGCGGACGGCATCGATCTGCCCGCGGACGTCGTGATCGTCGGGGTGGGCGCGCGGCCGAACGACGACCTCGCGGTCCGGGCCGGGCTCGACGTCGGCAACGGCGTCGTCGTGGACTCCCAGCACCGCACCTCCGACCCGGACATCTTCGCCGCCGGGGACGTCGCTTGCGCCTTCCACCCGACGTTCCGCCGGCACATCCGCACCGAGCATTGGGCCAACGCGCTCGACGGCGGACCCGAGGCCGCCCGCGCGATGCTCGGCCTGCCCGTGCCGCCCGACCGACTGCCGTTCTTCTTCACCGACCAATACGACCTCGGCGCCGAGTACGCCGGATTCGCCGCGCCCGGCGACGCCGACCGCCTGGTGTTCCGCGGCGACCGGGCCGGCCGAGAGTTCGTCGCGTTCTGGACCCGCGACGGGCGCGTGCTGGCCGGGATGAACGTCAACGTGTGGGACGTCAGCGACGACATCCAGCGGCTGATCCGTACGCGCAAACCGGTTGGCCTGGGCATGCTCGCCGACGACGAGGTGCCGTTGAGCGAGGTCTAACCCTGAGAACGGTCCACAAACGACCGCGTTATAGTGCGCCGTGGCCGACGACGCACTCACCGAACTCGACGCCCCCGCTGACGAAGCCGGCGACGACAGCGCGATCAGGACCGAGGTCTACCTGGGGCTGTTGTGGCTGGCCATCACGGTCTTCACGGCGTACGCGTCACTGCATGGAGTGCCCGGCGCGCCCGGGCCGATCAGCGCGGCCGTCGACGCGATGCCGGACGTCATCAGCTCGGCCCTCGTCACGGCGGCGACGATCGCGGCCGCCGCCGGGTCCCGTCATGCGAGCGCCGTCCGGCGGCTGCTCGTCGGGCTCGCCACCGGGGCCGGTTTCGGTGTCGTGACAGCGTTCGGCGTACGCCTGGCGTATGGCGACAGCACGTCGGTCATGATGCTCAGCGTCACCGTGGGGGCGGCGTGCGTACTCGGGGGCGCGTTCGCGATGCTGCCCGGCGCGGTGCTCGACGCGAGCCTGTGGGCGATGACCTGGGTGCTGTTCGCCGGCCTGATCCTGTCGGTGCTCAAGCCGAACCTGCTGACGATGCTGGGCGGCGGCGCGACCGGAGAGAGCCGGTTCCTGCTGCTCCAACCGGCGGTCGCCGGTCTGCTCGCCGCGATGCACTCGGTCCGCTGGCTGCGCTCGGAGAACCCGGCATTGTTGTGGTTTCCGGTGGCGGGCGCGTTGTCCGGCGTCTACCTGCTCGCCACTGAGGGCCTGGGACACCTGGGCGGTACCGTCCTGTCGGCGACGAGGGACAGCGCTGCGGGTGAGGCGCTGTTCACCGACGCCGCCGAACTCAAGTACGCCGTGATCGTGCTCGCGGTCGGCGGGGTGCTCGCGCTGGTCATCGGAGCCCGGCGACCCCGCCCGTGACCGCCGGGATCCGGTGCCGTCAGCCTCGTCCACGCAGCTCGGAACCGACCTCTGTGGAGTGCGTCGTGTAGTGCGTGGCGATCTCGTCACTGGTCGTCAGCCACACGTCTGGCTGCGCGGCCAGGAAGGCCAGCGCCTCGTCGACGTACTTGGCCCGGAACGGCTGCCCGGTCACGAACGGGTGCAGTGCCAGCGCCATCACCCGGCCGCTGTCCTGGGAGTCGGCCAGCAGCTGCTCGTACTGGTCCCGCACGATGCGGACGAACTCGGGGCCGCTGGTGCCCTTGCCGAACAGGCCGAGGTCGTTCAGCTCGACCGAGTACGGGACGCTGATCAGACCGGGCACGTTGAGCTGGTACGGCTGGTCGTCGTTGGTCCAGTCCAGGACATAGTCCAAGCCCAGTTCCGCGAGCAGCCGGGGCGTCTCGAAGGTCTCGGTGAGCCCCGGCCCCATCCATCCCCGCGGCCGGCGCCCGGTCGCCGCCTCGATGGTGTCCACCACGTCGGTCAGGAACGCCTTCTCCTCGTCCGGGTCCATCCCGGTGTGCAGGATCGAGTTGGTACGCCCATGGGCGAGCCAGGCCCAGTCGCGCTGCCTGCCGGCCTCGACGATCTGCGGGTAGTGCCGGGCGACGTCGGAGTTGAGCAGCGCACTGGCTTTGATGCCGTGCCGGTCCAGGCTTTCGATCGTGCGCCACACCCCGACGCGTACGCCGTAGTCGCGCCAGCCGTAGTTCAGCGCGTCCGGCACGAGGTCGGCCGTGCCGGGCCAGATGCTGGTCGACGGCCGGTCGATGAGGAAGTGCTCGATGTTGAGCCCGACGTAGAAGGCTACCTTCTTGCCGTCCGGCCACGCGATCGGCGCACGCTCGGTGATCGGGCTGTAGTCGAAGAGGTTTGTGTTTGCCATGCGAAGACGGTAAGACTTGACATCAGTGTCAAGTTCAAGTCTTCCTCGTGGAGGTTCGGCATGCGCATCGGTGAGCTGGCGCGGCGTACCGGGGTGAGCGAGCGCTCGCTGCGCTACTACGAGCAGCAGGGCCTGCTGGCCGCCGAGCGTACGCCCGGCGGCCAGCGGGACTATCCGGAGCGCGCGGTCGACCGGGTGATCCGCATCCAGGAGTTGTTCGCCGCCGGCCTGCACAGCCGGAAGATCGCCCAGCTCCTGCCGTGTATGCGGGACGCCGACGGCGGGCCGTCCGAGATCGCCGACACCCAGCTGGTCGGCGACCTGACCGCCGAACGCGACCGGATCGACCGGCTGATCGTGGAGCTGCGCAACTCCCGGGCGGTCCTCGACGACGTGATCAGCGCGGCGGCTGATCGCTGATCGGCCCCTCGCCGGTCAACTCGGTCAGCACGCCGGTGACCAGGAGGACCCGGTGCACCAGGCCGGTGACTCCGGTCAGCCGCAGGTCGGCGCCTGCGGCTCGGGCCGACTCCCGCGCCTGGAGCAGGGTGCCGATCCCGGAGGAGTCACAGAACCGCAGCTCGTGACAGTCGACGATGATCTCGGTCGCCTCACTGACCTTCTCGGTTGCCGCGAGCAGGTCGACGCCGGTCAGCAGATCGAGTTCGCCCGCCAGCACGAGATACGCGACCGGGCCCTCCCATCGATCGGTGATCGTCAGCATCAACACCCTCGCTCTCAGAACGCCGCGACCGCCGGGCAGGGGCGCAGCCGCACCCAGACCCGCTTGCCGCCTTGGTACTCTTCCACGCCCCACCCTTCCGAGACGGCTTCGATGATCTGCAGGCCGAAGCCGCCGCTCTCGCCGGCCGCCCGTCGCCGGGGCACCACCGATGATCCGTCAGCCGCCTTGATCGTGACACCTTGCTCATGCGACTGCACACTCAGCTCGATGCAACCGCCGCCGTGGCAGACGGCGTTGCTGACGATCTCACTGACCAGCAGTTCGGCGTCGTCGAGCCAGCCGATGTCCGGAAGGTCCCAGGCCATCAGCATGTCTCGCACCAACGTGCGGGCCGCCGCCGGTGCGCGCAGGCCCAGCGGCAGGTCGAATCTCGCGGTCAATTCACTCAACGCCTTCACCTCCTTTGCGGTCGGCAGGTCCGGTCCACAATGCCGATACCCAACCGATGGAATCGGCATGCACAGTGCCGCCAGATGCCACATTTCAGGCGATTTTTCGTTTCGACGCCGTGGTTTCGGGCACTGACGCGGCCATGACCCCTACTCCGGCCCTCCCGGCCACCGACCGGAGCCACGGACCCCGCCGGTGGTGGGCTTTGGCCGCGTTCCTCGCCGCTGTGACGCTCACCGCGGCCGTCGGAGTCCTCGGTGTCTCCGGCACCGCCGACGAGTACGCCACCCTCGACCAGCCGTCGTGGGCTCCGCCGTCGTGGCTGTTCGGTCCGGTATGGACGTTGCTGTACGCGCTCATCGCGATCGCGGGCTGGCTGGTCGTCACGACCGTCGCCTTCCTGCGCGTACGCCGCAACGCCGGGCTCCTTCTCGTCCCCTACCTGGCGTGGGTCACCTTCGCGGCTGCACTGAACTACACGATCCGGCAGCTGAACACCTGACGGCCGACCGCGAGCATCGCGTCCCCGACGTCGAGCAACGTCGCGGTCGGAGTCTGCTCAGATCCAGCCGCGCTGCTTCGCGCGTACACCGGCTTGGAAGCGGTTCGCCGCCCCCAGCCGGCCCATGACCGCCGCGACCCGGGCGCGGAAGGTGCGTACCGAGATCCCCAGCGCCCGCGCGGCCGCCTCGTCCTTGGCGTACACCGCGAGCTGTTGCAGCACCGCCAGCTCGGATTCGGTCGGACCGGCCGGTTCGGGTTCCAGCTCGGCGGATCGGCGCCAGGTGTGCTCGAACAGGTCGACGAGGATGGCGACCATGCCTGCCTGACGCACCATCAGCGCACCCGATTCCGCTTCGCCGGGCGTGATCGGCACGAACGCCACCGCCCGGTCGACGACGATCAGCGGGTGCAGTTCCTCGCCGGTGATCCGGTGCCGGTCGCCGGCCCGGTGGATGGTCAGCAGATACTCGGCGATCTCCGGGACGGCCATCATGTCGCGATGGACGATCGTGCGGTACGCGGTCCCGCGTTCGAGGCCCTGCAAGGTGCGTTCGCGGATACCGGTGGCGAGGTTGGGCCGATCCCGGTGCATGGCGAGGATCTCATCGGCGTCCTGAGTGGTCTGCCAGATGCGTTGCTGGGCCGCCTGCCGGCCGTCGATCCGCTCGATCTGCTCGGCCAGGTCGCTCTCGTCGGCCGTGGGAAGCTCGGCGAGCAGGGACGACACCGACGTCCGCGCGCCGTGGATCTGAGCGATCTCCTCGTCCAGTTCGCCGAGCCGCCGACCGATCAGCCGCTCGATCGCCGTACGCGGATCGGCCGCTGCGGGTATGCCGTCGGCGGTCACGGTGACCAGGCCCAGCACCGTAAGACGGCGTACCGATTCGGGGGGCAGATCGGCGGCCGGATCACGGAGCAGAGTGCGATAGGCCAGCTCGTCGTCGGCGGCGACGCCCAGTCCGCGCATGCTCACCCGCCAGAATCTACCGCCTGCAGCCTGCAGCTAGTTCCCCGGCCGATGCAGCTTGCTGAAGCGCCGAAGCCTGGCGTCGAAGCCGCTCACGCGGCCAGAGTTACCGCCATGAAGGTGTTGATCTGTGGAGCGGGGATCGCCGGTCTGGCCACGGCGTACTGGTTGCACCGACACGGGTGGGAGCCGACGGTCGTCGAGCGGGCTCCGGCACTCCGGGACGGCGGCTACAAGGTCGATATCCGCGGGACCGCCGTGGACGTCGTCGAGCGCATGGGACTCCGGGACGCGATTCGCGACCGGGCCACCGCGATTCGAACCGCGACGCAATATGACGAACGTGGCCGAGCCGTCGCGGTGCTCGACGCGGAGCTGTTCGGCGGGCGGCACTCGGGCGACCTGGAGATCATGCGCGGCGACCTGACGCAGCTGCTGTACGAGCAGACCCGGCATCGGCTGGAGCACGTGTTCGGCACCCACGTCGTGGCCGCCGAACAGGACGACGCCCAGGTCCGCGTGGCTTTCGCGTCCGGCGAGGAGCGGGCTTTCGACTTCGTGGTCGGCGCGGACGGCGTGCACTCCGGCGCTCGGCGACTGTGTTTCGGGGACACCGTCCCGCACAGCCTCGGCCATCACATCGCCATCTACACCGTGCCGAATCACCTCGGCCTGGACCGGCAGGAGGCGGTGCACCTGGCTCCCGGCCGCACGGTCAACGTCTACAGCACCGGCGGACCGTCGGCCAAAGCGCTGTTCCTCTTCGCCGCCCCGGAATCCGACGCCGACCCCAGGACGTTCCTGGCCGACTCGGTGGCGGGGATGGGCTGGGAGGTGCCCCGCCTGATCGGGTACGCCGCCGATGCGCCCGACTTCTATCTCGACACCCTCGCGCAGGTCCGGCTGGATTCGTGGTCGAAGGGCCGGATCGCGCTCGTCGGCGACGCGGCCTTCTGCCCATCGCCCGCCTCCGGCCAGGGCACCAGCCTCGCCCTCGTCGGGGCGTACGCCCTGGCCGGTGAACTGGCCGCGAATCCGGCCGGCGGTTTCGCGGCCTATGAGGCGCAGCTGCGCGACTTCGTCGTCAAGAATCAGGCGCTGGCCGCCGGGAACCTCCGGGGCATGGTCGTGGGATCGGCGTTCGGCGTCTGGGCGCAGACCCGGATGATGAAGGTGCTGCCGCACCTGCCCGGCCATCGGGCGATCATCGGCCGGGTCGCCGACACCATCCACGAGGCGGCGACCTCCGTCACGCTCAAAGACTACTGACCGGCACGTCGCCGGATGGTGGCGCCGATCGTCAGCACGAGTCCGAGCAGGATCGCCGTCAGGCCGGCGAACGTGATCGGCAGCAACGGCGTACCGGTCTGGGCCAGGCCGCCCCCGTCTCCGCCGCCGCCGGTGCCGTCACTCGGGCTGGGCGTCGGCGGCGTCGGCGCGGGGAACGTGTTCGTCACGGTGTCGGTGATCGGATTCGCGGTGGCGTCCCACGGCACGACGACGGTGATCGGCTTGTCCTGCCCGTGATCGGACAGGGCGCCCTTGCTGTCGCTCTCGTAGATGACGCAGGTGGCGTTGGCGGAGACGTCTTTCAGCTCGAACGGATCGCCCGTGTCGAACTCGGCCGTCCCCTCCCGGATCACGATCGGGTCGCCGGTCTCCGGCGTGACGGTGCAGGTGTAGGTGAGCTCGAACGGGCCCGGCGAGCCGGTCGCGCCCGGTTCGACGACGGTCTTCTTCGTGATCTCCACATTGCCGAAGACCAGGCCGACGCCGACCTTCTGTGGCTCGACCGCGCCGAGCTGCTGATCGTTGCTGTCCCCCGCCCGCTGCCGCACGCCGGCGCGAGCGAGCTTGTGCTTGCCTGCCTTCTGATGCTGAGCCTTCTGATGCTGGGCCTTCTGACGCTGGGTCGTCCGGGCGGCCTGCTGCGTCCCGCCCGGGATGTTGATCAGTTCGGTGTGGCCGAACGAGTTCCACGCGATCGACGGGCTGACCCGATCGGCGAGGTCGGGCGGCGAGGTCATCGTCCAGACGACGTCGAACGACTTGCCCGGAGCGAGACCGGGATCGTCGAACTCGGCGTACATCTGGAAGCCGGTCGCGTCGGCCGTGAAGTCCGGCGTCCAGTCACCGGCGGCGCAGGTGGCGGGCGGGTGCAGGTCGTCGGTGCACACCGGGTCGTCCGTGGTGTAGGTGAGCGTGGCGGGGATCGGGTCTCCGTCGCCGACCGGGACGACGCTCGGCGCGGCGACCAGCTGCGGGGCCACGTCCCACATCGTGCCGCGGTCGGCGGGGTCGATGACGCCGGTGTCGCCCGGCTTCGGCAGCACGTCCACCACGCGAGAGTCCCGGGCCGGAAAAGTGCCGTTGTTGATCAGCCGGGCCAGGTAGTTGTGGTTCTCGCCCGGGTAGGTCAACGCGACGCACGGGTAGCGGGTGAACTGGACGCCCTCCCGGAGCAGGTGCGGGCACTGTGGATCGTCCAGGGCGACGTACTCCTTGGTGCTGGTGTCGTACAGCCCGAGATCGGGGTTGCCCGCGACCCACTTGACGGCGCGGAACGAGGATCCCGCCGTCGTCGTCAGGTCGGCGCTGGCGGTGCAGTTGGAACCGGCCAGGAACGGGTCGCCGGTGACCTGCCCGTCGGGCGGGCTGTCGCTGCAATCGAACTCGTCGGTGCTGGACGAACCGGCGCCCATCGTGTTGGTCACCGACTCATCGGCGGAGGCGCCCGCCGCCATGCGTACGCCGATCCGGATGACCAGGACGCTCGACGGGGCGAACAGGCCGGGGAACTTCCACACCAGGCGCGTGACCCGGCCGGTGTCGTCGGTCTCGGCGGTGAACTCCTCCGGCCCGGGCGGTTGGGTGCCGTCGGGGACGTCGAACTGCTGGATGGCGTACGGCTGGCCGTTGACCCCGGCGTCGTCGAACTCCAGCCAGGCCGGGATGGGGTCGGACACTTCGAGGTCGGGCAGCGCGGCGGTGCCGGTGCTCTTGACGGTCAGATCGAGGAAACCGGTCTGACCGGGGGCCAGGCTGGCCGACCCGACGACCGCCTTGTCCACGTCGATCGCCGGGCGGCCCTCGGTCACGGCCAGGTCGGCGGTCACCGGCGGGATGTCGAACGGTCCGCCGAGGCTGGTCCGCGCCTCACCGCTGCCGTCGGCGGTGTCGGTGTAGGTGCCGAGCACCGGATCGCCGGTCTCGCGATCGGTCGCCCGAGGCGTGACGGTGAAGCACACCGACGCCTGTACGCACGGCCCGCTCGACGGGAAGTTCGTGCCGGGCAACAGGTTGAAGCCATCGTGCGCCGGATCGGAGGACGTGAAGGTCACCCGGATGCCCTGGACGTCCCCGGCCGCCACTCCGCCCGGCAAGGGGGGCGGGTTCGCCGCGGTGGGCGTACCGGTGATCCAGGTTCCGTCGGCACAGCCGGTCGTGCACACGTCGAACTGGACGCGATCAGCCCCGGGCGGGAACGACACGCCCTGCATGGCGACGAAGTCGAACGAGCGGAAGAAGTCCGAGCCGGCGCCGTCGTCGTCGAAGTCGGTGATGGTCAACGACTTCAGGTGCGTGTTGCCGGTGTCGGCAATACGCAGTTTCACCGTGGCCAGCTGTGGATCCAGGCCAGGTGTCGGCCGGGGCAGGTCGCCCGGCTCGATGAACTTCTGCAGGCTGGCCGCGCTGTTCGGCGGCGAGGTGACGACGTTCGGCGCGCAGGCGCTCGAGTCCTCGACGCTGCCGTTGATCGCCGGGCCGCCGCCGGCCAGCACCAGGTAGCACTGGCTGACGGTGACGCCGTCGGCGACGCCGTCGCGGCGTTCGACCTCGATGGTGAGGTTGCAGTCCGCTCCGGCCGGCAATGGATCGGCCCGGACGAAGAACCCGCGCGCCGCGTCGAGCTGTTCAGGAGTGGCCGTGGCGTAGGGCACCTGAGTGGGAGAATTCGGGGCGTTGGGAATCAACAACACGATGTCGGCCGGGTCGGTCGGGCAGGACCCGGTGATCGAATTGATCTTCGCCACCGAGAACGGCTGGCTGTCGTTGGTGAGGTTCTCGACGTCCACCGGGTCGACCAGGACGAAGTCGTTGAGGTCGTTGCCGTCGTTGTGGAAGTTGATCGTGTAGTCGATCGGCGTGTCTTCCGGCAGCTCCTGCTGGCTCACGGACTTGGTGCCCGGCCCGGACGGCCGCCCGCCGGTCGTCACCGTCAAGTCGCCGCAGGCGGTCCCGGTCGCCGAGGTCGACCCGTTGCCGGTGTTGACCGCGTTGGCGTCGGCACAGTTGGTGAACGGCGAGTCGGCCGGCACGGCGTTGTCGTCGAGCGTGCCGTGGAAATCCAGGCCCGCGGTCGCGTTCGGATCGATCGCGGCGGCCCCCGGCGGGCTCGCGTACACGGCCTCGATCGAGGAGACCTTCATGTCCGGGTCGTCGGGACCGCCGGCCGGGCAGGTGAAGTCGGCCGGGCGGTTCAGCTCGACCGTCGCGGGCGGGTTGGTCAGGTCCTTGGTGACAGTCGACCCGTCGGCGCAGGTGATCGTCACGTGCGCCGTCACGGCGCCGTCCGGGAACCGCAGCCGGATCTGCGTCAGGTTGGTGACGCTCAACCCGCTCTGCGGGTCGGAGACGGACGGCTCGCGGACGGTCATCGTCTCGACCGGGAACGGCGAGGTGTTCGTCGCGGTGACGACCGCCGACACCGGCCAGCGCCGCTGTGCGGGCGCGCTCGGCGGGTTGTCGGCCACGTAGTCGCCGTCCTGGTCGGCGAACCAGCTCTTGGACACGTCGACCTTGGCGATGTTCGGCACGATCTGGTAGGTGTCGCTCGCCGGGTCGCCGTTCGTGGTGCCGTCGGCGTTGGTGACCGACGGGGTGGCCGAGTCGGTGATCGTCTGCGTCTGGGTGGGCTCGATCGTGCTGCCGTCGACTCGCTCGTTGTCGCGCAGCTTCAGGGTGAACGCGACGCTGCCCGAGGCGACGTTCGGGATCGGGTCGCCGGTCGAACTGGAGAACACGAACTGGACTCCGGTCACCGTGGACAGATCCACGCCCGGGTCGGCCTGGATGGGTGAACCGGTCTGCACGGCGCCGTCGGTCCACGCGCCGCAGGCTTGGGCGTACGGGAGGGTGCAGTAGCGGATCTGGACCTGGTCGGCGCCGTCGGGATAGGTCACCGCGCCGAAGCCGGTCAGGTCGAAGTAGTTCCAGGGGTCGGTGGCCGGGTCCTCGTTCGTCTGGTCGGTCAGCGTCATGCTGGTCACGTCGGCGGCACCGGTCGAGCTGTTCGTGATGCCGAGGGTGACGGTGCTTTCCTCGCCGGACTGGGCCAGCGCCGATCCGTCGGCCCAATCCTTGGTCGCCTTCACGTCCACGTTCACCGGCACGTGCACCTTCACGTCGGCGTCGTCGCTGGCCGTCGGGGCGTTGTCCGCGGTGACCGTCGCGATGTTCGGTACCACTGTCCCGTCTGGAACCTCGGTGTCCGCAGGCAAGGTCATGCCGATCTGGACCGAGGACGAGTTGCCCGCGGGGATGGACGGGATGGTGACGGTCAGTTCGCGGGTCGTGGCGTCGTAGGTGTAGGTGTACTGCGGAACCCCGGGGAACACCGTGCCGCCCGCCGGATCGGTGTCCGGCCCACCCGACCACCTGTACGTGCCGGGCACGATGTTCGCCGTGAACTGTTCCGGCAGCGTGTCGGTGACCGTGACGTTCTCGCAGTCCTCCGCGAGCGATGTGCAGTCGACGCGGATGACGTAATTGAACGTGCCGCCCGGTTCGACGCCGTCCGTGGGCACTCCGGTCGCCGACTTGTCGATCCCGATGACCGCCGCGAAGGCCGGGGCCGCGGGGACGACGACGCCGCCGATCGCCAGCGTCAGCGCGGCGAACGCCGCCGCCGCTCGACCGAGCCCAGTGGACACTCGTGCCACGGAAACCCCCATGTGCCCCGAATACTCCTAATACACCTTTGAGGATCATTGCCGACATTTCAGCTACTGTCGGTAGCGACACGGATTCGGACCGCAACTTTCCGGATTTCGGCATACAGCCTGCCACCGTCGACGCCTTGACCCGTCGGCATCGACGGAGATTAGTGTCGAAGACATCGACGAAAGGGCCTTGGCTCATGAAACGTCTACTGAGAACCGCTGTCGCCACCTTGCTCGCCGGCACCGCGGCGGTCTTCTTCCTGGCCGCACCGGCCAGCGCCGGCGTCCTCGACGTCACCTGCACGCCGCCCTCGAGCAACCTCAACCAGTACGACCCGCCGCTCACGCTGACCCCGCAGAGCGTGACCGTGTCCACCACGGCGCTCTACGGCCCATGCGTCTCGGCGTCTCATCCGTCGATCACGTCCGGGACGCGTACCGCCTCGGTCGCCACCACCAGCAGCTGCGCCGACCTGCTCGGACCCGGCTCCATCACCTACACGATCACCTGGAACACCGGACAGACCACGACTATCAGCAGCACCTTCACCCGGGTCGTGGCCGGCGCCGTCTACACGGTCGCGGCCACTGGAGTCGTGACGTCCGGCCTGTTCGCCGGGGACACGGTGGTCACCAACTTCACCGGACCAGCCACCGACATCACCCTGTGCACCCTCGGCCTGGGCTCGGTGAGCTCGATCAGCACCCTCGGGACGCTGGAGATCACCTCACTCTAGGACGCGTACGCGGTCAGGTGATGGTCACCGTCAGCGTGCCGGTCTGCTGCGCGACGCTGGAACCGAGGCAGCTCAGCACGTCCAGATCGGGATAGGCCGCGACCCGCTCCGACAGCGCGCCTTCGGCGTACCCGTCGGTGACGGTGCCGGTCGAGGTGACGATGAGCTGGTTGGCGGCGTGCACCACCGTGGTGACCGGATAGGTGATCGTGCTGGTGCCGCCGCCGTTCCAGTGATACGTCACGACGTTCTCGACCAGGGTGTCGCCGAGCCCCTGGGCCAGGCAGCCGACCTGCTGGACGAAGGTGGTGTCGGCCGCGCCCCCGGTGAACGGACCGGTGCACGCGCCGCCGCCGGTGCTGCCGAGCCGCTCGGCCACCTGTTGCGTGGTCTGCTGGGGCAGCGGCCCGAGCGGTGGCGAGTAGTGGACGGTCACGGATCCGGTGCAGACGATCAGGTCATCGGCCTGGGCGGCGGACGGGGCGGCCACGACCGCCGTCGTCAGCACCAGCGCACTCACTAGCCGGGCGATACGCGCCATCACGGCCGCCTTCCCTCACCGGATCGGTGGGTCGAGCGTAAACCGCACGGTACGCGCATTTGAATACCTCTTGCCCGATCTACCCCGATCGGGTGGTGGCCAGCCATCGGGTGCCGGCGTCCACAGCTTCCTCCAGCGCGTGGAAGACGGTGTTGTCGGCGGCGAAGATGCTGTCAGGGCCGAGGGTCTCGGCGAACCGCGTCTCCCGCAGCGTACGCGCCAGGACCGGGCTGACCCCGGCGAGCAGGAGCCGTCCGCCGACCTCGCGCAGGTCCTTGGCATGCCGGTCGAGCACCGTCATCATCGTGGCCGACGGGATGTCCGCGACCTCCCGCATGGACAGGACCAGCACCGGGGATCGCGCGGAGGCGACGTCCGGCCACTGCTGGTCGATCCGGGGCAGTTCGGCGAAGAGGCTGACGCCGCCGTAGTGCAGCACGGTGACCTCGTGACTGGGCAGCTGTGCGGGCACCTCGGCGGTCTGCCACTTCCCGTCGGGCTGCCGGACCAGGGCCACCAGCCGGGCCTGGCGGGCGGCCTGCACGCAGTACAGCAGCAGGGACAGCACCGCGCCGAGGATGATGGCCTGCTGCAACGGCAGGCCGGTGGTCGCGAGGAAGGTGACGGCCATCGCGGCGGTGGACAGCTTCGACGTACGCCACACCAGCGCCACGTCGCGCCGGCGGCCGTAGATGATCTCCGCGCCGACGACCATGATGAGCCCGCCTATGACGGGCATCGGGATGTGCTCCGCCAACGGTGCGAAGGCGAGCACGATCAACGCCAGCCACACCCCGGAGAAGATCCCGGACCAGCGGGTCTGCGCACCGGCCGAGACCGACACCCCGGTCCGGGACAGCGAACCGCCGACCGGCAGCGACTGGAACAGTCCACCCGCGACATTGGCCAGGCCCTGACTGATGAAGTCGCTGTTGGTGTCGGTACGCGACCGGTCGGGGTTCGGCACGGTCGGCCCGATGCTGGCCGCCTGAGCCAACGCGACCAGGGCGATCGCGACCGATCCCCCGGCCAACGCGGGCATGCTGCCCCAGTCCGGCAGCGTGAGCTTCGGCAACGCCGACGGGATGTCCGCGATGTCGGACACCAGCTCGACATGGGTGCCGAGAATCGCCACCACCGCACTCACCACCACCATCGCGGCGAGGAGGGCAACGGTCCGCAGACGGCGTACCGCATGAGCCACGGCCCAGACCACGACGGTGCCGGCGCTGACCGCGACGGCCGCGCCCTGCCAGGAACCGATGTGCGCGAGTGAATTCCCCAACTGGACCAGCTTGTTGCCGCCCTGGGGCTGGTAGCCGGTGGCGTCCTTCAGGACGCCGACGATGATCTGCACCGCGATGCCGATGGAGAAGCCGGTCATCACCGCGTGCGAGACGAAGTTGAGAACCACACCCAGTCGCAGTACGCCCAGCAGCAGCATCACCACGCCGGTCAGCACGGCCAACGCGGCGATGTTGCCGGTGGTGAAGTCGAGCTTCGCGTTCGTGAACACGCTGTTGGCGGTCAGCGCGACCGCACTGGTCAGCGTGGTCACCATGAGGACCGTGCGCGCCGTCAGCGAGCCGACGATCGCCGGCACCACTCCGGCGAACAGCCCGGCGATGGGGTTGAAGCCCGCGATGGACGCGTAGGCCATGCCCTCGGGGATGCTGAACAGCCCGGTCACCAGTCCCGCGGCCGCGTCCGCCCAGCGTGGCCGGCCCAGGCGCAGGTTCACGGCTCGATGATGTTGAAGTTCGGATCGCCCGGGTCCAGCACGCCCATCAGCTGCTGCAGAACCGCGGTGTCGCCGTCGAGCGCCAGCCCGTTCGCCTTGGCCTTCGCAAGGTCGCCGAGCGCGAGGTACGGCAGCGCGGACCGGGGAACGGTCGCGGTGAGGCCGACGTCGCCCTGACCGTCCTGCACATAGGAGAAGACACCGTTGCGAAGCGTGGTGCGGAACGACTTGCCGTGGTCGGGGAACCGCCAGCCCACGGCCAAGTCGAGATCCCACGCCTTCGGGCCGTCGACCTGTACCGCGAGGGCGTCGAAGAACATCTCCGGCGGCAGTTCGGCCAGCACATCGGGGGCGTTGGTCTCGGTCGGCGTACCGAAGTTGCCCTGCCGCAGCTCATAGGCGCCGGACAGGTAGACGTTGCGCCAGGTGCCGTTCTCGACGCCGAAGCCGAGCCGCTCCAGGACGTCTGCCAGCAGCGTACGCGCGGGCTTGTGGTCCGGCTCGGCGAACACGACGTGATCGAGCACCTGCGCCGCCCAGCGCAGGTCGCCGCTGTCGGCCGAGGCGCTGGCCTTCTCGACGACCACGTCCGCGCCGCCCATGAAGTCGACGTACCGGCTGGCGGCCTCCTGCGGCGGATGCTGCCACAGCCGGGCCGGGTTGCCGTCGTACCAGCCCATGTAGCGCTGATAGATCGCCTTGACGTTGTGGCTGACCGACCCGTAGTAACCGTGGGTGTGCCACGCCTTCTGCAGCTCCGGGGGCATCTGCGCCTGCATCAGCTCGGCGATCTCGATCCCGGTCAACCCCTTGTTGATCATCCGGACGGTCTGGTCGTGCAGGTACGCGTACAGGTCGCGCTGAAGACTGAGGAACTCCACGACGTTGTCCGCGCCCCAGGTCGGCCAGTGGTGCGAGGCGAACACCACGTCGACCTGCCCGGCGAACAACTCGATCGCCTCGGTGAGATACCGGGCCCAGGCGTGCGGATCGCGTACCACCGCGCCGCGCAAGGTGAGCAGGTTGTGCAGCGTGTGCGTCGCGTTCTCCGCCATGCACAACGCCCGCCGGTCCGGGAACAGGAAGTGCATCTCCGCCGGCGCCTCGGTGCCCGGAGCCAGCTGGAACACCATCCGCACCCCGTCGACGGTCAACGCCTGGCCGGTCTCGGTGATGTCGACCGTCGGCTTGATCAGGGTGACCAGCCCGGTCGAGGTCGTCTGACCCAGTCCTGCGCCGACCTGACCCTGCGGGCCACGCGGGAGCGCCGCCCCGTACATGTAGCCCGCCCGGCGAGCCATCGCCGTGCCCGCGTACACATTCTCGGAGATCGCATGCTCGAGGAAGCCCTCCGGCGCGATGATCGGCACCCGCCCGGACGCCACGTCCTCCTCGGTCACGACGCCCTTGACGCCGCCGAAGTGGTCGACGTGACTGTGCGTGTAGATGACTCCGGTGACCGGCCGCTCGCCCCGGTTGGCCCGGTACAACGCCAGCGCCGCCGCGGCCGTCTCCACGGAGATCAGCGGGTCGATCACGATGACGCCGGTCTCGCCCTCGACGAACGAGATGTTCGACAGGTCCAGGCCGCGTACCTGGTAAATGCCCTCGGTGACCTCGAACAGGCCCTGCTTGGCGACCAACGTCGACTGCCGCCACAGGCTCGGATGGACGGTCTCGGCCGCGTCCCCGGTCAGAAACGACGTGTACGCGTCGTTGTCCCACACGACCTCGCCACGGTCGTTCCGCACGATCGCCGGATCGAGGGCGGCGATCAGGCCCCTGTCGGCGTCGTCGAAGTCCCGGCGGTCGGCGTACGCGAAGATCATCTCACCCGTCGTCATTGCCCAAGGGTATTCGCGGCGTTTGTCCGGTGTGAGGGTATTCCGGAATCGGCTCAGCTTTGCCCGGCCGCGCTCGCCGGGCCAAGATTGTCCGCAGCATGAGAGTTGTCCTACAGGAGAGCACGCGGCTGGGTTACGCCGCGGACAGTCTGGCCGGCCTGTCGGTCGGTGACGCGCTGGGAGCGCAATACTTCATGGTCGGCCGCCGGGTCGACGATCTACTGAGCGGAATTGTTCCGCCGCCGGTCTGGGAGTGGACCGACGACACCGAGATGGCCTGCTCGGTCTACTGGCTACTGCTCGAGAAGCAGTCGATCGACCAGGACCTGCTGGCCGAGGTCTTCGCCGAACGCTGCGAACCGAATCGCGGCTACGGCGTCGGCGCCTTCGTGATCCTGCACGGTATCCGGCAGGGCGTACCGTGGCGGGACGCCGCCGCTGCGGCCTTCAACGGCGAAGGCTCGTGCGGTAACGGGGCCGCGATGCGCGTCGCGCCGCTCGGTGCGTACCACGTGGGTGAGCCGGAGCGCGCCGCCGCCCAGGCCGCGTTGTCCGCGCAAGTCACCCACGCGCACGCCGAGGGGGTGGCCGGGGCCGTCGCGGTCGCGGTGGCGGCGAGTCTCGCGGCCGCAGGTCGAATCTCAGGGGTACGCCCAAAGCCGGGCCCGTTCCTGGACGCGGTGCTGGCGCGAACCCCGGAAAGCACCGTACGCAAAGGAATCGCGCGAGCAAGGCGCGCCCTGCACCTGCCGCCCGACGAGGTCGCCTACGAGCTCGGCAATGGCAGCCTTGTCACCGCGCAGGACACGGTGCCGTTCACGATGTGGGCGGCGGCCAAGCACCTCGACGACTACCCCGAGGCGATCCGCACCTGCGTACGCGTCGGCGGCGACATCGACACCACAGCCGCGATCGTCGGCGGCGTCGTCGCCTCGTACACCGGCGTGGACGGCGTCCCGGCGGCCTGGCTGACGGCGCGGGAACCACTGCCGACCTGGCTGAACGAGACCGTCTGACGCTTTCATGATCATGGTCAATTCTGTGTTGCCATGGCAACACAGAATTGACCATGATCAAGACGTGGGCACCGGTGGGGTGGTGATCGGGTGGCCGAGGCGGGCCAGCTCCAGCACCAGCGCGCCGATGTTCCAGGCGTCGTCGTCGCCCCGGTGATGGCGGCCCTCCAGCGGCAGGCCGGCCTGGGCGAGCGCCTGGCTCATGCCGATCCCGCGCCGTAGCCCGAAGGCGTCGGCGAAGTGTTGCTTGATGTTGATGTGGCGACTGCCGAACGGGTACGCGGCCCCGCCCGGACCGCATTGACGCTCGAACTGACGGCGGTCGTATTCGCCCCAGCTGGCCCAGGTGCGGAAGCGGCCCCGCAGGTCGCCGGCGAGCTGGGCGCACGCCGCCGAGAAGTCGAGGCCGCCGTCCACCTCGGACTGGGTGAGCCCGGTCAGCTCGGTGCAGAACGAGCTGACCCGGGATCGGCGGGGACGCACGAGAATGCGAAAGCGCTCCGTACGCCGCCACTCCGTGGTATCGACGACGCAGACGCCGATCTCGATGATCTCGCTCGACTCCCCGGCCGGCGGCCGGTCGGCCCAGCAGGTCGCCTCGACGTCGACGACGTTGACGAATCTTCCGAAGGCCTCCTCCACGACAACGGAAGATAGGCGCCCGAAACAGTGCCCGGCAACCGATATCGGCGGACGAGAGGCTCGCATCAGGCGATGGCGTCGGCTCGGGTCAGAAAGGACAGCAGCCCCTCGATCTCCTCGTCGAGGGCATGCCGTTCGGATGCGGTGAGCGGCCGGAAGAGGTCGAGCCGGATGGCTCCATCGGTGAAGGCCCAGGTTCCGCAGACGAAGCCGTCGGCTAGGACGGTCGGGCGTACTCGGGCCTGCCCTGGCATGACATGCCGGCGATCGGCGTCGCTGATGACCCGGGTCCGGTCGGCATGGCCGAGCAACAGGTTGTCGTACGCGGGCAGGAGCCGCACCGGTGCAGGCGTGTCCGCGTCCGGCAGCTCGGCGTCGGCCAGGTCGTACAGGGTCTGACCGTCGGGTCCGGTGTGCCGGCGCAGGTCGGCCATCCCCGCGATGGCCTCGCCCAGCCGGGTCAGCCCGCTCCAGGCTTGGACGTCGGCGGCGGTCGCCGGGCCGAAGGCGGCCAGGTAACGCCGGATCAGCTCTGGCATCGGCAGGGCGTCACCGGTTGGGAAGGCCGTCACGGCGATGGAGGTCCGGCTGGCCCAGCTGCCCCAGGCCGCGGTCGCCAGATCGTGGACCAGCGGTACGCGAAGCTCGTATTCGCCGGCCAGGATCCGGCCGTCGCAGCCGGGGTGCCGGGTCGCGAGCTGCCGGGCGAGTTCTCGACGCGCGACGGTCCCGGTGCCTATCAGGGCATGTCCGTCGGTCACCAGGACGTCGGTGGTCAGGCCGTTCCGATTACGCCGGAAGTAGGCCGAGCCGGCAGTGCGGTCGAGCACCGGTTGCACGAGGGGCCGCAGCCGACGGAAGTCGTCGGCTGCGGCGAGGTGCTGGGTGCTGCGCAACAGGCCCGATCGGACCACCTGCCGGTCGGCCAGCAGCGTGGTCAGATCGGCCGGGACGAACCCGTCGATCCGGCTCCACAGGCCGACGTAGGGCCAGTTCGATTCCTGGGCCTGGAGCGCGACCAGTCGCCGGATCACGTCGAGCGCAGGCTGACCGGTACGGTCCAGCAGGTGCTGGCGATGCAGCAACGCCCGATTCAGAGCGCGGTGGGACAGCTGCGTCATGGCAGGCGTACCGAGACGTTGCCGCGGTATTCGCCGCGCAGCAGGGCCAGGAACGCGTCGGGCACTCCGTCGATGTCTGCCTCCACGGTGGTCTGCGGGTAGGTGAAGGAGCCCTGGTCGAGCCAGCTGCGGAAGTGGGTGTGCCAGGCCGCGATCTGATCCGGCGTGTGGTAGCAGGAGAAGGGCATCAGCTCGATTTCCTTCGCCAGCGCGGCAGCGCGGTCGGGCTCCGGAAAACGCTCAGCCGCATCGCCCAGCTGCGTGGACAACGAGCCGCACAACGCGAACCGCGCACCGGGGCGGGCGACCTCCAACGCCGCGTCGTAGAGCGCGCCGCCGACGGTGTCGAAGAAGACCGTGATGCCTTCGGGAGCCAGTTCCCGTAGCGCCGCGACCGGGTCCTCGTGGTAGTCGAAGGCGGCGTCGAAGCCCAGCTCGCTCACCAGATAGTCGACCTTGGACCGGCTGCCGGCGCTCCCGATCACCTTGGCCGCGCCGAGGTTGCGCGCGATCTGGCCCGCGAGGGAGCCGACGCCGCCGGCGGCGCCGGAGACGAACACGACGTCGTCCGGGCCGACCTTGGCCACGTCCGCGATTCCGTAGTAGGCCGTCGGGCCCTGGGCGAGGTGGAAACTCGGCTCGGCGTACGCGTCCCGGTCCAGCTTGACGTAGGACGCGGCCGGGCCGGCCGAGTGCGTACTCCAGCCGCTCATCGACTGGACCAGGTCACCGGGCTGCAGCGCCGAGCTGTCCGACCGCAGCACGGTGCCGATGGCGGTCACGCCGACGCGCTGACCGGGCTGCCAACCCGGGATCGGCAGGTGGCAGTCGGCTCGCATGAGTTCCAGGTAGGTAGCGGCCAGACCGAGATAGTCGGTACGCACGACGACTTCGGCGTCGCCGAGTTCGGTCTCCACGACCGTGAAGTCCCCGCGCTGGGGGTAGCCGGTGATCTGGGCGGTCAGCTGAATCTCACGAGTGATCATGCTGTCGAGCCTAAGCGGGCTTCCGGCCAGTTTTTGACCGGAAGTCGTGGCAAGATCGCGACATGGCCAACACCAGCTCCCGTACGCTTCGCCTGCTCTCGTTGTTGCAGACCCATCGCCACTGGGCCGGCGTCGAGCTGGCCGATCGCCTCGGCATCTCGGAGCGCACCCTGCGCCGCGACGTCGACCGGCTCCGCGACCTCGGCTACCCGGTGCAGGCGTCGCGTGGCACCGACGGGGGTTACCAGCTCGCGCCCGGCGCGGTCCTGCCGCCGCTGCTGCTCGACGACGAGGAAGCGGTGGCCCTAGCAGTCGGCATGGGCGACGCCGCCCAGAGCGGGATCGCCGGCATCGAGGAGGCGGCCGTACGCGCGCTGACCAAAGTGGTGCAAGTGCTGCCGCCCCGACTGCGTACGCGGGTGAACGCGCTGCGTGCGATGACGGTCTCCCCCAGCTCGTCCGGACCGGTCGTGCCGGCCGAGGTGCTGACGCTCATCGCGCAGGCATGCCGGGACGAGGAGCGACTGCGTTTCCGGTACACCGCCCGAGGCGGGCCCGACACCGACCGCGAGGTCGAACCCCATCGCGTCGTTGCCCTGGGCGGCCGCTGGTACCTGGTCGCCTACGACCTGACCCGCCACGACTGGCGCAGCTTCCGCCTCGACCGGCTCGCCGAGCCTCATCGCACCGGCGCCCGATTCCGCCCCCGTCCGCTGCCCGCCGACGACCCAGCCGCCTTCGTCCGCGCCGCCTCCGGCGCGCCGGCCCCGCACACCGTCACCGCCTACGTCCACGCCTCCGCCGACCACGTACGCCGCATCGTCGGCCAGTGGGGCACGATCGAGCCCGTCAATGCCGGGCACTGCCGCCTCACCATGGTCTCCACCAGCCTCGACTGGCCGACCCAGGCACTGGGCAACGTCGGTGCGGACTTCGACATTCTCGGCCCGCCCGAGTTCGCCGACCATCTGCGCGACTGGGGCACCCGCTTCCTTCGCGCCGCCCAGCAGATGCAGCCGCGCGCAACCTCATGATCAGGGTCATTTTCGCGTCGCCAAGCGCGCCATAGCGACATGGAAATGACCCTGATCACGGCAGGACCGCAGCAACTTCAGCGGAACGCCGGTGCGTTGCGGCGCGCCCATTCGGCGAACGGCGTACCGGGGCGGCCGAGGATGCGCTCCACGTCGGGACTGATCTGCTGCTCCTCGGCGGTCGGCGTACCGAGGATGGCGAGTGTGCCTTCGGCCACCGGCGCGGGCATGAACTGCGTCATCTGCGCGTACGCCTCGTCGCGGGCCTGTTCGACGAACCGGATCGGCTCGCCGAGCGCGGCCTCGATGGCAGCGGCCCGTTGGCGGGGCGTGGTGAGTGCCGGTCCGGTCAGCACATAGGTCTGTCCTTTGTGTGCGTCCGAGGTCAGCACGGCCGCAGCGGTCGCGGCGACGTCGTCCGGGTCGATGAAGGGCAGGCCGACGTCGCCGAACGGGGAGGGAGCGACCCGGGCCGTCTTGATCGGCTGCACCCAGGCGTACGCGTTGGACGCGAGCCCGCCCGAACGCAGGACGGTCCAGTCGAGCCCCGATCCGGTCACCGCGTCCTCGAAGCGCGCCGCGTGGGCGTACGCGTCCGGCCGGGTGCCCGCGCCCTGCGACGAGAGCAGCACGATCCGGTGTACGCCCGCCGCACGGGCCTCGGCGACGATGCCGTCCGGATCGTCCCCCGCGACCAGGAGGAACAGTGCGTCCGCGCCGTCGAGGGCGGGCCGCAGGCTCGCCGGGTCGGCCAGGTCGGCCGCCACCGCGCGTACGCCCGCCGGCACTTCGGAAGGCTCGATGCCGCGCGAAACGGCGGTGACGGCATGGCCGGACGAGGAGACCAGGCGGACGAGGGTGCGGCCGACGTTGCCGGTGGCTCCGGTGATGACGATCATGGCGTGCTCCTAAGTTAGTTGGCTGACTCACTTGAGGGTGACGCTATCAACGCCGCCGGGCGGCGCGATACGATAAGTGAGATGGCTAACTCAGAACTGCCGCAGGCGCGATCGTCTGCTAAACGCCGCCGCTTGTCCGCCGCTGCCGCGCAGGTGCTGCACCAGCGCGGGGTCGAGCGCACCACGATCGCCGACATCGCCCGGGCCGCCGACGTGCCGGTGGGGAACGTCTACTACTACTTCAAGACCAAGGACGACCTGGTCCACGCGGCCCTGGCCGAGCAGGCGCAGTCGCTCGCCGAGCTGACCGCCGTCCTGGAGCAGGGCCCCGATCCGATCGACCGCCTCCACGGGCTGGTCGACGCCTGGGTCGGCCAGCGCGACGTCGCGGCCCGCTACGGCTGCCCGACCGGCTCACTGGCCACCGACGTCGGCAAGCGCGACGACGGCGACCTCGACGCCGAAGCCGGGCGGGTGATGCGGCTGTCACTCGATTGGTGCGAGAGGCAGCTCATCGAGGCGCGCGTGCCCGACGCGGCCGACCACGCGCTCACCCTCGTCTCGGCGTACCAGGGCATGAGCGTGATGGCCAACGCGTTGCGTGACCCGGAGGTCATGACCCGCGAGGGCGCGCGGCTGAACCGCTGGCTGGAGTCGCTCAGGCCGTAGGCACCAGGCGGATGGTCGCGGCCCGCGAGTCCGGATTCACCACGCCCCCCACGATGTTCGCGCCATACCGGCCATATTTCGACGTGTACGCCTTGTCGATGCGGTCGTTGAGCGCCTTGCCGTCGTCCACGACGAACGAGACGTCCCGGTCGACGCCGCCGGAGCGGATGTGCCCGGCGTCGCGGACCTGCGTGCCCCGGAACCATTTCCCGGCGCGGCCGTGCATCGAGCGCACGTAGAGATCGTCGCCGTCCCGGACGACCCACATCGTCACCGGGTCCCGCAGCGTTCCGTCCCTCCGCTGGGACGCCAGCTCCAACTCGTCGGTGTGGTCGATCCGGTCCAGCTCTTCGGCCGTCCATCCAGACATCGCATCCTCCTCGTGTACTGAGGTCTGCGTACCACGCGGCAGGCCGCCACGCGCTCGTTCGCCGGATTCTCGTGGCGATCGAGCGCGTCAGACCAGCGGCCGGCAGCTCGCCCGGACCACCAGCTCGGTGGGCAGCCGGACGTGAATGTCGCGCTCGACGCCCGCGATCAGGTCCACGAGCAGGCGCAACGCCTCGGCCCCCATCTGCTGGAGCGGCTGCTTGATGGTGGTCAGCGGCGGTGAGGCCATCGCGGACTCGGGCACGTTGTCGAACCCGATGACCGACAGGTCATCCGGGACGGACAGGCCGAGGCTGTTGGCCGCGGTCACCGTGGCGATCGCGGACAGGTCGTTCGCGGCGAACACCGCCGTCGGCCGGTTCGCCTGGCTGAGCAGCTCCCGGGCGGGGCCTTCGGCCGTCTCGGTCCGGTAGCCGCCGACGCGGACCAGCGTCTCGTCCACAGTGACCCCGGCGGCCGCCATCGCTTGCCGGAAGCCGACCTCCCGCAGCCGGGCGGATTCGAGATCGGGCCGGCCGCCGATGAAGCCGATCCGGCGGTGGCCGAGGTCGAGCAGGTAGTTGGTCGCGAGCTGGGCTCCGGCGAAGTTGTCGGAGTCGATCGTCGGCATGCCGGACGGCCCCGTGTGCGGGTCGATGGCCACGACGTGCACGCCCTGCTTGGCTTCCAGGACGGTGGGCGTGACCAGGATGGCGCCGTCGATGAGCGTCCCGGACAGCCGGGCGAGCGATCGCCGTTCCCAGCCGACCTTCGACCCGCGCGTCCCGGCGGCGTACGCCAGCAGCTCGTAGTCGGTCTGGTCGGCCGCGGCCGACGCGCCCTTGAGCAGCTCGGTGGAGAACGGTTCGAACTCCGCCACCAGGATGCCCAGGACGTGGGTGCGATGGCTGCGCAGGCTTTGCGCACCGAGGCTCGCCTCGTAGCCCAGCATCTCGATGACCTGCTGCACCCGGTCGACGGTCGACTGCGAGACGCCCCAGCGTCCGTTGACGACCTTCGAGACGGTTGCCACCGAGACGCCGGCCGTTCGGGCGACGTCCGACATCTTCACGCGCTGGCGGATCTCCACGCAAGGGATCATAGTTGGCCGCGCCCGTTGAGAAAACGTTATCGACATCGATTGACAGTCCGTTACGGGACTGTAAAACTCTTGCCCACATGAGCGCCTCAGGACGACCTTTAGGGAGATCCCATGAGAACCAAGCGCCGCTCGGGCGTCATCTTCGCGCTGGTCGCGACGGTGGGCCTGGCTGCCAGCGGGTGTTCCAGCGCCGACGACGAGTCCCCCTCCGGCGGCGGTGAGCTGTACAAGAACCCCGTGGTCTTGAACTGGTGGCACAACGCGAACCAAGCCGGTCCGTTGCAGACGTACTGGCAGAAGGTCGCCGACGATTTCCACAAGCTGCACCCCACCGTAACGATCAAGATCACCGCGATCGAGACCAACGAACTGCAGCGCAACCGGATCCCGGCCGCGCTGCTCAGCAGCAGCCCGCCGGAGATCTTCCAGGCCTGGGGCGGCGGCGAGATGGTCGAGCAGGTGAAGTCCGACTATCTCAAGGACATCACCGCCGAGACCAAGGCCGAAGTCGGCAACATCGGCGCGGCCACCAAGATCTGGTCGGTCGACGGCAAGCAGTACGGCCTGCCGTTCTCGTTCGGCATCGAGGGATTCTGGTACAACAAGGACCTCTTCACCAAGGCGGGCATCTCGGCCCCGCCCACCACGCTGGACGAGCTGAACGCGGCCGTCACCAAGCTCAAGGCCGCCAACATCACGCCGATCGCGGTCGGCGCCGGTGACAAGTGGCCGGCCGCGCACTGGTGGTACAACCTGGCCGTCCGGGAGTGCGCCGCGACCGCCCTGTCGGCCGCGTCCAGCGACGGCAAGTTCGACGACCCGTGCTTCCTCAAGGCCGGCGAGGACCTGAAGACGTTCCTGGCGACCACGCCGTTCCAGAAGGACTTCCTGGCCACCTCGGGTCAGGTCGGCGCGACGAGCTCGGCCGGGCTGCTCGCCAACGGCAAGGCGGCGATGGAGCTGATGGGCCACTGGAACGGCGGCACCATGCAGACCCTCACGCCGGACCAGAAGGAGCCGAAGTTCCTCGGCTGGTTCCCGTTCCCGGCGGTCGCCGGCGCGGGCGGCAGCCAGAAGTCCATGATGGGCGGCGGCGACGGCTTCTCCTGCTCGAAGAAGGCTCCGGCGGAGTGTGTCGAGTTCCTCAAGTACATCGTGAGCCTCGATGTGCAAAAGGGCTTCGCCGGCACCGGCTCCGGCATCCCGACCGCGAAGGGCGCCGAGAGCGGCCTGAGCGACCCGGTGATGCAGACCATCGCGCAGGCCACCCAGTCGGCCGAGGGCGTACAACTCTGGCTGGACACGGCCTTCGGCGCCAAGGCCGGCACCGCGATGAACGACGCGATCATCGCCATCTTCGCGGACAAGGGCACGCCCCAGGGTGTCGTCGACGCGTTGAAGAAGGCCACAGCCCGGTGACGACCACCGGATCGCCGGTCCTCGCCGGTCGCGCTGACGCGCGGCCGGCGAGGCCCCGTCCCGATGGGACCAGCCGCGCTGCCCGGAACCGCCGCAAGTGGTACGAGATCATCGGTCTCACCGGGCCGGCGGTGATCGTCTTCACGGTGTTCGTGCTGGCACCGATGGCGTTCGCCGTCTACTACAGCCTCTACCGGTGGAGCGGCTACGGCTGGCCCACCGAGTTCAAAGGGCTCGACAACTACTTCGGCGAGTACGGCGCGTTCAAGGATCCGATCTTCCTCGACGCGCTGCGCAACAACGCCATCATCCTCGTCGGGTCGCTGGCGATCCAGGGGCCGCTGGCGCTGGGCATCGCGCTGCTGCTCAACCGGAACTTCCGCGGTCGGTCGGTCTTCCGGCTGCTCGTCTTCGTCCCGTACGTGCTCTCCGAAGTCACCGTCGGCATCATGTGGCAGCTGATCCTGCTGCGGGACGGCACCGCGGACTCCCTCCTGAAGAACCTCGGCCTCGGCGATCTCGTCACCGGATGGCTGGCTGATCCGTCCGTGGTCATCTGGACGATGCTGTTCATCCTGACCTGGAAGTACACCGGATTCGCCCTCATCCTGTTCCTGGCCGGGCTGGCGAACGTCCCACCGGAGCTGACCGAGGCGGCGGCGATCGACGGCGCGAGCTGGTGGCAGACGCAGCGGCACGTCACCCTGCCCATGCTCGGCTCGACGATCCGCATCTGGATGTTCCTGTCGATCATCGGCTCGCTGCAGGTCTTCGACGTCATCTGGGTCGCGTCGTCACCGGCGGTCCGCTCCCTCGGCGCGTCCAACACCATGGCGACCTACATGGTGGATCACGGCTTCAACCAGCGCGAATGGGGCTACGGCAACGCCGTCGCGGTGATCCTGTTCGTCATCTCGTTCATCGCCGCCGTGGTGTTCCAGCGATTCGTGCTCCGGCGCGACATCGAGGGCGCCCTGACCACCAGGAAGGGGTGAGACGGTCGATGGTCGCCACCACCCTGCCGCAGCCGCGCCAACGACGGCCGTTCTCCTGGGGCAATCCGCTCACCTACGTGCTCGCTCTGGCGGTCGCCGCGGTGTCGTTCGCGCCGGTGATCTACGTGATCCTCGGCGGCTTCCGCACCACCGGCCAATTGGCGGCCGACCCGGCCGGGCTGCCGGACCCGTGGATCTGGCACACCTACGCCAACGTCATCACGCAGTCGAAATTCTGGTCGGAACTGTTCAACAGCACGCTCATCGCCATCGGCACCACCCTCGGCGTGGTGGTGATGGGAGTCTGCGCGGCCTTCGTGCTCTCGCGGTACCAGTTTCGCGGGCGCGAGGCGCTCTACACCTACTTCACCGTCGGGCTGCTGTTCCCGGCGGCGGCCGGGATTCTGCCGCTCTACCTGCTGCTACGCGACCTCGACCTGGCCAACACCTATCTCGGTGTGATCATCCCGCAGGTGGCCTTCCAGCTGCCGATCACCATCGTGATCCTGCGCCCCTTCCTGGCCGCGTTCCCCGCCGAACTCGAAGACGCCGCCTCGATCGACGGCGCCGACCGGCTCGGCTTCTTCTGGCGGATCCTGCTGCCGCTGTCCCGGCCGGCGCTCGTCACCGTCGCCGTCCTCGCCTTCGTGGCCAGCTGGAACTCCTTCCTGCTGCCGCTGCTCGTCCTCCAGAACGAAGGGCTGCACACCCTGCCGTTGGGCGTACAGAACTTCTCGGCCGAGCACAGCCAGGACACCGCCGGAATCCTCGCGTTCACGTCGCTGGCGATGATGCCGGCGCTGCTCTTCTTCAGCCTCGCCGAACGGCAGATCGTCGGCGGGCTCCAGGGTGCGGTGAAGGGCTAGTGCCGCACCGTTCCCGCACCACCCGGTTCCTGCGCCACAAGGTACGAAGGAGCACATCATGACCGAGGTCCCGGCCTTGGCCGACACCAGCCCGCAACCGCGGCAACGGATCCTCAGCCTCCTCGCCCAGATGACCCTCGAGGAGAAGCTGGCCCAGATCGTCGGCTTCTGGGAGAAGGACGACGGCGACGCGGTCGCGCCGCTGCAAGGCGACTTCGGCGAGCCGCCCACCCTGGCCAACTTCAGCCGACACGGGCTGGGCCACCTCACGCGGGCGTACGGGACCAAGCCGGTCGACGCCGACGAACGGGCGCGCTGGCTGTGGGAGTTCCAGCGGGGCCTGGTCACCAACACCCGGCTCGGCATCCCGGCGATCGTGCACGAGGAGTGCCTGACCGGGCTGTCGGTCTGGAAGGCGGCCACCTTCCCCACTCCCCTCGCCTGGGGCGCCTCCTTCAATCCCGGCCTCGTCGAGGAGATGGCGGCCGCCATCGGCGAGTCGATGCGGGCGCTGGGCGTACATCAGGGGCTGGCGCCGGTGCTCGACGTGATCCGCGATCCCCGATGGGGACGCGTCGACGAGTGCATCGCTGAGGACCCGTACCTCGTCGGCACCGTCGGCACCTCCTACGTGCAGGGGCTGCAATCGCAGGGCGTGCACGCGACGCTCAAACACTTCGTCGGCTACTCCAACTCGCGGGCCGGGCGCAACTTCGCCCCCGTCCACGCGGGCCCCCGCGAGGTCGCCGACGTGCTGCTGCCGCCGTTCGAGATGGCCGTGCTCGACGGCAAGGCCCGTTCGATCATGCACTCGTACGCCGAGATCGACGGAGTCCCGGTCGCCGCCGACCCCACCCTGCTCACCGGTACGCTGCGCGAGCAGTGGGGCTTCGACGGAACCCTCGTCTCCGACTACTTCGGCGTCGCGTTCCTGCAGCTGCTGCATCACATCGCGGCCGACCTCGGGGAGGCCGCCGTCCAGGCGTTGACCGCCGGGGTCGACATCGAGTTGCCCACCGGCGACGCGTACGCCGCACCGCTGGCCGAAGCGGTGCGCGCCGGGCGGATCGACGAGGCGTACGTCGACCGGGCGGTGCTGCGGGTTCTGCAAGAGAAGCTGGACCTGGGGCTGCTGGACGCGAAGTTCGAGGAGGAGCCGCCGACCGGTGTGGACCTCGACTCTCCCCGGCATCGCGCGCTGGCCCGCAAGCTCGCCGAGGAGTCGGTGGTGCTGCTGCACAACGACGGTACGCTGCCGCTGCCGGCCGGACGCCGGCTCGCGGTCATGGGGCCGAACGCCGATCGGATGGGTGCGTTGTTCGGCTGCTACTCGTTCGTCAACCACGTGCTGCCACAGCACCCGGGGATCGACCCCGGCATCGAGGCCCCGACGGTGCTCGACGCCCTGCGCGACGAGTTCGCTCAGGTGACCTACACCCCCGCCTGCGCGGTCGACGATGACGACCGCTCCGGTTTCGAGGCGGCCGTCGCCGCGGCCACCAGCGCCGACGTGGCGGTGCTCGTCATGGGCGACCACGCCGGACTGTTCGGGCGTGGCACCGTCGGCGAAGGCTGCGATCGCGACGATCTGGAGTTGCCCGGCGTCCAGCGGGAACTCGTCGAGGCGGTGCTCGCCACCGGCACCCCGACGGTCCTGGTGCTGATCACCGGCCGCCCGTACGCCGTGGACTGGGCGATGCAACGGTGCGCCGCGGTCGTCCAGGCGTTCTTCCCTGGAGAGGAAGGCTCCGCCGCGGTCGCGGGGGTCCTGGCCGGAACCGTCAACCCGTCCGGCCGACTGCCGGTCAGCATCCCTCGCTCGGCCGGCGCGCAGCCCTACTCCTATCTGCACGTGGCGCTGGGTGAAGGCGACGAGGTCACCAACCTGTCGTCGACCCCGGCCGCGCCGTTCGGGTTCGGTCTGTCGTACACGACGTACGCATACGACGAGCTGAGCGCGCCGGAACAGGTGCCGACCGACGGCTACCTGCCGGTCGTCGTCCGCGTGACCAACACTGGATCGATCCCGGGCGACGACGTGGTTCAGTTGTACGGCCGCGATCTCGCCGGCTCGGTCACCCGCCCGGTCGCGCAGCTGCTCGGCTACCAGCGCGTACACCTGCGGCCGGGGCAGTCGAAGACGATCCGGTTCGTCGTGCCGACCACCCGGCTGGCCTTCACCGACCGGTCCTACCGGCGCGTCGTCGAACCCGGCGCGGTCGACCTGTGGGTGGGCACCAGCGCCGACCGGCAGACCCAGGTACGCACCGAGCTGGTCGGCCCGGTCCATCCGATCGACGCCGAGTCTCCCCGCTGGACGCGTACCGAACTGGCGGCCTGAAAGTGCCACTGGATCAGGGTTTCAGGTCGAATCTCGCCGGGGAGCCTCTCGGGCGAGCCGCCAGGAGTGCAGTCAGCCCAAGATTCGACCTGAAACCCTGATCCAGCCCGAGAACGACGCGTGGCGGCCTCAGTTGGTGATCTTGCCGCCTGCCACGTCGACGGTCACTCCGGTGATCCAGCCGGACGCGTCCGATGCCAGGAACACGGCGGCCGAGGCGACGTCGTCGGGGGTGCCCATGCGGCGCAGCGGATGCGCCTCGGCGATGCGCTCGGCCATCTCCGGCGGCATCATCCGCTCGACGCGTTCGGTGCGGATCGACGACGGCGCGATGCAGTTCACGCGTACGCCGTGCGGCCCGACCTCGTCGGCCAGCTGCCGGGTCAGCATCACCACCCCGGCGTTGGCGGCCGCGTACGCGACGTTGGCCCGGCTCGGCTGACGGCCCGCCGCCGAGGACATCGTGACGATCGCGCCCCGGCCCCGGTCGACCATGCCGGGCAGGAACGCCCGGACCGTCAGGAACGTCGACGTCAGGTCGGACTCGAGCACCTCACGCCACCGGGCCGGGTCCAGCTGCCAGCTCGGCGCCGGAGCGCCCTGCCCACCCGCGAATGCCGCGAGCACCTCGACGGGACCCAGTTCCTGCTCTATGCGTACCATCGCCTGATCGATCTGGGCGAAGTCCGTGACATCCGCGCGGAGCGCGAGCCCGGCGGGCAATGTGGACGCGACCTCGTCCAGCGCGGCCTGGTCGCGGCCGATCACCGCGACCCGCGCGCCCTGTTCGGCGAACGCCCGCGCGGTCTGCGCGCCGATGCCACGCGAACCGCCGGTGACCACGACCGTCTTGCCCGCCAGATCCGGATAGATAGCCATGGCCTCAACCTATCCTCAATCGTCGAACTCGAACCCGCTTTCCTCGCCCCGCGCGACCAGCTCACGCATGCTGTCGGGATCGTTCGCCAGCGCGCTCATCCGCGCGCCGAGGTGTTCCAGCGCGGCCCGGTCCGTGCCGTAGGCGCAGAACATGCCGCCTTCCGGGTCGTACGCGAGCCGCCCCGCCAGGTCGGGCGCGTCGTTTCGCACGACGAGCTGTGCGACGCCTTCCCAGAAGTAGCCGTTGGGTTCGTGGCCGAGTTCCTCGATCAGCTCGTCCACCGCGGTCGATCCCGCGTTGAGCAGCAGCGAGTACTTACCGGGGGTCGTCTCGACCAGCTTCAGCGGATGCACCGTGGCATTGTCGCATCGACTAGGGTCCCAGCGTGGCTTCCGTACGCCTCTTCCAAGCCGTCGCTGTCGGCATCGCACTCGCTGCCGGTGCCTGCTCCCCCGGCTCGACGACGGCCGGCAGCCGGCCCGACTCGACGCTGGCCGCCGCGCTGGACGTCGTCCCCGAGCTGGCCGACGCGAACGCCCTGTTCACCGACTGGGACGCGCTGGGGCACAAGGACTCGGGAGCCTTCGCCGCTGCGCTGCTCCGTGACGACGACGCGCTGCGACGTGATCTCGGCATCCGGTCGATCGACGCCGACTGGGAGCTGGACCTGTGGCAGCCGGGCACGGCCACGACGGCGATCCTGCACTACGCCGAAGCCGATCTGGCCGCGCTCCCGGGCAAGCTCACCGGGCTGGGCTATCACGCCGACGGCGCCGTCTACACCGGAACCATGGACCAACGTCACATGTGGACGATTCCGGCGCGGACCATCGGGGTCGACCTCGACCGGCGGCTGCTCGTCGCGGGCCCGGACGCGACCACGGTCCGTTCCGTCCTCGCGGCCCCGCCGCACCCGCTCGGCCGGCTGGACGCGCTGAAGCCGCTCCTGTCCGCGGTCGCCGCCCGCCCCGTGCTCACCGCCGCGATGTCCGTCGGCTCCGCCGCCTGCAGAAAACTCGACCGCCTGGTGAGCAAGGGCCGCGCCACTCCCGAGCAGATGCAAGCGGTACGCGGGCTGTTCAGCGGCCCGTTCACCGCCCCGCAGGCGCAGCTCATCGCGGTGACATCGGCGACCACGGCGTACGCGGGAATGACGTTCGCCGACGAGCGCGCCGCGGCGGCGAATCGGGAGGGGCGGGCGGCGGCGGTGCGTACCGTCGGCGGGCTGGCCGGCGACCCGGACGGGATTCAGGTCACCGGCAGCTCCGTCAGCGGGCGGGTGCTCGGCTTCGACCTGAAAGCTCAGGATTCGCAGACGTTCCGCAAGCGGGTGACCGCGGGGACGCTCGGCGTGGACGTCTGCCTCTGAACCTCACGCTGTCAGCAGCCGCTCTACCAGGTCGTCGACGTACTCCGGCGTCAGCGGGCCGAGACCGAAGAGGACGCGTACGTACAACGGCGCGAGCACGTGATCCACGATGTCTAGTGTGGACGGTGCTGGTTCGCCGCGCGCCGTCGCACGGTCCAGCAGCTGCTGCAACTGGCCGCCCCGCTCGGCGATGAACCGGTCGCGGGCGGCGAGTCCCGGTTCACCGGCCGCCGCCAACGCGATGACGAGCCGCAGTACGGCGAGCCCCGACGGCCCGCTGACGTCACGCGCGACGCCCGCCGCGTACGCCCGGAGGTCGTCGCGCAGGCTGCCCGTGTCGGGCATCGGCGACGACGTCGTGAGCCAGTCGAGCGCCACGTCGGCGCTGAGTGCCTCCAGGCTGCCCCATCGGCGGTAGATGCTCGTATCGGCGACCTGCGCCCGAGCCGCCACGTCGCCGATGGTGAACGCGCCATAGCCACGTTCGGCCGCCAGCTCGGTGACGGCCTGATGCACCGCCGCGCGTACGCGGGCACTGCGCCCGCCGGGCCGTTTGGGCTTGTCCACCATGGCTTCAGCTTAACGCAGCTCACACTTGCGTTAGTGACCTGCCGACACTAGCGTCTTAACGCAGCGAATAACTGCGTTAGGAGTCGTCGTGACCGTGATCGACCAGATCGACGCCGCCCTCGGCATGACCAGCGGCATCGTGCGCAGCGTGTCCCCCGGCCAGCTCGGCGCCCCGTCCCCGTGCGCCGGCTGGGACGTGCGCTTCGAGCTGAACCACCTCGTCGGCGGGATGCGGATCTTCGCCGCCGAGCTGACCGGCGTACCAGCCGGCGGCGATCACCACGACGACTGGCTGGGCGACAACCATCAGACCGCGTACGCACTCGCGTACGCGCTCGACCAGGCCGCTTGGTGTCAGCCCGACGCTCTGAACAGGACGGTGCAGCTGTCGTTCGGGCCGATGCCCGCACCAGTCGCTGCGTTGATCCATCTCACCGAGATACTCGTGCACGGAGCCGACCTCGCCGTGGTGATCGGCCGTCCCGACCTCGTCGACGACGACGCGTGCGCGCAGCTGCTCGCCACGATGCGGGGCATGGACATAGAGCCGTTCCGGCGGATGGGCGCGTTCGGTCCGGAGCAGCCGATCGCGGCGGATGCCGTGCCGCATCGGCGGCTGCTGGCGTACCTGGGACGGACCGGCCTCTGACGACCGTGACGTGGCGCAGGCATCCCGGCGTGCGATACCTGCGCCACGTCATACTCGTTTCCGCCCGCCCCCGCGCAACGGCATGGGAGGCGGGCGGGGTGGCGCTACCGCGTCGGGGACGGACTCGGGTAGTTCGACGGCCGGGACGGCGACGGGGAGGCCGTCGGCGCCTCGGCCGAGGGGGACGGCGTCGGCTGCTTGGCCGGCTTCGTCTTCGACGGCGACGGCACGACCACCGGACCCGATTCAGACGGCGACGGCTCGGCCGTCGGAACCGAGCCGGACGGAGTCGGCACGGTCGTCGGCGGGAGCGTCGACGACGGCGAGGGGACAGGTGCGGACGGCGATGGGGACGGCGTCGCGGGCGTCTGCCCGCCACCGGCGGCGGCCACGGCTATCGGCGTACCGATGAGAATCGTGGCGACCGCGACCCCCGCGACCGCGAGAGTGGTGGCGCGCTTACGCCGGGCCGCGACCACGGCCCGCTGGGTGAGATTCACTGGAACTGCCTCCTCGGCGATCTCGGACAGGGTGGACCGGAGGAAGTCGTCGAACTGGTTCATGCCCGCACCTCCACAAGTGGTTCGGCCGTCGGCAGCGTCTCCCGCAACCGTTGGACCGCCCGGTTCGCTCGGCTGCGGACGGTCCCGATCGAGCAGCCCAGGATCTCGGCGACCTGGGTCTCCGAGAGGTCCTCGTAGTAGCGCAGGACCACGACCGCCCGCTGCGGCTGCGGCAGCCGCAGCAACGCCTCCCGCATCGCCAGCCGCAACCCGGCGTGATCGGCCGGGTCCGCTTGCCGCTCGGGCAGTGCCCAGGTCGGGGCGACCTGCCGCTGCCGTGACCGCCGCCGCCACCAGCTGACCTGCTCGCGATACATCGCCGTACGCACATAAGCCTCCGGATCCTCGTGCCGGACCCGGCGCCAGTGGGCGTACGTCTTGGTCAGTGCCGACTGCACCAGATCCTCGGCGGCATGCTGATCGCCGGTGAGCAGGTACGCCGCTCGAATCAGCGCGGGCGTACGCACCCGGGCGAACTCGGCGAACCGTTCGTGCTCGTCCATACGACCTCCCTCCACCCCTACAGACGCCCAGCTCTCCCCGACCTATCCGTCGCGTTTTCGCGCCGCGCTCGGCCGGCTGCGGCGCTTCGCGCGCGTTGGCGGCAGATCACGGATATGCCCGCTACAGCCGCCCAAGATCGCATGCATATCCCTGATCCGCCGCCAAAGCCACCAACGGGCCGCGAGCAGACCGCGAAAGAGGCCGGCAAGTACACTGCGTCGGGTGCCCGAAAGCCCCTTGACCAGCACCGAAAGCGCACTCGATCGGCGGGTTCACGGCTGGCTCGACCGCGCTCCGCGTACCGGTTGGCGCAGTTGGCTGGTCGAGTTCGCAGCGTTCACCGCGAAGCAGGCGTGGGCGTGCGTCTTCGGCGCGGCGATGCTGGCGGTGATCTTCGCAGCCCGGCTCTGGTGGCCGGACTCCGCTCCGCTGGTACGCAACGACGCGCTCACTCTCGCCGCCGTGCTCATCCAGATCATCATGGTCGCGGCTCGCCTGGAGACGCTGCGCGAGTTGCGAGTGGTCATCCTCTTCCATGTCGTCGGAACCGGCATGGAGCTGTTCAAGACCGCGGTCGGGTCGTGGGCGTACGAGGAGACGGGTGTGCTGCGGCTGGGCCACGTCCCGTTGTTCTCCGGCTTCATGTACGCCGCCGTCGGCTCCTACCTGGTCCGCGTCTACCGGCTGTTCGACCTGCGGTTCGTACGCTATCCGCGGCAGTGGGCGACGGTCGCGGTGGCGGTCGCGATCTACGTCAACTTCTTCAGCCACCACTACATCGCCGATCTGCGCTGGGTGATCACCGCCGTGGTGGCGGTCGTGTTCGGGCGGTGCGTGATGTATTTCCGGATCTTCCGCCGACGGCTGCGGATGCCGCTGCTGGTCGGGTTCGGGCTCGTCGCCGTGTTCATCTGGCTGGCCGAGAACATCGCGACCTGGTCGCACGCCTGGTCCTACCCGAGTCAGGCCGGCGGTTGGCACCTGGTCTCGCCGAGCAAGCTCGGCTCCTGGTTCCTCCTGATGATCATCTCGGTCGTGATGGTCGCATGGGTGTATCCGCCCCGGCCGCCGGACACGGCCGAACCGCTCCCCGACCGCGACCTCACCACCGCCGCCCGATAAACGGAGCCGCCGCCCGATAAACGGAGCCGCCCCCGATAAGACCAGCCGCCCCAAATGCGGAGCCGCCCCGAAAAATGCCCAGCCGGCCGACAAGCCCGCAGCCCCGAAGAAGGCGAGCCGTCAGGTAGCCGGTTCCAGCTCGGTCAGGGTCTGCCGCAGCCAGGTGAGTTCGGTCCGCGAGGTGGCCGTCGCGATCGTGAACAGCCCGCGCCGGAACGGATCGTCGAAGTCTGCGGCGCGCAACGGCCGTTCGCCGTCCCAGAGGAAGCTCGCCGGCTGCGTCAGGAACTCCAGGCGCCGCCGCAGCACGACCGCCTGCGCGGCCGCGTCGTCCAGCAACCGCAGGAAGGCCAGCAGGGTGAACCACCGGTTCTCGTCGGTGATGAACAGCTCGTCCGGTTCGCGGAGCCGGTCGAGCAGCGCTTTTCGCCCGGCGGGGGTCAGCGAGAGCATGTGCCGGGGCGCCGCCACCGAGCCGGGTTGCAGCTCACGGCTCAGGAGTCCGGCCGCTTCCATCCGCTTGAGCAGCGGATACAGGGTGCCGTCGGCGATCGGGCGGACGTGCCCGGTCAGCGCGCCGACCCGCTTGCGCAGGTCGTACCCGTGCAACGGCTCGTCGTAGAGGAAACCCAGGATCGCCAGTTCGAGCATGATCAGCATCATACCCCCTTGCCAAGATACCTCGGCTTCGAGATATCTTCTTGGCTATGCATAGCGCTTCCGTACTTCCCGACGGCTCCCAGCTGCGCTGGGCCGAACTGCCCGGCGTCCAGCCGACTCGCGTCTACCTGCACGGCCTCGGCGCCAGTTCCGCGCCCTACTACGCCGAGGCGGTCGCCCACCCGGCCCTGGCCGGTCATCGCTCGCTGCTGATCGACCTGCTCGGCTTCGGCATCAGCGATCGGCCCGCCGATCAGGCGTACACCTTGGAAATGCACGCGGACCTGCTGGCCCGCGCGCTGGAGCAGGCGGCGGCGGGCCGGGCCGACGTGGTGGCGCACAGCCTGGGCGGCGCGGTCGCCTGCGTGCTCGCGGCCCGCCATCCTCAGCTGGTACGCCGTCTGGTGCTGATCGATCCGGTCTTGGACCCGGCGGAGAGCCTGCCGACGGTCAAGCGGCCGGGCAGCTCAGGCATCGGCGTCTACCGGACCGAGGCGGAGTTCCTCGACCACGGCTGGACGGAGACGATGGTGCACGTGGGCCCGCACTGGGCCGCCACCATGCGGTTGGCCGAACCGCGTGCGCTCTACCGGACCGCGATGAACGCCTTGCTCGGCGGCGATCCGACCGCACGGGAACACCTGGAGTCGGTGACCATCCCGCGGACCCTGCTGTATCCGGAAAGCGACGGACCACGTCCGGACGCCGACCGGCTGACAGCAGCGGGCATCGGTGTGGTGCCGATTCCGGATTGCGGCCACAACATCATGATCGACAACGTGGACGCGTTCGCCCGGGCCGTCGCGACGGCACTGATCGACTGACTTGCGGGTCGATGCGATCATCGGTCGCATGCATGGGACCCCGGGCAACTGGTACGCGATCGTCGAGGAACTCGCGGGCGGTGGCAACTCCGCCGCGTGGCGGCCGACGAAGACCCGGGCGCTGGGTCCGGATCGTGCCGTCGCGCTGGAGGTGGCGGCCGAGACGGCGGCCACGCATCGGCCGGTGCACCCGGGGCAGGAGCAGGGGCGGCAGGTGTTCCGGCAGGGTGAGGACACCTGGATCGTCGTGGTCGACGGCGGGTCGGGCGCCTACCACTTCCGGGTCACACTGGCCGTCCTCGAGGCGGTGTCCTGATGGAGGTCGGCAGGTACTTCGCGCTGCTGGAGGAGAGCACCGGCGGCAAGGGCCAGTACGCCAACTGGAAGCTGACCAACCTCTTCGATCTCGGCCTCGAGCGGGAGGCGGCCGTCGCCGGCGCCCTGCAGCTGGCTCGGACCTACAAGCCCAGGCATCCGTGGTCGGACCGTGGCCGCCGGATCTTCGAGCACGGCCTGGACAGCTGGGTCGTCATCGTCGAGGGCGCGACGAGCAGCCATCACTTCCGGCTCTCGCTGACCCGGCTGCTCGCCGAACAGCCCTGACGCCGGTCACGTCGGAATCCGCTGCCGAGCACCCGAGCGGACTCATCCCGCGGGCGCGGAAGCGCGGGACCGCAGGCGGCGCATCTTGTTGCGGGCGCCGCAGATGCTCATCGTGCACCACCGGCTGCGACCAGCCGGGCTGTGGTCGTAGTAGGCCCACCGGCAGGTGTCGGCGGCGCACGCCTTGAGCCGTCGCCACGTGTCGTCGGCGACCGCGCCGGCGATGGACGACGCGATGTGAGCGGTCAGGCCGACCGCGCCGGTCAGCCCGGCGGCTGGGCGTACGAGGGCCGCGCCGGAGTCGTCGATCGCGAGGACCAGGTGAGCCTGGGCGAGCTGTTTGTCCAATCTAGACAAGGTGGCCGCCGGCACGTCCACGCCCGCGTGCGCCTGACAGACGTCGCGCAGCGCCTCGCGTAGCTCCAGCACCGCGCGCAGGTCGGACTCGGCCAGGCCGGACAGCGGCACGTCGTGGTCGGCACAGAACTCCGCCAGTCCGTCCACGGTGCGCAGCGCGTCCCGGTCCATCTCCAGGTCCACGGTGTTGATCAAGTCCTGCACCAGCGCCAACCCCGGCGGCGCGGGCGCTCGGTCGCCCGGCTGAATCACGCTTGCCATGTTACCAGCTATCCCCCTAGTATCGGTAACGTGTTACCAGATGCATCCCCTCAAGTAGTAACGGACTTCCGGCGGTTCTGGGCCGGGCACACCGTCTCGGTCGTCGGCAGCCACGTCTCCGCCGTCGCCCTGCCGCTCATCGCGGCCCTCACCCTCGGCGCGGGCGCGGCCGGCGTCTCCGCCGTGGCCACCGCCGCGTACCTGCCCAACGTCGTGCTCCCCCTGCTCGCCGGGCATTGGCTCCAGACCCGCAAGCGCCGTCGCGCCATGATCACCGCCGACCTCGTGCGGTTCGCGGCGCTCCTGCTCATTCCCATCTCGTACGCCCTGGGCTGGCTGTCCGTGCCGTTCCTCGTCGGCATAGCCCTCGTCGTCGGGGCGGCCAGCGTCGTCTTCGACATCGGCGGCTTCGCGTACCTGCCGACGCTGGTGCCGCAGGCGTACCTGCCCAAGGCGAACCGGGCGATGCAGGGCTCGACCACCGCCGCCCAGGTCGCCGGGCCCGGCCTGGCCGGACTCCTCGTGCAGATCGTCGGCGCCCCGTTCGCCATGCTCCTCGACGCGATCAGTTATCTGGCCAGCGCGTACGGGGTGGCGGCCGCGAAGCAGCCCGAGCCCGACCCCGAGCCGACCCCCGCTACCAGCGTCTTCGACGGCCTTCGCCAACTGGGCGCGAACCCGTTCCTGCGGGCGCTGACCGCGCACGCCGCCATCTACAACGGCGCGGCCCAGATTCTCGTGGTCAACCTCGTCATCTTCGCGGTGACCGACCGCGGGCTCAGCGCCGGCGCGTACGGGCTGGCCATCAGCGCGGCCGGGGTCGGCGCGTTCGCCGGCACGATGCTGGCGCTGCGCCTGGCCGCCCGGTTCGGCTACGGCCGCGCGTTCGCCCTCTCGCTCGTCCTGTCGACCGGCGCTCCCCTGCTCATCGCCGTCCTCCCGGGCACGGGTACGCCGTTCGCCGCAGCACTCGCCGCCGTCGAACTCATCTCCGGCGTGGGGCTCGGCAGCGCCAACGTGCTGTCGGTGACCCTGCGCCAGATCGTCGCTCCACACGGGACAATCGCCCGGACCAACGGCGGCTACCGGCTGATCACGTTCGGCGTCCTGCCGGTCGGGTCGGCGCTCGCCGGAGTGCTCGGGCAGCTGGTCGGCGCACGCTGGGGCGTGGCGATCGGCGCCGCCGGGCTGGCCGCGTCGGCGGTGCCGATGTTCGCCCGACGCATCCGCACACTGCGTACGCCGGAATCCGCTCGCGCGGTCGTCGAGCCCGTTCGCGATCTCGCGCTGGCTACCGCGGATCGCTGAGCGTCGCGGTCGGGCCGGAACTCCGGCTCCACAGCAGACCGACCGCGACGAGCCCGGCCAGCGTCGGCACCATCCCGAGCAGGCCGAGCGTGGCCGGCAGCCCGGTGTCGCCCGAGGTGTCCTTTGTGAGCAACGCGGTCAGCCCGATCGTCAGGCCGAGCACGAACACCACCGTCGCGGCGGGACGCGCCCATCGCTTGCCCGCCCGGACCGCCCAGGCCGTCCCGATCCAGGCCAGTACGCCGAGCGCCCCGATCACGGACACCAGGATCAGGTACGTACTGACCGCCGTGTTCACCTGCGCTGGGGCGTACGCCGGATAGCCGGCCCGGATGTGGTCGGCCAGCAGATCCTTCGTGGCGTACGGGATCGCCGTCGCGAGGACGGTCAGGCCCAGTCCCGCGTACATGGCTCGGACGGCCCATCGCTTGTGCTGCATGACTTCCTCCAAATCTACGCCGTAGGTTTCCTCGGCCACGCTATATTCTACGGCGTAGGTTTGGCAATCGGAGGAGTGAGACGTGGCCAACCGCACACGCGGCACCTCGGCGGGACTCGACCGCGAGCACATCGCGGCCGCCGCCGTCGCCCTGGTCGACCGGGACGGCCTGGACCGGTTCAGCGTGCGGCGGCTGGCCGACGACCTCGGCGTCGATCCGATGTCGATCTACCACCACATCAAAGGCAAGGCGGCGCTGCTGGACGCGGTGTCCGAAGCCGTGCTCGCCGAGGCGACCGCCGACGCCGGTGACCCGTCCGGGAACTGGCAGGCCGTCGCCCGGCGGATCGCGCACGGCTACCGGGACGTGGCGTACCGGCATCCGCGGGTGTTCCCACTGCTGGCGACGCGCGCCCAGCTCTCGCCGGTGGCGTTGACGACGCTGGAGCGGCTGGTCGCCGCGATGCGCCGATCAGGACTGCCCGATCAAGCCGTCGCCGACGCCCCGGCGGTGCTGTTCGGCTTCCTCAACGGCCACCTGCTCGCCCGCACCAGCGCCGGACCGGACGGGCCGAGCCCGGTGCCCGACTTCGACGCCGCCGCCCATCCGACACTGGCGGCACTCGCTCCGAGGTTCGCCGACTTCGGATCGGCGGCCGAATTCGACCGGATGCTCGACACCGTCCTCGCCGGCATCCACGACCAGGCCGCATGACCGGTTCTTCCTGACTCCGCCGGCGATCCGGGAGAGCCGGAACGCGCCCCGCAGCCCGCGCTGACCCTCACCGACTGAGCGGATCCGCCGCAAGGTCGCGGACGAACAGGTAGTGCTGGCCCGACGCCCGCACGAACTCCGGTCCCGCGCGACGAAGCCGTGGCGCTCCTAGAACGTCCGTGCTCCGGTCCGGCCGTTGCACCGGGGAATCTCCGCGGCCGGCACCGACCAGCGCAGGTCGAGGATCACGTCGCGCGGCACCTGCTCGATCACGACGCCGACTCGGCAACCGTCCGGGGATCAGTGGAACGCGCAGCAGGGCGTCGGATTCGGCACCTCGAACGGCGCGATCCGCCCGCCCGGGGCCGGCATCGCCATCAGCACCAGGCGGCCGTCGGCGTACTGGGGGCGGACGAAGTCGCGGGTGTCGATCAGCGTCTGCGGATCGGGTTCCGGCGACGGCGCGCCCAGTACGCGTACCTCCTGAATCGCGCTGATCGCCAGCAACTCCGCGACCGGCAGCGTCCCCACCAAATCGTCCACCCCGGGATAGCGGACGGCCCGGCCGCCGTGACCGGACTCGTGCAGCGCGGCCACCCGGGCGGCGACCTCGGCGTCGACCGGGTCCGGCCAGGAACCGGCGGCCGACAACGAGACGGCGACGCGGGGCTGGTCGCCGTGGACGAGGTGGGTGCAGGCGACGAGGTCGGCGAGGCCGAGCCCGGCCGCGGTCTCCCGCAGCCAGTGCTCGGCCTCCACGACGCTCGCGTGCCCCAGGTCGAGGCCCGAGATCATCGGCCCAGCGGGAGGACGAAGATCGGGTTCGTGTAGAACCAGAGGTCCTGCCACGGGTCGGCGGACCCGACGACGTCCATCGCCGGACCGACCGGGTCCACGGTGGTCCCGTTGAGGCCGACCGCCGTACGCTTCCCGTCGGTGCCACGAAGCCGCAGGTAGAACGCCTTCTCGACGTCGGGGAAGGTGTAGGTCAGGGTGACCGTGCCGGTCGACGACGAGACGTCGAACGACTTGACGACCTTCGTCTTCGGGGTGTTGAAGACGTCCTTGTCGACGGACGGTCCGGTGACCTCGCCCGCGATGAGGTCGACCCGGGCCAGCTTCGGCACGAACTGCGCCCAGTTCGAGCTGCTCGCCAGCTTGATCTTGATCTTCACCTGGACGTCCCGGCCGGTACGCACGGCGTACGTGCCGCCGAGGGTCGCCGTGCCGACGCGGACGTCGATGCCGTCGATCAGGCCGCCGTGGTCCACCCAGACCCGACCGGCCCGCAGCCCCGCCATGACCGCGGCGTACGACGGACGGGTCGCGCCGACGTGCGTACGGCTGTAGTAGCCGGGCCAGAAGTCGCCGTTGGTGAGGATCGCCGGGCTGGAATAGACCGCGTCGTTGTACCGGCCGTTGGCGGTGAAGTCGCCGCCGCCGTTGACCGAGGTGTCGCCGTAGACCGAGTGCGAGTCGGAGTTCGCCGTGATCCACCACGGCTTGCCCTCGGCCAGCAGGCTGTCCCACAGGCCGCCGACGGTCGAGGTCATCCAGTCGAACCCGCCCCAGGTCCGGTAGCTCTCCAGCGGGTAGCCGGCGAACGACGCCGACGACGGCGAGTTGTCGTAGTAGCCCCGGCCCGAGCCCGGGCCGAGCGGCGACGGGATGCCCGCGGCCTGGTGGCCCGGCGCGCCCTCGAAGCCCAGCGCGATGCGCGGCGCGGCGTCGCGCCAGCCCCGGATCTCGTGCGGCGAGTCGATGCCCTTGCGCGCTGGGTGGTTGGCGAAGAACATCGCGTCCTGTACGCGCTTCTTGGTGACCGCGTCGTTGAGGAAGTTCAGCCCCGCGATGGCGACGGCCTCGTTGGCCGAGGTCGACCCGGTGGTGTTGGTGACCACGCCGTCGAAGGCGTTCTCGAACTCCTTGAGGACGGCGACCTCGTTCTGGCCGGGGTGCACGAAGACCGTGCCGTGCTCGGCGGCCGGAATGTTCCACTCCAGACCCTGGAACACGAGGATGTCGTCGATCTCCTCACGGGCGGCGCGGATGTCCGGGTTGACCTTCTCGACGCCGATCTTCGCGTGGGCGACGCTGCCGTGGTCGGTGATGACCATCCAGCCCAGCCCGTACGCGTGCGCGTGCTTGACGTGGTCGATGACCCGGTACTGTCCGTCCGAGCTGTGCTGGGTGTGGATGTGATGGTCGCCGGCCAGCCAGACGAGGTCGCCCGCCTCGCCCTCGTGCTGGTTGTACGCCTCGGCCGACGTCTCGTGCTTGTCACCGGCGAAGGCCGGCGCGCCGATGAGGCCGCCGACGGCGGCGCCCGCGCCGAGCAGACCCGCCCCGCGCAGGAACGTACGCCGCGAGTTGTCCGACGGCGACAGTTCGGTGTCCGGCACGCTCAGGTCGAGCGCAGCCGGCAGGTCCGACCCGCTGACCGCGAAGTCGTGCGAGTGATCGTGGTGATGGTGGTGGTGTCCAAGTCCCATGTCTCGGCAATCTGGCCCTCCGGTGGCAACGGAGGTTGACGTCAACACCAAGATCAGGCGAACTTTTCGCAGGTGAGCCGATGACAGTCTGGTCATCTACCCATTTCGGACACCACCGGAGTGGACCAAGCGGGGAACGGGACGGTAACGGAAGATCGACTTGGGTTGACGCCAGCCGATGTGAGCGTTAACACTATCTGCGCAACACCCCCGCAACACGTCGTTCACCCGAGGGGTATGTCATGACTCGCGCCCGTTCCGGTCAGCCGCGTTCCGCGGTGATGACGGATGTGGCGCGGCTGGCGGGGGTGTCCCACCAGACCGTCTCCCGGGTGCTCAACGACCACACCAAGGTGCGTCCCGAGACCCGCGAGCGGGTGCTCGAGGCGATGCGGCAGCTGGACTACCAGCCCAACTCGGCCGCCCGGACCCTGGTGACCAAGCGTTCCAACACGTTGGGCATCGTCACCTTCGACAGCACGCTGTTCGGCCCGGCCTCGATGGTCTACGGCATCGAGCAGGCGGCGCGGGCGGCGGGCTACTTCGTCAGCATCGCCAGCATCAGCGCGCTCGGCCGGCGGGCGGTGCTCGACGCCATCAACCGGCTGCGCGAGCAGACCGTCGAGGGCATCGTCGCGATCGTGCCGAAGGATTCGGCGGCCGAGGCGCTCGACGCGGTTCCGGCGGGCATCTCGCTGGTCGGGGTCGGCATCGGACACACCTCCGGGGTGCCGATGGTCGGCGTCGACAACACCGCCGGGGCGGCGACGGCGACCCGGCATCTGCTCTCGCTGGGGCACGCGACCGTGCATCACATCGCCGGTCCGGCCGGCTGGCCTGAGGCGCGCGAACGCCAGGCGGGCTGGCGGGAGGCGCTGGCCGAAGCCGGTGCGCCCGCACCCGAGGCGCTCGACGGCGACTGGAGCTCCCGGTCGGGGTACGAAGCCGGCCGGCGATTGGCCGCCGATCCGTCGGTGACCGCGGTCTTCTGCGCCAACGACCACATGGCACTCGGCCTGCTGCGCGCCCTGCACGAAGCGGGTCGCGGGGTTCCCGACGACGTCAGCGTGGTCGGTTTCGACGACATTCCGGAAGCGCCGTTCATGATCCCGCCGCTCACCACAGTCCAGCAGGACTTCGGCGAGGTCGGCCGGCGCAGCATGCAACTGCTGGTGGAACTCGCCACCGGCGATCGCCCGCACGGGCAGATCCTGCTCACCCCCACGCTGCAGGTCCGCGACAGTACGCGCGACCTGCGCTGATTCCCCAGTGACCGGCCCGACGCAGGAGACTCGCCCCGATGAATGAGAGCGCTAACATCGAGGACCGCTGTTCCGGCAGCGTTCAGCCGCCGTGTGGCCCGGGCCGCCGGAGGGGACGGCGGTCGGCGTGGGAGTCGACGCCCACCTGACCGTTCCGGCGGCCCGGACCACCGGCTCACCGCCCCATCCCGCCGAAGACGCGCCGCTGAGCAGAGCGGCGAGAACAGAAAGCGGCCGGCGCTGAACCCGCCGGCCGCGTACCACCGCACACAGCTCCACAAGGGACAAAGCGTCAGCCCATTTTCGGCGGCCCGGTTTGCCGACCGGGTCCAGCCTTGAAGGAGAGTGAACAGTGTTAAGGAAGTCTACAACCGTCCTGCTAGCCGCCGTGATCGCGGTTGCGGGGCTGGCCGCCTGCTCGAAGAAGGAGCCGGGCGGCAGCAGCGACGACGGCAAGCTCACCCTCGGCTTCTCTCAGGTGGGCGCCGAAAGCGGATGGCGTACGGCGAACACGAAGTCGGTCCAGGAAGCGGCGGCCGCCGCCGGCATCGACCTGAAGTTCTCCGACGCCCAGCAGAAGCAGGAGAACCAGATCCAGGCGATCCGCTCGTTCATCGCCCAGAAGGTCGACGTCATCGCCTTCTCGCCGGTGGTCGAGTCGGGCTGGGACGCGGTGCTCAACGAGGCGAAGGAGGCGAAGATCCCGGTCATCCTCACGGACCGCGCGATCGACTCGCCCGACACCTCGCTCTACCAGACCTTCCTGGGCTCGGACTTCATCAAGGAGGGCAACCTCGCCGGCGAGTGGCTGGTCAAGCAGTACGAGGGCAAGACCGACCCGGTGAACATCGTCGAGCTGCAGGGCACCACCGGTTCCGCGCCGGCCAACGACCGCAAGAAGGGCTTCGGCGACATCATCGCCAAGGACTCCAAGTTCAAGGTCGTGGCGTCGCAGACCGGTGACTTCACCCGGGCCAAGGGCAAGGAGGTCATGGAGGCCTTCCTGAAGGCGCACCAGGACATCGACGTGCTCTTCGCGCACAACGACGACATGGGCCTGGGCGCGATCGAGGCGATCGAGGCGGCCGGCAAGAAGCCGGGCATCGACATCAAGATCATCACGATCGACGCGGTCCACGACGGCATGCAGGCGCTGGCCGACGGAAAGATCAACTTCATCGCGGAGTGCAGCCCGCTGCTCGGCCCGCAGCTGATGGAGCTGGTCAAGAAGGTCAAGAACGGTGAGAGCGTCGAGAAGCGCATCGTCACCAACGAGACCACCTTCACGCAGGAGCAGGCCAAGGCCGCCCTGCCGGAGCGCAAGTACTAGGCCCGAGCGCGGGCGGGGTGGCGACGCCCCGCCCGCGTAGGCGGAGATTGGGAGTAGCGGCCATGAGCCAACCGGTCCTCACCATGACCGGGATCAGCAAGCAGTTCCCCGGCGTACGCGCGCTCGACGGGGTCGACTTCCGGCTGTTCCCCGGTGAGGTGCACGCCCTCATGGGCGAGAACGGCGCCGGCAAGTCCACCTTGATCAAGGTGCTCACCGGGGCGTACAGCATCGACTCCGGTGACATCGCGCTCGCCGGGCGTCCGGTGCGGTTCGGCAGTCCGCTGCAGGCCCAGCAGGCCGGGGTCAGCCCGGTCTACCAGGAGATCAACCTCTGCGCCAACCTCTCGGTCGCCGAGAACATCTTCATCGGCCGCCAGCCTCGAAAGTTCGGCCGCATCGACTGGACGGCGATCCGGCGGCGCTCCCGCGACCTGCTCCAGCGGCTGCGGCTCGACATCGACGTGACCGTCGCGCTGGGCACCTATTCGTTGGCCGTCCAGCAGATGGTCGCGATCGCCCGCGCGATCGACATCGAGGCCAAGGTGCTCATCCTCGACGAGCCCACCTCCAGCCTCGACACGACCGAGGTCCAGCAGCTGTTCGCGGTGATGCGCGAGCTGAAGGACGAAGGCGTCGCGATCCTGTTCGTCACGCACTTCCTCGATCAGGTCTACGAGATCGCCGACCGGATCACGGTGCTGCGCAACGGCCGCCTCGTCGGCGAGTACCCGACCGCCGAGCTGTCGCATGTGGACCTCGTGACCGCGATGATCGGCAAGGAGCTGACCACCCTGGAACAGCTCGAAGACCAGCCCCGGCCGGAACTGTCCGCGCTGGAGTCCGGCTTCCCCCTGGTCGAGACGGTGGAGCTGGGCCGCAAAGGCTCCATCGCACCGTTCGACCTCACCATCCACCCCGGCGAGGTGGTCGGCCTGGCCGGCCTGCTCGGCTCCGGGCGTACCGAGGTCGCGCGGCTGCTGTTCGGCGCCGATCGCGCCGACCACGGCCGGCTCCAGCTCAACGGCACGCCGGTCACCCTGCGCAGCCCCCGCGCCGCGATGGCCCACGCCATCGCGTTCTGCTCCGAGAACCGCCGCACCGAGGGCCTCGTCGAGGAGCTCACGGTCCGGGAGAACATCGTCCTCGCACTTCAAGCGGTACGCGGATGGACGCGCCCGATTCCGCGACGCACGCAGGACGAACTGGTCGCCAAATACATCTCGGCGTTGCAGATCCGTCCCTCCGACCCGGACCTGCCGGTGCGCAACCTGTCCGGCGGCAATCAGCAGAAGGTGCTGCTGGCCCGCTGGCTCATCACCGAACCGAAACTGCTCATCCTCGACGAGCCGACCCGGGGCATCGACGTCGGTGCCAAGGCCGAGATCCAGAAGCTGGTCGCCGGACTGTCCCGCGACGGCCTCGCGGTGCTATTCATCTCGGCCGAACTCGAAGAGGTGCTGCGGCTGAGCCACAAGGTCGGCGTACTGCGGGACCGCAAACTCGTCGCCCAGCTGGCCAACACCGACGACCTCGACGCCGATCGCGTCCTGCAGACGATCGCGCACGGAGCGGATGTCTCACCAGGAGCTGCAGCATGACTCGTCTAGCCACGGCGGCCCGCACCGCCGCGACCCACCGCCTGTTCTGGCCGGCCCTGGTACTCGCCGTCCTCGTGCTGGGCAATGTCGCGTTCACGCCCAACTTCCTGCACATCGAGGTACGCGCAGGCCACCTCTACGGCAGCCTGATCGACATCCTGCGACTGGGCGCGCCGCTGGTCGTCGTGTCCCTCGGGATGACCGTCGTCATCGCCACCCGGGGCATCGACCTGTCGGTCGGCTCGACCATCGCCATCAGCGGCGCGCTCGCCTGCCTGGTGATCAGCGACCAGGGCGACCAGAACTCGGTCGGCGGCGTACTGGTCGCCGTCGGGCTGGCCCTGGCGTTGTCACTGGTGCTCGGCCTGTGGAACGGCTTCCTCGTCGCCGGGATCGGCATCCAGCCCATCATCGCCACGCTCATCCTCATGGTCGGCGGCCGGGGCATCGCCCAGCTCATCACCGACGGGCAGATCATCACCGTCAACAGCGACCCCTACGAGCTGATCGGCGGCGGATACCTCGCGACGCTCCCCTTCTCCGTGCTCGTGGCCGTCGTCATGATCGCCGTCACCGCTGTCCTGGCCCGGCGCACTGCGTTGGGCGTACTCATCGAAGCGACCGGAGGCAACGCGGAGGCCAGCCGGCTCGCGGGCATCCGGGCCCGCGGGATCATGGTCATGGTCTACCTGTTCTGCGGCCTATGCGCGGGCATCGCGGGCCTGATGATCAGCTCGAACGTGCACAGCGCCGACGGCAACAACGCGGGCCTGTGGTACGAGCTGGACGCGATCCTGGCCGTCGTGATCGGCGGGACGTCGCTCGGCGGCGGGCGGTTCTCGCTCGGCGGCACCGTCCTCGGCGCGCTCATCATCCAGGCGCTGTCGACGACCGTCTACACCGTCGGCATCCCGCCGGAGACGACGATGCTGTTCAAGGCGGTCGTCGTGACGATCGTGTGCCTGATCCAGTCCCCCGCGTTCCGGGCCAAGGTCTTCGGGCGGCGCCCGCGATCCACCCCGGCGACGCCGTCCGAGCCCGCCAAGATCGAGGTGCCCGCATGACCACCGTGCCCGTCCGACAGCGATGGCGGCCGCAGGAGCGGCACATCCCGGTGCTCGCGACGCTGGGCCTGCTGGCCCTGATGTACGGGCTGGGCTCGCTGCGCTACATCGGCTTCAACGACCCGCAGATAATCCTGAACGTCTTCATCGACAACGCGTTCATCCTCGTGGTCGCGGTCGGCATGACCTTCGTGATCCTGACCGGCGGCATCGACCTGTCGGTCGGCTCCGTCGTCGCCCTGACGACGATGCTGACCGCGGTGCTGCTGGAACAGGCACACTGGCCGGTGCCGCTGGTGATCCTCGCCGGGCTGGCGGTCGGCGCCGCACTCGGCTTCGGCATGGGCTGCATCATCCACTTCTTCGAGATCCAGCCGTTCATCGTCACCCTCGCCGGGATGTTCCTCGCCCGCGGCATCTGCTACGCCATCAGCACCTCCTCCATCCCGATCAACGATCCCTTCTGGACCTACATGGGCAGGTCGCTCAAATTCGGGTCGCTGAAAGTGACCTGGAGCGTGCTCATCGCCGTCGCGGTCGTCGTGATCGCAGCGCTCGTGCTGGCGTTCACCAAACTCGGGCGCGACGCGTACGCTGTCGGCGGCAACCCGCAGTCCGCGCTGCTCATGGGGCTACCCGTCGGGCGTACGCGCATCGCCGTCTACACGATCAGCGGCCTGTGCTCGGCGCTGGGCGGCGTCCTGTTCACCTTCTACCTGCCGTCAGGCAACAGCCTGCACGCCATCGGCATGGAGCTGACCGTGATCGCCGCCGTCGTCATCGGCGGTACGCTGCTCACCGGCGGCACCGGTTACGTCTGGGGCACCGCGCTCGGCGTACTGGCGCTGGGCCTGATCCAGACCATCATCACCTTCGAGGGAACCCTCTCGTCGTGGTGGACCAAGATGGTCATCGGCATCCTGCTGTTCGTGTTCATCCTGCTCCAGCGGCTCATCGCCGCCCGCCGCCCCACCTAACCCCCCGCCATGATCGTCGGCTGCCGACGTTCATGGCGGTTCCGCCCCCATGATCGTCGGCCTCCGACGTTCGTGGCGGTTCCGACCTCCATGATCGTCGGTAGCCGACATTCGTGGGCCGTTTAACGTGTTGATCGTCGGCTCCCGACGATCTCCCCGCAGTATTTCGATATCAGTTGATGTACTGATATAGTGGGACAACCACAGCGGTGTCCGGGTAGGCAGCCGGTTCTGGAGGCCTTCACCGCGAGGCTTGTCAGCTTCCGCCTACCCGCCGAAGGATGTGGACCGATGCGAAGTCCCCGCCGCCTGTCCCTGCTCGCCGTACCGCTGATGGTGCTGGCGAGTCTCGGATTCCCGACGCCCGCCCAGGCGATCGTCACGTTCAGCAGCACCGCCGTGAATCAGAACGGCGGCAACTGCGTGGACCTGCCCAACGGCTCCGCCACCAACGGAGTGCAGCTGCTGCAGTACGGCTGCAACTCCGGCACGAACCAGACCTTCACGTTCACCCCGGTGTCCGGCTCCACGGATCTCTACACCATCAACACCCTCAACGCCGGCAAGTGCGTCGACGTCTACGGGGCCTCCACCGCCGACAACGCCACCATCATCCAGTGGAGCTGCCACGGCGGTACCAATCAGCAGTGGCGGCTGACCGCCGTGACCGTCAGCGGCACCGACAAGACGTTCAACGTCGTCTCGGCCAGCTCCGGCAAGTGCATCGTCCCGAACGGCGGCTCCTCCGCGTCGAACACCGGACTGGTGCAGCTGCCGTGTAGCACCGCCACCAGCCGGGTCTGGCGACTGCCCGGATTCAACGGCGGCACCACGCCGACACCGGGCACGTTCACGAATCCGCTGAAGGCGCAGGGCCCGGACCCTTGGCTGACCTATTACAACGGCTACTACTACCTGGCCACGACCACGTGGAACCGCACCATCACGATGCGCAAGGCGACCACGCTGCGCGGCCTGGCCAGCGCGACCGACCAGGTGATCTTCAACCTGACCAACCCCAACGGCGCGGGCACCATGTGGGCGCCGGAGTTCCATCTGCTCAACGGCCCGAACGGGCAGCGCTGGTACCTGTATTACGTCGCCGGAGTAGAGCCCTACAACCTCGGCACCCAGCGCATCCACGTCTTGGAGAGCTCCGGCCTCGACCCGATGGGCCCGTACGCCTTCAAGGCCGACCTGCTCGACCCGACCTCGGACAACACCTGGGAGCTGGACCCGAGCATCCTGCAGCTCAACGGCAACCTCTACCTGCTGGGCACCTACTACAACGGTTCCCAGCCGATGTTCATCCGCCAGCTGAGCAACCCGTGGACCGCGGCCGGAACACGGCGACTGCTGTCCACACCCACCTACAGCTGGGAGACGGTCGGCGGCGCGGTCAACGAAGGCGCCGAAGTCATCCAGCACGGCGGCAAGACGTTCATCGTCTACTCCGCGAGCCACTGCTCCACCCCGGACTACAAACTGGGCCTGCTCACCTGGAACGGAGGCGACCCGCTCAACTCGTCGTCCTGGGTCAAGTCCGCGAACCCGATCTTCACCCGCAACAACGCCGCCGGAGTGTACGGACCAGGCCACAACGGGTTCTTCAAATCCCCCGACGGCACCGAAGACTGGATCGTCTACCACGCCACCACTTCGTCCGCCGGCAACTGCGACCTGAACCGGTCGACACGGGCGCAGAAGATCTCGTGGAACGCCGACGGGACGCCGAATTTCGGTACGCCCGTCGGACTCGGGGTGAGCCTCACCGCCCCTTCAGGTGAACCCACCTCCTGACCCTCTCCCGCTTCCCCCTCCCCGCTCGTCCTTTCGGGCTGGATCAGGGTTCTGGTCGAATCTTGCGCCATGATTCGACCCAGAACCTTGATCTGGCTGGGTTCACGATCGGGCTGCCAGGTCTCATCAGCCGCCGTCGTGATCATGTGACCACGGGCACATGATCTTGCCGGTCAAGGCTCTAGGCTTCCGGCCATGGATTGCCGTGGAGTGCAATGATGAGCGTCGGATACTTCGCTGACGGGGCGCGACAGAATCTAGGCCCCATCGTGGTCGGCGTACTCGCGTTGGTCTGTGGCGGGATCATTCTTGTGCGGGCGCGCTCACTCGCCGATCGGCGCGGCGACGCCGGACCGACGAGATTCTCCGGCGCGATCGTCGTCCTCGTGGGTGCCGTCCTGACGGCGTTCGGCGTCGTCCGGGCTGTCGTGGAGCTTCAATAGGTCGGCGGAGCGCCCTGGAAATCGGGTGGCTTCGGCGTCACCGCAAGCCATATCGTGCGTAGCTCAGCCGAGATCTTGGGAGGTCGCCATGCGCCAGTATGAGAACGTCGAGCCGTCCTTTTGAGCCGACCAGCAAACGCCGCCGGGGGTACCCTCTAGCGAAACCCAGGTCAAGCGGGGTGTACGCGTCGTCGGGCACGACACCGAGCTGGTCGAGAAGCTCGGCGGCAAGGACCCCTGTCCGTGTGGTTCCGGGCGGCGGTTTCCGCCGGTGCTGCCGGGCCGGCGGCCGCTATGACGACACCAACGGCCACTACTACGTACGCGACTGATCGCGTGATCCCGGGAGACGGTCACCCCGTTCGGGGTTCACGCTCGTCACGCGATTCGCGAAGTGTCCGCCGGATCAAGTGGGAACAATGGCTGTATGGCCGGGTGGGTCCTGCATCTCGACATGGACCAGTTCATCGCCGCCGTCGAACTCCTTCGGCGGCCCGAACTGCGTGGGCGCCCGCTGGTCGTCGGTGGGGACGGAGACCCGACCAAGCGGGGTGTCGTCAGCACCGCCTCCTACGAGGCTCGGGCTTTCGGCGTACATTCCGGTCAACCGCTGCGGACCGCCGCGCGCCGTTGCCCTGACGCCGTCTTCCTGCCGGTTGACCGGCAGGCGTACGAGGTGGCCTCCGCTTCGGTGTTCGCGACCCTGCGCGGCTCCGGCGCGGTGGTCGAGCCGCTGGGCTGGGATGAGGCGTTCCTGAGCCACGAGGCCCTCCGGCGAGTACCCGACCCGGAGGTGTTCGCGCGCGAGATTCAGCGCCGCGTACGCCTGACGACCAGGCTGGACTGCAGCATCGGCATCGGCCAGACGAAGCTGCAGGCGAAGATCGCGACCGGCTTCGGCAAGCCGCACGGCGTGTTCCGGCTGACCGCCGCGAACTGGTTCGGGGTGCTCGGCGATCGGGGCACGGACGTGCTGTGGGGCATCGGCCCGAAGACGGCTCGGAAGCTCGCGGAGCTTGGCGTCCACACGGTACGCGAGTTGGCCGCGACGAACCCCGCCGAGCTGACCGTGGCCTTCGGGCCGGCCACCGCGCCGTGGCTGTGGCGGTTGGCCAACGGCGGCGACGATTCGCCGGTGACCGGCGAGGTCTGGGTGTCGCGGTCGGCCGGTCAGGAACACACCTTTCAGGAAGATCTCACCGACTGGGCCGACGTACGCGACGAGGTCGCCCGCATGGCGGCCGACGTCGGACGAGCAGCACTCGCCGACGGCCGAGACGTCAAGCAGGTCGTGGTGAAGGTGCGCTACGCCCCGTTCCTCACCGAGACGCATGGGCGGACCCTGTCCGAGCAGCCGGCCGGCGAGGCGGCGATCGTCGAGGCGGCGATGACGGCCCTGGATCGGTTCGAGCGTCGGCGCCCGGTGCGGTTGGTCGGCGTACGCGCGCTGTTTCGGCCCGACTAGCACTCAGGTGGCAGTCCCATCCGGCGTACGCCGGGCGACGAATTCCTCCTGACGACGGGAGGAGCCGGGATGTGGCCGTTTCACGGTCGGGACGCCGAGGTGGTGAGCGTCGGGCAGGCGCTCGGCCAACGGGTGACGGTATTGATCACAGGACCGCCCGGGCAGGGGAAGTCCCGGCTTGCTTGGGAGTGCGTGTCCGGTGTGGACGGGGCGGCGTACTGGGTGACGGCGACGAGAGCGGCGGCGGCGATTCCGCTGGCTGCGGTGTTGCCGCTCATCCCGCCCGACGCCGTACTCGCTGATCGGACGCACGTTCTGCGTGCGGCGGAACAAAGGTTCCGGCGGGAATCGGCCGTCATCGGCGTCGACGACGCGCCCGTGCTGGACGAGGCGTCGGCCGCGCTGCTGGCCCATCTGAGCCGGGCGGGGCTGGCTCGGCTCGTGCTCACCGCGCGGTCCGGGGAGGCGCTCCCGGACGCGCTCGCCCCGCTGATCGGCGAGGTCGTCGAGCTGCCGCCGTTGCCGGAGGACGCCGTCGACCACCTGATCGATCATGCGAGTGCTGTCCGCGTACCAGTGAAGACGCGGCGCCGGTTGCATCGACTGGCCGGCGGAAACCCGCTGGCCCTGCGGGAGTTGTTGCACGGTGCGCGGCCGGGCGGGCTCGCGGACCTGGTGACCGCGCGGCTGGCTGGGCTGCGCGAGGCCGGACGGAACACGATCGAGTTCGTGGCGTGTGGCGAGCCGCTCTCGTTCGGCCTGCTGGAGCGGTTGGTGGGGGTCGACGCGATCAGCGACGCCGAGGACAGTGGACTGATCATTGTGGAGCGCTCCGGCTCGCGGCGCGTCGTCCGTCTTGGACACCCGCTCTACGGCGAGGTGCTGCGTGCGGGCCAGACAGTGTCGCGCGCGACGCGGACCTACCGCCGGCTCGCGGGCGCGCTGCTGGCCTCGCCGCTGCGCCGGCACGGCGACGCGCTCCTCGCGGCCCTGTGGCAGGTCGAAGGTGGACACATAACCCAGCCCCAACTGGTACGCACAGGGGCGCGACTGGCGATCGGGCATGCGGATCTGCAGCTCGCGGAGCGGCTGGCGCGCGCGGTCCGGGACGTCGATCCGGGAGCCGAAGCCGACCGCCTGCTCGCCGAGATCGCCGTCTATCGGGGTCGCCTCGACGAGGCGAAGACATTGCTGGTCAACCCGCCCGACGGCGATCGTACGGAGTGGACGGTCACCCGAGCCGAGACGATGTATTGGGGTGACGGGGATCTGACCCAGGCACTGCATACCTTGGACTCTGCTGGCGGCGAGCCGCTCGCCCGTGGTTCCCGATCGTGGCTGCTGTTCTTCGATGGGCGCTGCGGTGAGGCGGCGTACTGGGCGGCCGGTGTGCTCGGCGACCCGGCCGCCGAGCCGAAGGCGACGGCCTGGGCCGGAGCAGCGGCGACGGCGGCCAACGGATTCCTCGGGCGGCTGCCTACCGCACGACAGGCGTACGCGACGGCTGCCCAGCGGATCACCGACCACACCGGACGACTGCCCTGGGCGCAAGTGGAGATCGACACCGGACTGTGCCTGGCGTACTTGGCCAGTGGGCGGCCCCGCGCCGCCGAAAAGCTCGCCCTGGCGGGCTACCGGACCGCGCTCGACGGCGGAGCCGCGATGATGGTCTGCGGCTGGGCCTTGTACGCCGGCCTGGCCGCCCTCGCCCGCGGCCATCACGAGACGGCCGAACGCCTGCTCGCCGAGGCGCAAGCCGGGTTCGACGTCGACGACACCTTCCGCCTGAGCCGCACGATCCGGGCCGCCCGCGCCGCAGCCGCCGCCCTCGCCGGACGCTCCGCGGCAGCGGACCTCATGGCAGCCGCCGACGAGCGGGCGCACCCGAGCGATCAGGTCTTCGAACCCTGGATCGAAGGCTGGCGCGCCTGGGTCGAGTACGCCACCGGCGACCTGGCCGCCGCCGTCGAAGCCACCCGGCGATCGCACGACCTCGCCGACAGGGCCGGTATGCCGATCGTCGCCGCGCTCGCTCGCTACGACCTCGCTCGGCTCGGCGTACACACTCCGCCGCCCGCCGGCCGGGGCTCACCTGTTGGCGGGTTGGTGGGCTTGTTGGATCGCGCTGCCGCCGCGTTGGCCGACCCCGACGCGGCGGACCGCCTCGAACAGGCGGCGCGGTCGCTGGCCCGACGCGGCTACGACCTGCATGCCGCTGAGCTGTGGCGTACGGCGGCTCGACGGCACCGGAGGCGTCAGCGGTGGGCCGAATCCGACCTCGCCCAGGCCGCCGGATCCGGCCTGCTCGAGGCTGCGCGTTCGGGCCTCGCGGAGGCGAAGACGCCGCTCATGCGCGCCGGGGAGAACACTTCCCTGCTCACCTTCCGCGAACGGCAGGTGCTGCTGCTCGCGGCCGAGCACACCAGCGTCGCCATCGCCGCCCAGCTCGGGCTGGCGGTGCCGACGGTGAACAACAACCTGGCTCGGGCGTACCAGAAGCTCGGCATCCGCGGCCGCGCCGACCTGCGCCGCCTGCTGCGCTGACCTCGCTGATCCACGGTGGCCTCGGCGCGACTTTCGCCCTGGTGGTGTCGTCAGGGGCCGATTTCGACATCGGCAAGGCGAAAGATCGCCTGCCCGGCGGTTAGCTGCATTCATCTACCTCGCTTCCGGAGGCGCTCCTAGCGTCGAGGCCAGTCCCGCCGCACAAGGTGGGGCATGACCACCTGGAGGGTCCATGAAGCTGCACCGACGACTGGTCGCCCGCGTGGCGGCGCTCATCATGGGGCTGACGGCCGCCACCGTCGGTCTCGTAGCCGCGCCGCCGGCCGCGTACGCCGCGTCCTGTCAGACCGACGCCCACGTCTACTTCATCTACTACGGCTCGCTGTACGTGAAGACGGAGTACGACCCGGTGGATGGCGGAACCTACGACTTCCACCTCTACTACAACACGAGCTACACCTTCCAGCTCGGCGGCAACGGCATAGAGCCCAGCACCACGCCCCGGTGGGAGGCCTTCCGGCCGGACAACGGCTACGTCGGCTCCAATGAGAGCTCGACGGCCAGCGGCAACTGTGTCTCCAACCAGAAGTCCTTCAGCGTCTCCGCCGGACCCGGTGAGGTCTTCACGTACAAGGCGAACTACGTGAAGGGCAACCACGACGGTGAGGTACGCGGCCAGGCACACTTCCGGCTGTTCTTCGACACCGCACCGCCGGTCAGCGACCCCGACCCGGATCCCAACGACCCGTGTCCGGGTGTGCGGATCTGCCCGATCGAATACTGACCGGGTACGCGGCGGGGCCGGGAGCGGTCCCGCCGCACGGCTTCTGGCGACCGCGAAAGTCCGGATCGGACCCGGACTCGCGGTCATTGACGACCATGGCAGAATCACCCGGGGCCGCCCGCATTCGGCCTAGACCAGTATCGCTTTCACATCGCCGTGTCCTGGGAGTCCGAAGCTCGTGAGCGTTGAACCCACGTCGTCGCCGGAGTCGGCCAAAGGCTCGTCCTTCTGGACGTCGCTGCCCGGCCTGCTCACCGCAATCTCCGGTCTGCTGACCGCACTCGTCGCCGTCGGCGCGTTCCTTTACCAGGTCGCCGGGTCCGACAAGGACGACTCCCCCGCTGCCGCCGCCGATACCTCGACATCCGCGAACCAGGTGGCCACGTCGCCGAAGCCCGCGCCGAGCCCGAGCGCGCCGGCCGGTGGCGCCGACGATGTGCTGTGGCACGACACGCTGCTGTTCTCCAACTACGGGATCGACTTCGACGAGCAGCCACCGGTCATCAAGCCGGAATACGGCGGCATGGACACCTACGACGCCGGGGGCAAGATCTCCTCCGCCGGCGGTTCCATGATCGCGAAGTGGGCCGGCTCCGCCGATCCGTCGGCCGCCGACTGCGCAGACCTGGTGACCCGGGAGGGCAAAGGCGTGTCCGCCAATTCGCCGGCCTATTTCAAGGGCGCGCGGTTCTGCATGCGTACCGGCGACTCGGGGTACATCGTGCTGATCAAGTTCGTCAGCGTGACGGGCGGCGAGGCGAAAATCGACGCGACCGTCTGGGCCCCCCGCTAACCGAGTTCAGCCCCGAGGGCGCTCAGGTCACGACGTCACGACCTGAGCGCCACCACCAGTGGCCGGGACGTAGGTGCCACATACTCATCTCCGGGGTACTCGATGTGCAGGTGATACGCCGAGTCGTCGGCATCGGCGACGCTTTCGATGTTCGCGGCCAGGAGTTCCAAGGCCCGCCCGCCGCCCTCAAGCCGCAGAGTGTCACCGTCCACCGAGACATGGACGGCCCCGCTGGTCAAGGTGACGGTCACGACCGACAGCGCCCGGTCATACGGAGCCGGATCGTCCCGCCGATCGAGAAGAATCGGCTCCCGCCCTCGCAGTCGCCGCGCCAGCCGCGACAGGTCCGCGGCCGTGCCGGACAGCTCGATCTCGCCCGTCGATTCGGCGTACAGCACATGCATCGGTCGTTCTCCTCGCCGGTCGACGTGCATCAGTATGCAGGATCGCGGCCCACGCGGACGGCACTCAGCCGCTAGCCTGTCGCGATGATCACCCCTGACGGGCCCCTCGACGCCGTCGGTGTCTCCGCGGCCGCCGTACGCGTCTATCGCGCGATGCTGCGCTCGCCGGGTCGCCCGGTGGACACCGGGTTGGCCGAGGAGGTCGGACTGCCCGGGGCTCGGCTGGCCGACCTGGTGGGTGAGCTGATTCAGGCCGAGCTGGTCGAGCGGGGCGAGGGCGGTCATCGGGCGCGGGATCCCAAGGTCGGGATCGCGGCGTTGGTCCGGGGCCGGCAGGAGGCGCTGGAGCAGGTGCTGCAGGCCGCGTCCGCATTGGCCGTCGAGTACGCCGAAGGCATCACCCGCAGCGAGCCGAGCCGGCTGGCCGAGGTGGTGGACGGCGAGCGGGCAGCCGTCGACATGATGATGGAGTTGGTGGGGTCGGCGACCCGTGAGGTCGCGGTGCTGGACGCGCCGCCGTATGTGGATCATTCCGCGTCGGCGAAGGCGGAGCAGTCGCTGTTCGATCGCAACATCCGTAATCGGGCCATCTATGCGACGGCCGCGTTGGAGTTGCCCGGACGGTATGACGTGATCATGGCGGCAATCCGGTCGGGCGAGCAGGCGCGGACGCTGGCCGACGTGCCGTTGAAGCTGATCGTGGTCGACGGCGTACGCGCGTTGCTGCCGTTGTCGGTGCGGGAGGGCCGGATCCGCAGCGTCATCGTGGTGCATCCGTCGCTGCTCTCCTCCGCGTTGGCGGCGTTGTTCGAGTCGCTGTGGGAGCGGGCCGCGCCGTTGCGGCCGGACACCCCGGGGCTGCCCGACGATCTGGACGAGGTCGATCGCGCGCTGCTGACGCTGCTCGGCTCGGGGCTCAAGGATGAGGCGATGGCCCGGCAGCTCGGCGTCAGCGCGCGTACGCTCGGCCGTCGGATCACGCGCCTGCTGGAGCGGCTGGGTGCGACGAGCCGGTTCCAGGCGGGCATTCAAGCCAGTCGACGGGGCTGGGTCTGACCGTCCTATCAGGGAACTGGCCGACTCCGGTCATTGACGGGGATCGGCCATCCATAGCTCTAGCGGATCTTGCCGCCGAGGGCGAATAGTCCCATCATGCCGCGAACCCCCCGCGGCGGGAAGGGACACTCCTCATGTCACGAAAGCTTCTGCGGCGGCTGAGTCTGCCGGTCGCTGTGGCCTTGCTGACGACGGTCGGGGCCGTAGCGTCGGCGCCCGTCGCCGCGACCGCCGCCGCCTCGACTGCCACCGTCGACCCGGCCGTCCGAGCCGATCTCGCCGCCGCCGGCCAGGCCACCTTCTTGGTACGCCTCAAGGGTTCCGTTGATCTGTCCGACGCGAATAAGCAGCGTACGCACGCCGGCAAGGCGAAGGCGGCGTACCGGGCGCTGACGGAGCACGCCGAAAACAGCCAGCGCGGGCTGCGTGAGCAGTTGGACAAGGCGAAGGCGAAGTACACGTCGTTCTGGATCGCCGACGAGGTCCGGGTCACCGGCGACGCGGCCGTCCTGGCGGCGATCGCGGCTAGATCCGATGTCGAGGCGATCACCGTCGAGAAGGTGTTCCAGCTTCCCGACACCGCCGCCGTCGACGCGACCGCGAGTACGCAGGCCGTGGAGTGGGGCATCGACCGCATCCGCGCCCCGCAGGTGTGGAGCGAGTACGGCACGACCGGCGAAGGCGTGGTCGTGGCGAACATCGACTCCGGGGTGCAGTTCGACCACCCGGCGCTGGCGGCCGCGTACCGGGGAACACTGGGCGCGGGCCGTTATTCGCACGACTACAACTGGTACGACCCGGCCGGGATCTGCCCGACCGCCGCGCCGTGCGACAACGCCGGCCACGGTACGCACACGATGGGCACGATGGTCGGCGCGGGCGGCATCGGCGTCGCGCCCGGTGCGAAGTGGATCGCCGCGAAGGGCTGCGAGACCGACTCGTGCTCGGAGTCGTCGCTGCTGCTGGCGGGTCAGTGGATCCTCGCGCCGACCGACAGCACCGGGGCGAACCCCCGGCCCGATCTCGCCCCGAACATCGTCAACAACTCGTGGGGCGGTGGGCAGAACGACCTCTGGTACGCCGACATGATCGCCGCGTGGCGGGCGGCCGGGATCTTTCCCGTCTTCTCCGCCGGCAACAGTGGCCCGGCTTGTGGCACCGCGAACTCGCCGGGCGACAACGCGGACGCGTACGCCGTCGGGTCGTTCACCTCCGCCAACACGATCTCCAGCTTCTCCAGCCGGGGGCCGTCGGTCGCCGGGCTGGCCAAGCCGAACATCGCCGCGCCAGGTTCCAACATCCGCTCGGCGTACCCGGGTGACGGCTACACCGCGATGAACGGCACCTCGATGGCCGCACCCCACGTCGCTGGCACGATCGCGCTGTTGTGGTCGGCCGCGCCGTCACTGGTCGGCGACCTCACGCGGACCACCGAACTGCTCGACTCGACCGCAGTCGACACGGCCAACCTCACCTGCGGCGGCACCGCCGCCAAGAACAACGTGTTCGGCGAGGGCCGCCTCGACGCGTACGCCGCGGTCGGCGCCGCGCCGCGCGGTGAGGTCGGCTCGGCGACCGGCACGGTCACCGACCCGGCTTCGGGCGATCCGCTGCCGGGCGTCACGGTCACCGCGACCTCCAGCGACACCACGCGTTCGGTGCGGACACTGGCCGACGGCTCGTATCAGATCTACCTGCCGGTCGGCGAGTACACCGTGACCGCGCATCTCTACGGCCGCGCCGACGCGCAGGCGACCGGCGTCGCCGTCACCGCCAACACGCAGAGCCGCCGGGACTTCGCGCTGGCCGCCGCACCGCAGCACGCGGTGTCCGGCCGCGTCTACGACGTCCTCGGTCGCCCACTGGCCGGGGCCGCCGTCCGGGTCTCCGGTACGCCGCTGGACGAGGCGACCACCGACGACCAGGGCCGCTACCGCTTCGCTGCGGTGGCCGAGGGGGCGTACGACGTCGTGGCGAGCCCGGCCGCACCGGTGCTGTGCAACGCGCCGATGTCGCGGTCGCTGACCGTGGACGCCGACGCGGCGCTGGACTTCGCCCTGCCCAATCGCACCGACCGGTATGGCTACACCTGCACGCCGTCCCGGGTGGACTGGGTCGACGCGCACGACCGGCTGCCGTTGAAGGGTGACGAGGACGTCGCCACCGTCGCGCTGCCGTTCCCGGTGACCTTTTACGGCGTCGAGCGGACCACGGCGTACGTGACGACCAACGGGCTGGTCAACTTCGCCGAGCCCCGGCTGGGCGACTACGCCAATACGATCCTGCCCGGCCTGGGCAACCCCAACGGGGTCGTCGCCGCGTTCTGGGACGACCTGATCATCGACGATCGGGCGAAGGTGCAGACCGCACTGCTCGGGCGTACCGGGGATCGCCGGTTCGTCGTCGAGTGGGACGACGCGCTGCTCGCCTCCGACGGGCGTACCCGGATCAGCGCCGAGGCGGTGTTCGCCGAGAACGGCGACATCACCCTCCAGTACCGCCAGCTCGGCGGCAACGCCGCCGCCCGGGGCGGTGGGGCGACGATCGGTCTGGAGAACGTCGCGGGCACCGACGGGCTGCGTTACGCGTACAACGAGGTCGTGCTGGAGCGCGACCAGGCGATCACTTTCACCGCCCCACTCGGGGTGACCAGCGCGAAGGACGCGACGGACCCGACCGGGCCGAGCGAGGCGCAGACAGCGCAGGCCGCGCGGCGGCTGGACGCGGCCGAGACCACCGCGGACACCGACGCCACCGCGGCGGCCACGACCACCGGGATGAAGGCCACCGGCTTGGTCGAGACCGTGCGCGGGGTTACCGCGACCAGCGCGCTGCCCGGCGGCGATCTGCTCGTCGTGCACAGCGGCGGGTCGGTCGCGCGGATGACCGCGGCGGGCGACACCGTGTGGCGGCGCGGCACCACGTCATTGCACACCGACTGGCAGGTCAGCCCCGTGCGGCCCTGGCAGATCGAGCCCTACTCCGCGCGGATCTACCTCGGTTACGGCCCGCTGAGCACCCTCGAACCTCAGTCGTACGCCGTGGGCGACGTGACCGGCGACGGAATCCCCGAGGTCGCGTTCCTGGCCGAGGTCGGGGCCTCCCCGTACCGGCCGTTCACGAAACCGGGTTCGGCCCTGAACACGGGCACGTTCCTGACCGTCCTGAACGGACAGACCGGGGCGACCCAGTGGTCCACCCTGCTGCCTGCCGCCTACCAGGTGGCCATCGCCGACGGCACCCTGGTGGCGACGGTGATCGCCGGATCGAACACGCAGACGCCGGCTGCACAGCAGACGGAGCTGCACGGCTGGCGGTTCACCCCGGGCATGACCGTCGATCGCGAGTGGACGGTCTCGACCGGTTCCCGGACGGCGGTCTTCACGACGCTGGACGCGGCCGGGCCGGGCCAGGTCGCCGCCGGGTGGATCGAGTCGTACCGCAACGCGACCGTGGTCAGCCACACGTTGCTGGTCGACAGTGTCTCCGGCGCGGTGCGCTGGGACGTGACCAACCCGGCGTACGCCCGGTTCCTGCGGGCCGACCCGTCGCGGAGCCGCCTGGTGGCGTTGGAGCAGCGGATCGGGCTCGACGGCGTGACCGTCGCGAGCGGCCGCTACGACCTGGTCACCTACGACCTGGCCACCGGGGCGCGGACGCTGCGCAGCAGCAGGGTCAACGCCCTGCCGACCAACCTCGTCGTCGCCGACGTCGCCGGGTCGGCCGCGCCGGAGTACGTCGTCAACGAGACGTTCTTCGACGGCACGATGTTCGTCAACACCACCCAGACCCGTGCGCTCGACGGCACCGACGGCAGCAGCGAGATCTGGGCGCGTACGGTCAAGCGGACGGGCTCGGCGGGCGACGGCCCGATCTCGCTCGGCCTCACGACCTCGGGGCGTACCGTCGTCGCCGGTCAGTGGGAACCGCGGGGTCTCGGCACCTCGGCCAACCGCACGGGCGACCGGGTGACCTCGGTCGTGGCCATGGACGGCCCCAACGGCACCGTCCGCTGGAGCACCACCGGCGACGTCGGCCAGCCCCTGGTGATGACCGCGCAGGCCGGTGAGGTCGTCGCGATCGCACAGAACCAGACGCTCTACCGGTACTCGGCCGGCGGCGGCCAGGTCACGCAGGCCACGCCGCTGATGGGCGACCTGGTGACGGCGGTGCCCGCCGACGTCAACGGCGACGGGGTGACCGACCTGGTCGTCGGCGGCGAATCGCGTGGCGTCTTCGCCCTCGACGGCGCATCCCTCGGGACGTCGGCGGCAGCGGCCGAGAACCCTGTCGTCTTGTGGCGACAGGTCACCGCCGGTCCGGTGCACCAACTGCAGTTGGCCGACGTGACCGGGGACGGCGTACCGGAGGTGGTCGTCGCCGCGACCGACGCCGCTCAGGTGCTCGATCCGCGCAGCGGAAGGGTACGCACGACGATCGCCGGGGACTACGTCTGGACGGTGACGGCGGCCGACCTCGACGGCAAGGCCGGAGCCGAGCTGGTCGTGCCGACCGACGCGCTGCGGGCGTATTCCAGCAGCGGCAAACGGCTGTGGACCCAGCGCCCGGCCGACGGCGTACGCCTTTCCAACGCGGTCGTCGCCGACGGGGCCGTGCTGGCCTCCTACAACACCGTCGGCGGGATCGACCTCTCCGCTCCGGCCGTGGGCGGGATCGCCGTCGACGGCGACTCCGGGAACGTGCGGTGGACGGTGACCCCGTCCGCGGTGGATGGACGGACGATCCGGGGTGCTCAGCTGTGGCAGGGCGTCGCCGCCGCGCCGACGCTGACGCTGTCCGAGGGGCGTTCGGTCGCGTTCACCTGGCTCACGGCTCCGGCCGGAGCGGTGACGGGGCCGACCCAGGTCGACCTGATGGACGCCCGGAACGGCAGCGTGGTCCAGACGTTCACCGACGGCGGCACGTTCACCCATCACGCGTACGCCTCCGGCCCGGCCGGGTTGCTGCAGATCCGATCGGCGGCGTTCACCCTGGTGACGCCGGACGGCACGGTGTACCACCGCAACCAGCTGCCGGTGCCGTACTCGGGAGGGTTCGCCCGGGGCGTCGGTGGGCAGTCGCTCGTGGTCACCGGCAACGAGGCGGGCGTGACCGTGTGGGACGCGTCCGTCCTCACCGGTCCGGCCAACTACCCGGCGACGCTGGCGAGCGACAGCACCTACATGACGGGCAACGTCGTCATCGCCGACCTCACCGGGGACGGTGTCGACGAGATCATCGGCCTGAACCAGGACATGATCGGGCTCGACAGCGTGACCGAGATGTCCGGCGGCGGCCTCTACCAGGCCGGCAACGAGCCGCACGGAATGGTGGTGTACGCCCTGTCCTGATGCCGTGAAGATGGGGCCGCACACCGGGCGTGTGCGGCCCCATTCCTGTTCAGAGCGTCAGGACGACGGTGGAGATGCTGCGGGCCGCGACGTTGACGCTGACCGTCGACCCGCTGACTGTGGTCGGCTGACCGGCCGCCGACTGGGTCTGCGAGGTGAGGTAGTGCTCCGCCTTCGTGATGGTCTGCGGAGCCTGGATCACGGCGTTGTTCACCGCGCTCGTCGACCGGTTGAGGATTACCAGGGTCAGCTTCCCGCCCCCGGCGTACGCCGTGATCTCGAGCGGTGAAGCCTTGGTGCTCTTGGTCAGGCCGATTCGCTGGTACCCCGGACGTACGTACTTCGAGTACTGCGAGAACGCGTACCCGCGCTTCAACGGAGCCCCGGCGGTGGTGCCGTAGGCGGCCTCACCGTCGCCGATGAAGGAGTAGAAACGCTTGCCGTACCACCAGATGTAGGCGCTCCAGTTGGCTTCCATCGACCGGTGCACCGTACGCATGATGTCGTCGAGCGTCTCGTTCCAGACCGCCTGGTTGGCGGGGTCGCCCCAGATGGCCGCGCCGCTGCCGTCAGCCGCGTGCAGGTTCCACTCGGTCATCCAGACCGGCTTGTTGTACTGGGCGGCCAGCGGGTACGGGCCCAGCCGCCCGGCCGACTCGGTGCCGTACAGGTGACCGCCGATGTAGCCGACGTTGGCGCGAGCGCACGCGTCGTTCAGAGCCGGATCGGTGTACCCGTAGTTGAGGTTCACCGCCTCGGCGACGAGCAACTTGGTGTTCTGCACCTTCGCGCCTTGAGCACACGCCCAGCTCGCCAGCTCTGTGCCGCTCCAGTCCATCGAGTCGTAGTCCGGATGCCAGTCCGGCTCGTTCTGCACCGAGGTGACGTCGATCGCGACGCCCTGCCCGCGCATGTACTGGACGTAGCTGTTCAAATGGTTCGCGTAGTCGTCGTAGTAGTCGGGCAACAGCTTGCCGCCGTTGGTCCGGCTGTTGTTCGACTTCCATGCCGCCGGGGCTGTCCACGGTGACGCCATGATCTTGACGTTCGATCCGTAGGACTTCGCCGTCTGCAAGGCGCTCACCTGCGTCGGCCATTCGCTGGAGACGGGCGAGATCCCGGTACGCACGATCGACAGGCCGAACTGGTTGGCGCCGAGCCCGACCAGGGTCTGAGTCTCCGCCGTCGACCAGGCCCCGCCCCAGATCGAGACCGCGGCCCCGAACCCGTCGATCAGCTGGTACTTGGTGGCGCTGTTCACCGTGATGTCCACCGGTCCGCTGCTCGGTGACGCGCTCGCGGAACCGCTGGGCGACGTGCTGGGCGATGTACTGGCCGAGGCGCTAGGTGAGGAACCGGGGCTACCGGTGCAGACCACGCCGTTCACCGCGAAACTGGTCGGGGCCGGGTTGCTCCCGGTCCACGAACCGTTGAAGCCGAACGAAGCCGTGCCGTTCGTGGCGATCGAGCCGTTGTAGCTGACATTCTTCGCGGTCACCGCCGCACCGCTCTGAGTCAGCGCGGTGTTCCAGTACTGGGTCACCGTTTGACCGGCACCGAAGGACCAGGTCAACGTCCAGCTCGTGAGCGGGTCGCCGAGATTGGTGATGGTGACGTTGGCCCCGAAGCCGCCCGTCCACTGCGACGACACGGCGTAGTTCACCGAGCAGCCGGCCGCAGCCGCCCCAGCCGGCAGCGCCACCGCGACGGCGGTGGAGGTCAGCAATGCCGCTGCGACCGACGCCACGACCGCGGCAGGCGTTCTGTGTTTCCGCATGATCCCTCCGCACGCCTTAGTTCTGTCGCGTCAGTACGCCGGGCCGGTACGGCAGCAGGCCGTAGTCGCCGCCGGAGCTGGGCGAGCGGCCCTGGTAGAGCAGCTGAAGGTTGCAGGGGTCGATCGTCATGGTCTGATCGGCGCTGCTGCGGATCAGCTCGCCATGACTGATGTCGTTGGTCCAGGTGGCGCCGCTGTTCGCCTTGCCGGCGAAGGGATTGGCCTCCGTGGCGGCTTGCGGCGTCCAGGTGCCGCCCAGGCTGGTGGCGGTGAACGAGCGGAAGTAGCGTCCGTTCGCGCCGATCGCCTCGACGATCATGAGGTACTGGTTCTGGCCCTGGACCTTGTAGACCTGCGGCGCTTCGAAGAGGTTGTTCGTCGTGTCACTCATGATCACCGTCGACGTCGTCCCGAAGTTGCCCGGGAAGTTGCCGATGGGCATGCTCGCCCGGTAGATCTTGCCGTTGTCGCCGGCGAAGAACAGGTACATCGTGGTGCCGTCGCCGATGAGCGTCTGGTCGATGGGTCCGGTGCCGGAACCGGTGATGGTCCCCGAGAAGAGCGGCTGCGCCGACGACCAGCCGTTGGCGTTGGTGGGATCGGTCGACGTCCGGTAGGAGAAGGCGGTCGCGCCCCACTGGTACGCGAGCACCCAGACGTTCTTCGGGGCGAAGTAGAACAGCGTCGGCGCGACCGTGCTGGACGACATGGTGTTCTGGCTGGCCGAGGCCATGTCCGACCAGTTGGTGAAGAGGCCGAAGTTCATCGAGCCCCACGTGGTTCCGGTGTCGTGGGTCGTCGCGTACACGAGATGCCTGCCGTTGTAGGGCACGGTGGTGAAGTCCTTCAGCGACACCCACCCGGCCTTCGGCGTGGCCAGCGAACCCGTCGAGGTCCAGCGATAGGTCGACGGCAGTACGCAGCTGGGCGGCGGCGTACTCGTGGGTGTGACGCTGGCCGTCGGCGTCGGGGAGGCGGTCACGGATGCGGTTGGCGAAGCAGTCGGCGACGCACTGCCGGTGCAGGTCACGCCGTTCATGGCGAAGCTCGCCGGGGCCGGGTTGCTGCCGGTCCACGAACCGTTGAAGCCGAACGAAGCCGTGCCGTTCGTGGCGATCGAGCCGTTGTAGCTGACATTCTTCGCGGTCACCGCCGCACCGCTCTGAGTCAGCGCGGTGTTCCAGTACTGGGTCACCGTTTGACCGGCGCCGAAGGACCAGGTCAACGTCCAGCTGGATACCGGATCGCCGAGGTTCGTGATCGTGACGTTGGCGCCGAATCCGCCTTGCCATTGCGACGAGACGGCGTACGCGACCGAGCAGCCCGCGGTCGCGGCGCCGGCGGGGAGGGCTGCGACGACCGCCGTGGTCGACGCCGTCGCGGCGACGGCTGCGGCAGTGATCGCGGCGAGCCGCGCCTTCTTCGATAGACGGGCAGCGTGGAGTCCCATGCGTGCTCCTTGAGTGTTCGGGCGATGATCTGGGCGGATCGCTCGCCCGGGACCGGTCGATGTGGATCAGTCCCTGCCGTGGATGTTCGTGCGGAGAGGACGAGGCCGGTCGGCCACTTCATGGGTAGCCGACGGCCAGGGATGTTAACGTTCACATTCGATATATTCGATGACATTGCCACAAGCCTCCGGCAACTTCAAGTGCTATCGACAGATCGGTGTCGATACCGATATCGCCGCCACTCCACCGTGCGAATCGACTGGACGAGACGCCCCCGGACATGGCATCTGTTATGGCGTGGCATCCGGCGTACTGCAACGGCTTCGCACTGACGGAGCGCCCTTGGCGCGCGACGTCGCCCTCAACGCGTCCGGCACCCTCGCCATGCTCATCGGCGGCTGGCTGATCGCCGCCGACCGCGGCGTCGCGCAGCTTCCGCGCTCCACGGGCTTCGCCGCGATCGCGGTGACGGTCGTGGTGGTCAGCGCCGCCGGGGCGGCCGTCCTGTTGACCTGGTGGGAAGAGAGCCCGCTGCTGGGCAAACTTCGAGACCTCGGCGTCAACGTCGTCGCGAACCTGTTCGCCGCCGCGCTCGTCTGGCTACTCCTGCTGGTCACCGGCCGGGTAGGACCCGGTCCGGAGATGGTGATCGCGGCGGCCCTGCTCGTCGCACTGCCCCTGCTGATCTGGTTCAAGTTCGCCCGGGACGTGGGGGTCAATCTCCTCAGCACCGTAGTGGTGCTCAGCGGCTCCTGGCTGCTGGCGACTGCCGACGGCTCGGTGCGGAGCAGCCTGCCGATCACCCTCGCCGCCGTGGCGGGCGTACTACTCCCGGCGGCCGCGCTGATGATCATGGTGGCGGTCGACGTGCGGACGGCCCGGCGGCACACGGATCGCGCCGCGCTTCTCGCCCGGACCGTCTCGGTCGAACTCGCGGCCAATCTGGTCGCAGCGGCGGCCGTCGCCCTCGCCCTGGCGGCCTTCGGCCTCCTGCGGATCGACACGGCGATGGCGTTCCTGGCGATGCAGTTCGTGATGACACCGGTGATGATCCTGTTGCTGGAGGTGGCTGAGGAGTTCGAGTTCTACGGCGCCAACATCGTCACCTTCGCGCTGTTCCAAGGGCTCCGTGGCCTCACCTACCTCCTGCTCGTAGCGGTCTTCGCGGGATTCCCCATCGCCGTCTGGAACCTGCTCGGCAAGCCGGACCTGCGCTGCTTCGCGCTGCTCGCCGTCCTCGGTCTCGTCCAGCTCTTCCGGGTCACCTCGCGACGGCAGCAGGAGCACGGCGAGAGGGATCCCGTGTATCAGCGGCTCAACGTCGCGCTGGCGCTCGCCCTCAATCCGGTGTGGACGACCGCGGACGTCGCCATGGTCGACATCATCACGTCGCCTGGCACCCCGGGCTGGGTACGCGACATATTCGAAGTCCTCTTGTACACGATCTGAGTCAGGCGGCGAGGCCCGTGGACTCGCGGACGACCAGGCGACACGGTTGCCGCAGCACCCCCGTGGTCGGGTTGCCGTCGAGCGCGGCGAACAGGTGCAGCACCGCCGTCGCTCCGAGCTGCTCCAGGTTGAGGTCCACAGTGGTCAGCGGGGGGCGGCAGTCGGCCGCCAGCACCTCCCAGTTGTCGTAGCCGACGACGGCCACGTCGTCGGGGACCCGGCGGCCCATCTCCTGCAACACCTGCAGCGCCCCGACGGCGATCTGGTCGTTGCCGCAGAACAGCGCGTCGGTGTCGGGGTGGGCGGTCAGCAGCTGCCGGGTGGCGTGGCGGCCCCAGCGCTGCGACCACTCGCCGTAGAGCGGTTCGCCGCCGACGAGGGTCAGGCCGTTTTCGGCCAGGACGGCGCGAGCGCCGGTGACGCGGTCCCGGGCCGCTCGATAGTGCTCCGGGCCCGTGATGTGCCCGATGCGGCGACGGCGCTGCGCGATCAGGTGCTCGATCACGAGCCGGGCGCCGCCCTCGTCGTCGGCCAGCAGCGACAGGTCGTCGGGATCGGTGGACTGGCCGTACACGTAGACGACCGGCACCGGGATCTCCCGGCCCAGCGACGGGCGGACGTCGTTGCTGTCCCCCACCACGATGAACCCGTCGACCTGCCGGGCGACGAGCGTACGGATGTAGTGCCGACGGCGGATGGCGTCGCCGCGGGCGTCGCAGAGCAGCACCGACATCTGCTCGTTGCCGAGCGCGTTCTCCGCACCGAGCAGGATGGGGATGGAGAACCGGCCGGCCAGCTCGTCGGTGAGCAGCCCGATGGTGCGCGTACGCCCGGAGATCAGGCCGCGGGCGAGCACGTTCGGCTGGAACGCCAACTGCTCGGCCGCCTGCAGTACGCGTTGCCGCGTGTCCGGCGCGACCTCCCCCTTGGCATTGAGGGCCTTCGAAGCGGTGGCGACCGAGACGCCCGCCAGCTGCGCCACGTCGGTGAGGGTCACCTGTTGCGACCGCCGTCTGCCCATCGAAAGCCTTTCGAATCGATTTCGAAGCTGCCCACAGCGTAATGACGTTGTCAATCCCCGTGATCTATCGATGTGCCGTTATCAGTTTGTCCCACAGAAGACGTCTTGCCGAAAAGGTTTTCGGCGCGCATCGTGTCCTCACACATCCATGAGGAGGAGGCCACGATGACGGTGACGGCGCGCCCCGCCGACCTCACGGGAGGGCGGCCCGTCGTGCCGTCGCGCGGCGCGTTGCGCCCGCTCGGCCTGGCCGAGGTGCGGATCACCGGCGGCTTCTGGGCCCGGCGGCAGCAGCTGATCGGCAGCGCGACGCTCGACCACGGTCGGCTGTGGATGGACAAGCTCGGCTGGACGGGGTCGTTCCTGCGGGACGGCAACGCCAACGCCGACCGCCGGGGGCGCGAGTTCACCGACTCCGAGGTCTACAAGCTCGTCGAGGCGATGTCCTGGGAGAACGGGCGGCTGCCGACGCCGGCCCGCGATCGCGAGATCACCGAGCTGACCACGTTGTTCGCCGGCGCGCAGGCCGAGGACGGGTACCTGCACACGGCGTTCGGCGGCCCCGGGCAGCGGTCCCGGTACAGCGACCTGTCCTGGGGGCACGAGCTGTACTGCACCGGGCACCTGCTTCAGGCGGCGGTCGCGCGGGCGCGGACGACCGGCGGCGACGAGCTGCTGGAGGTCGCCCAGCGGGCCGCCGACCACGTCTGCGACACCTTCGGCCCGGACGGTCCGGCCATCGTCTGTGGACATCCGGAGATCGAGCCCGCCCTGGCCGAGCTGGCCCGGGTCACCGGCGAGCAGCGCTACCTCGACCAGGCCGCATTGTTCCTGCGCCGCCGGGGGCACCGCAGCCTGCCGCCGCACCAGTTCGGCTGGTCGTACTTCAGCGACGATCAGCCCATCCGGGCGGCGCACACCTTCCGCGGCCACGCCGTCCGCGCGCTCTACCTGGCCGCGGGCGCGGTGGACGTGGCCGTCGAGACCGGCGACGACGAACTGCTCGGCGCGATCATCGAGCAGTTTGACCACACACTGGCACGGCGTACGTATCTGACGGGCGGCATGGGCTCCCGGCACGAGGACGAGGCCTTCGGCGAGGACTTCGTGCTGCCGTCCGACCGGGCCTATTCCGAGACCTGCGCCGGCATCGCGACGGTCATGCTCGCCTGGCGGCTGCTGCTGGCCACCGGCCGGCCCCGGTACGCCGACGTCATCGAGCGCGTCCTGTACAACGTGGTGGCGACCTCGCTGGGCGACGACGGCCGGTCCTTCTTCTACGCCAACACGCTGCATCAGCGTACGCCGACCGCGGTCGTGCCGGAGGATCAGGAGCAGCTCGGCTTCGGCGGCGGTCCGCGCGCGCCCTGGTTCGAGGTCTCCTGCTGCCTGGGCAACACCGCTCGGCTGCTCGCCAGCTTGTCGGCGTACTTCGCGGCGGTCGACGCCGACGAGGTGCACGTCTTCCAGTACGCCGACGCCGAAGTGCGTACGCGGCTGGCCGACGGGCGGCCGGTCGGGCTGTCGATGACCACGGCGTACCCGGACAGCGGGGGCGTCCGGATCCGGGTCACCGAGACGTCCGGCGGCGAATGGGCCGTCGCATTGCGCCTGCCCCACTGGGCAAGTGACGGGGCGACCGTCACGGTCAACGGCCAGCCGCAGCCCGCATCGGGCGATCGGGTCGTGATCCGCCGCCCGTTCCGGGCCGGTGACGAGATCGTCCTCTGGCTGCCGATGCGGCCCCGGTTCACCCATCCCGACGCCCGCATCGACGCCGTCCGGGATTGCGTCGCGGTCGAGCGCGGCCCGATCGTGTTGTGCGCGGAGTCCCCGGAGGGCTCGATCGACCTGGATCGCGTGCGGGTCGACGTCGCGGTCCCCCCGGCCGACTATGCCACCGCCGCTGTGGCGGCGGAGAACGAGAAGAACCCCGAGCAGAGCACGGTCTCCGTCTCCGCCGTGCTCGAACAGACCGCTGCCGCCGCGTGGCCGTACGCCGACGCGGCGGCGAGCGGAGCCCGGACCCCGACTTCCCTGCGAATGATCCCGTATCACCGCTGGGGCCGTCAGGGTCCGGCCACGATGCGGATCTGGCTGCCCAAGACCTGACCGACCCGGCCGCCTGAGCCGCCGAACCTCCAAAAACTAAGGAGAGATCGTGAGATCGTTGAGAACCCCGGCCGCCGTGGCGGTCGCGGTCCTGCTGACCGCCGTCCTCGGGGCGTGCGGTGAGGATGAGGCGCCCGGCGGGAACTCCACCGCCGGCGTCGACGACGGCGCGCAGCTGACCCTGTGGACGCGGGCCGCCACCGAATCGGTGTCCAAGGCGTACGCCGAGGCGTACAACGCCGGTCACAAGAACAAGGTGACCGTGACGGCGTACCCGAATGAGGAGTATCCGGCGAAGCTGGCCTCGGCGGCCGGGGCGAAGGCCCTGCCCGATCTGTTCGCCACCGACGTCGTCTTCGCCCCGCAGTACGCCTCGCAGGGCCTGTGGGCCGACATCACCGACCGGTTCGCCGCCAGCGGCGTGAAGGACAAGGTCTCCCCCGGCCACGTCCGCGCCGGCACCTGGGACGGCAAGACGTTCGCTGTGCCGCACACGGTCGACATGTCGGTGATGCTCTACAACAAGGATCTGTACACCAAGGCCGGGCTGGACCCGGAGAAGCCGCCGACGACTCTCAAGGAGTTCGCCGAGCAGGCCCGCAAGATCGACAAGCTGGGCGGGGACGTCAACGGCACCTACTTCGGCGGCAACTGCGGCGGGTGCGTCGAGTTCACCTTCTGGCCGTCGGTCTGGGCGTCCGGCGGCAACGTGCTCGACGACAAGGGCACCACCGCGAAGATCGACTCGAAGGAGATGGCGGACGTCTTCGCCCTCTACCGTTCGCTCTACGACGAGGGCGTGGCCGCGCCCGCGGCCAAGGACGAGGCCGGTCCGACCTGGCTCGGCGCGCTGCAGAGCGGGAAGATCGGCATCGCGCCCGGCCCGTCGGTGTGGCTGGGCATGATCGAGGAGAAGGGCGTGAAGATGGGCGTCGCCCCGATCACCGGCCTCGACGGCGGGGAGTCCACCTTCATCGGCGGCGACTCGATCGGCATCGGCGCGACCAGCACCAAGCAGGCGCAGGCCTGGGACTTCCTGAACTGGACGATGTCGGAAGCCGCCCAGGTCGAGGTCATCGCCAAGAACAAGGGCGTGCCGATCCGCACCGACCTGGCCTCGAACAAGTACTCGTCGGCCGACCCGCGCATCGTGACGATCAACAGCCTCGTCGCGAAGGGCAAGACGCCGTACGCGAAGAACTTCAACGCCTCGTTCAACGACCCGCAGAGCCCCTGGCTGCAGACCGTCCGCGGAGCGCTGTTCGGCGACGCGGCCAAGTCGCTCGCCGACGGCAACGCGGCGATCACCAAGTCCCTCCAGCAAGGCTGACCCGTCCGGCCCGGCCGTCCACACCGGACGGCCGGGTCCCGAATCGACTCCGGAGAACCGATGCCGATGACGATGCAGCGCCCGGCGCCGGCTGCCGACGCGGCCGCGACGACCCCGCCGCCGCGACGCGCGAGCCGGGCCAGAAGGCGGAGCCTGGTGGGCGCCGCGTACGCCGCCCCCACGGCGGTCATGGTCGGGCTGTTCTTCGTCACCCCACTGCTGCTGGTGGTGTGGATGTCGCTGCACAAGTGGCCGCTGCTGGGACAGCCGACCTTCAACGTGCCCGACAACTACACCGGCATCGGCGACAACCAGCTCGGCGGCTCGGCGGTCTGGTTCACCGTGAAATACACCGTGATCATGACGGTGCTGCTCTTCTCGCTCGCCCTCGGGCTGGCCCTGCTCGTGCAGAACCGCCGCCGGGGCGTGGGCTTCCTGCGTACGGCGTTCTTCCTGCCGATGGCGGTCGGGTTCGCCAGCGCCTCACTGCTGTTCCTCGGGCTGCTCTCGGACGAGATCGGCCCGGTCAGCGACGGCCTGCGGGCGATCGGCCTGGTCGACGGCTACGTCTCGTGGACCTCGGGCAGCGGGACCTCCGCGCTCGGCTCGACCGTGGTGCTGGTGCTGTGGCGGTTCGCCGGCTTCAACATGCTCATCATGCTGACCGGGCTGCAGGCGATCCCGCTGGAGGTCTACGAGGCCGCGCGGATCGACGGCGCGAGCCGCTGGCAGACCTTCCGGCGGATCACCCTGCCGCTCATGCGTCCGACGATCGCGTTGGTCCTGACGATGATGATCACCGGCTCGATCCTCGCCTTCGACCAGTTCTGGATCCTCACCCGCGGCGGCCCCGACAACAGCACCACCTCGCTGGTGATGGTGATCTACCGGGAGGCCTTCATCCGGCTCGATCTCGGGTCGGCCGCCGCGCTGTCGGTGGTCCTGCTCGCCGTCCTCGTCGTCGTCAACGTCGTCCAGCTCGGCGTCCTGCGCCGCCGGTCTCACTAGGAATCGCGATGAAAATCTGGGGCAAGGCAGGCTACGGCGTGACAGGCGGGGCGCTCGCGATCCTCTTCCTGTTCCCCCTGCTGTGGAGCGGTTACGCGTCCGTGCGTACCGGCAGCGGCTTCGGGCTGGAGAACTACGACCGGCTGTTCACCTCGGACAACGGCATCCGCCTGCACCATGTGGTCAACAGCTTCACGGTCAGCGCACTGACCGTCGGGGGCACGCTGATCGTCTCCACGCTGGGCGGGTACGCCTTCGGCCGGTTCCGCTTCCCCGGCCGCGACGCGCTGTTCCTGATCACGCTGGCGATCCTGATGGTGCCGTACGCGACGATCCTGATCGCGCTGTACGTGCTGCTCGGCTGGCTGGGCCTGCAGGACAGCCTGATCGGGCTGAGCCTGGTGCTGACCATGTTCCAGCTGCCGTTCTCGCTGTTCATGATGCGCAACTCGTTCGAGGCGGTGCCCCGCGAACTCGAGGAGTCCGCGCAGGTCGACGGCTGCAACAGCTTCTCCACGCTGCTGCGCATCATGCTCCCGGCGGTACGCCCGGGGCTGATCACGGTCGGCCTGTTCGCCTTCCTCGCCTCGTGGAACGAGTTCTTCGCCCCGCTGATCCTGCTCAACTCGACCGACAAGTTCACCACCACGCTGGCGGTGGTCAACATGCGTACCGCCGGCCACGGCTCCATCGACTACGCGGCGCTGGAAGCGGGGGTGGTCTTCATGGCCGTCCCGTGCCTGCTGCTGTTCGCGTTCATGCAACGCAGCTACGTCCGTGGGTTCGCCTCTGGAGCGCTCAAGGGGTAGGCCCACCGGTATCGCGGCGTTCCGGGTGCGACGCGATACACCCTCCACTTCGTACAAACACGAAAGGTGAGGTACATGCGACACGAACGTGTCACCCGGCGCACCCTGCTGGCCACCGGCGTCGCGGCCGGTGTCGCCGCCCGCGCTGAACGCTCGCGTGAAGCGCCAGGAGCGCAGTCAGTCGCACCCCTGCTGACCGGGGAACCGGCGGGTGTGGCCAGACCCGACACCGGCGTCTCCGTCTACCCCTTCCCGCTGTCGGCCGTCACCCTGCTGACCGGTCCGTTCCTGGCCAACCAGGGGCGTACGCAGGCGTATCTGAAGTTCGTCGACGCCGATCGGCTGCTGCACACCTTCCGGCTCAACTACGGCCTGTCCTCGTCGGCGACCGCGTGCGGCGGCTGGGAGTCGCCGACGACCGAACTGCGCGGGCACTCCACCGGCCATCTGCTGACCGCTCTGGCCCAGTCGTACGCGAACACCGGCGACACCGCGTACAAGACGAAGGGCGACTACATCGTCGGCGTACTCGCGCAATGCCAGGCGCGGGCCGCCACGGTCGGCTTCAACACCGGCTTCCTGTCGGCGTTCCCGGAGAGTTTCATCGACCGCGTCGAGGCCCGGCAGTCGGTGTGGGCGCCGTACTACACGCTGCACAAGATCATGGCCGGCCTGCTCGACATGCACCTGCTCGCCGGCAACGCCCAGGCGCTGACGGTGCTGACGGCGATGGCGGCCTGGGTGAGGTTCCGGATGGATCGGCTGACCCAGACCCAGCGGCAGAACATGCTCGACACCGAGTTCGGCGGAATGAACGAAGTGCTGGCCAACCTCTATCAGGTCACCGCCGACGCCAACCATCTGACCACGGCGCAGTACTTCGACCACGCCGAGATCTTCGACCCGCTCGCGAGCAACACCGACGCCCTCAACGGCTACCACGCCAACACCCAGATCCCGAAGGCGATCGGCGCGATCCGCGAGTACCACGCGACCGGCACGACCCGTTACCGCGACATCGCCGTCAACTTCTGGGACATCGTCGTCGGCCACCACACGTACGTCATCGGCGGGAACTCCGACGGGGAGTACTTCAAGGCGCCGGACCGGATCGCCAGCCAGTTGTCGGACAGCACCTGCGAGGTCTGCAACTCCTACAACATGCTCAAGCTGACCCGGCAGCTGTTCTTCACCAACCCGGCCCGGCTGGACTACCTGGAGTACTACGAGCGGACCCTCTGGAACCAGATGCTCGGCGAGCAGGACCCCGACTCCGCGCACGGTTTCGTCACCTACTACACGCCGCTGCGGGCGGGCGGGATCAAGACCTACAGCAACGACTACAACGACTTCACCTGCGATCACGGCAGCGGCATGGAGACGCACACGAAGTTCGCCGACACCGTCTACTTCCACGACAACGCGAACACCATCTTCGTCAACCTGTTCATCGCGTCCACAGTGAACTGGGCGGCGAAGGGCGTGACGATCCGGCAGGACACCAGCTTCCCGGAGACCAACAGCACCACCCTGACCGTCACCGGGAACGCCGCGTTCACGCTGAAGCTGCGCGTACCCTCCTGGGCGGCTGGAGCGACGGTGACGCTGAACGGGACCGCGGTCGCGGCCACCCCCGGAGCCCACGTCACCATCACGCGGAGCTGGACCACCGGCGACGTCGTGGCGATGACGATGCCGATGGCGCTGACCCGGTCGGCCACGCCCGACAGCGCGACCACCCAGGCGGTGAAGATCGGCCCGATCGTGCTCGCGGGCGCCTACGGGACGACGAACCTGTCCGCGCTGCCGACGCTGAACCCGGCGACCCTCACCGCGACCTCGACCCCGTTGCAGTACACGGCGACCGCCAGCACCGGCACGGTGACGCTGCTGCCGTTCTACAAGATGCACCACCAGCGGTACACGGTGTACTGGAACGTCACCTCGGCGCAGCCGCTGCCGGAGTTCGTGGCCTGGTACAAGTTCGACGAGACCAGCGGCACGACGGCCGCGGACGCGACCGGCAACGGCAAGACCGCGACGCTGGCCGGCGGCACCGCGTGGGTGGCCGGGCGCGGCGGCAACGCCGTCGACCTCAACGGCTCGACCGGCTACGTCACCCTGCCGGCCGGGATCCTCGCCGGAGCGGCCGCCGCGACCGTGGCGACCTGGGTCCGCATCGACACCCTGACGAGCTGGTCGCGGGTGTTCGACTTCGGCAGCAGCACGACGGCCAACATGTTCTTGACCCCGCGCAGCAGCTCGGGCACCGCCCGGTTCGCCATCACCACCAGCGGCTCCGGCGGCGAGCAGCGGATCAACGCCCCGGCGGCGCTACCCACCGGCGCGTGGACGCACGTCGCGGTGACCCTCAACGGCGCGGTCGGCGTCCTCTACGTCAACGGCGCGGAGGTCGCCCGCAGCACCGGGCTGACCCTGACCCCGGCCAGCCTGGGCAGCACCACCGCCAACCGGATCGGCCGCTCGCAGTACGCCGACCCGTACCTCGACGGCGCGGTCGACGGCCTGCGCCTCTACAGCCGTGCCCTGAGCGCGAGCGAGATCGCCGCGCTGTACACGTCGGGCACCTGAGCCCCGGCGGGCGGCGGCGGGATGTACCCGGCATCCCGCCGCCGCCCGTCGGTCATCCACGCCCCTCAACCCCCCGAAAAACGACGTCATCAGGAGGTGACGCGCATGGGCTCCACCGGCACCACCTTCCGGCGCCGCGTCGCGGCTTTCACGGTAGCGACGCTAGGCGCCGCTCTGCTGACCGCGCAGCCGACGCCCGGCTATGCCGCCCAGACCATCGGGCTGCCGACCTTCACCGGACCGGCGATCCCGGCCGCCCCGGTCGGCTACACCACCGGCAACATGATGCAGGCGATGTACAACGCCGAAAGCGGCGGCACCGACTTCTGGATGGACCGGCTGCTGTCCCGCAGCGGCGGCAGTGATCCCGCCGACGCCGACGGGGCCATCCTCATGACGCGGGGCCGGGCCCTGTTCATGAAGACCCACACCCCGGGCACGATGGGCTTCGCCGGCCATGTCGCGTACTGGGAGAGCATCAGCGACAACAACGCGTACACGATCACGGCCAGCCCGGGGACGTTCTCGGAGCAGCCGTCACAGCGGTGGCAGGCACCGTCCTCCTCGAAGAACGTCTTCACCAGCGGATCGATCACGATCACCCAGCAGAAGTTCATCACGAACAACAACGTCGCGGTGACGAACCTGTCGATCACCAACAGCGGATCGGCGTCGACGACGCTGACCCTGCGCGCGGTCTCCCCGTACGCCACCAGCGGCAGCGGCAGCGAGCTGACCGGTTCGACCGGGGTGAAGAACAGCCTGACGACGCTGACGACCCGGCTGACCGGGGACGCTTTCGCCGTCTCCAGCGGCGGGCTGAACCGCTCCATCACGGTGGCGGCCGGGGCCACCGCCACGGCGAAGGTCGTCATGGGCTTCATCGCGAGCGAGATCCCGGACTCGGCCACCGAGTACAGCGCCTACGCCGGGTACTCCAACGCCACCGCGTTCGCCACCCACGTCCGGGCGTACAACAAGTGGTGGGCGGACAACATCCCCTACTTCGACTCCCCCGAGCCGGCGTTGAAGAAGAACTACTACTACCGCTGGTGGCTCATGCGGTTCAACAACCTCGACGCCGACATCCCGGGGCAGACCTATCAGTTCCCGATCTCCGTCGAGGGCGCGCTCGGCTACAACAACGCGATCGTGCTGACCCAGCCGATGCACATCGACGATCTGAAGTACCTGCGCACACCGCTGTACGCCTACGGCGACTGGCTGTCTGCCGGGCAGGTGAGCAAGGGCGCGCGATTCGTGGACAACCCGGGCGACCCGGAGAACTGGTCCAACAGCTACACGCAGTACATCGCCGAGGCGGCCTGGAAGAGCTACCAGATCCACGGCGGCCAGCCGGCGATCGCGGCCAACCTCGCCAAGTACGCCGAAGGCGACGTCAAGGGCCAGCTCGCCTACTACGACACCAACAACAACAAGCTCATCGAGTACGACTGGGGCGCGCTGACCGGCAACGACGCCGACGCGGTCTCCTTCGACTGGCGGGCCGGCAAGATGGACCGGGGCGAGTCGGCGTACCAGTACAGCGGCGCGCTCGCCGCGGCGGCAGCGTACGAGGCGGCGGGCAACACGGCCAAGGCGGCCGAGATGCGCCAGCTCGCCACCGACATCGGCAACGCCATCGTGAACGTGTTGTGGAACCCCAGCCGCAACCTGTTCGAGAACCGGATGGTCTCCGACGGGGCGTTCAACCCCTGGAAGGAGATCAACATCTACTACCCGTTCGCGGTCAACGCGATCCCGAACACCACCACCTACAAGCAGGCGCTGCGCCTGTTCGACGACCCGGCGCAGTACCCGATCTTCCCGTTCTACACCGCGAACCAGGCCGACAAGGCCGCGGCCGGGACGGGCAGCAACAACTTCTCCACCATCAACTCGACCGTCCAGTTCCGGCTGATCAGCTCGGTCATCCGCAACTACCCCAACTCGTGGATCACCGCCGACTGGTACAAGAAGCTGCTCTACTGGAACGCCTACGCCCAGTACGTCAACGGCAACATGGCGTACCCGGACGCCAACGAGTTCTGGGCCAACTGGAACGGCTCGTCGATCACCTACCGCTCCTGGATCCACCACAACATCCTCGGCAGCGGGAACTGGACGATGATCGAGGACGTCGCGGGCCTGCGCCCGCGCAACGACGCCAAGGTCGAGCTGTCGCCGATCAACATCGACTGGACCCACTTCACCGTCAACAACATCCGCTACCGCAACGCCGACCTGAGCATCGTCTGGGACGACCCGGCCGACGGCGTCGTGCGCTACCCCGGCGTGCCCGAGGGCTACTCCATCTTCATCAACGGCACCCGGGTCGCCACCGTCAACTCGCTGGTCCCGTTCACCTGGGACCCGGCGACCGGCGCGGTCACCACCACCGGCACCGTCTCCTACAACACGTCCTACTCGTCGCTCCAGGCACCCAACCAGGTCGTCCAGTCCGATGCGCGGGTCCTCGACGAGCTGGCCAAGGCCGGCGTCGACACCACCCTGCCGGCCCTGACCAACCTCGCCACCGGCGCGACGGTCAGCGCCTCCTACAGCGGCTCAGGCACCAGCACCGCGGCCGCCGTCGACGGCTTCCCGATCAACGAGCCCTACTGGGGCGCGGGCGGCTCGCCGAACAGCCAGGACTGGTACGAGGTCAACTTCGGCACGGCCCGCACGCTCAACGAGGTCCGGCTCTACTTCAAGGACAGCCGGCCCGCCAGCACCACGTACCGGGCGCCGTCCGCGTACGACATCCAGTACTACAACGGGTCCGCCTGGGTCAGCGTGCCCAGCCAGGCCAAGTCGCCGGGCGCGCCCCGCGCCAACTACAACCTGGTGACCTTCCCGGCCATCAGTGCCCAACGGGTACGCGTACTGGCGACCAACGCGTCCGGCGCCAAGACCGGCCTGACCGAGGTCAAGATCTTCAACCGCGGCGGTACGCAGCCGCCGCCGGTGACGAACCTGGCCCTGTCGGCGTCGCCGGTGTGCAGTTACACCTCGTCGTGGGAGAGCTGTGCCGCAATCAACAACGGCGACGAACCGACCAGCTCCAACTGGGGCGGCACCAACCAGGGCAACCGGTGGGGCACCTGGCCGGAGACCGGTACGCAGACCGCCGAGCTGCAATGGTCGACGGCCCAGTCGATCAGCCGCGCCCAGGTCTACTTCTTCGACGACGACCAAGGCATCGACATGCCGTCGTCGTGGAAGCTCCAGTACTGGAACGGCACGGCGTACGCCGACGTGCCCGGCGCCGGCGCGTACACGCTGACGAAGAACGCGTACAACACGGTCACCTTCACCGCGACCTCGACCACCCGGTTGCGGGTCGTGCTGACCGCGACCGGGACATCGTCGCTCGGCCTGCTGGAGGTGAAGGTCTTCACCTCCTGAGGTAGCCGGGAGCCCCACGGTCCGCCGGATCGTGGGGCTCCCGCGATAGCGCCGCATCAACTACGTTTGCAGGAACCGGACGGGGAGGCGACGTGGCCGCGATTCGCAACATCACGCAGACCGAGGCGATCGAGCGGGCCGCCGCGCTCGAGGTGGGGCACTACGACATCCAGCTCGACCTGACCGACGGCGCAGGCGGACCCGGCGAGGGGACGTTCCGCTCCCGGACCGAGGTCACCTTCCACTGCCGGGACACCGAGGCGGTCATCGAGGTCGCCGCCGAGCGGCTGACCGAGGTCACCCTGAACGGGCAGCCGCAGTCGCTCGAATTCGACCCCGTCAAGGGGTACGCGCTCGCGACCGAGTTCGGCGGCAACTTCCTCGTCGTGGAGGCCGAGTTCGCGTACTCGTCGAGCGGGCAGGGCCTGCACCGGGCGGTCGACCCGGTCGACGGCGAGGTCTACGTCTACTCCTCGTTCTGCCCCGCCGACAGCCAGCGGGCGTACGCCTGCTTCGACCAGCCCGATCTGAAGGCCGAGTTCACCTGGCACGTCACCGTTCCGGGCCACTGGCTGGTCACCTCGACGATGCCGGTCGACCGGGTCGAGCCGCTGGCCAACGGGGCCAAGGTCGTCCACTTCCAGCGGTCCCCGAAGATGAGCAGCTACGTGGGAGCCGTCTGCGCCGGGCCCTTCCACGAGGTACGCGACACCCACGACGGCATCGACCTGGGCCTGTTCTGCCGGGCCTCGGTCGCCGAGCACCTCGACGCGGACGAGTTCCTCGACGTCACCAAGCGGGGCCTGGACCACTTCCAGTCGTCCTTCGGCGTCCGCTATCCCCTGCCGAAGTACGACCAGATCCTGCTGCCCGAGTACAACATGGGCGCGATGGAGAACTTCGGCTGCATCACGTTCTCCGAGGAACTGTGCCTGTTCCGGTCGAAGGCCACCGCCGTCGAGCACGAGTGGCGGGCGATGGTCATCATGCACGAGATGGCCCACATGTGGTTCGGGGACCTCGTCACCCTGCGCTGGTGGGACGACCTGTGGCTGAACGAGTCGTTCGCCGACTGGGCCGGCTACTGGGCCACCACCAGCGTCACCCGGCACACCGGCGCGTGGGCCACCTTCCTTGCCACCGCCAAGGCCGAGGCGTACCGGCAGGACCAGCTGTCCTCGACGCACCCCATCTACACCGAGGTGCCGGACACGCTGGCCACCGAGAGCAACTTCGACGCGATCACGTACTCGAAGGGCGCCAGCGTCCTCAAGCAGCTCGTGGCGTACGTGGGCGAACAGACCTTCCGCACGGCCGTGCAGTCCCACCTCACCGAACACGCCTGGGGCAACGCCACCTTCGCCGACCTGCTGCGCGCCCTCGAACAGGCCAGCGGCCGGGACCTCGGCGAGTACGCGCGCCGCTGGCTGCGTACGGCCGAGGTCAACACGCTGCGGCCGCAGATCGAGGTGGACGCCGACGGGACGTATCGCTCGGTCGTCATCGGCCAGGAGGCTCCGGAGGGCCATCCGACCCTTCGCGACCATCGCATCGCGATCGGCCTCTACGACCTGATCGACGGCCGGCTCGTGCGGCGCAGCCGGATCGAGGCCGACGTCACCGGCGACCGGACCGACCTCGCCGAACTGCGGGGCCAGCGGCAGCCGGATGTGCTGCTGCTCAACGACGACGACCTCACGTACGCCAAGGTGCGCCTGGACGAGCGGTCGACGCAGACGCTGCTGCGGCACCTGTCGGCGTTCCCGCAGCCGATGCAGCGGGCGCTGGCCTGGTCGGCCGCCTGGGACATGGTCTGCGACGCCGAGCTGCCGGGGCGGGCGTACGTGGGTCAGGTCGCCGCGAACCTGCCCGCCGAGACCGACGCCAACCTGGTCTCGGCGGTGCTCACCAAGGCGCAGCGGGCGCTCGCCCAGTTCATCGATCCGGGCTGGGCGCCGACCGGCTGGGCGACGCTGCACGCGGCGACCCGGACAGCGCTGGAGCAGGCGGAGCCGGGCAGCGATCTGCAGCAGGTCTGGGCCCGCACGTACGCCGACTCGGCCCGTACGCTCGACGAGACGGCGGTGCTGCTCGGCTGGCTGCGCGGGGACGGCGTACCGGACGGGCTGGAACTGGGCGTCGACCTGCGCTGGCACCTCGTCGAGGCGCTGGCCGCCGTCGGCGCGATCGATTCGGCCGAGATCGCCGCCGAACTGGAGCGCGACGCCACCGCCGGGGGCCGCCAGCGCGCGGCGAAGGCCGGAGCACTGCTGCCCACCGCGGCGGCGAAGGCCGACACCTGGCGGCGGCTGACCCAGTCCGGCCGGGCCAACTGGGAGGTCATGGCGCTCGGCAGCGGGTTCCAGCACACCGGCCAGGAAGAGCTGACCGCGCCGTACGCCGGGCACTACTTCGCCGAGGTGCAGGAGGCGTACGCGACGTTCGACGCGCAGATGGGCCTGTGGTTCGCCCGGGCGACCTATCCCGCCCTGCAGATCTCGCAGGCCACGATCGACGCGTCCGACGCATGGCTGGCCGACCCGGACCGGCCGGGCGCGCTGCGCCGCATCATCATGGACGGCCGCGACGGGGTGGTCCGTGCCCTGCGCGCCCGTCGACGGGACGCCGCCTGACCGTCCATTTTCGAGCCTGAGGCAGCGTGCGGTCGTCGTCTATATTGAGCTACGCCGTACCTCCGTGAGACATCACCCGCGAGACACCTGACTCGAGGACGGGGCTCCAGACTCGATGAACTACTACGACCTGCTCGGCATGCCGTCGTCGGCCACCCCTGCCGAGATCGAGCAGAAGATCAAAGAGGAGTACCGCAAGAACCAGCGCCGGATGAACCATGCCGACCAGGCCAAGCGCCAAGCGGCCGAGCGTCGCGCCGAGCAGTTGATGGAAGCCAAACGCGTCCTGCTCGATCCGGCCCAGCGGCAGGCACACGACCTGCGGCTGTCCGCCGCGCCGACCGTTGGTCCCGCCATGGTGTCCACAAACGACTGGCTGGCTGAGGCCGCGCAACGCATGGAGGCCGGCGACTACCACGGCGCGTTGTACTGCGCGAACGAGGCTCGTCGCGTACTCGGCGACGGCGTGGCCGCGGCGTGGCGGCTGATGGCGCAGGCCAACGGCAGTCTCGGCAACGCGCGCCAGGCGTTGTTCGAGGCGCGACGCGCGGTGTCCCTCGATCCGGCCGAGCCCGAGCACCACTACCTGGTCGGGTTGGCGCACACCGAGCTGGAACAGTGGGACGCCGCCCTCCAGGCGTTCGAGACGGTACGCCGCCTCGATCCCACGGCCGAATACGCCACCGTCGAATCGGCCGAAGTGCTCATGCGCTCCGGGCGCGGCGCGGCCGGACTGCAACTCCTCGAAACGCTGTACGCCACGGCCACCGATCCCGAGTTCGTCGGCGACGCCCTCGGATTCGCCCTGACCAACGCGGCCGAAATGGTCCCGGCCTATCGCGAGCACGACGGCTACACCGTCACCGCCCCGGCCGAGATCCATCAGATGCGGGCATATCTCTCCCGGGCGCGCCACGTCTCGACCGATCCGGAGCTGCACGGGCAGATCGACCAGATGGAGCAGTACCTGCGCGACTGCGAGGTGCGGCGGCTGCCGCCGGACGCCTGGATCCGCAGCTTCGGCGTCGTCAAGGTCAGCGGCGTCATAGCCGTGGCCCTGGCCCTGCTGTGTGTGTGCGGCAACACGACGGACGAGGTGGGGCCGGCCGTCATCGCCGGATTGCTCCTCGTCGGCTATCTCGCCGTGCTCGGGTTGGTGTACGCCGTGTCGCTGGAACCACAGTGGAAGACCAACCTGAAGGCCTGGCAGTTCGAGCAGGGCCAGTTCGGACCGTGGAGGTGACGCGATGACACAGGTGATCGGGATCGACCTCGGCACGACCTTCTCCGCCGCCGCGGCAGCCGTGCCCGGCGGCGCCCAGCCGGAGGTGCTGACCAACCGCGACGGCGACCGGCTCACGCCGTCGATCGTGCTGTTCGAGTCGCCGGACCAGATCCTGGTCGGCAAGCTCGCCCAGCACTCGATGGCCATGCAGCCGGAGGACTGCGTCCAATTCGTCAAGCGGCGGATGGGCGAGGCGAACCCGGTCTACGTCGATCAGCGAGGCAAGGAGTACCGGGCCGAGCACGTGTCGTCGCTCATCCTGCGCCGATTGGCTGAGGACGCCGCAGCCACGCTCGGAACACCGGTCCGGGACGTGGTCATCACCGTTCCGGCGTACTTCGACGACGCCCGCCGCAAAGCCACCCGAGACGCCGGTGAGCTGGCTGGGCTGAACGTGCTGCGGCTGATCAACGAACCGACCGCGGCCGCGCTGGCGTACGGGCTCAAGACCGGCGCGACCGGCACCTGTTTCGTCTTCGACCTCGGCGGCGGCACGTTCGACGTCACCGTCATGCGCGCCGCCGGTGGCACGGAGTTCGAGGTGGTCGCCACTGACGGCGATCGCAACCTGGGCGGCTTCGACTTCGACAACCGACTCATCGCCTACGTGCAAGGGCGGCTGACCGAGCAGGGCGGCCCAGACCTCGACGACGACCCGCAGCTGTCAGTCGACCTGCGGGAACGGTGCGAGGCAGCGAAGATTCGGATGTCCAGCGTCGCCGAGTCGACGATCCACCTCAGCGCGGGCGGCCGGGCATACCGGTTCCCGGTGACCCGCGACGGCTTCGAGTCGATGACGGCCGACCTGCTGGACCGGATCGAGATGCTGACCGAATCCGTGCTCGACCAGGCCGGGCTCACCTGGGCCGAGATCGACAAGGTACTGCTTGTCGGCGGCTCGACCCGGATGCCGATGATCCGGCAGCTGGTGCGACACCTGTCCGGCAAGGACCCCGAGCCGGGGGTCAACCCGGACGAGGCGGTCGCCATCGGCGCGGCGATCTTGGCCGGTCAGCTCCAGGCGGAGCAGGCCGGGCAGGCGCCGGCCATCCCCGTGACCGTCGTGGACGTCACCTCGCAGGCGCTCGGCGAGATCCTGCTCGACGAGGAGACGGGCCGCCGGGTCAACGTGGTGATCATCCCTCGCAATTCGCGCATCCCGTGCCAGCACGAGGCGTTGTCCTTCACGATCTATCACCACCAGGGCCGCATCGACATACAGGTCACCGAAGGCGAGGACGAGGATCCCGAGTACGTCGCGGTCCTGCACAGCACCCACATGGCCTTGCCCCCCGGACTGCCCAAGGGCGCGCCCATCCGCACCGTCATGTCCTACGACGTCGACGGCGTGGTCCACGTCGAACTGTTCGACGTGACCAACAACCGCTCGCTCGGCGAGATCGAACTCGACCGCCCGAACAACCTCAGCGCCGACGACCTGGACCGCGGCCGCGCCGCCCTGCGTACGCTGGGCCTGCAGTGACCCAGCCGACATCGGACCCCATCCAGGCCAAGCTGGATCACCTCCTCGACCTGTTCCAGCGCCGTTTGCTGGAGGACAAGACGGCCCGGCAGGCGCTGTCCGAGCTGACCGAACGTGCGCGGCGCGCCGAGGCGGGCCTGTTCCGGGAGGCGCTGCAGCCGATGGTCACGCAGGTGGCACGGGCCATCGACCGGCTCGACCAGTACGCCGGCCCCGATCCCGCCTTCGCCGAGTCGCTTCGGGACGAACTGCTGGACGTCCTTTCGGCCCAGGGCGTCCAGGAGATCGGAGTCGCGGACGGCTTCGATCCGGCCCGGCACGAGGCGGTCGAGACCGGTGCCGACCCCGACCAGCCCGATCGCGCGATCACCGGGCATTTCCGGCGCGGATACCACTACGGCGGCTGGGTCTTCCGTCCCGCCCAAGTACGCGTCAACCGGCCGCCCGCCGCCTGATCTGCGCATACTCCGGCGCAGGCCACGGCCGCCCGCATACGATCCGGTGGTGAACCAGTCAGTCGTCCACCCGGCCGTCCGCGAGCTGGTCGAGGCGATCAACACCGGCGACCGGCCGCGGTTCCTGTCGGCGCTGACGCCGGACGCCATCCTGTCCGACGACGACACCCAGCAGGACCTCGAGGAGTGGATCGACCGCGAGATCTTCACCGTCAACGGCCACCTCGACGTCGAGGAGCAGGACGACGACGGGCTGTCGATGATCGCCCGGTATCGCAACGACACCTGGGGCGAGATGCGTACGCGGTGGCGGTTCACGATCGTCGACGGCAAGATCGGCGCGATCGCCACCGGCCAGGCCTGAACGTCCTCGGTCGGCTCGGCAGGTGGCCGCGCGCGGTGAGCCCCGCGCGCGGCCGATCACGTCAGCTCCCGATTGCGTCAGCTGCGGGTCACGTCAGCTGCGGGTCCAGCGCTGGTACGCCTGGCCGTTGCAGTCGAACAGGACGAGCTGGGTGTTGTTGGCGGTCGCGCCGTTGAGCGGCGAGACGCACCGACCGGACTGCACTCCGGCGATGGAGCCGTCCGAACGCAGCGTCCACTGCTGGTTCGTGCTGCCGGAGCAGGTCCACAGGATGATCTTCGTGCCGTTGGCCGTCCCCGCGCCGTACGCGTCGATGCACTTGCCGAGGATCTGCAGCGCCGCCCCGCTCTGGGTGACGGTCTGGTTGGTCCCGCCGTTGCACGTCCACAAGATCAGCTGTACGCCGTTGGTCGTGCTGCCGTTGGGGTCGTCGAGGCAGGTGCCGGACGCCCCGTTCGTCAGCTTGAAGGTGGTCGAGGGCGGCGGCGTGGTGCCACCGCCGCCCTTGATCAGGAACAGGTTGTCGGCGACGTTGTAGTTGTTCGCCAGGTAGCTGCCCGCCGGCGGGTTGGTGTTGTAGTAGTCGTCGTGGTTGCAGTCGAGCCGGTTGTCGTGCGCCTGGTCGGTGCAGCGGTAGACCAGCGTGACGTCGTCGGCGTCCTTGTAGCACATCACGTCGTACTCGTCGACGCAGTGCGCGTGGCCGGACGCGTTGGGGGCGTTGTTGTTGACCGCGCCGAGGGTGTGGCCGAGTTCGTGCGCGGCGACACCCGCGTTCCAGCAGCCGCTGTCGGCTCGGGCGTACTCGGGGCCGACGTTGGACCGGTTGCTGTCGCTCTTGGTGGTGTCCCCGGCGAAGCCGCCGATGCCGCAGTAGATCGTCGCGTCGACGAACTGCAGATACTTGCGGTCCGTACGCGTGTAGCCGGCCGCCTGCACGGCGTTGAGCAGCGGGGCCCAGTCGTCGGCGTTGAGCGCCGAGTCGGCGATCTGTACGTCGCGGACCACCGGGCGGCACTGCCCGTTGACGGTCTCGGTGACCTAGCGGACGTGGCGTTCCCCGCCGGTCTCGGCCGCGCTCGCGTTGTAGATCGCGTCCACGCCTTCGGCCAGCGTGCGGAACGTCTCCAGGTATTGCGCGTACCGGCTGGTGGAGCCGTGGATGTAGAGGACCTCGACACGTTTGCCGCTGACCCCGTCGCCCTCGCAGACCGGCAGGGCCGAGGCGGTGAGGGACGCGGCCAGCGGGGCCACCGGGCGGTGGATGTCGAGGCCGGGCGGCGTGGCGTCCGGTCCGTGCGTGCACACGACGTGCCGGGTCGTGACGACGGCTTGCAGGCCCGCGTCACAGCTCTTCTCCGGAGCGGTACGCGCGGTGGCCGACATCGGCAGGCCGAAGACGAGCAGGATCAGGGCGTACGCGGCGATGAGCGCACGGTTGCGCACAGGGTGGCTTCCGGGCATGGGCGGCTTCCTTTCGCGGCGCTGAGGGATCCGCTGCGCACCCGGAACGCGCGGGATCTGACGCATTCGTCACGTCAGATATTGACGGATTTGCATCATGCCGCGCTATGGGAGCGCTGTCAACCGCTGGTGCTTCCGATCGCCCGGCTCGTCGGATAGAGTTTCGGCGTGCCCGTGCGGATCATGTTGACCCGGCGCGGCCACGTCGACTTCGGGCGCGTGGCCGCCGCCCTGTGTTGTCGCTGATCGACTTTCGCCCTCGTCGCATTCGATCCGCCGCACGCCCGAAGGAACCCCATGACCTCCTCGACCGTCGTCGAGACTGTCCTGTTCAGCGCCCTGGACGGCCGGCTGCGCTTCCGTACGCGCCGAGCCGACCTGCCGCACGGCGCACATCCCGACGCCCTCGCCCGGAGCCTCACCGGTCTGGCCGCTGGGCTGTTGCATTCGACGTCCTGGCGCTTCGAGGGCGGCCGCGTCATCCTCACGTACGCCGCCCTGCCCGATCCTGATCCGGTCCATACGCTGCCGCTCGACCCGTCGCGCCCACTCCCCTACGCCGCCGATCCGCTGGCCCCGGCCTCGGCGGTCGTCGACCTGGCGGACGTGGCGGCGCACGCCTGCCGGCATCTGGCGTACCTGCGGCAGACCGATCCCGTCGTCGCGCTCGCCGCGCTCGACGATCCGCAACTGTGGGACCTCGTCGCCGATTCGACCCCGGCGATGGGCGGGCTCCTCGTCCAGCCGGCCTGACGATTCGTCGGCCCGAGAGCCCGCCCATCGGTGGGCTCAGAAGCCGACCGCCCCGCGAATCAGCAGCACGGTGCCCCGGCCCGACTGGAGCTCGGCGTTGAGCACCAGCAGCCGGTTGATCGCGCTCGGCTGGCCGTAGACCTGCTGTGCCCGGGCGCTCTCCAGCGGCAGCGCGTGCTCCTCCAGCCGCCGCAGCGCGGTGCCCAGGTCGGGCACCACCTTCTGCGCCCCGACGATCCAGATCGCCTTGCCCGCCCCACCCGCGTACGCCGGGATCTGGCTGCCGCTCGCGGAGGCGACGACGAGCGAACCCGTCTCGGTGACCGCCGCGACGCTGCCCAAGACCACGTCAGGCGCGGCACTCAGCCGCCGGATCTCGTCCGCGCTCGTGGCCCGGTCCATCGCCAGCAGACGCGGCTTGAGCGCGTCGTACTTGTCCCCGCCATTGATGTCGTCGGCGATGCCGGACAGCCGCGTGGTCTCGCTGGCACTGGTGTAGACGCTGGCCCCGGCCGGGATCAACTCCGCCACCCGCGTACGCGCGGCTTCCAGGTCGTCGAGGATCTCGACGGTGAACCCGTTCTTCGTCAGCGCGGCCGCTGCCCGTTCCAGTGCCTCACCCGACGCGGCGACAGCGAACCCGCCGCCCACTACCTCGCCGGCGTTCGCCGCGTCGTCCGCCGTCGCTGCCTCCCGGACCGAACCTGGCGCGCCGCCCGCCAGCGGCGAGGTGTCCAGGTAGCGGACCTCGTACACCCGCTCCGCGAACTTCCAGCCGTCCGGGGTGCGCTGGTAGCGGTCGTGGTAGATCGCGAAGTTGACGCCCTCGTGGCGGCCGTCGAGCGTCCGCACGACCTCGTGGATGTAGGTCCGGCCGGTCGCGGTGTCCGCGTCCGCGCTGTCGAACTGGATGCCGCCCGGGTGGGAGTTCTGGATGAAGAAGTCCCACTGCGCCTGCAGCCGCTCTCCCCCAGACCGGATCGCCTCCGGCCCGATGAACTCGACCGGAACGTTCGGCATGCTCAGTACGCCGTCCGGCGTGAACAGGGCCGCCAGCCGCGGCCGATCACGCATCATCGCGGCGTCGGTGAACTCGCCCCGCAGCGCCTCGATCTCGACGCGGTCGGCGACGGTCTGCATGTCCATGGTGGTGCTCCCTTGCGTTATGGATCGTCATTTCCACCGACGACCCACCGCGCCGAACTGTCAGGCCGCTCCGCCACCAGACCCACGTGACGCCGATCACCCTCGCTCAGCGGCAGATCCTCACCCGGGATGATCATCCAGCTGGTGGAAAGCGGTCATCCACGAAAACGTTTCGATGTAATACTCCCGCGGTCGAACAAGAGTTCCGCAGACCACGGGGAGAAGACCATGACTGCGACGCAAGGCAAACCCCAGGCGGGCAACCTTTTCAGCGGGCTCGCCACCGCTCCGGGAGTGCTCGCGGCCGGGGCCGTCCTGGTGGGGCTGACCCTGTTCTGTTGCACGGATGGCTTGGCAGGAAAAGGTCTCGTCGTCGTGACTGTCGCGATCGGAGTCCTTGGTTTCCTCTTCGGACTGACCGGGGCGGGAACAGTGGCCCGCGACCGGGGCCGTGCTTTCGCCGTCGCGGTGGGCGTACCGCTGGCCCTGCTGCTCGGTGCGGCCGCGGCCGGAACCGTGGCCGGATTGGTCAGCTCGGGTGTGCACTTCCTCAACGAGTACGACTACGGCAAGGCTTATGGGCAGCCGGTTCAGGCCACCATCCACGACGACGCCGACTGCAGCTATTTCAAGAGCTTGCGGACCGAGGACAGCGACATCACCTGCGAGAAAGTGACCTGGCAAGTCGACGGCACGACCCAGACGGGCCCGTTGATGGTTCGCCTCCAGAACATCGAGGACGCCCACGCGGGCCGGACGCTTCCTGCTCACCTGCTGGACGGCACGGCGTACGCGGACGGTGACGGCAAGGTCCGCCCGGAGACGTTCTTCGGCCTGGTGCCGTGGTGGTTGGTGCTGGTGAGTCCGATCGTGGCCCTCCTCTGCTTCGGCGCCCTGGCTTCGCTGGGCGGCCCGGAGCCCGGGCCCACGCCGGAGCCCGCAGCCGACGAACCGGCCGCACCGGCTCCCGCAGCCGACTGACCAGCCGCACCGAGTCGCCGGTCGGACCAAACGACCGACGACCCGGTAGCACCCGACATCGGCGCAGCAAACGCTCACGAAACGCCCGCGCGGGTTGGATCTGGCGCAAGATCCCCCCATCCGAGGAGCGTTTCCATGACATACCACCGCCGCTCGATCCTGAAGGGCGCCGGCCTGGTCGCCGGGGCAGCGGTCGCCGGAGCCGCCTGGACGGAACCGGCGACCGCCGCAGCAGCAGCGGACCCCGATCAGCTATTCCGGGCGGGCCGGTTCGCCGCCGCCGACCACGCGTACGCACGACTGTTGCGAGCCGATCCGGGCAACGCCCACGCGCTGGCCCAACGTGGTTACCTCGCGCTGCTGTCCAACAAGTACGCGGACGCGGAACGGTTCCTGACTCCCGTGGCGGCCACCGACATCCGTTCGGCGCAGCGCCTGGCCGACTGTTACGTGCGCCAGGATCAGCATGCCCGCGCGATTCCGGTGCTTCAGTCGACCGGACGGCCGGGCGACGCCGCCACCGCCACCCAGTACGTCCACCTCGGCCCGAAGCCGTGGCAGATCACCGGAGCGCGGCGGACTCGCGTACCGTTCCTGGCGCTTGATCCGCTTCCGCATCTGGAGGCGTCGATCAATGGCGGGCCGGCGAAGCCGTTCATCGTCGACACTTACGGGACGCTGACGCTGACGCCGGAGACGGCCGCCGACGCTGGGCTGACGGCGGTCTCGACGGTCGTCGCCGTGGCGAACAACCGGCCCGTGACGCTCTACCTCGGCGTACTGGACTCGTTCCGGTTGGGCGACATCGAGATCCGGAACATCCCGGTGGCCTGGGTGGACGGGCAGCAGCTGGATCTGCCGGACGGCTCCACCCCGGCGGGGGTGCTGGGAACGACGCTGCTCTACCACTTCTTGTCCACGATGGACTATGCGAACGGCGAGCTCGTCCTGCGGCGCAAGGGCAGCCGGAACCCGGCCGGGCGCAACGATCTGCCGCTGTGGCTGGCCGGCGACCACTTCGCGTGCACCGTCGGCCGGTTGGGCAGCGGCGATCCCCACATCGTCACGCTCGACAGCGGTGGGATCGCCCACGGCTTCGAGACCACCGTCGAGTACGCCGAACAGACCGGGCTCACCGTCGATTACTCGAACCCGGAGCAGCAGAACGGCGTACCGGTGTATCCGGCGGTCGCCGGGCGGATGAGCCTGGGCCACGCGGTCGCGCGCGACATCCGCGGCGTCGCCGTCTCCGCGGTGTGGCCCGGCCTGCCCGGACCGGGGCTGGCGGATCTGCTCGGGTACGACATCAAGGCGAACTTCACCCACGAGTCCCTCAAGCAGTTCGCACTGACCTTCGACTACTCGGCGATGCGCCTGTCCGTCACCGGCTGACACGCGGGGCGCGCAGAGTCGACCTTGGCGAGTTTCGGCTGTCATGGCAACCGAAACTCGCCAAGATCACGAAGCCGCCGGCGACCAGCAGGATCGCGGAGCGACCGGCGACAAGAGGATCAGTCTGCGAGGGCTTGGTACACCGTCGTCCAGAAGTCGTGGATGGCGCGCGCCGCGTCCGGCACGGTCATCCCGACCTGGGTGAGCAGGATTCCGGTGAGCTGGTTGGCCGGGTCGGCGTACGTCGAGACGCCGCTGCCGCCGTCCCAGCCGAACTGGCCGACGGGCGCGTAGTCGCCCCGGTAGGTGCGGACGGCCATGCCGAAGCCCCATCCGCCGTGCTGCCCTTGGCCGAACGAGATGTGGACGTTGTCGCGACCCATCGCCTCGCGGGCCGCGAGTTGCTCCGCCGTCAGCCGGTTGGTCGTCATCAACTCGACCGCCGGTCGCGACAGGATCCGCTGCCCCCGGTGCATGCCGTCGTTCAGCAGCATCTGGAAGTACGCGTGGTAGTCGTCGGCCGTGGAGACGAGGCCACCGCCGCCGCCCTGGAACGCGGGCGGCTTGCTGTGGCGGCCGCCTTCGGCCGGGTCCCACACGTGGAACTCGCCGGACTGCGGGTCCGGCGCGTACAGCGGCGGGAGCCGGTCGATCTTGTCGGCGGACAGGTCGAACCCGGTGTCCTTCATGCCCAACGGCTCGAAGAGGCGTTCCTGCAGGAACTCCTCGAACGACTGGCCGGTGACCCGGGCGACGAGTACGCCGAGCAGGTCGCTGGCGATGTGGTACTGCCAGCGCTCGCCGGGCTGGTGCATCAGCGGAAGCGTGCCGAGGCGGCGCATCCACTCGTCCGGCTCGGGCATCGGCGTCGGGAGGTCGGGCGTGAGCCCTTGCTCGAAGACGGCGTTCATGACGGGGGTGCCCAGCGACGTCATGTCCATGCCGAGGCCGACGGTGGAGGTCAGCACGTCTCGCACGGTGATCGGCCGCCGCGCTGGCACCGTGTCGTCCAGCGGGCTGTCGATCCGCTTGAGGACCTGGCGGTCGGCCAGCTCCGGCAGCCATTGCTGGACGAGGTCGTCCAGCCGCAGCCGGCACTCGTCGAGCAGGATCATCGCGGCCGCGACGGTGACCGGCTTCGACGTCGACGCCATCCGGAAGATCGTGTCGCGGCGCATCGGCGTACCGCCGTCGTGCCGCATCGTCCCGAGCGCCTCGACATGGGTCTGGCCGCCTCGGCTGACCAGCGCGACCAGGCCGGGGATCCGCCCGGACTCGACGTGCCCGGTCAGCACCTCGTTCAGCCGGCGCAGTCCTGCTGCCGAGAAGCCTCGGTTGTTCTGTTCCATCGTCCAAGCTCCTTGTGTTCATCGGGCGGTATGCGAGCAACCTTGTCGGCTGCGGCTGTCACGGCCCTGTCATCGCCCTGACACGACGAGAAACGGACAATACGGGCGCAGCGGAAGGTCTGAACCTGTGGGAAGGTGAGGGCATGCCGCTGACCCGTCTCTACCGCGACGGCAAGATCGCCGCCCAGGGCTTCCCCATCGCCGAGGTCTCCGACCATCTGGCCGATCCGGCGTGCACGGTGTGGTTCGATCTGCTGCGGCCCACCCCCGACGACCTGCACTCGGTCAGCGAGGAGTTGGGCCTGCACCCGCTGGCGGTGGAGGACGCGCTCACGGAGCATCAACGGCCCAAGATCGACCGGTACGCCTCCCACCTGTTCGTCACGGCGTACGCGGTGAGGCTGGACGTGGAGACCGGGGAGCTGACGAAGACGACGGTGAACGCGTTCGTCACGCCGAACGCGCTGGTGACCATCCGGCCGGACGAGTCGTTCGACATCAACGAGGTCACCAGCCGGTGGGATCTGCTGCCGGCGTTGGCCAAGCACGGGGTGGCGTACCTGCTGCACGGGCTGATCGACTACGTGGTGGACACGCTCAGCGACGCGAGCGAGGCGCTGGACGAGCAGATCGAGGATCTCGAGGACGCCCTGTTCGACGACCGGCCGACGCAGTCCCGCGACATGCAGCGGCGTACGTATGAGCTGCGTAAGAGCCTCGTGCGGCTGCGTCACGTGGTGGTGCCGACGCAGGAGCTGGTCGACGGGTTGCGTCGGGAGGGCCGTGCCTTCGACGACGCCATGGAGCCGTACTACGAGGACGTCTACGACCATGCCCGGCGCGCGGTCGAGCGGGCGGACACGTTGCGGGAGCTGGTCAGCACGATTCTGGAGACGCAGCTGACCCTGCGGGGCAACCGGCTCAACGTGATCATGAAGCAGGTGACGAGCTGGGCGGCCATCATCGCGGTGCCGACCGCGGTGACGGGCTTCTACGGCCAGAACGTCCCCTACCCCGGCTTCGGGAGCCTGTGGGGTTTCATCCTGTCGAGCTCGATCATCGCCGTCTTGTCGGTGAGCCTCTACCTGCTGTTCCGTCGCCGCGATTGGCTTTGACCACGACGGTCGTCCCGTCCGGTGGGAAAGTTCCCGGCTATTGCCAATCCAACGATCAGGTTCCCCGTCAGGGCGAATGTCCAGTAGCGTCGCGCGGGTGAGGCAGCTGACGTCGCGCATCCTCGCCGCGGCGGCCCGGCGCTATCTGGGCCGCAAGGGCGGCTTCGACCTGGCCAAGGTAGGCATGCTGCCCGACCGCACGCTGGTGCCGTTGCGGCGGGCCGGGATCGATCCGGTGCCCGAGCTGGCCGCGATCCGTGACCAGGCTCCCGTGTCGCGGCTGCCGGTGCCGTTCGGGCTGAAGGTCTGGCTGGTCACCGGCTACGACGCGGCCAAGCAGGTGCTCGCCGACGGCGACGGATTCTCCACCGACTTCGCCAATCTCGCGCCGGGCGTCGCCGGGCCGGGCGGGCTGGGCTTCGCCGATCCGCCTGAGCACACGCGGTTGCGCAAGCTGCTCACGCCGGAGTTCACCATGCGGCGGCTGGCTCGCCTGACGCCGCGCATCCACGAGATCGTCGAGGATCGCCTCGACGCGATGGCCGCCGCGCCCGGACCGGTGGACCTGGTCGCGGAGTTCGCCCTGCCGATCCCGTCGCTGGTCATCTGCGAGCTGCTCGGCGTGCCCTACGCCGACCGGGCCGACTTCCAGCGCCTGGCCATGGCCCGCTTCGACGTCTTCGCGGGCGCGGGCGCGTCCCTCGGGGCCATCAGCGAGTCGCTCGACTATCTGCGTACCGTGGTCGAGGTTCAGCGCCGCGCACCCGGCGACGGGCTCATCGGCATGATCATCCGCGAGCACGGCGACGAGGTCACCGACGACGAGCTCGCGGGCCTCGCGGACGGCGTGCTGACCGGGGGCTTCGAGACGACCGCGAGCATGCTCGCGCTGGGGGCCCTGGTCCTGCTCTCGGATCCTGCGGCTTTTCAGCTGGTACGCACAACGGACGAGGCCGCCGCGCCCTTCGTCGAGGAGGTGCTGCGGCATCTGGCCGTCGTCCAGGTGGCCTTCCCCCGCTTCGCTCGCGACGACCTCACGATCGCCGGTACGCAGATCAGCCGCGGCGACGTGGTGATCGTCTCGTTGTCGGGGGCCAACCGCGATCCGGTGCTCGGCCCGAACCTGGAGCACCCCGATCCCACCCGTACGCCGACCTCGCATCTGGCCTTCGGGCACGGACTGCACCGCTGCATCGGCGCCGAGCTGGCGAAGATGGAGCTGCGGGCGGCGTACCCGGCGCTGGTCCGGCGCTTCCCCGGCATGCGGCTGGCCGTCGAGCCCGCCGAGCTGCGCTTCCGTCCCGCGTCCATTGTGTACGGGGTCGAGTCGCTCCCGGTGCGGCTCGGCTGAACTGCCGCGTCCGATCCTCGCCAGACGCTCGGCTTCAGGCGTACCAGTCTAGTGATCATGAACGCACTGAACAGCAAGGTAGCCCTCGTGACCGGCGGCGGACGGGGCATCGGCGCGGCCGTGGCCCTGCGCCTGGCGCAGGACGGCGCCGACGTGGTGATCACCTATCAGCGGGACGCGCAGGCCGCCGAGAATGTCGTGAAGCAGATCGTGGCGCTGGGCCGGCGCGCGGCCGCGCATCGCGCGGACAGCGCGGACCCGGCCGAGGTCGTCGCGGCGGTCGACGCCGCCGCAGCCGAGTTCGGGCGGCTCGACATCCTGGTCAACAACGCGGGCGAGTTCCGGCTCGGCCCGATCGAGGAGCTGACCCTCGCCGACTTCGAGCAGACCGTGGCCGTCAACGTCCGGGCCCCGTTCGTCGCCAGCCAGGCGGCGCTGCGGCACCTGACCAGCGGGGGCCGCATCATCATGATCGGCAGCAACGCGGCCGAGCGGGTGGTGTTCCCCGGCTTCTCGCTGTACTCGCTGAGCAAGACGGCGCTCACCGGTCTCACCAAGGCGCTCGGCCGGGAACTCGGCCCGCGCGGCATCACGGTGAACCTGGTGCACCCGGGCGCGACCGACACCGAGCTGAACCCGGCGGACGGTCCGAACGCGACGGTCGTCAACGGGTTCACCGCCACGGGGCACTACGCCGACCCGGCCGACATCGCGGCGGCGGTGGCGTTCCTCGCCCGCGCCGACAGCCGCTACGTCACCGGCACGTCGATCAGCGTCGACGGCGGCTTCACCAGCTAAAGGGGTCGATCGGCATCCGGCCGCTGTGGCACTGTGGCCGGATGCCGATCGACTGGCCGGTGCTGCTCGGCGCGTCCGCCGCCGCGTACGCGCTCGCGCTGCTCTCTGCGGTGGCCGGGTTCGGCGGCGGCGTATTGCTGCTTCCGGTGTTCACCGCCTTGTTCGGGCTGCGGACGGCGGTGCCGATGCTCACCCTGACGCAGCTGTCGAGCAACGGCGCCCGGGTCTGGCTCAACCGCCACGACCTTCGGTGGCGGCTCATCGGCTGGTTCGCCCTCGGGGCGGTCCCGTTCGCCGTGGCGGGCGGCATCCTGCTCGCGCACGCCCCGCTCAGCCCGCTCAAACGGGTCCTCGGCGGTTTCCTCATCGGACTGGTCGGGTGGCGGCGCGTACGCCCCCGGCCGGGCAAGCCGAAGGACCCCGTCTTCGCCGCGGTCGGAGCCGCGTCCGGGTTCGGCTCCGCTCTGCTCGGCTCGGTCGGCCCGTTGACCGCGCCGTTCTTCCTCGCTTATGGGCTGGCTCGGGCGGCGTACATCGGGACAGAGGCGGCCAGCGCGCTGACCATGCACCTGGCCAAGCTCACCGCGTACGGGACGGGTGACCTGTTGACCCGGACCGTGCTGCTCTACGGGCTGGCGCTGACTCCGGCGGTGCTCGCCGGGGCGTGGACGGGCAAGAAGATCCTGACCCGGGTCAGCGACCGGGTGTTCGTGCTGCTCGTCGAGGCTGGTCTCATCGTGTCGGGATTACTCTTCCTGGGAGGGATGTGATCACATGCGGGACTGGCTGATCGGGCTCGGCGTCGCGATCGCCGTCGTCATCGCTTCGTGGGGCGTCCTGATCTTGCTGGCCAAGCGGCTGCCGCCGGGCGTGCTGCGCGATCTCGCGGCGTTCATCCCCGACTGTGTGACGACCGTCCGCAGGTTGCGCAAGGACCCGCGGGTGCCGCGCAAGGCGAAGATCGCGATCGTGTTCGCCGGGATCTGGGTGGCCAGCCCGATCGATCTCATCCCCGAGTTCATCCCGGTCATCGGCCCGCTGGACGACATCATCGTGGTGGCCTTGTGCCTGCGGTACGCCGGCCGCCAAGTCCCCCGTGACGTGCTGCTGGCGGCCTGGCCGGGCGAGCCGCGGTTGATCGAACGCCTGCTCGGTCCGGTTTAGCCGGTTTAGCCTGAGGGTATGCCCGCACCCGTGGATCTGGCTGTCCAAACGCGTCCGCACGCCGTCGTCGAGTTCGGGGTGGTCCCCGAGTTGGTCTTCGAGTCGTTGACCGATCCCGGCCGGGTCGCCCGCTGGCTGCCCGAGCCGTTGCGCCTCGACGAGGACGGGCCGGGCCTGCTGCGCGTACGCCTGCACACGCCGGACGTGGACGGCACCGGCGACCCGGGACTGCGGCACCAGCGGGTGCTGCCGGTCGCCACCGAGTCCGGCGACGCCTGGTACGCCAACCTGGTGATCACGCCGCTGCCGGACGCTCGGAGCCGGGTGGACGTCGGGGTGCTCGGCGAGTGTGACCACGAGCGGGTCGACGCGTTCCTCAAACATGCCGTCGCCGCCGTCCGCGACGATATCGCCGAGAGCTTCACGCCCGGCTGATCCCGGCCGTCGGCCCGATATGCCGTACATCGTCCCGAGAATGACCGACGATGGCGGTATGAGCCTTCGTGAGGCGTGGCACACGATCTCGCCGCCGCCTGACAGCGACCACGGTCCGCTGCCCCCGATGCTGGTGCTGCTGACCGTGGGCACCGGACTGGTCGACGCGTTCAGCTATCTCGCCCTCGGGCACGTCTTCGTGGCCAACATGACCGGCAATGTCCTGTTCCTCGGCTTCGCCCTGGCCGGCGTCGGCGAGTTCGACGTGTGGCGGTCATTGCTCGGGTTGGCCGCGTTCACCGCCGGCGCGGTACTCAGCGCGCGTACGATGCGCCGATTCGCCCCGCATCGCGGTCGCATGGCGTTGCTCGCCATGCTGGTTCAGGTGCCGGTGACGGTCGCCGCCGCGATCGTCGGGCTCGCCGCGGCGCACCCGTACACCGGAGTCCCCGCCGCCGTGCTGATCGGCGTGCTCGCTGCGGCGCTGGGCTTCCAGAACGCCGCCGTGCGGGCGTTGGGCGTACCGGATCTGACGACGACCGTGCTGACGAGGACGTTGACCGCGATCGCGGCCGAAAGCCGCTGGGCCGGCGGACCGGGCGGGCGTTCGGGGCGCCGGATGGTCTCGATCCTCAGCATGTTCGCCGGCGCGTTCGCGGGCGCGCTGCTGGTCGATCGAGGCCATCCGGACTGGGTGCTGGTCGTCGCCTCGATCGTGCTGGCGTTCGTGGCCGTCACGGCGGTACGCGCCGCGCGGTCGACGCAACGCTGGGCGTCAGCTCACGTCGCGTAGGTACTCCGCGACCTGCCGGCTGTGCTTGGACCGGGAGTGGGCCGCCTTCTCCGACGGCGTCAGGCCCTCTTCGTCGACGGTGGGCAGCCGGACCGAGCGCAGCACTTCGGCCAGGTTGTCGTAGGTCGCCAGCGGCAGACTGTGCAACGCCCGGCGGGTGTCCGGGTCGGCGCCGTACTGGAAGGCGTATTCGACGATTTCCTGCTGCGTACCCGGGAATTTGAACTCGGCCAGGGTCTCTTTGACAAGCTCGTACGGATCAGCCACGTAGGCCAATCTACGCCGAGTCCGACAAATCGCGACCCGAATCCCGCGCGGAAGACAGCCGCACCTCGACGTGCGCGCCGCCGAGCGGAGAGCTGTTCGCGGCCACGACCGACCCGCCGTGCGCCCGGGCGATCATGTCGACGATGGTCAGGCCCAACCCGGTCCCGCTCGAATCGTGCCGGGGCACCGAACCGGGTTCGGGGAACTGCACGGGCAGCATCGCGGCCGGGAATCCGGGCCCGTCGTCGTCGACCGTGATCACGACCGTCTCGGGCTCCTGGCCGCGTACTCCCACGGTCACCTGCCCGGCTCCGGCCTGCGCGGCGTTGGCGACGAGGTTCGTCACCACCTGATCCAGGCGAACCGGATCGAGGTCGCCGACCAGTTCCTCGCCCACCACCCGCAGACTCAGCGAATAGGTCCCGGCCACCCGTCGCGCGGTCGCGCGTACCCGGTCGGTCACATCGGTGGGCATCCGCTCCAACGGCAGCTGCCCGGCCCGCGCCCGGGCCAGCGTCAGCATGTCCGCGGTCAGCCGGGCCAGCCGGTCGGCCTCCCGCAACGCGCCCCGCAATGCCTCCTCGGCCTGAGCGTCGCCCCCGGCCAACCCCAGCTCCAGCTCCGCCCGCAAGGCCGCCACCGGGGTACGCAGTTCGTGCGCGGCCGCGTCCAGGAACGTGCGCTCCCGCTTCGTCGCGGCCGCGATGCGGTCGAGCATCCCGTTGAGCGTACGCGCGAGGGACGCGATCTCGTCCTCACCGGGCGGCACCGGCAACCGCCGCCCGGGGTCGGCCGTGCTGATCTCCTGCGCCTCCGCGGTCAGCCCCGCGACCGGCCGCAACGCCGAGCCCAGCAGCCGGCGTACGCCGAGGGTCAGCAGCACCAGCAGGATCGGCAGGCCGAGGGCCAGCCCGGTGATGAGCCGGCGAGCCGCGGTGTTCACGGTGTCGAGGCTGGCCCCGGCGACGGCCACCTTGCCGTCCGGCAGCGGCGTCGCCACGAGCACCGCGTCGTCGCCGAGGCCCGCGACGTTCCGGTGCACGACGAGCTTCTCCTGGCGCGCCTCGGCCAGCTCGGCGGGGTCGAGCACCGGGGTCGCCGGGGCGGCCGACGATCGCACGGTCACCTGCCCACCATCGATGACCTGGGCGTACGGGTCCTGCTCGACCGGGGTCAGGTCGCCTGCCCGGACCGCCGCCGCGAGGTCGCCGACCCGGGCGGTCACCTCGTCGGTGTCGCCCTGACGCAGGTCGCTGGCGAACAGCAGCGAGCCCACGACGCCGAACCCCGTCAGGGTGACGACGAGCGCGAGCAGGTAGACCGCCGTGATCCGGCCACGCAGCGAGCCGGGTAGCCATCGCCAGAACAGCGCCTTCACCCGGCGTACGGTAGTCCGCGTGCGGCTGCTACTGGTGGAGGACGACACGACGCTGGCCGGGGCGCTGCGACGGGGACTGATCGGCGAAGGGTACGCCGTCGACCTCGCCGTCTCGGGGACGGAGGCGTTGTGGGCCGCGCGCGAATTCGCGTACGACCTGATCGTGCTGGACCTGACGATTCCCGGCGCCGACGGCGTGACCGTGACCCGCACGTTGCGGGCGGAGGAGCGCTGGACCCCGATCCTGGTGCTGACCGCGCGCGACGCGGTGGCCGATCGGGTGACCGCGCTGGACGCGGGCGCGGACGACTACCTGATCAAGCCGGTGGCCCTCGCTGAGCTGTACGCGCGAGCGCGGGCCCTGACCCGCCGCGCGCCCAGCCAGCGGCCGGCGGTCCTGGAGCTGGCCGGCATCACCCTGGACCCGGCGCGACGGACGGTGACCCGCGACGGGCAGCCGGTGGCGCTGTCGGCCCGGGAGTTCGCGCTGCTGCACGAGCTGATGCGGCATCCCGATCAGGTGCTGACACGGACCTACCTGATCGACCAGCTGTGGGACAGCGACCAGCTGAACGGGTCCAATGTGGTCGACGTGTACATCCGCTACCTGCGGGAGAAGGTCGACCGCCCGTTCGCCCAGGACACCATCCAGACAGTACGCGGAGCGGGGTACCGGTTCGGCACCTCCTGACCTCACTCTTGGCCCGACTCTGCGCCGGCTCATCGGGGCAGGCTCATCTGCGGGCCCATTGGCGCGGCTCACTCGGGCACCGGCTCATGGGGACCGGCTCATTCGGGGCCGGCCAGCCAGGAGGCGAGCCAGTCGAAGGCCGGGGCGGCCATCTGGCGCCACACCTTGCGGCTGTGCCCGCCGACCGGAATCGTCGCGGTGGTGATCCGCAGCGGCGGCTTCGCGGCCTCGGCGAACCGGCGGAGCTGGACGTATCCGGGCCGGTCGTCCGCCGCGGTCGCGATGTACAGCGACATCGACGGCACCGGCAGCGACGTCGCCCGCCACAACGGCGAGTTCTCCAGCCTCGTCTGCGGCGAACCCCGGTACAGGTCGCCGGTCGTGCGGTCGGTGATCGCCGAGAAGTAGCCGGACAGGCTGGCCGCGGCGGCGTACCGGTCGGGGTGGCGCAACGCGAGATTCACCGCGCAGAAACCGCCGGTGGAGTAGCCGATCAAGCCCCAGCCCGCCGCGTCGGAGCGTACGCGGAACTGGTGCTCGACGGCGTCGGGCACGTCCGTCGTCAGGAAGGTGTCCATCGCCGGGCCGCCGACGGCGTCGACACATTCCAAGTCCCGTTGGGCGGTCTGCGTCTGGGTCGGGAAGACCACGATCATCGGCGGTATGCGCCGCGCCGCGATCTCCTGATCCAGCACCTGCTGGGCCAGCAGCGAACGCAGCCAGACCCGGGGACTGCCGGGGAACCCGTCGAGCGCCTCCACCACCGGCAGCCGCCGGGTCTCGGTCGCGTACCCGGCCGGCAGATACGCGTACGCGGGCAGGTCGATGTGGCTGGCCTTGCCGTGCACGGTGAACGAGACGATCTGGCTGTGCGTGGCGTCGGCCGGCGGCTGTGCCATCGCCACCGGCTCGTCGGCGGACGCCATGCCGAGCAGATCCGACCAGGAGCCGTACAACTCGAACGTCCGATCCACCGCGACGAAGCCCGCCGCGACGGAGGTCACGAGGCAGGCGACGACCGCTGTCACCCGAAGGGGAAGAGCCGCCCGGCCGCGCAGCCGATCCCAGCCGACCGCCGTCGCGATCGCGACCAGCACCGTCGCCGCCAACGCGACGACCTGAGTCACCTCACCGTCCGGCGCCACCCCATCCCCCTCCCCCCGCTCGCCCCGCCGATCGGCGCGTTGATCATGGAGTTGACCGTGGTGTCGGCGGTGTGTCGTGACCGGAAAGTCCATGATCAACGCCCAGCCGGTAGACGGTGGGCGTCGCCGAAACCGGCGGCGAGACGGACTGCGGCGAGACGGACGGCGCAGGCAGGGGCGTCAGCGCGACCGGTGGCCGCAACGGCGGCGGGGTCTGCGTGCCTGCCCAACGCAGCGCGCCGGTGAGGTCGGGGCCGGTCCACAGCCGGGTGCGGACCGCCGACTGTGCCCTGTGGACAGTCGCCTGATCCGGTTGCGGGGTCAAAGCCAGCGCGACGAACCGCTGCTGGCCCGCCTGCCAGAGGCTCAGAGCCGCCGAGCCGGACCCGACGAGCGCCCAGCCGTGACCCAGCACCGGCAGCGTGGCGGGCAGGTCCCGGCCCAGCCCGATCGCGAGCACCGGGATCGGGGTCTTCGGGCCGAGCCGGACGAAGACCAGGGCCACGGGTTCACCCGCCGCCCTGGCCAGCCCCGGAATCGCGGCGTCGGTGGGAACGGCGGCCGTCGACTCGACGACGATCACCGGGACTGCGAGGCCGTCCTCCTGGAAGGACTCCGGCGGGAGGTACGCGACCGGTGACCCGGCCAGGCGCCAGGCGCGCTCCCCCGCCGGATGCCAGGGGAACACCAGGCCGTTCTGCCGTCCCGACGCCGCCTGCGCGGCCAGCTCCGGGCTGAGGCGTACGGCCTGGGTGGTGGACTGCTGGATCGGAGTGGTCTCGCCGCGCAGCGACGCCCAACTCGGGTAGAAGTCGCCGGCCCGGTTCACGGTCAACCCGATCGAGGCCAACAGCAGGGTCTCGGCCACCACAATGCCGGCGACCCGCAGCACGACGAGCGGGCCGCGCAGCCGCCGCCAGAGCAACACCAGACCGGCCAGGGCGGCGGCAGTGGCGACGAAGGCCACGGCGAGCAGCGTGAGACTGGTCAGCCCCACGTGGCCACCTGTTTCGCGGTCGCCACCTCGGGCAGCGTACGCGGCCGCAGCCGGATCGGCGGCATGGTCAGGAACGCCTCGGCCCGCAGCGCGGCCAGACCGATCCGGGGCAGGTCCGCCATCGACGGATAGCAGAGGTATCGCGGCTGCCACCTCGGCAGGTACTTGGCGTTGGCCCGGTACAGCGATTCGAGCTGCCAGTAGCGCGAGGCCAGCATCAGGACGTGGTACCAGAGGCGCAGCACCGGCCCGGCGCCCAGCCGGTCGCCTCGGGCGAAGACCGACCGCAGCACGGCGAAGTTCAGCGACACGCGACTGACTCCGAGGTCGGCCGCCTGCCGAAGCACCGTGACCACCATGTATTCGATCAGCCCGTTGTCGGCCGCCCGATCCCGACGCATCACGTCCAGCGACAGCCCGTCGTCCCCCCACGGAACGAACTGGAGCAGGCCGCGCAGCCGGCCGTCGGCATCCCGGGCCAGCACCAGCAGGCAGTCGCCGTCGGCCGGATCGCCGACCCGGGACAGCGCCATGGAGAAGCCGCGTTCGACCTCGCCGTCGCGTAACTGGTGGCAGGCGCGCCGGGCCTCGGCGAGCATGTCCGGCGACAGATCCCGCTGCCGGGCCAGGTGGCAGGTGTAGCCCGCCCGTTCGACCCGGCCGACCGCTTGGCGTACGGCCCGCATCGAACGACCGTCCAATGCGAACTCCGCCACGTCCACCAGCGCCTCGTCGCCCAGTTCGATGGCGTTCAGCCCCTGCTTGGCGTACGCGAGACCAGCCCGTTCGCCGCAGCCGAGCACCGCCGGCGTCCACCGGTTACGGCGGCAGTCGGCGAGCCAGGCCTCGACCGCACCCGGCCACGCCTCGGGATCGCCGATCGGATCCCCCGACGCGAGGCTGACCCCCCAGATCACCCGGTACGCCACCCCGGCCTTGCCGGTCGGCGACCAGATCACCGACTTGTCCGGCCGCAGCGCGAAGTAGCCGAGCGAGTCCTGGCGGCCGTGCGTGGCCAGCAACCGGCCGATGCGTTCGACGTCGTCCGGCGTATGCCCCGGGCGGCGGCCGAGCGGGCGCAGCAACAGCACCAGGGCGACGGCCGCCGCAAGCAGCCCCATCGTCCCGGTGGTCAGCGACACCGCGTCGGCCACCGCCGGGCGGGTGAACCGCAGTGGGCCGGTAACCCCCACCATTCCCTCCGCGGCGTCGACCACCCAGAGACGCGGCGACTGGCCGGGTTCGAGGGCACGGGACCGGACGGCGATCTCCGCCACCCCGACCGCCAGGCCCGCTGCCCCGAATCCGGCCAGCGCCGCGAGTGCCCGCCATCGGCTGGTCCGTTCGACGGCCGCGCAATAGTCCCGCCGGCCGCCCAGGAGAGCGGCCAGCAGGCCCGCCGAAATGGCGGCCGCGTCCAGATCCAGCCCCTTCAGCACGTTCAGCGCCGCGCTCACCAAGGCCAGGGCGACCGCCAGGAACCAGGCCTCGCGAGTGCGACGCCGCAGCCCGACGCTGAGATAGATCAGCAGGAGGCCGACGGCCGCGGTGGCGGCCCGGGCGGTCTGCACCCCGGTGAGGGGCACGACCTCGGTGAGCAGGCTCAGCCGGTATCGAGCCGGCGGCAGCAGAACGGTCAGCAGGTCGACGACACCGGCGAGAGCCAGGAACCGTGCCGTCCAGCGAACGCTGGAGGGCACCCGCGCCGGGGGACGGCGCTCGGTCACCGGCTTGCGCCGGGCGTCGGAGGAATCGGGCACGCTCCAACCTTGCCCAGAGCCTGATGAGAAGACGATGAGAACTTCCGCCCATCCCAGCGGGCTAGATGCCCAGGGGGCAGGGGCGCAGGACCGCCCAGACTCGCTTGCCGCGGTGGTAGCGCTGCACGTGCAGCCGGGCCGTGAGGTCTTCGACGATGGCCAGCCCGTGTCCGCCGTCGACGGTGGCGACTCGGCGCACCGGGACGGTTGAGGAGGTGTCGGCGACGCCGATCCAGACCACTCGGCCGCCGCGCAGTTCCAAGCTCAACTCGACGCAGCCGTCGGCGTGGATGACCGCGTTGGAGACCAGTTCACTGATGACCACGGCGGCGTCGCCGAGCCAGGTCTCGTCGGTGCAGCCCCAGCCGATCAGGACGGGTTTGGCGCCGTGCCGGGCGGCCGCGGGCGCGGTGTGGTCGAGCGGCAGCCGGAGGTACGCCGAGGTCGTAATCACCATCCCTGCCTCCGTCACGTTCCGTCGCCTCATCCTCGCCGATGGTGAACCAGGCGGCAAGTCGCGTGCGCCATCCCGTGCCACGCCCAGGTATGGAGGAGTCCGGCGTGCCGGGCCGGTCACCGCACCGGCCCGGCCTACGCTGGCGTGCATGCAGCTCACCCGCCGCGCGGCACTCGCGGCGGGCGCCCTCACGCTCGCCGGCTGCGGCGCAGAACCCCAGGCACAGACCCCCAGCCCGAGTCCGTCGGCCGCACCGTCCGCGTCGCCCTCGCCGTCACCCCGGCCCGGCGAGATCGTCCACGGCCCGCGCGACCGCGCGCAGGTCGCGCTCACCTTCCACGGCCAAGGCGAAGATCAACTGGTACGCACAACGCTGGCCGTCCTGGCGCAGCTGGACGCGCCGGTGACGGTCCTCGCGGTCGGCAGCTGGCTCGACGAGCACCCGGCGTCGGCCCGCGCCATCCTCGACGGCGGTCACGAGCTGGGCAACCACACCTACTCTCACGCCGACATCAGCAGCCTGCCCACCGCCGCCCAGTACGCCGAGATCACCCGCTGCGCCGACGTGCTCCGCCGGCTGACCGGTTCGGCCGGGCGCTGGTTCCGGCCCTCGCAGACACCCCGGGCGTCGGCCGCCCTCCAGCGGCAGGCCCAGCGCGCGGGATACCCGACCTGTTTGGCGTACGACGTCGACTCGCTGGACTACACCGATCCCGGTCCGGCCGCCGTCGTCCGGACCACGCTGGACGGCGTACACAATGGATCGATCGTGAGCCTGCACCTCGGCCATCCCGGCACCGTCGAGGCGTTACCCGAGCTGATCGCGGCCTTGCGCAAGCGCGGCCTGACCCCGGTCACGGCGACCACCCTGCTCACCTGATCCGAAAGCATCTTGCCGCTCATCGCAGGTGTCGTCCTACCGGTCTGGATTCTGATCGTCGCGATCCGGGCCATGCGCCAGATTCTGCGGGAGAACACTGCCGAGCCGCTCGCCTGACGCCGTACGCACCGCTCGGACGCCCTGCTCAGCGAGCTGGGAGCGGGTGGCCCGCTCGTGACGACCGTGGATGTCCACCCCGGCCGGACTGACCAATCCCACACCTTCTGTTGGAGGATCCCCACAATTTTCGCCCACCCGAGCTGGCGAGTCCAACGATTCGCTACTGATGAGTAACCGCGAAGGTTGACTTAGGCCCTGCCTCGGACCCCTCCACAACCCGGGAGGCCCCGTCCATCGGCGTACGAAGCTTTGGGAGGCTTACTCGGTGTTCAGCCGTATCGCCATCGTCAACCGGGGAGAGGCCGCGATGCGGCTCATCCACGCCGTCCGCGAGCTCAACGCGACGGACGGGGCTCCGCCGATCGAGACCATCGCCCTCTACACCGAGGCCGAGCGCACCGCGACCTTCGTCCGCGAGGCGGATCAGAGCTTCTGCATCGGGCCCGCGTCGGCCCGGCCGTACCTGGACCATGCCGTCCTGGAACGCGCGCTGATCGAGACCCGCGCCGACGCGGCCTGGGTCGGCTGGGGCTTCGTGGCCGAGGACCCGGCCTTCGCCGAGATGTGCGAGAAGATCGGCGTGACCTTCATCGGCCCGAGCCCGGAGGCCATGCGCCGACTGGGCGACAAGATCGGCTCGAAGCTGATCGCCGAAGAGGTCGGCGTGCCCGTCGCGCCGTGGAGCCGGGGCGCCGTCGAGACGCTCGAGGCGGCCAAGCGCGCCGCCGCCGAGATCGGCTACCCGTTGATGCTCAAAGCGACCGCCGGCGGCGGCGGCCGGGGCATCCGGGTCGTGCGCAGCGACGGCGAGCTGACCGAGGCGTACGAGCGGACCAGCCTGGAGGCCGAACGCGCCTTCGGCAGCGGCATCGTCTTCCTGGAGCGCCTGGTCACCGGGGCGCGCCACGTCGAGGTGCAGGTCATCGCGGACGGTCAGGGCACCGCTTGGGCGCTCGGCGTACGCGACTGCTCGGTGCAGCGGCGCAACCAGAAGGTCATCGAGGAGTCCTCCTCGCCGGTGCTGGCCCCCGAGCAGGTCGCCGAGCTGAAGGGGGCGGCCGAGCGGCTGGCCCTGGCGGTGGACTACCGAGGCGCGGGCACCGTCGAGTTCCTGTACCACCCGGGTGAGAAGCTGTTCGCCTTCCTGGAGGTCAACACCCGGCTGCAGGTCGAGCACCCGATCACCGAGTCGACCACCGACTTCGACCTGGTCAAGGCCCAGATCCACGTGGCGGGCGGCGGCCGGCTGGGCGACCGCGTACCGACCGAGATCGGGCACGCCGTCGAGGCGCGGCTCAACGCCGAGGACCCGGATCGCGACTTCGCCCCGTCCCCCGGCCGCATCGAGCGGCTGACCCTGCCCGCCGGTCCCGGCGTACGGGTGGACACCGGGGTCAGCGAGGGCGACGTCATCCCGGCCGACTTCGACTCCATGATCGCCAAGATCATCGCGTACGGGCGGACCCGGGAGGAGGCGCTCGGCCGGTTGCGCCGGGCCGTCGCCGAGACCACGGTCATCATCGAAGGCGGCGCGACCAACAAGAGCTTCCTGCTCGACCTGCTCGACCAGCCCGAGGTGATCGACGCCAGCGCCGACACCGGCTGGATCGACCGCGTACGCGCCGAGGGCCGGCTCGTGTCCACCCAGCACTCCGGGGTGGCGCTGGCCGCCGCCGCGATCGAGGCGTACGAGGACGAGGCGACGGTCGAGCGGCAGCGGCTGCTGTCGACGGCGCACGGCGGCCGTCCGCAGGTGCAGCACGAGAGCGGCCGTCCGATCGATCTGAAGCTGCGTGGCGCGACCTATCGGGTGACGGTGGCGCAGACCGGTCCGGGGCGGTTCCGCGTCTGCGTCGGCGACGGCGATTCCTCCACTGTGGATGTCGAGCTGGAGCGGTTCGACGAGCACACCGGCCGCATCGTGGTCAACGGCCGCCGCTACCGGCTCGTCACCGACACGCACGGCCCGATCCACCTGGTCGAGGTCGACGGCGTGACCCACCGCGTCAGCCACGACGAGGGCGGCGTGCTGCGCTCCCCCGCGCCCGCGCTGGTGGTCGCGACCCCGCTGGCGGTCGGCGACGAGGTCGAGGCGGGCGCGCCCGTGCTCGTCCTGGAGAGCATGAAGATGGAGACCGTCCTGCGCTCGCCGGTCAAGGCTCGGGTCAAGGAGTGCCTGGTCTCGGTCGGCAGCCAGGTCGAGACCGGTGCGCCGTTGCTGCGCCTGGAGCCGATCGGCGACGACACGGCGACCGAGGTCGTCGAGTCCGAGGCGGTCGACCTCGATCTGCCGGCCGAGCCGACCGACCGGACCATCGAGGAGCGGGTGACCCGGGGCATCGCCGACCTGACCAGCCTGCTGCTCGGCTACGACCTCGATCCGCGCGACGAGCGGCGGGCGTTGTCGAGCTATCTGGCCGCCCGGGTCGACCTGGGATATCGGCCGCTGCGCCGGGAAGCCGGGCTGCTGCAGGTCTTCGCCGACCTGTCCGAGCTGAGCCGCAACCGGCCGGCCGGCGAGGAGAACAAGGCCGACACCCGGGTGCACAGCCCCCGCGAGTACTTCCACACCTACCTGCAGAGCCTCGATGTCGAGCGGGCCGGGCTGTCGGAGACCTTCCGCACCCGGCTGGCCCGGGCGCTCGCGCACTACGGCATCGACGACTTTGAGCGTACGCCGGAGCTGGAAGACGCCGTGTTCCGGATCTTCCTGGCGCAGCAGCGCGCGGCGGCCGACGTCTCGGTCATCGTCACGTTCCTCCAGCAGTGGCTGACCGAGCCGCTGCCGCCGGAGAACCTGCGCGAGCAGGTGGGTCAGGCGCTGGAGCACCTGATCGCGGCGACACAGCTGCGTTTCCCGGCCGTGGCCGACCTGGCGCGCAGCATCGTGTTCCGCTGGGCCGCCCAGCCGATGCTGCGCCGCAAGCGGGCCGAGGTGTACGCCGACGTCCGCGGCCACCTTCGCTACCTTGACGAGCACCCGGACGCGGCCGACCGCGGCGAGCGCATCGCCAAGATGGTCGCCACCCCCGAGCCCCTGGTACGCCTCCTCGGCCAGCGGATCGGCCGGCCGGGCGCCGACCACGGCCCGATGCTGGAGGTGCTGAGCCGCCGCTACTACGGCAACCGGGGCCTGATCGAGGCCACCTGCGCCGACCGGGCCGGCGCCGCGTTCTTCACCGCGGCGTACGACCGGGACGGCGGGCGTTTCCGGCTCGTGGCGACCGCGGCCGATCACGCCGACCTGCCCGCCGCGCTCGCCGAGGTCGCGGCGCTGTCCACCCAGGACACCGTGGCCGACGTCTACGTGACGTGGGACCACCAGCCCGACGCCGACACGATGGCGGCGACGCTGCGCCAGATCCTCGACCAGGCCGGGCTGCTCGACGTCGTCCAGCGGGTCACCATGACGGTCGCCGGGGACGCCGGCGCCGCCATGCACCACCACTTCACCTTCCTGCCCGGGTCCGGCGAGGACCTGGTCATCCGCGGGCTGCACCCGTTGATCGCCCAGCGTCTGCAGCTGCCGCGGCTGCGGAACTTCACGCTGAACCGGCTGCCCTCGGCCGACGAGGAGGTCTACGTCTTCCACTGCGTCGCGCCGGACAACCCGGCCGACGAGCGGATCGCGGCGATGGCCCAGGTCCGCGACCTGACCCCGTTGCGCGACGGGGAGGGCCGCATCGTCGCCCTGCCCGCCGTCGAAGGCGCGCTCGACGCCTGCCTCGACGCCATCCGCAAGGCGCAGGCCCAGCGGCCGGCCAAGAAGCGGTTCGACACCAACCGGATCACGCTCTACGTGTGGCCGCCGATCGAGCTGAGCGTCGCCGAGCTGAACGACGTGGCGCACCGTGTACTGCCGATCACGGCCGGCGCGGGGCTGGAGGAGGTCCTGTTCATCGGCCGCCAGCGGGACGAGGCGACCGGTGAGCTGATCGAGATCGCCGTCAAGATCTCCTACGACCAGGGCATGCAGATCTCGGCCGCGGAGCCGACGAACGAGCCGATCCAGCCGCTCGACGACTACCGGCAGAAGGTCTTGGCGGCCCGCCGCCGGGGCACGACGTATCCGTACGAGCTGACCGACATGCTCGCCGGGACGGACGGCACGTTCATCGAGCACGACCTCGACGACACCGGCGCGCTGGTCCCGGTCGACCGGCCGAAGGGGCAGAACAAGGCGGGCCTGGTCGCGGGCGTCGTGCGTACGCCGACCGAGCGGTATCCCGAGGGCGTCACCCGGGTCGTGCTGCTCGGCGATCCGACCAAGGCGCTCGGCGCGCTCTCCGAGCCGGAATGTGCCCGGGTCATCGCCGCGCTCGACCTGGCCGAGCGGATGCGGGTCCCGCTCGACTGGTTCGCACTGTCGGCCGGTGCCCGGATCTCGATGGACTCCGGCACGGAGAACATGGACTGGGTGGCCGCCGCGCTCAAGCGGATCGTCGAGTTCACCCAGGCCGGCGGCGAGATCAACATCGTGGTCGCCGGGATCACCGTCGGCGCCCAGCCGTATTGGAACGCCGAGGCGACGATGCTCATGCACACCAAGGGCATCCTGGTGATGACGCCGGACTCGGCGATGGTGCTCACCGGCAAGCAGTCGCTGGACTTCTCGGGCGGCGTGTCGGCCGAGGACAACTTCGGCATCGGCGGCTACGACCGGGTCATGGGCCCGAACGGGCAGGCCCAGTACTGGGCGCCGGACCTGCGGGGCGCCCGCGAGGTGCTGATGGCGCACTACGACCACGCGTACGTCGCGCCCGGGGAGACCCGGCCGCGCCGGGCGGCCACCACCGACCCGACCGACCGTGACGTCTCCGGCTACCCGCACTCGATGCCTGACAGCGACTTCACCACGGTCGGGGAGATCTTCTCCAAGGAGCGCAACCCGGACCGGAAGAAGGCGTTCGACATCCGTTCGCTCATGCGGGCGCTGGCCGACCAGGATCACGCGGTCCTGGAGCGCTGGGCCGGCATGGCCGACGCCGAGACCGCCGTCGTGCAGGACGTCCACCTGGGTGGCATCCCGGTGACGCTGCTCGGCATCGAGTCCCGCTCGGTGTCGCGGCGCGGGTTCCCGCCCACCGACGGCCCCGACACCTACACGGCGGGCACCCTGTTCCCGCAGTCGTCGAAGAAGGCCGCCCGGGCGATCAACGCCGCCAGCGGCAACCGGCCTCTGGTGGTGCTGGCGAACCTGTCCGGGTTCGACGGCTCGCCGGAGTCGATGCGCAAACTCCAGCTGGAGTACGGCGCGGAGATCGGCCGGGCGATCGTCAACTTCCAGGGGCCGATCGTCTTCACCGTGATCTCCCGCTACCACGGCGGCGCGTTCGTGGTCTTCTCCAAGGCGCTCAACCCGTCGATGACGGTGCTCGCGGTGGACGGCTCGTTCGCCTCGGTCATCGGCGGCGCCCCGGCGGCGGCCGTCGTGTTCGTCGGTGACGTCAACGGGCGTACGGCGAAGGACGTGCGGGTGACCGACCTGGAGAAGGCGATCGCGGCCGCTTCCGGGGCCGAGCGGGCCGCCCTGATCAGTCAGCTGACCGAGGTGCGCTCGAGCGTACGCGCGGAGAAGCTCGGCGAGGTCGCGGCGGAGTTCGACCGGGTCCACAGCATCCAGCGGGCGGTCGAGGTCGGCTCGGTCGACGCCATCATCCGCCCCGAGGAGCTGCGCCCGCAGATCATCGCGGCCGTCGAACGGGGCCTTGCCGCCTGAGGCGGGACGCCTGACGTACCTGCGGCGGGCCGGCCCTAGAAAGCCGGCCCGCCGGGGACGATCAGGCCGGACTCGTAAGCGAGGACGACGGCTTGGGTTCGGTCGCGCAGACCGAGTTTGCCCAGCACCCGGCTGACGTGCGTCTTCACCGTCTCCTCGCCGACGACCAGCCGGGCGGCGATCTCCGGGTTCGACAGCCCCTCGGCGATCAGCCGGAGCACCTCCGTCTCCCGGGGAGTCAATGTGGACAGACTCGTGGGCGGGCTTGGACGGCGTACGCGCAATCGGGCGAACTCCGCGACGAGCCTGCGGGTCACCGCCGGGGCGAGGAGGGCGTCGCCGGCGGCGACGACGCGTACGGCGTCGAACAGACGCTCGGCGGTGACGTCCTTGAGCAGGAAGCCGCTCGCGCCCGCCTCCAACGCGTCGTAGACGTGTTCGTCCAGGTCGAACGTGGTGAGGATGACGACCCGGGTGTCTCCGCCGTCGGCCAGCACGCGGCGGGTCGCCTCGATGCCGTCGACGACGGGCATCCGCACGTCCATCAGGACGACGTCGGGCCGCTGCTCACGGCATACCCGGACGGCTTGCGCGCCGTCGGCCGCCGCCCCGACGACCGCGAAGTCCGGCTGCGTCGCCAGCAACGCGGCGAACGCGGCCCGCACCACCTCCTGGTCGTCGACGACGACGATGCGCGTGACGCTCACTGATCTCCCTTCGCCACCGGCAGAACCGCCTCCACCACGAAGCCCCCGGTGGGACCAGGCCCAGCGATCAACCGCCCGCCGGCCATCGCGGCCCGCTCACGCATTCCGGCGAGTCCGTGTCCCGGCACGCCCGCGCTGCGTCCCGGCCCGCTGTCGCGCACCCGCACCAGCAACGCGTCCGGCCGATAATGCAGCTCCACGTCCACTGCGGCACCCGCGGCATGCCGCCGGGCGTTCGTCAGCGCCTCTTGCACAATGCGGTACGCCGTGAGCTCGATCCCTTGATCCAAGGGTGCGACCGAGCCGGACACGATGAGCCGAGCGCTCCCGGAGCCGAGGTCGCGTACCTCGTCCAGCAGTTCCGTGAGGTCCTGCAGGGTGGGCTGTGGGCGGCGGACCGGGCTGATCGGGGCGGACGCCGTGTCTTCCCGCAGGACACCGAGCAGCCGTCGCATCTCGGTCAGCGCCGTCCGGGCGGTGTCGCCGATGGCGACGAGCCGTTTGGCCCCCTCGGGCGGCATGCCGGGCGTCGTCAGCCGGGCCGCCTCCGCCTGCACCGCGATCATCGAGATGTGGTGCGCCACGACGTCGTGCAGTTCGCGAGCGATCCGCGCCCGTTCGCCCCGGGCGATGTGCTCCAGCAGCGAATCCTGGACGGCCTGATCGGCGGCGGCCTGCCGCTGCGCCTCACCCCGCGCCCGGTACGCCGCTCCCCCGGCCGCGGCGAGCCCGGTGACCGCGAAGAGGACGACGGCGAGCGTACGCCCACCGGGCTGATCGGCTGCCACGGGCGCGACGGCGTACGCCGCGAACGGCAGGACCAGCACCAGACCCGTCCACGGCTTTCGGCGTATCGCCGTAGTCAGGTAGAGAAGAGTGAGCGCCGCGAGCCCGGCGGCGGGCGGGAAAGCGCCCAGGAACAGCCCGAGCAGGCACGCGGACGCCGAGAGGGCGGCCGCCGTGCCGGGCCACACGCGGATCAGCGCGAGCGGAGCGACCATCGCGAGCGTGGCGAGCGCCGCGAAGCCGGCCATGTCCGGATGAGAAGCGGTACGCACGGCGCTCTCGGCGACGGCGGCGGTGCCCAGGATGGCGGCGCCGATCGCGGGCCAGCCCGCCGCCACGTTTCCCGTCCACCTCACGGCAGCCATTCTTACCTGCGGTTGCGCCGACTGTCGTCCTCCGCTCCAGGGGTGCGCCCATCCCCTATGGGAGGGACGCGGCCGCGGCAAGACCACGGTCGCGCGTGACGCCTTCGGTGCACCACCCGACCTAGCGTGCTCGGCATGGAAACTTCCATCGAGGTACGCGACCTGCGCAAGCGTTATCGCGGCGCGGTCGCGGTCGACGGGCTGTCGTTCACCGTGCGAGCCGGTGAGGTGACCGGCTTCATCGGCCCCAACGGGGCGGGCAAGTCCACGACGATGCGGCTCATCCTGGGCCTGGACGCGGCCGACGGCGGAACCGCGCTGGTCGGCGGGGCGGACTATCGGACGCTGCGCGCGCCGCTGACCCACGTCGGCGCGCTGCTCGAACCGGGCGCGGTGCACCCGGGCCGGCGCGGCCGGGACCATCTGCTGTGGATGGCCCACAGCAACGGCATCTCCCGCAAGCGGGTCGACGAGGTGCTCGACCAGGTCGGCCTGGCATCGGCCGGCAAGCGCCGGGCCGGCACATACTCGCTCGGCATGCAACAGCGGCTCGGCATCGCCGCCGCGCTGCTCGGCGACCCGCCGGTGCTGCTGCTCGACGAGCCGGTCAACGGGCTGGACCCGGACGGCATCGTGTGGATCCGGGGCCTGCTGCGGTCGCTGGCCGCCGAAGGACGGGTCGTGCTCGTGTCCAGCCACTTGATGAGCGAACTGGAGGACACCGCCGACCATCTGGTCATCATCGGGCGCGGCAAGCTCGTCGCCGACACCAGCGTCGCCAAACTGCTGGCCGCCGCGTCGAAGGACCGCGTCGAGGTACGCACCGCGCAGCGTACGGAGGCGATGACGGTGCTGGCCAACGCCGGGGCGACCGTGTCGGTCACCGGCTCGGACACCGTCATCGTCGAGGGGCTGCCGCCGGACGGGATCGGCGGCCTGCTCACCGGCGGCGGGGTCTCGTTCACCGAACTGCGACGACACCGCGCTTCGCTCGAGGAGGCGTACATGGAGCTGACGCGCTCCTCGGTGGAGTTCACTCCCGCCTCAGCCGGTGCTCCGGCCGACGGCACGGCGGTCGAGGAGGCGAGCCGATGAGGGGCTTCGGCGGCCTGCTGCGGGCGGAATGGGTCAAACTGCGCTCGGTCAACCGCTGGGTGATCGCCCTGTTCGGCGCGGCCGTGCTGACCATCGGCATCAGCCTGCTCGGCGCCAACGGGTCCGACACCGACATCAACGACAAGCCCAACTTCGTCGTCGGACCCACCGGTGCTCCGGTCGCCGACGCGTTCGCCTACGTCCACCAGCCGGCGACCGGCGATGTCTCCCTCACCGTCAAGGTCGGCTCGCTGAACCGGCAGGAAGAACCGCCGGAACGCAAACTCCCCGGTGGCGACAGCATGATGACCAAGCTGGACGATCCGTCGCCGTGGAACGGGACCTCGGCCGGCATCTTGATCAAAGACGGCACGACGTCCGGCTCTTCCTACGCGGCGGTGTTCGTCAACTCCAGCCAAGGCGTACGCCTGCAGTCCGACTTCCACACCGACGTCGCCGGGCAGTCCTCGACGGCCCCCCAATGGCTGCGGCTCACCCGGTCGGGGAACGTGATCTCGGCGTATCAGTCGGCCGACGGGAACACCTGGGCGAAGATCGGCGAGGTGACCCCGGCCCATCTGCCGGCCACCGCCGAGATCGGGTTCTACGTCGCCTCCTCGCCCACCCTCTACGTGTCCCGGGGCGCGGGCGGATCGTCGGTGGCCGCGCACATGACGCGATCGACCGCCACCTTCGAAGGCATCACCCTGACCGGCGCGACGGCGTCCACCTGGCAGACCGGTGCGGTCCGGCAACCGGGCGACGAGGGCCGGGAGGTGAAGTCGGGCGCACCCAACCCGACAGAGTTCCAAGAGTCCGGCGGAACCTACACGGTGACCGGCGCAGGCCGGATCGGCCCGCAGGACTTCAACGACGACCCGGTGGAAGCCTCCCTGCTCGGCGTCATCGCGGGCGTCATGGCCCTGATCGCCGTCGGCGTCCTGTACGCCACGTCGGAGTACCGGCGGGGCATGATCCGCACGACCTTCGCCGCCGAACCCCGGCGAGGCCGGGTGCTCGCCGCCAAGGCGCTGGTCCTCGGCGGTACCGCGTTCGCCCTGGGCCTCGTCGGAGTGGTCGCGGGGTATCTGATCGCCCGCCCGGCGCTGCGAAAGAACGGCTTCGCCCCGCCTGCCTTCCCGGACGAGTCCATCACCGACCCCGTCGTCATCCGCGTACTGCTGTTGTCGGCGGCGTTCATGGCGCTGCTCGCCGTCTTCGCGATGGCTGTCGGCGTACTACTGCGGCACAGCGCCGGGGCGATCACGCTGACGATCGTGCTCGTGATCCTGCCGATCATCGTCGGCTCGATCCTGCCCGGCACGCTGCCGAGACTGCTCATGTACACCACCCTCGCCGGCGGCATGGCGACGCAGCGGGCCAAACCCCCGACGCTGACCCTCGCCGAACCGTGGGCACTCATCGGGCCGTGGGCGGGCATCGGCGTGGTCGCGGCGTACACCGCGGTGGCGCTCGGGCTGGCCTGGTGGTCGCTGCGGCGGAGGGACGTGTGAGGACCGTGCGAGCGGAGTGGACCAAACTGCGATCCCTGCCCAGCACCGGATGGCTGCTGCTCGCCGCGGTGGTCGCGACGGTGGCCCTCGGCTTCGCGGTCACCGGATCGATCGACGCCGACCACTGCCGCAGCGAATGCCACGAGGACCTGACCCGGATGAGCCTGATGGGCGTACGCCTCGGGCAGGCCGCGGTGGCGATCCTGGCCGCCCTCGCGGTGACCTCGGAGTACGCCACCCGCACGATCCGGCCGACGCTGACCGCGACACCCGGGCGCATCCGGGTGCTGCTGAGCAAGCTCACGGTGGTCACCGGGCTGGCGCTGGCGGCCGGGGCGGCGGGAATGGCCGGCTCGCTGCTGGCCGCCCGCGCCGTCCTGCCCGGCAAAGGGTTCACCCCCGCCAACGGGTACGCCTACCTGTCGCTGGCGGACCACCTGACCCTGCGGGCGTACGCCGGATCGGTGCTCTACCTGGGGCTGATCGCGTTGATCAGCGCCGGGCTCGGGTTCGTCCTGCGAGACACCGGCGGCACCATCGCGGCGATCCTGGCGCTGCTCTACGGCTCGCCGCTGATCGCCATGTTCATCACCGACGCCAAGTGGCAGCATCGCATCCACCGGTTCTCGCCGATGGACGCCGGGCTGGCCATCCAATCCACCCGGGACTTCGCGGCCACCACCCACATCGGGCCCTGGGCCGGTCTGGGTGTGCTCGCGGCCTACGCCGCCGCAGCGGTGCTCGCCGGAGCGATCCTGTTCCGACTCCGCGACGCCTGACGCTGTTGGGCGGCAGATCCTGACCCTCATTTGCGACAGATCAGGGATGTGGCGGCTACCGAGGGCCTCGGAAGCCGCCACATCCCTGATCTGCTGGGGTCAACCGCGTACGCGGCCGGCGATGACTGCGGCCGCGTACGCGATTCCGCCGAGCGCGGCGAGCCAGGTGAACGGCTCCCCGGAGTTGCCCCGGCCCAGCTCGACGACCGCACCGGCCACCACCGCGACGGCGAGTACGCCACCAGCGGCCGCACTGGCCTTCAGGTCGATGGCGGTGATCCGCTCGTCTCGCCGGTCCAGCAGATGCCGGACCGTCTCGGACCGCCGCGCGGCGAGCAGCACGATCCCGGCGAAGACCAGCATCGCCGACAGCAGCACGACGCCGAGCCCCGGCCGGCCGCCGACCCATGCCGACACCAGGTACGCCAGCCCGGCCGCCACGCAGATCGACGGGATCGTCCAGTACGTCGCGGTGCGCTTACTGCTCCTTGACATGGAACATCTCCTCCACAGTGGTCTCGAAGAAGCGGGCCAGCGCGATCGCCAGCGGCAACGACGGGGTGTACCGGCCCGTCTCGATCGAGTTGACGGTCTGCCGGGAGACTCCCACCGCGGCCGCCAGGTCGGCCTGCGACAGCCCGCGCCGCATCCGCAGTTCCCGGACGTCGTTGCCGGTCAGCTCCAGTTCCACCGGTGCCCCTCGAAGGTCAGCGGCAGTTCAGCGTGCCGATCAGCCGCTCCTGTGCGTACCAGTCGGTGCTCGCGGAGCAGGACCATCGAGAGTAGACCGCGCATGTGTAAAGCGTGCTTGACACTCGAACCGATGTCAAGCGTGCTTGACATCGGTTATGGATTTTCATCCGTCTCACCCCTAGCGAAATTCCTTTGCGACGTCGATAGTGAATCGACCCGATCCCCCGTGGGATCTGCGTGGGAGGAGAGCAATGGCACGGCGCATCCTCACGCTCGCCGCGGCGGGCGTATTGAGCATCGGCCTCACCGCCACCCCGGCGGTGGCGGCCAAGCCGGTGCAGCACGACGAGCAGATCGAGTACCACCGCATCAGCTCGTACCGGGACTGGGCCCAGGGCACGTCGCAAGGCGCGTTCGCGATCCCAGGGCTGCGAACCGGTGTCACCATGGGCGTTGCGGCCGGCACGACCGACTACACCGACCCGCACACCGGCGTCACCGCCGCCTACGAGTACTCGACCTGGACGTCGCCGGTGCACGACATCGGGTTCGGCGCGACCGAGGCGGTCGCCTCGTGGAACGCCGTCACCCCGGCCGGCACGTTCATCAAGGTCGAACTGCACGGCACGTACACGAACGGAGAGCAGACGCCCTGGTACACCATGGGCATCTGGGCCTCCGGCGACGGTGACATCCGTCGGACCAGCGTCGACGACCAGGGCGACCCCTACTCGACGATCTGGACCGACACCTTCTCCATCGACGACGCCTCCCGGGGCGTCCTGCTCAGCGACTACCAGCTGCGGCTGACCCTCTACAAGAAGCCGGGTCAGGTGCAGCGCCCGCGGGTCTGGGAGCTGGGCGCGATGGCGAGCAACGTGCCGGACCGATTCACCGTCCCGCTCAGCACCGGGCACATCGCCTGGGGCAAGGAACTGGCGGTGCCGACGTACTCGCAGAACATCCACAGCGGCGAGTACCCCGAGTACGACGGCGGCGGCGAAGCCTGGTGCTCGCCGACGTCCACCCAGATGGTGGTGAGCTACTACGGCTACACCCCTGACACCTCCTGGGTGAACCCGGCGTACGCCGACCCACAGGTCGACGCGGCCGCCCGGGGCACCTACGACTCGCAGTACGAAGGGGCGGGCAACTGGCCCTTCAACACCGCGTACGCGGCCTCGTTCGTGGGCCTCGACGCGATCGTGACCCGTATGCACTCGCTTGACGAGGTCGAGACCTTCATCAAGCACGGCATCCCGGTGGTGGTGTCGCTGTCCTTCCTCGCCAGCGAGCTGGACGGCTCCAACTACTCCACCTCCGGCCACCTGTTCGTGATCGTCGGCTTCACCGCCACCGGTGACGTCGTCGTCAACGACCCGGCGTCGTCCTCGGACGACGTGGTGCGCAACGTCTACAAGCGCGACCAGCTGGAAACGGTCTGGCAGCGCACCAAGCGCGTACGCGCCAACGGCACCGTCGGCAGCGGATCGGGTGGCATCGCCTACCTGATCACGCCGTGGTGGAAGCCCCTGCCTCAGGTTCCGGGCTCGTCGAACTGGTGACACTCGGACGGGCCGGCTCGCTTCTGTCCCCTGTGGACTTTCGTGGGCCGGCCCGTGCACTGGGCACGGATCCGATCGCCCCGATGCTGATGATCATGAGGATCAGCTCCGGTCAGGGTTCGGGGGCGAAGTAGTCGCGAAGCGACTCGATGAGCCCACCACGCACGCGGAAGATCTGCACGAGCGACATCGACTCGGCGGCACCCTCGAACGCGGTGTCGATCTCGGCGATGAAGACGTCCGGATCTGCCGTCTCATGCAGCACGTATCGAGATCGGCTCACGTCCACCGGAGCTTTGTACGCGGGCTCGCGATGGTACGCGCCGATCTGCGTACGAATAGCTTCACGGCCTTCGATGCGGCGGGGCAGGCGGTGCCCCGCAGGCAGCAGCGGCGCCTCGATCCAGCCGTCCTCGGTGAACAGCTCGGCGAGCGCGTCGGGATCGCGGCGGATCGCACCGGCGTAGACGTAGCGCTGAAAGAGTTCCTCGTGCGAAAGCGTCACCTCGTCCAGCTTACCGGCCGCGTCGGGCCGGGCGGCCGCCCCGACGCGGGTTGATCAGGGAGTTGCGGGATTGATCAGGGTCTCCGGGACACGACACGCCGGTTGATCACGACCGATAGTTCATGATCGCGCGGAAAGGGGGGCGGGCGGGGGGCTAGCGAGCGGAGCGAGCGAGGGAGTGGGCGAGCGAGAGCGCGCCCGCGACAGGCGGAGCCGTGAGCAGGCGCACGCGGGCGGACGGGACCGCTGCCGAGACGGCGGACTGGATGAGCGCCCAGTACGCCGGAACAGCAGTCACCAGCCCACCGCCGAGGACGACGTCGTCGAAGGCCAGCCCGCGAGCCGAGAAGGTCGCGACGAGGGTCCCGAGCGACGACGCCCCACCGGTCACCACCGACTCGGCGAGCGGACAGCCGGCCGCGAAGGCGCTCATGACGGCCGGGCAGTGCCGGCCCCAGGTCTCGGTGTCCGAGCCGAGCGCGTACGCCAGGTCCAGGATGGTGGCGACGCCGAAGGACTGCGTCAGCACGTCGGCCAGCTGCGAGGGCGGCTGACCTTGGTCGTCGGCGGTGAGCACGGCCCGTGCGGCGTCGCGGACCAGGGCGGACGCGCTGCCGTCGTCGCCGAGGATCCAGCCCCAGCCGCCCGCGCGGTGCACTCCGCCGGAACCGTCGTCGTGCAGCGCGATCGAACCCGTGCCGACCACGACGGCGACGCCTGATCGCAGGCCGGCCGCTGGGAGTAGCAGCTCCCCGTCGTTGACGACGGTCACCGGCACGTCCAGCGCCGCCGCGAGCGCGTCCCGCAAGGCGGCGCACTGGGCGCGGTCCTCGGCGCCGTGCGCGCCGACGGCCAACGCCGTCACTCCGGCCGGAAGCCGTTCGAGCAGCCACGACGCACCGTCCAGTGCGGACCATCCGGTGGACGGCAGCACGACGTCCACACCGGACGACGAGCGGATGTGCGTCTTGGTGCCGCCCACGTCCACGCCGACGATCATGACGCTGCCTCGAAGTCGGACCGGTCGACGCCGCCCAGCTTGGTGTCATGGTTGGCGAAGACGAACTGCTCGGGCACGACGCCGCGCTGCTCGGCCAGCACCGCCACGAGTTCTTGCGCCACCACCGTCTCCAGCACGACGCGTACGGCGGGGTCCACGTCGGGCAGCCGCACGACCGACAGCTTGCCGTCGCTGTCGACGGCGGCGGTCGTGACGAGCACCGTCTGATGGCCCGCGCCCGCGAGCGTCCGGGCCAGCTCCACCTCGCGGTCCGCGCCGAAGATCAAGTGCAGCGTGCCGCCCGCCGACTCCATCTCGCCGTGCAGGTAGTTACGCGTCGCGGAGGCGGCGGCGGGCACGCGGGGCACCTCACGCAACAGCAGCGCGGCCTCCTCGGCGGAGGCCCGCGAAGCGCCGGAGCCCACGACGTCCGCTGCCACGAAAGAGGCCACATCAGGGATACGCCCAACGGAGCGGACGAGTTCGCCGATCCCGTCCCACTTCTTGGCGGCGGCCGGGTCGCCGGCGACGGCCGCAGCGATGAGGTCGAGAGCGACGATCGTGCCGGTGAACCCGACGGTGGAGGCGTACGAGTCGGGCTCGTCGCCCAGGCCGACCAGATGCTCGGCGAGCACCGCCAACGGCGAGTCGCCGACGTTGACGACCGCGACTGTCGCCGCCCGCGTCTGCTCGAACGCGGCGATCGTCTCCGAGCTCTTGCCGCCCTGGGACGCCGCGATCAGGACGTCGGCGTCGAAGGCGGCCGGATACTCGGCGACCTCGCTCGCAAGCACCCGATACGCCGGTACGCCATACCGGCGCAGCGCCTCGACGGGTACGGCGAGAGCCGCGTACGACGCGCCGATGCCGCAGAACAGCGGACGGCGTACCGGGGGCAGGTCGAGCGAACCGCGCAGGCGGCCGACGATGCGATCCAGCGCCTCGGGCTGCGCGGCCCGGCCTTCGGCGTACGAGATGCGGGTCATGCGGTGGTGTCCTTTCGGAAGGCGGCTCCGGTGGCCGCGGCCAGCAGATACCAGCCTGAGTGCGGGATCCACTGCTCGGCCCAGCGCCAGGCGTCACCCGCGGGCGCGTCCGGCGGAAGGAACGCGATGTCCTGTTCGTCGGTCCAGCCGGAGGTGATCCCGTTGACGATGCCGCCTGGCTTCGGCGGGAAGTCGGCGGAGTAGACGGCGTTGTTGCGGCCCTTGCCGTCGATCATGCAGACGTCGAACGGGTTCCGCCCGGCGATCCAGGCCAACTGGTCTTCGGCGAAGGCGACCAGCTCGGTCCGGCGTCCGGCGTCGTGCCGGGCGCAGGCATACGCCGCCGCCGCGAGAGAGGCGATGTTCGCGTTCTCCCCCTGCCACCAATAGCCGGTGTCGTTGACGTGAGGGAAGAAGTAGGCGCCCGCCCGGGGATAACCGAACGGGTTCGCGGCGTTGTGCGTACCCGTGAGAAACGCGGACATCGCTTGGAGCGCACCGGAAGCGGCCCACGTGGCGGTGGACTGGACCGCCGCGAACCGCTGGAGCGCGAGCACCGGCAGGCCCGATTCGGCCGCGTGGTGGAACGGGCGGCCGGCCACGGTGAACCAGCCGTCGCGGCGCGCGAGCAGTGAGCGGGCGCGGCGTTCGGCGGCCGGTGCGGCGTCGGCGTGCCCGGCGGCGAGCAGTTCGGCCGCGGCGAGCAGCGCGCAGTAGTCGTCCACGATGGACTCTTGCCCGTCGAACAGGTACTCGCGGTTGTGGACTTCCAGGTGTTCGAAGGCCCCGATCGCGACGGGCAGCAGGCTTGCGTCGTGGGCGGACGCGCGGGCGAGCGCCGCGATGGCCAGCCCGCCGCCTTGCCGATAGCCCGCCTGATATCGCGACGTACGCACGCAGTCCTGCAGCGGTGCGGTGACCACCCGTTCGTCGAGCCGTTTCGTCAGCGCGTCGAAGACCCCGGTGTAGAAGTAGCCGTCGGGCGACCGGAAGCGGCGCAGGAAGTCCGCGCCCCACATCGCCTCGTCGAGCAGCGCGGGGTCGCCGGTCTCCGCATGCGCGACCAGCATCGCCCACACGCAGAGCGGGATCTGCTGGGGGCTCATCGTGCTGGTGTAGGTGAGATGGCTGAGGAACTTGCTGGTGTCGCCGCTGGCGTCGAGCCAGCCGCCGCTCGCGTCGACGGTCCGGCCGAGCGGGTCGTCCCAGAGCGCGGCGTGGCGGTCTTTGGCGTCGATCGCGCCGCTGGAACGCATGGCCCGGAAGTAGCCGACGACGTCGGGCAGCGTGGCCAGGTACGGGTCGGCGGTGATCTCGAAGGGTTCGGACGCGACGCCGTCGGCCACCACGCGGTACGAGCCGGGCGGCAGGCTGACCGGCAGGTCGATCCGGGCGAACGGGCCGAGGTGCCAGCGGTCGACGTGCTCCACCGGCCCGACCGTCAACGGCGTACGCGTCGGCCCGACGAGTTCGGCGGTGCTGGGCGTCCCGGCGACGACGACCGATTTGGGGCCGTACGCCGGGTAGCCGAGATGGGAGATCAGCACCTGCACCCGGCAAAGGTATGCGGTGGTCTGCACTTCGTCAAGATCGGTATGCGGTGGTATTGTCGCTGCCGTGACCGCCGCACCTCTTTGGGCGCAGACCGCGGACCAGATCCTCGGTCAGATCGCCCGCGACGGGCTCGGCCCAGGCGACCGCCTGCCCGCCGAGCGGGAGCTCTGCGAACGCCTCGACGTCTCCCGGGTGACGCTGCGCAAAGCGCTGATCGAGCTGGACGAACGGGGCCTGGTCACGCCCTCGCACGGGCGGGGCTGGTTCGTGGCCGAGCCGCAGGCGGCTGCCCGCGAGTGGCCGCAGGAGCTGGAGTCGTTCACCGCGACGGCTCGCCGCAAGAACCTGACGCCGAGTTCGCTGGTCCTGACCCAAGAGGTACGCCCGGCGACCCTGGACGAGGCGGAGGAACTCGCACTGCCTGCCGGGACGCCGCTGTTGCACCTGCGTCGCGTCCGGCTGCTCAACGGCGTACGCGTCGCCGTCGACTCCTCGCTGCTGGCGATCGCCCTCGCGCCGGGGCTGGTGGAGGTGGATTTCACCGAGGCGTCGTTGTTCACCGAACTGGCCGCGCGGGGCGTCGCGCTCGGCCGGGCCGACGTCGCGATCGAGGCCCGGCCCGCCGACGCCGAGCTGGCCGGGCACCTGGAGCTGACCGACGGCGCCGCCGTGCTCTTCCTGCACCAGGTGGTCCTGTCGGCAGCGGGGCGGCCGGCGCTGCTGTCGGTCGTCGCGTACGCCGGATCGCGTTATCGGCTGCGGACCAGCTTCACGACGCAGTGACCCGGGCCTCTCCTCGGGCGGGCCGGCTTCACGACGCAGTGGCCCTCGCTTCGGCTCGTTCGTGCAGCACCTGGTCGACGTCGGCGATGTCCCGGGGCGAGGTCTTCGAGGCGAGCCAGTACATGACACCGGTCGGGAGGAAGAAGACCTGGAACAGGGCGAGCCCGGTCGCGTAGTTCCACGGCGGGGGCAGCCCTCGCGACAGCGCGCTGAAGACGACGCCGACCAGGCTGTTGCCGGCCGCCCGGCCGACGCCGTTGGCGAGGTTGCCGACGCTGTAGACGGTGCCGCGATGCTCGGGCAGGTTCACGTCGGCGATCAAGGCGAACCAGTTCGGCGAGTTCGCCGAGGACAGCGCGAGGGCGATCAGGGCCATCACGGCAGCCAGCCCCATCAGCGGCTCGGTGACCAGGCTGCGCAGGACGCTGGCCGTGACCCCACCGGCTCCGGCGTCCTCGGCGATGTCGACCTGGAGCGGCAGGAAGAACAGGATCACGTAGAACGGGATGCCGGCGAGGACGCCGACCGCCGCCACCAGGGCCCGGCCTCTCGGCGTACGCCGCTGCAACCGGTCGCCGACGAGGCCGCCGATGATCGACAGCGCCCCGCCGAGCTGGAAGATCGTGGCGAAGATGGTGCCGATGACGATCGCGGTGTCCTGCGGGTAGCCCTGCGCCTCCGCCTTCGCCTGGAGCAGGCGGGGCAGCCAGACGAGCGAGCCGAAGGTCAGCTGCGCCGTCACACCTTGCAGCACCAGCCAGATGTTGGTCCGGTGCCGGGCGATCTTCGGCAGGTCGGCGCGGCTGATCCGGTAGTCGTACTCGCCGCCGGCCTCGAAGACCTCCTTGAGCGCCGGTTCGCTCTGCCCCCGGCGGATGCTGGCCGTCGGCAGGTACGCCGCCGTCGCGCCCAGGCCGATCACCGCAAGCAGGGTGAACGGGCGACGCCAGTCCTCGGCGCCGAGCACGCCGCCCATCAGCGTTCCGGCGAGCGTGCCGACGCCCTGGGACAGCCCGAACAGGCTCATGATCAGGCCTCGGCGGCGGGGCGAGATCAGGTCGCTGACGACCGAGAATCCGACCGAGCCGACCGCGCCGAGGCCCACCGCCGCCACGAGCTGCCCGGCGAAGAACGCCCCGTAGTTCTGCGCCTGCGCGGTGCCGAAGGTGCCCGCGGCCCAGATCGTCGTGCCGGCCATCAGCAGCCAGCGCCGGTTGAAGTGATCCCCGGCGTACGCCCATCCGACGGCCACCACGGCCGAGACGAGGAACCCGGTCGCCGTGACCGCGGCGATCGCCGCCTCCGGCACGTGCAGGTCGGAGCTGATCGGGCTGTACAGCGGCGGCACCAGCCCGGCGGCGACGTTGTCCAGCGAGGCCAGGATCACGAACACCACGACGGTGTAGAGCCGGTGCACACGCTGCATGTCCGAAGATCCTACGGACCGCCGTGGTGGTCGCGTCCCCCGTGGCTCGAGGTCAGAAGGCGTACGGGCCGAATCGGCCCCAGACCACCACTGCCGCGAGCACCAGGAAGAGCACGTTGATCGGCAGGGCCTGCTTCTCGTTGCGCCGGCCGTGCACCACCATTGCGCCGATCATGACCAGGACCAGGCCGAGCGCGGCCAGCGGCACGAAGACCGGGGCGATGTCGAGCAGGGCCGGCAGGATCAACCCGATCGCGGCCAGCAGTTCCAGCCCGCCGATGGTCTTGACCGCCGCCGGCGAGAAGTCCACCGCCCAGCCCATGCCCATGGTGGCCAGCTTGGCCGGGGTCTGGCTGACCTTCATCAGCCCGGAGCCGAGGAATGCCAGCGCGAGCAGGCCGGCGACGATCCAGAGCACGACGTTCATGGGGATCCGTTCGTTCGATGACTTGAACCTTCAAGCGAACCGTAGCCGCAGTTACTTGAAGCGTCAACCGTCGAAAATCGGGCCGCCGGGTACGATCGTGCCCATGGGGACCCCGGCCGAGGCTCGCTGGCTGAGCAGCGAGGAGACCTGCAGCTGGCTGGCGCTGAACGCGGTCATGATCAAACTCCCGTTCGCACTGGACGCCCAGCTGCAACGCGACGCCGGCCTCAACCACTTCGAGTACCAGGTGCTCGCGGGGCTCTCCCAAAGCCCCGGCCGCAGCATGCGTATGAGCGACCTGGCCGTGCTCGCCAACGGCTCGCTGTCGCGGCTGTCCCACGTCGTCGGGCGGCTGGAGAAGCGCGGCTGGGTCCGGCGCGAACCCGACCCGGACGACGGCCGCTTCACCCTCGCGCTGCTCACCGACCACGGCTGGGACAAGGTCGTGGCCACCGCCCCGGGCCACGTCGCGGCCGTCCGCAAGTACGTCTTCGACGCGCTCACCCCGGAACAGGCCCGCCAGCTCGCCGAGATCGGCGCCAAGGTGATCCAGGCGATCGACCCCAACGATCATTGCCTCGAATTCCACGGCCCCGCCGCCGATGACTGAGCCGCTCGTCCGCCGCATCCAGGTGTGCCTCAACGGCGGTCGCTCGGCCGCCGACCACCCGGCCGTCCCGATCACGCCCGCGCAGCTCGCGGTCTCTTCGCAGGATGCCGTCGCGGCCGGGGCGGACGCCATCCATTTGCATCCGCGCCGCGCCGACGGCCAGGAATCCCTCGCGTACGCGGACATCTCGGCAGCCGTGCACGCGGTTCGATCAGCCTGCCCGGGTACGCCGATCGGCGTCACGACGGGGCTCTGGATCACCGACGGAGACGCCGCAGCGCGTCTTCGCCTGATCCGGGGCTGGATCGACGCCGACCCGGACGGCCTGCCCGACTACGCCTCGGTGAACCTTTCGGAGCCCGGATTCGACGACCTCACCGACATCCTGCACAGCGCCGGAGTCGCCGTCGAGGCCGGCGTGTGGTCGCTCGCCGACGCCGACCGGCTCGGACGCTCGCGGCACGCGCAGGACGTGTTACGCATCCTCGTCGAGGTCATCGACTTCCCCGCCGACACGTGCGAGGCCGAGGCCGACGCGATCCTGGACCGGCTGCGGGCGTACGCGTTGCGCCCACCGGTGCTGCTGCACGGCGAGAACTCGTCGGCGTGGCCGTTGATCGGCCGAGCCGGGCGTCTCGGGCTCGCCACCCGCATCGGCCTCGAAGACGCGCTGGCCGGGCCGGACGGCGATCCCGTACGCGACAACGCCGACCTGGTCCGCGTCGCGCTCGCCCAACTCTCCCGCTGACGCTCCCTTTCGGCTGGATCAGGGTTCCAGGTCGAATCATGGGGCTTGAATCGACCTGGAACCCTGATCCGCTGCTCACCGGCGGCCGGCGACCGATCAGTCAGGCGGTGGCGGGTGGGGTGGCGGTGGGCTTGAGCTGGGCCCGGGCCTGGCGCAGGATCAGGCCCGCGAACACGCCGGTCAGCAGGCCGCCGATGCCGTGCAGGCCGAAGACGATCTCGGAGCCCGTGCCGCTGCCGCTGTCGTGCATGCCGATGGCGATCTTCGCGACCACGACCTGGAATGCTGTCAGCGCCGGGATCACCGCGGTCAGGCCGATGAGCCGGCCGGGCATCCGGCCGATCGCCGCGACGACGATCATCACGATCGGCCAGAGGAACAGCACGTAGCCGAGCATGTGGTGCCCCTTGTACGCCTCCTCGCCCGGCCGGGTGCTGAAGCCACCGCTCGCGGCGAAGAAGAATTGCGCCACGACGAGCAGCACGAGGAGTCCCGCGAGGGCGGCGAAGATTTTGCGCATCGGTTTGTCCTGTCCTTGGGGTGACTCACTTTCACTGAGTCCGACGACGCAGCGGCTGTGAATGTGAGGCAGGGAGGCCCAGGTCACATTCCGGCCGGCTATATCGTCGGAGCGGTATGAGCACTCCCGACATCAGCGCCATCACGGCCGAACGACGCCAGTTGATCAACCTGGCGTACCGGATGCTCGGCTCGCTGGCCGACGCCGAGGACGTCGTCCAGGACACCTATGCCCGCTGGTACGCCCTGACCCGCGAGCAGCAGGACGAGGTGGAGTCGCCGGGGGCCTGGCTGACCAAGGTCGCCAGCCGGATCTGTCTCGATCTGCTCGGCTCGGCCCGGGTGCGGCGTGAGCGCTACGTCGGCGAGTGGATTCCCGAGCCGATCCCCGATCAGGCTCCGGCCGACCCCGCCGATCGGGTCACCCTCGACGAGTCGGTCAGCATGGCGTTCCTGGTCGTCCTGGAGTCGATGACCCCGGCGGAACGGGTCGCCTTCATCCTCCACGACGTGTTCCGCTACCCGTTCGCCGAGGTCGCCGACATCGTCGGGCGTACGCCCGCGGCCTGCCGTCAACTCGCGACGGCGGCGCGACGGCGGCTGGACGCGGCGCAGCCGTCACCGGCTCCGGCGACGCATCTGGCCGCTGTCGTGCGGAACTTCAAGCTGGCCTGGGAGGCACAGGACATCCAGGCGCTGGTGGGTCTGCTGGACCCGGACGTGACCGTGGTCGCGGACGGCGGCGGGCTGGTCAGCACCGTGGTACGCCCGGTGGAGGGCGCCGAGCAGGTCGCTCAGTTCGCCCTCTACCTCGCCACCCACGCGCCCGGCATGGTGCTGCTGGAACGGACCGTCAACGGCCAGCCGGGCCTGGTCGGCCGGCGCGACGGCGTCACTGTGGCGGTGTTCGCGTTCGAGCTGGCCGGTGACCGGATCCGGCGCGTCTGGGCGGTACGCAATCCGGAGAAGCTGGGTCCGTGGACCGCCGAGGACTGACCGTCAGCCGAAGGTGAAGGCGTACGCCCCGGCACCGGCGTCGCCGAACGTGATGTCGAAGGTCCGGTCGGTGATCTCGCCGGGCTGCCGGATCAGCTGATACAGCCGTGGTTCGGCGAGTACGCCGTAGCCGTCGGCGTCCACGTCCAGCCCGTGCGCCGGACCGGGCGCGCCGCCGTCGAGGCGTACGCGGAACGGCACCGAACTGCCGGGCATGGCCGGGGCCAGGACGAGGTGCAGATCGCGGGCGTGGAACCGGTACGCGATCCGGCCGCCGGGCGCGTCCGACATGACAGCCTGCGGTTGGGCGGTCCAGTCGCCGGCCAGCGCCCACGCGTCGACGGCCAGCCGCGCGGGTTCGGCGTACGCGTGCCGCCGGTTCGGCACGAGGCCGCCGGGAGACGCGAAGTACGCCGTCCGCTGGTATCCGGTGTAGGTCTCGGCGGTGCGCAGCGTCGTCCAGTCGGCCGGTGCCTCGATGCCCTCGGCGGCGACCGTGACCGGGGCCGGGTCGAATCCGGTCGAGCCGCGTTCGGTCAGCAGCGCCTGGATCGCCGCCTCGGTCTGCTGGTATTCGCCCTCGCCGAGGTGGTGACGCCGGATGCGGCCCTCGGTGTCGGCCAGATAGAGCGCGGGCCAGGCGGAGTTGCCGAACGCCCGCCAGATCGCGTAGTCGTCGTCGGCGACGACCGGGTAGTCCACGCCCAGCGCGGCGACGGCCCGGCTGACGTTGTCCGGTTCGGCTTCGAAGCCGAACTCCGGGGTGTGCACGCCGAGGACGACCAGCCCGTGATCGGCGTACTTGTGCGCCCAGGCGCGCAGGTAGGGCAGTTGCCGCAGCCAGTTGACGCAGGTGTAGGTCCAGAAGCTGACCAGGGCGACGTTCCCGCGCAGATCGGCGGGCGCACCGGCGAACGACGGCACCACGCCCTCGACCGGCAACCTCGGCGGGGTGGTACGCAGCCCGTCCGGAACGGTCCACTGTGCTGCCATGACGGTTACCTCCGTACGACGTGATCTCCTATCGCCATCGTCGTCCGGAACGCCCCTCGCCGACCCCCGGGAAAATCCCTGGTCGAGCCCTGATGATCTCCCCTGGGCCCGGATCAGGCGGCCCGCGTCAGCTCCATGACCCAGTTCGTACGCCAGGTGACTCCGCCGTCGACGGAGAATGCCTGCTCCCACCGCGCCTGGTCTGGCTGATCGTGCGTCCACGTGAACCGCACGCGCGTCGGCATCCCGCCCAGCACGTCGTCGCACTCGAACACGCCCTGCCCGCCCGACCAGGCCCCCTCGACCGGCGGGTCGAGATGGCCGGGCTGCCGGGTGGACGCCCACCAGATCCGCCAGGTCCTCGCCGCGGGGTCGAATTGACGCAGGGTGTATCCCTCGAACGCGGTCCCTCCCGGCGGCGCCTCGGCCCAGATCCGGTCGACGTGGCTGAGACCGCCAAGGATCGGCTCGGCGACCGCGCGCGCTCCGAATTCCACCCATTCATCGCAGTCGGCGTCGAGCGGATCCCGCAGCTTGCGATTCAGCACGTGCCACTGGCCGAAAATGAAATCGAAGTCGTGCCGTCCGTCGTTCGTGATCTCCATGATCCGATGATGTCACGGGCGTAGGACAGATCGATGGCGACGCGTCTTCTCGGCGTTTCCGCAGGTGGCCATGTCACACCAGCGGCGTCGGCCGGCCTTGGACGTGTCCAGGAACAGCCAGCCGCAGTGCCTACCGCCGCACACTCGCAGGCGGACGGAAGGCAGGGTCTCCAGCAGGCGGACGGCCCTTAGGGCGACGAAGTGCTCCGGATAGGCCAGCCCGGAGTTCTCGACCCTGGCGGTCGGTTCCAGCCGACCGGCTGAGCCGGTCAGGACGGCTGCGGTCGTTGCCGACCGCCACGACTCGGTCAGCCGGGCGACGGCGTCCTCGGCCTGGTCGTGTCTCAACAGTTCCCACAGTGCCTCGCGGAGCACCTTCGCCCCCGCCAACGCGTGGGCGGCTCGGCGCGGGTGCGCGACCGCCTCGGAGGCGAGCCGGGCCACCGCGTCCGGCGGCAGGTCCGCCAGCACGGACCAGGAGAGCAACGCGGCGTAGTCGTCGAGCCAGTCGATCGGCTCGGTGTCCCGCGCCGTGACCGTGTTGACGAAGTCGAGCACGACGTCGCCGGCGACCAGGTCCCGGGGCTGGAAGTCGTGCGCTCGTACCTGCATGTCTCCACGATACGCGATCATGCAACCGGTAAACAGCGTTTCACTGGTAGACTGCCGGCATGATCGAGCTCATCACCACACCGTCCAGCCTCGGCCTGCGGCCACTCACACCCGGCCACGAACCCGGCGCCTGGCGCGCCCCGCAGGCCCTCCTGGACGCCGGGCTCGCCGACCGCCTCGGCGCCCGCCACGTCACCACGCTCGACCATCCCGACTATGACTTCGAGGCCCAGCCCCTCACGCGGCTACGCAACGGGCACGGTCTGCGGGCGTACTCGATGATCATCGCGGAGGTCGTGGGCACGGCCCTGGCGGCCGGCCGATTTCCGCTGGTGGTCGGGGGTGATTGCGCGAATCTGCTGGGGTGCCTCGCGGGCGCGCGCCGCGACGGGCGGTGCGGGCTGGTGCACCTCGACGGCCACAACGACTTCTTCCACCCGAACAACTACGACACCGCGGCGCGGCTCGGCTCCGCCGCGGGCATGGACCTCGCGCTGGCGACCGGTCGCGGCGAGCCGTTGCTGACCCACTGGCCCATCATCGGTACGCCGCTGGTGGCGGACGCCGACGTCGTCCAGCTCGGCGACCGCGAGACCGACGTGCCGGCCGAGCAGGACCACTGGGCGATGGTCGAGGATTCCGCGATCGTCTGCTTCACCACGCAGCAGATCCTGCGCCACGGCATCGAGACGACGAGCGCCCGGACGCTCGACCGGCTCAGCGAGCGCGGCCTGGACCGTGTGTGGCTGCACTTGGACGTCGACATCCTTGACGAGGCCGTGATGCCGGCCGTGGACTCCCCCGGCGCGCCGGGCCTCGACTTCGCGCAGCTCACCGAGCTGCTCGGGCGGCTGGCGGCGGACGAGCGGGTCATCGGCGCGGACGTCGGCATCTACGACCCGGAGCTGGACCCCGATCGTCTCTACAGTGGACCGATCGCGGACGCGCTCGGCGAGGGCTTCGCAGCCCGGCGGTGACGGACCTCGTCACTGCCAGGCTGAAGTCATTGCCGGGCTGAAGTCACTGCCGGGCTGAACGGGGGCTTCTCACCAGTTTCCCGACGCCGGGTACTTCTGCTGCCAGGCCTGGCCCTGGCTCGGCACGAAACTGACCCGGACCTTGTACGGCTTCTTGGCGTGCCGGGTCCACAGGCGGCGCAGGTTCTCCTCGGCCGACCGCGCATCCTGCTCGGTGACCCGCCCGCGGTAGACGATCTCGAGCCGGGAGAACCCGTCGCCGACCTTCGTCCGCTCCCCGGCCTGATAGCCGTGCTGAAGCGTCCAGACCAGGAAGTCGCTCATCATGGCGCCCTCGCCGACGATCGCCACTGCCACGTCCAGGTCGAGGCCCAGGTCGAGGTCGTCGTTCATCGGCTGCTCCCGTCCGCCATCTGATGCGTATCGCCCAGGAAATTAGCACCGACGGCGCGGATCGCGTGGCCCGCTTCGCATCCCGGTCACGGGCGGGCGAACTGGACGCGGCGGAACGCCTCGACGAAACCGGCCCGCTCGTAGATCCGGACGGCTCCGGTCGGGTTCGCGCCGTCGACGTTCAACGCCAACTCCGGTACGCCCGCCGCCCGCGCGGCGTCGATCACCGCGGCGAGCAGAGCGCCGGCCGCCCCGCGACCTCGCCACCGCGTCCGCGTGGCGACCTGCTCGATGACGACCGTCCTCGGCTTCTCGTCGGCCAGTGACAGCTGGTAGCACAACGCGAAGGCGACCAACTCGTCGCCGTCCCAGGCGGCGAATGACAGGTCGGGGCGGAACCGCTTGTCCCGGGGGAACCGGTCGGCCCACTCCTCGAACGGCGTCGGATGAAAGCCGTAGTGATCGGCGAACCCCTCCTGGTGAGCCACCCACAGGGCGTGTTCGTCGCCGGGCCGGTAGGCGGCGACTGTCAGCCCCGTCGTGGCGGTGAGCGTCGGCAGTGCCACGTCGCGGGTCATCCAGAGGAAGCTGCGCTGGGGGCGCAGCCCGAATCGGCGAAGCAGAGCCTCGGTTGCCAGGTCGGTGCTCCGGCAGCCGATGATCGGCTGACCCGCCGGGCCGAACCGGTCGAGCTGCCAACTCAGCAGGCGCCGGCCGATGCCCCGGCCTCGGTGTGCCGGCAGTACTCCGCCCGGCAGGAAGCGCCGCCCCGGGTCACCGGCGGTCTCCGCGTACGCCCAGCCGACGAGGTCTCCGCCCGCCTCGGCGAGCAGGACCGAGTCGGGCGTCGCGTACTCCGTGAACTCGCGGACCACGTCGACCTCGGCGGCGGGCCGGCCGTGGCCGGACTCCTCGTGGACGGCGGTCCGCAGCCGGGCCAGCGCGGCCGCGTCCGCCATCGTCGCCGGGCGGTAGGTCACCTGGATCATGCAGACAACGTAACGCCATTCCTGGGTGCGTCCCACGCGGCCACCACGAGCGTCTGCCCGTACACCATGAGGAACACCGTGACGTGCACCACCGGCGACGTCACGAACTCGAAGAGATAGATCAGAAGTAGGTGACCGCCGAAGATGTCCTCATCCGCGAGGGGCAGGAACAGCGCGGCGTGCGTCGTGAACAAGGCGATGGCACCCGGTACGCCGAGCGCGGTGAACGTCCACGACAGCACCCGTCGCCCGCGGACGGCGAGGGCCGCGCTGATCCCGAGGAAGCACGTTCCACCGAGGGCCCACAGCAACAGGTCGACCAATTCTGTTTCCCGGACACCATCGATCGCGGCGATCACACCCAGCAAGCCGAGGAAGGCGAGCCCAAAGGTCCACGGAATCGTCCCCCACGGCCCGATCACCCGGGCGACCGATCGGCTGAGTCGGGCGCACAGCCGTCCCGCCAGGACCGCACCCACCAAGCTGCCCGCGGCCGCCCACCACTGCCAACCGACGGTGTCGTCAGCGATGCGGTGGGCCCAGAGGCCAGCGAGAAAAAGGTACAGAATCGGCGTTACGAGCAGGACGATCAGCGAACCGAGGATGCCGCCGATCGCCCGTCCCAAACCGATCGCGGGCCGATCGGGTGCGGGCGACGTCGCGAGGCTGGCCGCGTAGCGGAGCCGGGCCCAGCGACCCGGCGCGGCCTGCAGTTCGGCCCGCCACTCGGCGAGCATCTCGGCCCGGCGGTCGGCTGGCCATTTGGCGGCCGCGCCGTCGAGCAGACCTTCACACAACCAATGGATCATGCCGTCGCCGCCTTCGTCCGATGCACGCCCGTGCTCCGGGTCTGCTCGTGCAGTGCGGCCAGGTCCTGACGGGCCGCGGCCAGACCGTCCCGGGTGAGCCGGTAATACGCCCGCGCGGGGCGACCCGCCGCGACCGGATCGACGTCCTCCCACCGCTTCTCCAGCCAGCCGGCCTCGGTCAGCCGGGTCAGGATCGGGTAGAGCGTGCCGCTGGGCAGACCCGCTTCCCGCATGAGTTCCAGTCCATAGTGGTCACCCTCGGGATCGGCGATCAGCGCCGCCAGCACCCGCGCGACCGGGACGGTCAATCGCACCTCGCGTACCATGCTCGGAACTCTACATAGGGTCGAAGCCTTTCGTCAACGTCTATCCGTGTGACACCATGGAGCCTTCGCGAAATCGATTTCCCAATTCACTGACGCATCTGGGGAGGACTCATGCGACCAACGGTTTCGCGGCGCGGCCTGCTGGCCGGCGCCGCCGCCACCACCGCTGCCGTGGCGACCGCCGGGCTGTTCGGCTCGCCCGCGCGCGCCGCCGGCCTGCCGGTCGGCAACGGCTTCGGCCTGACCGTGCTGGAGAACCAACGCTGGGACGCACGGCTCGCGTACGTGCGATTCCGCAGCACCGAGCTGACCCGGGACCCGGGCGTGAACATCCTGCTGCCCGACGGCTACGACGCCCACCCGACGCGCCGCTATCCGGTGCTCTACCTCCTGCACGGCGGCAACACCGACTTCCGGCAGTGGCACCTGGAACTCGGCGCGGTCGAGTCCACCGCCGGCCTGGAGGTCATCGTGGTCATGCCCGACTGCTACAAGATCGGCTGGTACGCGAACCACCTGCGCCCGCTGTTCGGCCCGCTGAACTGGAAGAACTTCCACATCCACCAGTTGATCCCGTGGATCGACGCCAACCTGCGGACCACCGGCGCAGCCGCTGGCCGGGCGGTCGCCGGGCTGTCGATGGGCGGCTACGGCGCGCAGAAGTACACCGCCGAATTCCCGGACCGGTTCGCCGCCGTCTCGTCGTACTCGGGCCCGTCGAACAATCTCGCCGCCGACATCGAGAGCTGGATCTTCGTGACCCCGGCCGCCGACGGGCAGCTCCCCGGCGCGGTCTACGGCGTCGTCGGCGAACGCCACGACCTCATGACGCCGGAGAATCCGTGGGACCGGGTGGAGAGCTTCCGCGGCAAGCGGATCGCGTTGTACGCCGGGCTGACCGACGTGACGCCGGGCGCCTGGATGAGCGACGTGCAGGAGCGGGTGGTGCACTACCAGAACGCCGCGTTCCATCAGCGGCTGCTGGACGCCGGCATCGCCAACGACTTCCACGACTACCCCGGTACGCATTCCGGCGAGCACTGGACGCGTAACTTCCGCGAGGACGTCCCGGGCATCGTGGCGGCGCTGACGCCGGCCCGTTGACACCGGGCGACCCTTTCTTTAGCGTTGGCGGGAAATCGAATTCTCGGTCGGCGGACTGGCGTTCCCGACGGACGGACCAGGAGGAAGCATGCGGCACGACGGCCTGTGGCACCCACGCCTGCTGGAGATCCTCACGAGCGCGGGGCACACCGATCTGATCGTCGTGTGCGACGCCGGACTGCCCGCCCCGCCCGGGGTCGAGGTCGTCCACCTCGCGTGGCGGTCCGGCGAACCCGCTTTCCTGCCCGTCCTGCGGCAGGTGCTCGGCGAGTTCGTGGTGGAGCACGCGACCGTGGCCGAGGAGCTGTCCGACGCCACGATCGCCGACGGCATCGCCGGCCTGATTCCCGCGTCGCGGATCGGCCGGGTCGGGCACGAGGAGTTCAAGCGGATCACGCGGTCCGCGCGGGCGATCGTGCGGACCGGCGAGGTGACCCCGTACGCCAACATCATCCTGCAGGCCGGCGTCCCCTATGGACCGGCCGCGCCGGAGCCGTTCGGGGCATAGTCCCGCTGCCGCGGCGCCGCCGTCTCACCGCCACTTGTCGCGCCGCCACCCGGAAGATCGTCGGCTGCCGCCATTCTTGGCGCTCTGCGCTCCATGATCGGCGGCGGCCGACGATCACCGCGGTCAGGACCGTCAAGATCGGCGGCTACCGACGATCAGCACGCGTAGAGCTCCATGATCGGCGGCGGCCGACGATCACCGCGGTCAGGACCGTCAAGATCGGCGGCTACCGACGATCAGTACGCGTAGAGCTCCATGATCGGCGGCGGCCGACGATCACCAAAGCGAGCGGGCGTAGGGGACTACGAAGCAGGAAGATCGTGGCGGCCGCCGGCCGGAACGTCCACCCCGCCGACCGTGATCACGCCGTACTCACACGAGACCGAGACGCCGTCGGGGCCGCGGGTGACGGTGCCCCATCCGCTCGGCGTGAGCAACGGCCACGTCCCCGGTCGCGTGGACAGCGCGTCGACGACCGACCAGCCCGCCATCGCGCGTACGTAGTGGTCGCCGCACTCGATCTCGTTGTACGGGTTGCGCCGCCGCCCGTCGTACCGCGCCCAGATCCCGCGCAGGATGGCGTACGCCTCGTCGTCGAGTCCCTCCCGGAGACAGTGCGCCGCCACCTGGTACTCGCTGCCGGTCCACACCTCGTCGCAGTAGCGGGTCGGCACGGACGGCCGTCCGCCGTCGGGCCAGGTGCACATGAGCAGCCCGGTGTCGTCGCGGTCGGCGAACACCCGGTAGATGTGATCGAACCCGTCGAACCCCGTACGCAGGTTGTGCCGGACGATCGAGCGCAGCGCGGTGACCACGTGTTCCCGCGGCAGCAGGTAGCCGAGGTCGAGCTGGTGCGCCCACCACTGACCGATGAGCTGGTCGGCCAGGCAGCCGTGCAGCCACTGGTAGTCGGTGGACTCCCCCTCGTCGAGGACCTGGACGTAGTACGAGCCGTTGAACAGCAATTCGTCATAGGCCGACGAGCCCCGCTCGAACAGGTCCGCGACGACCGCGCCGTAGGCGGGATCGTCCACCAGTCGGGCCATCTCCTCCGCGGCCCGCAACGCGGCCAGCCACAGGGTGCCCATGAAACTGTTGACCCCGCACAGATCGATGTCGTGCGTGGACGGCTGTACGCCGCGCAGCACCCCGGACGCCGTCGGATCCCAGCGATCGCGCACGTAGTCCAGCAACCGTTGCACCGAGGGCCAGTACCGTCGGAGCCAGTCGAGGCCGGCGCCGTTGCGTACCTCCCGGTAGGTCTTCAGGACGCTGCCGAGCATCCCGTCGAGGGCCGGCTCGACCGGGCCGCCGATGGGTTTGTCCCACAGCTGCGGCAGGTAGGGAGGCGAGATCACGCGATGCGGCAGGTAACCCGCCGGCGCCTGCATGACGTCGTACTCGGTCTGCCGCATGCTGCGTTCGAGCTGCGGGAACAGCTTCGCAACGGCCTGGGCGTAGTTCCAGACGTGGGTGCAGTTGAGCGGGCATGAGCCGCCGACGTCGCCGGTCCACATCACGGTCGACGCCCCGAGCACGCCTTCGAAACCGAAGAACGCGCCGTCGGCGGTGACGAAACAGGACGGGCTGCGCAGGATCGCGGCTTGGGCGGCCAGGTGCTCCACCGCGTCGCCGTCGAGGCTGCTCTCGGTGAGCACCGACGTCCACGCCCGGGTGTCGGCCAGCAGCGAATCCCACTGCGACACCACCTCGGCGGCGACCGCCTGGGCGTCGGCGTACCGCTGCGCATAGGCGTTGCCGAGCCAGAACCGGGTCGGCCCCCACTGAGGATTCGGCGGGCCGAACTGCACGAAATTCGCGTACCGGTTGGGAAAATGCCAGGCCAGCAGGACGCGGATCGTGCCGGTCTCCCCGGGCTTGAGGTCGAGCACCGCCGCGACCCCGCCGTTCCACGTGCGGCCGGGGCCGCTCGGCCCCCAGGTCGGCGCGGGACCGCTGGGCTGGTACTCGGCGGTGTGTGGGGCGAGCACCGAGGAGTCGACGTAGAACGCGCGGGCGTCGAGGAAGCCGAGGAACTCGGCGGGATGCTGCCACTGCGGCAGCGTCGCGGCAGACGGCGAGTCGATCGCCAGGACGGCCTGGCCCGCGCCCGGCGCGAGCGGGTCGATCGCATGGTTCTCCAGGACCAGGGAGGTCCAGCCGTTCTCCCGCCGTACGCGATTGGTGTTGCCGCCGTACCCACGCCCGGTCACGCCGTCGATCGGAGTGGTCCCGTCGTGCCCGACCGGATTCTGCATCGCCGCACCCAGCCAGACATGAGCATCCACATCAGACGGATTCGTGACGGTGAAGGTGAACATCGCCACGGGCAGCGACGACCGTTCGACGTCGAGCGGAATCAGCGGGTTGACCGCCGTCAGCCGGACGTCCACCGGCAACCCGTGATAATCGATCTCGGCGACCGGATACAGCCCGCGGAACGTCGTCGACGTCACACCTGGGTACGCCCCGAGCAGATCCCGCTGCCAGCCCGGCACGAGATCGTCGTTGACGAGCGGGGTCCGGGCGGCGTCCGCCGGGCCGGGCGGCGCTTGCAGCACGTAGGTCCGGTCGAGCGGCGGCTCGATCTGGCTGACCCGCAACGCGAAGAACGTCCCCGGCAGCTCGCCACGATGGTTGCCGACGTTCTGCAGCTGCCATTGCCGCAGCCCGCCGTCGGCGCCGATCGCGAAGCCGCCGGTGCCGATGCCACCCAGCGGCATCGCGACGAAGCGCCCCTCCTCGTGAGGGATCGGACGGGCCCTCACTTCATCCCCGAGATCCGGATGCCGCCGATGATCTGCTTCTGGAAGGCCAGGAAGAGCAGGATCACGGGCAACGCCGCCAGCGTCGACCCGGCCATGAGCAGGCCGAGCTCGGACGACCGGTCGGACCGGAAGGTCGCCAGGTACTGCTGGATCTGGAACAGGTTCGGGTCGGTGATGGTGAGCACCGGCCAGATGTACGCGTTCCAGAACGCCAGGAACGAGGTGACCCCGACGACGACCAGCGCGCCCTTCGAGATCGGCGTGAAGATGTGCAGGAAGATCCGCCACCGCCCGGCGCCGTCGATCAGCGCGGCCTCCTCCAGCGCGACCGGCACACCCAGGTAGTACTGGCGCAGGAAGAACACCTGGAGCCCGGACGCCGCGCCCGGAATGACCAGGACCGCCATCGTGTCGAGCATCCCGAGCTGGGTCACCACGATGAACGAGGTCAGCATGATGGCGATGCCCGGGATGAACATCGTCGTGATGACCACGACCCACAGGGTGCGCTTGAACGCGAAGTCCAGCCGGGCGAAGGCGTACGCCCCGAGGGAGTTGACCACCAGGCTCAGCGCGGCGAACAGCAGCGCGCCGACGAAGGTCACGCCGATCGAGCGCAGGAACGCGGGGTCCCCGAGGATCTGGGTGTAGTTCTCCCAGCGCCAGACCTCGGGGAAGAACTGGAACGGGGTCTGCACGACCTCGGTCTTGCTCTTGAATCCCGCGATCAGCATCCAGGCCAGCGGGAACAGGGCGCTGAGCAGGAACAGCCCGGCCAGCCCGAGTTTGCCCGCCATCACGAGGAACCGCATCAGCCGTCCACCGCCTTCTCGGATCGCACCAGCCGGAAGATGATCGCCGACACCGAGCCCAGGACGAGGAACAGCAGCAGGGCGGCCGCGATCGGATAGCCGGAGTAGAGGTCGTTGGTGAAGTGCCGGAAGATGAACAGGTTCGGCAGCGTGGTCGACTCCAGCGGGCCGCCGTTGGTCATCACGAGCGGCACGACGAGGAACTGCAGCGAGCCGGCGAACCCGGTGACCAGCAGATACAGGAAGATGTTCTTCATCAGCGGCAGCGTGATGTGGACCATCTTGGACCACCAGCCCGCGCCGTCCAGCGAGGCCACCTCGTAGTAAGCCTCCGGGATGTCCAGCAGGCCGGCCAGCATGATCAGCGAGGCGATGCCCATCCCGATCCAGATCGCCGGCACCGCGATCGCGGGCAGCGCGGTCCCGGTCTCCCCCAGCCACGCGGTGTCGTCGCGCCCCACCAGGCCCAGGGCCCAGTTCAGGATGCCCCCACGGTACGCGTAGATGATCGTGAAGATGATGGACGCGATGACCTCGGAGATCACGGCCGGGACATAGATCGTGACCTTGAGTACGCCGGCCATGCGCCCGCTGAACGACTTCACGAGGTTGGCGAACGCGAACGCGATCAGCAGCTGCGCCGGGACCACCATCGCGGCGAACCCGAGTCCGCGCAGCACCGAGGACAGGAACGCCTGGTCCGTCAGCACGTTCACGTAGTTGTCGAGCCCCACGAACTCCGATGGCGCGTAGAAGCTCCAGGTGAAGAAGCTGATGTAGACGGCGTGCAGCAACGGCCAGATGACGAAGATCGCCAGCAGGACGACCAGCGGCGTGAGCATGAGGTACGCGACCTTGGTGTCGCCGTGCCGCCGTCGCCGCGCCGTCGACCCCGACGCGCCGCGGGTGCCCGGTGCTGCGACCGCGGTCGCAGCACCGGCCGCGCTCGTCATGACGTGGTGCCCTGTCCGGCCAGGTTGTTCTTCGCGATGATGTCCTTGATCTCGGCGTCGGCCTCCTTCAGGGCCGTGTCGATGTCCTTGCCCTGGAGGGCCTTCTCGATCGCCTTGCCGAACGCCAGGCTGATCGACCAGTCGTAGGTCGGCTCCGGCTTGGCGTACTTGACCACCTTGTCCTGAATCGTCTGCGCCCACGGGTTCTCCTTCGCGGCCGGGTCGCTGCTGATCGTGTCGGCGACCGCGGTTCGGGGAGAGTACTTCGAGAACTTGGTCGTCTTGAAGTAGTCGACCAGGAGGGCGGGGTCGCCGGCGAGCACGTACGCGATGAACTCGGCCGCCGCCTGGGCCTTGGTCGACTTGCCGTCGATCACCCAGGTCCAGCCGCCGAGGGTGGCGGTCGGCTTGGTGACGTCGCCGTCGAACGAGGGCATCGGCGCGGCGGCCACGTTCCCGACGACCTTCGGGAAGTCCGACAGCAGCACGCTGGCCGCCCAGGAACCGCAGGCCATCATGGCGGCCTTGCCCTGGCCGAACGGGGTGGCGTCGGCGTACGGCGCGAGCGGCTGCTTCGGCATGATGCCCTGCTTGTAGAGATCCTGGTAGGCCTGCAGGAGCGGCTTGTACGCCGGGTCGTTGGCCCGCGGCTGCGACCAGTCGTCGCTGATCGGCAGGTGCCCGGCGGCGTTCCACTGCAGGCCCCACGTCGACCAGCCCATGTCGATCTGGTTGCCGGCGGTGGAGAAGCCGGAGACGTCCTTGGTCGTCAGCTTCTTGCCGAAGTCGACCAGCTCGGCCCAGCTCGTCGGCGGCTTCTCGGGGTCGAGGCCGGCCTTGGCGAACAGGTCCTTGCGGTAGTAGAGGACGGCCGACGGCTCGACGAGCATCGGGTAGCCGTACTTCTTGCCCTTGTAGGTGATCGACCCGACGACCGACTCCTGCAGGCCCGACCACTTGTCGGCGGCGATGACCCCGTCGAGGGCCTGGATCTGGCTGGTCCGGGCGAATCCCTGCACCTTGTTGTAGTTCAGGGTGAACACGTCGGGCGCCTTGCCCGCCGCCTGCGCGGCCTTCATCTTCTGGTCCCAGGCGTCGGCCGGCACGATCTGGTGCACGACCTTGACCTTGTTCTGCGAGGCGTTGTACGCGGCGACCGCCTTCTTGTACCAGGCGTCCTCCTGGTCGGTGAACTTCTGCTGCCAGATGGTCACCTCGGCCTTGTCACCGGAACCGCTGTCCTTACTGCCGCACCCGGCGGCCGCGAGCGCGGCCGCGCCGGCCAGCCCGCTGAGCAGAGCTCTGCGCTTCATCGCAACTCCTAGGATTTCTCAAGATCAATTGAGTAGAGGAACACGTTGTACGGTCCCCAGAGGGAGAGGTTGAAGTAGATCCGGCGGCCACCGTCATCGGTCGCTTCGCTGGTCACCGGGTATTGGAAGGGTGCGTAGAGGCCCGGGTGACCGGCCGCGTCCACAACGGTGCGCGGCTCGCTCCAGGGGCCCCAGGGGGTGACGCCCTCCCGCAGGACGACGCCGTCGCCCTCGCGGAGGTACATCATGATCCACCGGTCGAGATACGAGTTGTACGCCACCGACAGCTCGCCGACGGTGTCGTCGACGACGAGGACCGCCTGGTCCCGGTCGGCGGCCCAGATCGGGCCGGTGGAGCCGGCGCCGGCGTAGTACCGGTACGCCGACAGTTGCTCGACCTGCGCGGCGGGTACGCGCATGAGGCGTACGCCGCCGAATCGGCCGGCCGGGATGGCCCAGAAGTAGAGCTGGTCCACCCCGTCCTCGAGCGCATGGGTGACGCTGACCTGGATGAATCCGGAGTCACCTGGCCAGGTCACCGCGTCCAGCCGGGTCCAGTTCTGCCCGCCGTCGGTGGAGCGGGCCAGCCCGGCGTGGTTGGCGTCCCAGCGGCCGGGGTCGCCCCAGTGCCGCACCGACATGTAATAGAGGTAGAAGGTCTTCCCGACGGCAAACCCATACGTCGGGATGACGGTCATCTCGTCCCCGTCGACCTTCTTGCTGCCCAGCAGTTCCTTGGCGAGCCCGATCTCGTCGGTGACCATGCCGGTGAGGCGTACGCCGTCGGACGGGTCGCGATCCGTGGTGTAGCCGAGGACGTTCGATCGCCAGAAGCTGCCGCCCGCCCCGGTCTGCCCGTCCGTCCGCTCGCCGAAGGTGTCGCCGAAGACGAAGTACGTGGTGCCGCCGGCGCTGAACATCGAGCCCAGGTCGGTGCCGTGCACGGCGTACTTGTCGGTGCCGCCCGGCACGCCGGTGACCTGGCCGATCTCGGTCAGGCCGCCGACGCCCGTCAGCACGAAGGGCTTGTCGGTGCGCGGGTCCAGCACGGTCACGGTCTCTCCTGACGGGCTCGTGCATCCGGCGGCGAGCAGCACCACCGCGACGAGAGCGGGCAGACGGGGTCGGTGATTCACAGCCGGGGCAGTCGCTGGGCGACGGGCGGCAGAGTGAACGGCTTGTGGGGCAGCTCCTGATACCAGTACGCGACCGAGGACAGGTCGTCGTTGCGCCGGTTGGCGTGACCGTGCTCGATGGTCACCCGGATGGAGCTGCGGAACGGCACCGGATCCTCGATGTGGAACCGGTAGAGCGAGATCTGCCCGCTCCAGTTCTCGCCGCCGGGCAGGGTGATCCCGTGGTACGGCGCGTGGTAGGACTCGCTCGGGCACCAGGCGGTGTTGAAGTAGTCCTCGGTCCCGGTGCCGTGCAGGCTCGGCGGGAACGCCTCGCCGTCGATGAAGATCATGTCGTCGCCTTCGCCGTACCAGTTCCAGTCGGCGGTCTGGCGCAGGTTCGTCACGTTGAGCACGCAGCCCACGTAGTGGCCGCGGCCCTCGGCGTCGAGGATCGTGTAGTTGCCCGCCCCGTCGAGGTTGCTGCCGGAGAACAGCCAGTCGGAGTTCGACAGGTCGCCCTGCTCGATCCCGTCGGTGGGGCACTCGCGCCGCCACTGGGCGTGGAACCGGCCGAGGTCCGCGCCCAGCTCATCGAATTGGTCGTAGTCGATGTAGTAGTAGAACCACAGGACTTCCGACTCGCACTCGCTGGTCAGCTCGAACCGGGCGCGGGTGGCGAACGGCATGTGGAAGAAGCAGTTGAAGGCCTTGCCGTCCTGCGGGCTCATCTGGAGCGGCGCGGAGACGAAGTTCGCGGTGCGGCCGTGGCCGACCCCGAAGAAGTCGCCGAGCGGCACGAGCACGCTCGGGTGCTCGGCGTCGTCCCAGTAGACCCGCAGGACCAGTTTGCGCAGGAAATCACGGTCGGCGGTGGCGGGCGTGGCCGCGTCGCGCGGGGCGACGGTCATCCAGATGTGGTTGATCGAACCCGCGCCCTGGATGTCGGCGAGTGTCACGGTCTCGCCGGGGTGGACGGTGACCCGGTCGTCGTTGCCGCCGCTCCGGTCCCAGCTCGACTCCCGCCGGCGGCGATGCGGTCGCAACCGGGGCAGGTCCCGAAGGCTGCTGCCGTATGAACCGTAGTTCACGCTGTCCCCTCTCTCGCGGTCACAGCGGCCACGCTGCCGCCGAACCGATCCGATGATGTCTCAGGCGTTGATCTCCTGGCTGGGCGTGTCAGGCTTTGACCACCGCGAAGTCGTCATGCTGCAACCACATGTCCCCGTTGTCCGTCCAAATCCCGGCGAACACCTCGGCCTGCGTACGCCCGCCGCTGCGGCGCGGTGCGTCCGGGTCTTCATCGAGCACCACCTCCAACGGGGTTACAGTGCGTGCTCTCCGACGGGCGCGCCGGAGACTGTCGTACGGGTGAGCAGCGCGCCGATCTCGTCGGCGCGGGGCATGGCCGGTGCGGTTCCCCGTCGGGTGGTCGCCAGCGCGCCGGCCGCGTTGGCGTACTCGGCCGCGCTCAGCAGACCGTCCCCGGCTGCGATGCGAGCGGCGAGCGCGCCGCAGAAGGCGTCGCCGGCCCCGACGGTGTCGATCGTGTCGACCGCCAACGGGTTCAGGACGCTGGTCCGCCAGCCCGCGTACGCGTCGACGGCTTCGGGCGGCACCTCGTCGTCGCCGGGCCGGTCGACCACCACGACACCGCGTCCGCCGAGGGTGATGATCGCGCCCCGGCGGGCCAGCCGCCGCCGCAGCGTCGGCGCGGTGCCGAGGACGGCGTCGCCGTGACAGGGCAGGCCGGTGAGGCTTTCGGCCTCGACCTCGTTCGGGACCACCACGTCGACCAGCGCGCTGATGTCCTCCGGCAGCGGCGCCGACGGCGCCGGGTTGAGCACGGTCAGCACGTTCGCCGACCGGGCGAGGTGCAACGCGGTCAGCACGGCGGGCAGCGGCACCTCCAACTGCACCAGCAGTACGCGGCTGCGCTGGATGACCGGGGCCGCGGCCAGGACGTCGTCGGCGGTGACTGCGTCGTTCGCGCGGGGCACGATGATGATGGAGTTGCTGCCGTCCGGCTCCACGACGGGCAGACCGACCCCGGTCCCCCAGCCCGAGTCGCGCCGCACGTACGCCGCGTCGACGCCCTCCTCGGCCAGCATCGCGAGGAATTCCGCGCCGTGCCGGTCGTCGCCGACGCGCCCGATCATCGCCGTACGCGCTCCGGCTCTGCGCGCCGCGATCGCCTGGTTGAAGCCCTTGCCGCCGAGGTACTCGTCGAAGGCGCGGCCCCGGATCGTCTCGCCCGGCCGCGGCCGCCGCGGCGCCTGCGTGACCAGGTCCTTCATGAAGCTGCCCAGGACGCACACGTCGAAGCCGTCGTCGCCGCCGGTCTGCTGCGGGATCATCGGGCACCCCCGGTCAGCCGCCGGCCCAGCGAGCCGCCGGGGTGGAACCCGGCGAAGTCCTGCGAGGTGAACCCCCGGCGGACCATCAGCGCCGAGGCGAGCGCGTCGCCCATCGCGAGGGTCGCCGTCGTGGAGGCGGTCGGCGCGACGTTCAACGGATCGGCCTCTCGTTCGACCGCCACGTCCAGCACGTGCTGGGACAGCGTGGCGAGGGTGGAGTCGGGTCGGCCGGTCAGCGCGACCACCGGGATGCCCCGCGCGGTCACCATCTCGGCGAAGTCGCAGACCTCGGCGGTCTCACCGGACGCCGACAGGGCGATCACCAGGTCGCCAGGCGCCACCATGCCGGAGTCGCCGTGCAGCGCCTCCGCCGCGTGGACGAACGCCGTCGGGGTTCCGGTGCTGGCCAGCGTCGCCGCGATCTTCCGGCCGATGATGCCGGACTTGCCCAGACCGGAGACCACCACACGGCCGCGGCATTCGAGGATCGCGTCGACGACCGCGGTGAACTGCGGCCCCAGCCGGCCGATGAGCGCGGCGACGGCGTCGGCCTCGTGCCGCAGCGCCTGGCGGGCCGCAGTGATGCCGGGGTCGCCGATGCCAGGATCGAGGCGAGCCGGCCCGTCCGCCGATTGCGTCGTCACGGTGCTCCTAACGAAGTGCTGAGGGTCCCGATCGAGCAGGTTCGGGAAATCGATTTCCAGAGAGTAGGCTCGGCAACGAGGGTTGTCAACAGTTCGTTTCCAGCCTGCTAGCACCAGATGTCAGAGCCGTATTACCTGGTCAGCGACGGCGAGATCGATTTCCGGAAACAGCCTCGCCAGGCTGGGAAATCTCCGTGACCGCCCCGACCACATCGGGGGCCGCTTAGGGCGAGCCGCCAGGTGTGCGGTCCGAGGGATCGATTTCTCCTGCTAGGCTCAACGCGCTTCTGGAAGGCGGGGATTCATGGCCACGATCTACGACGTCGCCCGGCACGCCGGCGTCTCCGCCGCGACCGTCTCGCGCGTCGTCAACGGGCGCACGACGGTGGACGCCGCGCTCGCCGCCCGGGTCCATCAGGCCATGCGCGACCTCGACTACCGCCCCAACGCGGTCGCCCGCAACCTGCGCCGCCAGCAGACCAGCATCTGGGCGGTGATCATCTCCGACATCGGGAACCCGTTCTTCACCTCGCTGGTCCGCGGCGTCGAGGACGTCGCGCAGGCCGCCGGGTACTCCGTGGTGCTGTGCAACAGCGACGAGGACCCCGGCAAGGAGGACCGCTACGTCAGCGCCGCGCTCGCCGAGCAGATGGCGGGCGTGATCATCTCCTCGACCGGCAAGCTCGCCACCATCACGCGGCTCGTCGAGTCCGGGACCCCGGTGGTGGCGATCGACCGGCAGATCCGGGGAGCCACAGTGGACACCGTGCTGGCCGACAACGAGCACGGCGCGGACGTCGCGACGTCGCACCTGGTCGCCGCCGGGTACCAGCGGATCGCCTGCATCACCGGGCCGCGCAAACTGCCGACCGCCCAGCAGCGGCTCCGCGGATACACCAACGCCGTCAGGCGCCACAAGCGCCCGGCCGACGACCAGCTCATCCGCCACGCGGACTACCGCGAGGAGGGCGGCTACGCCGCGATGGCGTCGCTGCTGGACTCCGGTGCCGAGCCCGACGCCGTCTTCGCCGCCAACAACCTGATGACCGTCGGCGCGATGGAATGCCTGGTCGATCGCGGGATCTCGGTCCCGGGCCGGTTCGGCGTGGTCGGCTTCGACGACATCCCGTGGGCCCATCTCGTACGCCCGTCGCTGACCACGGTCGTGCAGCCCACGTACGAACTCGGCCGCACCGCGGCCCTGCTGTTGGCCGAGCGGATCGCCGAGCCCGGCCGCCCGGCGTCGACGGTCACCCTGCAGACCGAACTCAAGATCCGGGAAAGCTCGGTCCGGCCTGCGTGAACCTCGACGGCTGAAATTTCGTCACTTGACGCCGCTTCGCAGCGGTTGCTAATTTCGCCCGCAACAATTCGATCCCCATCCATCCCGCGTAAGGCCTGACGCAGCGCGCCCATTTCTCCGGCGCGCCGAACTTCCAGCTCATCGCGCTCGCCTTGGACGAGTGCGCCCTTCTTACATCCAGGAGCTTCGATGCGACGTCTCCTCGCGATACTGTGCGCCCTCAGCACGGCCGGCGGTCTCGCCGTCCTCGACCCAGGCCGGGCCGCGGCGGCCTGCCCCGCCATCCCGTCCACCGCGGACCTCTCCGTGCTCGTCGTCGTGCACCGGGTCGCCCGGCACCTGAACGTCTCCGAGAAAGTGCTGCTCGCCGGGTTCGAGGCGGGCTGGGTCGAGTCCCACATGAACAACCTGCCCTGCGGGGACAAGACCTCGCTCGGCGTGTTCCAGCAGCGCTACGACTACGGGTGGGGCACGCCGGAACAGATCATGGACCCGGTCTACGCCTCGACCCAGTTCTTCACCCGCGCCATCGGCTGCGACCAGAACCATCCGGCGTACTCGGCGGGGCAGGTCGCCCAATGTGTGCAGGGGTCGGGCTTTCCTGACCGCTACGACCAGGCGGCGGGCACGGCGGGACAGCTCCTGGCGACCGCCCGCCGGACGGTCGAGATGACCGCCGGCACGCCGACCGACTTCGACGGCGACGGCAAGGACGACATCGTCACGTTCACGCAGGGCTCGCTGGCCGACGCGTACGTGGCGACGTCGACCGGCAGCTCGTTCGCCGGCACCTCGGTCAAGTGGAACGACTACTTCTCGCTCGGCGGGGAGACGGCGCTGACCGGCGACTTCAACGGCGACGGCAAGGACGACGCGGTCACCTTCACGCACGGCTCGGACGCCGACGTGTGGGTGGCGTTGTCCACCGGCACGTCCTTCGCGGGCGCCACGAAATGGCATGACTTCTTCGCCCCGCGCGGCGAATTGGTGGCGACCGGCGACGTGAACGGCGACGGCAAGGACGACATCGTGTCCTTCACCCACGACGGGCTTGGCGACGTCTATGTCGCCCTGTCCACCGGAGCCGCGTTCGCCGCGAGCGCCAAATGGCACGACTGGTTCGCCCCGACCGGGGAATACCCCGCGGTCGCGGATGTCAATGGCGACGGCAAAGCGGACGTCATCACCTTCACCCAGGGACCGGGTGATACCGCCGCCGACGTCTATGTGGCCCTGTCGACCGGCTCGTCGTTCGCCGCGTCGGCCACCTGGCACGACCTGTTCGCCGTCGGTGGCGAGCTGCCCAGAGTCGGCGACGTCAACGGCGACGGCAAGGCCGACATCGTGAGCTTCACCTGTGACTCGAATGCGGACGCGTACGTGGCGCTGTCGAACGGCACGTCGTTCGTCGGCACCGGTCTCAAGTGGAGCGACTACTTCTGCCTCGGCGGCGAGTTCCCCTATCTCGCCGACGTGAACGGCGACGGCAAGGCCGACGCGCTCACCTTCACCAAAGGCTCCACGAATGACGTCTGGGTCGGCCTTTCCACCGGCACCGGATTCCTCGGTGGAGTGAAGTGGCACGACTTCTTCGGCCTGCCCGGCGAAACCACTCTCTAGCCCCAAGGAGAAATCGTGAGACCGCTGTCTGTCCTAGCGGGAGCACTGCTGCTCCTCGCACCGGCCACCCCGGCCGCCGCCGCACCGGCGACGCCGGAACTGGCCATCAACTTCGCCCGCGCCGCGGCGGCGTACGACGTGCCCCGGGATCTGCTCGCCGCGATAGGCTTCAGCGAGACCCGGCTGCTCGATCACGACGGAAAACCCAGCCAGGACAACGGGTACGGCGTCATGCACCTCGCCGACAATCCGGCGAACCATTCGCTGACCGAGGCCGCCGCGCTCACCGGCGTCGGCGTACCGCGGCTGAAATCCGACCCGGCCGCCAACGTGCGCGGGGCGGCCGCCGTGCTCGACGCGTACGCGATGAAAAACGGAATGAGCCGCGCTGACCGGCACCGGATCGCGGCCTGGTATCCGGCGGTGGCCGCCTTCGCCGGGGCGAGCAGCGACGCCACCGCGCGGGTGGCCGCCGACCAGGTCTACAGCCTGCTCAACCAAGGCATCGACGGCCCGGTACGCGTAGCGCCCCGAACCGTACGACCGGAGCTGGGCCGGTACGCGGACGTCACCCCGGCGGGACAGCTGAGCACCGGAAAGCCGCAGCAGGCGACGGCGCTGGCCGCCGCAGCGGTGCCGCAGTATCCGCCGGCGCACTGGGTGGCCGCGAACGGCAGCAACTACTCGCCCGGCCGGTCGTCGGCGATCAGCACGATCGTCATCCACGTGACCCAAGGCTCCTACGCCGGCACGATCAGCTGGTTCCAGAACCCGTCGGCGCAGGTCAGCGCACACTATGTGGTGCGGTCGAGCGACGGTGACATCACCCAGATGGTGCGGGAGGAGGACACCGCCTACCACGTACGCGACGCCAACTCCTACGCGATCGGCATCGAGCACGAGGGCTACGTCGACGATCCGGGCTGGTTCACCGACTCGATGTACCGCTCGTCGGCCGCGCTGACCCGCTACCTGGCCGACAAGTGGGGCCTGCCGAAGAACCGGACCGCGATCAAGGGCCACAACGAGATGCCGGGCAACGACCACACCGACCCGGGCGGCTACTGGAACTGGGACTACTACATGTCCCTGGTCAACTCCGGCGGGCAGCCGGTGGCCGGGGCGTCGACCGACTTCAGCGGCGACGGCAAGGACGACATCGTCACCTTCACCCTGGGTACGCTCAACGACGCGTACGTGGCCACGTCGACCGGCACCTCGTTCGCGGGGACCTCGGTGAAGTGGAACGACTACTTCGGGCTGACCGGGGAGACGCTGCTGTCCGGTGACTTCAACGGCGACGGCAAGGACGACGCGATCACCTTCACCGGCGGCTCACTGGGTGACGTCTACGTCGGGCTGTCCACCGGCTCCGCGTTCGCCGGCGGGGTGAAGTGGGACGACTGGTTCGCGCCGGGTGTCGAGGTGCCGGCGGTCGGCGATGTGAACGGCGACGGCAAGGACGACGTCATCTCGTTCACCCACAACGCCGAGGGCGACGTGTGGGTGGCGCTGTCGACCGGCACGTCGTTCACCGCGTCGACCAAATGGCACGACTTCTTCGCCCTGACCGGCGAGATCCCGGCCGCCGCTGACGTGAACGGCGACGGCAAGGACGACATCATCACCTTCACCCGGGGACCGGGCGCCACCCTCGCCGACGTCTACGTCGCCCTGTCGACCGGCACCTCGTTCGGCGCGTCGGCCAAGTGGCACGACCTGTTCGCGGTCGGCAGCGAACAGCCCCGGGTCGGTGACGTCAACGGCGACGGCAAGGCCGACATCGTCAGCTTCACCTGCGACTCGAACGCCGACGCGTACGTGGCGCTGTCGAACGGCACGTCGTTCGTCGGCACCGGTCTCAAGTGGAGCGACTACTTCTGCCTCGGCGGCGAGTTCCCGTTCCTGGGCGACTACAACGGCGATGGCAAGGCTGACGCCATCACCTTCACCAAGGGGTCGACGAACGACGTCTGGGTGGGGCTGTCCACGGGCACGTCGTTCAACGGCGGGGTGAAGTGGCACGACTTCTTCGGCCTGCCCGGCGAGGCGACTCTCTGAGCTGGCGCGGGGGGCCGGGGCCGAAGTCCCGGCCCCCCGCGACGGTCACGACATCCGGCCCTGGGCCTTGTCCAGGAGGCTGTTGGAGGACGCCTTGAGCTGCCGGGCGCGTTCGCCGGCGGCCATGGTGAGGTCCTGCATCCGCTCCTGGGCCGTCTCCTCGGCCGAGGCCAGCGCCCGGCGGATCTGCGGCCGGCGGTACGCCTGCGCGCCCAGCCAGCCCAGAGCCACTCCAGCGCCGACGGCGGCCGCGATCACCGGCCAGGCCGGCCGGACCGGCTTGCCCGACAGCGCCGCCCATGCGCGTACGGCGCGGCGCTGGGCTTCGGAGGTGGCGTCGTCGAACTTGCCACCGACGTCGTGCGCCCGGTCGGCGGCACTGTCACGGGCATCGGACAACGCGTCGGACAGGCTGTTCCACCACTCCGCGGTGCGGTCCTGTCTACGAGTAAACATGGAGGTCTCCCCTCGGACGGTTGTCCTAGGGCTACCCCGCTGCGCTGCCGGGCAAACGCGCCGTCCCCCAGGTGGGGCGGCGTGGACCGCCGAAGCGGTCCACGCCGAGGACGGGCTCCCACCACCAGCCCGTCACACCTGATCGCCGCAGGGGCTCAGAGTGTAGCGCCGGTCCCCCGGCGTAGTCAGTCGGCCGGGGTCAATATTCGGCCACCATGGACAGTCGCGGCCGAACTCTGTCCAGGATGTCGCGCGCGGTACGCACCCCTTGCGGATGCCCGCATCGCTGGTGCGTCTGTTCGGCCTGCTGCGCGGCCACGACGGCGGCGGGCAGGTCGCCGCGCGCCGCGGACAGGACGGCGACCGCGGCGAGGGCCATGCCGTCGAGCAGCGCGTACTCGTGTTTGGCGGCCAGCTCGTGCGCTTCGTCGGCGAACCGCAGACCACGGTCGGCCTCCCCCAGATCGTGGCAGGCCAGCGCCGCCACGATCAGCAGCTGGACCAGCGGATGCGCGATGCGCACGGTACGCGCTTCGGCCAGCGTCCCCATCGCCAGTGCCAGCGACTCCTGCGGCCGGCCGGTCGCTTGGAGCAGCATGGCTTGGGCGTACCTGAGCTGTGCTTTGCTCTGGATCTCGACCGTCTCGCCGAGCACGGTCTCGGCCCGGCGGAGCTGCTCGGCCGCCTCGGCGTACCGGCCGGTCTCACGGAGGACGTGCGACAGGCCGACCCGGGCGATGCCGAGATAATGGTGACCGCCGACGCTCTCGAAGCATTGGATCGCCTCGACGAAGACCTGCTCCGCGGCGTCGTGCCGGCCCTGGCCGGTGTACGCCTCGCCGAGGTTCAGCAGCGTGATGGCCCGGCCATGACGCGAGTAGTCCGGATCGGCGTCGGCGGCCTGCTCGAGGTAGGCGCTCGCCTCGGCGAGCCGGCCCAGCAGCATGCAGCCCAGTCCTTGCTTGCCCACATACCTCGTCACCGGCCGGCCGAGCCGCGCGGCCAGCGCCGCGACCGTTGCGGCGGCATCCACATAGCCGCGCACGTCGCCGAGGAAGAGCCGGGCGTTCGTCTTGCCGTTCAGCGCGGCCAAGGCCACTTCGACAGCCCCCACCGATTCGGCGAGTTCTTGGGCCTGTTCGAGATGTGGCAGTGCGACGGTCGGCCGCTCGGCGAGGTTGTGCGCCTGGCCGAGCACCATCTCCGCCATCGCCTGCCCCTGCTTGTCCCCGGCGGCGACAGCGGCGGACAGACTCGCCTCACCCATCTTCACCAGGTCGACCGGCGCCATGCGAATGACGTAGTAGTCGCTGACGGCGTACGTGATTTGCCAGGCGGAGGCGGCGTGTCCCAGTGCGGCGGCGGACTCGACGGCGGCGGCGATGTTCTGGCGCTCGGCGTCGGCGAAGGCGATGGCTTCCCCGGCAGACGTGAACGGATTCTGACCGTCCGGCCGCCACGGGGCACTGCCCAACGCTGCCTCGATCGCGTGCGCACGGCCGAGCAGCCAGTCGTAGTACCGCTTCAGCGCGACCTCGGCGGCGGCGTGGTGCCGTGGCTCCCGGGCGAGCCGGGCGGCGTACTCCTTGATGAGGTCGTGGCTGTTGTAGCGGCCCGCCGCGTGCTCCGTCACGAGGCACACGTCGGTGAGCTGGCCCAGCACGACGTCCGCGTCCGCGACGGACAGCCCGGCCGTCGCCGCGATCGCCTCGGCGCCCGTGTCGGGCCCTGGGATCAGGCCCAGAATCCGGAACACCTCCCGTTGTCCGTCGGTGAGGTGCTGGTAGGACAGCTCGAACACCGCGCTGACGGTGCTCTGCGAATCTCCGTCGACGGCCAACGCGTCCAGCCGGTCGGCGGGCGGCATCCGGCTCAGCTGATCGGCGATCGTCTGGCGGGGCCGCTTGGCGAGGTTCGCGGCGGCGACGCGTACGGCGAGCGGCAGGTTGCCGCAGGCGGCCACCAGGTCGGTGGCCGCGTGGGACTCGACGTCCACCCGGTCGCCGAGGATGTACCGCATGAGATCCAGGGCCTCGGACCGGCTCAGCGTGTCGAGCAGGATCCGGCGCGCGCCGTCCCGGGCCATCAGTCCACCGAGCAGGTCCCGGCTCGTGACCAGGAGCAGGTGACCGCCGCCGCCGGGCAGCAGGGGCCGGACCTGGTCGGCCGATCGCGCATTGTCCAGCAGGATCAGCGTCGGCTCGGCCGCGATGACCGCCCGGAACAACGCCGCCGCTTCCTCCTCGTCGGTGGGGATCCTCAGCTCCTGAACGTCGCAGGCCCGCAGGAGCTGGGCCAGTGCCTCGCCCGGCCGCATGGGCTCACGCGGATCGTAGCCGCGCAGATTGACGTACAGCGCGCCGCCGGGGAACCGGGCCGCCACCTGATGCGCCCAGCGCACGGCCAAGGCGGTCTTGCCGATGCCGGCGGTGCCGCTGATGACCACGATCGCCGACTCGTCCTCGTCCGGCAGCAGCTCCCGCAGCCGCGCCAGCTCCGCCGACCGGCCGACGAACCCGGCCACCGAGGCGGGCAGCCGCCGTGGGACGGTCGTACGCACCGACGGCGAGGACGCCGCCACGACGAGGTCGGGCGATCCGCGCAGCATCTCCTCGTGCAGCTGCTGAAGCCGGGCTCCTGGCGCCACTCCGAGTTCGTCGGCGAGCTGCCGGTGCAGCCGGCGGTAGGTCTCCAGTGCCTCGGCCGGGCGGCCCGCCTGGAACAGGGCGAGCATCAGGAACTCCTGGAGCCGTTCCCGGTACGGGAAAGCCAGTGCGAGCGGCACCAGCGACGCGGCGACCTCGGCGGCGCGGTGCAGGTCGAGGCCGATCTCGGCCTGGCCTTCGATGGCGGTCAACCGCAGTTCCTGCAACGCGAGGACCTCTTCGGCGACGCCTGGCGCCGGCACGTCCGGGAACGGGTCACCCCGCCAGAGCTGGAGCGCCGACGCGAAGTCCGCCGCTGCGGCAGAAAGCTCCCGCTGAGCCCACGCCTGCTTGCCCCGGGAGATGAGGCTCGCGAACCGATCGGCGTCCAGCTCGCCGTCGCCGACGGTCAGCCGGTAGCCGCCCGCGGTCCACTGGAGGCGTTCGGGTTCACCGATGGCCTTGCGTAGCCGCATGACATATCCGTGCAGGGTCTTCCGCGCGGCTGCCGGCGGAGTGCCCTCCCACAGCGCGTCGATGAGCTTGTCGCGCGGCACCACCCGGTTCGACGCGGCGAGCAGGACCGCCAGCAGCTGCCGGACCATGGCCCCGCCGACCTCGACTTCTGCCCCGTCGCGCTCAGCCGTGACTCCGCCCAGCACCCGAAAGCCGATCACAGCCGCAGCGTAGACGGAGACGCCGATCGCTGACTACCACCATGCCACCGTCGCACCACCGATCGACCACCGCCGCTGGCGAGGATCACCTGCGAAGCACACACGATCTCTATGGAGGTTAGGCACGTGAGAACCAGAAGGATGACAGTCCTTGCGGGGGCTGGGGTGCTGGCGTTGCTCCTGGCGACGCCTCAACCGGCGGCGGCGGCGGACTCGGCGGCGGCCATCGCGGCCAACGCCGGGGCGGTCGCCGCGAACTACGACGCGCAGTTCTTCACAGCGACCAGCGACATCGCCGACAGCACCTACAACGACCCGGCGACGCCGGACGTCGACATCGTCGTGGACGCGGACCGCACGCCGACGGTCGCGACCTCGTTGCAGGGCGGTACGCCGGTGGCGGTCGTCAACGGCACCAACGTGTCGGTGGTGCCGCCGTCCCTCGGGACCGGGTCCACGGTGACCACGGTGTCGTCGACGACGGCGGTCACGACGGGCGCGTCCGGTTCGCTGGTGAACGAGCGCAGCGAGAACCGGGTGCGATCGCTGATCGTCATCGACAACGCCGCCGCGCCGACGACCTACACCTACTCGATCGGCAGCCCGGACATCAAGTTCGTCACGGTCGCCGAGAGCGAGACCGGCAACATCATCGGCATCGTCAACTCGGTGACCGGCGAGGCGCTGGGCTACCTGAACCCGGCATGGGCCCGGGACGCGGCCAACGTGACCGTCCCCACCAGCTACACCGTGAACGCGGCCGGGCAGCTCGTGCAGACCATCGAGCACGCCGGCGCGGCGTACCCGGTGACGGCCGACCCGTCGGTCAGCTTCGGCTGGTTCATCTACGTCCGCTACAGCAAGAGCGAAGTGCACAACGCCGTCACCTACGCGCAGGCGTACGGCCTGCGGTACTTCACCAGCCGGATGTGCGGCATGATCCCCAACTCGATCATCCGCTACGCCTGCAACCTGTTCATCAACGCCTATTTCGGCTCGGTCTGGCAGACCTTCCTGTACGCCCACAACAACAACCGCTGCGTGGAGGTGAAGTACAACTACCCGTCGCCGCACTACATGGTCGGCTGGAAGTCCTACAGCTGCTGACCGGTCTCGGGGGCGAAGGGCTGGGCGCGTCGTGTGCCCAGCCCTTCGTGTTCGTCTGACTGTTCCTCAGACTCTGGTCAGCCGGACCGCGTCGGCGATGACGTAGCCGGTGCCGGAGGTCCACCGGCTGACGCCGACCTTGTTCTCGTCGCCCGCGGTGAGCGTGAAGGTGCCGAGGGTACGCCACGCGCCGCCGTTGTAGCGCTGATCCACATGGATCGACTGCGTGCCGCTCGCAGTGACGACGACGTATGGCGTGTCGTTGTTGTAGCCGGACAGCGCGGGCCACCACGCGTCCACCCGATAGGTCGCAGTCTCGGGGACGGCGAACTTGTACCAGGCCGGGTCGCTGGCCGAAACCGGCGCGGCGAACCGGTAGTCCGCGCCGTAGCGCTGGCCGGAGTAGGACGACAGGCCCCAGTTGGCGCTGGCGCTGAACCGGCCCTCGGTGGTGTTGTCGACGATCGCCGACCACGACGACGGCGGGTTGTCGGGGTCGCCCGACGGCGGGGTCAGCTTGGTGCCCACGGCGTACGGGCGGCCGAAGTTCGGCGTGCCGTCGGCGTTCCAGCTGATCTTCTGCGCCCGCGTCGTACGCCCGGCGTACGTGTAGACCGAGGTCGTCTTGCCGTGGTAGACGATCCAGTCCTCGCTGCCGTCCGGCGACTTGAAGAAGCCGTTGTGGCCCGGGCCGAACACGCCCGCCGCGTCGTTGCGCGAGAACACCGGACCGGCGTGCTGGGTCCAGTTGGCGGGCACCAGCGGATCGGCGCCGTCGGCGATCGATTTCATCCACAGTTGATAGTCGGGTTTGCCGGTGTCGCAGGACGAGTAGACCAGGAACAGCCGGCCGTGCCCGTGCAGTCCGACCGGGCCTTCGCGTACCTCGGTGCAGCCGCCGGACGCCGGCAGGGCCACCCGGGACCCGGTCGTCGACCAAGCCGTGTCCATCCGCTGGAGGTAGAGCTGCGCCGGGCCGCCCATCCCCCGGCCGGGTCCGGCCCAGGCGAAGTACATCAGTCCGTTGTGGACGAATGGTTCGCCGTCGATGGCGTACTCGCCCCAGTCGGCGATCCGGGCCTTGAAGTGGTAGGGACCCAGCGGGTCGTCGCCGTCGGATTCGATCACGTAGTTGCGGTGGTTGCCGTCCACCCCGTCGCTGGCGGTGTAGTAGACGTACCAGTGCTGCCCGAACCGGTAAAGCGCGGGCGCCCACATCTGTTTGTTGCGGCTGCCGTCGCCGTCACGCCACACCGTGTTCTCGGACGCGGACGCCAGCCCGGCGAGGGTCGCCGACTTCCAGATCCCGATCCGGTCGCCCAGGGTGGTGGCCAGATAGTAGAAGCCGTTCGCGTAGGTCAGCGTCGGATCGGCGCTGCCGTTGAGCGGATTGGTGAAGGTGCCGGCCGCGTGCGCGGGCGCGCCCGGCATCAGCAGCGCGGTCATGATCAGCGTAGTGAACAGCACAGCCAGCCGTCTCATGAGGCCAGCCTGCAAGCCCGATCGTGACGACGCCAGTCGATTCGATCTGGGCCGAAGCGTGATAGATTCCGCGGCGCGATGCTGCGCATTCATTTCACCGACGCCGATCTGGGCGGGGTGCGGCTGGCACCCGGCGCCGATCCGCTGTGGGAGGCGCTGCTGAGCCAGCACCAGGTGACCGGCGGCGGGCCACCGGTGCTCCGGTCCTGGCGGCGGCGTACGCGATCACGACTCACCCCGCCGATGCGGACGCTGCTGCGGCTGGCCCCGCCGACCGGATACTCCCCCGACTTCCTGACCCCGACCGCCGGCGTACGCGACATCGAAGCGAGCCTCGAAGCGGTCCGGCGGACGTCGCTCGACCTCGTCCACGCCGATCTCGGCTGGATGCAGGCGCATCGGCCGCCGCCGGGCTGGGTGCGGAAGCTGGCCGACGGCGACGCGGCGGCGATGCGCGGGCTGACCGAGGCGATGCGGGAGTACTTCGACGCCGCGCTCGCCGCGGTGTGGCCTTCCGTCTGCGGTCACGTCGCCGCCGAGCGCGCGATCCGGGCCCGGGCGATGGCCGACGGCGGCGTCCGCCGGCTGCTGGCGACCCTGCATCCCGCCGTACGCTGGGAGCCGCCGGTGCTGCGGGTGGCGTACCCGGAGGATCGGGACCTGCACCTCGGCGGTCGGGGTCTCGTGTTGCTGCCGTCGTACTTCTGCTGGCGTACGCCGGTGACCCTGCGCGCGGCGGATCGGCCGCCCGTGCTCGTCTACCCCATCGACCATTCGGCGGACCGCCATCACGGGGCGACGCCGGGGAACCTGACCGCGCTGGTCGGCGCGACCCGGGCGGCCGTGCTCCGGGCGGCGCTGCGCCATCCCCACGGCTGCACCACCGGCGACCTCGCGAGATACGCCGGGATCTCGTTGTCGAGTGCGAGCGAGCACGCGACGGTCCTGCGGCAGGCAGGCTTGTTGCGGGCCCGCCCGCTGGGCAGACACGTCCTGCATGTGATCACCGAGCTGGGGCGCCGCCTGGCCGGCGGCGGAGATTAGTCATACGTGGGGCCTAGGCTGGGCGAATGGTCCACGAGCTGTCCCGCCAGGAGGCGCGCCGCATCGCCGTACGCGCCCAGCTGCTCGACCGGCCCCGGCCCGACGATCTGGTGGACGTGGTCCGGCAGCTGACCCTGCTGCAGGTCGATCTCACCGCCGCCGTCGCGCCCAACGCCGATCTCGTGTTGTGGAGCAGGCTCGGCGCCATGGCGTACCAGTCGAAAGACCTGGAGACGGACCTGGGCAATCAGACGCTGGTCGAGGTGTTCGGGATGATCCGGCCGCGCGAGGACCTCGCGCTGTACCGCGCGGACATGGCGGTCTGGCCGGGACCGGAGCCGTTGCGCGACTGGCAGGAGTATGTGCGGGACTGGATCGACGCGAATCGGGGCTGCCGGTTGGACATCCTCGATCGGCTGCGGTCCGACGGACCGCTGGCCGCGCGCGAGATCCCGGACACCTGTGTGCTGCCATGGCAGTCCAGCGGCTGGACGAACGACAAGAACGTCATGCGGCTGCTGGAGTTCATGGAGCGGCGCGGCGAGGTAGCGACCGCCGGACGGCAAGGCCGGGAGCGGCTGTGGGACCTGGCCGAGCGGATCTACCCGGACGATCGGGCCGTCCCCCGCGACGAGGCGCGTCACCTGCGCGACGACAAGCGACTGCGCTCGCTGGGCATCGCACGCGGCAAGTCGACCGAGCACCAGATCGAGCCGAACGACGTCGCCGAGGCCGGTGAGCCGGCCGTGATCGAGGGCGTCCGCGGCAAGTGGCGGGTCGACCCGGAGCAGCTCGGGCGGCCCTTCGAGGGCCGGACGGCGCTGCTGTCGCCGCTGGACCGGCTGGTCTACGACCGCAAGCGGATGACCGAGCTCTTCGAGTACGAGTACCAACTGGAGATGTACAAGCCCGTGGCGAAACGGCGCTGGGGCTACTTCGCGCTGCCGATCCTGCACGGCGACCGGCTCGTCGGCAAGGTCGACGCCACCGCCGACCACAAACGCGGCGTCCTCCGGGTGGACGCGGTCCACCAGGACGTTCCGTTCGGCAAGAAGCTGTCGGCCGAAGTCCGGCACGAGATCGAAGACCTCGCCCGCTTCCTGCGCCTGGCCCTCGACCTTCCCGACGAGTGACCCGGCGGGGCCGGACCGTGTGGCCCGGCCCCGACGAGCGTCACCAGCCTTGGAGGCCGGCTCCGTAGGGGTAGAGCGGGTTGCCGAAGGTCGTCGGCACCGTCTGCCCGTTGTTGATGTAGGTGCGGATGGAGGCCACTTCGGCAGCGCTCGCGCCGAGGTCGTAGGGCACGTCCCAGTGCTCGTTGGCGTCGGCGAGCACATCGGTGCCGCCGGGCTTGAGCACCTGATCCAGGGTGCGCGGCAGTTGCCACGGCAGCTTGCCGCGCGGCGTGTAGTCGCCGAAGAGCAGGCTCGCCGCGGCCGGCCCCATCTCCTCGCCGCCCCGATAGGTGACCACGATGGCGTCGGCCAGGCCGTTCCAGTCGGTGATCACATACGGCCGGGGCAGGACGAGCAGGACGACGACCGGGATCCCTTGGTTCTTGAAGTTCTGGATCAGCGCCACCTGGTCGGCCGGGAGGTACGGCTGTTCCTTCGCCCATGCGGTGGCATGTGTGTAGGAAGGTTCGCCGACGGCCACGATCGCCAGTTTCGGCGCGGTCGCCGTGTCCTTGTAGACGTTGATCCCGGCGGCCGCACCCCTGGCCTTGATGGCGTCGAAGAACGTCATCGAGCCGTATTCCTGGTGGAAGTAGCTGGTCCAGACGCAGCACGCCAACCCGTCAGCCGCCCGTGCGCCGGCGACGACGACGTTGTCCCCGGCGTTCAGGCGTACGGGAAGGACCGCGCCGGTGTTCTTCAGCAGGGTCATCGACTCCCGGGCGGCCTGGTTGGCCAGCTGCGCGTACGCGGGCTGGTGCATCCGGTACGGCCCGTTCACGGGGTCCCCGTACGCGTTCTCGAACAGGCCCAGCTTGAACTTCAAGGCCAGGATTCGGCGTACGGCGTCGTCGATGCGGCTCGCGGCGACGCTGGAGGTGAACGTGGCCATGGAGAAGCCGGTCGCTCCCGGGTCAGCCCCGCCCATCACGTCCGACCCGGCGTTGGCGGCGGAGATCCACGGATCCCCGGCGGGCAGCCAGTCCGTCGTGATCAGCCCGGTGTAGCCGAGGTTGGTCCGCAGGTAATTCAGGATCGGCGCGCTGTTGCCCGCACCGGGGCCGCCCGGGTCCAGGAAGGAGCTTCCGGCGTACCCGGGCATGATGTTGACCGCCCCGGCCTCGATCGCGGCCCGGAACGGGATCATGTGGTACTTGATGGTGACGGCGTCGTAGGTGATGCCGGCCTCGCCGCCCGCACCTTCGCCGGGCCAGTGTTTGACCGTCGCCAGCACCGACTTCGGGTTCAGCTCCGGGCCGCCCTGCAAGCCGGCGACCAGTGCCCGCACCTGGGCGGCGGCCACGTCGGCGTTCTCCCCGTTGCCTTCTTGGATCCGCGGGTAGATCACCTTCGTGCCGACCTCGGCCAGCGGGCCGAGGACGCCGCGGGTGCCGACTTCGAGCTGCTCGCGACGCTGCACGTCGCCGAGTTTGTAGTCGAGCAGGTAGTCGCGGTTCGCGGCCAGCGCGCTCTGCGTCGGATACGTGGTCTGGTAGCCGTGGATGGTGTCCCCGGCCGAGATGAACGGAATGCCCAGCCGCGTCACGGCCGAGGCCCGCAGGTAGGAGTCCAGATCCGGGGCCTGCGCCGGCCCGAAGTGCCAGCCCGACTGCGGGAACGTCTGGGCGTTGTAGAACATCTGGTACGCCTTCTCCGTCACCGTCATTCGTGACAGGAGATCGTTGACCCGGGTCGCGACGGGTTGACGCCAGTCCTCGTACGGCTCGATCGTGCCGTTCTTGTTGAGATCCCGGCTGCCGTTGACGATGCTCACGCCGTCGCCGGAGGCGAGCACGGGAACGTAGACGCTGAACGCCCGGATGGCCGACGTGGTGGTCGCGCCGCTGCCGGACACCGAGGTGACGTACCACTTGTAGGTCCACCGGTCGGGCAGGTCCCAGTTCGGGGTGTAGCCGGTCCCGGTCGGTTCGGCGACCTTGGTGTACAGGTCCAGCAGGTTGCCGGTGGCGCTGAAGTCGTAGTCGGTCCGGCTGAGGTTGATCCAGACCTGGTACCGCACCGCACCGGACACCGCCGCCCAGCTGAACGCCGGCCGCCGGGTGGTGGTGATCATCGCCGTGTCGGCGGGGGCGGACAGCGCGAACTGACCGGTGGTCGCGGGCGGCTTCGTCGGGCCGGACAACATCGGCGGCGTCGTGGCGCTGGTGTCGACCGAGCCGTGCACTTCGAACTCCCACAGCGAGTAGCCGTAGCCGGTCGCCCGAGCCGTGCCGTACATCCGGATGTAGCGGCCGGTCCCGGTGATGCCGAGATTCTCGATGCCCCCGTGCCCGCTGGTCGTGGAGTAGATCGTCGACCATGTCGTGGTGTCGGCCGACACGTCCACCCGGTACGCCGACGCGTACGCCGACTCCCAGTTGAGCACGACGCCGGTGATCGACGCGGTGCCGCCGAGGTCGACCTGGATCCACTGCGGATCGCTGCCGAACGCGCTGGACCACCGGGTCGTGGTACGCCCGTCGAGCGCGGCGGCCGGGGCGTTGCCGCCCTCGTAGGAGGACGCCTTCACCGAGGCGTACTGGGAGATGATCGGGCCGGAGACGCCCCCGCCGCCGTCCCCGCCGCCGGTGGTGTTCACCGTGAACTCCCACAGCGAATATCCGTAGCCGGTGCCCCGGGCCGTGCCGTACATCCGGAGGTAGCGGCCGGTGCCGGTGACGGTGAGGCTCTGGGAGCCGCCGGTGCCGGTGGCCGTCGAGTAGATCGAGGTCCACGTCGCGGCGTCGGCCGACACCTGGACCTGGAACGCGGTCGCGTACGCCGCTTCCCAGCTCAGCCCGACCTTGCAGATGTTCTGCGGCGAACCGAGGTCGACCTGGAGCCATTGCGGGTCGCTGGCCGCGCTCGACCAGCGCGTGCCGGTGTTGCCGTCGACGGCGGCCGACGCCGGGGTGCCGGCGTTCTCCGTGGACGACGTGGTCGCGGGCCTGTTGAGCGCGGCGTTCGTGGTGCCGCAGCTGGCGGAGCCGGACGCGCCGTAGACCTGGAACTCCCACAGCGAATAGCCGTAGCCGGTGGCCCGGACGGTGCCGTACATGCGGACGTAGCGGCCCGTGCCGGAGACCACGAGGGTCTGGGTGCCCCCGGTGCCGCTGGTGGTCGAGTAGATCGAGGTCCAAGTCGCCGCGTCGGCCGACACCTGGATCTGGAACGCGGTCGCGTACGCCGTCTCCCAGCGCAGGATCACCTGGTCGATCGTGGCGGTGGCGCCGAGGTCGACCTGGATCCACTGGGGATCGCTGAACGCGCTGGACCATCGGGTTCCGGCGTCGCCGTCGACTGCGGCGCCGGCGGCGGTTCCGGCGTTCTCGGCCGTGGACGCGGTGGCGGGCTTGCCCTGCGACAGCAGGACGGAGGCGGCGTGACCGGGCTGGGCCGCGCCGATCAGCGAGGTGGCCGAGACGAGCACGGCGGAAGCGGCGAGCAGCATCCAACGTGGACGTTTGCGGTGCGGGCGGAGCAGACCTGGGCGGAGGCTCATTGGGCATCTCCCGGGGTGCGGGTACGCCCGGCGGCGGCGTCGCTGCCGTCCGCCGGGGCGTGCGGGGACGACCGGTCGGGAAACCGGTGGATCATGCTGGAGAGCGCTCTCTCGCAGAGAATGATAGACCTACGTCCACATGTCAAGGGCGGCCCGTGCACGGCGGCGGGCCAAGATCTGGCAGCATCCCGTCGCATGCACCCCTTTCAGCAGTTCCTCCTGCCCGGCTTCGCACCCGTCGCCGAAGACACCTGGGCCAACGGCGAGCGCATCATCGTCCAGCCCGTCTTCTTCGGACTCGTGCCGGATCTGCCGGCCCCGCTGCACGACCTGCCGTCGCTGCGGCGCGGGCTGGCGAGGTTGGCCGCGCAGCAAGGTGGAGCGCTGATCGAGGCCGACGTCGTGCCGTTGGGCGGGCAGCCCGCCCTGCGCCAGGTCGTGAAGGTGAAGCTGCAGCATCAGGAGCACGGACAGGCATTCCTGGGCAGCTACATCCTGCCCAAGTCCCGATGCAGCGCCGTGCTGCGCGTCCAGGCCGCTGAAGAGGGCACGACCGGCATGCGGGAAGCGCTCGTAATGGCCCAGGTCGGGCCGACGGCGTACTTCCATCCCCACCCGTACGGTCCCGACGGCGACGGCGGCCTGCCCTCGCACGTGGCGGACAGCCCGGCGTACGACCCGCAGTTCCCACAGCATCCGCTGACCCGGGTCCGGCAAGTGATGGCACAGCTGGCCGCTCAGGTCACAGTGGACCCGCGCTTCGCCGTCCTGCCACCGTTCCCCGGCTGACCGTGTCGCCGCGGTTCGCCGGCCGGGCCCTCAGCCGCCGTTCACGGGCTGAGCCCCGGGCCACGCACTCCGCCGGATCAGGCGCGCAGGTACGCGAGCACGGCGAGCACCCGGCGGTGGTCGTCGGCGTCCGGCGGCAGGTCGAGTTTGGTCAGGATCCCGGCGATGTGCTTGGCGACGGCGGCTTCGGTCACGACGAGGCGACGGGCGATGGCCGCGTTGGACCGGCCTTCGGCGACCAGGCCCAGCACCTCCCGTTCCCGGGGCGTCAAGCGGCGTACCGGGTCGCGGCGGCGGTCCAGCAGTTGGCGGACCACCTCCGGGTCGATGACGGTGTGGCCGTCGGCGACCCGGGCGAGCGCGTCGACGAACTCGGCCACCTCGCCGACCCGGTCCTTGAGCAGGTAACCGGTGCCCGCCGCCCGGCCCGCGTCGATCAGCTCGGTCGCGTACGTCTGCTCGACGTATTGGCTGAGCACCAGGATCGGCAGCTCGGGCCGCTCGGCGCGCAGAGCCAACGCGGCGCGGAGTCCTTCGTCGCTGAACCCGGGCGGCATGCGCACGTCGGTGACGACGACGTCCGGCAGCCGATCCACCGCCTCGCGGCGCAACGCGTCGGCGTCGCCGACCGCGGCCACGACGTCGTGCCCGAAGTGCCGCAACAGGCTGGTGAGTCCTTCGCGCAAGAGCACGGAGTCCTCGGCGAGCACGATCGTCAGCGCTCGCACGGCAGCTCCACCCGCAGCAGGGTCGGGCCACCGGCCGGGCTGGCCAGCAGCAGCCGCCCGCCGACGGTGGCCGCGCGGTCGGCCAGCCCGGTCAGGCCGGTGCCCCGGTCCGGGTCGGCTCCGCCGGTCCCGTCGTCGGAGACCTCCACCACGAGGCGGCCGCCGTGCACCGACGCCGCCACCACCCCGGCCGACGCGCCGCTGTGCCGTGCCAGGTTCGTCAACGCCTCCGACACCGCGAAGTACGCCGTGATCTCCACCGGGGCGGGCAACCGCCCATCCAGCCGAAGCTGCAGGTCGACCGGGACAGGCGAGCGCCCCGCCACGTCGCGCAACGCGGCGGCCAGCCCGCGGTCGCTGAGGATCTGCGGATGCACGCCCCGGATCAGCTCGCGCAGCTCGGCCTGGGCCTGGGCGGTCTGCTCCCGGGCCTGATCGAGCAGGGCGGCAGCCGGATGGTCGTCGGCGAGCCGCAAGCGGGTCAGACCGAGCGTCATGCTCAGCGCGACGAGTCGTTGCTGCGCGCCGTCGTGCAGGTCGCGTTCGATGCGCCGCCGTTCGGAGTCGAATGCGTCGACGAGGCGTACGCGCGATCGCATCACCTCGACGAGTTCATCGGCCAGGTCGGGGTCGGCCGGGGCCAGCACCGCGCGGGCGATCGCCGCCCGGGCCCCGGCCCAGGCCGTGATCGGGTACGCCGTCAGCGGCAGCAGGATCAGCCCGGCGACGAACAGGACCGTCCGCATCGCCGGGGCAGCCGACAGCTCGGCTGACGCGTCCGAGGGCTGGAGCGGGGCCGACAGCAGCAGCAACGGCGGGAACAGCGACAGCCCGATGACGGCCAGGTCGAGGCACCAGGCGACGCAGGCGCCGAGGACGGCGTACCCGAGCTCGCGCCACAGACCGGGCTCGGCGAGCCGGAGCGGCGGCCGGGCGGGCAGCGGCCGGGCGTCGACCAGGCGCAACCGCCACCGCTCGAACCCGGCCAGCACCGGACCGGCGGCCGCCACGATCACCAGCGCCACCAACAGCAGGCCGACCAGCGCGGTCAACTCCGGCCGCAGCAGCTCGATGCCGGCCAGCAGCGCCAGCGGCAGGGCGGCCGGGACGAGCCCGGTCAGCAGGTAGGCCAGCGATCGCCAGGGCCAGACCGAGCGCGCCAGTCGCCACGGCGGCGAGGCGGCGGCGGCCAGGGCGGTGCGAGGGTTCACGGCACGAACCCTAACCTGCGTAAACACCGGGCACAGTAGTGCTGGGTGTAGTCCTGATCCTCGCTCACGCACCAGTGCGCCGAACACCCCGCGCACGGTGGAGTGTGGTCATGACATCCACGGTGACGGTCCGCTTGACGGCGGTCCGCAAGACGTATGGAACCGGCTCCGCCACGGTGACGGCGCTCGACGGGGTGAGCGCCGAGTTCACGGCGGGCAGCTTCACCGCCGTCATGGGCGCCTCCGGTTCGGGCAAGTCGACGCTGCTGCACTGTGCCGCCGGCCTCGACACCGCCGACAGCGGCACGATCACCGTCGGCGACACCGAGCTGGCCGGGCTGTCCGAACACGCCCGTACGCTGCTGCGGCGCGACCGGATCGGGTTCGTGTTCCAGGCGTACAACCTGGTCGGCGCGCTGACCGCCGCGCAGAACGTGGGGCTGCCGCACCGGCTGGCCCGGCACGCCCTCGACCCGGCCGAGGTGACCCGCGCGCTCACCGAAGTGGGGCTGGCCGACCGGGCCGGGCACTATCCGGCCCAGCTCTCCGGCGGTGAGCAGCAGCGGGTGGCGCTGGCCCGGGCCCTGATCACCCGCCCGGCCGTCCTGTACGCCGACGAACCGACCGGCGCGCTGGACAGCGTCAGCTCCGGCGTCGTCCTGGCCGCGCTGCGACGCCTGGTCGACACCCACGATCAGACGGTCGTGATGGTGACCCACGATCCGGTCGCGGCGGCGGCCGCCGATCGCGTCCTCGTGCTGGCCGACGGGCGGCTCGTCGACGAGATCACCGGCTCCGGTCCCGCGCAGATCGCGGCCCGGCTCGTCCAGGGGGCGGTGCGGGCATGATCGCGCTGGCCTCATTGCGGCAGCGGTGGCGCAGCCTGCTCGGCACCGTGCTCACTCTCACCATCGCCGTCGCCGTGCTCACGATCTGCGGGCTGCTGCTCGCCTCGGCTCACCCCGTCTCGCCCGGCCGGTACGCAGCCGCACCCGTGCTCGTACGCCCGATCCCGCCGGCCGATCCGGAGGCGTTCACCGAGTCGCGGCCATGGTCCGCCGAGGACGCCGACGCGTTGGCCGCCCGGTTGAGCCGGATCGACGGCGTACGCACCACCATCGCCGAGCATCGGTTCTACGCCCAACTGATGCAGAACGGAGTGCCGACCGGCGACGCCCAAGACGCGTCCGGCTGGTCGGCCGCCGCCCTCGGCGGGTACGCCCTCCGCGAAGGACGCGCCCCCGCCGGCTCGGCCGAGGCCGTCGTGGACAGCGGGCTCGGGATCGCGCCCGGGTCGGCGGTGACTCTCCTGACCGCCCGAGGTCCGGAGACGTTCACCGTTTCGGGGACGGCCGACGGCCCAGGGCTCTGGGTGAGCGACGAACTGGCCCGCGACCGGGCAAGCGGCGTACGCCTCATCGGCCTGCTCACCACGAAAGCCGTCGACCTCGAAGCAGTGGCGGCGCTGGTCGGCGGGGACGGTCAGGTGCTGCACGGCGACGGGCGGGCCGCCGTGGAACCGCCTGCCGACGCGCGTACGCGCTGGATCGGTCTGCAGGTCCTGCTGGCCGTCTCGGTGTTGGCGGCCTTCGTCTCCGTGTTCATCGTCGCGTCCGCGTTCGCCTTCGCGACCCGTCGCCGGCATCGGGAACTCGCCCTGCTCCGGCTGCTGGGCGCACTGCCCCGGCAGGTCCGCCGGATGATCCGCGCTGAGGTGCTGCTCCTCGGACTCGCCGGTGGGCTGGCCGGCGTACCGGTGGGGCTGGCGGTGACAGCCCCGGTCGCGCGATGGCTGGTGCGTACCGGGTTCGAGCCGCCGACGTTCACGGTCGCGTACCGGCTGTGGGTTCCGCTCGCGGCGCTCGCTGCCGGAGTACTGGTCGCGCTGGCCGGAGCGGTCGCCGCCGCGTGGCGGGCGGCCCGGGTCAGCCCGCTCGACGCGCTGCGTGAGTCCGCATTGGACGATCGGCCGATGAGCCGCTTGCGGTGGCTGGCCGGACTGGCCGCACTCGCCGTCGCGGTGCTCTTCGGTGTCGCCGCCACCGGCGCGTCCGGGCCCGATCTCGGCTCCTACGCCTTGTACGCGGCGATGGCGTTGACGACGGCGGGCAGCCTGCTCGCTCCGGCGATCCTGCCGCCCGCCGTCCGGCTGCTGACCGCCCCGTTCGCGCGGGGCCGGGGCGCGACAGCGCTCCTGGTCCGCCAGCACACCCGCACCGCCGCTCGGCGTACCGCCTCGACGGCCGCGCCGATCCTGCTCTGCGTGGCCTTCGCCGTGCTGGTCGGCGGCATGGTGAAGACCTCCACCGCCGCCTACGGCATCGGGCGGGTCACCGACGCCGGAGCGGCCGCCGTCGTGGTGCCCGCCGGCACGCCGGGTCTGTCCGATGCCGCCGTCACCGCGGCCGGTGGACTGTCCACATTGCCCACCTTCTTGTACGCCGGGCCGGAGCCGTTGCCCGCAGCGGGGATCAGCCCTGCCGAGGACACGCTGTTCACCGTCGGAACGGGCGACCTGCCCGCGATCCATCGACCGGCGGCCGGCGAGGCATCCCTCGTGGCAGCGATCACGACCGCGTTCGCCGACCAGGAAGGGTGGACGCTCGGCGGCTCGTATCCGGTGACCGCCACGGACGGGCGGCGGTATTCGGTGCTGGTGGCGGCGGTGCTGAGTGACGGCCCGACTCCGGCGGGCATCCTGCTCGATCGGACCGTCGTCCGGGTGCTGGACCCGTCGGCGTTGACGACCGCCGTCTTCCGGAATCAGGTCGGCAGTGAGCTGGGCGGGCTCGGCGCGCGGGAACTCACCGGGTCGGCGTACGCGCGCGCCGACGCTGACGAGGACGACCGGTTGGTGTGGGTGTTCACGGTGATCCTGATCGGCGTCTCGGCCGGCTTCGGGCTGCTCGCGGTGGTCAACACCATGATCATGGCGAGCGCGGCCCGGGCGGCGGATCTGCGCCTGCTGCGGCTGTCCGGCGCGACCCGGACCCAGGTGCTCGGGATGCTGAGCGCCGAGACGTCGGCCGTCGTGCTCGTGGGCGGCGGGCTCGGCCTCGGCGTCGCCCTGGCCGCGTTGGCGGCGCTGGCCCGAGGGCTGTCGGCCCAGATCGGCGCCCCGGTGCCGATGACGATCCCGTGGGGCACGCTGGCCGCGACCGTCGGGGCATGCCTGGTCCTCGCGGTGTTCTCCGCCGGGCTGCCGGCCCTGTCGCGCCGCCCGGCCTAGTACGCCGGAGATGGCGGGCCGGCGAAGGTTCGCCATCCCCGGGCCGGCTCGCCGTCCGTGGCGCGCCATCCCCGGCTCGGCGCGGGATGGGCGGCCTGCCGTCCCCCGGGCCGCCATCCCCGGCTCGGATGCGCGAACGGCGACCCGGCCAGACCCGGCCTAGACTGCCCGTCGTGACACATCCCGACGCTGACCAGATCGTCACCGAGGCATGGGCGCGGATCGAGGCCGCCCTGGCTCGCGTACTGCCGGAGACGGTGCCGACGCTGCGGCCGCCCGCGACCGAGGCGGAGATCGACGCGGTCGAGGCGGCCCTGGGACTGCCGCTGCCGCCCGACTTCCGGGCGAGCCTGCGCGTCCACGACGGGACCGAGTGGGCCAAGCCCAGCGCCGTCCCGCTCGACCTGCTCTACCCGGCGGCCGAGATCGTCGAGGCGACTCGGATGTGGCGCGACGGCTCCGACGACGATCCGCTCTGGACCGACCCCGGCGTGCTGGCGTACCAGATCGATGACAAGTCGATCCGGGTGAGCGGGCCGGTGCGGCCGACCTTGACCGCCGAGAGCCGGGTGCCCGTCGGGACCATGAACGGCGACGTGTGGTGGCTGCTCGACCTCGACCCGCCCCAGGGCGGCACGCCTGGTCAGGTGTTCCGCGTCGACCCGGAGTGCACCACGTGGGACGTGCTCGCTCCCTCGTGGACGGAACTGCTCCTGCGGTACGCCGACGACCTCGAGCGGTACGCGGCCGACCCGGCGACCTCGACCCTCGACATCGACGAGTACGCCGGACCCGCCTGCGAATGGGGCGAGCGGACCGATGCGGTGGGCATCCGGCCGGAGTGGCTGCGCGACGTCGCCGCGCGTGATCCATACGACGATTAGCGCGCGCCTTCCGAGGGCATATCCCCCGTACCGGGAGCACTCAGGAAGGAGCACTTCATGGGAACCGTGGACAACGCCAAGCACAAGGCCGAAGAGCTGATCGGCAAGGCCAAGGAGAAGGTCGGCGACGCGACCGACAACCACAGCCTCCAAGCCGAGGGCCTGGCCGAGCAGGCCAAGGCGAAGCTCGGCCAGGCCGGTGACGACATTCGCGACACCCTGCGCGGCCGCGATGGCGACCGAGCGGACGAGAACCAGGCCGACGAGGACCGTTCGGCGAGGTAACCCCAGCCCCCACGACTGACGGCGGTGGACCCCGAGACCCGGGGTCCACCGCCTTTGTCGTGCGCGTGTTTCGGGCTGTTGACGCCCCGATGGCGCTTCGGTAACCTCTCGCCTCAATCAGTGCAATATTTCGACAACTCAATGTTCGAACCGTGACAGCTGTGCCGCAAGACCGGCACAGTGGAGGGACACTGATGAGACGACTTCTCCGCAGCTTGGCGACAACGATCGTCGCCACGCTCGCCCTGGCCACCGTGAGCTGGACGCCGGCCGCGCAGGCCGCCGGCGGCCCGAACCTCTCGCTCGGCAAGACCGCATCCGCGAGCAGCGCCAACGGCGCGTACGCGGCCGGCAACCTCAACGACGGCAACGCGGCCAGCTACTGGGAGAGCAACGGCGCCTTCCCGCAATGGGCCCAGCTCGACCTCGGCAGTGTCACGAGCATCGACCAGGTCGTCCTCAAGCTACCCGCCGGCTGGGGCGCACGCTCCCAGACCTTGGCCGTGCAGGGCAGCACCAACGGAACGAGCTTCGCCGACATCAAGCCGTCGGCGGCGTACGCCTTCGACCCGGCGAGCGGCAACACGGTGACGGTCGGCTTCTCCGTGGCGTCGACCCGCTACGTCCGCGTCGTCATCACGGCCAACACCGGATGGGCCGCCGCGCAACTGTCCGAACTGGAGGTCTACGGAACCTCGACCTCGGCGGCCAACCTGGCTCAGGGCCGGCCCACCACCGAGAGCGGCCACGCCGACGTCTACGGCTCCGGCAACGTCGTCGACGGCAACCCGGCCACCTACTGGGAGAGCGCGAACAACGCCTTCCCGCAGTGGGCCGGTGTCGACCTCGGCTCGGCCGTCTCGGTCGGCAAGGTCGTGCTGAAGCTGCCACCGACCTGGGGTACGCGTACGCAGACGCTGTCGATCGAGACGAGCACGGACGGCACCGCCTACAGCACCGCGAAGGCGTCGGCGGCGTACGCCTTCGACCCGTCGGTGGCCGCCAACTCGGTGACCATCAGCTTCACCGCGACGTCGGCCCGCTACGTCCGGGTGCGGATCACCGCGAACACCGGCTGGCCCGCCGGGCAACTGTCGGAGCTGGAGGTCTACAGCGCGGGTGTGGTCGACGACGCGCCGCCGACCGTGCCGGGCACGCTGTCCTACACGCAGTCCGGCACGACGATCACCCTGGCCTGGGGCGCATCCACCGACATCGGCAGCGGCCTGGCCGGGTACGACGTCTTCCGCGACGGCAGCCTCGCCGCCACCGTCGGACAGGTCACGACCTGGCAGGACACCCAGCCGACCACAGCCACCGTCGCCTACTACGTACGCGCGCGCGACAACGCCGGGAACATCTCGGCCAACAGCAACACCGTCACGCGTACAGGGACCAGCCCGGACGCCACCCCGCCGACGGTCCCCGGCGCGCTGGCGTACGCCGAGTCGGGTACGACGATCACGCTGACCTGGGGCGCGTCCACCGACTCCGGCGGCAGCGGCTTGGCCGGGTACACCGTGTATCGGGGCGGCTCCGCCATCGCCACCCTCGGCACGGTGCTGACCTATCAGGACACTCAGCCGACCACCGCCACGGTGTCGTATTACGTACGCGCCCGCGATGGTGCCGGTAACTTGTCCGGCAACAGCAACACGGTCACGCGTACCGGGCATCAGCCGCCGGCGTGCTCGAACGTCGCACTGAACAAGCCGGTGACCGCGACCGGTTCGGTCTTCACGTTCACCCCGGACAAGGCCACCGACGGCAACGTCACGACCTACTGGGAGGGCTCGGCGTCCTACCCGCAGGATCTGACCGTCGCGCTGGGCGCCAACCACGCCGTCTCGTCGGTCACGGTCAAGCTCAACCCGGACTCGGCCTGGGGTACGCGCTCCCAGACGTTCCAGGTGTTCGGCCGCGATCAGGCGTCGACCACCTACACGTCGCTGGTCGCTGCGGCGGCGTACAACTTCGTGCAAGGCGTGAACAGCGTGACCGTGCCGGTGACCGCGACCACCGCGGACCTCCGGCTGCGCTTCACCGCGAACACCGGGGCGGCGTCTGGCCAGGTCGCGGAGCTGGAGGTGTGCGGCACGGCCGCGCCGAACCCGGACCTGACGGTGTCGAACCTGGCCTGGGGCCCCGCGTCGCCGGACGAGACGAGCAGCGTGAGCCTGTCGGCGACGGTGACCAACGCCGGTGACCTGGCCTCAGCCGCTACGACGCTGGCCTTCGCCCTCAACGGTACGCAGAAGGCGACGGTCACCGTTCCGGCTATCGGTGCCGGCGGTTCCGCACCGGTCAGCGTCAGCGTCGGCACCCTGGCGATGGGCACGTACGCCGTCAGCGCCACGGTCGATCCGGCGAACACGGTGTTCGAGAAGAACGAGGGCAACAACAGCGCCGCCAACGCGACCAGCATGGTGGTGGCCCAGGCGCCCGGCCCGGACCTGCAAGTGCTGGGGATCGCGCCGAATCCGGCGAACCCGGCGGCCGGGCAAGCGGTCTCCTTCACCGTCACGCTGAAGAACCGCGGCACCACCGCGACCGGCGTCACGAGCGTGACCCGGCTGAGCGTCGCCGGGACGACGCTGAACACGAACACCGCGTCGGTCGGCGCGGGCGCGACCGTCGCCGTGCCGGTGACCGGCACCTGGACGGCGACCGCGGGCGGCGCGACGATCACGGCGACCGCGGACGCCACCGGCGTGGTGACCGAGACGAACGAGACCAACAACTCGTTCTCCCAGGCCATCGTGGTCGGCCGGGGCGCGGCCGTGCCCTACGCCGAGTACGAGGCCGAATCGGCGTCCTACTCGGGCACCCTCCTGACGGCCGATCCGCTGCGGACCTTCGGGCACACCAACTTCGCCACCGAGTCCTCCGGCCGGCAGTCGGTACGCCTGGACAACGCGGGCCAGTACGTCGAGTTCACCGCCACGAACCAGGCGAACTCGATCGTCGTCCGCAACTCGATCCCGGACGCTCCGAGCGGCGGCGGCATCGACCGGACGCTCAGCCTCTACATCAACGGAGCCTTCGCTCAGAAGATCACCCTCTCGTCCCGCAACAGCTGGCTCTACGGCACCACCGACGACACCGAGAGCCTGTCGAACTCGCCGCAGGCCAACGCCCGCCGGTTGTTCGACGAGTCGCACGCGCTGCTGTCGGCGAGCTACCCGCCGGGGACGAAGTTCCGGCTCCAGCGGGACTCCGGTGACACCGCGACCTTCTACATCGTCGACTTCATCGACCTCGAGCAGGTCGCGCCGGAGCTGGCCAAGCCGGCCGAGTGCACCTCGATCACCCAGTACGGCGCGATCCCCGACGACGGGCTCGACGACACCAGCGCGATCCAGCGAGCGGTGACCGACGACGAGAACGGCGTGATCAGCTGCGTGTGGATCCCGGCCGGGCAATGGCGGCAGGAGCAGAAGATCCTGTCCCCCGACCCGACCCGCAACCAGTACAACCAGAAGGGCATCCGCAACGCGGTGATCAAGGGCGCGGGCATGTGGTACACCACGCTCTACACGAACACCGAACCGCAGAACGTGGTCGGCAACATCAACCACCCGCACGAGGGCAACGTCGGCTTCGACATCGACGACAACGTGCAGCTGTCCGACCTGGCGATCTTCGGGATGACGACGAACCGGGCCAACCGCGGCCACGGCCTCAACGGCCGATTCGGCAAGAACACCAAGGTCGCCAACCTCTGGATCGAGCACGTCAACGTCGGCGCCTGGGTCGGCCGCGACTACTCCGACACCCCGGCGTACTGGAACCCCGGTGACGGGCTCCAGTTCAGCGGGATGCGCATCCGTGACACGTACGCCGACGGGATCAACTTCTCCAACGGCACCCGCAACTCGACGGTGTTCAACTCGTCGTTCCGCACCACCGGCGACGACTCCCTGGCGGTCTGGGCCAACCCGTACGTCAAGGACCAGTCGGTCGACATCGGCCACGACAACCACTTCACCAACAACACGATCCAGCTGCCCTGGCGAGCCAACGGCGCGGCGATCTACGGCGGCTACGGCAACACCATCGAGAACAACCTGATCTTCGACACCATGAACTATCCGGGAATCATGCTGGCGACCGACCACAGCCCGCTGCCGTTCTCGGGGACGACGACCGTCGCCAACAACGCCCTCTACCGGGCGGGCGGCGTGTTCTGGGGCGAGGCGCAGGAATTCGGCGCGATCACCCTGTTCGCGTCGACCACCGACATCGTCGGAGTGACCATCCGCGACACCGAGATCTACGACTCGACGTACGACGGGATCCAGTTCAAGACGGGCGGCGGCAGCATGCCTAACGTGAAGATCACCAACGTACGCGTACAGGGGTCGGTCAACGGCGCCGGAATCCTCGCGATGAGCGGGGCACGCGGCAACGCGGTGCTCAGCAACGTCACCTGCGCCGGCAACGCCGACGGCAACATCGTCATCCAGCCGGGATCGCAGTTCCAGATCACCGGGAGCTGACGGTCCGTTTCCCGGGGCGTCCCGCCTGCCAGCGGGGCGCCCCTATTCCCTGCGGATCACGGTTACGCAGGCCGAAACCGCTGGCGGAAGCCTGCGTAACCGTGATCTGCATCTGTCAAAGCGTCAGTACGCGTACAGCTCGATGCCGGCCTCGGTTTCGACGACCAGCCGACCCGGCGCGGTCGCCAACCAACTGGGGTTCATGGCGATCGTGCCCAGCGACGTCGCCCGCGCAGCGACCGGGTCGAACAGCGTCAACGCCGTCTGCTCCCAGCGTCCTTGGTCGGTGGTCCGGCGGTCCACCAGTAGCACCTGGCCCGTGCCGGTCGGCACCGGCCAAGCCGTTCGCTGACCCTGCGGCGCGATCTGGCGCAGTGCCGAGTCGAAGAGACCTCCACTCGACAGCAGCACGTACGGACCGGCCGTGTTGATGAACGTGTCCCGGTCGAGCGCCACGCGGTTCACTGTGTTCCCCGCGTGGATCGCGACCAGCTCGTACGGATTGCGGCCGCGTTCCTCCACCGGATTGCCGCCGTCGATCAGGCACATGGCGTCCCCGCCGCAGGGCGTCAGATCCCACAACCTGCTCGTCTCCTTCGTGCCCTGGGCAACCGGGTTCGCGGTGTAGCTGACGATCGGGCCGATTCCGTTGTCCCACAACGGAAATGTCGTCAACTGCGTGGCCGTCCGGAGATACAGCCGGCCGCCGTAGGCCAGATAGTCGGTCGACTTCGAGTAGGGCACCGATTTCCAGCCTTCGGTCCACTGGCCATTCGTCAGCGAGTACCTCCGTAGTTCCCCGGACGGGCTCAACCGGAGCACCGACGTCAAGGCGGTGGCGTCGTACTGGGAATCGCCGAAGCCTGAGTAGCCGTCCTCCCGCGTGACCACTTCACCGATCGTCCGTGAGCCGTCGCCGGGCAACGTCCAGCGCACCGTTCCCGTGCGCCAGTTCAATGCGGTCAGCTTGCCGCTGTTCACCTCACCGACGAGTGCGACCTCACGGGCCGTGCCCATCGGAGCTTCGCCGAGCCCGGGGCCATTGCCGTCGGGATCTGCGAACTCTCGCTGCCACCACAGCTCGCCGGTATCGGGATCGAGGACGTTCATCTGGTTGCTGATCACGCCGTTCTCGTCGTCGGCGATCGCCGCGTCGTACACCACGACGAACCCGTCTGACGCCACCACGCCGCCGATCGAGTCGTGCCGGCCCGGCACCTGCTGCTGCCACACGCGCCGTCCGGTCGCGCTGTCCAGAGCTGTCACCGTCAAGGCGTGCGCGTCGGCCACCGCCACGAAGAACCGTCCCCCGGACACGGTCGCCTCCACCGCGGCCTGCCTCGACCCCGGCAGCGGCTCGCCGAGCCGCCGCAAGGTGTGGGCGGTGGTGCTAGGACTCGGGTTCAGCGGCTGGTCGTGACGCGTACTGCGGACGACGGCCACCGCGAGGGTCACGACCGCGATCACGGCCAAGCCTGCGGCGGTCACCGTCGCGATCGCCTTGGTACGCCGTCGGCGGCGGCCGGCCCCGGCGATCTGCCCGGCGTCGCGCAGGCCGGCGGCGTCGGCCTCCTCCCGGAGGCTGTCGGCCAGCCCCGCCCGCCCTCGGGACAGCCATGACTTCACGGTGCCTTCGCTGACCCCGGTCTCGGCGGCGATCTGGGCGACCGACAGGTCGAGCAGGTAGTGCAACGCCAACGCCTGTCGCTGCGCCGGGGGCAGTTGCTTGAGCGCCGTGGTGAGCAGGACCGTGTCCTCCGACGGGGCGGGCAGCGGCAGCATCGGCTCCAGCCGGATACGGCGGCGTACGCCGAGATGACGCCACCAGTCCTGGACGAGCCGGTTGACGACGACGCGCAGCCACGCCTCGGCGTCGTCGTATCCGCTGACCTGCCGCCAGCGCTGCCAGGCCCGGGTGTACGCCTCCTGCGTCACGTCCTGGGCCTGCTGCAGGTTCCCGGTCAGCCCGTACGCGTACCGCAGGGTCCGGCGCGATGTCGACTGGTAGAAGTCCCCGAAGTCCATACCAACACGACACGCCCCAGACCCTGATCCGGTTGCACCGCGTACGCAATCCCCGGACAGCACACTGTGGGCATGCCGCCTTCCGCCGACCTCACCCGCAGCCCGGCCCGGCACGAGGTCGAGCCGCTGGAGTTGTTCTTCGACCTCGTCTACGTCTTCGCCATCGGGCAGCTGTCCCACCAACTGCTCGAGCATCCGACGTGGAGCGGCGCGGCCCAGACGCTAGTGCTGTACCTGGCCGTGTTCAGCGCCTGGATGTACACCGCCTGGGCGGGGTCGATGCTGGTCACCGACCATCCGCGGACCCGGCGAATGCTGCTGCTGGTGATGCTCGGCGGGCTGTTCATGAACGCGGCCATCCCCCGGGCGTTCGACGACGCCGGTTGGGTCTTCGTCGTCACCTATCTGGCGATTCAGCTGGGCCGGGGCGGCTGGCTGCTGACTGTCGGGATCGGCCCGGTCAACCAGGACCACATGACCCGGTCGCTGATCTGGACCGTGGCGACCACGCCACTCTGGCTGGCCGGGGCGGCCGTCGCCGGGCATGCCCGGTTGGGCTGGTGGGCCGCGGCAGCTCTGATCGACGTCGTGGGCGTGTGGCTGGCGCATCCGCTGCCGCGGCGTACGCTGCACTCGCGGCGGGTCACGTTCGCGGGTCGGCACCTGCTCGAACGCTGCCGCCTGTTCACCCTGATCGCCCTGGGCGAAGCGGTGCTCACCACGGGGATCGCTCTCGCCGATGCGCCGATCGCGCTGATGACGCTGATTTCCGGCACCGTCGCGCTGGCCGGCACGGTCGCGTTGTTCTGGATCTACTTTCGCCGGTCGGAGCGCATCGTGCAGCGGCACCTCGACCGCACCGACGATCCGATCCGAGCCGGACGCAGTGCCGTCTACGGGCTCATGATCGGCGTCGCCGGGCTGGTCGTGACGGCGGTCGGCGACGCACGGGTCATCGCCGACCCGCATCAGACCGCGGGACTCACCACGAACCTGCTGCTCTTCGGCGGCCCGGCTCTCTACATCGCCCCGATGACCTGGTACTTCGCGACGGTGATCGGCAGCGTGCGGATCTCCCGGCTGCTCACCTTGGGTGCCCTCGCGACCGGCTGCGTCGCGACGCTCGCCGTGCCGGCGTACTGGGCGGCGATCTCCGCGGCGGCGATCGTCGTCGGACTCGCCCTGTATGACAGCCTCAGCGTCGACGCCGGTGAGCCGGCGGGATCTGTTCCCTAATCGTCGGGAGCGGCCAGCCCGTGCCGGTACGCGTACCGCACCGCCTGCGCCCGGTCGGTCACCCCGATCTTGGCGAAGAGCCGGTTGATGTGCGACTTCACCGTCGCCTCGGTGACGAAGAGCCGGGCGGCGATCTCCCGGTTCGCCAGGCCGGCCGCGATGAGCGTCAGCACTTCCGCCTCCCGGGCGCTCAGCCCGTCGGGCAGCTCCCCCGCGTACGCCGCCGGCCCGTCTCCGGCCGCGGCGAGCAGCTTGCGGCTGACCTCGGAATCGAGGACGGACGTGCCCTCGGCGGCGGCCCGGATCGCCTGCGCTATCTGGTTTCGGGTGGCGTCCTTGGTGAGATATCCGGTGGCCCCGGCCCGCAGCCCGGCGAGCACGTCGGCGTCGTCGGAGTAGGTGGTCAGCACCACGACTCGGGTCGCCGGATGCTCTTGCCGCAGGCGGGCGGTGGCGGTGACCCCGTCGGTGCCCGGCATCCGCAGATCCATCAGGACGACGTCGGCTCCGTACTCGGCGACCAGCCGGACCGCCTCGGCGCCGTCGGCGGCGGTGCCGACCACCTCGAAGTCGTCGAACAGGTCGAGCATCAGGGCGAGTGCTTCCCGGATCGTCGTCTGGTCGTCGGCCACCACCACCTTGATCACAGGGGAATCCTGACATCGACCGCCCAGCCGCCGTCGCGCGGACCCGCCGTGCAGGTGCCGCCCAGCAACTCGGCCCGTTCCCGCAGCCCGGTCAGGCCGTAGCCGCCGCCGGTCGTGGCCAGTTGTCCGGTGGGCCGGCCCGCCCCGGCGTCGGTCACGGTCACCTCGACCTGCCGCGCCGAGTAGGTCAGCTGGACGGTCACGGTCGCGCCGGGGGCGTACTTGCGGGTGTTGGTCAGTGACTCCTGCACGGTGCGGTAGAGCGCGAGCGACACCTGCGGGACCAGCGGAACCTCGTCACCGTCCACTCGTACCGTCACGGGAGCTTCGTACGCGGCCGCGAGATCGCGTACCAGTTGGGAAAGCGGGACCGTGTCACCGCGCAGCACGCCGATCGCGCGGCGGGTCTCGGCGAGACCGTCGCGGGCCAGCCGCCCGGCCTTGCCGATGGCCTCCCGAGCCTGCTCCGCGCGGCCGTGTTCGAGCAGCGCGTCGGCAGATTCGAGTTGCACACTGAGCGCGCCGAGCGAGTGGGCGAGCACGTCGTGGACCTCGCGGGCCAGTTGGGCGCGTTGGGCCAGCGCCTCGGCCCGCGCCTGTTCGGCCTGGGCCAATTGGCGCTGTTCGCGCAGTTGGTCGCTCTGCCGCCGGGCGAGCCCGGCCAGCTCGCAGATGGCGAGGATGCCGAGTCCGCCGGTCAGCAGGATGGACTCGCGCCCGGTGAGCAGGCACGCCACGGCGAAGAGGACAGCGAGGCCCACGGTGACCATCAGCGAGTACGCGGGCCGCAGCCGGCGGGCGGAGCGGATCGCCGCCACGACCACGAACGAGAACGCCACCCCGTTCGGCGTCGCCGCCAGGACCACGCCGCCGAGCCCGACCGCGGCCAGACCGGCGAACAGCCATCGTTCGCTGTCCGGCCGGACCAGCCAGGCGAGCCAGCCGAGCACCACCACGACGAGAACGGCAGCGGTCAAGGGCACCCGGCCCGCCGGCGCGTTGCTGACGGAGCCCGCGGTGAGCAGGCCCATGATGACCAGGCCGCGGAGGGTCGTGAACCACCGCGGTCCCTGGGCGTACCGCCAGTCCATGATCATTGTTCTACAGGATGGGCTGACGGCGGTCCGCCCGCCCCGCCCGGCCGTCGGGCGCCATCGGCAGCTCGTTCGAGGTGACCCGGACGAGCACGATCGCCGCTTCGGCCAGCAGCCCGACGCCGAGCCCGATCAGCAGCGACGGCAGACCGGAGGCGGCCCCGCCCGACCGGAACGCTCCAGTGACGACCGCGAAGACGACGCGTACGCCGATCGTGGCCGCCCACAGCCCGAGGGTGAGCCAGCGATAGCGGCACCAGGCGACGCCGTCCCGCAGGAACACCTGGACGGACGCGCCCCGGGCGAGGCCGAGGCCGATCGACAACGCCGCCTGCAGCGACAGGAGCAGCAGGTCCGCCACTGGCAGATGCCCGGAGCCGAGCTGGGCCACGCCCGCGATCGTCACGCCGATCGGAATGAGGACCATGCGCCGGCTCTGGACGGGTTGCCCGGCCATCCGGCGGACCATGGTCCACACGAGGATTGCGGCGATGAGCAGGATCTGCGCGTAATTCATGATCTCGACGGTAGGAATCCGCGCGCCGGAAGGCTCCAACCCACGGGTGGAACCTGGGTGGAACCGGGGGTGGAGGCGTCAGACGCGGTAGGTGACGCTCGCCGGATCGGAGCCGGTGTTCACCACCGCGTCCGCGCGGTCCCACGTACGGTCGGCGGCGAAGAAGTCGCTCTCCTCGGCCAGCCACCGCTCCCACAACTCCCGGACGTCGTGGTCCTGACCGTGATCGCGGGCGAGCCCTCGGGCCAGCCGCAGGTCGGCGGGCGCGTCCACGAAGACCCCGTACGCCAGCCGCCCCTCGGTCGCGAGCCGGGTGCAGGTGACCCCTTCGATCACCACCACCGGCTGCCAGGGCAGCGTCTTCCAGCCGCCGAGCGACCCGCCGCGCCAGTCGTTCGCCCAGTCGCGTACCTGGAAATGGGCGTCCTGACCGGCCAACAGCGGCGTGAGCACCTGCTCGTCGAACCGGGGCCACCAGCCGGCGAAGTCGTCCCAGGAGACGAAGTCGTCGATCTCGACCAGCCCGGCTCCGGACAGCTCGGCCAGCTGCCCGGCCAGGGTGCTCTTGCCGCTCCCGGCCCCGCCGTCGACCCCGATCACGCGTACGCCGTCAATCGCTGGGCGAGCCATCGCCTTGGCCAGAATGTCCTCCGCCATCGTCACGATCATGGACGATAGCTCAGTCGGGTTCTCCCGCATACGTCCCGAAGCTCCAGAGGACGCCTTCGGGATCACGGGCGGTGAACCCCCGCGAGCCGTAGTCCTCGTCGCGCAGCCCGCGCACGATCTTCGCCCTGGCCGCGACCGCCCGATCATGCAGCAGGTCCGGCTGGTCGGTGACCAGGTACACCGACCCGATGCCGGGTGACGTCCGCACCTCGTCGCCCTCGGCCGACCGGCTCGACAGCATCACTCCGCCGCCCTGGGGCCAGGTCAACTCGGCGTGGTCGATCACTCCGCCGTCGCCCTCGTACACAGCCTTCTCGGTGAAGCCGAACGCCTCGACGAGGAACCGGATCGCGGCGGTCCCGTCCTGGTAGCGCAACACCGGCCACACGGCCGTCTTGATCTCGCTCATGCCTTCACCCTGCCGCATCGCGGGCGGCCCGGCTTGGACGAATGGGAACTCAGTCCAACGGGCGCAACGGCAGATTCTCCTCGGCCAGCCAGGCCGTCGGCGCGGCACCGGCCAGGGCGCGCCACTCCCGATCCAGATGCGGCTGGTCGTAGTAGCCGCACCTGGCGGCGATCGCGGCCAGCGACAGTTTCTGCTCGCCGCGCAACAGCCGGTGCGAACGGTCGAACCGCGCGATGCGGGCCGCGTCCTTCGGCGACACCCCGAACTCGGCGGCGAACCGGGCCGACAGGTGCCGACGGCTCCAGCCGACCTCGGCGGCCAGCGCGTCCACGCGTACCGCGCCGGCTCGCATGACGATGGCGTCCCAGACGTGCGCGACCTCGGCCGCCGGGTCACGGTCGCGAACGCGGCCCAGGCGACGCGTCAGGACCTCGTCCAGCACGTCGAATCGCTGCGGCCAGCCCGGCGCGTCGGCCATCCGCTCGATCAGCTCGCGCGCGTCCCGGCCCAGCAACTCCGGCAACGGCACGACCAGCGCGGCGAGCGGGGCCGCGGGCAACCCCAGCAGATCGCGGGCACCGGCTGGAGTCAATTCCAGTTGTACGCCGTACTGCTCGCCGTCATGCGGAATGTACGCGGGGCCGACCGTCATCCCCGAGGCGAGCGACGCGTAGCCGCGTGGGGTCTCGGCCGCGTCCAATGCGACCAGGGTCGGCGCGGCGAGGCTGACCACCACGGTGACGCCCAGCGACGGCAGCCCCCGGTGTACGCCCGGTGCCTGGCCACTGTAGTGATATCCGCGGTACACCCCGACGGCATGCCGCAACGGCAGCGGGGCGAGCCGGTCCGCCGTCTCCGCGAGAGGCATGCCCCCACTGTCTCACGTGTCGAGCGCTCGCAGGGCCGGGACGAGCTGCTCCTCCTCGTATCGGAAATGCTCGTCGAGGTCGGCGGTCAACCGGTCCAGGCGGCCGAGCAGCGCACCCGGGTCGGTGTGTCCGATGTCGAGCAATCCCCGCAGCGTACGCAGATGATCCGCGACGACGACGTGTTCTTGCCGGAGGCGGGACAGCACCGGCCGCAGCTCGGGCACGGTGGCGTCGAGATAGGGAAAGGCCAGCGAATCCTCACCGGTGTGGTGTGCGTGCAGCGCTTCGCAGAACGCCACGCAGTGTTCGGCGAGGCGGTTGGGCAGCGCTAGCGGCTCATCCCCAGCACCGTCCGCGTACGCCTGGGCGGCCACACGGACTCGCTTGAGGTCCTCGCGGAGGGCGCGGTGGATATCGGCGAGCTGTCGTGCCGCCGCGCGAATGCGGGCGGCGGCCATGGAGTCGACCTGGCTGAAGGGCGTTGACATGGGTTGGCCTCTCCAAGAGCCGGTACGCTCAGCTAAGCAAAGAATTGGCTTTGAAAGCAAAAATACTTTGGAGACAAAGCTATGTCAACGGCGAAGCGGGCGGATCCGGCCGAGGGGTTGAGCGTCGACGACGGCATCCGGACCTTGTTGCTGCTCATGCCCCGGATGGTGGGCCGGGTCAAGCGCATCCGGATCCCCGAGGAGCTGCAGACGCTCGCCCTCGCTCCCCGGCACCTGTCGCTGCTGTCGTACCTGCTGTTCGACGGGCCCCTCACGGTCGGCGAACTGGCCCGCCGGCTGGAGATCGCACCGACCACCGTGAGCCTGATGATCGCCGAGTTGAGCAAACGCGAGGTCGTCGAGCGGACCGACGACCCCGCCGACCGCCGGCGCACCATCGTCAGCATCACCGAACCCCGGCGGCCGTCGATCGACGCCTGGCTTTCGCAGGGCGCCCGGGCCTGGCGCAAGGCCCTGGAGCCGTTGACCCCGGCGCAACGCAAACTGTTCGTGGACACCCTGGCCACCTACGAACGCGAGGTGCTCACCGAACTCGATGCCTGACTGGTGGGCCCACGGCCGAGGGCGGTTTAATGTGCGCGTGGTCGATCCCCCGCTGCCACCAGCCGCCGACCCCTGGCACGGCTCGGCTCCGGTTCCCCCGCCGCCGACGACGCCTATGCCGATACCCCCGACGCTCCCGCTGCCCCCGACGCTCCCGCTGCCCCCGACGGCGGCTGCGCCGCCGCTGCCGGTGCCATCTGCGGTGCCACCGCCACAGGTCATCGTCGTGGAGGTACGCCGTCGCCGCCGCTGGCCGTGGGTGCTGGGCGTGTTCGCCGTGCTGAGTCTGATCTGCTGCGGCGCCTGTGCGGTGATCACCGCGCCGCTCCGTGGCGAGTATCCGTCCCGGATCGCCGCCACTCCGTCCACTGTGGCCGGATTCGAGCGGGACGACAACGGCCTCGTCCGCCTCATCGCCGAGGAAACGAAGTTCCGAATCCGGGCCAGCGAGTACGTCGACGACAGCTTCGCCGACCGATTCGTCCACCCACGGACCGCCGGCCGCTCCGTGATCGCGTTCGGCGGCACCGGCTTGATCTGGGATCCGGCCGGCACCCTGAAGTCGGTGGTTCAGGGGGCCGGGCCGGATCTGCGTAACGTGGCCGACTACTCAGCGGGGCGACTCGGCGGCCTGCTCAAGTGCGGCGACGGCAAGGACGACAAGAAGCAGGCCGTCGTGCTGTGCGCGTGGATCGACCACGGCAGCATGGGTGTCGGCGTCTTCTACGGCAAGCCGTCGCACGCGGAGGCGGCCGCGTTTCTGCGTACGCTCCGCGAGGCGGTGATCATCCGCCCCTGACCGGCGTCAGCCCTGCCGGGCCTTCAGCCGCGGATCACGCTTGTTGATCACGAGCAGCTTGCCGTGCCGGCGGACGACGGCCGAACCGGGCTTCTGCTTGAGCGACCGCAATGAGCTGCGAACCTTCATCGCACTCCCCTTTCCTGGTGGAACGTGCGCTGCAACGTCGATCGGCCGGGGCCTATTCCCTGTTACCTGTGAGGTAATAGACCCCGCGCGCGGTCGGCTGCGAGCGTGATCGGCATGACACACAGCACCAAGGACCTGGTCCTGCACGGCTTCGCCGAGTTCGCCGCCGGCAACATCGAGATCCTCCGGACCCTGCTGCACGAGGACTTCGTCGAGCACAGCCCCGGCAACCCCTCCGGCCGGGACGCGTTCATCGCGTACATCGCGACCGCGCCGGTGGCCGGGGCGAAACTCGACCTCAAGCGCGTGATCGCCGAAGACGACCTGGTCGTCCTGCATTACCGGATGAGCACGCCCGACGAGGACCTCGCCGTCGTCGACATCTGGCGGCTGGCCGACGGCAAGATCGTCGAGCACTGGGACGTCGTGCAGCCGGTCCCCGACGACGCCGAGATCCCCCACGGCATGTTCTAGTGCAAGGCCCGGACGAGTTCGGTCCGGGAGCGGATGCCGAGCCGGTGGAAGATGTTGCGCATGTGGTGGTCGACGGTACGCGTACTGATGAACAGCTGAGCGGCGACTTCCCGGTTGGTCGCTCCGTCGGCCACCAACTGCGCGATCTGCAACTGCTGCGCGGTCAACGCCGCCGACGCGTCGAGCGTCGGCGTCGCGATGGGCTCGCCGGCCGCCCGCAGCTCGGCGCGTACCTGATCAGTCCAGTGAACCGCGCCGGTCGACTGGAACAGGTCCCACGCCCGGTGCAGGTGCTCGCGCGCGTCCCGGGGTCGGCGCGTACGCCGTAGTTCCTGGCCGAACAGCAGCTGGGTGTGGGCGTGTTCGAAGTCGGCGTCGGACGCCGCGTGCAGGTCCAGCGCCGCCCGGAAGTGCGCTTCGGCTTCGGGGCTGCCCCGTTCGGCCAGCAACGCCTGGCAGCGCCGGGCCAACGCGCGGCGTGCCGGGTCGCCGGTCTGCTCCGCCCACTGGTCGTACGCCTGCCAGGCGGGCCGGGCCAGGTCGGCCGCACCGCACCGAGCGGCCGCCTCCACCAGCGATGGGGTGGCCAGCACCTGCACGACGACGTGCCCGTGGCCGGTGGCCGGGTCGGCGATGCCCGCCAGCCGGCTCAGCGCTTCGGCCGACCGACCGGCGGCCAGGTCGAGCACGGCCAACGCCCAATCTCGCAGCACACGGGGGCGGCTGACCCGGCCGGCCTCGACCGGCGCCCGGAGCTGATCGAGGCGCCGGCGGCACTCCTCGGTCTCGCCACGTACGGCGGCCAGCACGGCGAGCAGCCCGAGATGATCGCCGACGTAGTTCTCCTGACCGCCCGCGCGGGCCGCCCGCAGCCCGGCCAGACAGGTCTGGTGGACCGCGTCGTGGCGGCCGAGCCACAACTGCGCGTACGCCATCAGCTCGAGCGTCACCGGCAGCACGGCCCGGTCGCCGGCCGCGTCGGCCGAGGCACAGGCTCGCTCGGTCACCCGCAACGCGGTGTGGTCGTCGCCCAGCAACAGTGCGGCGGCCCCGGCGGCGGCCAACGCGCCGGGTTCGCCGAGTCGTTCGCTGAGTGCGATCGCGTCGCGCAGGGCCGGACCAGCCTGGTCGAACCGGCCGGTGAAGGTCGCGGCGAACCCGTCGATCTGCGCGAACACGAATCGCAGTCGCAGCGAGTCGTCCGGTCGTCGCAGGGCTTCGGCGCGCGCCCGGACCTCGGCGATCCGGGGGTACTCGCCGGAGAAGCAGGCCGCCTCCGATGCTCGCATGAGGACGCTCACGGCGAGCGCCCGATGACTGTCGGCGAGCCGGTCGGCCGCCGCGAGCAGGGCGTCCAGGGCGGCTGCCGTCGCACCGGAGCGCAGCTCGATCTCGCCGAGGAGCAGGTCGGTCTGGCCGAGGACGCGGTCGGCTTCCGGCGTACGCGGAACGTCGGCCAGAGCCCGCCGGACGCGGCTGATCAGGCATCGGGCGTACGCCGGGCGGCCGGCCAGCCACACGGACCGGGCGGCGGCGACGAGATGGGCCGCCGTGGTCTGCGGATCGCCGGACAGGTCGGCCGCTCGTTCCAGGGCGACGGCGGCCTCATCGGGCCGGACGTTGCCGGTGGCCGCTTCGGCCAGCTCCGCCGCCAGGACCGGATCGGGCGCGTGCCCGGCCGCCGCCCGATGCAATGCCCGGCGCAGCCGATCCGGCGTCCGGTCGAGCAGTCCGGCCAGCAGCCGGTGCGCTTCGCGTCGCCGGGCCGACGGAGCCAGCTCGTACGCGGTCAGCCGCACGAGCGGCTGCGGGAAGGTGACGACGCCGTCGGCGACGCGTACCACTCCGGACAGTTCCGCCGGGCTGAGCGCGCCGAGCCCGAGACCGGCCGCCTCGGCCGCGCGGGCGAGCGTCGAGGTGTGCATCGCCTCCTCGGTCGCCGCCAGGAGTAGCAGTTCCCGGGTCTCCGACGGCAGACCCTCCACCCGCGCCCGGTACGCCTGCCGCAGTGGGCTGCCGCCGGGCAGTCCGCGTGGCGGGGGTGCGACGCCGGCCCGTTGCGCGGCGGTGAGCGATTCGGCCAGGTCGGCCAGGGCCTGCGGATTGCCGTGGCCGATCTCGGCGAGGTGCGCGGCGACGGCCTCGTCCACCAGGTCCAGCCGATCGGCGATCAGGGCTTGGCTGTCGGCGAAGTCCAGGGCGGCGAGCCGGAGCGTGCGTACGCCGTCGACGGGCTGACTGGTCGTGAGCAGTGCCGCGACCGGCCGGTTGCTCAGCCGCCGGGCGACGAACGCCAGGACGTCGCCGGTCGCCGGGTCCACCAGGTCGGCATCGTCCACACCGCACAGCACCGGGCGGCCCGCCGAGCCGAGCAGCGCCAGCACGCCGAGGCGCAGGGCAAGCCGGTCCGCTTCGGGGCTCCCCTCGCCGCGCAGCACTTGGCGTACGGCACGCTGGTGTTCGTCGGCCAGCCGGTCGACGCCGCCGGCGAGCGGTTCCAGCAGCCGGATGAGTCCGGCGTACGGGAGATGCGCCTCGGCGGCCACCCCGGCCGTCCGCAACACGGCGAACCCCGTCGCCGTACGCTCAGCGTGGTCGAGCAGCGCCGACTTGCCGAGCCCGAGGTCGCCGCAGATCGTCAGGGCGCCGCCTCGTCCGGCGGCGGCTCCCGCGAGGAGGCCGGCGATGGCGTCGGCCTCCCGGTTCCGGCCGCGCAACCGAGATACATGCACTGTCGATGCAAATACCATGCGGTCCAGTGTTACCCACAGGTAACGGCAGGGGAAGAGGGCGACGCGATGCAGCCGGGGCGGGCACCCCGGCTGCATCGATGCGCGTCAAGCCCCAATCAGGCCGGAATCAGGCCGGACAGGTGTCGCGATAGTCGGACACGGACAGCCCCGACGGCCCCGGGCAGAGCCAGGGGTCGTAGCGCGTGTCGTCGTCGACGTACCGCTTGAGCCAGGACACCATCGACACCGCCACGGTCGTGTTGACCGTCTGCGGGAAGAAGTGGCTGGCGCTGCGCAGCTCCAGGTACGCCTTCTCCGACGCCGCCGGAATGCTGGTGTAGAACGGAATCGAGTGGGTCGCGACCGGCGCGACGGTGTCGGACTGACCGCCGACGATCAGCGTCGGCACCCGTACGCCACTCCACGACTTGTCCGTGTTCCATGGTGCGAGCGGGATCGCCGCCTGCAACGACGGTCGCGAGTTCGCCGCCCAGAGCGTACCTCCGCCGCCCATCGAATGCCCGGCCACCGCGAGCCGGGACGAGTCGACGCGGGTCCGCACCGAGCTGGTGTTGACCAGGTAGTCCAGCGCCGCGAGGAGCTGCTGGCCCCGGCTGGTCGGCTGGTCGTAGATGGTGTTGGTCTCGATGCCGATCACGACGAAGCCGTGCGAGGCCAGGCGCGGGCCGAGCCAGGACAGGCTGGACCAGGTCGCGGTGAAGCCCGGCGAGATGGCGATGCCGCCGAACGTCCCGTCGGCCGTGGTCGTCGGGTAGTAGATCCGGCCGCCGCCGAATCCGCTCACGATCGACGGCACGCTGATCGACGAGGTCGCGTAGGGACCGCTGCTCGCCTCCAGGATCGCGTCCGTCGGGTTCGGACCCCGCTGGTACGGGTTGAGCGCGTGCGCCGGGCTCGCCACGGCCGCGCCGACCGCGAGAGTCAGCGCCAGCGACAACATGGCCAGCAGCCGGGATCTGCGAAGGTGCATCTGCCCTCCCGGGGGAAGTGGCCCGCCGGCCGCAGGGGGAGCGCCGGCCGGACGAGCCGAAAATATTGACAGATGCGATTCTTTTAAAGGAGCCGGTCGCCGCGCATCGGCGAAATCACCTGTCCGGCGGGTCAATCACGGCCCTGCCACGTCGCGACGCACGCCTCGTTGCCTTCCATGTCTGCCAGGACCCACCAGGCCGGCGCGTGCTCGGTGGACACCATCCGCCCGCCCGCGGCGAGCGCGGCCGCGATCCGCGCCTCGGCCTGATCATGTGGCACGGAGACATCCAGATGTACGCGATTGCGCTGCGTCCGGGCGGTATCCATGATCTGGAACCCCACCGACGGGCCACGCCCACGGGGATCGACGAGATCGTCGTCGGCACCGGCGCGGTAACCGAGCAACGCCGCCCAGAACGGGCGCACGTTCACCGGAACCAGGGCGTCGACGGTGAGGTTGTAGCACTGCAGCGGACCAGAGTCGGCCGAGATGCCCAGGTCCCGGGCGGCCGCCGAGATCTGGCGGGCCAACGCCACGTCCCGATGACTCAGGCCCTCGACGTCGTGCGTCCAGAGGCGTACCGTCACGCCGGGATAGCGCAGGTCGACGTCGGGATGGTGATTCACCTCGTCGGCCAACCGGCCGATCTCCGCGACGAGGGCGACCCCGGTGGCGAACGATCCCGTGTCGAAGTACGCGCATGCCCCGTCGAAAAGTACCCGCCAGTCCCCGACCCCTTCGGCGTCGTGGAATTGCCGTGCCGTCATCCGGTCGGTCATCCCCCCACCGTAACCCGGTGACCAGCACCGGCCCGTCACGCCGCGCGTTCGGCGCGGAGGTATCGCAGTCCACGGTCCAGAAAGGTGCCCGGGTTCGTGTCGAGGTACTTGGCCCAGCCCGGCGACTTCTCGCCGCGCAGCCAGGCGTACCGGGCCAGGGCGTAGCCGTACATCGGCTCGGTGAGATAGCCGAGCCGGCTCGTGCTCCGGTACGCGTACTCCCCACGCACTTCGCGCCGGTTGTCCAGGGCCGAGTTCGCCGTGAAGATCCCCAGGCCGAAGAAGACGGTGAGCAGATCGGTGAGCGGCTCGTGATCCGCCCGGTCGGCGGTGATCCGCTGATCCCCGAGCAGCAGCAGATGCCCCAATTCGTGGGCGATCGTCGCGACCAGCGCCATCGGGTTCGCTGCCTGGTCGTCGCGGATGCCGATGATCGAGCGGCCGTTCTCCAGCCGGTAGTCGCCGGCCGCGCCGGACGACTGCGTGGCCACCGGGACATGCGCCGCCAGGCCGTCGGAGTCATCGGCGTCGCCGTGCTCGATCGTGACGCGCCCCGGATCGACGCCCAGGTGCTCGCACAGCCGCCCGACCACGGTCCGGACGTCGTCCCGCGTGCCACGGTAGACACCCGGGAAGTAGTCGTCGGTCGGCAGCACCACCTCGCCGAGCAGCCGAACCCGGCCGAACTGGGCGACGAACCAGTCCAGCGACTGCTCGATCCACTCCTGCTCCACCGGGCGTACCGGGCAGCTCGGGCGACGCCACCATGCCATGTACCGCATTGTGCGCCCCCACAGCCACCCCGCCCCAGCTGCGCTGGGACGGCACAGCGTGCCGGGCTCGTCGATGGGGGCGAGCCCGGCACGCGCCCGGGTTACCGGCGCATCAAGGCGAAGACGCCCCAGCCGAGGTACTCACGGCGATAGCGCGCGTACCTCGCCGGTCCGTCCCGCAGTTCGGCGCGGAACTGCTCGGCCAGTTCGTCGTCGGGGTTCTCGTCGAGCCAGCGGCGGAGGTTGAGCCACTGCGCCCCCGTGTAGCGGTCCCAGCTGTCCTGGTCGGCCAGCACCATCTCGACCACGTCGTAACCGAGGTCGCCGAAGTGGCTCAGCAGGTCGGGCAGCGGGCGGTACGCCTCCTTGGCGTGCGCGTGCGACTCCGCCACGGTCGTCTCGTCCGGCGGGTCGAGCCGCCAGTACGGTTCGCCGATCAGCATCAGGCCGCCGGGCCGGAGGCTGCGTTGCAGCAGTTCCACCGTTCCGGTGAGGCCGTCGCCGATCCACGTCGCGCCGATGCAGGCGGCGAGACCGACCGGTTCTTCGGCGATATGTCCGGCCGCGTCGCCGTGGACGAAGCGTACGCGGTCGGCGACACCCAACTCAGCCGCGCGCGCCTGGGCGCTCGCGGTGAAGTGTGTGCTGATGTCGACGCCGACCCCGGTGATGCCGTGGTCACGAGCCCACGTGCACAACATTTCGCCGCTGCCGGAGGCCAGATCGAGGGCGTTCGTCCCGGGCGTCAGGCGCAACGCCCGCCCGAGGATGTCGAGTTTCTCAGGACTGAACGGGTTGTGAATGCGGTGACCGCTCTCGCGGATGACGAACGGGCGTGGAAGATCCACGATGGATGCTCCTTGGACTGGACGGGATCAGGACTGAACCATGAAGTCGGCCCGCCACGGGGGCGGACGCTGCCTGAACCGTCATCCAATGCACCTCATCAGGTCGTCGTGTCAGAACGCGGTCACCGTACGCGCGAACGCCCGGCCGGGCATCCGATTTTCTCGGCGTCCGGCCGGGCGTTCCTCGAGATGGTCAGTTGGTCGCGGCGGGTGCGCTGCTGCCCCCGAACAGTTCGGGAACCATCGAGGCGACCGCGGCGATCGCGGCGAAGACGGCCGCCCAGCCGAAGGAGGTCTTCAGCGTGCTGTCGCCGAGCCAGGCGATCCCCCAGCCGATGAAGCCCAGGGCACCCACGATCATGCCGACCCACTTGCCGGTCTTGACGTTGTCGGCGAGGCCCGCGCCCAGGCCGTTGGCGCCGGCGACGGTGAAGACCGTCGCGGCGACGAGAAGAGTGGTCTTGGCGCCTTCGCCATCGGCGAGCGCGAAGCCGATGAAGGTACCGACCGCGAGGACGAGGCCGACGCCGGCGCAGGCGTAGCCCCACTTCTGAACGTTGCTCATGTCACCCTCGATTCGGAGAGGCGATGGGGTTGCTAGCACCGTACGCCCGGAGTGAATGAATGACTCCGCTCCGTCACCTAAACGACTGGCATCGACGTCATCCGATCCGGGTCAGGTCTTCGAAGGACCCCGCGAACAGCCGGTAGGCTCGGTCTACATCGGCCGGATCAGCTCCCGCGACCAAGTCGAGGAGCAATCCGCGGACGACCGCCACACCGACCCGGATCGCCTCACGGCGTACGCCCGGCGCCAACTCGGCTCCACTGTCCAGCCACGGTTCGGTGAGGCCGCTCAGCAGCTGGTCAGCGCCGGCCGCCCCCTGCGCCGCCAAGCCGAGGACCTCGAAGAACAGGCGCACGAACGGGCGTGCCTCGGGGCTGGAGACGCGCTCCCACAGGGCCAGCATCAACTCCTGCGCGGTCTCGTGGCGCGCGGCCAGCTCGGTCATCACCTCCCGCTGCTGCCGCTCGACCGCCTCGACGATCGCCGCGAGCAGGCCCTCGCGCGTACCGAAGTGATAGAGGAGCATCCGATGGCTGCTGCCGATCCCGTCGGCGATCTCCCGGAGGCTCTTGGCGCCGATGCCGTTCTCGGCCGCGTACGCCGTCACCCGATCCAGCATCTCCGCCCGCGCGCTTGACATGTACCGAATGGTACATTGACGTCATGCGCTGGGAGAACACGGTCACCATCGACGCACCCACCAACCGCGTGTGGGAGCTGACCACCGATGTCGAGAACCTGCCGTCGATCACGCCGACGATGCGCCGCGTCGTCCGCCTCGACGACGGCCCGCTCCACGAGGGCAGCCAGGCCAAGATCTGGCAGCCGGCCCAGTCCCCCGCGATCTGGACGGTGACCCGGCTTGAGCCGGCCCGCGAGTTCACCTGGCAGACGCGGCGACTCGGCGTGACCATGACCGGGCGGCATCTGCTGGACGGCGACGACGTCAGCTGCCGGAACACCCTCGTCCTCGAGCTGTCCGGGCCGGGCGCCAAACTCCTGGGAGCCTTGCTGGGCAAGACTTTCGCCAAAGCGCTGGCGACCGAGAACGCCGGACTCCAGCGGGCGGCCACCGCTCCCTGAGCGCGCGGCATGATCGTCGGCCGCCGACGATCAGCTTCGGCTGAGCCCCACGAATGGCGGCAGCCGCCGATCATGGAGGCGCGAACCCCCAAGATCGGCGGCCACCGACGATCACCGGGTCACCGGCGTCACGGCGTCACGGCGTCACGGCGTCACCGGCGTCACGGCGTCACTGCCTCACGGCATCGCGACCAGGTGGCCGTGGACGGTGTTGGCGAACGCGTACCCGTTGCTCGCATCCCAGTTGATCGACCACGTCATCGCGCCCCGGATGCTCGGCCACTTGGCCGGGGGCACGAAGCTGCCGCAGTTCGTCCCGGCCGCCAGGCAGTCGAGCGCGTTGTTGACGACGCCGGGGCCGACGTAGCCGCCGCCCGCCGCGGAGGTGGACGAGGGCAGGCCGAGGGCCACCTGGTCCGGTCGCAGCGCGCTCTGAAGCTGGATGCAGGCCAGCGCGGTCAGGAAGTTGATCGTCCCCTGCCCGTACGCGAACATCTGGTCGCAGCCCAGCATGCCGCCCGAGTTGTAGAACTGGGTGTGCACGATGGTCAGGATGTCGCGGATGTTGAGCGCCAGTGCGAAGTACGTCGTCCCGGTCGACTGCATGTCGATGGTCTGCGGCGCCATCGTGATGATCAGGTTCGCGCCCGCCTTCGACCGCAGCGACCGCAACGCCTGCTCCATGTAGGTCGCGTTGAGCCCGTTCTCCAGGTCGATGTCGACGCCGTCGAACCCGTAGCTCGTCATGATCGCGTACACGCTGTTGGCGAAGTTGGTCGCGGCGGCCGCACTGGACACCGAGACGGTGCCCTTCTCGCCGCCGACGGACAGGATGACCTTCTGGTTGCGCGAGTGCAGGGTGGCGACGTCCGCCTTGAACTGGGCGTCGGTGTAGCCGCCGAGCGCACTCGACAGGCCGGAGTCGACGCCGAACGTCACGCCGCCGGCCGAGCCGGGGTCGGCGTTGGCGAACGCGATCGCCACGATGTCGTAGGTCGTCGGGACCGCCGACAGCCGCAGCGGCGTCGCGCCGTTGGTGAAGTTCTGCCAGTAGCCCGTGAGGAGGTGCTTGGGCAGCGTGCCCGTGGAACATCCGGTGGTCGTGCCGGTCACGCTCGCCGAACCCGATTCACCACTGCTGTTGTACGCGCGGACGGCGTACGTGTGGCTGGTGCAGGCGGTCAGCCCGGAGATCGTCGCCGACGTCCCCGTGACCGTGGTCTTGAGCGTCGTCCCCTCGTACACCCGATAGCCGGTCACGGTCCCGGTCGACGCGTCCCAGGCGAGCCCGAGCGACGTGTCCGCAGTGGACGTGACGCGGGCGTTGCCCGGCGTGCCGGGAACCCCGGTGCCACACCCGGTGGTCGTGATCGTGACGCTCCCCGAGTGCGCCGACTCCCCCACGCTGTTGTACGCGGTCACGTCGTAGGTGTGGCTCGTGCAGGCGGTCAGCCCGGAGATCGTCGCCGACGCCCCCGTGACGGTCGTCTTGAGCGTCGCACCCTCGTACACCCGGTAGCCGGTCACGGTTCCGGTCGACGCCGACCAGCTCAGTGCGGCCGAGGTGTTCGTGATCGTGCCGGCGGCGGGCGTACCGGGGACAGTGGGAACGCCTGCCCCGGCCGTGCCCTGCAACGAGACGTCGTCGGCGTAGTAGTCGCCGGTGCCGTACCAGCCGTGCAGGAACACCTGCACGCTGCTGCTCGACGCGGTGAACGTGACGGTGAGCTGGGTCCAGTTCGTGGCGCTGGGCGTCCACGTCGACGTTCCGCCGGTCACCCCGAGGTAGACGTAGCTGCCCCGGACCCAGCCGGTCAGCGTGTACGACGTGCCCGACACGACGGAGACGGTCTGCGTGCAGTTCGCGTTGTCCGAGCTGGACGCCGCGCCTCGCAACGCCTTAGTCCCCGTACGCGCGGGGGTGGTGACGACGCTGCCCAGGCTGCCGGAGCAGCTCCACGGGCTCAGCGCGCCCGTCTCGAAGCCGCCGTTGGACAGCAGTTCGGCCCCGGTCGCCGGAGCCGCCGGTGCGGCGAATAGCAGGACGGCGGCCGCGACCAGCGCCGTGATGCGGGAAAGCTTCATCGTTGCTCCTCCAGCGGAGAACCGAGGAACCTATAAGGAAGCTTTATTAAATATTTGAGGACACGCCTGCGTCAATGGACGCCGTAGGCAGCGGATCACGGTTGCGCATGCTTCCGCAGGCCCGGAAAGCATGCGCAACCGTGATCCGCACGGGGTTACGGGCTGGTGCAGGTCAGTGTGGGAATGCTGGTGGTACCGGTCGACGTCCCGTTGAAGCCGAACGTCGCCGTCCCGCCCGCGCCAAGCGAGCCGTTGTACGACACGTTCTTCACCGTGATCGCCGACCCGCTCGTGGTCAGCGTGCCGTTCCACAGTTGGCTGATCGTCTGCCCGTTGGCGTACGTCCATTTCACGGTCCAGCCCGTGATCGGGGCGCTGCCCGCGGTCACGGTCACCTCGCCGCCGAAGCCGCCGGGCCACGAACTGGTGACCTTGTACGCCGCCGTGCACACCCCCGACGACGAGGTCGGCGAGACCGACGCCGACGGCGACACCGAGGCGGAGGGCGAAACGGACGCCGACGGCGAGGTCGACGTTGAGGTCGAAGGCGAGCCGGTCGAGCCACCCGAGGTCGTGTACGCCGCAGCCGTGTACGGAACGGAGCACTGCGACGAGCACGGCAGGCTGAACGAGTACACCCGGCCGCCGTTGATGAGCGCATCGGTGACGTCGCGTACGCGGATCTGGAAGGAGGTCGCACCCGAGGTGAGCCCGCCGATGATGTAGGACTGGCCCATGTCGCTGTTCATCGCGGCGGTGTGCCACGTGCCGTCAGCGAAGTACTCGACTCCGTGGATGCCGTTGGCCAGGTGGGACACGGCGATGGCCGGCCACCACTGCTGCGCCCCCTGCAGGAAGCCGATGCTGATGTCGCCGGTGTAGTTGGGCGCGGGCACGAACTTCCAGCTGATGTGCCGGTTGTTCCAGTGGTTCGGGTAGAGGTCGGTCAGCGTCGTGCCGTTCTTGACGAACGTGTTCAGCGATCCCTTGGCCAGGTCGAGGTGGTACGGGTCGTCGCGGCACCAGGCGTTGCCGTCGCCGCAGCTGTCGGCGACCAGCATGGTCAGCGTGCCGCCGTTGTACGCGTCGGCGACCCACGACCCGTTGCGGCAGAACGCCTGGTTCGGTGCGCCGTCGTTGACGCCGGTGCAATAGTCGGCGATCGAGACCTGGACCCAGCGGCCGCAGTTGCGCCCGTTCTCCCACATCCCGGTCTTGGCGGCGTCGGGCACCGGCCGCGTCGAGTACGCATAGTCGCCGGGCGTGTTGAACACGTTGAGGGCGACGAAGTTCTGACTGTCCAAATTGGCCTGAGGCAGTCCGCAGCCGCCGTACGGCGAACCGAGGGCGTCGAACCAGGTGGCGTTGGCGGTGACCGGCGCAGGCGGATCAGGCAGCGCGAGCGCGGCGCCGGCATAGCCGACGACGAGCAGGACAGCCGCGAGAACCGTGGAGCGCAGCAGGGTCACGCGCCTCATGTGAGGCACGCGCACGGGACATCCTTTCTCCGAGTCACGCCGTCCGGTGGCTCTGGGCGGAGCCGGACCCGTCCGGTGGGAGTGGACGGCGATGGATGTCCTGACTGTAATCCCGTAGTGTCCCACTATCGAGTGGCAAGACGTTTGAGTTACGCGGAATCGGGTAGGCGCGACCTTCGTGACGACGGACGAGTATGACGCCGGCAGCCGGATGGGAAGAGCCTGGTTGCAGACCGACGACGGCCAGCGCTGGCGGCACGGGCTCGGCGGGGGAACCTCGTTGCTCCGCGACGCGATGCGCGCCCTGTCCGCTCGGCACGGCCGTGACTACCAACGCGGGTTTCTCGACGCGACGCAGACCCGGCGCTCGATCCGCGAACCACGCCCGCTGGGGAAACGACCGGAACGGGTCAGCGTCACGCTGACCGTCGAAGAGGATCTCGCGTTGAAGAGCTTCCGGCTCGGCGACGGCGTCACACCCGCCTCACGCCTGCGCGCGATGCTGGCGGTGTACTGTGCCGACCCGGACTTCCGCGCGCGGGTCGATCAAGAGGCGCTGGCCAGCCGGGCGCTGAGGGCGATGCGGACGGCGACGGGGAACCGGGACATGAAACGCCCCGGTCGCTGAGCGAATCGCCGTGAGCGACGCGCCCGCGACCGGGGCTGGCCGGTCCTCAACCGGTCGGGGTCAGTGCGTTCGCCTCCGCGGGATCCCGCGCAGCCAGACACACGATGCTCGCGTGCCGCGCCGTCGGGCACGGATCGGGCACGTCACATCGTGGGCAGGTGGCGCTCCCCTCCGGTGGGGTGTGCGCCGCCAGCAGTTCCCGGGCGGTCATCGCCAACGGGCTGTCCGGCGCCACCACCGGCATCTGCTCGACCGGAGGTGGTGGGGCGGCGGCCGGCACCGCCGTCCGTCGTTTGCGAGCCATCACGGCCCTCCCTGCATTCGCACTGCTCATGCTGCCCCGGATGGGCAGCCTTCCCCTTGTCAACGAGCCGTGCGGGAGGGCCGTGCCGCGTACCGGGATCTTCGGCGCGACCGGTCAAGCCGACCGGACGAGGGGCAACCGGAGAATCGTCCGGGCGTCCGGCGGCGAATGCGGACCAGGATCGTCCAGATAGATCTCGTGGTACTTCCCCTTGACCGCATAGCCGTGCGTACGCGCGAAATCGCGCAACATCCGCAGGGCGGGCGCCTTGTCGCGCAACGATCCGGTGTACAGAACCTGCGCGACGGTGCCCTCGTCGAGGCTGGCGACGCTGATGTCCGACAGCAGTCCCTCGGGCACTATGCCGCGCAGCGTCGCCGAAGCCTTGGCGACGTCGGCGGTTCCGGTTTCCAACGGCACCTTCTGCAGCAGTGACCAGCGCCAGGCGTGCATGCGCTCGGGACGCATCGGGCCGCCGTCCGCCGACCACCACAACGCCTCGGTCGGGTGTACCGGCAGCCGAAGGGCGGTGGCGACGCGGCGCAGCGCGTCGGCGTACGCGGGAAAGGCGTCGGGCGCGCCATGGCCGTCGAGCGTCAGGTATCGCGTGAGACCGGTAGTGGCGATCGCGGGCCGGGAATCGACCGCCGGCGGTCCCGTCATCAGGATCTCGTCCATTTTTCGGGCCTCCGTTTCACTGGAGGCAGTACCCGCCGAACGGCAGCCCAACACTGTTGATCAGCGATTCGGCTGCTGATCAACGGTTCGGCTGGGCGAGGCTGATCTCCGTGAGCACGGACTTCGCGTCGGTCAACGCCAGTTCGCCGTCCTCCCGGGCGAGGTCGCCGAGCGAGATCACGCCGACGACGCGGCCGCCCGAGATCACCGGCATCCGGCGTACGGCGTGCTCGCACATGATCGCGACGACCTGATCCAGCTCCTCGTCCGGGCCGACGGTCACCACGTCCCGGCTGCACACCTCGCCGACGTGGGTGGTCTCCACGCCCCGGGAGTCCGCGATCCCCCTTATGACGATGTCCCGATCAGTGACTATGCCGACCACGTGGCCTCGATCGGTCACGATGAGGTCGCCGATGTCGTAGTCGCGCATCAGCCGCGCCGCGTGGACGATCGAGTCGGTCGCCTCGATCGTCACGGGGTCGCCGGTCATCACGGTCTCCGCGGTGAGCCTCATCCGGAGCTGCCCGCCTGCTCCGGCGTCTCGCTGATGTGCACCGAGGCGAGCTTCCACAACCGCCCGTCGCGTACGCCGACCGCGGTGATCCGGCAGTGTCGCCCGAAGGTCTCGCCTTGGTCGTGACCGGCGCATTCGTGGTCGCCCACGGCGACCGCGGAGTCACCGTGCAGGCGTAGATCGACGGGATCGACGGTGAACGTCGTGTGGAACAGCCGGCCGTCCCGCCGCCGGGCCAGCCAAGCCTGCTTGTCCAGCACGTGCCCGGCCCGGTCCACGCCCAGGAAGTCGTCGGTCAGCAACTCCTCGACGACGTCGACCAGACCGCGGTACTCCGCCGTGGTCCACAGCCGCAGCATCGCCCGCACCTCGGCCTCGGTGGTGCTCCGAGCGGGCAGAACACTTGTCATGACGACCCCTTTCCTCGGTCGTCGCCCCTCAAACCTCAGTCTGCGCCCGTCCAGTCCCCCGCGCCATCGCCGACGCCGCCGTTCACGCGATCGGCCACCCCGGCGTGCTGTGCACGCGCCCCTCGGAGGTCACCACCAGACCCTCGTACCCGTCCAGGGTCGCCAGCCACTCCAGTGCGCTCGTGCCCCGTGCGAACGCCGCGGTCGCGTACACGTCGGCCCAGAGCAACTCCGGGCCCAGCACACTGACCTGGCGCAGCCCGATCGGCGGCTGTCCCGTGTGCGGGTCGACGATGTGCGTACCGCGATGGCGCGTTCCGGACGTCGCCAGCGCTCCCCGCCGCATGGTCACCGCGCGCAGGATCTTGTCGTCGCGCATCGGATCCTCCACGCCCAGGCGCCAGGCGGGCAGCCCGTCCGGCGCGTGCACCAGCACATCGCCGCCCGCGTTCACGCACCAACCGTGGTCCGCCGGCAGCCGCCGCGCGGCCCGCTCCACGGCCCACCCCTTGACCAGGCCGGAAGGATCGGTCCGCGGTGCGCCGCCCAGTGGGTCGGGCAACGATCGCGCGTCGAAGAATCCACTGGTACGCACAAAGGCCTGATCGCAGCTCGCCAGTACCCGGCCCAAGAGCGGATCCGCAGCGGCCAGGGTCAGCTCGCCGCGCTGCCAGCGGCTGATCTCGCTGTCGGCGCGATAGGTGCTGAAGATGTCGTCGGCACGCCGCAGTTCGGCGAAATACGCCGTCACCGCGGCCTCGACAGCGGGCGTGGCCGGATCGGCGCCCCGCAGGTGGACGCTGATCGGCAATCCCATGATCTGCTCGACCCAGGCCCGCTGGACGAACCCAGCCGCCGGCACGGTCATGACAGGTGGGCGGCGTCGAGGGCCGCCTGCAACGACTGGATGTAGCCCTCGCTGGTGACCGTCGCGCCGGAGACGGTGTCGATGTTCGCGCTCTGCTGCGAGATCACCGAGTCGTGCAGGATCGGCAGGGCGTACTGGTTGATCTCCTGGTCCCGATGGTTCTCGGTGGGGTACTCGACCGCCTCGACGTCGGTGATCTTGCCGTTGGCGACGGTGATCCGCACCTGCACCGGACCCCAGCGCGTCTGCGCGACCGAGCCGTCGTAGGTCTTGCTGCCCGAGGTGGTGGTCGTGCCGTTCGTGGTGCCACCGCTAGTCGTGCCGCTCTTCGTCTGCTGCTGCGTGGTCGAACCCGAACCGGTGGCCCTGGCAGCCCCCGCGGTGTTCGCGGGCGTCACCGCGACCGTGTCACCACCGCCGGAGCCCATGGTGCTGGTGCGGTAGCTGAACAACAGCACCACCGCCGCCACAGTGGACAGCAGCCATAGCGTGATCCGCCGCATCTCTTCCTCCTACCGCTTCCTGCTACTCAGTCTCACCAGGCGAAGTGCTCGACGTGAACCCGGTCCGGCGCGACTCCGGCCTCGGCCGCCGTGCGCCGCACCCGGGCGGTCCAGTCGTCGGGGCCGCAGATGTAGAGGTGCTGTCCGCGCGCGTCCGGGACGATGCGACGCAGCGCCGCCAGGTCGCCGCTCTCGGCGTACCCGTGAGGCAACCAGGAATCCTGGGCGCGCGGACCGAGGAGTGTGACGACGCGGAGCCCGCGCCGCGCGGCGAGCCACTCGATCTCCGACCGGAAGGCCAGCTCTTGCACGGACCGAGCGCGATAGACGAGCGTGGCTTCGCCGTCGCGGTAGGGCAGGTCCCACAGCAGCGCGAGGAGTGGGGTGATGCCGATGCCGCAGGCGATCATCGTGACCGGACCGCCCCGATACGCCTCGCCCGTGAGCCGGCCGTACGGCCCTTCGACCAGGACGCGGGTGCCGGGCCGCAGGGTGGCGACGCGCGCGCTGCCGTCGCCGAGATCCTTGACGGTGATCCGCAACCGGTCTTCGCGCGGCGGCCCCGACAACGAGTACGGGTGCGCCCGCGACCAGCCGGGCCCGTCGAGGAACCGCCACTGGAAGAACTGCCCGGCCTGGACCGGCAGCCGGTCCAGGAACCGGCCCTTGAGGTACACCGAGGTGAGGCCCGGCCCTTCGGCGACCACCTCGACGACCTCCAGCCGATGCCGGGCGGTACGCCAGGCCGGCAGTCCGACACGGAAGATCAGGATCGCCGCGGCCGTCGCCGCCCACAGCGTCCACCAGTACGCCCGCGCGACCGGGGAAGCGAGGAAGTCTGCGCTGGTCCACAACTGGTGCGGCAGCGCCAACCCCACGCCGAGGTACGCGTACAGGTGCAGCAGGTGCCACGACTCGTAGCGCAGCCGGCGCCGGGCCGCCTTGATCGAGGTCACCACGACCATGACGATCGCCGCCGCGCCCGCCAGCGCGAGCAGCATCCCGGGATAGGTGGTGATCAGGTTCCAGAACGTGTGCAGCACGTTGTCGTGCACCGGCCCGGCGTAGCCGAGGGTGATGAGCACGATGTGGGCGAGCATGAGATGGAACGAGGTGAACCCGACCCAGCGGTGCCACCGGGCCAGCTGGTCCTGCCCGAAGGCCCGCTCGACCCAGGGAATCCGGGCCAGCAGCAGCACCTGCAGCAGCATCAGGTCCGAGGCCACCAGCCCGGTCAGCCGCCCGACCGCCGCGACCGCGCCCCAGCCGCCCCCGGCGACCTCCTGTACGCCGCCTTGAGCGACCCACAGCGCCACGACCATGATCACGGTCAGCCCGGCGGCGAACCCCGCCACGTCGGCCCACCAGCGCTTCATCTTCACGCCGTCGACGATCCCGGAGCCGCGTATGTGCCCGCTAAGGGTTTGCTGTGCCCAGCCTGTGAGCCGGGCACAGCGTCCGCGCTATTTGGTGATCGAGCCGGTCAGACCGGCCTGGATCTGGCGGTTGAAGACGAGGTAGGTCACCAGGATCGGCAGCATCGCCAGCGTCATGCCGGCGAACAGCCGCGCCCAGTCGGTCTCGTACTTCGAGTTGTTCACGAGGTTGAGCAGGCCCTGGGTCAGCACGAACTTGCCCTCCTCGAACCCGCTCTGCGGCTTCATGAGCAGGTTGGGCAGGATGAACTGGTTCCACTGGCCGATGATGTTGAACAGGCCGATGCTGACCAGGCCGGGCTTGGCCATCGGCAGCATCACGCGGAAGAACAGCGTGGTGTGGCTCGCCCCGTCGATCAGGCCCGCCTCCGCGACGTCGGTGGACAGCGTACGGAAGAACGAGTGCAGGAAGAACACCGTGAACGGCAGCGAGTACGCGATGTAGACCAGGATCAGGCCGCCGTAGGTGTTCAGGCCGATGACGCTGGACAGGCCGAGCATCGCGGCCAGGTTCTGCACCGTCTTGTAGAGCGGGATCAGCCCGAGGAAGATCGGCATGACCAGCCCGGTGAAGAACAGGTAGTAGACGATCCGGTTGCCGGGGAAGCGATACCGGGCCAGCACGTACGCCACCATCGCGCCGAGCAGCATGCTCAACGTCACGCTGAACGTCATCACGACGATGGTGTTGAAGAAGTACTCCCCGATGTGGCCCTTGGTCCAGGCCCGGCCGAACGCGCCGATGTGCCACGAACCGGGCAGGCTCAACGGCTGGTGCAGGATCTCGTCGTCGGACCGGAACGACTGCACCGTCGCCCAGAGCAGCGGCACACCGACCATCAGGCCCCACACGGCGAGGAACACGTGGGAGAAGCCGGTGAGGAGGCGGCCCTCGCCCTTGCTCTTCGGCGGCGGCTCCGCCACCGGTCCGGGCGCGGTCGGAAGCGCGTGTTTCGAGGTTGTCGTGGTCATCCCGGCCGCCCTAGAACTCGATCTTTTCCCGGCGCGTGATCCGCAACTGGATCAGCGCGAAGATGAAGGTGAACGCCGCCATCGCGACCGCCATCGCGCAGGCGTACCCGAACTTGTCGTAGCGGCTGCTGCCGAACGCGGTGTGATAGATCCATGAACTCATCACGTGGCTCGCCCCGGTCGCCTGCATGCTCGGCGGCGCGATCGCGTACGCGAGCAGGAAGAAGTCCAGCGCGGCGATGCCCAGGTAGACCCAGGCGACCGAGATCTGCTCCCACAGCAGCGGCAGCGTGATCCGGAAGAAGGTCTGGCCCCGGGTGGAACCGTCGAGCAGCGCGGCCTCGAAGATGTCCTTCGGGACGGACTGCATGCCGGCCGAGAAGAGCACGAGGTAGAAACCGACGCCGCCCCAGACGGCGATGACGATCAAGCACCAGAGGACCACCGGCGCGTCCAGGACGGTGTCGCCGAACGGGATGCCGGGTATCAGCCAGGAGTTCGTCTCGCCCAGGAACAGCAGCGGATGCTGCGGGTCGACGATGCCGACCTTCGCCAGCAGCGCGTTGAGGAAGCCGGTGTCGGTGGAGCTTTCGAAGATGCGGCTCCACAGGATCGCCACGATCGCGATCGACAGCAGCTGCGGGAAGAAGAAGATCGTCTTGTAGAGCCCGGATCCGGCCACCCCGCGTACGCCCGCCTTGTCGCCGCGTCCGCCGACGTTGAGCATGAACGCGAAGAACAGCGCCAGCAGGATGGTGACGATCGGATAGACCACGAGGATCACGGCGTTGTGGTACAGCGATCGCAGGAAGGTCTCGTCTTTGAGCAGATCGGCGTAGTTGCCGAAGCCGGCGTACGGCACCTCCGGCGTGAAGCCGTTCCAGTCCGTCAGCGAGTAGCCGATGGTCTGGAGATACGGCCAGATCACATAGACCACGTACAGCAGCACGGGGAAGAACAGGAAGCCCACGATGAAGCGGGCTCTGCCGTGGTTCATGGCGAATCCTTAGGTCGGGTCTCGCCGAGGTCCACGAGGACCCCGGCGAGACCGTGGGTGATCAGGCCGTGCGCTTGGGCTGCTTCTTGACGTTCGGGTCGGCCGCGATCTTGTCGGCCGCCTTCTGCATCGCGGTGGTGAACTCGGCGGCGCCGCCCTTGCCCGACATCAGGTTGGTGATCGCACCTTCCAGCGCGGTGTAGAGATCCTTGTACCAGCCGTCGAAGCGGACGCTGACGACGTTGCCGTTGGCGGCGGACAGGACCTTGTTCGCCGAGACGAACTGCGACGAGCCGGTCAGGCCGTCGGCCGCGCCCTTGACGACCGGCAGCGACTTGGTCAGCTCGGCGAACTTGCGGGCGCCGGCCTTGGACAGCATGATCCGCAGGAACTCCAGGCCACCGGCCGGGTTCTTGCCGGTCTTCGGGACGATCCAGCCCTCGCCGGCGGCCGCGCGTACGGTGCCGTAGGGGCTCTTGTCCGACGCCGTCAGGCGCCACTGCGCGCTGACCTCGAGCTTGGTGTCCGACCTCAGGGTCTTGGCCATCTCGCCTTCGAGCCAGGTGCCGCAGGGGATGAACAGCGCCTTGCGGTCGATGACCGCCTGCTGGGTGGTGGTGTGGTCGAGGGCGGCCGCGCCGGCCTGGACGTAGCCCTTGCCCAGCATCTCGTGGATGTGGTCGATGACGGTCTTCACCGCGTCGGACTGCCAGGCGCCCGGCTCCAGGTTGTCGATCGCGAAGATCGCCTCCTTGCCGCCCACCTTCCAGATCCAGTCGGTGATGACGTTGTACATGTACCACGGGTACTTGCCCTGGTGGGTGAAGGCGGCGATGCCCTCCTTCTTGGCGTTCTCGGCCAGCGCCAGGAACTCCTCCCACGTGGTCGGCACCTTCCAGCCCTTGGCGTCGAACAGGGTCTGGTCGTGGAAGAAGCCGTACACCGTGTACGCGGCGTTCAGCGTGTAGGGCTTGTCGTTGAACAGGCCCGACTCGATGGTGCCGGCGAGCAGGGTGTCGCGGATCTTCACGTTCGGGTCGTCGATGCTCGGCGCGTCGTACAGCTCGGTGAGGTCGGTGAGCTGGTCGACGATGGTCGCCAGGTCGAGCGTCTTCGGCGAGGAGTTGTTGATGACGTCCGGTGCGGTGTTACCCGTGAACCGGGGCTGCATGTCGGTCAGGATCTCCTTGGACCAGGTGATGCCGACCTTGGAGCCGCTGTACTTCTGCTCGTAGAGCGACGCGTAGCCCTTCGCGTACTCCTGGCCGAAGCCGCCGTCGAAGACGACCGCGTCGACGTTCTTCTTGGCGTCGACGCCGAAGGGGTTGTCCTTCGTCTTGCCGGTCGTGCCGCTGCCGGTGTCGCCGGAGGTGTCGCTGGAGGCGCAGGCCGCGAGGAACCCGGCGGCCGGCGTCGCCAGCAGACCCGCTGCCGCGGCACGGCGAAGCACCGTGCGGCGGCTCAGGCTGGTGTGGGACATGGTGTCTCCTCAGTAAGGGATTCGTTGGTGGGGGTTCCCGGCTCGGCGGGCCGCCGCGCCGAAGCTTGTGTGTGGAGGCTCTTCATTCGGCGACCTCCTTGATCCGATGGGCCTCTACCGCACGAGCCGTACGCTGAAAGGCCGCGTGCGAGCGCTCATGCGTGCGCTGCGCCACCGCGATGTACAACAGGTCCAGCACCACCAGCTGCGGATGCCGCGCCGACAGCGCGTCCGGCCGGAACGTGGTCGCCTGGGTGGCGGTGAGGAGGAGATCGTCGGCGACGTCCGTCAGCGGGGAACGCGGGAAGCTGGTCAACGCGATCGTGGTCGCACCGTGACTGCCCGCCTCGGCGATCATCTCGATCGTCTCCCGCGTCTGCCCCGAGTGCGAGATCCCCAACGCCACATCCCCCGGCCCCAGCAAAGCCGCCGAAGCCAGACCGTTGTGGATGTCGGTCCACGCCCACGCCGCGATCCCGATCCGATGCAACGAGAACTGCAGCTCCTCACCCACCAGGGCACTACCCGACGCCCCGTAGATGTCCACCCGCGACGCCGCCGCGATCGCATCCGCCGCCCGCTCCACCGCCGACAGATCGATCCGCGCCGCCGTATCCCGCATCGCCAACGTGTCCGCCGCCATCAACTGCGACAACACCCGCTCCAGCGGATCGGTCGGCTGAATCTCCCGCCCGATGTCGACCTGCCACCCGGCCGACCGAGCCAACCGGCCGGTCTCCCCCGCGATCCCCAACCGCAGATCCGCGTACCCGTCGAAACCCAACGCCCGGCAGAACCGGGTCACCGTCGCCGGCGAGGTCCCACTACGCTCCGCCAACTCCACGATCGTCGCCCGCGCCGCCGCCGCCGGATCCGCCAGAACATGATCAGCGACCCGACGCAACGCCCCCGTGAACTCGGTCAGGCGTACCTGGATCTGGGGCAGCAGCGCGTCAGCGTCGTCGTGCGCCGCACTGACGGTCACCTCGCGATCCATCGCTGGCACGCCCCTTCACGGGTATACATACGTGATAATGGCAAGGACTGTTAACTGTTGCGGTAAAAGTTCTTACTGCGAGGGCATAGTTGTCAATAGGTCTCGTAAAGTTTCCTTACCGTTACTTGATCAACGCCTGCCATGAGCAGCGAGAACGCCCAAAACCAGGGTTGGTAAGAATGCTGACCGCGAGCCGTTCGGCCAGGGATCGGCGAGCTGACCGGATGACGCGGATCGATCCGGACGGCGGCCGGGTCGCGCCGAGTATCATCCTCACCTGATCTGTCCAACTTCGACGGACGTCGGTCCCCGGCGTCCGGGCTGACCGGAGGCACGATGCGGCTACCGATGCGCTGGCTGGCCGTGGGGGCGGTGGTCGCGATCGTGATCGGCGCGGGCGCCGGATACCTCACCGCGCACGACTCCGGTTCCGACATCCGCGTCGCGGCCGCGCCCGACGCCGACCCCTCCGGATCGGCGAGCCCGCTGGATCCGTCCCCGTCCACGTCGGCGTCGGCCGCGCCGTCACCCTCGGTGACCAAGCAGGGTTCCGCGTTGGCGTCGCGACCCAACGACGGCACCGGCTACTGGCCGGACTTCTCCAACACCGGGTACGCGCACACCCCGGCGAACGCGGGCGGGCTCGGCAAGGGCGGGTACCCGGGCAAGCTGAAAGACCACGCCTCGGGAATGAGCGCCGCCAAGCCGCTCCGCCTCGAGTTCCCCGACAACAGCGTGATCACCTTCCAGCGGTTCCTCGCGCTCAAGGTGACCATCTACGGCGACAACCTGACCTTCATCGGCTGCCTCTTCGAGGGCACCATCCCCAACGACAACCTGGTCCAGATCTACGCCGACACCGCGATCACGTTCCGTTACTCGACGTTCAAACCCAACTCGTACGCCCGCCCGCCGGGCAACAACGGAAAGGTGTCGTCGGCCCCCAACCCGCCCGGTACGCCGTTCGACAAGTCGTGGCAGCTCGTCACCACGATGAAGGGCGCGGTGGCGACGATGGACCACAACGACATCTGGGGCAACGCCGGGCTGGAGATGACCACCGGGCGGCCCGGCAAGCCGTCGCGCTGGACCAACAACTACCTGCACGACCTGGCCGACACGTCGCACGACGAGTATCACCACGACGGCATCGGGCCGCAGAGCGAGGGCGACGGCGGGCCGATGATCGTCGACCACAACACGATCGCGTCGCTGGGCAACACGAACGGCTTGGCGTTACAGGGAACCGGCGTCTACGACCACGTGTCGTTCACGAACAACTACGTCTCCGGCTGGGGGTACGCCGTCTGCATCGGCACCCGGAACAACGCCACGAACATCACCGTCACGGGCAACGTCTTCTCGGCGGAGCTGAGCCAGCTCTACGGGTTCAACTACGGCGGGATCTGGGGCGGCAGATCGCGCGGCTCGACCTGGCGGAACAACCGGCTCCAGGTACGCGCCGGCGACGACAACTCGCACTTCAAGGCGTCCGACAACGGCAAGTACCTGTGGCCGTCGAACTCGGCGAAGAGCACCGACTACACCGGCTGAGCGGCGCACCGGAACGCTGAAGGGCACGCCGTCACACGACGGCGTGCCCACCCCCCGGAACCGGATTCCACAGTCGACCGGTGCAGTCGATACTGCGCGGTCGACATTCCGCAGTCGACGATCACGCCGTACGCGCCACCGCACCGGCGGCCGGCGTCGCGGTCGCGGCGGCGACCCCGGTCAACGCGATCGTCGCCAGCCACAGCCCGAACGGCGCGAGCTGCCACGCCTGCACGTCGTCACCGGCGGTGATCAGCGTCGCGAACACGCCCAGGTAGGTCACGACCCAGGCGACCGGCATCCACCGCCGCCAGCCGGTCAGCACCCCGGCGCGGGCCAACGCGACCGCCGCCAGGACGCCCCCGACGATCTGCGCGAGGCCGCCGAGCGGATAGAACGCGTTGTCGGCGTTGCCGGTGGCCATTTCGACGAAACCGCCGAGGGCGATGCTCAGATGCCCGAACGACCAGACGCCCAGCCCGATCGCCGGAAACACGCCCCGGCCGGCGACGCCCGTGACGAGCAGGCCGGCGATCATCGCCGCGATGCCGATGAAGCCGGCATCGATCAGCAGCTCACCGGGCTTGCTGTCGGCGTCGGCGTACTGGATCAGGATGCCGGCCGCCCACAGCAGCGCGGCGGCGACTCCGACGCTCCCCCACACCTTGGTCATGATGTCCTCCTGAGCTTCAACTCGATGACTCGGTTCGATGGGACCCAGCGTCGGCCCACCGGGGCGGGTCGCACATCGGAGCGACCCCGGAAGGCTCCTCCGGGCTGGCACGGATGTCCCGCCACGCCCCCGATCCGTACGCTGAGCGCATGTATCGCCGGGTGAGCGTCGCGATCGCCGGGCTGGCCGCCGCGTTCCTGGTCGCGGGCGCGGCCGGGCTGATCCGGCTCGGCACAGACGCCGATCTGCCGACCGTCCTCTGGTACGCGTCCGGCGTCGTCCTGAGCGTGCCGTCGATCGCGCTGGGGTATGTGATCGCGCGGCGGCGGCCGCAGAATCCGGTCGGTGCACTGCTGGCCCTCGTCGGGTTGTCGATCGCGGTGATCCCGTCCGTCGAGACCTACGCGACGGCGGCGTACGCGGCCGGCCTGCCGATGCCCGCCGTCGTGGGAACGCTGGACCAGGGCTCCTGGATGCTCATGTACGTCCCGGTCGCCCTGCTGGTGCTGTTCTTCCCCGAGGGACGGCTGCCCGGTCCGGGCTGGCGCTGGGTCGCCGGTGGGCTGGCCGCTGTGCTGATCGTGTTCGTCGGCGTGGCCGGGATGGCACCCGGGGCGTACCCGCCGCCGTTCGAGAACGCGCCGCACGCGCTGGGTGTGCTGCCCGACGCCGCGTTCCCGTTCGTCATCGCGCTGCCGTTCCTGCTGCTCGTCCTGCTGATCGCCAGCGCCGGTTCGATGATCGGCCGGTTCCGCCGCACGACCCGCCCGAGCGAGCGTGCCCAGCTGAAATGGTTCGCCCTTGCCGGCCTGTGGCTGCCGGTGTCGCTGCTGCTGTGCTGGACGAGCTATCTCCTGATGGGCATGCCCGACCTGGCGATGATCGGCCTGTTCGGGCTGTTCATCACCATCCCGGTCGGCACCACGATCGCCATGCTGCGGCACGACCTCTACGACGTCGACAAGGCGATCGCCGCCACCGTCACCTACAGCACGGTGACGACGGTGCTGCTCGGGCTCTACACCGCGATCTCGTTCACCGGCGGGCTGGTGGCCGGCGGCGGCAGCGCGGTCGTCGCGGCGGGCGCGACCGCCGTCTGCGCCGCGGCGCTGACCCCGGTACGCACCCGGATCCAGCGCGTCGTCGACCGGCGGCTGTATCCGCAACGCCGCGCCGCGCTCGACGCCATCGCCGCGTTGCGGCGGCGCATCGACATCGGCGACAGCCAGCCGGAGGAGTTGCAGGCGGTGCTGCGAACCGCTTTGCCGGACCGGACGCTGCTTCTGGCGTACAAGTTGCCGGGCGAAGAACTGCTCGTGGACTCGACCGGGGAGCCGATCGCGGACCCCGGCGGCGCGACCCCGATCGTGTTGCACGGTCAGGAGATCGGCGCGGTGATCCGGGGCGGCGACGCCACGAGCCGCGAGTTGCTCCGGGAGATCGCCGCGGCGAGCGCGTTGCTGGTGGAGGTGACCCGGCTGCGGATCGGGCTGTCGGCGGCGTTGCGCGACGTGGCGTCGAGTCGCGCGCGACTGCTGGCGGCGGGCTATTCGGAGCGTCGCCGGCTGGAACGCGACCTGCACGACGGCGCGCAGCAGCGGCTGGTAGCGCTGGGCCTGTCGTTGCGACTGGCGCAGCGGCACCTCGGCGACGGCACGGTGGACGTCGACGGGCTGCTCGACCAGAGCGTCGCCGAGCTGGGCACCGCGGTGGCGGAGCTGCGGGCGATCGCGCACGGGTTGCGGCCGAGCAGTCTCGACGACGGCCTGGACGTCGCCGTACGCACCCTCGCCGGATCGCTGCGGTTGCCCGTCACGGTCGAGGTGGAGACCGGGCCGATCGCCGACGACCTCGCCACGACGGCGTACTACGTGGTCAGTGAGGCGGTGACGAACGCGATGAAGCACGCCGACGCCGGCTGGATCGGGCTGCGACTGATCCAGGAGGACGCGACCCTGTCGGTGCAGGTACGCGACGACGGCCGGGGCGGTGCGCAACTGCGGCCGGGTTCCGGGCTGGCCGGGCTCGCCGACCGGGTGGCCGCCGCCGGCGGCGCGTTGCAGGTGCACAGCCCGAGCGGGCGGGGCACCACGATCCAGGCGGTGCTGCCATGCGCATCGTGATCGGCGAGGACTCCGCCTTGTTCCGGGAGGGCCTGGCCCGGCTGCTGGCCGACGCCGGGCACGAGATCGTCGCGAAGACCGGCGACGCTGTCGCGCTCGTCGAGGCGGTCGCCGCCCACGAGCCAGACATGGCCATTGTGGATATTCGGATGCCGCCGGATCACACCGACGATGGCGCCCGTGCCGCGCGTACGCTCCGCGACCGGTGGCCGAAGCTGGGCATCCTGCTGCTGTCCCAGCAGATCGAGACCCGGCACAGCGTCGAGCTGGTGGCCCGGGGCGGGTTCGGCTACCTGCTCAAGGACCGTGTCTTCGACGTCGACGACTTCCTGGAGGCGCTGCGCCGGGTGGCCGCGGGCGGCTGCGCGCTCGACCCCGAGGTCGTCACTCGGTTGCTGGGCGGGCCGCCGCTGCCGGGCCTGACCGCCCGCGAACGCGAAGTGCTGGCCTTGATGGCCGAAGGCCGGACCAACGTCGGCATCGCCCGGCGGCTGTGGCTGACCGATCGCACCGTCGAGACGCACGTCGGCTCGATCATGAACAAACTGGGGCTGACCAGCTCCGGCTCCGATGAGGACCACCGCCGGGTGCTCGCCGTGCTCGCGTACCTGCGGGCTGGTCCCACTTCCGCGTAGCGGCGCATCCGTGCTTCCGCTGCTAGCCTGTCGCGATGGCCGGACTCGTGGCCGCGTTGCTGGATCGACTTCGGCGGATGCAACCGGTGCTGGGCGATTCGACGCTCGCCGTCGCGTGCATCGCGGTCACCTTGGTCATCGCCCCGCAGGTCCGGCTGCCCGGCTCGGTTCCGTTCGACCTCGTGGGCGTACTGCTGACGCTGGGCTGCTATCTGCCGCTGGCGTTGCGCCGCAAGGCTCCGGTGGCCGTCCTCGTGGTGACCTGCGTCAGCCTCGAGGTGTACCTGCTCGCCGGTTATGTGCCCACGCTCAACTTGTTCGGCCCGCTGCTGGCGCTGTACTCCGTCGCCGCGCAGCGGCCGGCCTTCGTCACCGGGGTCAGCGCGACAGCCGCCGCCGTGCCGATCTTCACGAGCGCGATCGCGGCCGACCTATCCCTGGAGTTGGCGCTCGGCCAGGCGATCGTCGCGCCGGGCGTCGCATGGATGTTCGGCAACAACACCCGTAATCTCGCGGTGCTGACCCGCCGGCTCCGGGCCGAACAGGCGCAGCGGGCCCGGCAGGCGATCGGCGAGGAACGTCTGCGGATCGCCCGGGAGCTGCACGACGTGGTGGCCCATCACATGTCGGTGATCTCCGTCCAGGCCGGACTGGCCGACTATGTGCTGTCGACCGATCCCTCGACCGCGCGCGGCGCAGTGAAGACCATCGCCGAGACCAGTCACCAGGCCCTGGACGAGATGCGGCACATGCTGGCGTTGCTACGGCTGGGCGCCGACGGCGAGACCCCGGAGCCGCTGCCCGGTCTGCGGCGGCTGGACGATCTGGTGCAGCAGACGGCGGCGGCCGGCGTCGAGGTCGACGTCATCGTCACCGGGGCCGAACGGGAGCTGAGCGGCGCCGTGGACGGCTGCGTCTTCCGCGTCATCCAGGAGTCGCTGACCAACGTGATCAAGCACGCGTCACCCGCCCAGGCCCAGGTACGCCTGGAGTACCGCCCCGACGCCCTGGTCGTGCGGATCCTGGACAACGGGCGACGGCGTACGCCGAGCGCAGCCGCCGGGGCGGCCCCGGGCGGGCACGGCATCCTCGGCATGCGCGAACGGGCGCAGGTCTACGGCGGCACGCTGACCGCCGGACGGCGGCCCGAGGGCGGCTTCGAGGTCGTGCTCACCCTGCCGACCCGCCCCGGGGCATCCGATTAGTGCGACAGTACGTCGGCGAGCACCGCGAGGTGGCTGTGTGGCAAGTCCTTCGACGAGGTCAGCAGGGTCACCGTGCCGTGGGCGGCCAGATCCCGGAGTTGGGTGAGCCCAGCCTGCTGTTCCGGCCCGGCCAGCTCCCGCTCGTAGCGCCGGACGAACTCGGCGTGCCGTGTCTGGGGATCCTCGTGATACCACTTGCGCAGCTCCGTCGACGGCGTGACGTCCTTGACCCACTCGTCGACGTCGGCCTCGTCCTTGCTGATGCCGCGCGGCCAGAGCCGGTCGGCCAGGACCCGCCGGCCGTCGTCGTCGGCCGGCGGGTCATATATGCGCTTTATCTGAACCACAATCCGGAATGTACCGTCAGTCGGCGGCCGGCGTGCCGAGATAGAGCTCGATCACCCTCGTTCGCGCGCACCCCGAGTGGGCCGACCGCACGTGAACACCGCGCGGCCCGGCTGAGCAGCACTTGAACGGCAAGATCAGCTGGACCTGCAGGTCACGGGCACGTTGCTCGCAGCTTGTACGCGGTGCGGCATTTGCGGCGACCGGTGGTTTTGCTCCGGTGCTATAAGGTCTTGCCGCGAACGGCCGATCCGGCCGAAAGCAACTGTTAGGAGTAGATATGCGAATGCCTCGTCGCCGCCTCGGCGCTCGGGTCGGCGCCGCGCTCGGCGCCGTCGCCGTCGCCGGTGGTGTGGTGCTGGGGATGGCCTCGCCCGCTCAGGCCAACTACACCAGCCCGCTGTACTCGACGATGGCCAAGTGCAAGGCCGCACGGCCGCACTACGTCTCGACGTGGACGTCGCCAGGCCCGTGCTACCCGATGTACAACTCGGCCGGCACCAAGGTCGTGGGATACGCCTTCCTCGTGTACACCCGCTACTGAGCGACGCCAGCGCCCCGATCCGTCTCCTCTGGAGGGGTCGGGGCGCCGAGCCGGCCGAGGCGTGACTACGCGGGCCGGCGCAGCAGCGCCAGCAGAGACGCGTGCGTGGCTTCGTCTGCCGCGACGAGGAGCCCGCCGACCCCGGTGTGCAGCGGCTGACCCTGGATGCCGGTGACGACGCAACCGGCGGCCCGGCAGAAGGCGATGCCGGCCGCGAAGTGCACGCTGTCGCGCAGGTCCCCCGCCGTCAGGTACGCCGCCCGCCGCCCCGCGCCGACCCAGGCGACCGCCAGCGTGGTGGACAGGACGCGGGGCCGGAAGAGCCGGTTGAACTCGACGTCGGCGAGCAGCGCGGTCGCGGAGAACTCGGGGCTGTCCGGATGCGGGTCGAGGTTGATGTCGACCAGGCGCGATTCGGCCGACGGAACGGCCGGCCGGTCCTCGCCGCCGCGGCGTACCGAGGCGCGGTGGCCGTCGGTCCAGAAGGTCTCGCCGGTGAAGGGGTCGGCGCTGGCGGCCGCGGTGACCGCCGATCCGGTACGCAGTGCGACGTTGACGGCGACCATGGTCGTCTCGGCGGCGTAGTTGAGGGTGCCGCAGAGCGGGTCGACGAACCAGGTGCGGTCGCCGATGACGCCGCCGGTCTCCTCGCCGAGCACCGCGTCGTCCGGCCGGGTCTCCCGCAGTACGCCGAGGATCGCCTGTTCGGCGGCGAGGTCGGCCTCGGTCGCGAAGTCGCCGGGGCCCTTGGCCTGCCGGGCGAGCGATCCGCCGAACTTCGCCCGGACGATCGCGGCGCCGGCTTCGGCCGCCGCGAGGGCGACTCCATGATCAGTCAGGGACACCACGGGAGGATACTCCCGGGCAGTTCTTGCTCGTCCGCTTCACGGTGTATTCGTGATCGTCGGTGGTGATGCCGGACGGCTGGCCGTCGAAGTAGGCCTCCACCTTCTCCCAGCCCCGGTGCTGCTCGTAGTGCAGGTGCGGAGCCCCGGAGTTGCCGGTGCTGCCGACCTTGCCGAGCTGCTGCCCCTGCACCACCTTGTCGCCGACCTCCACCATCGGCATCTCGATCATGTGCAGGTACTGCGTCGTCCACTTCCCACCGTGGTCGATCTTCACCCAGTAGCCGCCGCCGCGCCCTTTGGGCCCCTTCGGGTTCTGCTGCGTACGCCCGCCCAGTTCGCCGTTTACTCCGGCTTCGATCACGGTGCCGCCGAAGGAGGCGTACACGGGACGGCCCCAGGCGGAGCCCTTGGTGGGGAACATGTCGAGGTCGAAGTCGTCGTGGCCGGGATAGGTGCCCAGTTCCCACGTCTCTCCACATGCGACCGGCAGCTGGAACAGCGGGCGTGGCCCGGGCGGCAGGAGCATCGGCACGACCACGATCGCGGTGGCGGTCAGCAAGGTGGTGGCGGCGGCGATGGCGATCGCCCAGATGATGCGGCGGCGGGTCACCGGGCCGAGCGTACCCAAGGCGTTGTTAAAACGGTGTCAGCGGCCGAGCGCCGACATGATGATGCGGGCCGTGTTCTCGACGTGCTCGCGGGCGATCTTCGCGGCCGCCTCGCCGTCCTGCGCCCGCAGCGCGGCCACGAGGTCCCGGTGCTGCCGGTTGACGATCTCATCGTCGGTCGGGGTGAAGACGACCGGCTGGTGGAAGTTCCAGTAGTTCACCTTGGTACGCCGGTAGAACTGGCTCACCAGAGTGTTGGCGGCGGCCTTGGTGACGAGGTCGTGGAACTCGGTGTTCAGCTCGTTGAGCCGGACCCGGGAGGCGCCCGGCTGCTCCATCAGCTCCAGCAGCTCGTCGAGCCGGGCGAAGTCGTCCTGCTTGAGGCGGCCGGCCGCCAGGTACGCCGCGTGCGCCTCGATGCCGGCCCGCGCCTCGATGATCTCCAGCATCTCCTCGGGGGCGTGGTCGCGGACGATCCAGCCCCGGCGCTGTTCGACCAAGCCTTCCTGGCGCAGCCGCAGCAGCGCTTCGCGGACGGGGGTGCGGCTGACCTTGAGCCAGTCCGCCAACTCCTCCTCCACGAGGCGGTGGTTCGGGCGGAACTGCGCGGACAGGATCGCCTCGCGAAGCCGCTCGTGCACGACGTCCGCCATGAACTCGGTGCTGCGCGCGGCCATTCCTTGTCCCATTCCTGCCGAAGAGTCGATCGTATACAGAAGCGTACACGCTAGCTCGGGTATTACCCGAGCATCGTATTCTCACGCGCTTTACGGGCCGCCAGCACCACGACCACCCCGATGATCGCCGCGCACATCACGTTGGTGGCGAGGTCGGTGACCAGCGGGCCGCCCTCCTCCGGACGCTGCGGGAACGCCACCCAGGTGTAGGTCGCGGCCGCCCCGATCGCGAGGGCGCAGACGTGCTGCTGGCTCCAACCGTCGCGGCGCGACCACCGGGAGACGGCGGTGATCCCGGTCACGGCGACGACCAACCAGGCGGCCACGGTCACCCACTGATACCAGGCCGCGGTGACCAGCACCGCCGGAGCCCAGAACGCACTAGTCAAGAAGAAGGCGGACAGTGCGGCGCCCCCTGGTTCCGGCCGCCGACCGGTCAAGCGCGGCAACCGGATGCGGCGCGGAAGCAGGAAAGCCGCCACGATCACTCCGGCGATGACGACCGCCATGCCGATCTGCTGAGCCGGCGAGGCAAGGAACCGGGTGTCCAGGTAGTTGCCGTAGAACACCAGGACGCAGCCGACTGCGTACAGGACGCCCACGACGGTCAGCCCGAAGCCGCCCAGCCACGGCGTCGTACGCCGGGCGGGGGTCAGCGACTCGACGAGGGCGATCGGCACGCTGATGCTCCACACCGCGTGCAGCGCGATGATGATCAGCGTCGTCTGCACGTTCATCCCGAGCCACGGCACGAACGCCGGACCGGCGAGGTAGTCGTGCCCGGCGTACGCGTCCGTCCAGAGCAGCTGATCGACCGGCCCCTCTTCGATCAACGCGTACGCCACCGCCAGCAACGCCATCGTCGGCCAGCCGCCGGCCCGACGGCCGAGTTCGCGGACGAGCACCGCACCGCACCCGTACAACGGGATCAGCAGCACGCCCACCCACAGCGAATCGACCGTCAGGTTGCCGAGCAGGAACTCTCCGACGAAGGGCGCCAACAGGAACAACCCGAGCACCGGCCGCATGCCGACATGTTACGGGCCGGGCTCAACCGGGACTGTGATCCGGCGTCAGCTCCTCCGGGGCGGTCGCCTGATGAGGCACCGTCGGCGCCGGCGACGGATTCTCCAGAACCGGTGCACGGCGTTTGGCGTACCGCTTGGCGATCGGAATGATGGCTCGGGCCGTAAGCGGACCGGTGACCGCGAGCACCAGCACGTAAGCCGCCGCCAGCGGGCCGAGTTCGGAATTGACCCCGGCGGTGACCGCGAGCCCGGCGATGACGATGTTGAACTCGCCACGCGGCAGCAACGCCGCCCCGGCGCGCAACCGGCCGAGCGTCGAGACACCGGCCCGGCGGGCGGCCCACCAGCCGGTGGCCATCTTCGTCAGCATGCCCACGATCGCCAGGGCGATCGCGATGCCCGCCACCGGCGGCAGATCCCTGGGGTTGGTGTGCAGGCCGAAGAACACGAAGAAGACCGCCGCGAACAGATCTCGCAGGGGCGTGAGCAGTTCGCGGGCCTGATGCGCGAGCGGCCCGGACAGCGCGATGCCGACCAGGAACGCGCCCACCGCGGCCGAGACCTGAAGCATCTGGGCGACCCCGGCGACCAGCACGGTCAGGCCGAGCACCTTCAGCAGCAGCACTTCCTGGCTGGGCGAGGCGACCAGCCTCTCCACGATGTGGCCGAAGCGCAGCGCCACGATGAGGATCACGGTGATGGTCGCGGCGGCGATGCCGAGGGTGATGGCGCCGGTGAGGAACCCGGCCCCGGCCAGCATCGCGGTCAGGATCGGCAGGTAGACGGCCATCGTGAGGTCTTCGAAGACCAGCAGCGACAGCACGACCGGGACTTCCCGGTTACCGAGCCAGTCGAGGTCGGCCATCACCTTGGCGGTGATGCCGGACGAGGTGACGTAGGTGATGCCGCCGAGCGCGACGGCCGCGACCGGGCCCCAGCCCATCAACAGCGCGACGGCGACGCCGGGCAGCGAGTTGAGGACGAGGTCGACCAGGCCGGCCGGAGCGTTGGTACGCAAGGTGCCCACGAGTTCGGGCGCGGTGTATTCCAGGCCCAGCGTGAACAGCAGCAGGATGACGCCGATCTCGGCGCCGGTCGCGGTGAACTCCTCGCTCGTCGTGAGCGGCAGGATGCCACCGTGGCCGAAGGCCAGCCCGGCGAGCAGGTACAGCGGAATGGGAGAGATGCTCCAGCGCAGTGACAGCGCGCCGAGCAGCCCGAGGGCAAGGATGATGGCGCCGATCTCGATCAGCGTGAAGGCAGCTTCCATACGCCGGCCTATCCGCGCGTGAAGATCTCGGCGGCTCCCGCGGTGCCGTCGGCGGTGCCGACTATCACCACGAGGTCACCGGACCGCAGACGGGTATCCGGACCAGGGCTCGCGACGACCTCCGCGTCGCGCACGATCGCGACGATCGAGGCGCCGGTGCGCGTACGCACCCGGGCGTCGCCCATGAAGCGACCGGCGTAGGGCGAGCCCTCGGCCACCTGGATCTGGACGGTGACCAGGCCGGTCACCTGCCGCTGCAGATCCGCGAGCCGCTCGACGAGCCGCGCGGTGCCGAGCAACTCGGCGACTCCGTTGGCCTCCTCGTTCGTCAGCGCGAGGGCGGCCAGGGTGGTATCTGGATCTCGTGGGTCGTACACCACCAGATCCCGGCGACCGTTGTGGTGAGAGATCACTGCGGCGTGCTGTCCCCGCGCAGTCCGGAACTCGTGCCGCAGCCCGATCCCCGGCAGCGCCGTCCGCTCGACCTCCACCTAGATCAGCCCCTTTCGCCTCGTCGGCCCCCCATGATCGCATATCGACATCGATGCACGGTAAGGGTGCCCTCAGTCCTCAGGCCGTCACCGGCTCGGCGCGGGTCCGCTCGCCCCACCGAACCAGCGACGGGTACGCCGTACCAGCGACCGCGAACAGTACCCCGACAACCAGCCAACCTGGTCCGCCACCACCCACGACCAGAGCCGTGAGCAGCGGTGGCGTGACCATGTTGCCGATCTGCCGACCGGTCAGGTAGGCCCCTTGGTACTGGCCCTGCGCCCAGTCGGGGGCCATTCCGAAGATCACGGCCCAGGTGGCCGTGGAGCTGAACAGTTCACCCAGCACGTGTACGCACGCCGCCGCCAGGACGCCGACGCAGACCGCCCACGTGGGCATCCCGGTCGACGCTCCGAAGAGGACACACGCCACGGCGATGATCAGCGCGCCCCGGCGCCCCGTACGCGCGGCGCTCGCCAACCCGTCGGTGCCGCCGGACGCCCACACCTGCAACAGGACGCAACCGGTGGTGTTGATGAGCAAGGCGGCCGACACCAACCACAATGGACCGCCCGTGTGCACGGTGAGCCACAACGGCAGCCCGAGCGTGAGCAGCTCGTTGTAGAGCGCGGCGACGAGCCCGTCGACCAGCGCGAAGCTGAGGAACGGGCGGTCGCGCAAGGCGACCAGGCGCGGCTGTTCGGCCGGGCGTGCGGCGACCGGCTTGTCCAGTCGCACCCGGGTCAGCACGGCTGCCGCAAGCAGGAAGGTGACCGAGTTCGCCAGCAGCATCACGGCGTACGCCGAGCGGGTGTCGAGCATCAGCGGGATGCTGCCGATCAAAGCCCCCAAGCCGATCCCGGCGTTGTTGGCCGAGCGCAGGAAAGCGCGTACGCGCAGCCGCTGGGCCGGTTCGACGGCGGCGGCGATCATCGCGCCGTTGGCCGCCTTCGCGCCGGACTCCCCGACCGCGATGAGGCCGGCGATCGGGGCGAACGACCACAGCCCGCGTACGCCGATCAGGCCGGCGAAGCACACCGCCTGCAGGATCAGCAGCCCGAGCATGACGCGCTTCGGGCCGTACCTGTCGGCGACGTAGCCCATCGGGGTGCTCAGCGCCATCCCAGCCCCGGCCGCGATCGCGAGCCCGAGCGCGACCTCGGCCGGGCTCAGCCCGATCGAGCGCGTGAGGAACAGCGTGCTCGTCGTCAGGTACGCGCCGTTGCCGAGGGTGTTGACGAAGTGGGCGCCGATGAGGATGCGGGCGTTGCCGCGGGGTGGGAGCAGCACGCGGGCAGCGTAACAGTACGAACGTACGGTTTGTTAAGCCCGCGCTCCCTGTTTGGGGTGCAGATCACGGTTACGCGTGCTTCCGGCCGCGCTTTTGGGCTGCGCATCCGTGATCCGCAGGTGACGCCACGGGACGCCAGACGTCGTCAGGACCGCGTCAGGGGACGAGGACGGCGCGTCCAGGCACCCTGCCCGCTTCGAGATCGGCGAACGCCTTGAGGCCGTCGACCAGCGGATAGGTCTGGACCTCCACGCTGATCTTGCCCTGCTGGGCCAGCGAGATGACCTGCCGTTGATCGGTACGCGTCCCGCCGAAGGAACGGCGAACGTCGACACCCCACGGCAGCGGCTCGGCCGCCCCGTTCGCCTCGTAGGTGAACTTGCCGCCGCCCAGGCCGACGAAGCGCAACGCACCGTCCGGCGCGATCGTGTGAGTGGCCAGGTCGATGGTCGGCTGGACGCCGACGAAGTCGAAGACCGCGTCGGCCCCGTAGCCGCCGGTCTCCTCCAGGATCCGCTTCACGGCCATCTCGTCGCTCTTGAGCACGAGATCCGCCCCGTGTTCCTTGGCGAGCTCCAGCTTCTGCTCGCTGGAATCCACCGCGATGATGCGCGCCGAGGTCGTGGCGGCCAAGATCTGCAAGCCCACGTGCCCCAGCCCGCCGACCGCGATGACGACCGCGGTCGAGCCCGGTCCGAGCCGATGGCGCGCGCCGTTGATCGCGTGCATCGGGGTCAGCCCGGCATCGGCCAGCGGCGCGGCCTGCACCGGATCCAGGTCGCCCAGAGGTTCCAGGTACCGCGCCTTGACCTTCATGTACTCGGCCATGCCGCCGTTCGGCCCGAGCCCCGGGCACGGCGGGTACGCATACCGGCCGCCCTGGTTCACGCACACGTTGTCGCGGCCCTCGATGCACGGCCGGCACACGCCGCAGGCCCAGATCAGGTAGACGAGCACAGCGTCGCCCTTGGCGAACCCCGTCACCGTGTCGCCCAGCTTCTCCACATGCCCGGAGGTCTCATGGCCCAGGGTCATGTTCGGGATCGGCCACTCCGGCGCGTGCAGCACGTGGACGTCGGAGTGGCACAACCCGGCCCCGGCGACCTTCACGAGCACTTCGTCGGAGGCGATCTCCGGCACGTCGACCTCGCGTACCTCGATCTTGCCAGGTGAGACCAGCTGCAAAGCCCGCATCGCACGCCCCCGTCCGCTCGGCTTCGCCTCACCTTAACCGGCCCGACCGGGCGGCATCAGTCGTTTACGCAGCTCGAAGCGGGCCGGTGGCCTTCCGCTACGGCATCGTCAATCTCACGCTCTCGGCCACGGCGACCACCTGTTCCGAGCGGAACGAGCGGGGTGCCATCAGGTTGACGCCAGACCCGTCGGGCAGTGTGGCGGTCAACCGCCAGAAATCGGCGGTCCGCACCAGTCTCGCCGGCCTGCCCCCGACGGTCACGGCCTGAGCAGCCTCGAATCCCTCGATCTCGGCGTCGGGACTGGTGTCGGGCTGAGGCGTACGCCAGACCGTCAGCGCTCGGCTCGGGACAGCCGGGTCGATGTAGGACAGGATCGCACCGTCATCCTTGAACATTCCGAGACGCCATCCGTCCGGCACGAGGCCCACGGTGAGCATCAAGCCGACTTCCTGCGGCTGATCGGTCACCTCACGGGCGAGCGTCAGGACGACCTTTTCGGTGGCGTTCTCGCCGGCCCGGGTCAGCGACAACCACACCCCAGGACGGTGTTCCCAGGTGAGCGCCACGAACATGACGACGCCCGACTCCTTCGTCCCGACGGTGATGCGGCCTGGACGCCCGTCCAGGGTGATCTCCCGCTCTCCCCGGCCGGCTTCGCCCGTCGGTGCGGTCGTGGTGGTGAGGACGACTTCACTCCCGTCGGGCTCGGGGTAGACGGCCATGATGGGTCCGCCCGGCTCGGCGGTGAACGAGGGCTTGCCAAGTCCCGGGAGGGCGTAGGGGAATTCGAAGGCCGCCGCCGCGACCAGCCGGATCGGGTCGGCTGTCTGCCCAGGCGATGCGGTGCGCCAGAGCGCGGGTAGCAGGACCCCGGCCGTCATGGCTGCGATGGCCAGGCCCACGCTCACGAACGCCCAGCGAGGCGTGCGACGGCGGAGCCCGCGGCCGGTGCCGATCCGGGTGCCTTTACCCAGGGCTCCGCCCAGGGCGATCCCGTCGCCCGCCATGCCCGGCGCACGGCATTCGGCGAGAAGCCGCTCGCGGGCCGCGCGCCGCGCCGCGTCGGACAATTCGGCGGCTTGCGGTCCGTACGCGTTCAACAGCGAGATCTCGTTCACGGTTCCTCCGGTAGATCGAGCGCGGAACGGGTCAGGCGGCGGGCCCGATTGATCCTCGAGCGCACCGTCCCGAGGGGTATGCCGAGCGCGGCGGCGATCTCCGCGTACGTGAGCTCGGCCCAGGCAAGAAGCAGGAGCGCGTCCCGGTCCGGTGGCTTGAGCGCTGCGAGCGCCGCCGCGAGCGCGGCACGCAAGGCTTGCGCGTCGAGTCGGTCGTCCGTCGGCTCGTCGACGTGTACGTGCGCGACCAGCCCGGCCGATCGGGCCATAGCACGGTACCGGCGCTCTTCCTGCCGGACGTGCCGCCGTAAGACGTTCGTGGCGATGCCGAACAGCCATGCCCTCGCGTCGAGCCGGATCGGCTCGAAGGAGGTTCTTCGCCGGAACGCGACCAGAAACGTCTCCGCCAGAAGATCGTCTGCCGGTTCGCCGATCCGCCGGCTCAGATAGCGATGTACGGCTGCGGCGTGCCGGTCGAACAGCGGCGCGAACCGTTCCGGAACGTCGATCGACTCGCGGATGAGCGCCTCGTCGACGCTGTCCGCGGGCGGCAGTCGTAGTTCGGTCACACTTGTTCATGCCCGATCGGGGCAGGTGGGTTCACGGACGGACGATAGTGCGGACGGGCCTCCGCTCGTGGCGTGGCATCGCGTCATTCGGTGGCGACCCGGCGAACAGCGGCGGCGAGGGCCGCCTGGTCCACTGGTTCGCCGGTCGTCGCCGCTCGCAGGACGACACCGTCCAGCAAGGCTGCGACGGCCTCCGCGATCGACCCGCCGAGCCGGGGTTCGAGCAGCTCGCGTACGCCGTCGAGCCGGCGCCGCGCCAGCGGGCGCAGCCGCGGATCGCGCATCGCGGCCGCGTACAACTCGTATTCGACCCGGACTCGGCGCGGATCGGCGGCGTGCTGCGCGGCGAGCAGTGCCAGTTCCCCGGCGAGATCGGCAGCGCCGGCGGCGGCGCACAGCCGTTCCTTCCACTGCCCCAGTTCGCGGTCGAGGTCGTCGAGCGCCTGCCGGAGCCCGGCCTCGATCAGGTCGTCGAGCGTCGGGAAGTAGTAGGTCGTCGCACCGAGCGGCAATGCGGCCCGGTTGGCCACGCTGCGATGCGTCGTACGCCCGAGGCCGACCTCGGCGATGCTGTCGATGACGGCCGCCGCGAGGGCGTCGCGACGGGCCTGCGGGTCACGGGGTCGCTGCGCCCGCCGCGGTGCCGCGCTCAATGGGCCGCCGCCCCGCCGACGTTGAGGATCACCACGCCCGCCACGATCAGGCCGATGCCGATCACCTTCACGACGGTGATCGGCTCGCCCAGGAAGACCGCGCCGATGGCGACGATCGCCGCCGTGCCCAGCCCCGACCAGACCGCGTACGCGACGCCGACCGGGACGGACTTGACCACTTGGGAGAGGGCCACGAAGGCGAGTGCGTAGCCGACCAGGACCGCGACGGTCGGCCACAGCTTGCTGAAGCCCTCGGTCGCTTTCAGCAGACTGGTCGCGATGACCTCGGCGGTGATGGCGCCGAGCAGGTAGAGGTAGCCCATGGACTTGTACGATAGTACAAGAGCGTCTTACGAAGCGCTGACGGAACCGGGCGGCGACCCCGTTCGCGACCCCGGCGGACCTACGCTGGTCGGGTGACCAGACCCGGCGCGCCCAGCATCCTCGTCGTCGACGACGATCCCACCGTCGCCGACGTCGTCCGCCGCTACCTCGAACGGGCCGGGATGACGGTCGAGCTGGCCGCCGACGGCGACACCGCCCTGGCCGCGTACGCCGCCCGCCCGCCGGACCTGGTCGTGCTGGACCTGATGCTGCCCGGCGTCGACGGGCTGGAGGTGTGCCGGCGGATGCGGCAGTCCTCGGCCGACCTGCCGATCATCATGCTGACCGCGATGGGCGAGGAGATCGATCGGATCGTCGGCCTGCAGCTCGGCGCGGACGACTACGTCACCAAGCCGTTCTCGCCACGGGAACTGGTGCTGCGAGTGCAGTCGGTGTTGCGGCGTACGGTGGCGCAGCCGCAGCAGCCACGGGACTTGTTGCGCGACGGCGACCTCGTGGTGGACCCGGCGCGCCGGACCGCAGCGCTCGGCGGAATGCCGCTGTCGCTGACCGTACGCGAATTCGATCTGCTCGCCGCGCTCATGTCGCAGCCGGGCGTCGCCCTGAAACGGGCGCAGCTGCTGGACCAGGTCTGGGGCTGGACCTTCGGCGACCAGTCCACCGTGACCGTCCACATCAGACGACTCAGGGAGAAGATCGAGCCGGATCCGGCCAGCCCGGCCCGCATCCAGACGGTGTGGGGCATCGGCTACCGCTACGAACCGGTGGCGGCCGATGCGTGACGTCCTGCTCATCGGGCTGGCCGCGCTGCTCGGCGCGCTGGTCGTGTGCGTACCGGGCGCGATCGCGCTGCGGTTCCTGCAGCGACGCTCCATCACCGCCAACGTCGGCGTACTGGTGCTGGTGGTGGTGCTGGCGGTCGCGGCCGGTGTGCTCGCCGTCGCCGAGGAGATGTTCATCTCCGGCCACGACCTTCAGGTCGTCCTCATCGTGGTGCCGATCGCCGGAGTGCTGTCCCTCGCGATCGGGCTCTGGATGGGCCGCCGCATGGCGCGTGCCGCCGTGTGGGCCGCCGACGCCCGCCACCGGGAGCGGGAGCTGGAGGCGAGCCGCCGGCAGCTCATCGCGTGGGTCAGCCACGATCTGCGTACGCCGCTGGCCGGGATGCGGGCGATGGCCGAGGCGCTCGAGGACGGCGTGGTCGACGACGCCGAGTCGATGCGGGAGTACCACCACCGGCTGCGCATGGAAGCCGACCGGATGGCCCGGCTGGTCGACGACCTCTTCGAGTTGTCGCGCATCCACGCCGGGGCGCTGAATCTGACGGTGGCCGACGTCGGGCTCGGCGACGTCGTCTCCGACGCCCTCGCCGCCGCCTCGCCCATCGCCACGAGCCGCAGCGTGCGACTGCGTACGCCGGTCCACGCGGCCTGGCCGACGGTGAAGGCCAGCGAGCGGGAACTAGGCCGGGTCGTGGCGAACCTGGTGCTCAACGCCGTGCGCTACACGCCGCCGGACGGCACCGTCACCATCGACGGCGGGCGGGACGCCGCCGGACCCTGGCTGGCCGTGAGCGACACCTGCGGCGGCATCCCCGAGGCCGACCTCGACCGGGTCTTCGACGTGGCCTTCCGAGGGTCACGCGCGCGTACGCCGGACACCGGCGCGGGCGGCGGCCTCGGGTTGGCGATCGTCCGCGGACTGGTCGAAGCGCACGGCGGCACCGTGGCGGCGCGCAACGCGGGCGACGGCTGCCGCTTCGAGGTACGCCTCCCCGCCTAGGCGCACCGCTCGTCCGGGCACCGGATCAGGGATCCGTGTCGAATCTTGGCTGACTGCACTCCTGGCGGCTCGCCCGAGAGGCTCCCCGGCGAGATTCGACCGGGAACCCTGATCCAGCGCCTAACAAGCGGCAGCGGCCAACGAGCGGCCGACGGCAAGCGGGTCACAGGGGCTCGGGGAGGTCCAGGGAGGCGAGCCGGGCCGGGTCGGTGACCGCGAGGATGGCCGCGATGCGACCGTCCACGACCGTGAACGCGAGCAGCGACATCGGGCTGCCGTTCGCCCGCCAGACCAGCATTCCGGGGCGGCCGTCGACCAGCACCGAACGGCCCGCCGAGGCCGCGCCGGCTCCGACGCCGAGCTGCGCGCCGGTGGCGACCTTCGTCGCGCCGAGCACGACGATCTCGCCGCCCGGGGCGTCGATGGTCAGTCTCACCTCGGGATCCAGGACGCGCAGCAGGCCCGCGAAGTCCCCGTTCCGGGCCGCCGTCAGGAACGCGTCGACGACCGCACGCTGCTCCGGTGGCGCGGACGACGGTGGCTCGTTCGCCCGTACCTTCCGACGGGCGCGGCTGGCCATCATCTTGGCGGCGTCGGTGGACTTGCCGAGGATCTGGGCGATCTCGTCGAACGGCACCCCGAACAGGTCGTGCAGCACGAAGGCCAGCCGCTCGCTCGGTCCCAGCGATTCAAGGACGACGAGCAGCGCGAGCCCGACCGAATCGGCCAGTGCGGCGTCCTCTTCCGGATCGCCGCCGTCGTCGGCGGTCACCACGAGATCGGTCAGCCCGTCGTAGGCGGCCTCCGGCCGGGTCTGACGCGAACGCAGCACGTCGAGGCTGATCCGGCCGACGACGGTGGTCAACCAGGCGGCGAGGTTCTGGATGACGTCCGTGTCCTGGCGGGAGAGCCGCAGCCAGGCCTCCTGAACCACGTCGTCGGCGTCCGCGTGCGACCCGAGCATGCGGTACGCCACCGCGTGCAGTCGATCGCGCTGAGCTTCGAAGGCCGCGGCCACAAGGTCCGCCGGGCTGGTGTCGGGCATGTTGTTACCTTCCTCAGAACCGCTCCGTCATGGGTGATGACGGGCCCGGAAGGGCTCAGGTAACCGAATGAGGGAGCAGTTCGATGGAAGCACGGCTGAAGAGCGCGGCGAGTCCCGATGTGATGACCGCCATCCAGCACCTGTACAAGGAGATCCACTCCGGCGGCGTCGATCCGCGCGTACTGGAGCTGGTTCACCTGCGCGCGAGCCAGATCAACGGGTGCAGCCCGTGCGTGTACGCCGCCGTCGCGACGGCGAAGAAGAACGGGGAGACCGACGAGCGCCTGCACAACGTGGTCACCTGGCGCGAGACGCCGTTCTACTCCGAGCCGGAGCGGGCGGCGCTGGCGTTGACCGAGGCGGCCACCCGGATTCAGGACGGCGCGGCAGGAGTCACCGACGAGATCTGGGCTGACGCCGCCGCCCACTTCGGGGACAAGCAGCTCTCGGCGATCATCCTCAATATCGCGCTGACCAACTTCTTTAACCGGATCAACCGGACGATCCGGGAGCAGGCCGGCAAGACCTGGTAAGCCGGGATCGTTGCAGATCACGGTTACGCAGGCAAAAACGGGCTGGGGAAGCCTGCGTAACCGTGATCTGCACCAGAGCGTCGGGAGGGCGGCCCGGGAGGGGCGCCCGGGAGGGGCGCCCGGGAGGGCGGCGGAGGTCAGCGCGCGGGAGGGCGCGCGGGAGGACGGCGGAGGAGGCGGTACAGGGCGAGGAGGAGGGCGACGGTCCACACGGCGGCCAGCACGAGAAGCAGGCCGCGCGGGTAGTCGCGGGGCAGCGCGGACGGCAGTCTGACGTCCCGCCCGTAGCCCAGGAGCAGCGGGAGCGAGACGAACGTGACGACGGCGGAGACGTAGAGCGCACCCTGCACGGGCACCCGCAGCCACGGCGGCAGGAGCCGCGTCGCGAGCACTCCCGCGAGCAGCACGAGCGGCATCACCAGCAGGTCGGCGTACAGCGCGCTGACGACGAGGAACCGGAGGTAGGGCCACAGCCCGACCGAGGCCGAGCGCAGGACGCCGACCGCGCCGACCACTACGAGGACGACGCCCGAGGCGACGAGCAGGCGGCGGATCAGGGTCATGCCACGCCTACCGTGATCCGGGCGAGCCATTTGGTCTGCAGGACGCCGGGCCGGTTCGGCGCGATCAGCCGGCACGGGTAGCCGTGGTCCAGATCCAGCGGTTCGCCGTGCAATCGCAACGCCACCAGCGTCAGCGGATCGCGCGCGTGCGGCGGCTCCACAGTTGACAGCCGATAGGGGCCGTTCTCCTGTAACGACTCCACCGTCACCGTGTCGTCCGGTCCCCCGCCGACCAGCGCCACCAGGTCGCGCAGCCGCACTCCGGTCCACACGGCGTCCGCGCTCCAGCCCTCCACACAGGTGATCGGCAGGCTTGCGGCCCGCTGCGGCAGAGCCGTCAGGTCCGCGAGCGACAACCGCTTCGTGCCGCTCGGGCCGATCACTTCCAGCTGGTACGCCGAATGCAGCGCCCGGTCGCGTACGCCGGCCGCCGCGGCGGACCCGTTGACCGGCACACCCTGGACTCCGACCCGGGGATCGCGCGGCGCGAGCACGGAGATCCCGGCCAGCGGGCGTACCGTCTGGCCGACCGTGGCCACGGTGACGACGCCGATCGCCGCCCCGACGGTGGCGAGGAAACCGCGCCGGGTCCACCCGTCATCGGCCGGAGCCGGGCGTACCTTGGCCGTCAGGGCGCGGCGGATCACGGGCAGCTTCACTCCGATGTGGATTGCGATCGCGCCTGCGGCGATCCAGGCGGTCCAGAAGTGAGCGACGGTGAAGAAGAACCCCATCGGCGCGTACCATCTGGCGATGTTGAGCAGGCCGGTGAGCACCTGGAAGCCGGCCGCAGCCACGAGCAACGCGAGGCTCAGCCGTTCGAGGCCGTGCGCGACGTCGCGGGCGGGTGGCCAGCGGAAGAGCTTGGGGTAGACCGACCAGATCTTCGCGCCGAGCAGCGGGACGATCGCGATGCCGGTCGCGACGTGGAGGCCTTGGGTGACCCGGTAGAGGCCGACCGGCCGCGGCGGCCAGAAGAACCAGCCGGGCGGGTGCTGGATCGCATGGCTGAGATACCCGGTGAGCAGGCAGATCGCGAACGCGACGCCGAGCATCAGGCCGAGCTGGCTGGTCAGCCGGGGCGACCGCAGGCGGCTCACCGCCCGAGGCAGGTGAACCATCGACCCTCCTCGTGCCCGGTCTCATGCCAGGTCTCGTAAACGCGCAGGCCCGCTTCGGCCGCCGGCCCGCCGAGCCGGTCCGCCGCGACCAGGGCCCACGGGAACGGCGTGCTCTCGCGGTCGCCGTCGTGCAGCACGACCGGGCCGGACCAGCAGGCGGTCCCGGGCGGATCGGTCTCCACCAGCACCGTACCGGTCGAGCCGACCAGTTCGGCGCACCGGCGCAGCAGCCGTGCCGGGTCGCCACCGATGCCGATGTTGCCGTCGATGAGCAGCGCGTGCCGCCAGGTTCCCGCCCCGGGGACGGGGCCGAAGACGTCGGCGTGCACGGCGGTCGCGCCGCGGCGGCGGGCTAGGCGTACGGCGGTCGGGCTGACGTCGATGCCGAGCGCGGCGATCCCGGTCGCGCCGAGGGCGGCGGCCAGCCGGCCCGGTCCGCAGCCGACGTCCAGCGTCGGACCGCCGCACCGGTCGAGGACACCGCGGTCACCGGGACGCAGCCGGTGCCACGCGCCGGTGTCGAGGTGCCGCAGCGAACGCCCGGCCAGGTCGAGCACGTGCAACCGGGTGTCGCGCCGCAGCGCTCCACCGTAGAGGGCGAGGGCGGTGATCATCCGAGGCACTTCGCTACGGCGGCGGCGAAGCGGCCGTCCGGACACTGCTGGGCGACCTCCACGGCGTCGGCGGCGGTGTCGACGTCGCGCAGCACAGGCAGGTCGACGACGCTCAGCCCGGTGGCCCGCAGCCGCCGCAGCGTCCGCTCGCCGGTGTCCGGCCGAGAGGTCGGGATGCCCCGCAGCAGCTCGGCGTGGGCCGGATCGCGCAGAGTCAGCGCCCACCAGCCGCCGTCCTCGGCCAGCCCGAGCGCGGCGTCCGCGTCCTCGACCGCCTTCGCCGCCTCGTCCAGCAGGGCCGGCGTCGCCTGCGGCGTGTCCATGCCGATCAGCAGCGTCGCCGTTGCCGGCGCGGCGGTACGCGAGAACGCGTGCGCGAGGCGTACGTCGAGGTCACCGGCGCTCTGCGGGACGAGACGCCACCTCGTACGCGGTCGCAGGACTCCGTCGGCGACCAGCGTCCGTCGGCGTGCCGAGCTGCCGTCGACGGCGTCGAGCGTGTCCTCGATCGCCGCGTACGCCAACGCCGCCGCCTGTTCGGGCGTGCACGGCGGGCAGAGGCGGGTCTTCACCCGGCCCGGCACCGGCTCCTTGGCCAGTACGAGCACCTGCGCCCTCATCCGGCCAGCACCTTGGTCATGTCCCGGACGGTGCGGGCGGTGCCGAGCACGGTGCCGGTCACCTTCGACTTCGTGCCCTCGGCGCGCGGGGCGTACGCGACGGGCACCTCGGCGATGCGCCAGCCGGCCCGGGCGGCGGCGACGATCATCTCCAGTGGATAGCCGAACCGCCGGTCCCGCAGACCGAGACCCAGCAACTCCGTTCGGCGGGCGGCCCGCATCGGACCGAGATCGTGGATGTCGACGTCCAGTTCGCCGCGCAGCCACCAGGCGAGCAGCCGGTTGGCCTGCTGGGCGTGCCATGGCCAGGCGCCGGGGCCGGGCGTACGCCGGCCGAGCATCAGGTCGGCCTGCCCGGCGACCACCGGTTCGACGACCCGGGGCAGGTCGCGCAGGTCGAACGAGCCATCGGCGTCCACTATGCAGACCACGTCGGCGGTGGCCGCTTCGAGTCCAGCGTGGACGGCCGCGCCGAACCCGCGCTGCGGCACGTGGACCACCTCGGCGCCGAACGCGCGGGCCACCGCGACCGAGTCGTCGGTCGATCCGTTGTCCGCCACGATGGCTCGATAGCCGGTCGGCAGACCGGTCAGCACCAGCGGCAATGCGGCAGCTTCATTGAGGCACGGCAATATTATGTCGACCATGAAGGCAAAGTACCGTCGAAGTCCGCCGCATATTCTTAACGACTCCGGCGAAATCCTTACGAACCCGTGACACCTCCCCGGCGCGGCGCTCCGCGGCCCTTACCGTCAGTGGCGTGAAGGTTCTCGTGACCGGCGGGGCCGGGTTCATCGGCCGTTCCGTCGTCGATCTGCTGACCGCGTCCGGACACGACGTCCGCGTCTTCGACCGGGCGCTGCCCGGCGGAGCGGACCTCCGCGACCCCGCCGCCATGGACCGAGCGGTCTCCGGCGTCGACGCCGTCGTCCATCAGGCGGCCATGGTCGGCCTCGGCGTCGACCTGCAGGACTTGCCCGAGTACGCGGGCTGCAACGACCTGGGCACCGCCGTGCTGCTGGCGGCGATGGCCCGGCACGGCGTACGCCGGCTGGTGCTCGCGTCCTCCATGGTGGTGTACGGCGATGGCGCGTACACGTGCCTGGAGCACGGCCCGGTGCGGGCGGGAGTGCGCCACGAGCAGGATCTGAGCGCGGGCCTGTTCGAGCCCACCTGCCCGCGGTGTGGCGCGGGCGTGACGCCGGAGGTGATCGACGAGGACGCGGCGCTCGACCCCCGCAGCGTGTACGCGGCCACGAAGCTGGCGCAGGAGCACCTCGCGGCTGCCTGGGCGCACGCGTCGGGCAGCCGGTGCGCCGCCCTGCGCTACCACAACGTCTACGGTCCCGGGATGCCCCGCGATACCCCGTACGCCGGGGTCGCCGCGTTGTTCCGGTCAGCGCTGGCCGCAGGGCGTGCGCCACAGGTGTTCGAGGACGGCGGCCAGCGCCGCGACTTCGTCCACGTACGCGACGTCGCCGCCGCCAACCTGGCCGCACTGTCCTGGGTGGATGATCCGGCGACCGCGTCGTTCCGGGCGTTCAACATCGCCTCAGGCGCGCCCCGGACGGTCGGCGATCTGGCCATCGCGTTGGCCGGCGTGATGGCCGGGCCGGATCCGGTCGTCACCGGGCAGTTCCGGGCGGGCGACGTCCGGCACATCGTCGCCTCACCCGCCCGCGCGGGCACCGAACTCGGCTTCACTGCGGCCGTCCCGTTCGAGGAGGGGATGGCGGAGTTTGCGGCGGCCTGACCTCCTCGTCCTGGCCGGCACGATCGCGCTGGTCGTGGCGGCGGTCCTCGTCGGACAGCACGTCGACGTCCAGGCCGCCACCGCTCCCCTGTACGCCCTCCGGGATCCCCATGCAGGTCCCGGAACCATCCCCGCCGTCGTGATCGCAGCGCTGGTGATCTTCGCGCTGCCCACGTCCTGGCCGTGGGGTCGCCTCATGGCGGTGTCCTACGCCGCCGCATTCGGCTGGACGCTGAGCCTGGCGCTGGTGGACGGCTGGCACGACGGGGTCGCCACCCGGCTGACCGTCGACGCGGAATACCTCGCCGCGCTCCCCCACACCGGGGATATCCCCTCGATGATCCGCGGGTACGCCGACCGCATCCTGGACTTCCAGCCCGATTCGTGGAACACGCAGGCGGCCGGGCATCCACCCGGGGCATTGCTGGTCTTCGCCGGGCTCGACCGGATCGGGTTGGCGGGCGGCGTACCTGCGGCGTTGGTGTGCATCGCGGTCGGATCACTGGCTGCGGTGGCCGTCCCGGCCACGCTCCGCTCGTTGGGCTCTCCCGAGGTCGCTCGCGCCGCCGTGCCCTTCGTGATCCTGTTCCCGGGCGCGGTCTGGGTCGGCGTCTCCGCCGACGGCCTGTTCCTCGGGGTCACGTCGGTCGCGGTCGCCCTGCTGGCCACCGGCCGTGCGGTCTGGGCGCTGCCGGCCGGATTACTCTTCGGATACGCGGTGTTCCTGTCGTACGGATTGGTCCTGATGGCCTTCCTCGCCGTGGCGGTCGCCGTCGCCGCCCGGCGCTGGCGACCGCTGCTGTGGGCGTCGGCTGGCGCGGTGCTCCCGATCGCCGCGTTCGCCGCCGCCGGGTTCTGGTGGTTCGACGGGTACGCCGCTGTCCGTGTGCGCTACTACCAGGGCATCGCCGCCCAGCGTCCCTACTGGTACTGGGTGTGGGCGAACCTCGCGGCGTTGGCGTTCAGCGCCGGCCCAGCCGGGTACGCCGCCGTCGCCGCAGCCGCTCGCCACGCCACTCGCTGGGCTCGCCGCGCTCGCAGCCCGCATTGGATCAGGGTTCCGGGTCGAATCTTGGGCCAAGATTCGACCGAGAACCCTGATCCAGCGCAGAAGGTCGCGATCCTGGCGCTGGGCGCGGTCGCGGCGATCGTCGTGGCGGACCTGTCCGGCCTGAGCAAAGCCGAGGTGGAACGAATCTGGCTGCCGTTCGCGATCTGGCTGCCGGCCGCAGCCGCACTGCTGCCGAGGCGGAAAGCGTGGCTCGTGGCGCAGGCGGTCACGGCGTTGGCCGTGAACCACCTGCTGCACACAGTCTGGTGATACCCGTGAATCCGGCTAGCGGGCCGGAACGGCCGGTGGCGAACGCCGGCTGCTGAACATCCGGTCGGCGAGCCACACGAACAGGATGGCCAGGGCGATCTGGATGAAGTGCCGGATCCAGTCGATGCCCTTGGTGTCGCCCACCCCGATCCAGTCGGCGATCAGCCCGCCCAGCGTCGCGGCGACGATACCGACGATCACTGTCACGAGCATGGAAATGTGTTGCTTGCCCGGCAGCAGCAGACGGGCGAGGATGCCCACGATGGCGCCGCCGATGATCCCCCACAAAATCGTGCCGATCATGATTTCGACGCTATGCCATCCCGAGCACGCAGGTGCGGGTTCGGTCAGATCAGGCCGGCGTCGTGGGCGAGCAGAGCGATCTGCGTACGGTTGGTCAGGTCGAGTTTGGTGAGGATGTGCGACACGTGCGCTTTGACCGTCGTGAGGCTCATCAGCAGTTCTCCGGCGATTTCGGCGTTCGAGCGTCCTTGGGCGATCGCGAGGACGACGTCCCGTTCGCGCGGGGTGAGGGCGGCCAGGGTCGCACGCGCGCTCTCGCCCGCCGCCGCGCCCGTCGTCACCTGGTCGACCAGGCGGCGGGTCACGCTCGGCGACAGGATCGGCTCCCCGGCGGCCACGCTGCGGACGGCGGCCGCGATGCGGTCCGGCGGGGTGTCCTTGAGCAGGAAACCGCTCGCGCCCGCACGCAGCGCACGCACGATGTGGTCGTCGGAGTCGAACGTGGTCAGCATGATGATCTCGGGCGGCCGGGCGCGCCGCCGGATCCGCTCGGTCGCGGCGATGCCGCTCACGCCGGGCATCCGGATGTCCATCAGCACCACGTCCGGGCCGTGCCGCTCGACCGCCGTCAGCGCCTGCGCGCCGTCGGCGGCCTCGCCGACGACCGCGATGCCGTCCGCGCCGTCCAGCATCATCGTCAGCGCCCCGCGTACCAACGGGTCGTCGTCGACGATCACCACTCTGATCATGACGGCCACGGTAGTCGCACGGTGAGCCGGAACTCGCCGTCGGCGTCGATCTCGTGCTCCAGCTCGCCGCCGACCAGGGTCACCCGCTCGGTCAGCCCGGCCAGCCCGGTCCCGGCTCCCGGTCCCGACTCGCCCGGGACCGTCTTGTTGCGTACCACGATGGTCGCCGGGTGGGACGTGAGCTGGAGCGTCACCGCCTGCCCGGGGGCGTGCTTGCGCGCGTTCGTCAGTCCTTCCTGCACCACGCGATACGCACACCGCCCGAGTGCCGGCGGCATGCCGTCCAGGTCGAGGCCGTCGTCGAAGTCGACGCGCTGGCCGGCCGCCCGCGCCTCGGCGAGCAGTCCGGGCAGGTCGGCGAGGGTCTGTCCGGCGGGGGCGTCCGGGTTGTCGTCGTCGCCGGAGCGCATCAGGGTGATCACCTCGCGCAGATCCTCGAGGGCCTGGTGGGCGCCGGCCCGGATGACCCGGGCGGCCTCGGTCAGCCGCTCGGGCGGGGCGTCCGGCCGATACTCGACCGCGCCCGCGTAGGTGGCCAGCAACGACAGCCGGTGGGCGAGAACGTCGTGCATCTCGCGAGCGATGCGGTTGCGTTCGGCCCGGCGGGCCTCGCCGATCCGGCGTTCCTGCTCCTCCTCGGCTCGCCGAGCCCGTTCGTGCAACGCCCGGAGCAGGTTCGCGCGGGCCTGCGCCCACGTTCCCCAGCCCAGCAGCGCCGCGTACGCCGCCGTCATCAGCAGCAGCCACCACCCGTAGGAAACCCCTGCCGGAGTACGCCAGATCCCCTGCACCGCCTGGGCGAGTATGCCGAGCACGGTGACGACGAGCGCTTCGCGGAACGGCCGTCGCCGGGCGGTGTGGAACGCGGCGAAGCTGGCGACCGGCGTCGCGACCGGGGAGACCGCGGCGAGCACTGCGGCGGTCACCCCACCGGCGAACGGCTGCCGGTAGAGCCACGCGGTGACGCCGAGCGACACGAGCGCGACGATCACGTCGAGCGGGAAGCTGTCGGGGTCGTTCTGGCTCGCACCCCACAGGGCGTACGCGATCAGAGCGCCGATCACGGCGAGCGTGATCGTCAGGCCGGCTTTTCGGGCGTTCACGCTGGCAGGCTAACCAGGGACGGAGCCCGGCGACCACCTACTTAAGAAGTAGGCGCGCGACCAAAGCAGGAGACGGGGCGGCTTGCGGACCGATGACCCGCCCGGTGCGCCGGGGCGAAGCTTCCGGCATGACGAAATCAGTACGCCGCCTCAGCGTCACCGCCGCCGCCGTCGCCGTCGCCGGAGCGGGGTTCGCCCTGCTGTCCGGACCGGCCGGAATCGACCTCGCCGTGCAGACCGGCACCTCGACCATGGAGGTGACGCTCGCCGCTGCGCTGATCGCCGGCGCCGTCTCCGCCCTCGCCGGCTGGGGCCTGCTCGCCCTGCTGGAACGTGTGACCGGCCGGGCGCTGCTGATCTGGACCCTGATCGCCAGCGGGTTCCTGCTGCTGTCGCTCCTGCTGGGGCCGACCGGCGGAGTGTCCGGTGCGGCCAAGCTCGGTCTGGCAGCGCTGCACCTCGCGGTCGGCGCCGTGGTGATCCCGGGCCTGCGCTGGAGCGCCCGATGACCGAGGTACGCAAGAGCCACGGCTTGTATCACTTCGGTGCGGCGACACTGCGTACGGGGGTGGGGTGGCGGCGGGCCGTCATCCGGCTCGGTGACCGCGAATGGACCGTCCATCCCACCGACCGTTATCGGATCGGCGTCACGGCGCAGGCCGGCAGCGGCCCGGCCGTGCGGTTGCATCCGCAGAACTCGCACGTGCCCGGTCCCGGTGGCCCGGTCCGGTGGCAGATCGGCCGCCGGGGCGCCCGCTTGGAGCGCGACGGCCGGACCATCGAGCTGCGGCTGCCGGCGTTCTCCCGGGGCGAGGCCCAGGTCAAGGTCACCGGTGACTGGCCGGATCTCGAACTGGTCGTGCTCAGCGCCGTGTTCGCCGTGATGACCCGGCGTCGCCGCCGCACCATCATGATCATCACGATCACCGGGGCGACCGGTCACGGTCCGGTCTTCTGACCGCGACCGGCCCGTCCCGTCAGGTACGCCGTCGCAAGCGGGCCAGCAGCAGCAACCCGGCGCCGAGCGCCAGCAGACCCACCGCGTACGCCGCCATCCGTCCCGTCGGGGTTCCCGTCACGGGAATGGGTGGCGGCGTCGTGCTGCTCACGCTCGGCGAAGCCGAGTCCGACGGGGACGGCGACTCAGACGGCGACGGAGACTCCGATGGGGACGGCGATTCGGTCGGCGTCGGCGTCGGGGCCACGAACGCGTTGGCGAAGGTGCAGGTGATGTCCTGCCCGATACCCGGGGTCAGCGTGTCACCCGGCGTCGGCACGACGGTGTCGGTTCCCGTGAGCACACATGTCACCGAGTTCAGTGTGTAATCGGTGGGGCCGTCGATCTCGCTCAGGGCGTACACGGCGCCCGGAACCGCGTCGGCGGCGGTGACCGATGCGTCGCCGTCGCGGCCGGTGATCGCGGTCGCGCCGCCGCCCGCCACCGCGTTGAGGCGCCAGTCCGCCGGCTCGGCGTCGCCGCCGCCGGTGTTGTCGACCTGCTTGCGCAGGGTCAGCTTGGCGCGCTGAGCGCGGTTGGTCGCCGTGCACTCGGCCTGCTGTCCCAGCTGGACTGTGACGCCGCCGTTGAGCCCGTCGTACTCCGGGCCGAGCGTGCCGTCACGCTGCCGCAGCGCGCAACTCCAACTGCCGGTGGACGGCGGCACGATCACCGCGTGGGGACCCCGGTCCTGGGCGTACCCGGTCACGGTGGTCTCACCGAGCAGGTGGAGGGTGCCGGGATTGATCGCCGACTGGACGCCCGTGGTTCCGCTGAAGACGACGGTCCCGTCCTCGGCGTACGCGGTGAGCGTCCAGCTGTCGGCGGGTTCGGCGTCGGAATAGGGGTTGATCACGTTCTTGACCAGCTTCAGCGTGGTCTCGCAGGTGACCGTGTTCGTGACGGTGAAGACGTTGTCTCCGGCCACCAGGGTCTTGGTACCGATGTCGCCCTGGGTCGCACTGACCGAGCAGCCCGGCGGCAGCAGGTCCATGTTCACGGTCTCCCCGATCGTGACCACGTCATCCGTGAGGTAGCCGCCGTAGGTCTGGCCCCAGACCGGTGTGGTCTGCCCCGTCAGGGTCAGCGCCGCCTGGAACTCGGCGGGCTGGCTGGGCTCGTCGTACGGGGTGCCCTGGATGACCCACTTCTTGTTCACGGTCACCGTGGCGGGCGGCTCCGGGGCTCGGTTGTAGACGGTGCAGGTGACGATCGCGTTGCTGATGGCGGGCACGGTGAAGCCGGTCGCGCCCGCATTCGTCGACGTGATGGTGTCGCCGTCCGAAGTGCAGGTGGCGTTCTGGCCCTCGTTCTGCACCAAGGTGAAACCGGCCTGCGGCGTCTCGGTCAGCGTGACCGGCAGCGACGGCGCGCCCGCGAGGTCGGCCTCGAAGCTGACCGCACCGGAGTCGCCGGCGGTCGTGCCCGACGCCGGGGTGACGCCGGACGTCGTGGTGGTGAACTCCCAGCCACCGGCCGGAACGCCGTCGTCGATCGTGCCGAGGGGCGGCACGATCCGCTTGACCACACTGATCGACCCCGAGCAGGTCCGCAGCGCGATCTCGCGGAAGACCGCGGCGAGTTGGTCGTAGCCGGTCTGCACGTAGTCCGTGCCCTCGACCGGCCCGGAGATCGCCTGAAGGTTGAGGGGTGAGCCGCTGATCCCGGCGCCCACTCCGACCGCGACGACCTTGGTTCCGAGTGCCTTCAGCGCGTTGGCGGAGAAGATGCCGTTCTCGACCTCGCGAAAGCGGGTGAAGTTGCCGGGGCCGTCGGCGTTCGGCCCGTAGAACGTCGGGTTGCCGTCGGTGAGCATGACGACCGCGTCGAAGGTGGTGGTCGCGGCGGCGATCGTCCACAGGCCGGAGTCCCAGTTCGTGCCGCCGCCGGCGGTCAGGCCGTTGATCACGTTCTTGACGGTCTGCGCCGATCCGCTGTCCGGCACCGCGGTCGGTCCCAGCAGCGCGCTCGCATTGGTGGCGAAGCTGTAGACGGCGATCCGCGACGGCGTGCCGGTGAGCGCGTCGACGAACCCGTTCGCGGCGTCCTGCACGGTCGGCAGGGACGCCGCGATCGACCCGGACACGTCCACGAGCAGCGCGATGTTCAGCCCGCAACGGTCGGGCACCGACGGGTTGTCGCGAACGTCGGCCCAGAAGTCGCCGCGGGCCGTCGCGTTCGTGTTACCGGTCGCCGGATTCGGCACCTGGTAGCTCTGATTGTTGCTGACGTTGCCGGTGAAGTACTGGTTGTAGGTCGTCGGCGTCGTGCTGCCGCCGCCGGTGTTGAGCTGAGAGATGATCGAGTAGCCCGCCGGGGCGGTCCGTTCGACCACCCAGTACCCCTGGTTGTTGCCGGTACGGGCGGGCACGGTGACAGTGCAGGTGCCGTCGGCGCCCGTCGTGCAGGTCGCGGCCGGGGTACCGCTCGGCGACCCGGTCGACAGTCCGGCGTACAGGTCGAAGGTCGCCCCGGCCAATCCGGACACGGTCTGCGCGCCGGTGCGGTCCGCGCCCTTCTCGATGGTGATGGTGGCGCCCGCTGCCGCCTCGGCCGGGCCGGATCGCCACAACGTCCACAGCGTCGGACTGGCGAGCACGGCGAGCACGACGGCGTACGCCGCGAGGCGGCCGGAAGACGGTCGGCGCAACGGTGCCACCCTTCGCTGACCAGGCCGACGCCTGGCACATGTCGCGAGGGATGCGAGAAAAGCCTGCCACGCCGCGATCGCAACGTTTGGTAGCGACACGACTACTAATAGCGATACGTATCCGTTATCCGGACCGTCGTATGACGAGCGCCGAGGCCGGGTACTAGTAGGAGCCCGGTGGCCGCCGGTGAAGGAACAGCCGTGGAGGAGCGCGATGACCGGCGTACCAGAGGAGATCTTCGAGGCGGGCGACCTGCTGGAGGACCGTTATCGCCTGATCGAGCCGATCGCCTCGGGCGGCACGGCGACGGTCTGGCGGGCGCGCGACGAACGCCTGGGCCGGGTGGTGGCGGTGAAGGCCCTCGACCGCAAGCTGCTCAGCGACCCGATGTCGCGGGCCCGGCTGGGCGCGGAGGCCCGCGTGCTGGCCCGGCTGTCGCACCCGTCGATCGCGGTGATCCACGACTACGGCGTCGCAGTCTCCACACGAACCGGGCAGCCGGTCCCGTTCCTGGTGATGGAGGTGGTCGACGGCGTGCCGCTGGCCGACCTGCTGGCCGGGCGGCCGCTGCCGTGGGGGTCGGCGGTGACCGTCGCCGCCCGGATGGCCGAGGCGCTCGCGGCGGCCCACTCCCGCGGCGTGGTGCACCGCGACGTCAGTCCCCGCAACGTGTTGCTCACCGCCGACGACGTCAAGGTGATCGACTTCGGGATCAGCGCGTTCCAGGACGAGCCGGGCGGCGAGCCCGGCGCGGAGGTCGTCGGGACGCCCGCGTACACCGCACCTGAGCGGCTCGACGGCGCGCCGGTCCATCCCTCAGCCGACGTGTACGCCGTCGGCGTCATGCTCTACCTGATGCTCGCCGGGCGGCTGCCCTGGCGGCCGGCGTCCCTGCTGGAGCTGCTGTCGGCGCACCGGAACCTGGCCCCGGAGCCGTTGCCCGAGATCGACGGGCTGCCGGAGTCCGTCGCGCAGGCGTGCCACGCCTGTCTGGCGAAGAATCCCGCCGACCGGCCGTCCGCCGCCGACCTCGCCCGCATCCTGGGCGAAGCGGCCCCGGTGGACGGGCTCACGCTGCTGGACACGTACCCGACTCGGGAGTCGTCAGAGACGGTGACTCGCGTTCTCGCGTGGCCGACGCTGGTCGTCGCCGGATCGTCGCGGCGCTCCGCGCGAGCCGTGGTGGGATCGGTCGCGGCGATCGCGGTGGTGGCGCTGGTCTGGCTCGCCGCGGCGCGGCTGCCGGCAGTCGGCCCGCAGGCGGCCGGGACTCCGGAATGGACGAACACCCCGGCGCCCCCGGCCTGTCAGGTCACCTATCAGGTGCTCGGGGACACCGGGGAACGCTTCACCGCCGCGGTGACGGTGACCAACACCGGACCCGACCCGGTACGCGACTGGCGGCTGACCTTCCAACTGCCCGGCCGGCAGCAGGTCGACGAGGCGCTGGCGCAGTGGTGGGAGCAGGACGGGACGACCGTCAGCTCCCGAGTCCAGACCCAGGCGCTGGCCGCCGGCGGGACGGCGAAGCTCTCGGTGACCGGCCGCTACACCGGCGGCAACCAGTTGCCGGTCGCGTTCACCCTGCGCGACGCGGACGCTGTGGCGAGCTGCGTACCGACCGTTCTGGGGGTGGTGGCCCCGATGGTGACGCCGAGTCAGACGTCGGCGCCGTCCTCGGAGGGGTCCTCCGTGGCGGCCAATGGCAACGGCAAGGGCAGTCACGGCAATCGGGGCAAGGGCAGGGGCTGAGGCGTCGTTTATCGGGGTGTCGTTTATCGGGGTGTCGTTTATCGCGCGGTCAGGCCCTCGCTCGCGAGTCGTCGAAGACCGACGTACGCAGCCCGCCGCGCCCGTGATTACGGTCGCCGGGACCCCGCAGGCGTACGCGGGTGGTGACCGTCGTCCCGGCCGGTCCGGTCTCGATGTCGACGTCGTCGGCGACCATGCGGACGATCCACAGCCCGCGACGGCCGGCCTGGCCGGTCTCAGCCGAGTCCGCGGCCACGGACGGATCCGCTCCCGCCGACTCGGGTTCGGCGATGCCCGGACCGGCATCCTCGACCTGGCAGTAGACGGCGTCGTTGGTCCGCCACAGCCGTAGCCGCCCGCGTCCGCCGCCGTGGCGGATCGCGTTGACGGCCAGTTCGCTCGCGATCAGCAGAACCGCCTCGACCGTCGTCGGCCCGGCCCCGCCCGATTGGGCGTGCGCCACGACGGTCTGCCTCACCTGGTACAGCTGGCCGGCGGCGAACCCGATGTCGAGCAGGCTCTCCGCCTGCTCCGGCACCAGGCGCGCTCCTGCTACGCGGTCGGCTGTGGAGCCGCCGTCCGCTTGGTCGGACATGATTGCCCGCTCCTCCCGTTCACCCCCGATGGACGCGTCACCGCCATGACGCGTAGGCCGTTGTTGCGCCGACAATAGCGGCCAACCACGGTTTTCACCTATGTCGGTCGAGGTACTACTTTCCATGACAATAGGGTCACGTTCCGTGGGGAACCGTGAGCCCGAACGCGAGCGCGGTACCCCGTGCGGTTTCGCGGCAAACCGCACTTCGCGAATCTCTCAGAAAAGTGCGGGCGAATCACTGCCGGCGTGTGGCCTCCGCGTACGCGGGTGCCCGACGAGCTACTGGAATGTCGGTCGGCGGCGGGGTGAGGATGACGGCGGTCCCGTACGCGCACACCTCGAACCAGCTCTCGGTGACCTGGCGATGATCGAAGCGCATGGCGATGACGGCGTCCGCCCCGAACTGGGCGGCGGCGGCCGTCATGTCGTCGACCGCCTCCCACCGGCAGGCGACGAGCAGATCCCGGCGCACTTCGGCGCCGTTGCTGCCGCCGGTACGCAGATTGACGAAACCCTCGCCGTACGGGTTCTTCGACCGCGCCGCGATGCCGAGAACCTGACCGAGGACGTGCTGGACGGTGCGGCCGTGGACCACGTCGGTGGTGACCACGAGGACGCCGTTGCGCAGGGACAGCCGGTGGTTGGGGGCGGTGTTCGGGGCGGTCATGTCATACCCGCCTTTCGAGAGAAGTGGATCGACGACCGGAAAGGACGAGATGAGGCCGTCGACCAATTCCCCAGCATGGCCTGACTTATCCGATATATGCCACTGTTACCACCAAAGAGGTACGAGCCCGTGTAGAGAAGCTGTAGGCGGACTGAAGGTGATCTTCCTACCATCGAAGCCCCTCAGTTGATCAGTCCAAGGAGGACACGCCAGCATGATCGCCTCCCCGAACGAGCTCTCCCCCACCCGACTCCACCTCGGCGTACGCCACCTCGCCGCCGGCGCGGCCCTGCTGGCGCTGACCGGCGCGGCCGTCCTCGCCGGCGACGTGCCGCCCGCCCACGCCGCCCGGGTCAACGCGACCTGTGCGAACACCACCGCGGACGCGGCGACCATCCAGACCGCGATCAACTCCTCGGCGGCCGGCGATGAGATCGTCATCAAGGGGCCCTGCCTGATCAACGCCACGATCAGCCTCGCCGACGACCGCACCTACCGCGGCGACGGCGCCGGCACCACGCTCAAGCAGGCCAACGGGGCGAACCTGAAGGCGATGCTCGCCTCCGCACCCTGGGTCGCCAACAACACCTGGGTTGGCTCCGGCGTACGCGTCGAGCGGCTCACCCTCGACGGCAACTCGGCCAACAACACCGGCACCTCGCCGCTGGTCCTCCAGACCTGGGACAGCCGGGTCTACGACATCCGGGTCTACAACGCCCCGGTCGACGCCATCCTGCTGACCACCGTGACGGCCAACGGCACGCAGATCACCAACACCGCGGTGAACAACGTCCTCAGCGACATCTACATCGAGGGTGCCGGCGGCTCGGGCATCCACGGCCACGACCCGGCCAACCTGCTCACCGACACCGTGATCGAACGCAGCTGGATCGCCGGCACCGGTGGCAGCGCGGTCGCCACCGACAACGCGGCCGGCTGGCAGATCCGCGACCTCCACCTCTACGAGGTGACCAAGAACGGCATCGACGCCAACCGCTGCTACAACACCGGCATCCACGACAACTACATCGAGGACTTCGGCTCGCAGGGCACCTCGGGCACCACCTACTACGGCATCCGGTGCACGGTCCAGGACAAGGCACCGTCCTCGATCAGCGGCAACACGATCAACCAGTTCGGGACCTTCCCGAGCACCGGCACCTTCGTCTACATCGGATTGGACGGGGTCAACGGCGGCGGAACCGGCTTCGTCAGCGTCACCGGCAACGGCGTCCTGGGCAAGGGCACCACCCGCGAGACCGGCCTCAACTACCAGAAGGGCAGCGGGACCGCGCTCACCGTGGCCTCCACCGGCAACGTCGTCACCTCGGTGGGCACCGCCCGCACCGTCGGCACCGGCGTCACGGTCAGCGCCGGGGTCTGATCACCCGTCGTGGACCCGGCACGCCGCCGGGTCCACGTTTGCCCAGCTCAGACAGGGGTACGCTGAAGGACGTGGCCGCCCGGCGCCGCTTGAGTTCGGGGGTACTCGCGTGCTGGGCAGCCACAAATCCTGGTTGGTCGGGCTGACCCCGGCTCCGGCGGCTAGACGAAGTCGAAGAGCGGGGGGAAGGCCAGCACCACGAACCAGGCCCAGGCGGCGTACACGACGAGGTAGCCGGTCTGCCATCTCTCCAGCCGGGCGAACGGCGCCCGCCGCCAGAGGAACCCGTACAGCAGCCAGGCCGACCAGCCCAGGTTGGCCAGCAGGACGACGTTCTCCCCCAGCGCGGCCGTCTTGTTCGCGCTGAAGCCGAACTCGGCGATCCGGGTGTTGACGGCGAGCAGCACCAGTACGTCGATCACCAGAGCACTGACCACCAGCACGAACTGCAGCCGGTCGAACCAGCCCCGGGGAGCCGCGGGTTCCCGGGCCGAGATGCCGTAGAGCAGCAGCCCGAGGACCGCGACGAGCACCAGGTTGAACAGGATCAGGACGTCCCGTTCGATGTCGATGCCGTTGCCGGTCCAGACGATCGCCGCCAGGAAGGCCAGCAGCGCGACCGCGAACAGCGGGGTGAACACTCGGGTCAGCACCGGCGCCATGTTCTCGATGACGCTTTGCTTGGCCTCCACGAGCCAGGCCGCCACGACCACGGCCGCCATCGCGCCGCAGGGCAACATCCATTCGCCGAGGAACGTCTCGGCATCGACCCCGATCGCGTTGAACACCCCGGCGGTGAACGCGGTCAGCACCCCACCGCCCAAGGCGATGAGAACGTAGTAGATGAAGAACTCGCCGGTGAACCGGATGAAGTCCATCCGCCGTGAGCCGGACCGCCAGTCGCCCCCGGCGTACGCGACGCCGACGACCAGCCACAACGCGATCGGCAGATGAATGCCGGTGAGGATGGTGGTGTCCGCGTCGTCGGCCAGCGGGTAGACGTTCGCCCCGATCGCCCCGAGCACGAACAGCAGCGCGAGCACGCCGACGACGGCCGGGCGCACCTGCCGCCGCCACACGAAGTACGCCGCCAGCGGCACCAGCGCGAAAAGACTGATGTTGCGGGCGAAGAAGCCGAAGTCGTGCTCGAAGGTCTGCCCGAACAGGCCGGGGATCTTCACCCCGATCGCCGCGACGGCAGCGCAGGCGATCATGATCAACAGGTCTTTGCGGGCCGGCCCGGTCTTGGCCGGCTCGCCGCCACCGGCGAGCACCAATTGCTTCCAGAGCCGCTCGGAGTGCTCCCGGGCGAACTCGCGCGACACCTCGTCCAGGCTGCCCATGCGCTTGACGGCGATGAGGAAGGCCTCGTCCGGCTGGAGCCCGGCCTCGGTCAGTTCGTCGATCCGGTTGCGCAGGTGGTCTTCGAGTTCGTCGGCGTCGGCGGCGCTCAGCTCGCGACGGCGGCGCATATACGCCACCCATTCGCCGATCTGCGCCTCCAGCGCGGGGTCGTCGGCGACGTCCTGCCCCGTGCCCGCCTCCGGGACGGTGCCCTCGGTATCCACCGGTCACCCCTCCCAGGCGAGTCGCGGGCCGCTCGACTGAGCGTCGTTCCAGATGTTCTGCAGCGCGTCGACGACGGCTGACCACTGCCTGCGTTGCTCGGCCAGCTCGCCCAGTCCCTGGTCGGTGATGCGGTAGTACTTGCGGCGCCGCCCGCCTTCGGGGCCGCGCCACACCGACTCGACATGGCCCAGCCGCTCCAGCCGGTGCAGCAGCGGGTAGAGCAGTCCGTCCGTCCATTCCAGACGGCCGCCGGACAGGTCGCCGATCTGTTTGAGGATGGCGTAGCCGTAGCTCTCCCCGTCGGCGAGGATGCCGAGGACGAGCGGCGTCGCCGATGCCGCGACCAGGTCCTTCGTGATGTGCACGCCGTCTCCCATAAGCCTAGAGATTCAATGCATAATACTTCTAGGTATGCGAGAACGCAACGATCATGGCCGATCGCGGGAATAATCGGGTGGATGAAGGTCCCGACCCCCATCGTCACTCTGCTGGTGGGCGTTCTGATCGCTGTGATCGTCGCGATCCTCAGCGTCCGGGCCAAGCCCGAGAAGCCGACCGAGCCCTACGGCGCGCCGGCTCCCGTGGCGGTGGCCCGATGACGACCACGTCCACCAAGAACAACAGCAAGCTTCTCGTCCCACTGCTGATCGGCGCCCTGGTGTCGGTCGCGCTCGGCGTCTACGGCGGGCAGCACAAGGGCGACAGCATCGTCTTCAAGGTCTCCGGCTTCGAAGACCTGATCAAGGTGAAGAGCTGGATGGCCGTGGCGGCCGGCGTCTTCGCGCTCGTCCAGGCCGCGTCGGCGCTGATCATGTACGGCAGGATCAAGGCGATCCGCGCGCCGTCGTGGATCGGTGTCCTGCATCGCTGGTCCGGCCGGCTCGCCTTCTTCATCGCCGTCCCGGTCGCCGTCTTCTGCCTCTACGGCATCGGCTTCCAGGCGTACGACGCGCGGGTGTTCGTGCACTCCCTGCTGGGCTGCCTGTTCTTCGGCGTCTTCACGGTGAAGATGCTGGTGCTGACCAAGCCCGGGGTGGCCGGCTGGGTGCTGCCCGTCCTGGGCGGCACGGTCTTCACTGTGCTCGTCGGAACCGTCCTCACCTCGGCCGCCTGGTATTTCAGCGCCCACTGAGAGTCGCTACCGGCGGTTCTTCTTCGTGGCGAACACGATGGCCACGACGGCGGCGACGATGCCCGTCACCCCGACCATGCAGCACAGCAGCATCAGCACGTGCCACGGCTTGAGCCCGCCCATCCGCGTTCCCCCTTCGACGCGCGCCAGCGTATCGCGCCACCGCTCCCCGGACCGACCCCGCCGACAGCCCTTGATCCCAATTGCGTTGCGGCCCGTACGCGCCTCGGCGACCATGCTGTCATGGCGACGCGCGTGATGTTCGTGCACCTGAAGACCGGGCACGGAACCGACCGAGGTCCGGCCTGGATCAGCTGGGTGCGCTTCAACCGGACATGGAAGACCGCCTACTGGCACGGACTGACACTGCGGCGGTTCCCCGGGTTGATCGACGCGAACTTCTACGACGTGGCCACCCAGGACGAGTACTGGCTGTCCGGGCCGCGTCGCGACCGCGGCGACACGCGATACAGCAACATCCAGCCGATCGTCGACGACGACGTCCGCGGGGTGTATCAGGCGTTCCTCGACGGGAGTCCGCTGCCCGGACGCGAGCGAGGCTGACCATGCCGGCCGCACCACCTGACCTTGAACAGAAAGCGTCGCCATGGCAGCACTTTTCGTTCAAGATCAACGAGCCGCCCCGGGCGGGCGACGCCCGGGTCAGGGCGGCCCGGGTCAGGGCGACCGGGGTCAGGGCGGCCGGGGTCAGGGCGACCGGGGTCAGGGCGACCGGGGTCAGGGCGACCGGGGTCAGGGCGCGAGCATGACGGGCGATTCCGCGTCGGCCAGCAGCAGCGACGGCGTACCGGTGCCGTCGGCGGGGACGGACCAGACGTCCGCACCACCCGGGCGGCGGAGGGCATACCCCAGGGAGTCGGCGGAGAGCCAGATCGCCTGGTCGTCGACGCTGCGGGTCTCGGCGAGCGGCACGACGCGGCCGGTGGACAGGGTCAGCACTGACAAACGCCAGCCCCGCGCGGGATCGCCGGCCACGGCGGACTTGTACGCGATGCGCGTACCGTCGGGCGACAGGGATGGGCACTCGACGCCGTCGCGCACAACGGCCACGGCCTGCTGCGACACAGAGCCGTACACCAGGTAGCGATGGTTGCGCGTCGACATCGTGGCGTAGAAGTGGTCGTCGTCGGCGGTGAACGTGACACCCCAGAAGTTGCGGTCGGCCGCCGCCGGGGGCGTGACCGTGAAGTCTTCGAGCGTGCCGACGAGGTCGCCGCTGACGGTGTCGAGGATGCCGGCGCGGGTGGAGAACTTGCCGTTGTTGTAGGAGTCTCCGGCGACGAAGACGGTCCAGGCGAGCAGCCGGCCGCTGGGTGAGACCCGAGCCCGGTTCGGTACGCCGACCAGCGGGAACTTGTCCTTCTCCCGCAACTGGGCGTCGACCTGCACGACCTGGTACGTCGCCAGCGGCCCGTCCGGGCGCAGACAGATTCCCGTCCCCGCGGCGGCGTAGAAGCGGCTGCACGTCAGGGCGGCCACCTCGCCGCCGGAGATCAGGTGGCCTTGCGTCGCCGGTGCGGTGCTCACGGCGTACAAGCCGGAATGGAGCGTGAGTGGCGCGGAGCCGTAGACGGCCGGGTGGCGCGCGTGCCGGATGACGCCGGCCGTCACCGCGATCAGCAGTGCGAAGGCCGCCGCCGTGAGCAGGAGCTTAGCGCGCACGTGGCCGCACCAGGACGGCGGTCGCGACCCCGGCGAGCAGCGTGAGCGTGAACGCGACCAGCACGGCGGTGGTCGTGTCCCAGCGCTGCCAGACGAGGCCGAACAGGACCGACGAGCCGAGGTAGGCGACGGCCTGCCCGGTCTGGATCATCGCGAGGCCGGTGGTCCGCAGCGTTTGGGGCAGCACCGGACCCGCCAACGCCATGAGCACGCCGTCGGTGCTCGCGTAGAAGGCGCCATTGAGCAGCAGGACGATTGCGATCATCGGTGTGCCCTGCCACGGGGTAGCCAGCACCAGATAGATCGCTGCGAGCAGCACGTATCCGCCGAGCAGCACGCGCTGCCGCCCGAGGCGGTCGGCCGTCGCCCCGGCCAGGCCCGCGAGCAGCAGATAGGTCAGGTTCGTGCCGACCGCGAGCATCGGGAACCAGCCGATCGCCAAGCCCGATCGCCGCTGCAACAGCAGGTACACGAAGCCGTCGCCGATCGTCGCCAAGCCCAGCACGCAGCCGGCCGCGGTCAGCCGCCGGGCTCGCGGATCAGCGGCCAGCGCGGCCAGGTCACGGGCGCGCGGCCGGCTCGCGGCCAGCGGGTCGCGATGCTCCTTCACGAAAAGCACAAGCAGGAGTACGCCGAAGGCAGCGACACAGAAGCTGCACACGAAGACGGCGTCGAACGCGTCCCGCGAGGCGGCCGTCACCGCCGCGGAGCCGGTGGCGGTCAGGACGCCGAGCGCGACCAGCGGCCCGAGGAAGGCGCCCGCCGCGTCCAGGGTCCGGTGTACGCCGAACGCCCGGCCCAGCAGACCCGGCGGGGCGGACAGGGTGATCAGCGCGTCCCGGGGCGCGGTACGCAGTCCCTTGCCCATCCGGTCGGCGGCGATCACCCCGCCGATGGCGGCGGTCTGCGTACCCATCACGAGCAGGCCGAGCTTGGCGACCGCGGAGACGCCGTAGCCGATGCCCGCGACGGTCTTGCGTTGGCGCGTACGGTCGGCGAGCCAGCCCCCGGCGAGCCGGAGCACAGCGGTCGCCCCCGTGTAGAGCCCGTCGACTGCCCCGTACGCCAGTGGCGTCAGCCCGAGCCCGAGCACCAGGTACGCGGGCAGGACGGCGGTGACCATCTCGGCCGACACGTCGGTGACCAGGCTGACCAGACCGAGCGCGAAGACGTTGGCCCCGATGGCCGTCCAGCGGCGACCCGCGCCGGTCGCCGCCGGGCGATCTACGGTCGACAGGTACACGTCACTGCCAGATGTCGGTGATCGGCGTGGCGCTCGCCGCGTTGTTGATCGGCGTGAGCCCGTACGCGTCCTCGATGGTCCGCAGGACCGTGTAGTGGTTGATCGTCTCGGCATAGCTGCCGACCTTGACGTGCTGGCCGACGAACGCGGTGAAGATCTGGTTCACCGACGTGCCGCTGTCCTCGTCGAACGTGACGATCAGCAGGCTGTTGTGGGTCTTGGCCCATTGGGCGTACGCGTCGAGCTTGGCTTTGAGCCAGGTGTCGCCCGTGCCGACGGAGCAGTCATGCATGTCGTTGCACATGTCCGGGGTGACGAAGCTGACCGTCGGCAGCGTCGTGAAGTCGGTCGGGAACTTCGAGTACCGCAGGTTGCTGGCGGCCGGGACGTTGTCGAAGTCCACCCAGCTGTTGTGCTTACGCCGATAGGTGCCGCTCGAGCAGCCGGTGTAGCCGTCGGACGGCATCGCCTCGGAGTACCCGGTGAAACTCAGCCCGGCGGCGATCAGCTGGTGCCCGAGGTTCTCCTTCCCGGTGAACGTACGCGGACAGCTGTCGTCGGTGACACCTTGAGCCGAGCCGGAGAACAGCGCGATGTAGTTGGGCTGGCTGGGGTGGGTGATGGCGAAGGACTTGGTGAACTTCGCGCCCTGCGCGGCCAGCGAATTGAAGTAGGGGGCGCTGGAGCTGCCGTTGATCGACGAGTACTTCTTGTTCTCGAACATGACCAGCACGACATGATCAGGCCGGGGCACGGCGGCCGCGGTCACCGCCGCCGGCACCGGATCAGGGCCGCGGCCGGCGCTCTGATCAGGGCCATTGCCGGGGCCGTGCTGGAGCGCGTAGGCGCCGCCCGCGACGCCCAACGTCACGACGGCGGCCAGCACTACGGTGAGGCGTTTGACGGTCATCGGACTCCTTCGTCGGCGGATCACCTTATGAAATGGTACGCATCGATGCGTTGTGAATCGATGCCGCGCGGGCGAATGCTCCACGTCCGAAGGGTGAACGCGGCCGAACACCGTCCGGACATCTATTCTCCTGACATCACCGACAAATTGCACGACACGGTTGTTCGGCGCGGCACGTTTCGGCTTGCGACACCACCCCGCCCCGTAGATCGAGGAGTGCCTCTTGTCCGAACCACAACGCACGGGTGCCCGGCGGCTCCGGCTCATCGTCGCGGCCCTGCTCGCCGCGGCACTGACCGTCCTGCTCCCCGCGGCCGGGGCCACCGCCGGCGACCGGCACGCCCAGCCGAAGCCGACCATCGTCCTGGTGCACGGCGCGTGGGCCGACGGCTCGTCGTGGACCGCCGTCGGCGACCGGCTGCGGCGAGCCGGGTATCCCGTGCGCATCCCGCCGAACCCACTGCGCAACCTGACCACCGACGGCCAGACGATCGCGGACTTCCTAGCCACCCTCACCGGGCCGATCGTCCTGGTGGGCCACTCCTACGGCGGCGCGGTCATCACCCAAGCCGCCACCGGCAACGCGAACGTCAAGGCACTGGTCTACGAGGACGCGTTCGCGCCGGACGAGGGCGAGCAGATCTTCCCGCTCGCGGGCGAAGACTCGGCGCTCAACGTCGACCCCGCCACCGTCTTCGACTTCGTGCCCTACCCAGGCGCACCGCCCGGCGACGTCGACCTCTACCTCAAGCAGGACACCTTCCTCGGCCCGTTCGCGGCAGGTGTCCCCCGGCCCAAAGCCTTGTCCCTGTACGCCGCCCAGCGCCCGCTGGCGTTGAGCGCCGGATTCACCCCGGCCGGCGTACCGGCATGGAAGACGATCCCGTCCTGGTATGTGCTCGGGACGCAAGACCAGATCATCACGCCGACGGCCCAGCGGTTCATGGCGACGCGGGCCGGTTCTCGGATCACCGAGGTACGCGCGGGGCACCTTGCGCTCATCACGAAGGCGGAGGTGGTGGCGAGGGTGATTCAGCAGGCGGCGTCCGCAACCGCCTAACACTGGTCCGAAAAGATGAAAGATGATGGGTACGCCGACACGAAGTCGGCCTACCCATCATCTGCGATCCGAGGCGATGCTCCAATTCACCTTGTTATCAGATTAGCGAGGCGAAAAATACCTCGTAACAATTGCAGCAAGGAGCGATGACAGTACGAGTATGCCGAACAACATGCAGGTCAATACCACTCCGCCTGCAGCCACCAGCGTCAGCGAAAGCGCCACCGTACCCGACAATGCTCCAAGGATCGCCAACCAAAAGAGCACGAAACGAAATCGCAATTCCTGACGCCCATCCTGTGACATGCCGGGTCCTCAACTAGTAAACACTTCAGGAGAACCTGGATTACACGGCGAGGTACTTGGCGTTCCACATGCTCCGTCAATCCAGGTCACTTTAGAGTCTTCTTCGCCGTACTCCTTGCCCGCAAGAGCGGTAGCGCTCAGCGCTCCAACCACAGCGCCGATCATTGCACCGGGCTCACCGAGGACCAAGCAACCCACCCCAAGTGCCCAGACTCCTACTGCGCATCCAGCGATTCCACCCGCTGTAGCCCCAGCCTCAGCTCCGTTCGCAACTTTGCCCAAATAGTCCCATGAGGTGAAATGATCCCAAGTGCAGGCCAACGATCCCGGCTCTCGTTGACACAACGTTCGCTGAGGCTTCGGGGTGAGGAGGCAGGGGTTTGCCCTGCAAACCAACGTACCGACGGCCCCATAGGGAGAGCCAGTCAGGTCGCAGGAGTTCTGCACATTGCAGTAATATTTGGTCTTCGGCCCCAAGCCCCCATTCCGGATTATGCAGGCGCCAACGCCGTTGCAGTTGTACACTGTCGGGCCTGCCTTGCCATCAGGACTGATTACACAAACCGAGGTTGCGGTACAGACAGTCACTGTCGGCTTGTTCGCATTCTCATTTTCTTCCCTTTTGGCATTCTCCTCGCTTTGACGCAGCCCGGCGACCACGCTCTTAGGATCCCAACTCTGACTGGAGTGTGAGCCTGGATTCGCTTCACTGTCGTCCACAGCGTAGGTACCACTCGGGTCGCTTCTAGTAGCTGGAGCATTATTCGCGTAGGCGTATCCGTTCCAGCTTTGCGGGTCCCCGAGATCGTAAATCGGGTCGACGCTGATGAAACGGCCGAGCACAGGGTCGTACTCTCGAGCTCCGACATGGACGAGCCCAGTCGGGTCGTTGGTGCCGCCGACGAAGCCCTTGCTCCCGAAGCCATTGGGCTGGCTGCCACGAGCCGTACCGAACGGGGTACTCCGTCGACGCTGACACGACAGCGTCGAGGAGTCGACCACGATGGACCCGGTGCCGTGGTGGTCGGCGATGGTCCAGGTCAGCGTGGTCCCACTGGTCAGGTTGCCCGACGAGTCCGTGTTCGCCGACCGGACTGCGACGCCACCGTAGTAGCGGGTCGCCGCCACTGCACCGGTGCTATTAGCTCGCAGTTCGCTGCCGTCTGGCAGGTAGAGCGTCCGGTAGCCACCGGGTTCGACGCGGATCATGCGGTTGCCGTTCGCGTCGTAGACCATGCTGGTGTCGCTGGAATCGTCGACGAGGGAGAGCTTGCCGTCCTCGGTCCAGCTCAGGGTCTGCTGGCTGCCGCCGGGGGCGGGTCGGCTCGTGGTGTTCCCTGCGGCGTCGTAGTTGTACGTCTTCGTGCTCGCTCCGGTGCCGGTGGTGACGACGGAGGCGAGGGAGTGGAGCGGCTTGCCGGTCCCGCCGTAGGTGTAGGTCGACAGGTAGTCGACGCTGCCGTCGGCGTTGTAGCCGGTTTCGGTCTTGCGGTTGCCCGCGAGGTCGAAGGTCCAGCTCAGGCGGTACGGGTCGACGCCGGCCTTCTGCGGACCGTTGGAACAGCTCGACGTCGAGACCGTCCACGCCTGCGTCATCCGGCGGAGACCGTCATAGGTGACGCACTCGGCCTGGTCTTGCGTACCCGTGTTCTTGGTGGCGATGCTGCGGACGTTGCCGGCATCGTCGAAGGCGTACGAGTCCGTTGTCTTGTCATCCCAGGTCGTCGGCGTGGTCTGGTTCTGGGTGTCGAGCTGGCTGGTCAGCAGGCGCCCGGTGGACGCTTCATAGCTGAAGGTGTGCCGAACCTGCTTGCCCGAGGTACCCAGGAGCTGCTGGTAGACCTGGCCGTCATACGTGTACGTCTGGCTGTCGATGATGCGCGTCGATCCAGCGACCAATGAGGTGAGGTGCCCGAAGGCGCCGTAGCCGTAGGTCAGGGTCTCCGCTGGGAGACCACCGGCCGCTGGGGACACCACCGTATTCGGCTGGCCGTTGTTCATGTACGTGTAGTCGAATCCGTAGGTATTGGCCAACGCTCCTTCGGCGGCCGGAACCGTGACATCTACGTGTGCCGGCTGATAGTCGGCGTTGTAACTCGTGATCGACTGCACGTACGCCGATCCGCCGACCTGGTTGCCACCCACGTACCGCGTCGCGGTTGCGAGTTGGCCGGCCTTTCCGGTGGTGCCGGAGGGGTAATAGGTCCAGGAGGCGAGTTGACCGGCGGCGGTCTTGCCGGCGTCCTTGTACATGGCCGTCTTGCGAGCAAGACCGTCGTAGCTGTAGGTCAGTAGCTGGCCCCGGCCGTCGGTCGCGGAGATGACGTTGTTGACCTTGTCGTACTTGGTGGTGCTGGTGCCCGTGTCCGGATCCACCGACTGCACCTTACGGCCGAGCAGGTCGTAGGTGTAGGTCCAAGTGGCGCCGTCCGGGCCCTTGGTCGAGGTCAGCTGGTTCCGCCGGTCGTAGGTGTAGGTCGTGCTATCCCACGCCTGACCGTTCGTCGCGACGAGGGAGCCCATCGAGGTGAAGGTCGTGTTGTCGCCGGCCCACCGCTTGAGGTGAATGTCGCCCTGGTCCTGCGGGAAGGCCCCGAACAGGTCCAGCTTGCCGTCTCCGGTGAAGTCGCCCGCGGCCAGGTTGGCCCGCTTCCATCCCGTGGAGACATCCGTTCCGGCAGCGAACGTGCCGTTGCCGTTGCCCAGCCAGCGACGCAGCACGTGGTCGGAGCTCCGGATCGCCAGCAGGTCGACCTTGCCATCGCCGTTGGCGTCCCCGGCGACCAGGTGTTCATAGCCGGACCAGCCGGTGCTCACATCCACCGGGGTGTCGAAGGCACCGCCGGTCGATTTGGAATGGGAATACTGCAGCATGCCGTCGGAGCTGCGGATTTCGACAAGGTCGGTGAGGCCGTCCCCGTCGAAGTCCCCGGCTGCCAGTTCGCTGTAGCCGCTGAACCCGGCGCCCACCTGGGCGGACGAGGGGAATCCACCGGTGCCGTCACCTTGGTAGCGCATGAGCACGCCATCGGATTTGCGGATGCCGATGAGGTCGAGGTTTCCGGCGGTGTCGAAGTTGCCGGACACCCAGTTGCGGTAGGCGGACCAGCCAGTGGTCGCCGAGCCGGTGTTCGGAACGAAGGTGCCGTCGCCGTTGCCAACGAATCGGATGCGACGGTCACTACCAGGGCGGATGCCGAACAGGTCGTTCTTGCCGTCGTTGGTGAAGTCACCGGCGACCAGCTCGGTGTAGTCGGCGAAGCTCTGGTACTGGCGCTTCTCGACCAGATTGCCCAGGCTGTCGGTACGCTCCTGGGTCGCGGTGCCGCCGATGGGCGGCTGAGTGGTGACGCTGTGGAAGCCGTAGCTGCTGACGGAATACCACTTCATCACGTTCTGGGACCAGGTCTCGTCCGTGAGCTGACGGCCTCGGCCGTCATAGGTGTACCGAGTCTGGCGGTCGACGCCGGTATCCGCGAACGCCACCAGCGTCGAGTACGGACCGGATTCCGCGTTGTAGAAAGTCGTCACCTTGACCGCCAGACCACGGCCGTCGTACTGGGTGTCGGTGATCATCCGTTTGCCGTCGGCTGTGGTCGTCTGCGTCTGACGGGGTCGCAGCAGACCGTCGTAGATCTCGAAGGTGTAGACGTTGCCACCGTTCGGGCCGAGCGTGGTGGTCTTGATCCACGGTGCGGCGTCACGGCTGTTGCTGTAGGCGTACGTGACATTCGGGGTCGACGACGTGTTGCCCGGCTTCTTGACCGTCAACAGGCGGCCCAGCGCGTCGTACGTCGCCGTGGTCACGTTGCTGTTGGCATCTGTGATGGCCAATGGGAGGCTGCGACGCACGTTGAACGTGGTCGTCGTCGTCAGGCCACCGGGAACGGTGACCGCCTTGGACGTGTTCAGGTGATCGGCGTTGTCCGTAAAGACCGTCGCGGTCGTGTGGTTCTCGCCGTCGGTCGACGATGTGACACGCCCGTAGCTGTCGTACACCACGTTGTCGGCGATGGAAACCCACTCACCGGTGACCCCGTTGACGGCGTCCACATTCCAGACGTAGTCCCGGGAGATGTTGCCTTCCAACGGCGCAGCGCCATACGTCTGGCCGTCGAACCGCCAGGCATGGTCATACAGCAGGTCCGTGGAAGTCGCCGCGCCGTTGGCGTCGCATTCCCCCGAGTACTGCTGTTCGCGCTGCTTGAACGCGTACAAGTAGAGACCCGGGTTCTGGGCGTACGCGTAGAGCGTGCAGGTTTCGTCGACCACGCCGACGTTGCCCTTGTCCGAGCGTGAGACGAGGCGGCCCCGACTGTCGAAGGTGTCCACCGTGCCGGACCGGCTCGCCATGGTGCCGGCGTCGTCGACCTCGTACGTAGTGACGTTGTCGGTGCGGTTGATGTATGACTTGAAGGTCGCCGGGATCGCCCACGCCTCGGTGAGCGTCCGCGTTCCAGTCTCCGCCCCGTACGGGTTGTACTGGACGATCCTCTCTGCGGTGCCGCCTGCCTGGTCGTATGTGATCTCGTTCATGAGGTGGCCGGCACGCTGCTGCTGATCGCTCCACGACCCGCTGTAGGGCGAAAGGCTCACCGTCCGATTTCCGGTGTCGGTGCGGTCACCGTGCAAGCCGCGGAAGTAGACGTAACCCATCTGCGACCTGGTCCCCGTCGCCGGGCCGGTAGTCACGGTGACATCGGAGTAGCCGCGCCAGTCCGACCACGACCGGTAGTCGATCGAGGATCCCCAGACGGCCGCGCCGTCTCCGTGCGCCCAGAGCACATTCGTGCTGGTGCTTGCCGTGGAATAGGCGTAGTTCGTCGCCACCGCCGGTGAACCGCCGACCCTGTCGGTCTCCACGACGCTGCTGACGATCCGTTTGTGCCACCAGGACCAGCCGGAGTCACCGGACGGGTTGGTGTAGTACTGCGGGAAACATCGGTTCGGGTTGTTGTCCGGATTCGGCGTGTCCCCGGCTGCGCAGTGCACGTCGTTCGCGGCGTAAGTAACGTCGATCTGCTTGCCGGTTTCGGTCAGAACCTGGGAGATCCGCCACTTCTTGTGCGACTGCATGCTGGCGCCGGCGTCGTAGTCGGCGCGGTTCTGCATCAGCGTGCCGTTGAACGACACCTGCGGCGTGGCGATCGACGAAGTGTCTGAATATCCGGTGTGCGAGATGGAGGCCAACCACAAGACAGCTGACGCGTCACCCGGGGTGGGGAAGGTGTGCTCCAGCGTCCATTTGTCCACCGTCGAGTACGACGAGTTGACGAGCACCTGGGTCTGCACCGACTCCAGCCGGAGCGTGGAGAAGAACGAAGGCGACATGTTGTTGGCGCACGTCGTGCCGGTGCACACCAGGTCCCAGGGTGTGTCGGGCCAGTTGGTGTCGTTGTGGGTCGTGCAGGACGTGGTCACGCAGCGGTCGCCGTAGTTGAATACCACTCGGGCCGGTGCGGTCACCGTCGCGGCATCCGTCGTACGGGTGCCGTACTCGATCCGGTTCAGGTGAAGTTCGCGGTAGTAGCCGGTCGTGAAGGTCGAGTCGTTGAACATCGCCGTGTTGTTGGCGGTCCGGCCGTACCAGTAGGAGATCTCGTTGCCGTTGCGGTCGACGACGTAATCCAGCATCCAGCGCAACGCCTGTCGATTGCACCGCGACGAAATGGCGGCAGACGAGTTGTAGCAAGGCTCGTTGGACCGGTTCGAGTAGACCGGTGCAGTCATCACCGAGCCCGTGCCCGTCCGGCCGTTCGGCAGATCCTCCAGGCCGAACCAGTACTGGGTGCCGTCCATCGTGGTGATCTTCCAGTGCTCACCGTCGATGTCGTTGTTCGTCGCGCCGGTCAGCAGTTCGACCTTCTCGCCGTCGTCGTCCGCGAGCCGCCAGACGTTGTCGCTGCCCAGCACGATCTCGCTCGACTTGCCGTTGAGCATGATCTGCGCGTTCGGCAGCCGCCAGCACAGATCCGCAGTGACCATGGTCCAGTTCGGCGAGTTGTCGTTGTCCTGGATGCACGGCCGATAGGTGCGCTCGATGTAGCCCGGCGAGTAGGACCAGCCTTCGCCGATCTCACTCGGTTGAGTGTGGGAACCGGCGGTCTGCCCGTCGACCGCGCCCGAGCTGTAGTTGAACGCGACGCTGGGGACGAGGTTGCTGGGCACCGGCGGGACCTGGAGCGGATACGAGTACGTGAAGTCGCCGGAGTTTCCACCGGCTGACCAGGTGGACGACTCCTTCAGGTCGGTCTTGGTGAAGTCGCCTGTCTCGGTCGACGATCCCGACGCGGCGAGCGCCACCACAGTCTCGGTTGCCGCCGACGCGGTGTCGAGGGCGACGTCGAAGGTGATCACCCCAGCGTCCCCGTCAACGGCGGACTTCACCACCTTGCCCGCCGCGCAGCCTTGCTTCGTCGGAGTTGTCAGGTAGCACTCGGGAACCGCGGTCGCCTTGAGCCGCCAGGCCCAGTCCGCGCCGTACGCGTGCGAGAAGGACGAGATGTCGACGCGAAGTCGGACTGCACCGCCGCGCTTGCCGTCCTCGCGGCCGACCTGGAACGCCAAAGCGCTCCCCGTGGGCTCGGTGAGCTTGCGGTCGACGACGCTCAGCCGGACCTTCCCCGGCGCCTCGGCCGCCTTTCCGGGCGCGGATCGCGACAGCGCCTTGCCGTCGCCGTCGAGCGGCGTCACGGTCACCGGCAGGTCGCCCACCGTGGTCGAGCCGGATTGCCGCAGGCCGTCGCCACCCATGGGGAGGTCGACCGACGCTGTCCCGGCCGACGGCCACTTCGTGGCGTGGCCCTTGTACTGCTCCATCTTGGGCGCGGTCGACTTCGAGGTCTTGATCGCGGAAACGGCGACCGAGCGGTCCTCCGCCGCCGCGGCCTGCAGATCAGGCGCCGCCGCGTGCGCCTCGGGCGTCCAGCCCAGCATCGAGACCAGCATGGACGCGATGACGAAGCTGGTCCGCCACAAGGCTCTGGGTCTGACTGTCCTATACAGACGGTCGAAAAAGGGTATGACTGTACTACACATGGCGCTTACCCCCGTAGTGAGTGCCGAATGAGTTAGGTGACCGTAAATGCATGAACGTAAGATCGTCAAGGACAACTTTTACGGCCCGCCATGGAGCCCATCACCATGCGTAGTAACGAATGGCTGGAGGGCATACAAAAGATCTCTTGTATATAAGATTATGATTGAAGGCAGCTCTGAGGCGACTCCGAGCTGATCGATAGAACCGAATTGCCGGGGGCTTACGCCGAGGGGCGGCGGAGCGCGCGGGTCCGCTGGGCGACCCCGTCGAGAATCAGGTCGAGACCGAGGAAGAAGTCGGCGTCGGGGCGGAGTTCGTGCTACGGCGGCACGCATATGGGCGACGCACCTGATCGCTCCGCTGCCTGCGTCTCAGATCGGCGTCAGGTCGATCTGAGACGCGATATGAGCACGATATGAGCAGGTTTGAGCGGGGAATCTGAGCAGAACGAGCGACCAGGGGATGCGATACCGTTCGCGGCGGGGACAATGATCTCACGACCGAGGAACGGGGGGAGCCCATGGAGATCGCCACTTCGCAGCAGGGCGGCATCGTCGCCGTCACGGTGACCGGTGACGTGGACCTGCTCTCCCGGGAGGAGCTCGGGCGGAGCCTCGCCGACGCCGTCCGCGACGCGGACCAGGGCGTCGAGGTCGACCTGTCCGGCGTCGACTTCCTCGACTCCTCCGGCATGTCGACGCTGCTCACCGGCCGCCGGGCGGCCGACGAGGCGGGCCTGACCTTCCGGGTCGTCGCCGCCGGCGACCTCGTCCGCCGGGTGATGGTACTGACCGGCGTCTGGCCGCTGCTCACCGGGCAGGCCCACGGATGACGGCAAGCCGCGATCCCGAGATGCTCGACCGCATCAGGGCGGTCACCGACGCCGAACTGTCACACCTGCCCGCGGACGCGCTGCTCACCGAGCTCGTCGTGCGGACGAGGGCGTTGCTGGACGTCGACACCGCGACCATCCTCCTGCTGGACCCGACCGGGCGGGAACTGATCACCGCCGCGACCGTCGGTCTGGAGGAGGAGTTGCAGCTCGACATCCGGGTGCCGATGGGCGTCGGCTTCGCCGGGCGGGTGGCGGCCAGCGGCGAGTCGCTGATCATCGAGCACGTCGATCGCGGCGACGTCTTCAGCCATGTGCTGATCGACCACCACGTGACCTCGATGGCGGGCGTCCCCGTGCTGCTCGCGGGCCGCGTCGTCGGCGTGCTGCGGGTCGGCAGCATAGCGGCCCGGCCGTTCACCGAGGACGACATCGAACTGCTGCGGCTGGTCGCCGACCGGGCCGGGGTGGCCGCGAACACGCGGCTGTCGCAGACCGAACGTGTGGCGACCCTCGCCCTGCAACGCAGTCTGCTGCCCGTCCGGCCGCCGGAGATCCCGGGCCTCGACATCGCCGTGCGCTACATCCCCGGCGCCGCCGTCGGTGTCGGCGGCGACTGGTACGACATGTTCACCCTGCCGTCCGGTCACGTCGGCCTGGTCATCGGCGACGTCGCCGGGAACGGTCTCCAGTCGGCCGTCGTCATGGGCCGCATCCGCAGCGCGCTGCGGGCGTACGCGTTGGAGTCGACCGACCCGGCCGACGTGCTCACCCGGCTCGATCGCAAGATCCAGCTCTTCGAGCCGGGCGCGATGGCGACTGCGGCGTACGGCGTCGTCGAGCCGGACCGGACCTCGGTCACGTTCTCGGTCGCCGGGCACCTCATGCCGGTCGTCCTCGATCCGGGCGGGCGTGGGCACCTGCTCGACGCCCCGGTCGACCTGCCGTTGGGCGCTCTGCCGGACGCCGCCCGCCGGACCACCACGCTGGCGTTGACGCCCCGGACCGGCCTACTGCTCTACACCGACGGGCTGGTGGAGCGACGCCGTCAGTCGATCGACGACGGTATCGGGAAGCTGCTGGCCGGGCTGGCCGGGAGCGACGCCGAGGGCCTGTGCGCCTCGGCGACGGCGAACATGCTGCACAACGAGGCAGTCAACGACGACGTGGCCGTGGTCGGCGTACGCCTCACGTGACGGGGCGCAGCGGCGCCGGATGCGACCACAGCCGCACCCAGACCAGTTTGCCGCCCTCGTAGTCGTCGACGCCCCACGCCGCGGCGAGCTGTTCGATCAGGGCCAGCCCATAGCCGCCCGTGTCGTCGGGCGTACGCCGCCGGGGCGACACCGACGTGCTGTCGGCGGCACTGATGGTCACCTGAGTCTCGTGCGCCTGCACGGCGATCTCCAGCAGCCCGCCACCGTGGCGCACGGCGTTGGCCACCAGCTCCGAGACGACCAGATCGGCGATGTCCAGCCAATCGCCGTCGGTGAACCCCCACGCCGTGAGCAACTGCCGAACGGTCTTGCGAGCGCCGCGCGGGGCATCGACCCCAGACGGCACATCCAGCCGGGCACGCAGCTCACTCACCGTTCCCTCCCCTCCCCGAGGCGACCGGCGTACTCGCCGCCCATTCTGCCGCTTCTCCCCTGAGAAGACGAGGCGGCGTCGGCACCGGGCGAACGAGGGGCCGTCTCCATGGAGAACGAGACGGCGGGGAACTGGCTGCGCGATCCGGGATGAGCGGCCGGTGTCGTAGGCTTCCGCGGTGATCAGTCCATACGCGCAGACCCCGTACGCGGTGCGCTGCGACTGGGGTCCGATCGGCGCGGACGAGGTCGGTCCCGGCACCGCCGTGGTGGCCGTGGTCGATGTGCTCTCCTTCACCACCACGCTCACCGTCGCGGCCGACCAGGGCATCGAGGTCTTCCCCTACCGCTGGCGCGACGAGCGGGCCGCCGCGTTCGCCGCCGAGAAGAACGCGACGCTGGCCGTCGGCCGGTCCGAGGTCGGCCCGGCGCAGCCGGTCAGCCTGTCGCCGTCGACGATCCGCGCCGCGCACGGTGTCACCCGGCTCGTCCTGCCGTCGCCCAACGGCTCCACCGTCGCGCGGCGGCTGGCCGAGACCGGCGCGACCGTCATCGGCGTATCGCTGCGCAACGCTCGCGCCGCCGCCGCGTGGACCGCCCGTACGCTGCCCAGCGGCGCGGCCGTCGCGGTCGTCCCGGCCGGCGAACGGTGGAAGATCGACGACTCGCTGCGCCCGGCGATCGAAGATCTGTGGGGCGCGGGCGCGTTCCTTCAGGGTCTGCTCGACGAGGGGCTTGGCGGTCTGTCGCCCGAGGCCGAGTTGGCGGCGGCGGCGTACCGCCATGTCTCCCCCCACCTGCGAGACGCGTTGTACGCCTGTGCCAGCGGCATCGAGCTGGCCGGCTACGGCTATCCGGAGGACGTCGAGATCGCGTCCGAAGTAGACAGTAGCACCGTGGTTCCGGTGCTGGACGGCGACAGCTTCCGCCCGGTCCCGGTCTAACCGACGGCGATCTCCACCTTCGGTGTGCCACCGGCGATCCGGGCCGCCTCAGCCTCGATCTGCTTCCTCGGAACCGCCGACCGTTCCTGGAACAGCCGCACCGACACGGTGTCGCCGTCGGTGTCCCACACTCCGGCCACCCGGCCCCGGTGGATCACCACGGGTGAGATCCATCCGGCCGCCTTGCTGACCTCGGCTCGCCGCCCGGGTCCGATCAGCCGCTCGTCCTGCGTACCGGGGCCGAGCACGTATTGGTCGAAAGCAGGCAGGAGGCGTACTTCATCGAACGGCTTCGCCGAGGCGATCGCGTCGACCTGGTCGGCCACCGCGTACGCCGGAGTCCCGTCGACTTCGACCGCGGCGATCACGCCGTCGGCCGTGAGGTCGGCGTACCACTTCTTGAGGTCGGTCTTGCGCAGCACACCGCGCGCGATCCACTGATTGAATGCCTCGGGCGCGGCCGGACCGTACGCACCCAGGTAGGCCGGGATGGCCACGCGCGCAGCCTCAGCCGTGTCGGGCAGGCCGGGCCAGCCGTCGAGGTAGGTGTCGGGCCGGGTGAAGGTGACCCGGCTGCCGTCGCTCGGCCCGTAGACGAGCAATCCCTGGTACGCCAGCGGTTTGAGCACCGCGCCCCAGCCGGATGCCAAATGCTCGGCGAGCGAGGGGTCGGAGCTGCGCTCGAGGACGGCCTGGCTGAGCTGCTCCCGGGTCAGGGCGGCGCCGTCCAGGGCGGTCCAGGCGGCCTCGGTGATCGCGGCCAGTTGGGCCGCGGTAACGAAGTTGCGCTGCCAGACCGGTTTCTCCCAGGTCTTGGTCGCGGCCATCAGAGCCAGCAAGGCCGGAGTGTCGGCTGGGGTCAGCAGGTGCAGCGTGCCCCGCATCGCCCAGGTCTTCACCAGCTTGCGGTCCCGCAGCGCCTGGGCGACCTGGCCGGCCGGCGCGGTGGCCTGCCGGGCCGCGATCGCCTGCTCGGCGCTGGAGGCCACCTGGGCCTGCACGCCACAGAGCCGATGCGCGACGTCGACGGCGGAGGTGCCGCGAGCCGGACGGTCGAGCAGGTGACGGCGCATGCGCCAGGCGAATGCTCGGTCCCAGGTGATGATCACCCGGTCCAGCCTAGGCTGCGACTCCGACCAAATCGGGGACGGCCGCCACCGAGCGATACACCGCCGGCTCGCGGTGCACCGGCGCTTCGCGCATGCCGGCCGCGAGACGCTCGGCCACGGCGACCGCGTCCTGCTCCCGGTCGAACGGCTGCCACATGGTCCAGCTCGCCTGGGCCGAGCCGACGAACCAGCGGCCGTCGGGCAGGACGCCCAGCGTGATCGTCATCTTCTCATCAGACAGCTTGCCCCGGCCGATCCAGCGGCGCACCCGTCGGGTGCCGTCGGACCAGGGGGTCGATTCCCGTTCCGTGTCCACCCGACGACTATCGAACACAGGTACGACACCGTCAAGAGCTGGTCCCGCGTGTCGGGAACATTTGTTCGAATCCCACGGCGTACCCGTGGCTCGCTTTTGGCCCGTGAGCAGCGTGTCACTCGTTGCGTGCGACCTCCGGGCCGGTCATCCGGCGCAGCAACGGCAGGGTGCCGCCGATGACCGCGAGCGACAGGACCAGGCCGACCGCGACCATGGCGTAGTAGTCCCAGCCCGGCGGCACGAGCGTCGTGTGCATCTGCGCCCGCAGGAACAGCTGGGCCGACAGCAACCCCACGCCGATGGCCACGACAGCCACCACCATCATCGGCAGGACGCTCTCCAGCAGCACGACCCGCCGAAGCGTGCGCAGCGAGACGCCGGTCAGCCGCAGCAGGCTGAAGGGCCGCTTGCGGTCGCTGAGGCCACCGGCGACGCTGGCGGCCAGGCTGCATCCGGCGATCGGCAGGCTGGCCAGGATGATCACGTTGGCCAGCTGCACCCAGCCGGTGAACATGTTCGTCGTGTCCTTGGTGTAGTCGCGATCGGCGATCGGGCGGTGCACACCGGTGAACGCGGCTTCGAGCAGCGTCCGGCTCCGTTCGACCGCGCCGATGGAGCCGTCGTTGGCGACCTGGATCGAGGCGATCGGCAGCCGCTCCAGTTCCTCGGCGGTGATCGCCGCCGCCGGCCAGGGCGGCACCGGCATGCCCTTCGGAATTCCGAAGTCGGATATCGCTACCGCTTCGGCGCCGGCGGGACAGCTGCCCAGTTCAGGATGACGGGCCAGGTCGGCGCAGGCGATCACGTACGGCTGGTCGCCATACTTGCCGGGCTGATCCGGGCCGAAGCCGGGGTTGGAGCGCAGGAAGAACACGTCGCTCACCCCGGCGATCGTCTTGAGCTGATCAGTCACCGCCGGCGTACCGGTGGGCCCGGGTCCCGGCCAGAACAGCTGCCGCACGTAGCCGTTCTCGAAGCCGTACACGAGCGCGTCGCGGTCCTCCTTGATAGTGCCGATGGCACCGACCGCCACGCTGGTCACGAACATCGCGAGGACAAGTCCGCTGACCGCCCGGAAGCCGGCTTGCGGATTGTCCGACAGCCGCCGGGCGGCGATCAGGGTGGCCGGTCGCTGCGCCCGACGGGCCAGCAGCCGGGAGCCGACCATGGTCAGCCAGGGTCCGGCGAGCACCAGTCCGGACATGACCACGAGGAAGCCGGGCAGGAACACGGCGACCTGCTTGATGCTGGTGTCGGGCCGGTGGCCGTTCAGGTAGTAGAGCCAGGCCAGGCCGGCCACGAGCGGGATAAGCCGGTACGCCCGCGGCGGCTTCGGGGTGACCCGCCGCGTCACACCCAACGGCGAGACGCGTACGCGACGCAGCGACAGCCAGGCCACGACGAGCGCCGCCGCCGGTACGCCCGCCGCCACCCACAACACGTTGGCGACCGTCAGGGACATGTCCTCCGGAAAGAATGGGGCGCCGGTGAAGGGGATCGCCGCCAACGGCCTTCGCAGGACGAGGAAGACGCCGAAGCCGACGAGCGTGCCGATGGCGGCGGCGACAGCGGCCTCGACGACCGCCATCTTCGAGATCTGCCCGCTCGTCGCGCCGATCAGCCGCATGGCCGCGTACCGCTGTTCCCGACGGGCTGCGGTGAGCCGGGTCGCGGTGCCGATGAAGATGAGCACGGGGAACAGCAGCGCTCCGGCGACGACGCCGAGGATGAGGTCGAATCCGGCCGACCGATAGCCGACGATGCAGCTGGCGCAGTCCTCCGGCGAGGTGCCGAAGATGCTGGTGACCTGCTGGGCGTTCGGCAGCTTGGCGGCCTCGGCCGGATCATGCCCGATGATGATCACGAGCGAGGTGGGCGACGGCAGCGCGGCGTCGCCGATGATGCCGGCCTCGTGGCCGGGGAACCGCTCGCCGAGCAGCTCGGACGGCGCTTTGGCGAGCAGGTCGTGCATCTTCGGGGAGACGAAGTACTCCCCGGCGGTGGGCAGCCGGGTCAGGCCCGGCGGGATCGGCGAGTCGGGGCCGGTCGCCGCGACGTCGACCCGCGCGATGGAGTCCGCGTCGTAGAAGTCTTCGCGCGGGGCCCACCACAACGGGTCGGCGTGCACGGCGTCGATGGCGGTCGCCGGGGCGAGGCCGGTGTTCATCCACGCGTACCGGTGGTTGAGCGAATGGACGGCGTTCATCGCGGCGAGCGTGGCCAGCACGAGGCCGACCCCGAGCGCGACGGCGGCGGCGATCGTGATCAGCCGGACCACGGCTTCCCGGCCGCCGGCGACGGCGAAGCGCAGACCGAGCCGGATCACGACGCGACGCCTTCGGTCATCGCGACACGGCCGTCCCGGACGATGACCTCGCGGTCGGCGTACGCGGCGACGCGGGGCTCATGCGTGACCAGGACGACGGTGGTGCCCTGTTCCCTGGCCGAGCCGACGAGCAACTCCATGACCTGCTCGCCGGTCAGCGAGTCCAGAGCGCCGGTCGGCTCGTCGGCGAACAGCACCTCGGGTTCGGCGACCAAGGCTCGGCCAAGCGCGACCCGCTGTGCCTGCCCGCCCGACAGCTCACCCGACCGGCGACCCTCCATTCCGGACAGACCGAGTCGCTCGAACCAGACGCGGGCACGTTCCATCGCCGCCGCCCGGCGTACGCCCCCCAGCAGCAGCGGCAGCGCGACGTTCTCCTGGGCGGTCAACTCGGGCACCAGCTGGCCGAACTGGAAGACGAAGCCGAACCGGTCGCGCCGCAGCGCGCTGCGGCGGGTCTCGGACATCTGGTCGATCCGGTCCCCGGTGAAGGTCACCTCGCCGGAGTCGGGCACGAGGATGCCTGCGAGGCAGTGCAGCAGGGTGCTCTTGCCGGAGCCGCTCGGTCCCATGACCGCGACGATCTCGCCGGCCTCGGCCCGGAAGGACGCGCCGCGCAGGGCCGGGGTCTCGCCGAAGGACAGCGTGACGTCGCGGGCCTCGATCAGGGCGGTCATCGGCGGATCTCCTTCGCCAGCGTGTCGAGCCGGGCGGCGGTCAGGTCGATCCAGCGCAGGTCGGCTTCGAGGTGGAACAGGCCGTGGTCGGCGAGCAGGGCGTCCACCATGCCGCCGCTGCGCCGGATCTCGGTGAGCTCGCGCATCCGCTGCATGTGGGCGCGCCGCTGGGTGTCGAGGTACTCCTCGGCGGGCCGGCCGAGCATGAGCGCCAGCACCACCTTCGAGAAGAGAATGGTCTGCAGGTGCGGCTCGGGCTCGACGGGCTCGGTCAGCCAGGCGTCGACCTCGGTCGCGCCGACGTCGGTGATGATGTAGCGCTTGCGGTCCGGGCCGTCGCCCTTGCCGACGTCGCTGATGACGACCTTGCCGTCCCGGGCCAGCCGGCTGAGGGTGGCGTACACCTGGCCGAACGGCAGCGGCCGCCCGCGCCCGAAGTAGGCGTCGTAGTCCCGCTTCAGCTCGTATCCGTGACTCGGTTCGCGTTCGAGCAAGCCGAGGAGGGTCAGAGGCACCGTCATGCCGAGGACTATACACCCGGCGTATACACCCGGCGGACAACCCCGTTGGCGACACGACCACGGGCGCGCGGGGGCGGGGGCGGGGCAGAATGGCGCAATGCTGCCGACCGACGGGCACGTGCACAGCGAATGGTCGTGGGACGCGCCCCACGGCGCGATGGAGGAGACCTGCGCGCAGGCGGTGGCGCTCGGGCTGCCGGCGATCGCGTTCACGGAGCACGTCGACCACACGAAGTGGACGGTCGAGCCAGCCGAGCTGGATCCGTTCCCCCACCTCAAGAAGCTCCTCGACGCCGACGACCGGGTCGTCCCGCCCGTCTTCGACGCGCTGGGCTACCTCGAAAGCCTTGACCGCTGCCGGCACCGGTTTCCCGACCTGCGAATCATCAGCGGCGTCGAGCTGGGCGAGCCGCATCGGCACCGGGACCAGGTTGCGCGGCTGCTGGCCGTCGGCGAATTCGAGCGGATCCTCGGCTCACTGCACACGATTCCCTGGGCTGACAAGGCTTCCGAGCCGCCCTTTCACTTCCGGCAACGCCCGCCCGGCGACGTCCTGCGGGACTATCTGGCCGAGTTGCCGTCGATGATCACGACGGCCGCCGAGTTCGGCGTACTGGCTCACATCGATTACGCCGTCCGCTACTGGCCGGCCGACGCCGAGCCCTTCGACCCGTACGCCTTCGAGGACGAGTTCCGGCACGCCCTGCGTACGCTGGCCGACAGCGGCCGGGTGCTGGAGGTCAACACCCGGGGGCCGAGGAATCCCGAGATCGTCCGTTGGTGGTACGACGAGGGCGGGCAGGCGGTCGGCTTCGGCAGCGACGCCCATCAGCCGACCGGGCTGGCCTTCCAGTTCGCCGAGGCGGCCGCGATGGTCGAGGCGCAGGGCTTCCGCCCCGGACACCACCCCTACGAGTTCTGGGTCCGTTAGGCGTCCAGTGAAGCCATGACTCCGAGGGGGTTGGCCAGCAGATCGGCGAATCCGAGTTCGGCCGCCCCGGCCAAGGTGGTGTCGTCGCCGAGCGCGGCCACCTCCAGGCGTACGCGATGCCGGGAGACCGGCAGGACGTGGGCGGCGATGCGGCGGTCCACCCGTTCGCGGGCGCCCAGGTAGACGTCGCGCATGATCCCGCCGAAGACGAGCATCCCCGGGTTGAACAGGTTGATCAGGTTCGCGACCCCGATGCCGAGCCAGTCGCCGACGTGGTCGACCGCCCGCCGCGACGCCGGGTCGCCCCGCAGCGCCGCCTCGACCACGTCACGGACGGCTTCGCGGCCGATGACGTCGGCGGGCAGGCCGGCCTCGTCGAGCAGCGCCCGCTCCCCCACCTCCGCTTCCAGGCAGCCGCGGGCGCCACAGGAGCACGGCCGGCCGTCGTGCGGGTTGACCACCATGTGGCCGAGTTCGCTGCCGTAGCCGCTCTCGCCGTCGAGCGCCTCGCCGCCGACGATGATACCGCCGCCCACACCCACGTCGCCGTGCAGATAGATCAGATTGCGTACGCCGACGCCGGCGCCCCGCAGATATTCGGCCCACGCCCCAAGGTGCGCCTCGTTGCCGACCCGGACCGGCAGCCCCAGCCCGAGCTGGTCGCGTAGTTCGGTGCCGAAGGCCTGGTCCACCCAGCCCAGGTAGGGCCCGTACCGGACGGTGCCGTCGCCTGGCCGGATCATCCCGCAGTAGGACGCGCCGACTCCGACGCAGACCGCGCCGGGCCGGGCCGCGCGGTGCAGGTCCCGCCCGAACTCGGCGAGTACGCCCACCACGGCGTCCAGGTCGGGCCCGGAACGCGACCGGGTGGCGATCCGCCGGTCCTGCACCTGCCCGCCGAGCGACACCCGGGCGGCGGTCAGCCGGTCCACCGCGACGTCGAAGGCCAGCACGTACGCGCGATCGGCGGCGGGCGTGACGACCAGCGAGGGGCGGCCGGAGCGGCCGAGCCCGCCGGGTTGCCGTTCGCGCACGAGACCGGCGGCGCTCAGCCGGGTCGTCAGGGCCATGATGGTGCTGCGGTTGAGGTTCATCTCCTCGGCCAGCTCGGCCCGGGACATCGGACCGGCCAGATGCAGCCGCCGCAGCAGCGCGCCCAGATTCCGCCGAGGTCCCTCGTCGGAGGCGGCCTCGGCTCCGGGTGCGGTCGGGCTGGTCAGCATCGGCGAACCCACCTTACAATGCGTGCGTCGCGACCCCGGCGGGCATCAAGGACTGTGCGGGCTGAAACGTCGACTCCCACGAAAGGGGGCGTCGATGTTGCGACGCTTGGACGATCTGGCGGCTCACCTGGCGACCCGGGGTGATGTGCTCGGGGTCCTCGGGCTCGGTTCGGCTGGGGTGGAGCAGGACCGCTTCGACGAACACTCCGATCTGGACTTCTTCGTCGTCGTGGACGACCTCGCCGCCAAACAGCGGTATCTCGACGACATCGGCTGGCTGGCCGCTCCCGCGCCGGTGGCGTACAGCTTCGTCAACGATCGCAACGGGCGCAAGGCGCTGTACGCCGACGGCGTCTTCTGCGAGTACGCCATCTTCACCCTCACGGAACTGGAGCAGCTGCCGTTCACCGGCGCACGGGTGATCTGGGCCCGCCCGGATGCGCCCGAGAACCTGGCCGAGCGGGGCGCCCAGCCGACTCCGGAGAACAGCACCGTGGAGTTCCACCTCAACGAGGCGCTGACCAACCTCTACGTCGGGCTGCATCGGGAGCTGCGCGGTGAGACTCTGACGGCGGCTCGGTTCGTGCAGTCGTACGCCGTCGACCGCGTGATCGCGCTGGCTCGGCTCACCGATCCGCGGGCGTATCAGCGTGACGTCTTCGATCCGAGTCGCCGGGTGGAGCGAGCGTACGCACCGGCGGAGCTGCCGCTGGCCGGGATGGTCCCCGGCTACGGGCGCACCTTCGAGGCGGCCGAGGTCACGCTCGGCTGGCTGCGGGCGCGATTCGAGGTCGACCCGGTGATCGGCGCGGCGATCGACGAGCTGCTCGAGATCCGGGCGCGGGGTGCGTCCGCGCCCGGATCGGCTAGCTGAAACAGCTAGAGACAGTCACCGCCGCCGTTGTTGTTCTGCGCCGGCTGGGTGTACTTCTCCTGCGTGCCGTACTTGGCGTACACGCGCATGTAGTTGGGGTAGTCGACGTCGCCGTAGTAGGTCGCCGTCTGGTTGTCGTAGTACGTCGTGTCGCTCGACCAGACGATCCACTGGCCGTTGCACTGCGACTGGACCTCCCAGTACACGTTGCCCGCGCAACCGGACAGGCCCTGCGACCACATGACCATGTTGGCGCCGTTGTAGATGTACTTGGAGAGTTCGAGCGTGCACGAGTCCGCGGCCTGCGCCGAGGCGGCCGGGCCGACCAGTCCGGCGGCGGCCAGCGCGGCGGCGGCCGCGACACCTGCGATCCTGCGCATGGTGGTACCTCCTTTGTGGATGCCTCCCAGGATGTCGATCACCATAACCGTCTCTGTAATGTCTTGTCACCCTGTAACGATCTAGTGAAAATCCTTAACGGCGTCCCGTGACCTGGACTCTCCCACGATGGGAGGGTCCAGCATGGGAACCGTGCAGGACGAGATGACCATCGGCCGGTTCGCCCGGCTCTGCCGGCTGAGCGTGAAGCAGCTGCGCCACTACGACGAGGCGGGGCTGCTGCGGCCCGCCCGCGTCGACCCGGCCACCGGCTACCGCTACTACGTGCCGGCTCAGGCCCGCGACGCGCTCACCGTCGCGCTGCTGCGCGAGATCGACCTGCCGCTCGCGGTCATCACGGCGGTCCTGGCCACGCCCGAACCGGACCGCGGGCGGTTGCTGACCGCCGAACGCGACCGGCTCGCCGAGCGCATCGACCGCGATCGGGCCCGGCTCGCGCTGCTCGATCGGCTCGCGTCCGGTCACCCCGATCACGAAGTGGTACGCACAACGGAGCCGGCGAGACGGTTCGCCGTCGTCCGGGCGACCGCCGATCCCGGGCGCATCGGGGCGGCGTACGGCGAATGCGTCGGACGGTTGCTCGCGACGCTCGCCGGTCAGCCCTGGACCCCGCCGTTGTGGGGCCTGTATCCGCTGGACCTCCCGGACGGCGCGGCCGATGGCATGGCGGTCGCGGCCGCCGCCGAGACGGACGCGATCACCACGCTGGAGACGGTGGACCTGCCGGCCGCCGACGTCGTCAGCACCGTCCATCATGGACCGTATGCCGAGTTGCCCCTGGCGTACCACACCTTGTTCGCCTGGATCCACGAGCGGGGACTGACCCCCGTGGGCCCGGCGCGCGAGACCTACCTGGTGGGGCCCGGCGAGGCCGAGCCCGCCGACCTGCTGACCCGCGTGATCCTGGAGGTACGCCCGTGAAACCCGAGTTGGTCGACCTCGCCGAGCAGGAGTTCCTGATGGTCGACGGCCGCGGCGACCCGGACGGGCCGGTCTACGCCGAAGCGGTCGCCGCGCTCTACAAGCCCGCGTACGCGCTGCGCTTCGCCCTGAAGCGGGCCGGCGTCGACCGCAAGGTCGCGCCGCTGGAGGGCCGCTGGTGGTCCGACGACCTCGCGGACTTCGCCGTCGGCGGCGACCGGTCGCGCTGGACCTGGACGATGATGATCGGCCTGCCCGCCGAGGCCGCCGAGCTCGAAGTGCCGCTGGCCGGAGGCGTGCGGCGCGAGCGGTTCGCCGAGGGACTGAGCGCGCAGGCGCTGCACGTCGGCCCGTACGCGACCGAGCCGGAGACGCTCGACGTCCTGCACGCCTTCATCACCGAGCAGGGGTACGCGATCGACGGCGAGCACCATGAGATCTACCTGTCCGATCCGCGCCGAACCAAGCCCGAGCGGCTCAAGACGATCCTGCGGTACCCGGTCCGCCGCGCATAGCCTGGCCCCGCGCCTGTAGACGAAATGTATCCGATTTGGATATCGAGATGTTCAGATCGAATCATGAGGATCAGCCAGCGTGCCGTCGTGATGGCGCTCACGATCGCCCTGGCCGCCGCGGTGGGCGGAGCCGGCGCGAGCGCGGCCGCCGAGACGGCGACCGTGCCGGACGCGGCGGACGAGTCGCAGGACTTCCCGTTCCCCGGGGCCGACACGATCGCCCTGCATGACGGGTCCGATCAATACATCACCTACGGCGCCAGCGCCCACGGCCGCAAGGTCCCCTATGCGATCTCCGGCTCGGGTGACGTGGTCGGCACCTCGCCGGTGATCGCCGGCGACGCGATGCCGGACGGCGGCGGGGCGTGGGTGGAGGACGGCTCCGGCATCTGGACGCCCGGCGCCTGGTACCACGTCAAGGACGGCGTGGGCCGGTACTACCTGGTCTATACGGCGACCCACCGTGACGACAACGGCCGCAAGTGCGTCGGCGTCGCCCGGTCGCGGAACGCGGGCGGCCCGTTCACCCCGGAGCCCACTCCGATCGTCTGCCCGGACAAAGGCGACCGCTGGGCGCTGGACGCCGACGTCACCGCCGGCCCCGCCGGCGCGATCTGGCTGACCTGGCGCGACGGGCAGCGGGCCGAGGGCTTGGAATCGGCGCTGTCGGTCATGATGCTGACCTTCAACACCGACGGCACCGTGGACCGCAACGGCGACCCGGTGGTGATCCTGCGCAGCGACAGCCTGGCCTGGGCCAAGTGGCGCGACACCGGCGGGGTGACCGTCATCGAGAACCCGAGCGCCTTCTACCACGACGGGTCGTGGTACCTGTTCTACTCCGGCAACGCCTGGGCGGAGAACTATTACTCGACCGGCATCGCCTTCTGCGGCGCGAAGATCGACGACGGCCTGTGCACGCCGATGCCGGGGCCCAACCGCGCCTGGTTCTCCTATTCCGGCCCGGCGGTGCATCTGCCCGACGACATGCGCAAGTACGGGCTGCCCGGCGACAAGCGCGGACCGGGCGCCATGGACGTGTACCTCGCTCGCGACGACCGGCCCTGGGTGACCTGGAACTACCTGGCCGACGACAGCAGTGGGCGCAAGAGCCGCACCGGCCGCCTGATCATCACCGGATCCGGCGCCGGCGCGGACTTCAAGGTCCAGCTCTCCTGAAGCACATCCGCCGTATCCGCTTTCCTGATCCGCTTTCGTGAAAGGGACCGTTTCCATGCCCCGGAGAAGCCTGAGCACCGCCCTGGTCGCCGTGGTGGCGACCCTCGCGGGGCTCCTGCCGGCCACCCCCGCCGCCGCCGTGAACGTCACCTTCCAGGCGGGCACGCTGAACATCCTCAACGAGCTGACCCAGGCGCAGTTCGCCGAGGATCTGCGGCTGATCACCTCGAAGGCGGACCTGGTCGGCCTCAACGAGGTCGCCAACCGCCGTGACTTCCTCCAGACCTGGGCCGCCGACAACGGCTGGTGGTTCTACTCCCCCACCCCCTACAACGCCTCCGCCGAAGCGCTGCTGGCCAAGAAGAGCATGTTCGACGTGCTCGACAAGGGCTCGAACTTCGTCTGCGACACCAACGGACCCGGCGAGGTGCCCCCGGCCCGGTACAACAACTGGGTCAAGTACCAGCACAAGGCCAGCGGCCGGGTCGTCTTCCACATCAACTTCCACGCCAACGCCAGCATCGAGGACAACGGCCACCCGACCGACCTGCCCCGGACGCAGTGCGCGGAGCAGCAGTTCCAGGAGGTCAAGGAGCTGGCCGCGCGGAAGAAGGACGAGGGCCAGGTCATCGTCAGCGGCGACCTGAACGTCGACTTCGAGGCCGACCGGAGGGTCGGCTACGCGAAGTTCCCCTGGAAGGTGTTCGAGGCCAACGAACTGCCGAACCTTCGCTCCGTCTACAACATCCTGGGAGTCAAGGCCACGCCGACGCACGACGTGCGGCACATCGACTACGTGTACTTCTGGAAGCGCGTCGAGTCGTTCCAGGTCATGTGGATGACCGACTATCGGATCATCACCGGCACGAACTCCGACCACAACGGCGTGGTGGCCGACTTCGCCATCGACGTGGCGTAGCCGCCGCCGTTCCGCCGGGCCGGACGCATGGCGGCGGCCGGCCCGGCACTGCACTCCATCGGCATGGAACTAGTTACGGCCAGAACTCCCTACGATGGTCGCCATGGGCGATTCGGATGCCTGGCGTGGCGTCGAGGGTCCGGGCGGCCTGAGCTTCCTGGGCCATCTGGCCGACGTCGACGTGTTCGACGTGGTGTGCCGCATGCGCAACGTCGGATTCTTCGGCACCGAACCGGTCGGGGTCTACACGGTGATCCTGGTGTCCGGCGGCGGCTTCCTCCATCGCATCCACCGCGAGGAATCCTTTGTAGACACGATGTCGGCGGTGGTCGTCCGGCCCGGCGACCAGCTCACCGTCGCACACCCCGCCGGATTCGATGACCGGTCCACCGTCCTCCAGTACGCCGAGGAGCCCTATCTCGATCTCGCGCCGGGCGCGCGGCAGGTCAGCGACGACCTCTTCCTGCGGCATCGTGCCCTGGTCGCGGCGTGCCGCCGGGGTCTCGACCCGGTGGAGCTGGCCGAGCGGGTCGACCTGCTCGTCCACGCCCTCGCCGCGCCGGAGCGCTCGGCCCGCCGCGACGGGCGCACGATGCGGTTCGGCACGCGGCAGGTCCACCGCCGCATGGTCGACCGGACGGTGGAGGCGCTGGGCGACGGCGGCTACCGGCGCGGGCTCGACGAACTCGCCACGATCGCGGGCGCCTCCCGGCATCACCTGAGCCGCGTCTTCCAGGCGGTCACCGGGATGACGGTGACGGCGTACCGGAACCGGTTGCGCGTACGCGCGGTGCTGGCCGACATCCAGCAGGGTGCGCCGAACCTGCGCGAGCTGGCCCACGCGTACGGCTTCGCCGATCAGGCCCACCTGATCCGGGTGGTCCGCGGCCAGTTCGGGCGTACGCCCGGCGAGATCCGCCGGCTCCTCCACGCCGACGCGATGGCCGAGGCGCGCGAGTGAGCACATAAGTTCAACGAACGGCTGCTCACCCGGCCCGACCATGGATCGCATGACCGACATCGGAACGGCCGACCGGGACCACCGCTGGGCTGACGATCAGTTGATCGACTCCCCCACCCGGACGACGGACGACATCGCCCGCCCGGAGACTCGCTACGATGTCCCAGCTCGACGCGACCTTGCCAGAACCACGTCTGAGCTGAGGGGTGAGACTTGACGTCGTCGTTCGGCGCGCTGCTGCGTGAACTCCGCCGCGACGCGGGCTTCACCCAGGAACAGCTGGCCGACCGGGCGGCCATCAGCAGTCAGGCGGTCGGCGCCCTCGAACGCGGCGCGCGGCGCTTCCCGCATCAGTACACGGTGGCCCGGCTGGCCGACGCGTTGGGGCTGGCCGACGACCAGCGGGCCGCCTTCGTCACCGCCGCCGCCCGGCCGTCCGCGCCACCGGCGCAGCGAGAGCCGGAGGGCACCACCGAGTCCGCGGTACGCGTCCCGCGCCAACTGCCGCCGTCCACCCCGCTGACCGGCCGGGAGCCGATGATCGCGGAGGTGGCCGCGCACCTCGTCGCCGCCACCGACCCGAGCCCGGTGCTCCTGGTGGGACCGGGCGGGATCGGCAAGACCGCGCTGGCCGTCGCGATCGGGCACCAGCTCGCCCCGGAGTTCCCGGACGGGCAGTTGTTCGCCGACCTCCGGGGCGCCCAACCCGACCCGGTCGACGCGTACGCCGTCCTCGGGCGGTTTCTGCGGGCGCTCGGCGTACCCAAGGCGGAGGTGCCGGCGGACCCGGACGAGCGGCTGGCCGCGTACCGCAGCGCGCTCGCGGGCCGCCGGATGCTGCTCGTCCTGGACGACGCGGCCACCGAGGAGCAGGTCCGGCCGCTGCTGCCGCCGCCCGACGGCTGCGCGACCGTCGTCACTTCCCGTCGCCAGTTGGGGGCGTTGCTGGGCGCGACCCGGTGGACGGTGCCGGCCTTGGGCCGCACGGACGCGGTGCGCCTGCTGGCCCGGATCGCGGGCGACGCACGTATCGCCGGCGAGCCGGCCGCGGCGACGCGGGTGGCCGACGCGTGCGGATATTCACCCCTGGCCATCTGCATCGCCGCCGGGCGGTTGGCGGTCCGGCCACACTGGACGGTCGCGGAGTTGGGCCGCCGCCTTACGGCCGAGCACGGGCGGCTGGACGCGTTGTCGGTCGGCGATCTCGATGTGCGGGCCAGCATCGGGCTCAGTTACCAATCTCTGCGCCCGGAGCAGCGGCGGCTCCTGCGGCGGCTGGGGCTGGTCTGGACGAAGGACTGGCCGGCCTGGGTCGCCGACGAGCTGGGCGACCCGGAATCGCCCCCGCGCTCGGCCGAGGGCGATCTCGACGAACTGGTCAACGTCCACCTCGTCGAGGCGATCGGCGCGGACGCGGCCGGCCAGCAGCGATTCCGCCTGCACGACCTCATCGCCGAGTTCGCCCGGGAGCGGGCCTACGACGAGGAGAGTTCCGGCACGCCGGAGCGGATAGTCGCCGATCTGCTGCGATCGTGGACGGCCTTGGCCGCCGGGGCCGACGAGGACCTGGGGCACGGCTTCGGCTATGGCGCCGGTCTCACGATCGGTGACGCGCCGGCCCAGCCCGCCGAGACTGCGCGGGTCGCGCCGGGCGAATGGTTCGACGCCGAACGCGGCACGCTGGTCACGGCGGTGGGTCAGGCGATCCGGCTGGGTCACGCCGACGTGGCGGGGACGCTCGCCCTGCGGCTGGCCGGCTTCCTGCGCGTACGCGGTCATCGCGACGACCACATCGCGACCCTGCGCCAGGCGCTTGCGGCGGTCCGTGCGGGTGGCCTCGACGAGCTGCGGCTGCGGGTGGCGCAGACGTTGTTCTCGGCGTTGCTCGATCACGACCTCGACGCCGGGATGCCCGAGCTGACGAGCGAGATGCTGGCTGCGGCCCGCGCGCTCGGCCAGGCCGATCTGCTGATCCGTGCGCTGGTCCAGGCGGGGCTGTACGCCAAACGCCGAGGCCGGCTCGGCGAGGCGATCAGCCATTACGAAGACGCCCTCGCGGCCTGCGCGGACGAGTCGCGGATGCTGGCCACGGCACTGGCCGCGCTGGCGTTGGCGTACACCGAAGCCGGTCGGCCGCACGAGGCGTTGCCGTTGTCGGAACGCGCGGTCACGCTCCAGCGCGAGGAAGGCGCGCCGGTGATGATCGCGCTACGACTGCTCAGCCACGCCGAGGTGCTCGCCGACGCGGGCCGGCCAGTGGACTCGGAGAAGGCGTTGCGGGAAGCCCTGGCGCTGAGCCGCTCCACTGGTCACGACGCCGCGCGGGCGTACGCCGAATGGCGGCTCGGTGACCTCGCCCTGGCGCGGGGCCGGTGGCGTACCGCCGATCGGCTGATCCGGTCGGCCGTCGCCACCTTCGACCGGCTGCGCGACGCCGGGAGCACGGCGTACGCCATGCGTTCCCTGGGCGATCTCGCGATGGCCCAGGGGCGTCCGCAGGCGGCGATCACGCCGTATCAAGAGGCGCTGGCCACCTGGCAGCGGTTGCGGTTGCCGTTGGAGGCCGCCCGGTTGCAGGCCCGCCTCGGCCACGCCTGGTACGCCTTGGCCGATCACGGCCGCGCGGCCGAGCATCGGGCGGCCTGCGACCGGGTCCTGGCCGACCTCGGACTGACGGAGCGGGCGCTGCGCCTGGGCCCGGCCTTCCAGTCCGCGAAAACGAATGTGTAGGTCGGCTGTAGGGGTTGTCGCTGTCCTGAGTGGACCGCGCCCGGACAGACTCTGCGGCCATGAGACTGATCCCGCTCCGCCCAGGCACCGCCGCGACCTTGGGCGGCTCCACCTGGGCGGACCGGTGGCCGCAGGGCTCTGCGTCGATCTACGGAGTTCGGTCCGACGGCCGGCTGACCTACGCGGTCGTCGACGCGGCCACGGGAGCGCGTACGCACGGCCCGGTGGTGTCGTCGGGGTCGCTCGGTTTCGTGCCCGCCGCGATGGCGACGCTCAACCTGACCACCGTCCTGGCCACGACGGCGTCCGGTGACCTCCACCGCATCGACGTGCTCGCCAACAACACGTCGCTGACGTTCAACGCCCCCGTGCACCTCGGTGACGGCTGGCCGACCGGCCTGCTGGCGTACGACGGCGACGGTCACCTCTACGGCATCGCCGACGGCGAACTGACGCGCTGGACGGTGACGGCGAGTAAGCCGGAGGCCGCCAACCTCACCGGCCCGCTCGTGATCGGCTCCGGATTCGCCCTGACGACGCTGACCACGACCGGTCCGGATCGCCTCCTAGGCACGGCCCCCGACGGGCGGCCCACTTCCTACCGCATCCGAGGCGCGAACGATTGGACCGTAGCGGCCTCGACGACACCCTTCTCGCCCGATCTGACCAGCCTCGTCTCCCCCGGCGGCGGTGTGTGCTTCGGTCACCTGCCCGACGGCTCGCTCCACCGCTTCCTCGACCGGAGCCCGGCCGGCGACGGGACCGATCTGGTCGAGACGGGCACTGTCGACACGGACGGCTGGCGTCAGGTGATCCTGTCGGCCCAGCCCAGGACGGTCAGCTGACTCGCCAAATTCCCACTAAGCCGATAGGCTTACTGCGTGTTGCGCTTCCACTGGTTCCTCCCGACCTCGGGCGACGGCGATCAGGTCGGCGCGGCGACCGTCACCGCCGGAGCCGCCGACCATCGCCGGGCCGCCACCCTGGACTACCTCGCGGAGGTCGCCGAAGCCGCCGAGGACAACGGATTCACCGGCGCGCTCACCCCCGTCGGGTCCGGCTGCCCCGACCCGTGGATCGTGTGCTCGGCCGTCGCCGCGCGTACCAGTAGGTTGAAGTTCTTGGTCGCTTTGCGACCGGGTTTCGCCTTGCCGACGCTGATCGCGCAGCAGGCACAGGCCTTCACGCAGCTGGCCGGTGACCGCCTGGCGCTCAACATCGTGACCGGCGGCGACAGCGGCGAGCAGCGCGCCTACGGCGACTTCCTGGACCACGACGCCCGGTACGCCCGGACCCGCGAGTTCCTGCAGGTGCTGCGCGAGTCGTTCGTGGGCGAGCCGTTCGACTTCCACGGCGAGCACTTCCGCATCGAACGAGGCGGCCTGAAGCAGCCGCAGTCTCCGGCGGTCCCCCTGTACTTCGGCGGCGCTTCGCCGGCGGCGGAGCAGGTCGCGGCGCGGCTGGCCGACACCTATCTGATGTGGGGCGAGCCGCCGACGGCGATCGCCCAACGAGCCGACCGCATGCGTAAGCTCGCCGCCGCGCACGGCCGTGAGCTGCGCCTGGGCATCCGGTTGCATGTCATCGCGCGCGAGACCGCCGACCTGGCCTGGGCGGAGGCGGACCGGCTGCTGGCCGGGATGAGCCCCGAGCGCATCGCGGCAGCGCAGGCCCGCTTCTCCACTATGGACTCCGTGGGCCAGGCCCGGATGGCGGCCCTGCACGGCGGCAGTGCGGCGAAGCTGGTGATCTCGCCGAATCTGTGGGCCGGGGTCGGGCTGGTCCGCGAGGGCGCCGGAACCGCCCTGGTCGGCAGCTACACCGAGGTGGCCGACCGGCTTCGCGAGTACGCCGCGATCGGCCTGTCGGAGTTCATCCTGTCCGGCTGGCCGCACCGCGAGGAGGCAGAACGCGTCGGCCGCCACGTCCTGCCCCTGCTCGCCGAATCGGCGATTCCCGCCTGAGCTTGTTCCGCCTCGGGTCAGCTCGCGGGGCCGGCGGTGAACACCGCGACGTCGCGGTCGAAGCAGACGACGATGCGGCCGTCGGCGGTGACGTCGACCGCGGAGACCTGCTCGGGGAACTCCAGATCCGGGCTGATCTTGTCGAACGTGACGAGGCTGTACGCCGACACCGTCCGGCGGATCGCGACGACCGCGACCGGATGGCCGTCGACCGTGGCGGCGGCGAGCGCGTCCAAGTGTTGGCGGCCCAGGTGGCCGATCTGCTGGGCGGTGGCGACGTCCCACACCTTCGCCTGGACGTCGCGCCAGTCGTCATAGGTGGTGACGGCGAGGCATCGGCCGGCCGCGACGGTGGCGGCCACGAGCCGGACCGGTTTGCCGTTGCCGCCGGTGGTCTGGACGCTGGTGTCGCGGTTGGTGACGAGGTCGCGGACCTTGAAGCCGCCGCCCCAGCGGCCGAGGACGGCGACCGGGCGGCCGTCGAGCGTGGTGGTGGCGAGGTCGTGCACCCATCGGTGGTCACTCGCGCGCGGCTTGCCGGCCTCCTCCCCGGTACGCAGATCCCACAGCCGGATCTTCTTGTCGTCGCCGGCGGTGATGGCCCGGGGCTGGCCTTCGGTGTCGTCAGTCCCGATCGACGTGATCGGACGGTGGTGCGCGGTCAGCGGTGCGCCGGCCGGTTTCCCCAGCTCCAGGTCCCAGCGGTGCACAATCCCGTCCGCGCCTCCTGTGACGGCGACCGCCTGGCCGTCCACATTGGTCGCCGCGACCGCGGTGACCGCGCCGGTGTGACCGGTCAGCGGCACGCAGACCTGGTCGCCGGTCGACAGGTCCCAGACCCGGACGGTTTCGTCGTCGCCGCCGGTGACCACTACCGGCCGACCCGCCACGGAGGTGGTGGTCACCGCCCTGATCTCGGCGCCGTGGCGTACGGGCTTGTCGGCGGGCTCGCCGACGACCAGCTCGGACACCCGGATGGTGCCTTGGTCGCACGTCGACACCACCACCGGGCGACCGTCCACCGTCGCCGTCGTCACCCCGATCACATTGCGAGGGTGCTGGGGAAACAGCTCACCGACCAGTTCGGCGGTGGTCAGGTCCCACACCTGGATGGTCGGCGTTTCCCCGTGGCAGACCAACGCCACTGGTCGGCCATGCACGACGGCTGTCGACACGCGGTCCGTGTTCCAGTCGACGGCTACCGGGAGGTCGGTGACGGGTAGTCCGGTGGCCAGGTCCGACACGAGGGTGGTCAGGTGATAGCCGCTGGAGACCGCCACCGGCCGGCCGTCGGCCAGCTCCGCGACCGCGAGCGTGCTGACCTGGCCGGGATGGTCGGTGTGATCGGCGTGGCCGGTGAACGGGCTGCCCACAGGTTCTCCCGTGTCCAGGTCCCAGACCCGGACGGTCTGGTCGCCGGCGGTGACGGCGACCCAGCGGCCGTCCAGCATCGCGGTCGCGACCGCGTACACGGGACCGGTGTGGCCCCGGATCGGCGTCATCACCTCCTGGCCGGTGGCCAGATCCCACACGCGGGCCGTCATGTCGTGGCAGCCGGTGACCACCACGCGCCGGCCTTGACGCTCCGCGATCGCGAAGTCCCAAATGGTGTCGGCCCGTAGCTCGATCGGCTCGCCCACCGGCCGGCCCGAGGCGAGCTCCCACCGTCGAACGGTGTCGTCGCTGCCGCCGCTGATCACGATCGGGACATCGTCCAGATCAGACACCGTGATCGCCCGCACCTCGTTCGTGTGACCGGCGAAGGGGGCGCCCACGAGCCCGCCGGTCCTCAGGTCCCATACCCGCACGGTGTGATCACCGCTTCCGGTGACCGCCACCGGGCGGCCGTCGAGGACCGTCGTCGTCACCGCCATCACCCAGGAGGTGTGTCCGTCGGCGGAGCCCACCGGCGGGCAGCACAGGCCACCCTTTGGTGCCAGACTGGTCCACATCGGTCGGATACGCCACGCAGGTGTTTGAGCAGACAATGTCGACATGCGGGGCAGGATAGCCGCCGGCACCGACAGCCTCCGGGCCGGCGTTCTGGGCCGCCCGGTCCATGTTCGACAACGCACTGAGGATCGGCTGCTCGTGACAGCCGTCATCCGATCAATGTCTCTCGATGCGCCATCCGGTCACCGAATCGTGCTCCTCGTGCCGATCCGGACTTGTGATCTGGACCACATTGGGCGACGAGCCTAGTGTATCCACCGTGCTCACTTCCTCGATCGAGCACGACTGGCGGAACGGGGTCTGGCTGGCGTGGCTGGCTGGCGAGTTCGCGCGCGACGGGCACGTCCGGCTGCGGCGGATCGTCAGCAAATGCCTGGCCGACGACCCGGCCGGAATCGTCGTGGACCTCACCGAGGTGACCTCGGTCCTTCCGACGTTGCCGACTGCGTTGGCCACCGAGCAACGGCGGGCAGCCCGCAGCGGCGTCTCCCTGGTCTACGTCCTGCCGGAGGATCGCGCGGCGGAGCTGAAATCCGGTGTGGCGGGCCGGCACCTGATCATCTGCCCGACGGTCGCGGCAGCCCGTTTCCTCGCTGGCCTCGTCACCCCGCATCGCTGGCTGCACCTGGCGCTCGATTCGCGGCCGCAGTCCATGACGAAGGCACTCGATCAAACTCGGGCCGCCTGCCTCACCTGGGGCGTGCCCGACCTGGCGGCCGCCGCCGAATCCGTCACGGCCGAACTGGTGACCAACGCGCTCAGCCACGTCGGGGGCGTCGTGCGGCTGACCGTGTCGCTGCAACAGGATCTGCTCCGCATTCGGGTGCACGACCGCAGCCGCCGAGTCCCGATCCTGGCAGCCGCCAGAGCCGAGCCGGTCCGCTGGAATCAGACGACCGGGCTGGAACGAGTCGCCCAGTACGCCGCGGCCTGGGGCGCGCGGACCGTCGACGACGGCAAGATCGTGTGGGCGACGGTGCGGGCACAGATCACCGTCCTCGCTCCGTCACCTCGACCGGCGCCGGCGGACGCTCGTCACACCGAGCCGCCCAGCCTTTCGACGGCGCTGCTCGTCGTCGGCGGGCTGACCCTCGATTGCGCCGGACGGCAGGCGTGGCTCGACGGCCGGCTGCTACACCTCTCCGACCGCGAGTACGACCTGCTCAGCTATCTCATGCACCATCCAGACATGATCGTCAGCAAGAAGGAGCTGCTGACGAACATCTGGCATCGGTCGCCCACCTCGACCACCCGTACGCTCGACGTGCATCTCTGCTGGCTGCGCCAGAAGCTCGACGACGACATCCGGGCGCCCCGTTATCTGCACACGGTTCGAGGCCTGGGCATCCGTTTGAGCCCGCCGCCCGCCGACTGAGCATGACCTGGATCACATCCGGCCACCCCATCGGCGAATGCCGACTTGCAGAAACCTTCAATTGCTCATGTCATGCAAGTGTGGCTCGGGAGGGGTGCGCATGGTTCCGCTGTATCAGAGGAAAGCGGAGTTCTTCCGTACGCTCGGCCACCCCGTGCGGATCCGGGTCCTGGAGTTGCTCGGCGACGGCCCGCTGGCCGTCCGCGATCTGCTGGCCGATGTGGAGATCGAGCCGTCGAGCCTGTCCCAGCAGCTGGCCGTGCTGCGCCGCGCCGGGATCGTGACCTCCCGCCGCGACGGCGGATCGGTGGTCTACGAACTTGCCGGACCGGATGTCGCCGATCTCATGGCCGCCGCCCGCCGCTTCCTCACCGAGATGATCGAAGGACAGTCCGAGCTGCTGGAAGCGCTGCGCGACGAACCGGCCGCCGCGCGATGAGCACGCTGACCCGGCTGCTGCCCACGCGCTCCGACCTGGCGGGGATGCTGCGCCGGCCGCGTACCGATCTGATCGCCGGGCTGACCGTGGCGGTCGTCGCGTTGCCGCTGGCGCTGGGCTTCGGCGTCACCTCCGGGCTCGGCGCGGCGGCGGGCTTGGCCACCGCCATCGTGGCGGGCGCCCTGGCTGCCCTGTTCGGCGGCTCGAACCTGCAGGTCTCCGGTCCGACCGGGGCGATGACCGTGGTGCTCGTCCCGATCGTGCATCGCTACGGGCCCGGCGGCGTGCTCACCGTCGGGCTGATCGCCGGCGTCTTCCTCGTCGCCTTGGCCGTCATGCGCGCCGGACGCTACGTCCGCTACGTTCCGGCTCCGGTCGTCGAGGGGTTCACGGTCGGCATCGCGGCCGTCATCTTCCTCCAGCAGGTCCCAGCGGCGCTGGGCGTCGAAGCGTCCGGCGGGGAGAAGGTCACGGTGGCCGCCTGGCACGCGATCGTCGACTTCGTCCGGGCACCGCACTGGGCCGCGCTCGGTCTCGCCCTCGCGGTCGCGACCGTGATGCTCGCCGGAGCACGGTGGCGGCCCACCATCCCGTTCTCCCTGCTCGCCGTCGCCGCGGCGACTCTCGCGACGGCTCTGTCCGGGCTGCCGATCGCCACCATCGGCGCGCTGCCCGCCACGCTGCCCGCCCCGTCGCTCGGCTTCCTCGACCTGGCCGCCGTCCCCGGTCTGCTCACGTCGGCACTGGCGGTGGCCGCCCTCGCCGCGCTGGAGAGCCTGCTGTCGGCCACCGTCGCCGACGGCATGAGCGTGGGCCAGCGGCACGACCCCGACCGGGAGTTGTTCGGCCAGGGCCTCGCCAACCTGGTCACGCCTTTGTTCGGCGGGGTGCCGGCCACTGCGGCCATTGCGCGTACGGCGGTGAACGTCCGCGCCGGTGCCCAGTCCCGGCTCGCGTCGCTCACCCACGCGATCACCCTCGCCGTCATCATGCTCGCCGCCGCTCCGCTGGTCGCCCACATCCCGCTCGCGGCGCTGGCCGGGGTCCTGCTCGCCACGGCGGTACGCATGGTGGAGGTGAGTTCGCTGGCGGCGCTGGCCCGCTCGACCCGGTCAGACGCGCTGATCCTCGCGTTGACCGCCGCCGCCACCCTGGCCCTGGACCTGGTCGCCGCCGTCGGCATCGGGTTGGCCGTCGCCTGTGTGCTGGCGATCCGCCGCATCGCCCGGGCCACCACATTGGAGACGGTGCCGCTCGACGTCACCGATCACCACGCCGAGGAGGCGGCGCTGCTGCGGGAGCACATCGTCGCGTACCGCCTCGAAGGCCCGCTGTTCTTCGCCGCCGCGCATCGTTTCCTGCTGGACCTGTCCGACGTCGCCGACGTACGCGTGGTCATCCTGCGCATGTCCCGGGTGCTGACGATCGACGGCACCGGCGCGACCGTGCTCCGCGACGCGATCGAACGGCTCGAACGTCGGGGCATCACCGTCTACCTGTCCGGTTTGCGGCCGGGCCACGAGCGCGCCATCGCCGCGACCGGCATCCTGTCGCGGCTCGCCGCTCAGGGCCGCGTGTTCCCCGACACGCCGCAGGCCATCGCCGCCGCCCGCATTCTGTTGCAGCACAACGACTTCCCGGCGGTCGCCGACCCTGTCGGCGCAGTGCGTACCGCCGCGTCCTGACCCCACCCGATCCGGCGGCGCTGCGGCTGTGCCCAGGGCCTGACCGGCGCCCAACTGGTGGGCACCGGTCAGGCCCGGCGTCACGCCAGGTTGTGCAGCTTCTTGAACTCCAGCGTGTACGCGAGCTTGCCGGGCTTGGCGTCGCTGTACGGCTTGGAGAGCTTGTCGAACTCGCCCTTGTTCGCCGCCTTGCCGTCGTTCCACGCGGCGAGCACGCCGAGCTGGGAAGCGGTGAAACCGCTGTCGATCACGCTGTCGCCCGGCAGCGCCGTCATCGTCTGGGTCAGCGTCTTGACGGTGGCCAGGTAGCTCGCCAGGTCGTTCTGGTTCCACGCGGTCAGGTCGACCGGCTCGGCGTCTCGCACCCAACTGCCCCAGTAGAACTCCTGGAATGGCAGCCCGTTCTGGGCGTAGCCGATGTCACGGCCGAAGTAGAGCAGGCTGCGGTACTTGTCGTTGGTGAAGTTGGCGAGGCCGACGCTGGTGGGCAACTTGTTGACCGTGATCGCGACACCGTCGGGCTGACGCAGGTACACCCACTTGTCGGCCTGCATCTGAGCCCAGAAATCCTGCCGGGTCAGGGTCGACAGGTTGGCCTGGACCCGCAGGCGCACGTGCAGGTTCGCGCCGCCGTCCGGAGTCTCGTAGAACGAGGTCAGGGTGTGGTGGCCGTCGGTGAGGAAGGGTTCGCCGCCGGGGCCGATGACCACGGTCTTCATCGCGGCGACGCTGTCGGCGGTCTCCCCGCCGACCGGCAGCTCACAGGTGAACGACGCCGGGTCGTCCAGCCGCGCCCCGGTCTGCACGCTGGCGGCGGCGATCCGGCCGTCGGTCTCGCACCAGTCGTCGAACTTCTTGTTGATCGCGTCCTTGCCGAGGGTGTAGCGGCCGAGCTTGTAGTACACCTCGTCGTAGCCCAGGGACGGCTGCGTCGGGTGGACGTCGCCGATGCGCACGTCGAGCAGGTCACCGGCCTGCGCGCACAGGTAGTGGGCGTACCGGGTGTTGCGGTTGTCGTGGCCGCAGAAGTCGGGCCGCGTACCGGGCGCTCCCGGGGCGGCGGTCGCGACCGGCGTCAAGGCGTACACGCCGGCGCCGACGACGGCGAGCAGGGCCGCGCCGAGCACGGCTACGCGGATGGTGGGCAGGCGCATGAGACAGCACGCTCCTCGATGACGATGGGGGTCGTCGCGAGCGTGCCGGTGATCAACCAACTAGCTGTGCCGGCCTGGTGACATCCACGCGAACCGCAGGGAAACGCTGCTCGGTGACGCAGGCCACCACCTCGTCCGCGGCTCGGCAGGTCGATCCGGTCACACCGTACGCACGCCTCACCGCTGGCCGAGAGCCGACCGGCAGCGAGCCGTTGGGTTCTACCGCCGTCGATTGTTAACCTCGAAGGGCACCCAATAAGCTACGAAAGGTTCTAGTTGGTGAGATTTGCGGAGAATGTGGGAGTTCTGGCGGCGCCCGCCGTCACCGTGCCGGCGACGATGACCGGTCGGCAGCTGGCTACGGTGCTGCGGCTACGTGCCGAGACCTCCGCAGCGGTCGTACGCGATGGCGACCGGCGGGGGCTGCTGACGCGTGCCCAGCTCAGCGAAGGACGCGCCGACAGCCAGAGCACGGGAGCGGTCGGCGACACCGCGGCGTGGGACGCGCTGCGTGTGCGCTGGGACACCAGCCTGGCCACCACCGCCCACCTGCTGCTCACCACGCCCGACGCCCAGCGGCATGACCAGCTGCTCGTCGATCTCCCCGACGGCGAGACGGGGCTGCTGCCGATCAGCCGGCTGTTCCGCGAACTCGCAGACCGCGCCGACGGGCCCGAGCTGCCCGTCCAGCAGGCCGATGAGCCGAGCGGGCACGACGAGCCCGCCATCGACGCCATGATCGACACCGGTCAGCTGCGCGTCTACTACCAGCCCATCGCGGACACCCTGGACGGCTCGATCGTCTCCGCGGAGGCGCTGGTGCGCTGGGAGCACCCGACGCGCGGACTGCTGGCGCCGGACCGGTTCCTGCCGGCGTTCGCCCGCGACGGCAGCCTTCCCACACTTGATCGATGGGTACTCGGCCAGGCTTGTCACGACCTCGCCGAACTGCGCCACGAGCTCGGCGAGCTCGCACCCCAGTGGGTGAACGTCAACATCTCCCGCGCGTCCCTGCGTACGGACTTCGATGCCATGATCAGCGACGTGCTGGCCACCACCGGCATCACGCCCGGCCGGCTGCGCATGGAACTGCCCGAAGACGCCGACCTGCCCGCGTTGACCGAGGTCGCGGACCGGCTGGCGCGGCTCGGCGACCACGGCGTCCGCTTCACCCTGGACGACATGGGCACCGGAGCCACCAACCTGCGTTACATGTCGGCCCTGCCCATACACGGATTCAAGATCGACCGGATGTTCGTCGCGGGGATGGCCGACAGCGCCCAAGACCGCACGATCGTCCAGTTGCTGGCGGATCTCGGCCAGCGGCTCGGCCTGCGGGTGACCGCTGAGGGCGTCGAGAACCCCACCCAGTTGCGGATGCTGGCCGAACTCGGCGTCACGTACGCGCAGGGCTATCACATCTCGGCGCCGCTGCCACGCCAGGAGCTGACCGAGTTCCTCACGCGCCAGCCCGCATTCTCAGCTGTATCAGGCTGACGCTCTCCTCGGTCGGAGACGCCGGCCCGCGCACTGCGCGGGCCGGCGTTTTGGCATCACGCGGGGGTCACGACCACGGGTACAGCACGAGGGTCCATTGCGTCGGCGAGTCCTGACGGCAGTCGAACGCGCTGTAGTTGAGGTAGTGGTAGGTCTCCTCGGCTCCACTGTCGTCACACGACTGGAACGTGCTGTAGACGCCACCGTTGGCGACCTTCTGCAGGAGCTTGGACGAGACGTAGTCGCCGACCTTGTTGCCGGCGGCCACGCCGTAGTCACCGTCCCACTGGTAGTGCACGCCGAGGTAGACGCGGCTGCGGGCGTTCTCGGTCGCGGCGGCGCTGAAGCTGGCGAAGGTACGCGTCACGCCTACGGCGTGCGGGTCCTCCGTGGTGCCGGTGAAGGTGACGGCGTCGGTGCCGAAGTATCGCTCCATCGCCTTGGCCCATGCGCCGCCGAAGGTCGCGTGGCCGGAGACGTACGCCGGGAAGGGCGGGCTGAAGTTCACCCCGTTGCGGTCGGCCGACAGCGGCCGCCAGGTCGTGTCGGCGGTGGTGGCGCTGTTGCCGTCCGTGTCGGCCAGCTGGATCGCGGACTCCGGCCGCCACAGGTCGATCGCGGTCAGATACTTGGCGTCCCAGGCCAGAATCCCGGCGTCGGCCATGGCCGAGCCGACGAGCGCGAACAGGCGGAGGTTGGCCAGCTGGTCCAAGCCCCACTGGGCGGACACGATCCGGGTGAAGGCGAACAGCTGGCCCGGCGGCTTGTAGGTGCCGTCGAGGTCGTTGGCCCAGAACCAGGCGATCTGCGTCTGCGTGGCGGTCCGCGTCGAGCCGGTCGATCGGCCCAGGCTCTTGACCTCGTTCACCTGCGCCGCGTACGCGGAGCTGGCCAGCAACGCGGGCATGGTGCTGTATCCGCCCGGCAGCTGCGGTCGCAGTTGGCTGGTCTTGTAGCTATCGGTGAATCGGGAGAACGGCACGACCTTGCCCCAGTTCGGGGTGGCGGCGTTACCGGAGCCGGTGGGCCGCCAGAAGCCCGCTGCGGTGCTCGGCGTGTACGGGGTCGCATCGGTCGAGTTGTCGTTGGTCCGGTAGCTCACCATGTTCTGCCCGGCTTTGACGCCGATGCTCTGGCCCTGCTGCTGTGCGGCGTCAATGGGAATGCCGTCCTGGGCGGCGGTCAGGTCGGCGGCGAAGCTGATGCTCGGGTAGACGCTGGACAGCACGGTGTAGGCCGCGTAGTCGATCGCGGTTTCGACGTCCGGGTTGTTCCAGGTGGAGATGGTGTTGCTGCCCGTGTAGTCGATCGCCAGGCAGTTGAACACGTCGTAGCTGCCGCTCTGGTAGCACTTGATCGTGTTCACCGATTCGAACATCGCCAGGTGCATCATCGCGCCGGCGCGGGCGAGCGGGCCCGGCGCGCCACCAGCGGTGCGGTAGGTCTTCAGCAGCACATCGTTCCAGTACAGGACGTGATCGCCGATAGGAGCCGCCTGCGCCGGCGTGGGGGCGACGGCGGTGCCGGTGGCCGCCAGAGTGACCGCGACCGCTGCGAACAGCAGCCGCTTAAAGGGATTTCGCATGGCTTCGTGCTCCCTCGTGTCTAGTGATCGCCATGACGAAGCCGAGTCTTTGGTCCACAGACGACGATCAAATGACGGGAAGATCACGAATTGGTATCTAAAAATAGAAATGCCCCGAACTAACAGATAGTTCGGGGCATTGCACCGTCCGTACGTATTGCCCCCTGACACGGCCGTGTCACGTCACCCCACGGTGGACGTCACGGCGTGATCAGAAGCACCGCAGCCGCCGGCGTCGTTCCGCGTACCTCCGCGGTCAGCGTGTAGGTGTAGTCAGCGGTGACCGAACCCGGGAACAGTTGGATGGCACCGGTCTGCTCGCCGGCCGGAATGAGCACGCTCTGCTCCGACATGCGCACCGGGCCGTAGGCGGAGCCGTAGAAGTAGACCCTTGTCGCGGCCGAAGCCGGCGACGTCAGGGTCACCGACGCGGTGACTGGATCGCCACCACCTTGCACTGTCGCGGCGCTGAGATCCACCGTACGCACCGCCACCCCGGCCGGCGGCGCGGGCGGGAACACGCAGAGCACTGCGGACGCCTGACCGCCCCCGTACGTGGCGCGCAGACCTACCGTCTGGGTGTACGCCTGCTCCGGGTCGGCGACCGTCGTGGCGCTGAACGTCGCCGATGTGGCGCCGGCGGGCACGCCGACGGTCGGCGGCACCCCCACCGTGGCGCTGTCGCTGCTGATGACGACGGTGGCGCCCCCAGCCGGCGCCGCCGAGGACAGCGTCACCGTCGCCGTCGCGACCCCTCCCGCCGTGACCGAGGCCGGCGCGAGCGTCAGCGATCGGACTTGGGGCGCCGACGGGGGGACGTGGACGACAGTCACCGCGGCACTGAGCGATGTCGCTTCGTACGTCGCCGTGACCGTGACGGTCGTGTCCGTGGCGACCTCGGCGGCAGTCAGCGTGAACGAGGCGGTCTTGCCGCCCGAGGGCACCACCACCGAAGTGGGTACGCTTGCCGCCGAGCTGCTGACGGCGAGCGCGACGGTCGCTCCCGTCCGGCCGGCCTTGCATTCCAAGCCGACCTGTCCGGTGAGGCGACCGCCCGCTTGCACCGTGGGACCGGACAAGGTGAGCGACGTCAGTCGCTGCTGGCATTGCGTACGACCGGCCATCGCCGGAGTCACGGCACCCAGCGCACAGATGTTGGCGGCCAGAACCGCCGGGACGAACAGCTTCCAGGCCTTCACGAGCATGACCGTAAGCACTTCCGCGTCCATATGGGAGATCGACGGGCGCGGCTTCCTCAGACCGTAAGAACTTCAGCCGCGACATCGAAGGCGGTCGCGCGCTGGTCGATCGCTATTCTGATCTGCCGTCGCGTTCAGTCATCTCGGCCAAACCCTGGACTTGCCCCTCGTGCACATCGGTCACCCACTCCCAGCCCGGCTTGGCCGACCGGCCGATCCGCGGGTCGCTGGGAGTATCGCCCCTACCCAAGGCGAGCACGTACGCCCGATCCCGCTCGATCCGCTCGCGCAGCTGAGCGGCTCCGCCGACCGATCCGTGCCCTGGGATGACGACGTCGACGTCACCCGCCACGTCTTCGAGCAGCCGCAGCCCGGCGAGGTACTCCTCGATCGGGTCCCCGGCACCGCTCAGATCGAGCATCGGAATCAGGACGTCGGAGAGCATGTCGCCGGCGACGAGGACGCCACACTCTTCGACGAACAGGGCCGCGTGGCCGGCCGCATGCGCCCGATGCTCGATGATCCGGACCTCCGGGCCGTTCCACGGAATCCGCACCGCCCCGGCGGGCAGGCCGTCGATCTGGCCCAACAGGTCCAGCGGCACCTCGATCTCCGGCGGCAGATCCTCCGTGACGAGGTCCCGCCAGTTCGCGTCCGACAGGAACGCTTCGATCGCAGCCGCACAGCGGGCGGTGCCGTAGCGCGGCGCTTCGCCCAGCGTGGCGTGCCAGAGCAGGTGATCCCAATGTGGATGCGTCGAGAACCCCGCCACGACCGGTCCACCCAGCGCACGAAGGTCGTCGGCGATCGCGATCATTTCCCGGTCGGTGATCCCGGCGTCTACGAGCAACACACCCGCCTCGCCTTGCACGGCAACGGCGTTGCTCTCGATGAACTCACTCTCGTGGACCCGTACGCCCTTCGCGACTTCCCTCATCATGAGCGTGCCTCGCTTACTTCGGAGACGGCGTAGCGGTGCATCGTGACGCCCGATCGGAGTGTTCGCTGCTCCAGCAGCTCGAGGTCGATCGGCGTGTCGTAGTCGTCGAACAACGGCCGGCCGAATCCGAGGTACGCCGGATGCGTCCAGAGCATCAGCTCGTCGAGCAGCTTGGCCCGCAGCAACTGGGTGGCAAGCGTCGCGCCGCCCACGCTGATGATGCCGTCGGTCTGGGCGCGCAATGCCGCCAGTTGTTCGATCGCGTCGTCTCCGCCGATGATCCGCGTGTCGTGATCAGCGGTCTGCCGCGTACGCGAGACGAGCACCTTGGGCTTGGCAGTCCAGATCTCCCCGTACTCCCGCATGTAGTCCGGCAGCGACGCGTCGTGCGGCGCGCGTGGCCAGTACTCCTCCATGACCTCGTAGAAGACCCGGCCGTGGACCATGAGCGCCAGCTCCCGCGTCCGGGCGTTCGCCTCCCGGTGCAGTTCTTCGTCGATGCGCAGCCACTCGCCGGCGCCGTTGTCCCCCGGTACCTGCTCGATCCGCAGGTCGAGGGACACGTTCATCGAGTAAACGAAACGGCCCATCCGCTTCCCATCCATAGTGATTGCGTTTTGCAACCACTATAGTTGGGGCGGCATACCTGTCAAGGAGGAGTCGTGGAGTCACCACCTGGGTGTCCGATCAGCGCCGCCGTCGACGTACTCGGCGACCGCTGGTCCCTGCTCGTGCTTCGCGACGTCGTCTTCGGCGACCGCCGCTACTTCCGGGCGCTGCTCACCGGATCGGTCGAGGGCATCGCGTCGAACATCCTCGCCGACCGCCTGGTGCGGCTCGTGGAGGCGGGCATCCTCACCCGTGGCACCGCCGCTCGAGGCCAGCGCGCCCGCTACAGCCTCACGGAAGCCGGCATCCAGGCGCTTCCGATCATCTGCGCCCTGGGCGCCTGGGGACTGGACTGGCGCCCTGGAAGCGACGGCCTGCGGCGTCGGCACCAGCTGATACGCGAGCGAGGTCTGGCGTTCATCGAGGAGCTGATGGACGAACTCCGTACCCGTCACCTGGGCGCGCCGTCGAAGCCGCACGACGGCCCGGGCCCGTTCGAACGGCTTGACGCAGCCGACGTGCCATAACTCCGCTGTGGACGCTCAGCTGACGGACTCCGGCCCAGGTGGCGCGGACCGCGCAGTCGTCGCGTCGTCGCCTCCCGTGGCTCGCAAGGCGTAGATCGACGCCTGAACGACACCGGTCGACGTGCGAACGTTCGCTGTGACGCGCTGGTAGCTCGGCCCTTCGAAGTCGTCTAGTCGGGGCCAGTGCGCCGGAAGGTCGGCCGACTCGAAGACGTGGACCTCGACCGCGGTTCCGCTGGGATCGAGAACGATCGCCGGGAAGCCGAGGCCGGCGCCCCAGCCCGCGATGAGCCGCCCGCCGTACTTCGCGGGCGGCTCATCCGGTCTAGCGGATCAGAAGTCGCCGCCGAAATCGCCGCCACCGAAGTCGCCGCCGCCGAAGTCCTCGTATCCGCCGCCGTCGTAGCCGGCCTCGGTGGCGCCGGCGTCTTCGAAGCCGGCGCTGTCGGCCCCGGCGTCCTCCGCCCCAGCCCCGTCGGCGGCTTCGGCATCGGGAGCGAACGCGTCGCTGATCATGTCGCCGATGATCATGCCGCCGAAGAAGCCGAGGGCCGCGCCACCAAGGCCGGCCGCGAGGGCTCCGCCCATGCCGGGTCGGCCGTGGTAGCCACCGTACTTGTAGCCCTGGTGGCCCTGCCCGGCGTAGCCGTACTGCCCGGGACGCCCCTGGCCGTGCGGTGCGTAGCCGGACTGGTGCGGCTGCATGAAGGAACCGGGTGCCACGGGTGCTGGCTGACCGAGCTTGTCCAGCGCGGCCACGACCCAGCGGTCGACCTGCGCCGTCCACCCGTTGTCGGCCGTCAGCCGCTCGACGTCCACCGGCGAGAGGTCATAGCGATCGGCCGCACCGGGCCGGGACGCCAGCTCGACGAAGATCGTCGTCACGTCCGCTCCTGTCCCCGCGAACAGGAACGTCAGCATCGGGATGTGCGGGCCGGGCTGCTGTCCCTCCGGGATGGGGGCGTAGAAGGTGATGGCCTGTGCGGCCGGGACGGGCAGGCCCGGGGTCGCTCGCAGCTCATTGCGGACGAACCGGCAGCCGATCGTGCCGAGCGCGTCGACGATGCTCTGCGGCACCTGGCCGGCGTCCACCGCCATCGGGTCGAAGTCGGTCTTGCCGCTGCCGGACGCGACCGCCACCTCGGTGCGTACGCCCAGGCCGACGCCGGGCATCGTCTTGCCGTAGAGCCGGGTGAACGGTGTGTTCGCCGGCAGCGGGACGGTGAACGGGATCGACGGCGTCTGCCCGTCCATCACCCGCAGGCCGCCCGCGACCGCGAACCGGCCCAGCTCGATCTCGCCACGCTGCCCGCCCGCCAGCAGGATCACCGTGATCGCCGCGACGTCGGTGTCGGACTTGGCCCGCAAGTTGACCTGACCCGACAGCTGACCGCCGGTGACCGGCGGCTGCGCAGACAGCACCGTGTCCACCTCGACTCCGCCGAAGCCGAGCCCAGCGAGCAGTTTCTTGAAGACCATGGGAGTGCGTTCCCTTCATGTCAGCAGTGCTGGAGGTTTGTGGACTCAGGCCGCCGCGCCGATAGGATCAGCCACACGGGGCAAACTATCACGCGTAACTGTACGGTTGCTGAGGAAGGGCTGGTCGTGGCGTTGATGCGGATAGGCGAACTGGCCGCCACAGCGGGTGTCAGTTCCAGGACGGTCGACTACTACACGCAGCTCGGTCTTCTCGCGCCTGCCGAGCGCACCGCGAAGGGCTACCGGCTGTACGCGGCCCAGGCCGTCGGCCTGATCGGCGCGATCCAGACGTTGGAGCAGGCGGGTCTTCGACTGGAGTCCATCGCCGGCCGGCTGCGCAAGTCCACGGACGACCTGCCCGGAATCGTCGACAGGCTCGGCCAGGACCTCCGCGCACTGCACCAGCTGGCGGACACCGAGAAGGCCGCCGAGACGAACGCGGTCGTCGCCGCCTTGATCTCCCGCGCGCACGACCTCGTCACGGCTGCGACCGAGCTTCTCGGCGCACTCCCCCAGATCTGAACCACAGTGCACGTAGTACTGGGGGGCCACGCCGGAGATGGCTCCACGGGGTGACGCACCGCGCGGAGGATGATCCGTAAGGTCGCCCGCATGACCAAGATCAAGCCGCGCGAAGCCGCTGTGACTACCGCTGTCGGGGTACTGGCGCTGATTCCGATCGCGATGATCGTCTTGTGTGTCGCCCGCGGCGTGTTCTATGGCCTCGTCGAACCAGGGCCGTATGACAACGCGTGGGGCGGCCCGACCCAGGGTGGCGCTTGGGCCGCTCATTTCCTGATCAGCATCCCGTTCATCGCGATCGGCGTTCTGGCGCTGCTCGGACTGGTGCGGCTTCGTCGCTCGTGGCTGCGCTGGCTGGGTGGCGAGCGTCGCCGATGGTGGGTGCTGCCGGTGACCCTCCTGCTCTACGCGGGCGCCGCCGTGCTCATCGTCGCCTGGCTGCACCAGGTGTAGGTCACCACGGAGCCGACAGGGAATGTCGGAGATATCGGCTACGGTCGCCGACTATGGAATTTCTCGACAACGCGGACGCTCCACATTACTCGGACGTACTCTCACCGCTACCGTCGGTGGACGCCGATCCGGAGGCGATCCTGGCCGCGTTGCATGAAGTGGACTGGTCGGCGTTCACCCCCGCCCGGGATCTGCCACCGCTGCGGGCCAGGCTCGCCGAGCTGGAGCAGAGGTCGGGCGTCACCCACGCTCACCGATTCGTGACCGAGCGGCTCGTGGCGTCCGGCGCGGTGCTGCGCCACCCGGACGGCCACCCCGCCGAGATCAGCGGGTTCGCGCTGAGTCCCGACGGCCGTCACCTCGCCGTCGGCAGCTGGTGCGGCGACGACTACGAGGCGGGCGGCATCTTGCAGATCTGGGAAGTCCCCACCGCGCGCTGCGTCAACACGCTCTACGGGATCGAGGGCGGGGTGGGCTGGCCCGATCACGGCCACATGATCCAGTGGTCGGCCGACGGGCAGCGGATCGCGTTCGCCTTCGACACCAACGTGGTGGGGTCGTGGGATCCGTTCGGGCCGAGCACCGATCTGCTGGGCCACGCCAACGTCACCGACGGATACTCGCGTCCGCCCACGTTCGCCTTCGCGCCCGACGGTACGCGTGCCCACATCACGATGTGGTCCGGCCGCGCGGTGCCGGGCTGCATCGCGCCGTTGGCGGAGGGTCCGCTGTACTTCAACGACGATCTCGACAACCCGAACGTCGCCTTCCTAGCCGAAGACCTTCCGGCGGCGGTCAGCGACCTGATGGGCGACGAGCAGCTGGCCCTCGAACGTGCCGTCTGGTCCCGGGACGGCGCGCGTCTGCTCGGCTACGGCGATGGCCTCGTCTTCGCCATCGACGTCGTGACCGGACGGATGTCGTGGTTCGCCGAGGCCGACAGCCGCGGGACGATCCCGGCGTGGAGCCCGGACGAACGGCTGGTCGCGTATCAGACCGACAGCCGCCTGGTGATCGCCGACGCGGCGACCGGGCGGCGAGTCACCACCCTGCCCAACCACCCGGGCGCATCGGAACTCTCCTGGGGCAGCCATGACGGGGTCGCTCAGCTGGCAGTGGTGGTGCCCGAGGACAACGATGCGGATGCCACGCCGAGAGTCGTCATCTATGACGAAAGCGGCACCGGCTACGGCGTGGAGATGGCCCTGAAGGAGGTCTCCCGCGCAGAACTCGACGGCGCCACGTGGGCCTGGGCACCTGACGGGCTGCACGCGGCCGGGCTCACCGAGACCGGCCAGATCGAAGTCTGGTCCCTTGGGAAGGCACCGGACCGGCTGTCGGTCGTCGAGTCTCCGGAAAACGCGTACGGCCTGCTGTGGGGCGCGGACGGCGTACTCGTCGCCGTCGGTCCGAATGCGCTGCGCTTCGTTCAGACCGCTTCCGGCGAGACGATCGGGGACTTCGCGTTCATGCGAGCCCCCGGCGGTTCGCGCCCGCTGGAGATCGACGGCGAGGACATCGGCGAGAACCTGCGGGACTCCGGGGAGCCGGCTGCCGGCCCGACGTTCGCCCTCGACGATGAGACCTGGGCGGTCGCCTTCGAATCGGGACTGGTGATCGCCCCATCCGATCGGCACGACGCGCTCGACGGCGCCCTCGCTTGGGCGGTGGAGCGGCGCTTCGCGTGGCCGGTTCGGTGGGGTGAGCTGCTGATCGTGCCGGACGCGACAACCGCCGCACGGCAGGTCGATTCACCGCTCGCAGAGTATGCGGAGCAATTTCAGCGCCAGAGCGCGCTGGAAACGGTCGCCGGGCAATGGCCGCCGCCCGACACCGCGACGCTGGACGACCTGTTTCAGTTCGCGCGCTCGGCGCGAGCGGCGCTGCACTCAGGCTGGGATCATCACGTCAGCGAGAATCTGCGCTACGCGGCGCGGTTGCGGGCGCGACGGGGCGAGGCAGTCGAGGCGACGGAACTGCTGGAGTCGATCCCGACGCAGGTCGACTACCTCCGGGGGTGCGCCGACGTCGCCATGATCCTCGCCGCTGCCGGGCAGGCCGACCGGGCGCGTGAGGTCTTCTCCTTCACGGAGCAAGATGTCGAGGACGAACTCGACCGCTACAACGTGGCGTTCGTGGCCTCCGCAGTCGGCGGCGCCCATGCGGCGCTGGGCGACACCTCCCGCGCCGACGCGTGGTTCGATCGGGCCCGCGCCGCCATCGAACCCGAGACGAACTCCGGCGAGCACCGCCTGTCCGTCGCGTGGGCGCTCATCGAGTGCGGGCGCGTCGACGACGCGCGTGCCGTCTGGCAGGCCGCCGCCGAAACCCCCAGTACCTTCTACAGCACGCCGTTCCTCGCCTACCTCGTTCGCACCGGACGCGAGGATCTCACCCGGGAAGTCCTCACCTTCCGATACCCCACCGCGGAAGAGTGGCAGGCCGAAGGCTGGTTCGACGGCTGGGAGGCCGTCGAAGTGTTCGCCGGCTTCGGCCGCGCCGACCTGATTCACTCCTGGGCAGAGGTCTACGGTTCCCGCTACGCCTACGAGGAACTCGTGGAGCGGGCGGAGGCGAACGCGCGAACCGCGGATTCTCGGCCGACCGCCGCCGACCTCGACGCGCTCGCCGACGCGTACGCGGCTCTGCAGAAGACGCCGCGAACCAGGCGCGAACGACCGACCGAGCTGCTCATCCTCCAGGCAGCCCGGTGCGGCCACATCAGCGCGGTGCTGGACCTCCTCCCGACGCTCCGGGCGGACGACTTCAACGGCCGTGCCAGCCACGCGTTCCGCGCTCTCTGGCTGGTGACCACGGGCGCTGACGTCCAGACCTGGTGAGTACGACGAAGTGAGCCGGGCGGCTGGGACGCCGTGTCCCGGCCGCCGATGTCGAGCCGGCCGCAACCTCATGCCTTCAGGGTGAGGCGGCCGTCGTCCGAGCGGCCGACCATTGGCGCAGCCACTAAGGAGGGATCGCCGTGACCGCGTCGTCGACGGACACTTTGCCGATCGTATTGATTCACGGGCTCTGGATGACCGCCCGGAGCTGGGACCGCTGGGTGGAGCACTATCAGGCGAAGGGACACCAGGTCGTCGTCCCGACCTACCCGGGATTCGAGATCGAGGTCGAGGCGCTGCGGGAGCACCCCGAGATCATCGCCGAGGCATCGGTCCCCGCGACGCTCGACCATCTCATCGAGGTGGTCGAGGCGCTGGACCGGCCGCCGATCATCATGGGCCACTCGTTCGGTGGGACCTTCACCCAGCTCTTGGTCAATCGCGGGCTTGGCGCGGCCGCCGTCACGATCGACTCGGCTCCGCCCGAGGGCGTACGGGTGAACCCGCCGTCGCAGATCAAGTCGCTGTTTCCCATCCTGTCGAACCCGGCCAACCGGCACCGGGCGGTGGGCTTCACCAAGGAACAGTTCCACTACGCCTTCGCGAACACCAGTACCAGGGAAGAGTCCGACGCGGCCTACGACCGGCTGCACATCCCGGCGCCCGGAAGCTGGGTGTGGGCGTACGGCCTGATCGCCAACTGGAAGCCGGGCCACCAGGAGACGTGGGTCGATTACGACCTGGACGACCGCGCGCCCTTGCTGTTCATCAGCGGCGGCAAGGACCATCTGATGCCACCGTCGGTGATCCGTTCCAACGCGAAGAAGTACCGCAACTCCGACTCGCTGACCGAGCTCTACGAGTTCCCGGAGCGATCGCACTTCACCGGTGTCGAGCCCGGCTGGGAACAGGTGGCCGATTACGCGCTGGAGTGGGCGACCCGCCATACGCGCGACACCGACGGCCGACCGTAGCGATCGCTTCGGGTACGCCGTCGTGGCGCCCGGTCGTGTGCTCGCCTGAAGCGTGCGGACCAGGGACTTTCACGGGTCCGAGGAGTGCGGCGCTCGGTCAGGCTTCGAAGGGAGAGGCCCGCCTACCCTTCAGGAGGCTGCACCATGTCAGTGACCAGCACCGAAACGGCCATTCGCCCGTACCTGGTCGAGATAGCTCAGCAGGATCTGGACGATCTTCGGCAGCGGGTCCGGGCGACCCGGTGGCCGGACCGCGAGACCGTGCCGGACGTGACACAGGGCGTACAGCTCGCGACGATGCAGAAACTGGCCGCGTATTGGGCTGATGGCTACGACTACAGTCGGGTTCAGCGCCGGATCAACGCGTTTCCGCAGTTCATGACCGAGATCGACGGCCTGCCGATTCACTTCGTCCAGGTCCGGTCGAGCCACCCCAGCGCGCTGCCGATGATCCTCACGCACGGCTGGCCCGGGTCGATCGTCGAGATGCTCAACGTCATCGGTCCGCTGACCGACCCGCCCGCGTATGGAGGCGACGCCGCGGACGCCTTCGACGTGGTCGTCCCGTCCCTGCCCGGTTACGGGTTCTCCGGGAAGCCGACCTCGCCCGGCTGGGATCCGCCGCACATCGCCCGGGCCTGGGTGACACTGATGAAGCGGCTGGGATACGACCGTTTCGTCGCGCAGGGCGGCGACTGGGGCGCGCAGATCACCGACGTCATGGGGCACGACGCCGCGCCGGAGTTGGTCGGCATCCACTCCAACATGCCTGGCACCGTGCCGTCGGAGCTGACCGAGCTGCTGCTGAGTGGAACGCCCACGCCCAACGGTTTGAGCGGCGACGAGCGGCGCGCCTACGAACAGCTGCTGGCCGTCTACGCCAAGGGCATCGCGTACGCGACCGAGATGAAGCTGCGCCCCCAGACCCTGTACGGCCTGGCGGACTCGCCGGTCGCGCTGGCGGCGTGGATGCTCGACCACGACGCGCACAGCTACGACGACATCACGGCGGCCTTCAACGGCAGGCCGGTCGGCAACCTGACCCGGGACGAGGTGCTCGACAACGTCAGCTTGACCTGGCTGACCAACACCGGGATCTCCTCCGGCCGGCTCTACTGGGAGAACACTCTCGACTTCTTCGAGGTCAAGGGCGCGACGGTGCCCACCGCGGTGAGCGTGTTCCCACGTGAGCTGTACCAGGCGCCACGGAGCTGGGCCGAACGGGCCTATCCAGGGCTGATCTACTTCCACGAGGTGGACCAGGGCAACCACTTCGCCGCCTGGCAGGAGCCAGAACTGTTCGTCGAAGAGGTCCGGGCCGGGTTCCGTCCCATGCGAGACCTCTGAAACGGTCGGGGGCGGTGCCGGACCCGCCCGGCACCGCCCCGGTCCGCGGCCGATCGCCCCGCCTCACCCGGCACCTTCACCGGAGCTGACGGGTCAACGAGCCCAGCCGCCGGAGCTGACGGGTCACCCGGCCCCGTCGCCGGAGCTGACGGGGCTGAGCCCGGCGCCGTCAGGCAGGGCGCGGCTGTCGGTGAGCACTCGCCGCAGTTCCCGCCGCGAGGAGATGCCGAGCTTGACGTACACCTTGCGCAGATGCCACTCCACCGTTCGCGCACTGATGAACAGCTCGACGCCGATTTCCAGATTGGACATTCCAGCTCGGGCCAGCCTGGCGATGACGGACTCCTGCGCGGTGAGCGAGTTGTCGGGTCCGTTGCGGCGCGGACGGACGCTTTCACCGGTCGCCCGGAGTTCCCGATTCGCCCGGTCGGTGAACCCGTCGAGTCCAGCTGCACTGAACATGTCCACCGCGGTACGCAGCTGGTCCCGCGCGTCCACTCGCCGTCCTTGCCGGCGCAGCCACTCGCCGTACTGCAGGTGCGTCCGGGCCGACTCGGTACGCAGCGACGTGCGCGCGAGCCGGTCGAGCGCTTCCCGGAAGCACGATTCGGGATCGGACCCGGTCGGCGCCACGCCCCGCGTCCGGGCCGCGATACCCAATGCCCAGTCCGTCCCGGCCGCTTGGGCCAGGTCGCAGAGGCGATCGAGCGCCTCCCGCAGGTCACCGGCCGCCCCGGTACGCGCCGCGGACTCGATGAGCTCCGCCAGTGCCCACTGGCCGGGGCCGAACTCGACGGTGTCCACCGCGATGCGGGCGGCGGCATTCGCTTCCTCGTACTGTCCATGTCCGTTCGCCTGGACCGCCCGGGCCCACTGGACGGTGGCCGTGCCGAGACGGGAGCCGGGATCGTCCACCGTGCCGCTGGTCAGTCCGTGGCGGAACCCGCCGTCGGGGCCTGCTCCGAAGAACGCACCTTCGGCAACGCCTCGGAACGCCACGCCCCGGAACGACGCGCCTCGGAACGCGGCCAGACATGCCTGCGGTGCCGCCGACTCGACCCCGATCGCGTAGCTGATCTTGCCGAATTCGTCGGCCAGTGCTGCCGCCTTGGCCAGCCGGCCGCGCAGCAGTTCCACTGGGACTCGCAGCTCAAGGGCGGACAGGAGGTCGCCGAGCGCACCGGCCTGACGGGCCAGGTGGATCACGCGTCCAACGGTCCGGATCAGCGCCTGATCATCCCAGCTGTGCATAGCGGCGGCGACAGCCGGCCCGCCGAATCGGAGGACGGCCTCGAAGGACTCACCAGACCAGGCAGCCAACGCCTCGCGCAAGGCCGGCATCGCCTGCACCGGTCCGCTGTCGTAGAGCGTTGCCAGCCCGACGAGAAGCCGATCGGTCGGGCGAGTGCCAGAGCGCAGTCGCGCCGACCGGAGCACCGTGCGGGCTGCCGCTCGAATTGGAGAGTCCGCCTGCGGAGCGCCCGCCGCATGAGCGGCCCCGAACGCGTCGAGGTACGCCGCCCGGGCTGCCCCGGCATCCAGTCGCTCCATCCGTTGTGCCGCCCGGATCAGCGACGTGACGCCGTCGCCGGTACGCGAGGCGTACTCGAGTCTGGCCCGGAGCAGATCCTGGCGTGCTGCCTGGCGCTCGTCGAGTGGACCGGGGCGAACGCGCGTCAGCAGTTGCCGAGCCGCGGCGAAGTCCCCGGCAGGGATCATCGCCTCCGCCGCCGCGAGCGTCCGCTCGACGCGCTTCGCCGGGTCGGTCGTCAACGTCGCGGCCCGTTCCAGAAACGCGGCGGCGGCCGGCAGCCCGCCGCGAACCTGTGCGCGGCGAGCCCAGCGAACCAGGTCGTCGGCCAGCTGATCATCGGTGCCGTGGGCAGCGCGGGCGCGGTGCCATGCGCGGCGGTCCGGATCGGTGATCGGATCGATCACTTCGGCCAGCGCTCGATGGGCTGCCTGGCGTTCACGACGGCTGGCCGACCCGTACGCGGCCGATCGTGCGAGCGGGTGCCCGAACCGCACCGTCGCGTCCACCTCGAGCAGCCCGGCATCGGCGGTGAGTGCGGCGGCCCTCGGCGGTAGCCCGAGGTTGCGGGCAGCGGCCCGGACGGCGATCGGGTCACCGGTGGGTTCGGCGGCCGCGAGCACGAGGATCCCACGGGCCCCGGCCGGCAGTTTCCGGATCCGCTCCCGGAATGCCGTTTCGAGTTCGGCCGGCTCGCGGTGCGGGTGATCGTGGTAGTCGCCGGGGAGGTGGGCGTACCCCCGGCTACTCGGCGGATGGAGCAGCGCCGACGGATTCCCGCGCGCCTCGGCCAGCAACTGCTCCCGCACGCGTTGGTCCAGTGGCCCGGGGAGGACCGAGGCGAGCAGTTCCCGCGCCGACCCGTCCGGGAGGCCGTGCAGGCGGAGTTCGGGCAGGTCGCCGAACTCATCATCGCCCACCCGCCCGGCGAAGTCGCCCACCCGCCCGGCGAAGGCACCCCCGCGCCCGACGAAGTCGTCCGCTCGCCCGGCGAAGTCGTCCACGCACCCCGCGAAATTGTCCACCCGCCCCGCGAGCACCAGCAGAGCGGCTTCGGTATCCAGCCGGCGGGCCGCGAAGGCCAGAGCCCGGGTCGACAGGAAGTCCAGCCATTGCGCATCGTCGACCAGGCAGACCGTGGGTTCGCTCGTCAGCAGGCCGTGGGTGGCCGAGGCGACGAGCATCGGATTCGGCGCGGGACCTGCCGCGAGGCCGAGAGCGACGCGAAGCGCGTCGGCTTGCGGAGCCGGCAGACTATCGATCCGGTCGAGAAGCGGTGCGCAGGTTCGGTGCAGGACCGCGTACGCCAGGTGCCGCTCCGCCGGTATGCCGTTGATGCGGACGAGGCGCAGGCCGGTGCACGCTGCCGCGGTGTAGTCCAGCAGGGCGGACTTGCCGATCCCCCGCACGCCGCGTACGACGATTGCGCCGCCACGTCCGCAACGAACGGCGTCCACCAGGCGATCTACGGTTTCGCACTCACGTTCTCGGCCGAACAGCCGGACGGCTGGCCGTCCCGTCTCCATGGCGCCTCCACGGAGGGTGACTTCGCGGGACCCGCGACCTCAGATCGTCCGAGCCTAGCGTCCCGGGCACCCCGGCAACCCTGGTTTGGACCAGGGACTATGACGGGCGCGAAGAACCTCGCGGCGGGGCGATGGTGTCCGAATGGAGTGGGGGCTGCCGTCGAGTTCGTGGTTATCGTGGCGGTCCGGCGCGGCTGATCTGCCCTCCGCCGCGCCGACCGAGTCGGAAGCCGAGCTGGTCGAGGTGCTCGCCCAGGCGTTGGCGGACTCGACGGTCTGCGGCCGATGCGGGGCCTGCCTGGGTCGCCGCGTACGCCTGCTACCGGGGTCACCGTCCGGTGTGACCCCGGATGCGTGGCGGCTGCTGATCGTCGCACGCTGCCGCGGCTGGCGCAGGCACCCCTACATCGCCGAGGTCGTCGCCGGACGGTGGGACCTTCGATTCGGCCCGTTCTGCTGAACGGTCGGCCCGTTCTGCTGAAGCGGCCCGTCACAACGGGCGGCTGAACATCTTCCGGTTGGCGAAGTTGTGGTAGCCCGCGCGCTGGAACGCCTTGAACATGCCGATGTTGCCCGCGTCGCAGTCGCCGCGGATCTCGTCGGCGCCGGCTTCGACCAGCAGCTGGGTGCCCCGGGCGACCACGCTGGTGGCGTACCCCTGGCCCCGGCTGGCCGGCGCGACGGCGACTAGGCCGATCACTGCCGAGTTGCTCGTCCGCGCGGGCAGGCTGATCGCTACGGGCTGGTCGCGCTCGTCGTAGCCGATCTCGAACCAGGCGGGTTCGTGATCCATTTCCTGCATCTCGGCGAGATTGCGTTCGGCCGCGCCACGTAGGCCGTGTTCGGCGATCTCGGCTTGAAAGATCGAGTCCTTGGTGTCGGTGAAGGTGTCGGCGAGCAGGTCCACGAAGGGTTCCTCGCCCAGGTCGGTCAGCGAACGCCAGTGCAGGCGCTCGTCCTGGTTCGGCATCGGATCGTTCGCGGTCCACAGGAACCGGCAGCCGTCGCGGCTGATCGTGAAGCCGGCGGCCGCCAGCAGCTTCTCGCGCGACTCGGGGTCCCGCTGGAACTGCGGGGCCTGCGCCGGGGAGTCGAGGACGTGCCCTTGCGACTGCGCGCCGAGCGAGCGGGCCAGGTCCGCGGCGTGTGCCAGCAGCGCCTCCCCTGTGTCCGGATCGCCCGGTTCCAGCAGCACGAGGTCCATCGGCGCCGTGCGACCGGGAATCGTCCACAGCACGACGTTGCCGGTCAGCCGGCCGTCGCGCTCGGCGACCACGCACCACTCTGGCCGAGTGCACCCACTTTCCAGCAGACCGGCCAGGTACGCAGCGGTTGCGCCGTTGCGCTCGTCGTCGTTCGGGAAGGTCGTCAGTGCGGGCAATTCGTCGCGATGGGCGATGCGAACAGTGAGTTTCATGCAATCCCTCGGGTCTGTGCCGCTCGAATCCGCGGTGGAGTTTCATCGTCAGGGCTTCTGAGCAGGCGATCAACGGCGACGATGGTATCGCAGGCTTAACCTTCGGCTTATGGGTCGCGGCTCGGCCTGCCTTTGCGAGCCCCGATGACCGAATGGCCGTAGGCGCCTCCGAGCACCCTTCACGCGTGGACAATAAGCGCGTAACGGACTCAACGGAACCATCGGTTTGAGCAATCGAGGCAACGACAGCGGGGGCCCTCCGTGAAAGTGCTGTCGAAGGTGTTCGCGGTCAACCCTGCCGGAGTCAACTGGCCCCGGGCAGTGCTGTTCCTGGACGTCGCACTAGTGCCGATGCTGGTCTTCTGGGCGTTCGGCAACGAGCAGTACCTGCTCAGCGCACTGTTCGGCGTGTTGTTCGCCTGGCTGGCCGACCCGGGCGGCGGTTACGGGCGACGCGCTCTGCGCATCGCCGTGTTCGCGCTGATCGGCGCGGGCCTGACCGCTCTGGGGTTCGGTCTCGGGCAGGCGGCCTGGGGCTGGCTGGTGCTCGCGGCTTTTGTGGTGACGCTGGCCGCCGGGCTGGCCATCGGTCTCGGGGCGCATCGCTTCGCGGCGGGGCTGCTGCTCAATCTCTGGTTCCTCATCACTCTCGGATTCGCGGTCGGCATCGATCAGCAATCCCGCATTACCAACCACACCTGGGCGCAGGTGGTCGCCTGGATCGGCGGGTCGGCGCTGTGGATCGTGGTGACGTTCGCCGAGTGGCTGATCCGCGGGCGGTCGGACCGTCCCCAGCCGATCGCGGAACTGCCAGGCGATACCGCTCAACGGAAGCTGACGCGGCCACTGATCATGTACGCGGTGGTCCGCGCGGTCGTCATCGCCGTGACGGTCGCACTCGCGTTCGGGCTGAACCTCTCGCACGGTTATTGGATGCCGATCGCGGCCATCGTGACGATGCAGCCCGGCCTGCAGCAGACGACCCTCGTCGGCATGCAGCGCGTCGCCGGGGCGCTGATCGGCGCCGCCGCGGCCGCGCTGCTGTTGCTGATCCCGGCCGGCGTCAACGGAGTCAATCAGGTGACGACCTTACGCGGACTCGAAATGGTCGCGCTCGTCCTGCTGATGCACGGGGTGGCGATCCGCTTCTGGAACTACGCGATCTATACCGCGGCCATCGCCGCAGGAGTGCTGGTCCTGATCGACCTTCCGTCGCCCTCCGACTACGGCGCCGAGGGCTACCGGGTGCTGTGGACGTTGTGCGGCGTGGCGATCGGCGTGGTAGTCATGCTGCTCGCCGGCTTGCTTGCCAAACGCGGGGCCAAAGCGCCACCGCAGGCAGCCGAACCATCCTGAAGCGATAGACGACCGTACCAACGAAAGAAGTGCGGGTTTCGCACGAATCACCGTGTTACCTTGCAGCGGTCACCGGTCCTTCGAAGGGGTACGCCATGTCGGCTCGTGCCGGTTCCGCAATCCTGCTCGGCACGGTGTTGGTCCTGAGCCAGCTGCTCGCGGCTCCGGCGTACGCGGCATCGCCGACGGTGACGATCAATCAGGCCCCGGCACAAAGCGACCCGACGTCCTCGGCTCCGATCAACTTCGCGGTCACGTTCAGCGAACCGGTCACCGGCTTCGACGCCGCCGACATCGGCTTCACCGGCAGCACCGCCGGCGGCACCCTGGTCGCAACCGTCACCGGCAGCGCCGCCGCATACACGGTCAGCGTCACCGGGATGACCACCGAAGGCACCGTCGTCGCCGGTATTGCGGCGGGTGTCGCGACCAACGGCGGCGGCGAGCCGAACGAAGCGTCCACGAGCACAGACAACAGCGTGTCCTGGACGCCCGACGGCACCGCGCCGACGGTGATCATCGATCAGGTTCCCAGTCAAACCGATCCGGCGTCGACCACCCCCATCGCGTACGCGGTCACCTTCAGCGAGCCGGTCACCGGCTTCGACGCCGCCGACATCAGCTTCACCGGGAGTACCGCTGGTGGCACCCTCGCCGCGACCGTCACCGGCAGCGCTGCTGCGTACACGGTGAAGGTCATCGGGATGACCACCGAAGGCACGGTGGTGGCGTCGATCGGCGCGGGTGCCGCGACCGACGCGGCAGGCAATCCGAGCGCCGCCTCGACCAGCACGGACAACACTGTGGACTGGACGCCGGTCGCACCGACGGTGACGATCGAGCAGGAACCCGATCAGACTGATCCGACGTCGCTGACGGCGATCGAATTCGCGGTCACGTTCAGCGAACCGGTCACCGGCTTCGACGCCGCCGACATCAGTTTCGCCGGCAGCACCGTCGGCGGCACCCTGGTCGCCACTGTCGCCGGCAGCGGTGCCGCGTACACGGTGAACGTCACCGGGATGACCACAGACGGCACGGTGACCGCGGCGATTCCGGCCGGGGCGGCCAAGAGCGCAGCGGGGCTGGACAGCGCCGCGTCCACGAGTACCGACAACACGGTGGCCTGGTCGCCGGTCGTGCCGCCGAGCCCGTCGCCGACTCCGACGGACAGCGTTCCGACCGCCGGCGCGACCACGAGTGGGTCAGGCGGATCCATGCCGGTGACCGGCGCGAGCCTCCGGCTACTCATCGGCGGTGCCCTGTTGTTGCTGCTCGTCGGTCTCGGCTTCGTGTATGTCCTGCGTCGGCGGAGTCTGCTGGAGGGGTGATCGGCTCCGCCGATCTCCCAAAGGCCGGGCTCCCCCGCGAGCGGGGCTGCGACCTGCGCAGGCACGGAAAGCTCGTCGTCCTGCCGACTGACAGATCGCACTGAGCCGATGTCAGGGCCGTGACAGGGCCGCGACAGCGCTCGGGCCAACCATTCTCGGCATGGAGAACACGCTGACCCCCACGGCCGCGGCGACAGCGGCCCGGCCGAACCGCATCGTCGAGCTGCTGCTGGCCGACCGCCACTCCGTCGCTCTGTCGATCGCGCTGCACCTGGTGCCCGGCGCCCTGATCGTCGCCGCGTACCTGTTCATCGCCGAACCGTTGGTCAAGGCGATGGCATATCCGATCTTCCTGGCTTGGGCGATCGCCCTGGTCATCGTCCTCATTCCGGTCCTGTTCGGATTATTGTGGCTCGGCCGCCGACGCAACGGCCGATACTCGCTCCAGGGTGTGGTCGGCTACCTGGACAAGCCGATCCCACGGGGGAAGGTCACCGCGATGATCGCGGGTCTCATGGTCTGGATGACGGTGGTCTCGCTCGCCCTCGTGCCGCTGGACAACGTCGTCTACGAGACCTTCTTCACCTGGGTCCCGTTCGAAGGGGCCGGTGGCAGCGCCACCACCTATCTCGACGGATACTCGCACTCGATGCTGGTGATCACCATGCTGGTGTGCCTGCCGCTGACCGGATTCACCCTGCCCCTGATCGAGGAGTTCTACTTCCGCGGCTTCCTGCTGCCTCGCATCGCCCATCTGCGCTGGGGAGCGCCGGTGCTCAACACGGTCCTGTTCTCGGTGTATCACTTCTGGGCGCCGTGGACCGTGCTGTCCAAGCTCATCTTCCTGTTCCCGGGGATCTGGCTGGTCTGGCGCAAGCACGACATCCGGCTCTCGATCGGTATGCATCCCGGTTCGGCCCTGCTCATGGCGACGGTCGGCACCGTCGCGATCGTCCTGGGCCTCGTCTGACATCTCCACACAGGACGGGTGCGAAGGCCCACGCGGGCCTTCGCACCCGTCGATCACTTGACGGTGAACGCGCCGAGCACGGTCTGCTCGATCGTGTTGCCGTCGCGATCCGAGGCATTGGCCTTGATGCTGACCGTGCCGTCGGTCTCGCCGGCGCGCGGTGCGCGGTAGCTCGCCACGAACTCTCCGCCACCCTTGGCCGTCGCCTTCACCGGCTGCCAGGTGGTCCCGCCGTCAAAACTGAGCGACAACTCCAGATTCCCGGTGGTCGCGCTTTCGATGCCCTGGTGGTACGCCGTGATCCGCAGTTCGTGCTTGCCGCCACCGGTGATCGAACCGGTCGCGTCGAGCCCGGCGTCGTAGCGCAGGAACAGCAGCGACTCGGATCGGCAGAGCACGCCGATCCCCTGCGGGCACCAGGTTCCCTGCTGCCGGCCGTCCGCGGTCGGCGCCGCCGAGGTGAAGCCCCACTTCGTCGTGGTGGCGCCGCCGTTGTTGGACCCGGTCAGCTCGTACCGCTTGGCCTCCTCGGGCAGGTCGTAGACCGCGCCCCAGAGGAAGTCGCTGCCCTGCGCCAGTTCCTTGCCGTCGGCGTACATGTGCAGGTTCTCCGGCGCGAAGATGTACGCACCGTTGACGATGTTCGGGCTCGCCCCGGTGATCAGGTGCAGGAGCGGATAGAAGGTGTCGCCCTGCCGGCAGAACGAGCAGATGGTGACCGCGGTGTAGAAGTCGTCGCCGTCGAAGTCGCCCGGCCGGGCCTCGAAGACCTTGGTCGACAGCTCCGGCGCGCCGGGCACCAGCGGTCCGGTCCCCCACTGCTGGGAACCGATCGGGCCCGCCTGGTCGACCACCTCCACGGTTCCATGGTTCGACAGGTCCCGCTGGACCCGGACCAGGTCGGGTGAGACCGGTCCTTGGTAGGTGGTGTAGCGGACGCCCCCGGTGAGGCCGACCAGCATGACGCCGCCCGTCGCGTGCTGGTTCTTGCGGAAGGCCGAGTAGGTCATCGTGTCGGGTTCGGTGGGCGATCCGTTCAGGGTCGTCTGGACCTCGGCGAGCTGGCTGTCGCTGAGCTTGGTGTGGAGCGAGGCCGGGATCTGCCCTTCGTGGTAGAGGTGCAGGTTGTAGACGTACGGGCTGATCTGCGACGACCCGGTGACCTCGATCTTGACGGTCCCGGTACGCATCATCGCGAGCAGCTGCTCCGCCTCGGTGTGGGTGACCGCGGCGTACGGGAGTTCGGGGCGGCCCTGCGAAGGCTGGTTCCAGAAGGCCGGCAGGATCGGCAGCAACTCGCACACCGTGGTCGGCCACGGCCCGTTGCTGGCAACCGGGTCGACGAGTACGCCGACCGCGCCGGCGGCCTTCGCGCGGTCGAGCGCCGGCGTGCCGATTTCGCAGATGCCGCCGAGCTTGTCGTCGTCGATCTGCAGCATCACGAGCTTGCCCCGAGCGTCGATCTTGGCCAGGTCTTCCGCCCGGCCCAGGCCGCCGTCGACCAGTTCCAGGGTCTGCCGTCCGGTGAAGTGGGCGAACGACTGGCTCACCCAGTAGTTGTTGCCGGCCTGAATCGCGGCCAGCGGCCGTTTGGTGGGCTTGACGACTTTCATGCTGACGTATGGCTCGCCGAGGACCCAGTTCTGGCCCAGGTGGAAGGTGCCCACCGTGATCGGGGCACTGGGCACCGCCCAGTAGTTGGCGTGGCCGTACATGGTGAACACCATCGAGACCCCGCCGGCGCCGTTGGCGAAGCTGCGGTAGGTGAGCAGGGTGCCGTTGTAGGTCTCGTTCGGCCGGGGCGTCTCGACGGTCAGCTGCTGAGCCGAGCCGCCGTCCGTCGTGATGGTCAGGTTCTGGTCGACGGTGAACTCCGGGACCTCGAAGTTGAAGATCTGGTCGACGCCGGCGAGCCGGAAGGTCATCAGACCGCCGCCCTCGTAGACGCCGGCCGGCACCCGGAACTTCGCCTCATAGCCCGTGCAGGGATCGATCGTCACGCAGCTCAGGCTCTGCAACGCGTACGGCGTTCCGATCGCCGACCCGCCGACCTGGGCCAAGCTGGGCTCGACGAACAGGCACATGGTCACGATGAGTCCGTTGCAGTTCTGCTGTTGCGCGCCGCTGGGTGCGGTGATGGTCCAGGTGACGTCGAACTGCGGCTGGCCCGTGTCGGTCTGCGGCGTCATCGTCGAGGAACGGTGGCCCGTCGGCCAGAGCCCCAGTACGCCGTGCTCCAGCTTCGGTGCGACGCCGCGTACCAGATAGTCCGTGAGGTCCCCGGCGGAGCCGGAGGCCACGACGCCGGCCCAGAACTGGGTGGCCTTGGCGGCGTCGACGCGGACGTCGACCGTGCCGGCCGCCTGGCTGGTCGCGGCGACCGCGGCACCGGGCAGGACGGATGCGGCCTCGGTCAGCGCCGCGACGTCCAGCCCGGAGCCGAACTTGACCGTCACCGGCAGCGAGGTGTCGCCCGCCGCCGATCGCTTCGCCAGCCAGAGCACGTCGAACGCGTTGCGGTCGACGACACCGGCCTTGACCAGTCCGGCGGCGTCGGCCGGCAGTGCGATCACACTGGAAACCGCCGAATCGGCGCCGAACTTGGCTTTGACATCGATGGCGGGGATCGTGCCGTCGGCGCGCTGAGCCGCCGTGGCGGTGACGGTGTAGCGACCACTGGTCTGCTGCATCGTGACCTGGTCACCGGTGATCAGGGTGATCGTGTAGGCCGATGCCGTCAGGCCCGGCAACAACAATCCGCCGTCGGTGGTCGCCGAGGTTGTAGTCGTGGTGGTCAGATCCGTCGTGGCCGGGTCCGCGGTGGCGGCGGTTCCAGCGGTGACGACGAGGAGGGCGGCCGCGGAGGCGACCATGAGTCTGCGATATGCCCGGATCACGGGGCGGCTCCTTGGCGTGAAGGTCGTCATGTCAGCCGCCGACCTTGGTCAGGGTCCAGTCCTGGGTGACGATGGCGTTCTTGACCACCGGCACCGTCGCGGTGGCGCTGGTGTAGGTGGCGGCGGTAGCGATGAGCTCGGTCGGCCCGGTCGTTGAGCTGAACAGCCAGTAGAGGCCGTCACCGAGATTCGAGTCGATCGGGGTGGTCACGGTGGCGGTCTTCTCCTGCGCGGCGGCGGTACGCGCGACGGTGGCGTACACCGAGGCACCGGTGGTGTCCTTGGCGAATCCGACGACGAGCCCGCCCTCGGTCACGACACAGGCGTGCGTCCCGACGAAGACGTTGTCCAAGGCCCACCAGTTGCCGTTGCGGCCCTGGTAGTGGAACCGGACACGGACGCCGGTGCGATGCGCGGCCTGCGGCAGTGCGACGGTGACCCGGCCGAAGGAGTTGCCGGTGGTCTTCTGCCACACGTTCGTCCAGGTCTTGCCGCCGTCGACGCTGACGTCCACGTCGGCCCGCTGGTTGCTCGATCCGTAGTACGCGGTGTCGAAGCTGATCTCCGGACTGTCCTGAGCGGACAGGTCGTACGCCGGTGAGGTGAGCGTGGTGTCGAAGCGCTTGACCCCCGCGTACGCCGCGTCGGCGACGGCGAACCGGCCGCCTCCGTCGTTGGGCGCGGTGCGGTAGCCGGGGTTGTCGAAACGCCACGCCGGTTGGCCGGAGGTCGTCCAGCCGTCCGTCGTGCCGCTGGTCCAGCCCGTGAAGTCCTCGCCGATGCCGTTCCACCGGTAGCCCGGCGCGGTGCAGCTCGACTGGTCGGCGGTCAGCGACAGGTCGTAGGTGAGGTCGGCGTCGCCGAGTTGCACCGTGCGGTCGCTGGTGGCGTAGCCGTCGTACTGCGGGAACACGTGCACCTGGTACGCCGTGGACGCGGGCAGGCGAACGCTGTAGCGGCCGGTGACGGGGTCGGTGAAGATCGGGCCTTCGGTGTACCCGTCGATCCTCAGCTTGGCGTACAGCGGCCAGCCGTGGCCCGACCCGTCGGTGATCGTGCCGCTGACCGTCTTGTAGGGCAACGGCACCAGCTTGAGCGCGACGGTCGACGTCACGTCCTGGGTGATCTGCACGGTGGCGCTGGGAACCTCGTAGCCGTACTTCTTCGCGCTGACGGTGTATGTCCCGATCGGCAGGATCCCCGACGCGAAGGCGCCGTCGGCCGTGGTGGTCAGCTGACGGGTGACCGGCCCGGCGACGGTGATCTGCGCCCCGGCGATCGGCGTACCCGCCGTGTCCGTGGCCGTTCCCGCGACCCGGCCGACCGGCCCGATCGGGGCCGACTTGAGCAGGGCCACCGCATCGAGACGGCCTTCGCCGAACACGTTGTTGTCGGCGTCGGTGCCGCCGCATTGGCCGTCCGGGCTGTCGATCGCCGTCCCGTCGAGCAGGGCACGCGTCTCGTCGATGTCGCCGACCAGGCCACCGGCCGCCGACCACAGCAGCGCGATCGTTCCGGCCACGTGCGGGGTGGCCATCGACGTTCCGTCCCAGGCTTCGTATCGGTCACCGGGCAGGCTGGACAGGATCGACGCCCCGGGAGCGGAGATGTCGGGCTTGATCGAGCCGTCCTGACCGGACCCCCGCGAGGAGAAGCTGGCGATCGCGTTGCTCGAGTCGTACGCGCCGACCGAGTAGTTGATCACCCGGCTGCCCGGTGAGCCGCTGGTCTGGCAGGCCGGGCCGGAGTTGCCGTTGGCGAAGATGCCGAAGATGCCCGAGGCGGTCCAGGCCAGGCTGATGTCCTCGAGGATCGGCTCGTCGCTCGGCGTGGTGGAACCCCACGAGTTGTTGATGATGTTGGGCCGCTTGCTCGCGTCCGGGTTCTGCCCGTTGAGATCGGTGGGCTCCAGCATCCACTGTCCGGACGCGATCAACGCGGTGTCGTCCGGGCAGCAGCCGTTGGCGGTGATCCATTTTGCCCCGGGGGCGACGCCGATCTGGTGCCCGGCGCCGTCGTCGCCGACCATCGTGCCCATCGTGTGGGTGCCGTGGCCGTGGTTGTCGCAGGGAACGGGACCGCAGGTGCCGGCCGCGTCGAACCAGTTGTAGTTGTGGTCGAAGGTGCCGTCGCCGTTGTTGCCCCGGTACTGACGGACCAGCGCGGGGTGGTCGAACTGCGTACCGGTGTCGATGCTGGCGATGGTGATGCCTTCACCGTGTACGCCGTACTGGGCCCACACTTCGTCGGCGCGGATGTTGGCCACGCCCCATTCCACAGCGCTCGCCGTGGCCGCGGCCACCGTCGCGGAGGCGGTGACCTTGGGCGGCTCGACCTTGAACGACGGTGACACCGACGCCACCTCGGCCCGGGTGGCCAGCGCCTCGACGAGCGCGCGCTTGCCGCCGGTCACCTTGATCGCGTTGGTGGCCCAGAAACTCTGGTATTTGACGCCGGCGGAGTCCAGCGTCCCGCGGACCGACTGCTGGCTGGCCGCCGCGGTCGCCTTCAACGCTGCGGCTACGGCCGTGCCGCGCGCGTTCCAGTCCTTGATGGACGCTGTCTTCGACAGATCCGCCTTGGCTTCGAACGCGACCCAGAAGTCGGCCTGGTCCTTCGAGTCCAGCTGTTTGCGCAGATCGGGCCGGATCTTGTCCTTCGGCGTCTTCGTGGGCTTCGAGGAGGTGGCGGTCGCGCCAGGGCTGGCCGTGGCGGGTGCGGTGATCGTCACCGCCAGGGCGGTCGCCAGCACAGCCAGCACGGCTGCGGCGGATCGCCATCTCGGAGATAGGACGGACATGGAGGGGTGCCTCACCTTCCGGGGGTTGGGGGTGGTGATCGCCTACAGCGGCACGTACCGGTCGTGGGATGGGGCGCCTGGCTCGCCGCTTGGCCGGGTACGCGGCTGGTCGCCGTTCGCGGGCGCTGGGGTCGTACGCTCGCGTACGCCGTCCTCAACGGGGGGCATCGCCTGGTTCTGGTCCTCGTCGTCGCGATCTGGCATGGTCAGCATCCTGATCAAGACCGCCCGCGATCGCGATACCTAGAGCTGGTGAAAGAACTCGGTGGCCGGGGCCAAACGTCCGGGAACTCGGATGAATCAGTGGTCGCGTGTCCCGGGTTCGGCGACGACACCGGCCGCGATCGCCTTCGCCGTCAACGTCGTCCGCGACGTGGCTTCCAGCTTGCGCATGGCCGACTTCAGCTGGCTGGCCACGGTGTGATGGGAGCGGTGCAGCCGGCGGGCGATCTCCTGATTCGTGCGACCCTCGGCGGCCAGCTCGACGACTTCGAGTTCCCGTGGGGACAAGTCCGAGCCGTAGCCTTTGCGGCCACCTCGCCAGGTACGCGGCACCGGCTTGCCGTGTTCGCGCAGCGTACGCGCGACCCGGTCCACGTCTCCGCCGGCCGGCAGGGCTGCGAAGGAGGTCAGCACCTCGGCGAGCAGTTCCAGTCCCTGCTCCTCGGCACCCGCCCGGATCAGGTTCCGCGCCTGGTGTTCCCGGGCCAGCGCGGCGTCATACGGCCGGGGCAGCGCGGCCCAGGCTCCGGCCGCCCGCGCGTACAGCTCGACTGCGGACGCGTGCTCGCCCTGAGCCTCGGCGACCACGGCACGGCACTCGACAGCCGCCGCCGACGGCGCGGGCATGTCCCGGCCCGCAAGCCCCGCTTCGAAGCTCGCGATGAGGTCACGAGCCTCGTCCATCGCGCCTACGGCGGTCAGCGCGCGTACGCGTGCGGGAACGATCTCGGTCCCCCAGATCCAGATGCCTTTGTCGGCGATGACATCGCACGCCTCGGCGGAGGACTCCATCGCCTGGTCGGGGCGATCCTCCGCCAGCCTGATCCGGGTCAGCGCCGCCGACGCCTCCGCGAGGAACTCCCAGGCGTCGAAGCTTCGCACCGTGTCGACGACCCGTTCGAGTTCGCGGCCCGCCGCCGGCAGTCGGCCAGAAGCCAGGTGCAGCAGCCCACCGATCAGGGCGGGTTCCAGGCGGCTGATCGTCGGAACGCCTTCCTTTCCGGCCAGCGCCGCCGCGTGCTCGGCGAGATCGACCCAGTTCCCGGTCAGCCAGTCCAGGTGCAGCTGCGATCCCAGAATCAGATCCTCGAGCCGGCCCTGCTCGTACTCCTCCGCGAGCCGGCTGGCGTCCGCGAGCCAGCGGCTGGCCTCGGCGTACCGGCCCCACCGCAGGGCCGCGTGGCCGACGTTGAGCCGCCCCACGGTGATGACCCGGCGGTCCCGGCCCGCCCCTGCCTCGCCGGGGATGTTCTCCGCCGCCGCCCAACCCCGCTGGTCCCCCAGCGACAGCAGAACACCCGCCCGGCCCGCGTCGATCCGGAGCCGATCCGAGGGCGGCAGTCCCGCGCCGATCTCCGCGGCGCGGTCCAGCCACACGACATGCTCCGACACTGGTACGCGTCCACGGGGCAGGCCGAGCACCAACATGGCCATCGCAGCGGACACGTCTGTCCGGGCGAGATGCGGCAAGGCACGCTCCATTTCGGAGCGTGCGCCGCCATAGTCCTCCAGATCGTTGAGGATCCTGGCCAGCTGGAACCGCAGGTCCGCCTCGACGCTAGGCGCGAGCTGCGGCTGTCCGAGCGTCTGACGCAGCAACTCCGTCACGTCCCGCTGCCGTTTCGTGCCCGTGAGCGAACCGAGCGGCAGCCGGTCCGCCAGTTCCGACAGCTCGTCGACCGGTACGTCCCCGTTGATCAGCACGTCGTACAGCACCGTGCCGGCGGTCGCCTCGTCACCGGTCTGCACCGCGACCTCGACGGTGAGCCCGGCGTACTTGCGCCACCGTTGTCCGTCGCCGGCCTGGCGGAAGTGATTGGCCAACTGCGCCAAGGGCGGTGGCGTCAACGCCTCCAGCGCGTCGCCGGCTCGCTCGTGCAGCGACCGCCGCTCCCGCTCGGGAATGGCGTCGTAGATCGCGCGGCCCGCGAGCACGTGGCGGAACGACAGCCGATGCCGGTCGCGTTCCTGGAGCAGGCGATGCGCGGTGGCCTCGGCGATCCCGGCCTCGAACTCGTCGGGCGACAGCCGGCTGATCTGTCGCAGGTGCTGCTCGGCGACCGGCTCCGCGACGACGGCGGCGGCGCGCAGCACGGTCTGCGCCGCGGCGGTGAGCTGACCCGCGTGTTCGAGGACGGTGTCGCGTACCGTCGGCGGCACCACGATCTCCTCCAGCGGCAGCCGCTTCCAGACCCCCACGTGGCGGATGACGTCGCCCCGGCCCGCCATCAGCCGCACGCACTCCTCCACCGCGAGCGGGACACCGTCGGTGTGCACGTGCAGATGCCGAGCGAACCCCTCCGACACGGCCTCACCGGCCAGCATGGACGACGCCAGCGCCGCGGTCTCGGCCTGGCCCAGCGGTTCCAGCACCAGCCGCAGGCGCGAGCGATGCGGCCGCAGCAGCGCCGAGAGCCGCCGAAGCCAGGAGTCGTCGACGAGGTCCTCCGGCCGGTACGCCACGACGAGACTCAGCCCGGCGCCTTCCCGATTCGCCAGGAACAGCATGAACTCCCTGGTCGCATCGTCCGACCACTGGGCGTCGTCCACGACGAGCAGGGTGACGCCCAGCTTGTCGACCAGTTCGGCGAGTGCCCGCAGCACCCGATGGCGTGCGGCAGTGGCGTCCTCGGCCGGTTCGAGGGCGGGCGGCAACTCCCCGGCCCACTCCGGGAACAGGGGACGCAACGCGCCCGCCAACGGGCTCAGCTCCAGTGGCGCTAGCGTACCGATGCCCAGGGCCAGGACCGCGTCGACGATCGGGCCCAGTGTGCATGGTTCACGTAGCGGAGGGCAGGTCGCCGTGAGCGCGGTGAACGAGCCGTCGGCGGCCGTCAGGAACTCCTCCAGCAGCCGTGTCTTGCCGAGTCCAGCCTCGCCCTCGACGAGCACCAACGCCGCCGGTGTGGCGACGACCTCGGCCAGCCGGGCCAGTTCCTCGTCGCGGCCGACCAGCGCCGGCGGGGAAACCGCGGCAGCGCCGGACAGCATTTCGTTTGCCGCCGCTTCCCGGCCCATGTCCCGCCTCCAACCCGGACTCCCAACGATCTTGGCGCAAGTCGCGGCGTGAGTAAAGCGGGAGTGACCAGGTCCCGGCACCCGGCCCGTCAGCCGGTCGACGCGCCGGTGCGGCGGTATCTGCCCGGTGCGACGGCGTGCTGGCGTTTGAACGCGTTGGCGAACGCGAATTCCGATGTGTATCCCACGCGGTCGGCGATCGCGGCGAGCGGTGCGTCGGATCGCCGCAGCAGGTCGGCCGCGAGGGTCAGCCGCCACCAGGTGACGTAGGTCAGCGGTGCTTGGCCGGTCAGACTCGTGAAGCGTCGCGAGAACGTGGCCCGCGACAGGTTGGCCTCGTCAGCGAGGCTCTGGACCGTCCAACCGCGGGCGGGATCGCGGTGGATCGCGTTCAGCACGGCCCCGATGGCGGGGTCGGCCAGTGCCGCAGCCCAGCCGGTGGGGTTCGCCGGGGCCGTGGACTGCGCGAACCAGTCCCCTGCAGAAGCCCGGCTCAGGATGACGGCGCGAGGCTGGCCGCCCGCGGCGGTCGACGACATCCTGCGCGCCCAGGCTGCGATGACAGCCGGCCCGGCCCGGGTCACCTCCACCGTGGCGGAGGTGACCGGAACCGCCGCACGCACGTTCCGCTCGTGGGTGGTCGAGCACGCGGATGCCTTTCGCACTCCGGCAAGCCTCACTTGACGGGTGCCGGAATCAGGCGCGCCCACGCCGAGACATCGGTGGACGATCGAATCACTTCTTCTCGTTGTGGTACGCCCCAAGCCGGGTGAGCAGGTCGATCAGTGTCTTCCGGTCGGCAGTGGACAGCGGAGCCAGGTACGCGTCCTGCGCGCCGCTGATGAGTTCGTCGAGCTGCCCGAGCTGCGTACGCCCGGCGGCGGTGATGGTGACGACGTTGCGGCGCCGGTCGTCCGGGTCGGGCGCCCGGTGGACGAAGCCCCATTCGGCCAGGTCGTTGACGGTCGCCACCATGTCGCTGCGGTCGATGCCGGTACGCCGGCCGAGGTCGGCCTGGCTCGCTGAGCCGTATTCCTGCAGCGTGGCGAGCAGGGCGTAGTGATAGCGGCGTACGCCGGCCTGGCCGAGCGCCTGGTCCACTAGCCGGTTGGCCGCGAGCGCCGCCTGGTTCGTCAGCCTGCTCGCCAGCACCCGAAGCCGCTGCGCCGGTTGTCCTTCTCCGGTGTCCACCAGGGAAATCTAGCAAACCGTTGGCCAAACCCACGGTCATGTGTATTGTTGGCTGCACCAACGTTGGTATGGCCAACGTTATCTCGCACAGAGGTGGAGTGCTCACATGCTGGAGACACAGATCCGGGGCCGTGTGCTCAACCCGGGCGACGAGGGATTCGACGAAGCCTGCTCGGGCTTCCTGCTGACCGTCACCCACCGGCCGGCGGTGGTCGTGATCCCGGCCGACGCCGGCGACGTCGCCACCGCCGTCCGGTACGCGGTGGACACCGGACGCCCGATCGCCGTGCAGTCGACCGGGCACGGCAAATCCGTGCCCGCGGACGGGGCGGTCTTCATCGCCACCGGCGAGCTGCGGGAGCTGTCGATCGACCCGAGCGCCGGCACGGCCCGGATCGGCGCGGGACTGCGCTGGGGTGACGTGGTCGCCGCAGCGGCCGAGCACGGCCTCGCCCCGCTCGTCGGATCTTCGCCGAACGTGGGCGTGATGGGGTTCCTGACCGGCGGCGGCCTGCCGCTGACCGCCCGGACGTTCGGGTTCGCCGCCGGCTACGTCCGCTCGCTCGACATCGTCACGGCCGACGGCGTCCTGCGTACGGCTTCGCCGACCGAGGAGCCAGATCTGTTCTGGGCGGTACGCGGCGGCAAGAGCAACTTCGGCGTCGTCGTGGCCGCCGAGATCGACCTGTTCCCCGTACGCACCGTCTACGGCGGCGAATTCAGCTTCGCCGGAGAGGATCCCGCGTACGCGGCGCGAATCCTGCGCTCCTACCTGGATTGGGCTGGAGCGCAGCCGGACGAGATGACGTCCTCGGTGACCCTGCTGCGCTTCCCCGACGCGCCCCAGTTCCCCGAGGAGGTCCGGGGCCGGTCGCTGGTGCAGATCCGGGTGGTCTACGCAGGAACCGAGAAGCAGGGTGCCAGGCTGGTGAGCCCCCTGCGGGCGCTCGGGCCGGACATCGACACCTGCGCCGTGGTGCCGTACGAGGAGATCACCGAGATCTACCAGGACCCCAAGCATCCGGTCCGGGCGCACCTGCGCAGCGCGCTGCTGCGCGACCTGGATGACGAGGCGATCGCCGAACTGGTCTCACTGATCGACCCGGCGGCCACCGGCGGCCCCTACCCGGGCGTCGAGCTGCGGCAGCTGGGCGGGGCACTGGACCGGGAGCCCCGGCGCGCGCACGCCGTCAGTACGCAGGGGGCGGCGTTCCACCTGTGGCTGCGGATGCCGGCCCCACCCGAGCGGGCCGACGCCGTCCGCCGGGTCACCGACGAGGTGCTGGAGCGCCTCCGGCCGTGGGACACCGGTGCCAAGCTCCCCGGATTCCTGTTCGACCACGACTCGACCCCCGAGCGGGTTCGCCGCGCGTACACCGTGGCGAACTACGACCGGCTGGCCGAGCTGAAGGCGAAGTACGACCCGAACCAGGTCTTCCGCATCAACCACGCCATCCAGCCGAGTTGAGTGATCCAGCCGAGATGAGCGGTCAGTCGCCCAGAGTTCAGGGCCGGAGCCCTGGCCTGGGCGACTTACTCGACCGAGATGACCGATTCACGGGTCGACGAGCCCGGAATCCGGCGAAATGAACCTAGGCTGGAACTGTGCCCGAGATAAGCGGGAAGAGCTACCGCCGGCGGCTGATCACCGCCGCGGTGGTCGTCGCGCTGATCGCCGTGGCAGCCTTCCCGCTCGCTACGCAATCGGAGCGAAGCGGGATGTACCTCGTATTCTCGTGGCTGGCCGTCGTGCCCACGGTCTACGGCCTACGGCACAGCCCGGCCAACCTCCGCACCCAATGGTGGTTGATCTTCTCCGCGATCCTGCTCAGCGCCGTCAACAACACGTTGCACCTCTGGCTGCCCAACCGCGGCGTCGTCGATGTGGTGGCCAGCATGCTGCTGCTCACCGCCGCGGCCGGGCTGGTCATCAAACGTGGGGGCAACGACTACAGCGGCCTGATCGACGCCAGCCTGGCCGCCATCTCGCTAGGCGGCCTGCTGTGGGTCGTCGTGCTGCAACCCCGGATGGACGCCAACGGGCTGACCTCGGGAGAGGCGATCGCCCTCGGCGTGATCGTGCTCGTGCTGTGCGGGACCTGGGGTGCGCTCATCCGGCTGGTCGAGACCGACCAGGACCGTACGCGTGCGCTGCGCCTGTTCCTGGCGGCGCTGACCTTCAACCTCGCCGGATTCGTCCTGACCGGCTGGGGCGGCGCCCCGGCCCGGGTCATCGGGGTGATGTCGTTCATGGTCGCCTACATCGCGCTGTCCGTCGTCGGATTCGACCCCTCGATGCGCCGGCTCGCCCGGCCCGGCCCGCCCCGGGACGAACGCCTGAGTTCGCTGCGCCTGGTGTTGCTGGGCCTGGCGCTCAGCATCCCGGCGATCGTCAACGGCTTCCTGCTCCTGACGGGTGCACGGGCCGACGCGACGGTCAGCGTGCTCGTCGGCGTCGTCATGGTGCCGCTCGTCATGCTGCGCATCGGCCTGCTGGCCAAGAGCCGGGATCGGCTCGCAGAGGCGTTGGCCGTGGAGGCCGATCATGATCCGCTGACCGGCCTGCTCAACCGGCGGGCGTTCACCGAGGCGCTCGACCGGGAACTCGCGTCGCCCCGCGATTGCACGCTGATCTTCTGCGATCTGGACGACTTCAAGGAGGTCAACGACCGGTACGGGCACGCCGCCGGGGACCGGGTGCTCGTCGAGATCGCCGGCCGGCTCCGCCGCAGCGTACGCGCGGGCGACCACGTCGGCCGGTTCGGCGGCGACGAGTTCCTCGCACTGCTGAGCGACTGCGGCGCCGACCGCGCGGGCGCCCTGGTCGAGCGCGTGCGATCGGCTCTCGCCCGCCCGTTCGAGGAGTCCCTGGACGGCGTGACCGTCGGCGCCAGCCTCGGCGCGGTCGTCAGCGAGGCGGCCACCCGGGACGGGACCGAGATCGACGACCTGATCCGGGTCGCCGACGAGGCGATGTACGCGCAGAAGCAGATCGTCGCGATCGACGGCGCAGCCGGGCGTGGCTCGACCGTCCCACCCCGGTCGCTGTCCCATCGCGGCCCCAAGGCGCTGCGACCGGAACCGGACGGCGACCGCCGCAATACGTGAGCGGCCGCGGCCTACCGACTCAGCAGAACCGTCTCCAGCGTTGTGCGTACCCAGGCTTCGCAATCGTCGAAGCTGAGCCCGTGATCGGTCGTGAGCTGCGTGTAGACGTCGATGGAGGTGAGGACCGAGACGGTCGCGACGGCCTGGTCCACGCCCAGCGCGAGCGCGCCGACGGCAGCCAGCCGTTCAACGGTGAGTCGCACGCCGGCGACGTGCCGTGCGTTGCCCGCGGCGTAGGCCGCGGCCAGGTCCGGGTCCACCGCGGAGGCCGACCGTACGCCGGCAAGGATGTCGCGGCAGCGCTCGTTGAGCTGGCGCGTGATGCGGGCCTGGAAGCCGACGATCTCGCGGGCGTCGGTCGCCTGGGCGGCCTGCCGGGCCAGCTCGGGGATGCCGGCGATGGAGTCGATCTCGTCGAGCATCGCGGTGATGAGCTGGGCCTTCTGGCCCACGCTGCTGTAGATCGTCTGCACCGAGACGCCGGCCCGGGCGGCGATGTCGGCGACCGATGTCCGCGCGTAGCCGCGCTCGGTGAACAGCTGCGTCGCGGCCAGGATGATGTCACGCCGAGTCTGGGCCGCCTGCATCTGTCGCCTATTGGGCTTGGCCGTCTCTTGTTCCATCCGCCCTCTTGACTTTAATGTTATTCCAGTGAGTTTAACGTCGTTCTAGTGAAGGAGTCGCGTTGTCCACACTGGCCTCCACCAGCAGGTTAGTCCCGCGTCTGCCGGCGACGGCGGTCGCCGTCGTCGCCACGGTAGCCGCATTCCTCCTCGGCCGAGTCCTCTGGCCCGACCCGCCCGGCTCGATGACACCGCCGGGCTCCCTCCTGCCCGCATTCCTCCTGCTCAGCGCGATCGAATCAGTCGCGTTCGGACTCGGCATCGCGTTCCTCGTGTTCGGCCCGACCCTGCTTCGCCGCTTGGGCGGCGGCTCGCGGCTCACCTGGGCGGCGTACGGCGCGATCGCGTTCATGCTGCTCAGCTGGTGGCCGCACGACAACATGCACCGCGTGCTGTCCCACCACGACTTCGGCGGCCTCGCCCGCATCGAGTACCTGTTCCATCTGCCGCTCATGGTCGCGGCCGCGATCACCGCCACGTTCTTCCTGCGTACCCTGGGCGGCCGCGATGCCGACGCCTGAAGAGACGATCCGCGGCCTCTACCGCGACATGTTCGAGACCGGCGACACCAGCCGCGCGGCGGAGATCGTCACCGCCGGCTGCGTCGACCACGCCGCCCCGCCGAACTCCGGGCCACCCGGTCCCGACCAACTCGCGGGGGTCGTCAAGTTCCTGCACTCGGTGCTCACCGGGATCAGCTACACCATCGACGACGTGGTCACGCAGGGCGATCGGGTCGCGTACCGGGCCACGCTCCGGGCGACCCAGACCGGTGCGCTGTTCGGCTTTCCGCCCACCGGCCGCGCCTTCGAGATGAGCCAGATCCATTTCGTACGCCTGGAGAACGGTCGTATCGCCGAGCATTGGGCCTGTCGCGACGATCTCGGGGCACTACGGCAGCTGGGCCATCTCGGCTGAGCCCGCGGGCACATCGCTGCGGACGCCGACCTGGCAGAGCTGCTCGCCCGCGAGCATGACCGAGTGGATCGTGCGGTAGCCGTCCCGGGGTTCCCGGCTGATCAGGAAGGTCGGATGGTTGTCGCCGACCGGGGTGAGGCCGGGCAACTCCTTCTCGATCAGCGTGTTCCAGCCGACGAGGTCCTGAAAGGACGGCTCGATGACCGGGTAGTCGGCGTGGTGCCGGCGCAGCCAGCTTGCTGCCTCCGACGAACACGATCCCCAGTACTCGCCTTCGAAGGAGTGGTGCGCCTTGGCGTACCCGCCGACGACCGGGCTGAAGTAGGCGTACTCATAGGGATAGATTCGAGCGCCCGCCACCACGACCTCGGCCTGGCCGACGATCGCGAGTCCGACGAGCGTGGCGGCCAGGACCCGCCGGCCGGATCCGGCAGCGGCCCGGACCGCCGCGAGCAGTACGCCGGTGGCGATGAGGATCAGGCCCGGGACGAGGTAGAGGAACTGGCGCAACGAGTTGTAAAGCGTCGGGCGCAAGGCGATCAGCAAGATCAACGGCACCGCCACGTACGCCGCGAGCACCAGGTAACGCCCGTCGGACGGACCGCGCCGCCACCACACCGCGCCCGCCGACGCCAGCACGAGCAGCACCACCGGCAACGGCGAGCCGACGACCAGCCACACAGGCGCGTAGTGCCACGGTGCCTGCGGTGCCGGAACCATCGCGCCCAGGTACAGAATCTCGTGATTCCACTGGTACTTCGACATCGCCGCGACCGCGTCCATCGCCCCGGCGATGGGCCGCACGAGCACGTAAGGCCAGGTGAGCGACATGGCGAGGTAGCACGTCGACACGATCAGCAGCAGCGAACCGACCTGCTTCGACAGTTCCGCCCGAATCGCGGCCGCCCCGGCTGGCCGGCGTCGGAGCCAGAACGCGGCGATCAGCACCGCCAGGACCGCGAACCAGGCGAGCGCGTTGACGCGGATCGCCGCGGCGAACCCGATCGCCGCGCCGAGGGTGGCGTCCTGCAGCAGCTCGAACCGCCGCTGGTCCTGCTGCCATCGGCGGACCGTCCGCAGGACCAGCCACAGCACGACGGTCATCGCGACCGTGAACGGGATGTCCTTGGAGTTGTTGAAGATCGAGCCGGTGTAGCGCGGATACAGGGCCAGCCCGGCTGCCGCGAGGAACGCACCCCACGGCCCGGCGACCTCGCGGCCGCACAACGCGATCGCCAGGATGCCCAGCAACCCGGTCACGCCGCCGAGCACCGACCGGGTCTGCCACTGCTCCCCGGTCAGCTTCTGCGCCGCCGCGACGATCAGCTCGTACGCCGGCCCGTGCTGGGGCATGTACAGCTCCGGCGCCATCTCCAGGAACGACCTGTCCTTGCCGCCGCTGAGATAGAAGGCCAGCGTCCGCTGGCCGTAGTCGTCCTGCATCCACTCGTCGAAGGCTCGGCCGTGCACCGCGTGCTGTGTCACCACGAACACGGTCAGCAGTGTGAACAGCAGCGCCAATAACACATATGGCACCTGGGCATACCGCCTGGCAGCCATCCCCGTCGATATCGTCACCTTCACTGTCTACGTTATAAGGTGATTGTCAGGAAGCTTTGTCTCAACTCCTAGTATGGCGGCGACACCTGGAACGTCGTTGCGTCGCGATGTGCAATGTGGTCAGGTGCTCACCAGGCGGTCGTGCAGTGCCGTCACTGCCGCCAGCTTGCGAGCGCGAGGTGGGACAGCGGCGAGTACTGCTTTGGCGGTGATGTTGACGCTCTCGAAGCGCACGGTCGCGTCGGTGCCGTCGAGTACTCCGGTAGCGCACGCGACGCCCTCGCGAATGTCGCCGTCGATGACCAGGCACCGCGCGCGGTGCAGCTGGATCCGGGCCTGGTCGCGGGGCATCTCGGTGCCGTAGAGACGCAATGCGTGAGCTTGGGCGGCATAGGCGGCTGCGGTGTCGCCGAGAGCTGTGTACACATGGGACTCCGCGTACCGCAGCCGCGCCTCCGGCCAGCCGAACAACGATTCCCGATCGTCGGCGACCACGCTGGGGATCTGCTCGCTCAGCTCGACCAGCCGCCGCACCGTCGTCGCGGCCGCAGGGTCGCCTACGTCGGCTTGGGCATGGGCAAGCGCGCTCAGCAGTGCGCAGGACGCGCCGTCCGGAGCCGTGTGCTGGCCGAGCCGTTCTCGAGCCAGGCTGAGGCCCTCGCCCGGCCGCCGCCCGATATAGGGCCCATTGGCCGCCGCCCACGAGCGCACCCACGCCTGCGCGGGCGGGTCCTCGGATTGGTCGACGGCGTCGAGGGCGGTTTGCCACCAGCGGCGGGCTTGGCGGCGCACGCCGAGATTCGACCACGCGTATGCGGTGATGCCGGCCAGATATCCTGCGGAGCGCAGCAGTCCGCGCCGCTCGGCACCGCCACTGTCGGAGATGTGATTCTCCAGCACCGCGGCGTCGGCGAGCAGGTCACGCAACAGCTCAGCGGGCGGGGCCAGATAGTGGCTGGCGCCGTAATCAGTGGCGGCCTGCTGCCACCACTCGGCACGGGAGCGGCGACTGACCGCCTCGTGCAGACCCGCACGCACCGTCTCGGCGGCGGCCAGCGCTGGAATAGCCGCGAGCAGACCGGCATCGGCATCAGACCGCAGCTCTGGCGTATTGCCGGGGTGCATGACGTCACGGTCCGCCTCCAGCAGGTGGCCCTTGTCTGCCAGCGCACGCCGATACGCCTCTACCACGGGCGCAGTGGCCGTCCGATCGCCTCTTTCCACATTAGAGAGGTGACTGTAGGAGATTCCGGTGCGACGGGCCATGCCCCGCATCGATATCCCCGCCTTCGCCCGCGCGGCGCGCAGTCCCTGCCCGCTGATGAACATGCCATCCTCACCTACCCGAACGCTTCGGTTGAATACGGCTGGATGCCTGGCGCTTTGGAGTCGTCCCCGTGAACAGCCGGCCGAGCGGTGCCGGCCTTGGTGTTGTCGATGCTCGCCAGCGGCGAGACAACGTTGTCATCTTCACGGAAGTGTCGACCAGATTTCGTGAGGCTGTCAAGAAGGCAAGGTCCACAAGGGGATACGGCGACCCGGTGCTGTCGGCATGCACGGTCAATCCATCGGGCTGCCCGATGCCGGACGGCCCGATGGATCGACTGCCTCCCCAGAAAACGATCGCCGGTGATGCTAGGGGAAGCGGGCGCATTATTCGAAGGCTTCAGTTGAACAGCGCGCAATGGGAGTTCTGGGCGTCGATTCGGTCGGGCAGGCCGAAGAGCGGGGGAAGCGCCGCCGCCGGACGCACCGCCGCCGGACGCATCGCCGCCTGGACGCACCGCCGCTGGGCGCGGCTGGTAGAACGTGATGATCGCCGAGTTCGGCCGACTGACCGCTGAAGGGATCCCGGATGAGAGTCGCCCTGCACACGAGGGTTCGTGCCGATCGGATCGCGGAGTACGAGGCCGCCCACCAGGAGGTGCCGCCGGAGCTGGTGGCGGCGATCCGGGACAGTGGCGCCCGCGAGTGGACGATCTGGCGCAGCGGAACCGATCTGTTCCACCTGATCGAGGTCGACGACTACGCGGCGATGATCGACCGGCTGGCCGCGCTGCCGGTCAACATCGCCTGGCAGGCTCGGATGGCCGAGCTGCTCGATGTGGCGCACGACTACTCGTCGGACGCCGCCGAGGCGGCGCTGCCGGTCGTCTGGCAGCTCTGACGCTCAGCTCCACCGACGACACCCGCTATCCCGCGGCCACGGTACGCAGCCGCTCGAGTTCCGCATCAGTGCCGATGGCGGCCCGCCCGTCGGGATGGTCGACGTAGTGGCGAATCGCGTACGCCAGGAACGTTGGCTCGACGTCGACGGACAACGGGACCTGATAGCGGGTGTAGCGCACCGGACCGGCGACGTAGAGCCAGATCTGGCGGGCCCGCTTGGCCGGCGGCAGTGGACCGCCCGGCGCCAGCAGGGTCCAGGGGATCGTCGACTGGCTCCGCAACCGCTGGATCAGTACGCCGTCCGGGCCCAGCTCGACCCGAGGCCGAGTCAGGAACGGCAGTGCGACGCCGACGACGACCAGCGCTGCCACCAGCGTCGCCGCGACCAGGAACAGCGGTAGCGGGTCGGTGTTCAGCCGCATCGCGTACTGGTTCGGCACGCGCCTGGCCGGGACCATTCCGCCGGCGAAGTAGAGCAGCAGAATCGACCACAGGCCGAAGAGGATCGGGTTCGACCTCGCCACGAACCGGCTGTCGCGAACGAGAAACGTCGCCGGCAGCCGCCAGTGTCGCCAGGTCAGCACCGCGTAGCCGCCCGCCGGCACGACCGCGGCAACCAGCATCCCCAGACCGTACAAGCCGTATTCGGCCGCGAAGCCGAGACCGGCGGAGTCGCCCATGCGCCAGGTGAGCGGCTGCCACCAGAAGGCGACCACGACCCGGAGGGCGAACGCCAGCAGCCCAAGGCCGACAGCGGCGAAGCGGAGCCTGTCGCGCGACATGCTCGCAGTGTAGGGAGCGGTGTCCTCAGGGAATGGCGTCGTAATCCGCCCGGGCGGCCAGCACGTCGTCCATATGGGTCTCGGCCCAGATCTTGACCGCGCGCACCACCGGCATCAGGCTCTCCCCCAACGCCGACAGCTCGTAGTCGACGCGGACCGGCACGGCGGCGGTCACCGTCCGAGTCAGCAGGCCGTCACGTTCGAGCGAGCGCAGGCTCTGGGTCAGCATCTTCTGGCTGACCCCGGCGATCTGCCGGGACAGGTCGCTGTATCGCATCGGCCCGTCGGCCAGCGCGGCGAGGATCAGGCAGACCCACTTGTCGCTCAGCGAGTCAAGCAGCTGCCGGGTCGGGCACAGCGCGAGGAACGCGTTGTACTCGAATTTCGCCTGCTCACGGCGTCCCGCGGCGGTCGTCGTCGGCATCAGCGCTCACCTTTCGGTCTGCTACGCACTTCTAGGTGCCTTCTTTCCGATGGAGAGTACCTCTCCTACGGTTGGCAGCACCACCGGGAAACCACCAGGAACCACGATGAAGGAGAGAATCCGATGCGTGCAGTGACCGTCACCAGTCCGCAGGGCCTCGACTCGATCGAGATCGCCGAGCTGCCCGTCCCCCAGCCCGGGCCCGGCCAGCTGCGGGTCCGCGTACGCGCGAGCGCCGTCCATCCCGCCGACCTGGCCGCGGCGAACGGCGCGTTCGCGCACCTCACCCCGCCCGGCGTACAGCGTGTCCTCGGCTGGGACCTCGCCGGGACCGTCGAGGCCGTCGGCTCCGGCGTCCAGCGCTTCCAGCCCGGGGACGAGGTCGTCGGGCTCACCTTCTGGCTGGCTGCTGGGGCAGGCGTACAGGCCGAGGTCGCGCTGGTCGACGAGGCGTCCGCCGTCCACGCTCCGGTCGGCGTCGACCCGGCACTCGCGGCGACGTTGCCGCTCAACGCGCTGACGGCTGCGGACGCGCTCGATCTGGCCGCGCTGCCGAGCGGCGCGACACTCGCGGTGTTCGGCGCGGCGGGCGCGGTCGGCGGGTTCGCGATCCAGCTCGCGGCCGCCCGAGGTCTGCGGGTCCTGGGGGTCGCGTCCGCTCAGGACGAGCAACTGGTACGCGATTACGGCGCGACCTGGTTCGTCGACCGGTCGACGCAGCCGGCCGCGCGGATTCGCGACCTGGTCGGCGCGGGCGTCGACGGGGTCTACGACCCGGCCCTGGCCGGAGCGGAAGCCCTGGCGGCCGTACGCGACGGCGGGGTGTACGTCAACGGCTACCCGGTCGCCCCCGAATCGCAGCGAGGCATCCGCACCGAAGGCGTCCAGGTCGCCGCCGACGGCGTACGCCTGGCCGAGCTGGTCGAGCTCGTCGAGTCGGGCCGGCTGCGGCTGCGGCTCGCCGACACGTATCCGCTCGCTGAGGCGGCGACGGCGTACAAGCGGCTGGCCGAAGGCGGCGTACGCGGCGGCGTCGTGCTCCTGCCCTGAGCGTTTCGGGGCAGGTCGGGCCGGGTAGCTGCATCGCAGGACACCGGCGAAGGAGGTCCCGATGCGACCCGGCTCGATGCCCGACGACGAACCCTTCCGGGAACAGACCCCGGAGGAGTTCGCCGACGAGGAGGAGCGGCCCTTCGAGCGCAAGCTCCGCGAGGACCGCGAGCGTGAGCAGCGCAAGGCGCCCGACGACGACGAATCGGCCGAGCGGCCCTGACTGTCTAATGTGGGCAGCCATCCCTAGGATGGCCGCCATGACTGCTGACAAGTATCAATCTGATCGCCGCCGGGTCGTCGGCGCGGCCTTCGCCGGGATCGCCTCCGGTGTCGGCCTGGCCGTCGGCACGGCGGCGACCGGACCGTCCCCGGCCAGCGCCGGGGTGGGCACCGGCTCCCGGCCGCTGCGCATCACGGTCGCCGCCGCCGACGCACCCGCGTACATCAAGGCGGACGCCAACTACGTCTGCACCGGGACCGACGATCAGATCGCCATCAACGCGGCCATCGCCGAAGCGGCGACCGGGCCGATCGCCGGCAGCTCGGAACGGGCGCTCAACGCGGTCGAGTTGTCCGGCGGCCAGTTCTACTGTTCCGGCGCGGTCCTGCTGCGCTCGGGCGTCGACGTCATGGGCGCCGGCATGTACGCCTCCGTCCTGCGAGCCGTCGGCATCACCACCGCGACGGGCGCCGGGACCCGGGTCGGCCTGGTCAAACTGTTCGACCTGAACACCCACGGCTGCGGGCTGCACGGCTTCACCCTGGAGGGCGGCGGGACCGGCGGCGGGACCTGCGACGCGCTCGTGTACTGCAACGACGGATCGGCCAATCCCACCGGCTACCCGTACACCTCCCCGGACCCGGACTGTTACGCGTACAACCTGTTCATCCGGGGTTTTCGCACCGCGGGCGTCGGCGGCGCGGGCCGCAACGGCCTGTACGCGGAGACCGACATGCGCGGCACATTCTTCCACAGCTGCAACGTCCGTGACTGCTCCGGCGACGGCGTGGTGCTCAACGGAACCCCGGACTCGCACGTCGACCGGATCCACATCGGCGGCATCGACGGCTACGGCGTCAACGTGTCCTCGGGCAACAACAAGGTGACCAACTGCAAGGCGTACTACTGCAACATCGCCGGGATGCGCCTCGCGGGCGGCCGTGGCACGTTCACCTGCCTGGAGGTCCAGGACTCGGTCGTCGGATTCGACATCTCCGGGACCCCCGCCGTCGTCGCGGGCCTGACCGCCGACACCTGCCGCGAAGACGGCGTCATCATCCAGGGCACCGGGCTGTCCCTCGACGGCTTCCAGGTCTTCTGGCGGTCCGGCGGCCGGTACACGTCCCAGCTTCGCGGGGTGACCTTCACCGGCTCGCCGGCCGAGGTGACGGCGATCGGCCGGGTCGCGACGAACGGGATCACGACCAAGGTCTCGGGCGCTCCGGGCGCGAACTCGTTCGTCCGCGTCGCCGGCGGCGCCCTGTACGCGGTGGGCTGACACCGGGCCCGTCCGCGAGACGGCCGATCGTCTCGCGGACGGGCGTGACGCTCAGTTCGGCGCGGTCGGCAGCCGTCGCTTGAAGGAATCGCCGCGGATGCTCATCTCGCGTACTCATGCCGTTTCCGCAGCTCCGGCGGGGCGTCGGGCGTACCTTCGAGGAGTGACGACCGACGACGTCAAGATCGCCCCGATGGGACTGGAACACCTGCGACAGGTACGCGACCTCGGCCGCCAGGTATACGACGTGACCGTCAAGCCCTACACGTCGTGGTCACTGACCTCGATCGCGGAACACCTCGACACCGCCGAGGGCGCCTGCTGGGTGGCGCTGGCGGACGAGCGGGTCGTCGGGTTCGTCCTCGGCTCGATGACCTTCGAGCTGCGCGACGACTGGGCGTACCTGGAGTGGATCGCGGTCGCACCGGACCAGCAGGGCAAGGGCGTCGCCCGCCGGCTCGTCGAGGTGTGCTGCAACGCCCTGTTCGCCGCCGGGGCGACCCGGGTCGTGACCGACGTCGAGGACACCAACCGCGCGTCGGCCGCGCTCATGGAACGCAGCGGGTTCACCCCCGCGACCACGGTCACCCTGTTCACCCGCGCGAACCCGGCGGCCCCCGACGAACCGGCTGGAGTCGCGCCCGCCGCGGGCAGCCGCCGCGCGCTGATCCGCTCCGGCCGCCTCGTCGGCGACAAACGCTCCTCCTAGGCCGCCACGTCGGCCCACCGCCCCGTCGCAAGATCGGCGGCTGCCGACGATCAGCGCCGTTTTAGCGCCAAGATCGGCGGCTGCCGACGATCATCCCCGCGCGAACGCGCTAAACGGCGGCGGCTTCGCGGCGGGCGCGTTGGGCGACGGGGTCGGCGATCGGGGCCGCGGCCAGCAGCCGCTGCGTGTACGGGTCGGCCGGCGAGCCCAGCACGACAGCGGTCGGGCCGGTCTCGACGACTTTTCCACGGTGCATGACCGCGACGCGATCGGCGAGCTGGTCGACCACGGCGAGGTCGTGGCTGACGAACAGGCAGGCGAACCCGAGGTCTCGTTGCAGCTCGCGCAGCAGGAGCAGGATGCGGGCCTGGACGGAGACGTCGAGCGCGCTGGTCGGCTCGTCCGCGATGAGCAGCGCCGGGTCCAGCGCGATCGCCCGGGCGATCGCGACCCGCTGCCGCTGACCGCCGGACAGCTCGTGCGGATACCGGTCGCGCACGGTGCGTACCAGCTGGACCGCGTCGAGCAGCTCGTCCACCTTGGATGTCAGCGCGTCGCCGCGGAACTCGCTGTGTAGCAGCAACGGTTCGGCGATGCTGCCGGCCACTGTGCGGCGCGGGTTGAGCGACGACGCCGGGTCCTGGAAGACGATGCCGAGGCGGGACCGCACCTCGCGCAGGCGTCTCGGGTTGCCGCGTGCGGCGGCGACGTCGGTCCCGGCGACGGTGAGGCTGCCCGCACCGACCGGCACCAGCCCGGCGACGGCCCGGCCGATGGTGGTCTTGCCCGAGCCGGATTCCCCCACCAGGCCCAGGATCTCGCCCGCCGCGATGTCCAGGCTCACTCCGTCGACCGCTGTCACGCGACGGCCGTGGCGTCCGGCGTACTCGATGGAGACGTCCCGGAGCTGGACCACCGGCGATCCGGTCGGGACGCCGGGGCTGTCCTGAGTGGATCGTCGCGGGACCGCGGCGAGCAACGCCTGGGTGTACTCGTGCTCAGGCTGCGCGAACAGCTGCTCGACCGGCGCCTGCTCGACCACCTGGCCGTCGCGCAGCACCACCACCTCGTCGGCGAGGTCCGCGACCACGCCCATGTCGTGAGTGATCAGCAGGATCGCGGTGTCCAGCCGCGCTCGCAGGTCACGCAGCAGGTCCAGGATCCCGGCCTGCACGGTCACGTCCAGCGCCGTCGTGGGTTCGTCCGCGATGAGGACCGCTGGGTCGCAGCTCACCGCCATGGCGATCACGGCCCGCTGGAGCTGGCCGCCCGACAACTCGTGCGGATACGCGCGGGCGATGCGCGCCGGGTCCGGCAACCCCACCAGATCAAGCAATTCTTGTACGCGCAGAGCAGCGGCCTGCTTGCCCACGTCGCGATGGGCGCGGACCGCTTCGGCCAGCTGATCCCCGACGGTGAACATCGGGTTGAGCGCGCTCATCGGCTCCTGGAAGACGGTGCCGATGCGGCCGCCGCGCACCGCCCGGAGCGTCTTGCGGTCGGCGCCGACGAGTTCCCGCCCATCCAGTTGAATGCTTCCGGTCACCGTGGCGGTCCCGGGCAGCAGGCCGAGCGCGGCCAGGGCGGTGGCGCTCTTGCCTGAGCCGGACTCGCCGACCAGGGCGAGGACCCGCCCGCGGCGCAGCCCGAAGGCCACCCCGCGGACGGCGTCCACCGTACGCCCGTCGACGTCGAACGAGATGTGAAGGTCGTCGACGGTCAGCACGTCCTCGTTCACTTGCTCAGCGACACCTTCAGATAGTTCGGGTACGCCGGGAACGCCGCCACCTGGAAGTTCTGCACCGCCGAACCGTGCAGGAACGAGTTCTTGGTGTAGATCAGGGGGACGATCGGGGCGTCGGTCAGGATGCGCTTGTCGGCCTGCTGCCACAGCGCCTGTGCCTTGGCCGGGTCGACCTCGGCGCGGGCCTGCTCGATGAGGGCGTCGACCTCGGCGTTGGAGTACCGCGAGAGGTTGAAGCCCCCGCCGCCGATCTCGCTGGAGGCGAACAGCGGCTGGATGTTGGCGTTGGCGCTGGGGTAGTCCGGCTGCCAGCTGGACAGGGTCAGGTCGTAGTCGCCCTTGTCGTTGGTGACCGCGTCGAACCACGAGTCGCTGTCGAGCGGCTTGATGGTCAGCTCGACGCCGATCCGGGCCAGGCCCTGCTGGATCGCCTGGGCGCGGGCCAGGTCATCCGAGTCGTTCTGCACGACGAAGGTCAGCTTCAGGTTGCTCTGGCCGGCCTCGGCCAGCAGCGCCTTGGCCTTGTCCACGTCACCGGACGGGTCGGCGGTCGGGTACAGGTTGTACTCGACGCGCCCGGCGATGCCCGGCGTGATCAGCGTCGAGGCGTAGTCGCCGCCGAGTGTGCCACCCGCCGCGACCAGGTACGCCTTCTTGTCCACGGCGTAGTTGAGGGCCTGGCGCACCTTGGGGTCCTTGAGCGGGCCCCGGGTGGTGTTGATCGCCAGGTACGCCAGCGCGCCGGGGTCGGAGGTGACCAGCCGCTGCTTGGCCGCCGCGTTGGCCTGGATCTGCGCCAGCTGGGCGGGCGGCACGAAGCTCGCGCCGAACGCGTTCTTGTCGGCGCCGGAGTCGGCGATCAGCCGCTGCGCGGCGACCGTGGCCTCCTGGCCGAGCTGGAACGTGATCGTGTCCGGCCCACCCGTACGCACCGGGTCGGACGAGGCTTCCCAGTAGGTGTTGCGCTTGAGTTTCAGCGCGGTCCCCTGCTGGTACGAGTCGACCTGGTAGGGGCCGGATGCGACCGGGTTCTTGCCGTAGTTCGCGACGTCGTCCTTGGCCTTCGGCACCGGCGCGAACGCCGGCATCGACACGATCCAGGGCCAGTCGCCGAACGGCTTGGTCAGCTTGAACACGATCGTCTGCGCGTCGGGCACCTCGATCGAGTCCAGCTCCTTGCCGGTGTACGGGCCCTTGTACTCGGCCCCGCCGACGAGCAGCGTCTTGTGGTAGCCGAGGCCGCCGGACAGTTCCGGCGCGAACGACCGCTCCACGCCGTACTTCACGTCGGCGGCGGTGATGGCGGTGCCGTCGGCGTACTTGAGGTTGGGCTTGAGCTTGAAGGTCCAGGTCTTGCCGCCGTCGCTGGGCGTACCGGCGTCCTGCGCCAGGTCGCCGACGACCTTGCCCTCCTGACCCGGCTTGATGTCCCAGGTGGTCAAGCGGCGGAAGATCAGGCCCAGCGTGGTGATCGCCAGGTTCTGGCTCTTGGCCGGGTCGAGGGTCACGGAGCTGGACGAGGTGAGGATGGCCAGGTCGCCGCCCTGTTGAGTACCGGTGCTCGCGGTGTTCGTGCCGGATCCCGAGTTGGCGTTGCACGCCGTCAGGGCCAGCGCCGCCACCACCGCCAGCGCGGCGGTGATCGTCGTGCGTCTCATCGACTTACCTTTCTGTGTTCCGAGGGGTTGATCACAGGGAAATCCGGGGGTCGAGGACGCTGTAGAGCACGTCCACGACGAAGTTGGCGACGATGATGAGCACCGCGCTGAACAGGGTCACGCCGACCAGCAGCGGCAGGTCGACGTTGCCGACCGCGTCCATGAGCAGCGCGCCGAGACCTTGGAGGCTGAAGACCCGTTCGGTGATGACCGCCCCGCCGAGCAGGCCGCCGAGGTCCATCCCGAACACGGTCACCACCGGCACCAGCACGTTGCGGAGCGCGTGGCGGCCGATGACCCGGCGTTCGCTCAGGCCCTTGGCGCGGGCGGTGCGGATGTAGTCCTCGCCGAGCACCTCGAGCATCTGGCCGCGGGTCAGCCGGGCGTAGATGGCGGCCGACACGAAGGCCAGTACGCACCACGGCAGGATCAGGTGCCAGGCCCATTGCACCGGGTTCTCCGCGAACGGCACGTAGCCGCCGACGGGAACCATGTCGAGGGTGAAGCCGAACAGCAGGATGCCGAGCAGCCCCACCAGATAGGTCGGCGCCGACACCCCCGTGATCGAGAAGGTCATCACCGCCCGGTCGACCGCGCTGCCGCGGCGTACGGCCGAGACGACGCCCGACCCGACACCGAGGAACAGCCACAGCACGGCCGCCCCGATCGCCAGCGAGAAGGTCACCCCCAGGTGGGTGGTGATCAGCGTGGTCACCGGCTCGTCCAGCCGGAACGAGTAACCGAAGCAGGGCGCGGCGCATCGCACGACGGCCTGGCCGCTGCCGAACTCGCGCCCGGCGAAGATGCCGGTCAGGAAGTCGAGGTACTGCCGCCACCAGGGCGCGTCGTAGCCCATGAAGGCGCGGGCGTCGGCCAGCCGTTCCGGGGTGCACGGCTTGCCGCAGGACAGCTGAGCCGGGTCGGCCGGCAGCAGATAGAACACGGCATAGGTGAGGAGGCTGACGATCAGCAGTACGCCGATCATGCTCAGCAGGCGGCCGCCCGCGAACCGCAGGATTCTCATCTCTTCACCCCAGGGGACTTGGGGTCGAGGGCGTCGCGCAGCCCGTCGCCCAGCAGGTTGAACGCGAGCGTGGTGACGAACAGGGCCGCGCCCGGGAAGACGAGGAACATCGGATCGGTCTGCACCCACGCGATCGCGTCGCCGATCGACCGGCCCCAGGCCGGGGTGGGCGGCGGCACGCCGACCCCGAGGAAGGAAAGGGCTGCCTCGGCGCCGATCATGCCGGGGATCAGCATGGTCGCGTACACGATGATCGTCGCGGCCAGGTTGGGCAGGACCTGACGCCTCAGCACGTGGCCAGAGCCGGCGCCGAGCGATACCGACGCGACGACGAACGTGCGCTGCTTGAGCGCGAGCGTCTGGCCGCGCACCACGCGGGCGATGCCGGGCCAGCCGAACAGCCCGATCACCCCCACGACCAGCAGTTGCTTCGGGAAGTGCACCGGCGCGATCGCGCCGAGGGCGATCATCAGGATCAGCGTGGGGAAGCCGAACAGCACGTCGATCGCGCGTCCGGTGATCCGGTCGTACCAGCCGCCGAAGAATCCGGAGGTGACCCCGACCAGCACGCCGAGGAAGACCGACAGCACCGTCGCGGCAAGTCCGACCAGGATCGAGGTACGCGCGCCGTAGACCGTGATCGCGAAAAGGTCCCGTCCGGTCAGCGGCTCGACGCCGAACCAGTGCTCGGCGCTGATCCCGCCGCCGAAGCCGATCGGGACGCCCGAGTCGTCCAGGGCGTCCAGGTGATACGTGTACGGGTCCTGTCCGGACAGTCCGGCAAGCAGCGGCGCGGCCAGCGCGATCAGCAGCAGCGCGGCGACGGTGACGCCGCCGGCGACGGCCCAGCGGTCGGTCGTGATCCGCCGCCAGCGGGCTCTGCGCTCGGGAAGTACTGCGACGGCGGTCATCTCTTCCTTCCAGCGGGCAGGGACGACTATTCGTCCATTTACGACAGATCGCCAAGGCGGCCCGGAGATCGTATGAAGATCACGTACGCCTTGCCTATGGCCGCGGGCACAAAGAGACCCACAACACACATCGGTTTAGTAGGGAATATATCTCGACTAATCCTATAGGCGAACTATAGTATCCCTCGCATGAGCGAGTCCCCCACCCCCTCCGCCGAAACCTCCCCCGAGGTCGCCCAGGCCACGCGCCTGGCATTCAGCGAAGACTGGGCCGCCACTGTCGTCGGCCTGGTGCTGCTCGTCCTCGTCCTGACCGGAGTCGTCACGCAAGGGCTGGTGCCGTGATGACGACGGTCTCCGACACCCCCGCCGCACCGCCGGCCGAACGCACCGCCACCCCGGCGACCTGGGCCTGGACGGCCCTCGGCGTGGCCGTCGTCCTGGTCCTGGCCTGGGCCACCCGCTGGCTCGACCATCACCTTCCGCTGGAGACCAAGGGCACCAGCTACGCCAAGTACGTCGGCGCGATCGAATACCCCGTGTACGCCATCGCGCTCGGCCTGCTCGGCAACGTCATCCTCACCGTCACCGGCCTACGCGACCGGCTCTCCGGCGCGTTCCGGACCGAGTTCTTCATCAAGACCGGCCTGGTGCTGCTCGGTGCGTCGATCAACATCAGCCTGATCTGGAAGGCGGCCGGCCCAGCGATCGTCCAGGCGCTCGTCCTGATCACCGGCGTCTTCCTGTTCACCTGGTGGATCGGCGGGCTGTTCAAGTTGGACAGCAAGCTGCGGGCGCTGCTCGCCTCGGCGGTGTCGATCTGCGGCGTCAGCGCGGCGATCGCGGCGGCCGGCGCGGTGCGAGCCCGCAAGGAGCAACTGGCGTACGCCGCGAGCCTGGTCATCGCGTTCGCCTTGCCGTCGATCTTCATCCTGCCCTGGCTGGCCGACACGTTCGGGCTCTCCGACGCGGTGGCCGGCGCCTGGATCGGCGGCAACATCGACACCACCGCCGCGGTCACCGCGGCCGGGGCGCTGGCCGGCGACGACGCGCTGAAGATCGCCACCATCGTCAAGACGACGCAGAACGCGCTCATCGGCGTCGTCGCGGTCGCGCTGTCGGCGTACTTCGCGTTCAAGGTGGAGCGCGATCCGAACGCTCAGCGCCCCGGCTTGAAGACGCTCTGGGACCGGTTCCCGAAGTTCGTGCTGGGCTTCATCGTCGCGTCCGGCGTCGGCACCTGGTACGCCAACGCGGTCTCGGCCGCCGACGCGAAGACCACCATCGGCGTGGTCAACGACTGGCGAGTCTGGTTCCTGGTGCTGGCCTTCGTCAGCATCGGCCTCGAGTTCCGGATCGGCGCGCTGAAGGAGGCCGGCTGGCGGCCGGTCGCCGTCTTCGCCAGCGCGACGGTCGCCAACCTCGGCCTCGGTCTGGCCCTGGCGAGCCTGCTGTTCGCCGGTTTCACCGTCACCTAGCGACTGGTCGTCACCTAGCGGCCGGCCACCGGGTCGTCGCGCAGCCGGGAGTGCACGTGCATGTCGTGCCACCCGTCCGCGTGGCGGCCCGCTCCCCGCGAGGTGCCTTCCAGGGCGAATCCCAGCTTGCCCGCCACCCGGCAGGACGCCGCGTTGGCCGTCGAGTGCGACAGCTGCAACCGATGCAGGCCGGCCGCACCGAAACACCAGTCGACCATCGCCTCGGTCGCCGCGATCGCCACACCCTTGCCCCGCGCCTCCGGGCGGACCCAGTAGGACACGTGGGCGTGCCCCTCGAAGAGGTCCACCTGCCGCAGCCCGACCTGGCCGAGCGGCACGTCGTCCGGGCCGGTGACCGCCCAGCTCGCGGCGCGCTCGGCCGTCCAGTACCGAGACCAGCTCTCGATCCAGTCGAGTGCCTCTTCCCCGGTCATCGTGCGTACGTGCCAGCGTTGGATGCCTGGATCGGCGTACGCCGCGACGACTGCATCTACATCGGACTCCCGCCAGGGGCGTAGCACCAGATCCCCGGTACGCAGCACCGGCTGGGCCTGATCGCGCAGAATCCCCTCGGGCCGGGCGGCGGTCGCAAGCAGTGGCACGTGATCATCATGCCTCAGCGACGGCCGCCTCGGCGGCTCCAGCCGCGGTGAGCGCCGTCACCGAAGCCGGGATGAGCGGAAGGCGTACCGCTGGAGTTTGAAGACGGCCGTGCGCGTGGAGAACAGCCTTGATCACCGTGGGGTTGGGCTCGGCGAACAGCGTGGCCGCAAGCCGGGCGAGGCGGTGGCCGAGGCCGGGACGCCAGTCGGCGATCAGCTCCGCGAACGCCCGGGTGGCCAGGTGTGCGCTGGCCATGATGCCGCCGTGCGCGCCCAGCGCGAGCAGCGGCGAGATGAACTGGTCGTCGCCGCCGAGGATGGCGACCGGCGGCGGATCGGCCAGGAACTCCATCGTCGTGGCGTCGATGCCGCCGACGGCGTACTTGAAGCCCGCGATGTCGGGGATCGCCGCGATGTCGCGCAACGCGCTCGCCGACAGCGGCTGCCCCGTGCGGTACGGAACGTGGTAGACGACCAGCGGGACCGGGCTCAGCTGAGCCGTCCGCTCGAAGTACGCCACCACGCCCGCCTCGCCCGGCCGCACGAACGGCGGGACGAGGGTCAGCGCCGCGACCGCCTCCGGCCGGTCCGCCAGGTGACCAAGCTCGTCCGGGGTGTTGGCGCCGACGATCATCGGTGCCCTGCGCTCCCGGCAGACGGCGCTGACCACGTCGAGGACGTCGCGCTTCTCCGCCGCTGTGAGCGCGGACGGCTCGGCCGTCGTCCCGAGCGCGACGAGGCCGGTCGCCCCGTCGTCGAGGACTTGGCCGGCCAGCTTCGTCAGGCCGTCGAGATCGACGGCGTCGCTACGGTCGAAAGGAGTGATCATGGGGACGAACAGGCCGCTCAACGTCATGCTCCCAGCTTCGCGCCGATGACTCGGTAGCACCAGTTCGGCTTTCTGAGGTGATGCGTAAGCTGAGCTGATGCTTGACGTCCGGCGGCTGATGCTCCTGCGCGACCTGGCCCGGCTCGGCACGATCGCGGCCGTCGCCGAGGCGCACACCTACACGGCGTCTGCGGTGTCGCAGCAGCTCACCGCGTTGCAACGGGAGGCGGGCGTACCGCTGATCGAGCGCGCCGGCCGCACCGTCCAGCTCACCGCCGCCGGCCGTGTCCTCGCCGGGCATGCCGAGACCGTGCTCGCCGCGTTGGAGGCCGCCTCGGCCAGCGTCGCCGCCGTCCAGGGCAGCCTGCGCATCGGCGCTTTCCCGTCCGCGGTGCGTACGCTGCTCCCGGCCGCGCTCGTGACGCTGGCCGACCGGCATCCCGGGCTCGACCTGACCGTCCACGAACTCGACCCGGCCGCCATGGCGGTCCGGCTACTCGACCGCAGCCTCGACGTCGCCCTGATGCAGAGCTACGACCTGCTGCCGCTCACGCCGGAGGCCGGACTGTCCACGGTCGACCTGCTGGCCGAGACGGTCTACCTCGCAGGACCGCCCGCGCGAGCCGGTGAGCTTTCCTTGGCGGACTGCGCCGAGCGCGTCTGGATCGCGGGCAGCCCGGGGACGCTGTGTCACTCGGTGACCTTGCAGGCGTGCCACCTCGCCGGGTACGCACCCCGCATCCGTCACCACGTCGACGACTTCACCGCCGTCCTGGCTCTGGTAGCCGCCGGTCGCGGAGTCGCACTCGTGCCGTCGCTCGGCGTCGTGCCGACGCCCGGGGTGACGCTCACGCCGTTACCGCTGCAGCGGCGTACCCACGTCGCCTTCCGCTCCGGCTCCGGCGGGCATCCGGCCGTGGCCGCCTGCGTCTCGGCGCTCCGCGACGCCGCGCCCGCCGACAGTTTGCGGGTCGTTTGAGGTCAGAGCACCGCGATCGGGTTCACCGGCGAACCCGTGCCGGCCGGGATACGAAGGGGAGCGACGACGCAGAGGAACGACCATCGGTCGTGCTGCGCGCACAGCGTACGCAGATCCTCCAGGTACAAGTAGTCGATGAGCGGGACACCGAGGGCGTTGACGGCGAGCACGTGCACGGGGAAGTCGACGACCCCGCTCGGCGGCGCGGTGTCGTTGTTGCCGTCGCTGCCGAGGACCGCGACCTGACGATCGGCGACGTACTCCAGCGCGGTGGGATGCAGGCCGGCCCGCGCCGACGCCGTGTCCCACGGGCCCAGGGCTTTGCGGCGACGCCGGTGTCCGACCCGGACGAACAGCAGGTCGCCGGGCTTCACCTGAACGTGCTGGGCCTCCTCCGCCGCGACGAGATCCGCCGCGGTCACCTGGTCGCCCGGCCTCAGCCAGCGTTCTTCACGCACCCGGGGGATGTCGAGCAGGACGCCGCGGCCGACGATCCCGTCCCGCATGACATCCACGGACAGCGCGGGCGCCCCGTCCCGCTCGACAGCGTCCACCTGTACGCCGTTGTAGAGCTTGCCGTCGTAGATGACGTGGCAGAGCGCGTCGAGATGAGTGTCCGCGTTGCCGTGAACGTTCATCGCCAGCCGGTCGAAGGCGAAGTGCACGCCGGGCTCGTCGCGATGGTCGGCCGGCGAGCTGATCATCTCGTGACGCCAGGGTTGTGGGTTGTCGACGGTGACGTCGGTCGACACGGGAACGGCCAGGGAGACCGAGCGGCCCAGCCGAACCTCTTCCATGGCGGCTCGCACGGTGGACGGCGTGATGTAGTTCAATGCGCCCCGGCGATCCGCCTCTCCCCAGTCGGCACGCCCCCGCAGCCGTTCGAACAGTGCCGCGAAGCCCGCCGCGTCTAGCTCGGGTGCGTTCACGACCGATGCGTTCCTGCTCATTTCGGCAGGATAGGCGGCACTGAAGATCGTCATCCGGGAATCGGCGAGGCGCTGTCGCCAACGGGCGGCGTGATGCCGATAACGCCGCAGTTGTCCGCCGTTGATCGGCATAATCGTGGCCGTGATCATGGTGGCTGGCCGACAACGGCTTCGGCGCCTGACCCGGTCGCAACGACCGGCGCCTGTTCGCGAGGTGCCAGCTAGTTGATCTTGGCGAGTTTCGGTTGCCATAGCGACCTTTACTCGCCAAGATCAACTCCGCGAGAGCGTCTGGGTCAGCTCCTCCAGGGAAGCCAGGCGCTGCTCGGGGTCGAGGTGCCCGGCGACGGCGACCAGCAGCAGTTCGGTCACCGCGATGGAGAGCATCATCGGGTCGATCGGCCCGGCGGCTTCGCGGGGCAGCCGGATGAGGACGTCGGCGTACTCGGCGAGCGGGGACTCCCAGGCGTCGGTGATCAGTAGCAGCCGGGCGCCGCGGTCGCGGGCGGCGGTGACGAACCGCGCCGTCTGCTCCGAATAACGCCGGAAGTCGTACGCCACCAGGAGATCAGCGCCGGTGACGTCGAGCAGCACCCGGGCGCGTTCGGGGATCGACCCCGGGAGGTGGCGTACGCCGGGCCGCAGGCTGGCCACCTGTCGCACGAGGTATTCGGCGGCCAGTTCGCTGAGCCGCCCGCCCACCGCCCAGACCGATCCGGCCTGCGCGATCCGGGTCGCCGCCGCGCTGAGCTGGGCCCCGGTCACCGCGGCGAGGCATTCGTCGAGCGCCGTCCGCAGTTGACCGGCAGCGGATTCCACATCGGACGGTTCGTCGACGAACGCCCGGAGCCGGGAGCGGGCGCCGGTGCGTACCGCCTCCTGGAACTCCGCGAAGCCGGCGAAGCCGAGCCGCCCGACCAGCCGGGAGGCGGTCGGCGGGCTGACGCCCGCGCGGTCGGCCAGCGTACGCAGCGACCCGAGCGCGGCGTAGGGATAGTCGTCCAGCAGCACCCGGGCGATCGCCCGCTCCCCTTGCGGAAGGTCGGCATAGATCTCGCCCAGCCGGGCCGCCACGTCAGAACTCACGTAACGAATGTTACACGCAAAGCCTATAGCGCCGGATGGCGGAACAAATGTTAGAGTCGCCAGCCATGACCCCCATGACTCCTTGGCGTGGACTGCTCCTCAGCGACTACCGGCAGCTGCTGCCCGTGACCCCCGAGACACCGGCGATCACCCTCGGCGAGGGCGGCACACCGCTGCTGCACTCGGCGTACCTGTCTGACCGGACGCGGTGCGACGTGTGGCTGAAGGTCGACGGGGCCAACCCGACGGGTTCGTTCAAGGACCGAGGGATGACTGTCGCGATCAGCCGCGCCGTGGAGGCCGGTTCGAAGCTGGTCCTCTGCGCGTCCACCGGGAACACGAGCGCCTCGGCGGCCGCGTACGCCGCCCGCGCCGGGATCGAGGCCGCGGTGCTCGTCCCGGCCGGAGCGGTGGCCCGGGGCAAGCTCGCCCAGGCCGCCCGCTACGCCGCACGGATCATCGAGGTGGCGGGGAACTTCGACGACTGCATCCGCATCGCCCGGGAAATGGCGGCGCACCATCCGGTGACGCTGGTCAACTCGGTCGGCAACGAGCTGCGGCTGGCCGGTCAGCGAACGGTGGCGTACGAGATCGTCGACGCGCTCGGCGGCGCGCCGGACATCCACTGCCTGCCGGTCGGCAACGGCGGGAACATCACCGCCACCTGGACCGGCTACCGGGCGTACGCCGAGAAACCGCCGAAGATCTGGGGATTCCAGGCGGCGGGTGCCGCGCCCTTCGTCCATGGTGGACCAGTCGAGCGGCCGGAGACCGATGCGACGGCGATCCGGGTGGGCGCCCCGGCGACGTGGACGCCCGCGCTGGCCGCTCGCGACGAGTCCGGCGGGCTGATCGGTTCGGTCACCGACGAGGAGATCTTCTCGGCGTACCGGGAGTTGGGCCGCCACGACGGCGTCTTCGCCGAGCCGGCGTCGGCCGCGGGCGTAGCCGGGCTGCTCCGCCGGTACGCGGACGGCGCCCTGCCCGCGGGGCTGCGCGTCGTCATCACCCTCACCGGCAACGGGCTCAAGGACACCGAAGCCGCCCTGCGCGACGGGTACGCCGCCACCGCCGCCGGCCCGACGACGGGTGAGGTCGCCCGCGAACTCGGCCTCTGACGGGTGCCAGGCTGACCCAAAGCGCCCGACTCACAGCGCCCGACTCACAGCAGCCGAGTCAAAGCCGCCGATTCAAAGCGGCCGACTCAAGCGCCGAGTCACAGCGGCCGAGTCAAAGCGGCCGAGTCAAGCGCCGAGTCACAGCGCCCGGCTCAAGCGCCGAGTCACAGCGGCCGACTCTGACCGGCCGACTCAGAGCGGATCGGACAGCCCGATGGGCGGGCCGGTGAAGTCCAGCCAGTTCGGCCATCCGACGCCGGCGATCCTGGCCGCGTCGACCGGCCCGGTCAGCTCCGCGACCTGCTCGAAGAATCGTTCGATGCCGGCCGGGGTGGTGACGACCAGCAGTCGCCCCGGCTCGTCGCCGACGTTTTGGAAGGCGTGCGGCAGCCCTCTCGGCCCGAAGGCCAGACCGCCGGTCGACGCGTACAGCATGTCGTCGCCCGCCTTGAACCGGAACTCGCCCGCGAGCACGTACCACAGCTCGTCGTCGCGCAGGTGGCTGTGCAGGCCGGGACCGGCCTTGGGCGGGACGGCGAACTGCAGCACCGTCATCGCCCCGTTGGTCTGCCGGGTGTCGGCCTTGATCGTCACCTCGCCGCCGATCGGCGCGGGCAGGGTCACGCCGTCGCCCGCAGCCACGGCGAACGCACTCGTCATGTCCTCAGGCTAGGCCGTGGCCCCGGTCAGGGACGGGCAATCCGGTAGCCGACGCCGGGGGTGGTGGTGATGACGGGCGGGTCGCCGAGTTTGCGCCGCACCCGGCCCACCGTCACGGTGACGGTGTTGGTGAACGGGTCGGCGTTCTCGTCCCAGACCTGTTCCAGCAGCGCTTCTGCACTGAGGAAGCCCGGACTCGCCCGCAGCAGCGCTTCGAGCACCGCGAACTCCTTGACCGACAGGTCGAGGGCGTGTCCGTCGCGGGTCGCCGTGCGGCGTACCGGGTCCAGGTCGATGCCGGCCACACGCAGGGTGCGCGGCCGGGCGTCGGGCTGCCGCCGGGCGAGCGCGCGGATGCGCAGCACCAGTTCCGGGAAGTGGAAGGGTTTGGCGAGGTAGTCGTCCGCGCCGAGGGTCAGGCCGCTCACCCGGTCGCCCGGCGCGCTCGCCGCGGTCAGCATCAGCACCATCGGGCGTTCGGCACGCTCGGTGATCATCTGGCACAGCGTGTCGCCGTGCAGTCCGGGCAGGTCTCGGTCCAGCACCACCACGTCGTACGCGGTGTGGTCGAGCTTGGCGGCGGCGGACAGCCCGTCGGCCGCACGGTCGACGGCCATCCCCTGATCACGCAGACCTTCGGCGACGACCTCAGCCAGCGCCGGGTCGTCCTCGACGACGAGGATCCTCATGCCGCGACCAGTGCCTCGGACGCCACCGGCAGGGTGACGGCGGCCCGCAGCCCGCCGGTCGGGCGGGCCCGCAAGGTGAGCCGGCCACCGTGGGCCGCCGCGACGGCTGCCACAATGGACAATCCCAGCCCCGACGACCCGGTACGCTCGGCGCCCAGCCGTTCGAACGGCCGGGCCAGCCGGTCGACCTGCCGTTGGTCGAGCACTTCCCCACCGGTTTCCACGACCAGCTCGGCGACGCCGTCGAGCGCGTGGCCGGAGATCGAGATCCAGCCCGACGGCTCGTTGTGCACCACGGCGTTGTCGACGAGGTTGCCGACGAGCCGGGCCAGCAGGGCGGGGCTGCCCTCGACCACGACGGATTCGGGCACGTCGACCGTCAGGGTGAGCCCGTCGGCCGGGCGCGCGGCCAGGGCCGCCGTGACGAGGTCGTGCAGGGGAACCGGGGCGTTGTCGGCCAGCGCGCCGTGCTGTGCCCGGGCCAGCACGAGGAACCCGTCGAGCAGATGATCTACCCGGTCCAGCTGCGTACGCATCCGGTCGGCCAGCACGACGGTGGCCGTGGGCGCGTCGGGTTTGGCGACCGCGACGTCCAGCGAGGCCCGCATCGTGGCCAGTGGCGTACGCAGTTCGTGGGAGGCGTTGGCGACGAACCGGCGTTGGGCGTCGAACGAGGTCTCCAGCCGTTCCAGCAGTTCGTCGATCGTGTCGGCGAGGTCTTTCACCTCGTCGGACGGGCCGTCGACGGCCAGCCGCAGGTCGAGGTCGTCGGCCGTGATCCGCCGGGTCGCGGCCGTGATCGTCCGGAGCGGCCGCAGCACCCGGCGCGCCAGTGCCCGGCCGAGCAGCACGGACACGACGGCCATCGCGATCATCGCGATCAGGGCGCCGATCAGCAGCTGCCGGTTCTGCTCGGTGTGCACCGCCGCGAGCTGCTCCTCCAGCACGCGGACCCGCTCCTCGACGGCCGCGTTCGCCGTCGTGGTGTTGTCGGGCGCTGCCTGTGTCTGGCTTGCCCCGCCGGCCAGCAGGATCGTCAGCCCGAGCAACCCGGCTCCGGACAGGAGGAACACAACCGCGTACAAGAGGGTGAATCGCACCCCCACGGTCCCACCGCGAATCGCTCGGCGCAGCCTGATCATGCCCCAAGGATGCCCCGCCCGACCTAACAACGGCATGACAACCGCGGTTCGGGCGGTGTTACGGCGTGCTCCGTAGAACCGACGCCATGACGAAGAAGACACTCCTCGCGCTGGCTGCCGCCGTGCTGAGCGTGGTGGCCCTGGGCCTGCTGTACGCCTTCGGCAACCAGTCCTCGTGCGACGGCCCGTGCCCGGCGGCCGCCCAGGACAGCGGCGGCGCACTGGTCAGTGACCGGTTCTGGTTCCGGCATCGCGACCTGGGGGCGACCGGCGCGATCACGGTCCGGCTGACCTCCATGACCGGCACGATCACCTATCCCCCGCCGGACCACGACGAGATCGTGCCAGGGCTGACGCCGTGGGCGAAGGTCGGCGTCATCGTCAAGGACGGCGTACGCCCAGGGTCGCCATATGCCGCGCTCGTGATGACCGGCAGCCACGGCGTCCGGTTCCAGTACGCCTACACCGAAGACGTCGCCGGGGCGGCCGGATCGGCGAGTGGCGTGTCGGAGCAGTCCCCGCGCTGGCTTCGCCTGAGGCGTACCGGGGACACCGTCGAGGGCTTCGAGTCGGCCGACGGCACGACCTGGCGGAAGGTCGGATCGGCCAGGCTGCCGGGGTTGCCCGAGACTGCTCAGGTGGGTCTGCTCGCCACCTCGCCCGGCGACTTGTCACTGCGGGAGATCGGGCTCGGCGGAGGTCTGGAGGAGGTCCGGTTCACCCAGGCCGTCGGCGTCTTCGACAAGATCACGACCGAGGGAACGACGGCGGGAGGCGGCGACTGGCAGAGTGCGGCCGTCGGCGACATGAACCACACCGACTGGGAGAAGTTCCACACGGCGTCCGGGGCGAGCGAGCAGAACGGCGTGGTGACGATCGCCGGCACCGGCGACATCGGCCCGATCTCCGAGGACGGCGGGATCTCCGCTGAACGGACGCTGTCGGGGCTGCTGGTGGCGCTGATCATCCTGCTCGTCGTCGGTGCCCGGCACGGGGCGCGTACCGCTGGTGCGGGCGGCGACCTGCGCCGGGGCGCAGTGCGGATCGGGGTGGCCGCGTTCGCCACCGCGCTGGTGGCCATCGGTGTGACCGTGCCGGTGAGCATGGCGATCCTGGCCGGCAAGGACATCCCGGTCGATCAGTTGCCGATGCTCACCGGCGTACGCGTCGTCCTGGGGCTCGCGGCGGTTCTCGCGCTCGCCACGGTGTTCGCGTACGGGCTGGGCGTGGTGCTGCGGCGGGCTTGGACCGCCACCGGAGTCGCACTGGCTTTGGTCGCCCTTCCCTACGCGGTCACGGTCGTGCCGTTCCTGCCCGACGTGGCCGGCACCTGGCTGCTGCGGCTGACGCCGGCCGCAGGCTTCGCGATGCAGCAGACGCTGACCGAGTACGCCCAGGTCACGGCCCATTACACCCCGGCGAACGGGTACTACCCGCTGCCGGGGTGGGCCGGGCTCGCCGTGCTCTGTGCGTACACGGGCGTCGTGCTGGGGATCGCGCTGCGCAGGCGATCCGCGGAGCCCGGCTGGCGTTAGACCGTCAGCGCGCCTCGCGGAGGAAGGCGACGCCGTCGGCCTCCGCGAGGTGTGCCGGATCGAGCGGGAAGTACCCGGCGGTGGCCGGGATTCCGGTGCGTGGAGCGAGGTCCGCGAGCGACGCGGCCAGCGCCGAACCGGTCAGCAGCAGGCGATCCGAGTCGAGCGCGGTCAGCTGTCCCTCCACAGTGTTCGGATCGGGCGTGCCGATCTCCCGGTCGGGCACGGTGCCCAGCCCGGTCGCGATGAAGGCGTAGGCGTCGCCGAGCCGGGTCGCGGCGATCGCGCCCGCACTCCACCAGGCGAGCTTCGGCCCGGCCAGCTCCCAACGGCTGATCTGCCGCTGGAGGTGCGCGTTGGCCGCGAACACCAGTGTCGGGCCGCGCCGCGCCTCACGTTCCACGATAGACAGCAGGTTCTCGGCCATGATCGCGTCCCGCAGGGCCATCAGCCGGTTGATCCGGCCGGGCCAGTCGTGGGCCAGCGCCGCGTGGTACTGCAACAACCGCGCGGCCATCCGCACGTGCAGCTCCGCGCGCCACCAGTCGTCGGCCGAGGTCGCGGCGATCAGACTCGGCGCGGCCAGCAACAGCCCGGCCCGCAGGTCGTCGGCGAGCACGCGCAGCCGCGCGGCCTCGGGCTTCGAACCCACGCCCAACGCCGGCTCCATCGCCGCGGCGGGGTCCTCCCACCGCGCGTCGTCGCCGCACAGACCGTCGATCTCGGCCCGGTCGGCGGGCAGCAGGTCCGGGTCCACCTCGGCCAGATAGTCGTACGCGTAGAGCAGCGGCCCGCGTGGGCTGCGGGCGTACATGTTCTCGGTCGGGGCGTCGAACCCGTAGAACCGCACGTCTTCGTCGCAGTCGCGCAGCCATTCGACGAGTTCCCGGTTGGCGGCGTACGCGCCCCAGCCGTGGCTGATGCCACGAGCGAGAACCTCGTCGAGATCCCCCTTTCCGGTAGCCACGTAGTCCGCCACGAGCAGCCCGGCCAGGCAGTCGCTCTCAATGGCGATCGATCGGAAGCCCGCGTCTTCCACCAGGTATCGCAGGATCTCGTTGCGGAGCCGGGGCACGGTCTGCGGTCCGTGGGTCGGCTCGCCGAGGCCCAGCAGCCGGGGCGGGCGCGGCAAGGTGTCGAAGAAGTCCCGCAGCCCGTCCCGGGTCAGCGGGCGGGCGACGGCGGCCAGGGTGCTGCGATTCGTCATACATTCAACCGTATCGTTGAACCGTCGGTTGAGACTTTTTCTTCCCGTGAGTTCGGAGAGCAGCCGGTAAGCTTCAAACCATGGGTTCCCCTCGGTTGCGCCCGGTCGACCTCGCGCGCGAGCACGGGCTGTCGACCCAGGCCGTCCGCAACTACGAGGACGCCAGCATCCTCCCCCCGGCCCAGCGCTCGGCGTACGGCTATCGTGCCTACTCGGCCACGCACGCCCGGGCGTTGCGGGCGTTCCTGGCCCTGGTCCCCGGCTTCGGGCACGCCACCGCGACGGCGATCATGCAGGCCGTCAACGAGCAGCGCGTCGAGCAGGCTCTGGAGTTGATCGACGCCGGGCACGCCCAGCTCCGGCAGGACCGGCAGACGCTGACCGCCGTGGAGCACGCGTTACGCGACCTGGCCGGGCCCGAACCGGCGACCGGCAGCAGCTTCGTCGGCCCGCTCGCCCGGCGGCTGGGCGTACGCCCGGCGACCCTGCGCAAGTGGGAGCGGGCCGGTCTGCTGCGGCCCCACCGGGACCGCACGACCGGCTACCGGGTGTACGCCGCCGCCGACATCCGCGACGCCCAGCTGGCCCATCAGCTGCGCCGGGGCGGCTACCCCCTGGATCGCATCGCCCTCCTGCTCGACCAGGTACGCACCGCCGGCGGCGTCGAACCGCTGGAAGCCACGCTGGCCGACTGGCGGGCCCGGCTGACCCGGCGCGGCCGGGCGATGCTCGCCGGCGCGGGCCGGCTGGATGCCTATCTCTCGATCGAGCAACCTGACGGCCACGCCGGCGCGTCTTCCTGAACGTGGCAGACGACTGCGACGACGAGGGCTGGCGCGGATCCAGCGGACCGGGCGAGGGCCACTGCCTCGGCGTACTGCCCGGCCTGCGGCTGTTCGACATGACCTGTCACCTGTCGGGCCGGCACTACGGCGGCACCGCCTACCTGCCCGCGTACCAGGTGATCCTGGGCCGGTCGGGTGGCTATCTGCGGCAGGTCAACGGGGTCGAGACGTTCGCCGACGCCACGAGCTGCCTGGTCGCCCGGCCCGGCGACGAGCTGCGGGTCGCGCACCCGATCGGCGGCGGGGACACCTTCACCGCGGTGCAATGGGACGACGAGGTCGAGCTCGAGTTGCCGCACGGCGAGCTGACCGTCGGCGACGCGGGCGACCTGGCCCACCGCGCGCTGGTGGCGGCCTGCCACCGGGGCATCGACTCGTTCGAGCTGGCCGACCGGGTGCACCACCTGCTGCGTACGCTGGCGGCGCAGAGCGCGCCGGACGTCCCGGTCACCGCCCGCCCGGAGACGTGGGTGGCCCATCGCAGGCTCGTCGCGCGGGCGATCGCCGTCCTCATCGGACGCGGTTACACCGTGGGCCTCGACGACCTCGCCGCCGAGGTGGGCGCGTCGGCGCCCCATCTGAGCCGGATCTTCCACACGGTGACCGGGCAGAGTCTGACCGCGTACCGCAACCGGCTGCGGGTCCGGGCCGTGCTCGCCGATCTCGCCGACGGCGCGCCGAACCTGCGCGCGCTCGCCGCCGCCTACGGGTTCGCCGACCAGTCGCATCTCACCCGCGTCATGCGGCGCCACCTCGGCCGGCTGCCTAGCGAGATGCAACAACTCGTACGCCCCAGCTGAGCGGCCGAGCGGCCGAGCACCCGAGCGGCTGGGCGCGTAACCGAGCATGAAAGTCCAACGTGTTCGGCCGGGCCGCCGGACAGCATGAGGGCATGAAGCGACTTCCTCTCCCGATCGCGGCCGGGGTCGTGGTGCTCGCCCTGCTGGGCACGATGGGCGCGGCCGGACCGGTGCACCCGGCCGATCGGCGTAGGCCCGGCGGCGCGGCCGACCCGGCCGGGTTGAGCGACACCGCGCCCTGCCCCGACGCTGATCGGTTCACCTGCGGATATCTGAGCGTGCCGCTGGACCGCAGCGGTCGCGTACCGGGCACGCTGCGGCTGCGGGCGGCCGTCGCCGGTAACCGGGACGCCCACCGGGGCGTGCTCATGTTCCTCACCGGCGGCCCCGGCCAGCCCGGCGTGAGCCTGCTGCCGCGCATCACCGCCCGGATCGCGTACCTGCTTCAGGACTATCAGCTGGTGATGGTCGACCAGCGAGGCACCGGCGAGGCCGCCGTCGACTGCCCGGCGTTGCAGCTGGAGGTCGGCTCCTCCGACGTCACTCCAGCGTCGAGCAGCGCGCTCGACGAATGCGCGGACGTCCTCGGCAAGACCCGGAACTTCTACACCACCGCCGACACGGTGGCCGACCTGGACGCCTTGCGCCAGACCCTCGGCGTACGCGCCTGGACGATGGACGGCGTCTCCTACGGCACCTTCGTCGCCGAGCACTACGGGCTGACCTACCCGCAGCACGTGACGCGCATGGTGCTCGACTCGGTCGTGCCCCAGGACGGGCCGCGGACGCTGTACGCCGACGGGCTCGCACGCTCGGCGTACGTGTTGCGGCAGGCGTGCCAGGAGCAGTCCTGCGGCTTCGACCCCGCCGCCGACCTCGCCCAGGTCGTCCGCTCGACCGAGCTTGGCGTCGGCCTCTACGACCTGATCGTCATCGGCAGCATCGTCGATCCGAAGCTGGCCGGGCCACCGGCGTACTTCCCGGTGCTCAGCCTGATCCACCAGGCCGCCCTGGGTGACGTCGAGCCGCTGGCGCAGGCGGTGGCCGCGATCCAGGGCGGGGCGGACACCCCGATCCAGCAGTACAGCGCCGGGCTGCACATCGCGACGGTCTGCGCCGACCTGACGGACGCGCCCTGGGGCGATTCGGCGACACCGGTCGGGCAGCGGGCGGGCGAACTCGCGGCCGCCGTCGCCGGGCTGTCCGAGCAGTCGGTCTGGCCGTTCACCCGGCAGACCGCGGGCGGACAGGGTCTGGCGCACAACTGCGCCGCCTGGGCGGTGTCCCGGCCGAACCCGTCGCCCCGGCTCCCCCGCTTGACCATGCCGGTGCTGCTCATCGCGGGCGACCGGGACCTGTCCACCCCGTTGCCGTGGGCCCGGGAGCAGGCGGCGCGGACGCCTCGGGGCCGCCTCGTGGTGATCGCCGGAATGGGCCACTCGATCCAGGGACGCGACGCCGCCGGGGACGCTGCGGTACGCGCTTTCCTGCTCACGGACTGCCCGGCCTGACCTCCAGAGCCGGGTTGCGGTGGGCTGCGCGCCAACGGGGGCGCGCAGCCCACCCCGCCGATCAGGCGGACAGCTCCTCGGTCGACGGATAGTCGGCGAAGACGACGTGCAGCCGATTCGCCACGCCTTCCAGGACACGCCGCCGATGCGGCGACGGCTTGCGATGCACCATCACGTACACAGCGCGCAGCACCGCCATCGTGTTGGCGACCGGCGTCGGCAGCGGCCCCGGCTCGCCCGTGGCCAGCAGTTCATCCACAACGGACAACCAGCCGGTGGCGCCCGTGCCGGTCAGCTCCGGCCGCGCCAGGATCCGTGTCATCGCCCGCGCGACCCGATCTTCTTCCAGGTGGGCGTACTGGTAGCCGGTCGGCGCGACGACCCGCTGGGCCACCACCGTCAACAGGTCCGAAAGGTCGGCCGCGGCGACCCTCGGCGAGCCGCCGAACGCCCCGGCCAGATCCGCACCGTGTGCGATCGCGTGCAGCCAGCCGAGCTCGCCGCCCCATCCGTGGATCTCTTGCTCGGCGGGCCACCAGGTCGCGAACGCCACCCGCCAGCGGCGTACGGCGTCGTCGTGGAGGCCGCCGACCTCGGCGTCCCGGTTCACCAGCGCCGCCAGAATCAGCGGAGCGAACGCCCGCGCCTGGACCTCGGAATGGCCGAGCAGCGGCACGAGCCGCTCGCCGACCTCGCCGAGCCGGTCGTCCAGCGCTCCCCGCCGGACCAGGCCCACCAATTCCGTGTACGCCCGCTCGTCGCGGGCCACCGGATCCGGTGAGGTCAGCATCTCCAGCAGCTCGGTGAGGGTGGCACCGCCCGGCGAGTCGATCATGCGCGCCAGCGTAACGGCCGGCGCAGGGTCGCCGATCAGGGCGACAGCGCTGCGCGTACCAGATCACGAAACTCGCTGTCGTCGATCTCAGCCGCCGCCTCCGGGCGGAGCTTGATGGTGCCCTTGCCGGACTTCAGCTCGGGATGACGGGCCAGGAACCCGCCGTCGCGATCCGCGCCCCACCCGTAGAGCGAGACGCCGTGCTGCCAGGAGCCGAGGTAGAGCCGGCGTTTGCCCACCGTGTAGGTGGGCAGGTCGTAGGAGATCGTCACCTGCGCGCCGGGTTGCTCGGCGAGGATGATCCGGTGCAGCCGGTCGAACAGCGGCCGGTTCTCCGCCGGGATGGCCTCCACATAGTCGCGCACGGCAGCGTCCACACCTGCGATTATTCCAGGATCAGTCCGTCACCGCGCCGATGACGAGGCGCAGAATCGGCCGCGGATCGTCGTTCGCGCCCCGCGCGACCCGATGCAGGATCAGGCCCTCGCTCATCGCGATCAGCGCACTGGCAGCCGTCGCCGGGTCGGCCGCGCCGAGGTCCGTCAGCACCGACTCCACCCAGGTACGCATCAGCCGATGGCCGCGCGAGACGGCCGCGCGGACCTGGTCGTCGTGCGCGGCCTCGCTGAACAGGGCCAGCCGGGCAGCGGTGAGGGTGCGACTGGGCCCGGTCGTGTAATCGAGCATCCCGGCCAGCAACTCCACCAGCTCGTCTCCGGTACGCGGGGACATCGGCGGCGCCATCTCGGCCAGTTCCTTCTGCGCCATCCACTCCACCACGCCGACGGTGAGCGCGTCGCGGGTGCGGAAGTAGTTGGAGGTCGAGCCCTTCGGCAGGCCGGCCCGGGCGTCCACCCTGGCGTGGGTCAGCGACCGCAGTCCCTCGGTGCCGATCAGGTCGATCGCGGCGTCCAGGGCGCGCTGGCGGGTGCTCGTCACGTGATCACTATAAACATAGTGACTTCATACTATGATCGTAGTACCGTGAGGTCATGACCAGCGAGTATCCGGAGCCGGCACTGGTCGAGCATCGTCACCTCGACCTGCCGGGTCTGCGTATGCACGTCGCCGAGGCGGGCCGGGGCTCGCCCGTCGTGCTGCTACACGGCGTACCGCAGCACTGGTGGGAGTGGCGGGCCGTGATCCCGGCGCTGGCCAAGGACTATCGCGTGATCGTCCCCGACCTACGCGGCGCGGGCTGGACCCAGGCTCCGGCCACCGGCTACGACCGCGAGACGCTCGTCGGCGACCTGCTCAACCTGCTCGACGCGCTCGGGTTGGACCGCGTCCGGATCGTCGCCCACGACTGGTCGGCCATCGCCGCCTTCCTGCTCTGCCTCGAGCACTCCGACCGGGTCCACTCCTACGTCAGCCTGGCGATCCCCCACCCCTACATGCGGTTCGACGTACGGCTCCTGGGCCGCTTCCGCAACGCCTGGTACCAGCTGCCGCTGCTCACGCCGCTCGTCGGCGTACGCGGTCTCGCCGCCGGGCGGCAATGGCTGGCCCGGCAGATGCTGAGCTATCACGACCGGCCCGGCGCCATCGAAGGGTCCGATCTGGACCTCTTCCTCGCACCGCTCCGCGATCGTGCGTACGCCAAGGCGGTCGCCCGCCTCTATCGTGGCTTCATCCTGCCGACCGGCATCGCCATGATGCGTGGGGCGTACCGGGAGACTCGGCTGACCACGCCGACCTTGGTCCTCACCGGCGAGCACGATCCCGTCGTCCGCGCCGACCTGCTCGGCGGGCCTACCGGCAACGCCGACGACCTCGAGGTACGCGAGATCGCCGGAGCCTCCCATTTCCTCGTCGACGACCAGCCCGAGATCGTGGTGAAACATCTGCTGGAGTTCTTCGCGCGGCACTGATGTCATACCAGCTCGCTACCTTCAGGGGATGCGCTTCGGGATCTACGTCGCGATCCTCGGCGACCTCGCCGACCCTCGCAAGACGGTGCAACTGGCCCGGACTGCCGAGGCGGCCGGCTGGGACGCCCTGTTCGTCTGGGATCACCTGGCCTTCACCTGGGGCCCGCCGGCCGCCGACGCCTGGGTCACGCTGTCCGCCGCCGCGACCGCGACCGACCGGTTGCTCCTCGGCCCGGCGGTGACCCCGCTGGCCCGGCGCCGCCCGGTCGTCGTCGCCCAGACCGTCGCGACCCTCGATCTGCTCAGCTCTGGACGGGTGGTGTTCACCGCCGGCCTCGGTGGTGTCGAAGCCGAGTTCACCGCGTTCGGCGAGAGCGCCGAACCGAAGACGCGCGCGGCGCGGCTCGACGAAGGTCTGTCGATCGTGGACCGCTTGTGGCGGGGCGGATCGGTGACCCACACCGGCGAGCACTATACGGTGGACGGCGTGACGCTGGCTCCACTGCCGGTCACCCGGCCCCGGGTGCCGATCTGGATCGGCGGGTACGCCCCACCGGCGCTGCGCCGGGCAGCCGCCTGGGACGGCTGGGTCGGCGGCGGTGACGACCAGGACGGCCGGATGACGATCAGTCCAGAGAAGCTGCACGACATCGTCGGCGAGATCGGGCGGCACCGGGCGACCATGGACGGCTACGAGGTGGCGTTGTCGGGCGTCAGCACACCGTCTGACGGCTCACTCGTGCAGGCGTACGCCGACGCCGGGTTGACCTGGTGGCTGGAGCACCTGCACAACTACCGCGGCGACTTCGCCACGCTGCTCGAAAGGGTGGCCGCCGGCCCACCCCGCTGACCCGGTGCGGCACTCATCACGCATCTGCGAGGTAGTACTAGCTGTACAGCTTGCAGATGCCAGACATAGGGTGTCGGCATGAGAATCCGCCCGCTCATCGCGACCCTCGCCGCCGCCCTGGCTCTGACCGCCTGCTCCGGGGGGAGCGGTGCTGCCGGGACGTCCGCCACCTCGGGGGCGCCCGGCGTCAGCGGCGATGTCACCGTGTTCGCGGCGGCGTCGCTGACGGAGTCGTTCACGCGGATCGGCAAGGACTTCGAGGCGGCGTACCCGGGGACGAAGGTCACCTTCAACTTCGCGGGCAGTTCCGCGCTGGCCACCCAGATCACCCAGGGCGCGCCGGCCGACCTGTTCGCCGCCGCGAGCCCGGCGACGATGAAGACCGTCACCGACGGCGGGATGGCCGACGGGGAGCCGGTCACCTTCGTGCGCAACCAACTCGTCATCGCCGTGGCCAAGGGCAACCCGAAGGGGATCACCGGCCTGGCCGGTCTCGCCCAGCCAGGGCTGAAGGTCGCGCTCTGCGCCGAGCAGGTCCCCTGTGGGGCGGCGGCGAAGAAGGCCCTGGAGGCGGCCTCGGTCAAGATCACCCCCGTCACGCTGGAGCAGGATGTGAAGGCGGCCCTGCAGAAGGTCAAGCTGGGCGAGGTCGACGCCGCGCTGGTCTACCGCACCGACGCGCTGTCCGCCACGGCCGACGTCGCCGCCGTGGAGTTCCCCGAATCGGCCAAGGCCGTCAACGACTACCCGATCGCGGTACTGAAGAACGCGCCCAACAAGACCGCCGCGCAGAAGCTGCTCGAGTGGATCCGCTCGGACAAGGGCATGGCGGTGCTCACCCAGGCCGGTTTCCAGACTCCGTGATCCGGCATGCTGATCGGGTGAGCAAGGCACGCCGGGGCGCCCGGGCACCGATCGCGCTGCTGATCCCGGCGGCGCTCGGGCTGGCCTTCCTCGTGCTGCCGCTGGCTGGTCTGCTGATCCGGACGCCGTGGCGCAGCCTGCCCGAGCGGCTGGCCGCGCCCGGCGTGCTCGCCGCGTTGCGGCTGTCGCTGCTGACCGCGACACTCGCCACCGTTTTGTGCGTACTGCTGGGTGTGCCGCTGGCGTGGCTGCTCGCGCGGACGGAGTTCCCCGGCCGCCGCTTGGTCCGCGCGCTGGTCACGGTGCCGCTGGTGCTGCCGCCGGTGGTCGGCGGCGTGGCGCTGCTGCTCGTCTTCGGCCGCCGGGGCCTGATCGGCCACTGGCTGGACGCGACGTTCGGGATCACCCTGCCGTTCACGACCGCGGGAGTCGTCGTGGCCGAGGCTTTCGTCGCGATGCCGTTCCTGGTCATCGCGGTCGAGGGCGCTTTGCGCGGTTCGGACACCCGCTACGAGGAGGCGGCGGCGACGCTCGGCGCGAACCGCTTCGCGGTGTTCCGCCGGGTCACGCTGCCGCTGGTCGCGCCGGGGGTGGCCGCCGGGGCCGTGCTCTGCTGGGCCCGCGCGCTCGGGGAGTTCGGGGCGACGATCACGTTCGCGGGCAATTTCCCCGGTCGTACGCAGACGATGCCGTTGGCCGTGTACCTGGCTCTGGAGACCGACCTGGACGCCGCGCTCGTGCTCAGCCTCATTCTGCTGACGGTCTCGGTCGGCATCCTGGCCGCCCTGCGCGACAAATGGATCACGAGCCCGTGACCGGCCTGGACGCGCAGCTGATCGTGCGCCGGGCCGGCGGCTTCCAGCTCGACGTACGCCTGACCGTGGCAGCCGGCGAAGTCGTGGCGTTGCTCGGCCCGAACGGGGCCGGCAAGTCGACCGCCCTGCGGGCGCTGGCGGGACTGCTGCCGCTCAGCGACGGTCACATCACCCTCGACGGCCGAATCCTCGACCGGCCGGGCGACGGCGTACTCGTGCCGCCGGAACGCCGTCCGATCGGCGTCGTCTTCCAGGACTACCTGCTCTTCCCGCACCTGTCCGCGGTGGACAACGTCGCCTTCGGTCCCCGTCATCACGGCCAGCGCACGGCCGAGGCCAGGGCGACCGCAGCGGCCTGGCTGGACCGCGTCGGGTTGGCGGCGTACGCCCGCAGCAAGCCGCGCCAGCTCTCCGGTGGGCAGGCGCAGCGTGTCGCGCTGGCCCGGGCGCTCGCCGTCGAGCCGTCGCTGCTGCTGCTCGACGAGCCCCTGGCCGCCCTCGACGCGCGTACGCGGCTGGAAACCCGGGCGCAGTTGCACCGCCACCTCGGCGACCATCCCGGGGCCACCCTGCTGGTGACCCACGACCCCCTCGACGCGCTGGTCCTGGCCGATCGCCTGATCATCGTGGAGGACGGCGTCGTCGTGCAGGAGGGCGACGCCGCGGCGATCACGGCCCGGCCGCGAACGGACTACGTCGCGCAGTTGGTGGGCCTGAACCTCTATCGCGGGCACGCCGACGGCCACAGCATCACGGTGGCCGGCGGCTTCACCCTGACCGCCGCCGACACCGTACGCGGAGACGCGTTCGTCGCTTTCCCGCCGAGCGCGCTGGCGCTGTATCCGAACCAGCCCGACGGCAGCCCCCGCAACACCTGGCCCGCCACCATCACCGGCGTCCAGCAGCACGGCGACTACCTGCGTATCCAGCTCTCCGGGCCGATCGAGGCGGCCGCCGACATCACCCCGGCCGCCGCCGTACGCCTCCAGCTGAGTCCCGGTCAGCCCGTCTGGGCCGCGGTGAAAGCGACCGAGACCCGGGCGTACCCGGCCTGACCTCGATCTGGCCAACGGTCTGCTACTGGGTCCGCGCGGCCGTCAGTCGGGCGCGGCCCGCCTCACTTCTCGCTGAAGGTACGCGTCTCGGCCACGATCGAGGCGGTCACCTTGTGCATACCCTTGCCCGCGCTCAGTGCTCGCCGCTGGCGTTCGGCCGATGTGCCGCGCTTGGCGAGCTCCAGCAACGCCTCATCCACGTACGCGTCGTCGCCGGACGCCTCCAGCGCCGGGCGGACGTGGCGGATGAAGCGGCGTACCAGGTCCTTGGAGGCCACGGCGTCCCCGGCGACCGCGTCGACCAGCTTGCCGCGTATCCCCGAACGAGCGGCCCGCCAGGTCGCACCGCGCAGCAGCTCGTCGGCGACGTCGGGAATCGGCTCGCCGCGTTCCTCCTCGTCAGCCGCGGTGACCACGAGCGCTCGCGCGAGCGCCGCGATGAGCAGGACGTCGTCGAGCAGTGGGCAGGCGTCGGCGATGCGGATCTCCAGCGTCGGATAGCGCTGCGACGGCCGGACGTCGTAGTAGATCATCCCGTAGTCGCCGATGACCCCGGACGTGATCAGCTTGTCGACCCGTCGGTGGTAATCCGTGCGGTCGGCGAACAGCGGCATCGGACCCGAGGTCGGCCACCGGGACAGCACGACCGCCCGGTAGGAGGCGTACCCGGTGTCCTGGTTCTGGAAGTAGGGCGACCCGCCGGAGAGCGCGAGCAGCACCGGCAGCCAGCCGCGGATCCGCCGGATCAGATGGAAGGCCAGTTCCTCGTCCGGTACGCCCACCTGCACCTGGCACGCACAGACCTGCTGCTCGACGGCGAGCCGGCGGTACTCGTCGGAGATGCGGCGGTAGCGCTCGTCGGGGTAGACCGGCGCGGTGACGATGCCGCAGTCGGGCACCGTCCCGGCCGCGGCGATCCACAGCCCGACCCGGTCGCCGGCCTGGATCAGCGTCGTCCGGGTCGCGATCAGCGCCTGCCGCAACTCGTCCAGGTCGTGACAGACCGGGGTCGCGGTCTCCACCATCGCCTGCTGGAACTCCTGGTTCGGCAGACCGAACACGTCGTGTGCCCCGAAGGCGGCCAACAGCTGCCGCGCGCCCGGCGCGAGCCGGCCGGTAGCGGGGTTGAGCAGGTGGAATTCCTCCTCCACCCCGAAGGTCAGCCCGACGCCGCGGTCCATGCTTCTACCATGTCAGGTGAGATAGCGGCATTAACACCCAATGCCGGATTCATACCCCAAGACCAGCTTTTATGGTATTGATGCGTCCTCCCCAGGAGACGGTGACGCCGGCGGCCACCAGACCAGGTGGCGACACGCCGGCGTACACATCCGTCCATAAAGGATACATAGACGATCCTCAAATTGCAATCGCGCGTTCACGTTCCGTTCCCGCCACGTCGACGACCGGCTCGGCGACGGCCGGCAGCGCCGCCAGGCGTCCCGCGTACGCGAGGAAACCCAAGCCGCACAACAGGAAGCAGTTCGCGACCGCAGTGACCCAGCCGTGCCAGCCGTACTGCCCCGGCCCGCCGAAGCGAGGCGTCCACCACATCGGAGCGAGCACGAAGACGGCGTACGCCACCGCGGCGGCGATCCGGGCCGCCCGGCCACCTCGCAACAGCACGGCGAGCGCCGGCACCACCCAGATCCAGTGATGCGCCCACGAGATCGGCGACACCAGCAGGCCGGTCACCCCCGTCGCCGCGACGGCGGCCAGCCAGTCCCCGCGCCGGGCCAGCCGGGCCGCGATCACCAGCCCGGCGAGCCCGATCACCGCCGGGATCACCGGATACCAGGCGTCGATCGCCGGGTCGTTCGTGAACAGCCGCCGAAGCATCCCGTACGGCGACTGATTGCTGATGTAGGGAGCGCCGACGCGGGACGTGTCGAAGAACAGGCTCAGCCAGTACATCCGGGAAGCCTCCGGCGCCACCAACAGGCCGAGCAGTCCGCAGCTCACGAACGTGACCACCGCTGTCGCGGCAGCCCGCGTACGCCCGGCGACCAGCAGGAACACGATGAAGATCGCCGGCGTCAGCTTGATCGCGGCCGCGACGCCGATCCACACCCCGCCGAACCGGCCCCGCGACACCAGCCACACGTCGAGCAGGATCATCCCGAACAGCAGCAGGTTGATCTGCGCCTGGAACAGGGTGTGATACACCGGCTCCAGCAGGAGCCCGGCCGCCACCGCCATCGCCAGCGACAACCGCGTGACCGGCCGCCCCGCCAGCCGCATCACCACCGCACAGCCGCCCGCGAACGCCGCCACCGACAGCAGCTGCCAGAGCAACCGCCCCAGTGTCAGCGGCAACACCGACCATGGCGCGAAGACCAACGCAGCGAACGGCGAGTACGTGAACCAGTGCGCGAGCGCCTGCTCGGTGTAGAGCCGAGCGTCGGTGGCGACGGCCTGCCCGCCCCACATGTAGACGGAGAAGTCCAGGGACTCCCAGAGCACGGTGAAGACGACGAGGGCGACGATCTCGATCGCCAGCGCGGTGTAGACGGCTCGCTTGATCATGCGGGCCACCCTACACCGCGCGTATACTCTCAGCGTATACGCGGGGAGAATAAAGTCCTGACCAGCACAATCGCTAGATCAGGGCTTCTCAGTTAACAGTTGTGAGAGGAGCACAACTCGAATCGGGACGTAGCCGCCGCCTCGCAGGCGGTAAATCTCGACCGATGCGTCGAGGGGATCGTCGAGCGCCTCGTCCACGATCCAGTACTCCGGAATGCCGACCGCCGCGTACTCCCGGAACTTCTGCTCGCGATCGCGGGCAACCGATATCCGGTCCTTAGCCTTGTTGCTGTAGTGGGAGATGATCTCCACGACCACCTCGATGACACCGGGACTGAGCATCGTCGTCCGCTCGCGAACCAGATCCTGCCGCGACACGCTTAGCCCGACGACGTCAGGTCGGCGGACGTTCTGCCCGGTCGGCACGAAGAGTTCGCCCGTTGCCGTGGAGCACCGACGATTCAGATAACCCTTGACATCGTCGCTCGCACATTCGTGCCACGCAGATCGCGGTCCGACAATGCTCAGAGCCTGGTCGTGGATCTCGAAGGGCACATTGAGCCTCACATCTCCCAGGTCCTGGGACGTGAGGCTAGTAGCGGGAAGCCATCCGTGTACCTGAAATCGGGGCGCGGGTTGCACGACCACACACTGCGGAATCGTCAGCCAGCCGGAAACCTCATCGTCATCTGTCCGACAGTGCGGTCAGGATTCGTCGTCATGGGCGAGCCGCTGGAACAACAGGTGGTCCTGCCACTGGCCGGCGATCCTGATGTACCGCCGGGCGACGCCGATCTCCTCGAACCCGTTGCGCAACAGGACCTTCTGCGAACCGGCGTTGTGCAGCAGCGTGCCGGCCTCCAGCCGGTGCAGACCCAGCTCCCCGAACGCGAGGTCGAGGACCGCCGCGACGGCGGCGGAGCCGACGCCGCGGCCGTTGGCCGACTGGGCCACCCAGTAGCCGAGGTGCGCGCCCTGGACGGGGCCGCGCTCGATCGCGGTCAGCGAGATCATGCCGACGATCTCGCTCGGCCCGCCCGCGTCCACTTCGCCGGACGGGGCCACGATGACGCAGCGGTTCTCGATTCCGGCCGCCCGGGCGGCCTCGCCGATCGCCAACCGAGCTTCCTGTCCGTCCTTCGTGAAGAACGTCTCGTCGCGTACGGGTTCCCAGGGGCGCAGGAACTCGCGATTCTCCGTGTAGAGACGACTCAACTCCGCGGCGTCGGCGATCACCGCCGGACGGATCTGGATCATTCGCCGAGGGTACCCGGCAGCTCCTTCGCGTAAGCGTCGTGCAGATCCTGCCAGCCGTGCTCCAATGCGGCCCGGCCCCGGATGGGCGGCACGGGACGGCCGTCGAGCAGCCGCTCGGCGACGTCGAGGCACAGGTGCCAACCAGCCGCCGCCCGCGGCAGGTCATCCGATCCGGCAACGGTGTGCCGCAAGGTCAGCCGGGTTCCGGCCGGCGTCGGCGTCAACTCCCAGCGCAGCAGATCCTCGCCCCAGGCGTACTCCAACAGGGTCGGCGGCTCCGCGCGGAGCACCGTCGCGGGAAGGTCCACGGCGAGGTCGCCGTCGATCATGGCGAGCGTCGTCGCGCCCAGCTCGCTGAGATCGCGTTCGGCGCGGAACGGCGCCCACTGCCCGACCTGGGCCGGATCGGTCAACGCCGCCCACACACGCTCCGGCGGGTGGGCCAGCTCGCGGACGAACTTCAGCGTCCACCGGCCGTCGTCGGTACGCGTCGCGTCCGCTTCACGTAGCGGACCGGGCTGGAAGGTGCTCATGTTTCCTCCAAGGCTTTCCGGTCGAGGTGGCGCTCCAGCGCGTCGAGGTTCCGCGGCCACAGCTCGCGGTAGGGCGCGAGCCACTCGTCGACGGTTCGCAGCGGTGCGGGTTCGACCCGGTAGACGCGGGACTGCGCGGCGACCTGACTGGTCACGAAACCGGCGTCGCGTAACACCTTGAGGTGCTTGGAGACCGAGGGCTGACTGATCGCCAGTGTGCCGACCAGGTCCCCCACGGTGCGAGGGGCCTGGCGCAGCTCATCCAGGATCCGGCGCCGGGTCGGCTCGGCGAGTACGGCGAACGCGTCAACCACCACGCTCCCCAATATACCTCCCCCGTTATATACCCAACAAGTCATATACCCCGTTGATCATGGAGTTTCCGGTCGCGACACACCGTCGAGACAACGGTTAACTCCATGATCAACGGGGCGAGGGGTGGGGGTGGAGATTAGGGGGTCCAGACGACGTTGGGGTTGATGTGGCCGGTCCAGTTGAAGATGGCCATGTTGTCCCACTCGTCGCCGGTGCCGTTGATGTTCGCCGGGTCCCAGCCGTTGCCGGCGACGGCGTACCAGGTCGGCTCCCAGTAGAAGACACCGATCGCCCCGGCGTTGCGGGCGGTGTTCTGCACGTGGGTGAACTCTGTGGCCTGCCCGGCCCAGGTAGCCGCGTAGCCGCTGCACGGTGTGGAGCTGGACACCGCGTTCGCCTGGCTGTCGGCGTTGGCGGCGGTGAACGGGTACGCCGTCTCCATGATCGAGACCGGCTTGCCGTACCGGGTGCGGGCGTCGACGATGACGTTGTACAGGTTGGTCAGCGAGCCGTGCCAGAAGCAGTAGTACGACAGGCCGGTGATGTCCCAGGTGACGCCCTTGGCGGTGATGCCGTCGTAGAACCACCGCATGTTGGCGTCGCTGTCCGCGTCGGCGGTGTGGATGATGACCTTGGTGCCGCTGTTGCACGCCTTGGTCGCGTTGTAGCCGGACTTCAGCAGCAGGCTCAGGTTGGTGAAGTCGTTGTTGACCACCTTGCCGTCGTTCCAGAGCATGCCGACGTTGATCTCGTTGCCGATCTGGACGCTGTCCGGCGTGGTGCCCTGCGCCTTGAGGCTGTTGCACACGTCGTAGGTGTAGTTGTAGACGTCGGTCTGCAGCGCGCTGATGCCATGGCCGGCCCAGGCCGCCGGCTTGTACTGCTTGCCCGGGTCGGCCCAGGTGTCGGAGTAGTGGAAGTCGATGAGCAGGCTCAATCCCTTGGCCTTCACCGTCTTCGCGTACGCCAGCACCTTGGCCTTGTTGTTGTAGCCGCTGGCCGGGTTGTTCCAGACGCGCAGCCGGACGTAGTTGACGCCCAGCGCCTTGAGGATGTCGAGCGGATCACGGGCGACCCCGGACGCGTCGTAGTACGGCGCACCGAGGTCGATCGCCCGCTGCACGGATGAGACGTCCGCGCCGCGCATCGTGAGGGTGTTGGCTGCCACGGCTGGGGCCGGGGCGGTGAGCGTTCCGGCCGCGACGGCGACGGTGGCCGCGGCGGCGAAGAACGCGCGAGCGAGAGTGGGTCGGAGCATGTGGACTCCTCGACAGGGACGGGCTGATGCCTCCCGGGCAGGAGGCTTCTGTGAACGTTCACAGTCAAGGAACCAGGGTGGTGGACCAACCCCCAGAAATCAATACCGATTTACCTGCATAAATAAAGATCCATTTCTGTGCACGTTCACAGAAATTCACAGAGCGGCGCGAGCAAGAACGGCGGCAGCCGACGATCAGCCCGCTGGAACGCCCGAAAACGGCGGCGGCCGACGATCAAGGAGTCGCAGACACCCAAGAACGGCGGCGGCCGACGATCAAGGAGTCGCAGACACCCAAGAACGGCGGCGGCCGACGATCACGAACCACGACCGACGCGCGCCCACGACCGACGCGAGCCCACGACCGACGCGAGCCCACGACCGACGCGAGCCCACGACCGACGCGAGCCCACGACCGACGCGCGCCCACGCGAGCTCATGGGGCGGTCAGGCCGGCACGACCACGATCTCGCCCGCCGGAACGGTCACCCCGTACGCCGTGGCTTCGGCCGATCCGTGGTTGACGAGGAACCGCTGCGAACCGCGTACGACGACCTCCAGGGTGTCGGGCAGGCCGACGGGGACGTCCACGCCGGCCGCGTCGAGCACCGACCCGAGCAGGTCGCGCAGGTCCGACGGGGCGGTGGCGACGTACCACGCGTGCCCGTCGCCGACGGCGTTGCGGGTCACCGCCGGACGGCCGGCGTCGGGACCGCTGGCGAACGCCCGGACCTGCGACGCCCCGGCGAGGTGCACGTGCTCGGACCAGATCCGGCCGTCCCCGCCGCCGTCCAGGGCCACCCGCTCCCCCGCCCGCAACGGGTGGAACTCCTCGACCCACAGCCCGAGAGTGTCGCGCAGCGCGCCCGGATACGGCCCGACCGGTACCGTGTCGTGCTCGTCGACGATCCCGGAGAAGTACGAGACGACCAGCGTCCCGCCACCGTGGACGTACGCGTGCAGGTTCTTGGCCCCGGCCTCGCCGAGCAGATACAGGCTGGGCGCGACGACGACCTTGTACGCCGTCAGGTCGGATTCGGGGTGGACGAAGTCGACGGTGACGTGCTCGCGCCACAGCTCGGCGTAGTACGCGTCGACGCGCTCACGGAAGGCGAGGTCCACCGACGGCCGCCAGTCCAGTTCGAGCGCCCAGTAGGACTCGAAGTCCCAGACGACGGCCACCTCGGCCGGGACCGGCTCTCCGCGTACCGCTGAAAGAGCCGAAAGCTCGCCGCCCAGCGCGACCACGTCCCGCCACACCTGCGTGCCCGTCCCACCTTGCGGGACCATCGCGGAGTGGAACTTCTCCGCACCGAAGCGCGAGGCGCGCCACTGGAAGAACATGACGCCGTCGGCGCCGCGTGCGACGTGCGTGAGGCTGTTGCGTCGCAGTTCGCCGGGGCCTTTGGCGATGTTGCGCGGCTGCCAGTTCACCGCGCTGGTCGAGTGTTCCATGATGATCCACGGCCGGCCGCCGCCGACGGAGCGTGCCAGATCGGCGGACATCGACAGGACGAGGTGGTTGTCCGGCTCTTCGGCGTTGAGGTAGTGGTTGTTGGAGACCACGTCGACCTCGCGCGCCCACTTCCAGAGATCCATCGACTTGCAGTTGGTCGTCATGAAGTTCGTGGTCACCGGTACGTCCGGGGTGATCTGGTGCAGGATGTCGCGCTGGAGGGTGTAGCAGGCCAGGTGCTCGTCGCTGGTGAAGCGGGCGAAGTCCAGGCGCTGCGCGGGATTGACGGCCGTGTGGTTGTGGCGCGGCGCGTCGATCTGCTCCCAGTCGGTGTATCGCTGGCTCCAGAAGATCGTCCCCCAGGCGTCGTTGAGCGCATCGAGGTTTCCGTAGCGGGCGCGCAGCCAGGTCCGGAACGCGCGTACGCTCGCCGGGCAGTAGCACTCGCCGAGCGGCGCGCCGTACTCGTTGTGCACGTGCCACAGGACGAGCGCGGGGTGGTCGCGATAGTGCTCGGCCATGGCGGTCGCGAGGCGTGCGGTGGCCGCGCGGTAGTCGGGCGAGCTGGGGCACGAGTGTTCCCGCCCGCCGAATCCCACGCGTACGCCTTCGCGCGTGACCGGCAGGCTGTCCGGGTACGCCTGGACGAACCAGGCCGGCGTGGCCGCCGTGGGGGTGGCGAGGTCGACGGCGATCCCGTTGGCGTGCAACCGATCCACGATCTCGTCGAGCCAGCCGAACTCGTAGCGGCCCTCTTCCGGCTCCAGTAGCGCCCAGGCGAAGATGGCGACGCTGACCATGGTCACCCCGGCCTCGCGCATCAGCTCGACGTCCTCCAGCTGCACCTCGCGGGGCCACTGCTCCGGGTTGTAGTCGCCGCCGTAGGCGATCCCCGCGGGGCGTGCCGGAAAACGTGCCGTCACGGCACCCTCCTCGAGTCGAGCACTCTGTTCTGTGAACGTGCACAGTAGCGAACCGGCCGTTCCGGCGGTAGATCAGGTCCGGTTACTCCCAGCTTTCCTTCGCATTGCGCGGGGGTTGAGCTGCGAACTTAACGGCTTCGCAACGTCCGCTTGACTCGGCCGAAGTGATGACACACACTGTTCGGCACCTGTGAACGTTCACAGACACATGATCTGGCTTCGCATATCCCCCAACCCCCACCACCCCGACTTCCAATGCCGGAGGAACAATGCCCCACGGACTCCCCCGCCGTTCTGCGCTGGGCCTGCTGCTCGGCGCCGCGGGCGCGGCCGCCCTCGGTGGCGTAGCCGCCTGTTCCAGCGACGACGACAAGACGACGGCGACCCCTGAGGAAACCGGTCCGGTCGAACTCGTCTACTGGACCTGGGCGCCGAACATGGACAAGATCGCCGAGGTCTGGAACAAGGCGAACCCCAACATCAAGGTCACGATCAGCAACCAGGGCGGCGGCAACGAGTCGGCGGCGAAGTTCCTGACCGCCGCGAAGGCCGGCAACGCGCCCGACATCATGCAGGCCGAGTACCAGATGCTGCCGTCGTTCGTGGCGGCCGAGGCGGTCGCCGACATCAAGTCGCTGGTCAGCGGGGCGAAGTCGGCGTTCAGCGACGGCCTCTGGGGCCTGGTGACGCTGGGCACCGACGCCGTCTACGGCCTGCCGCAGGACAGCGGCCCCATGGGTCTGTTCTACCGCGTCGACCTGCTGGAGAAGTACGGCGTCGCCGTCCCCAAGACCTGGGACGAGTACGCCGCGGCCGCCCGCAAGGTGCACGCCGCCGACAAGTCGGTCTACTTCGGCGGCTTCTCCAACAAGGACGGCGGCTGGTTCGCCGGCCTGTCGCAGCAGGCCGGCGGCCAGTGGTGGTCGATCGCCGGAGACACCTGGAAGGTCGGCATCAACGACGCCGCCACCACGAAGGTCGCCGAGTTCTGGGGCGGCCTCGTGAAGGACGGCGTGGTCGACACCCAGGCGTGGTGGTCCAACGAGTGGAACGCCGCGTTCACCAACGGCAAGCTGCTCACCTGGTGCTCGGCCGTCTGGGCGCCGGGCGTGCTGTCGAGCAACGTGCCAAGCACCAAGGGCAAGTGGGCCATGGCCCCGCTGCCGCAGTGGACCGCAGGCGAGAGCTTCAGCGGCTTCTGGGGCGGCTCGGCCGCCTCTATCTCGGCCTCCTCCAAGCACAAGAGCGCCGCCGCCAAGTTCCTCACCTGGCTCAACACCGACCCGGCCGCGGTCGACCTGCTCGTCAAGCAGGCCCAGGTCTACCCGGCCGCCAGCGCCGGCCAGTCGTCGCTGACGACCCCACCGGAGTACTTCAGCAACCAGGCGAGCTTCTGGAAGGACGCCGCCGCCATCTCCTCCGGCGCTCGCGGCTTCACCTTCGGGCCGAACGTCAACGCCGCGTACACCGCGTACGAGGACTCGTTCGGCAAGGCCATCCAGGCGAAGTCGTCGTTCACCGACGCGCTCACGTCGGTGCAGCAGGCGACGATCGCCGACATGACCAAGGCCGGGTTCAAGGTCGCCTCGTAGATGAAGCGCCCGCCACGGACCGGCGCCCGCCTTCGGGCGGGCGCCGTGCCCTACCTCTTCCTCGCTCCGGCGATGGCGCTCTTCGTCGCGTTCTTCGCCGTCCCCATCGGGTACACCCTCTATCTGGGCACCCGGGGGACCAAGGTCAGCGGACTCGGCCTCGGCAAAGGCTCGCGCCGTGAGGTCTCGGTCGGCTTCGACAACTACCAGGCCACGCTGACCGACCACGAATTCTGGGCGGGCTGGCTGCGGGTACTCGGCTACGGGGTCGTCGTGCTCACCGTGATGCTCGGGCTCGCGGTCCTGTTCGCGCTGCTGCTCGACTCCGCCCACGCGCGGCTCAAGCGGGTGTCCCGCATCGCGATCTTCCTGCCGTACGCCGTGCCGGGCGTCGTGGCCTCGCTGCTCTGGGGTTTCCTGTACCTGCCCAGCCTGAGCCCGATCCACGCGGTGCTGCACTGGTTCGGCCTCCAGGCGAACCTGTTCGACCCCGACGTCGTGATGTTCTCGATGGCCAACATCGCCGTCTGGGGCGGCACCGGGTTCAACATGCTGGTCCTCTACACCCACCTGCGCTCGATCTCGCCCGAGTACTACGAGGCCGCCCGGCTCGACGGCGCGAGCGAGTTCCAGATCGCGACCCGGATCAAGCTGCCGATGCTGGTGCCGTCGCTGATCCTGACCACGGTGTTCTCCATCATCGCCACCTCGCAGGTCTTCACCGAACCGATGACGTTGCGGCCGATCTCGAACACCATCAGCTCCACCTGGAGCCCCCTGATGATGGTCTTCACGCAGGCGTTCAAGAACCTCGACCTGTATTCGGCCGCCGCGACGTCGATCGTGATCGCGGCGATCTCCCTGGTGTTGTCCTTCGGCTTCCTGCGCGTCGTCCGCAAGCGAGCCTTCAGCGAGGAGTCCTGATGCGCCGCCGCTTCGGCCTCACCCCGACCGTCCTGCTGCTCATCGGCGCGGTCTACAGCCTGCTGCCGGTGGTCTGGGTGCTCGTCGCCGCCACCAAGTCGCGCGCGGAACTGTTCTCCAGCAACGCCTTCCAACCCGGCACCGGGCTGTGGGACAACCTCGTCGAGCTGACAGACCACCGCGACGGCATCTTCTGGCGCTGGACCCTCAACACCGCCTTGTACGCGGGGGTCGGCGCGCTGCTGTCCACCATGGTCAGCGCGATCTCCGGCTACACCCTGGCGAAGTTCCGGTTCCCCGGCCGGAACCTCATCTTCAACCTGCTGATCGGCGGCATCCTGGTGCCCTCGGTGGTGCTGGCGATCCCGCAGTACCTGCTGCTGGCCAAGGTCGGCCTGGCCGACACCTACTGGTCGGTGCTGCTACCGGGCATCCTGCATCCCTACAGCATCTACCTGGCCCGCGTGTACGCCGGCGCGGCGATCCCCGACTCGATGATCGAGGCGGCCCGGATCGACGGAGCCGGCGAATTCCGGCTGCTCAACCGGATCGCGTTGCCGATGATGGTGCCCGGCCTGGTGACGATCTTCCTGTTCCAGTTCGTCGCCATCTGGAACAACTTCCTACTGCCGTTCATCATGCTGGCCGACGACCGGAAGTTCCCGCTGACCGTCGGCCTCTACACCTGGCTGGCCACCGGCGCCAACCAGCCGGCCCTCTACACACTCGTCATCACCGGCGCGCTCATCTCGATCATTCCGCTCATCGCGCTGTTCCTGACCATGCAACGCTACTGGCGTACCGACCTCACGAGCGGAGCTGTGAAAGGCTGATGCACGTGAGCCCACGCGCCTCCCGTCCCACCATCCACGACGTGGCCCGCGTCGCCGGAGTCTCCCGCGGCACCGTGTCGCGGGCGATCAACGGCGACGCGTACGTCAGCGCCGCCGCGCTGGCCGCCGTGCAGCGAGCGGTCGCCGAGACCGGCTACGTCGTCAACCGGGCCGCCCGCAGCCTGGTCACCCGGCAGACCGGCTCGGTGCTGATGGTGCTGTCCGAGCCGCAGGAGAAACTGTTCGAGGACCCGAACTACAGCACGCTCATGCGGGTCGCGATGCGCCGCCTCGCCGAACGCGACATCTCGCTGGTCATGATGCTGTCCGGCAACGACGGCGACCGGGACCGGGTGGTGCGCTACGTGCGCGGCGGGCACTGCGACGGCGTACTGCTGGTGACGACGCACTCGGGCGATCCGCTGCTCGACGAGCTGAGCCGCCAGCACATCCCGGCGGTGACCTGCGGCGAGATCCCCGGCGGCCGGCACCAGGTGCCGTTCGCGGCGGCCGACGACCGCGGCGGCGCCCAGCGGATGACGCAGTACCTCGCCGACTCCGGCCGCCGCCGGATCGCCACCATCACCGGCCCGCTCGACACCCCCGGCGGGCTGCTGCGGCTCGAAGGGTTCTGCGACGTCCTCGGGCGCAAGGCCACCAAGAAGCTCATCGCGTACGGTGACTGGACGCGCCGCAGCGGTGAACTCGCCATGACCGAACTGCTGGCCCGCTCGCCCGACCTCGATGCCGTCTTCGTCGGCAACGACCTGATGGCGGCGGGCGCCCTCGCGGCGCTGCGGGCGGCGGGTCGCCGCGTGCCGGAAGACGTCGCGGTCGCCGGGTTCGACGACTCCTCGGTGGCGATGTCGACGCATCCGCTGCTGACCACCATGCGCCAGCCGCTGGAACAGGTCGCCGAGGAGACCGTACGCCTCCTGCTCGAACTGATCGACGGTTCGGAGGCGGTCGACTCCGTCGTCCTGCCGACCGAACTGATCGTCCGCGAATCCGCCTAGCCGCCCGCTCCCCGCTCCCCGCGGGCGCTTTGGTTGCAGATCACGGATATGCATGCGATCTTGAGCAGTTTTGGGCTGCATAACCGTGATCTGCGCGCTACGCCGCCGGGCTGAGTTGGTAGTCGCCGACGTCGGGGTTCCAGTTCAGGTCGATGACTCCGCTCGTCGCGGCGGCCTGACAGAACTGGAGGAAGCTGCGGTAGCCGAGCTTCTTCTCGCTGAACTCCGGGCGTACGCGTCGAAGCTGGTTCTTCAGACCGGACAGGGCCACTGCGCCACCGCCGCGGGACAGTTCGGCGACGACCGTCCGGAGCAGGCCGAATGCTTCCTCGCGGTCGCCGTGCTCGGGCAGCGACACCTCCGGGTCGCCCTTCGCCGGCCCCTCGGTCAGCTCGATGATGTCGTGCTGGGCCAGGAATCGCAGCAGTTCGCCGAACGCCCGGAAGCCATAGTCGGCCTCGTTGAAGGTCGGATCCTTGCGGAGCAGCGTGCGCTTGAGCGTGGAGGCGGTAACCGAGCCGCCGCTGCTGCGCTGCAAACCGGCGACGGTCTGGGCGACCTGCACCGACAGGGAGTCGATGTCCCGGGTGGCGGGTTCCGGCTCGGTGGGCTCCGGCTCGACCGGTTCGACGGGCTGCGCGGGCTTGGGCGGTTCGGCGGCCTTCGCCGGTTGCGGCGCCGGGCGAGCCGGCACTTCCACGCCTTCGAGCCGGTCGTAGAACAGGAACTCGTCGCAGGCCGGGGGCAGCAGCGCGGAAGTGGTCTTCTCGACGCCGACGCCGATCACACGTTTGTTGAGTTCGCGCAGTTTGTGCACGAGCGGGGTGAAGTCGCTGTCGCCGGTGCAGAACACGAACGTCGAAATGTAGTCCCGTTCGAAGGCCAGCTCCATCGCGTCGACCGCCATCTTGATGTCGGCCGAGTTCTTGCGGGAGGCGCCCATGCGCTGCGGGATGTCGATCAGCTCGACGTGCTGCCGGGTCAGCCGCCGCCGGTCCTCGTCGAAGTAGGACCAGTCCGCGTACGCCCGGCGCACGACGACGCGGCCCCGCTCGGCCAGCGCGTCGGCGACCGGCTTGAGGTCGAAGGCCATGCCGCCGAGATGGTCGCGGGCGCCGATCGCCAGGTTCTCGTAGTCGAGGAACAGCGCGATGCGCTCTTCTTGATCCACATCAGCTCCAGAAGAATCGCCGGCCAGAAACCCTTTGTACCAGGTCGAGCCGGGCAACCCACGGAACCGTCAGTAACCGATCGCCGTGGCGGCCACGCCGCGAAGGTACGCCGCGACGTCGGCGGGCAGGAACAGCGCGGGAAGGTCGCGCGGCGACTGCCCGAGCAGGATCCCGAACAGGGTGGCGGCGTCGAGGTAGACGGCGTTGTCGTTGGGGTGCTTGCCGTCGGGGACGATCAGGTAGGACGGGCCTTCGGCGGCGATGATCTTCTCGAATTCGTCGCCGATCGGGGCGAGCAGGTTCGGCGTGGTCAGGGCGGCGGACAGCGCGGCGTAGTTCGCGTCGATCGCGGCCTTCGCCGCGGTCCGGGAGCGGAACGGCGACGGGTTGGTCAGCGCCCAGTTCTTGAACAGGACGACCCGGCCGCCTGGTTTCAGCGCCCGTTGGAACGTCGGTGCGTACAGCTTGAGCAGGGTGTCTCGGGCGGCCGGCAGGTTGGTGGCGACGAGTGTGCTCAATTCCTGGAGCACGATGAAGTCGTACTGCCTGGTGCCGTCGAGCGCGGCCGCCGCCAGACCGTCGTTCCAGGTGTGCCGCAGGCTGTAGCCGAAGTGGATGACCTTGGTGATGTTCACCGACCGGCCCGCGCCGGTCGCGAAGTGGCGCACCAGTTCGGGGGTGTCCTCGCCGGTGGCCTTGGTCGCGGTGCCGATCAGGCTGTTGCCGACGAACAGCACGTCGATCGTCTGGTCGGCGGCCGGCGCATCGTCTTCCGAGACCGTGAAACGGACCGAGAACTCGGCGCCGATCGGCGTACCCGTCGCGTCCTCGCCGCTGTACGCCTGGACGGTCACCGTGTAGACGTCGGGCGTGGCCAGCAGCGGGCAGTCCACATAGTCTCCGCAGAGGAAGAACGGGGCCTGCGACTCGATCCGCGCGTAGCTGGTGCCTTTGGACCCCAGCATCGTGAAGGCGACACTGCCGGGCTTCTGGCCGGCGGCGATGACGGCCTGCAGGCTGACGCGGTGGTGGGCCAGGCGGCGCAGGTCGATCTCGGCGCCGCCGATCAGTGGGCTCAGGCCCAGAATCGGCTTGCGGCTCACGTCGTTGACGAACAGCACGCCGCTGACGACGCGGCTCTCATCGTCGCTGCTCGCCGCGACGCGCGGCGCGAGCCAGAGGAAGACGGCGGCGAACGCCACCGCGACGACGGCGCGTGAACGGCGAGAGTAGGCCATTTCCGCGGTGATCCCCCGATCAAGAAATGCGAAGTGCTCGCCCAGGGTGAGGACCACGGAGTGTGCTGTCAATCAGCTTGTCCGCGGATCGTCCGAATCGCCGTATGGTCGGTCCGTTCATCGGACCTACCATCAGGTCATGCGACGGGGATGGATGTCGATCTCGATGGCGGTGCTGACATTGACCGGCCTGACGGGCTGCAGCCCGGCGGTCGACGGCGTCGGGGGCGTACGCCTCGACGGCACGGGACGGCTCGTAGCGGTGCTGAGCTGGTGTGCGGCGTTCGGCGTACCGCGGACGATCATTCTGTATCCGGCCGAGTCCGGCGGCGGGGTCGGCGATCCACTGCTTCGGCTGGAGCGCACCGGTGACGCCCCGGACGGGGACTTCCTGGAGGTGACGCTCGCCGAGCCAGGTTCGCAGTGGAAGTCCGAGGGCACCATCCCGGCCGCGTTAACCGACGGCAGCGACGACGGCGGCTATGAGGTACGCGCCTGGGACGAGTCCGGCGAGCATCGCGTACGCAGCTTCCCGTTCACCCTGGCCGAGGTGCGGGCGGCCGACCCGGCCCGGCCGATCCTGACCAAGACGTATCAGGGCGACGATCGCTATGCGAGCAGTCTCCTGAGCACCGAGGAGTTTCAGGACACGGCCGGGCAGGAGTGCGATTAGGACTTGGCCTTGCGCGGCGCCAGCGTGTAGCTGAACGAGATGAGGAAGTCGACGATCACGACGACACCCCACCCGCCCATCGGCCCCCACATCGGCAGCACCCGCTCGACGTCGCCGACGAGCAGGGTGAACAGCCCCATGACGGCGACGGCGATCGCGTACGCGAGCAGGTGGCGCAGCCACTGCCGGCGTTCGTAGGCGGCGTGCGCCGGGCCGTGCTTCGGCGGGCGTACGGGAGCCGGCCCGCCCGCGAACCGGTGGGCGAACCGCTGGTCGGCCCAGCGCACCAGCTGGCCGCCGAAGGCGACCGACACCCCGATGTAGATGGCCGCCAGCCCGTGCGCGACGGTGGCGGTGCCCCCGCCCCGCAGGTCGATGACCGACGCCGCCAGCAGCACGAGGTCCACCAGCGGTACGCAGATCAGCAGCACGGTGCTGAGCGTCTTGGCCTTGAGCAGATAGCGCGCGGCGAGCCCGGCCAGCAGCAGGACCCAGAAGCCGACCTCGCACGCGATGATCAGCGGAATCACGGCACCCTCCCCCGGTTTTTTAACACGACCGTGTCATAATAGCTCAGTGCCCAAAATCGTGGATCACGAGCAGCGCCGCCGGGAGCTGGCCGCCGCCGTCTGGCAGGTGATCGCCGAGCAAGGGGTCGACGAGGTGTCGATCCGGACCGTGGCCGCCGCCGCGGGCTGGTCGACCGGCGCGCTGCGCCACTATTTCGCGACTCGGGGCGAGTTGCTGGCCTTCGCCTGCGAGCAGGTCATCGACCAGGTGACCGAGCGCATCCGGACATTGCCGCCGCCCACCGACCCGGTACGCGCGGTGCGGGCGATCCTGCTGGAGACGATGCCGGTCGACGAACGGCGGCGTACGGAGGCTTCGATCGCCTTCTCGTTCCTGGCGCTGGGCCTCGGCGACCCCGAACTGGCCCGGGTGCAGCGACGGCATTTCACCTCGATGTACGAGCTGTGCGTCCAGATGATCGAGGGGCTCGCCGCGTACCAGGCACTCGCGCCGACGACGCAGGACGTGCCGACGCTGGCCCGCCGTATGCACGCGGTGGTCGACGGGCTCACCGTGCATGCCCTGGCCGGCCACCTCACCGCCGACGAGATGGTGGCACAGCTCAACGCGTACCTGTCGGAACTGACCGGGCAGGACGCGGTGTGATCGGCGCGACGTGGCCGGGGGTTGGACAGACCCGGCGCTTGCCGTAAATTGGCGCCCGTGAATCGCACCGTCCGCCGTTTCTGGCTGGCTGGAGCCGCGGGCGTCGCGGTCCTGGCGCTGCTCGTAGTCGTGCTGGTGAAGCCGGCCGCGCCTACCCCCGGCATCGCGTCTGCCGCGGTCGAGGGCACCTCGACTCCCAGCGGGAGCGAGCCGGTGACGGCCTCGCCCAGCGCGAGCCCGGCCGCCACCCCGAACGCGACCACCAGCGTCAGCCCGACGGCGACGCCGAGCCCCATGAAGGCGACGAGCAGCACGGTGACCAATTTGGACAGCCCGGCGAAGAAGGAGATCGCGATGAAGCTGGTCTCCAGCGCCGAGAACTCCTCGCTGAACTGGAAGGCCCAGTACAAGTACGTCGAGGACATCGACGACGGCCGCGGCTACACCGGCGGGATCATCGGCTTCTGCTCGGGCACCCACGACATGCTGGAGCTGGTGGAGCTGTACACCAAGCGCAAGCCGGGCAACGTGCTGGCGAAGTATCTGCCCGCGCTCCGCGCGGTCGACGGCTCGGACTCGCACGCCGGCCTCGATCCCGGCTACCCGGCGGACTGGGCGACCGCGGCCAAGGACGGCGCGTTCCAGCAGGCGCAGAACGACGAACGGGACCGGGTCTACTTCACGCCGGCGGTCCGCCAGGGCAAGGCCGACGGGCTGCGGGCGCTCGGGCAGTTCATCTACTACGACGCCCTCGTCATGCACGGCCCCGGGAGCGACCCGGTGAGCTTCGGGGGCATCCGGGCCGCGGCCATGCGCAAGGCCAAGACACCCGCCCAGGGCGGCGACGAGTACGCCTACCTGACGGCGTTTCTGGACGCCCGGAAGGCGGCGATGCTGACCGAGGCGGCTCACGAGAACACCGACCGGGTCGACACCGAGCAGCGGGTGTTCCTCAAGGCCCGCAACTTCACCCTGGCCACGCCGCTGCGCTGGTCCGTCTACGGCGACTCGTACACGATCAACTAAATTCGGTTGCGGCGCGCCCGCCTCACCGCCAAGGCTGGACCCATGACGGAGGAGCGCCAGTTCGGCTGGTCCAACATGTTCGTGACGCCCGAGGAGGACCCGCGCAGTCAGCAGGGTTATCGCGGCGAACAGGCGGTGCTGGTCGGCTATCTCGACGACTACCGCAAGACGCTGGTGCTCAAATGCGCCGGCTTGGACGCGGAGCAGCTCGCCCGGCGGTCGGTCGAACCCTCGACGATGTCCCTGCTCGGCCTGATCCGGCATCTGGCGGGCGTGGAGCATTACTGGTTCCGCATCCACATGGACGGGTACGACGGGCCGCGGCTCTACCGGTCCGGCGACGATCGCGACGAGGACTTCAACGGCGCGGTCGGCGATCCCGAGGTCGTCCGGGAGGCGTGGGAGACCTGGCGAGGCGAGGTCGCGTTCGCCGAGCAGTACGTCGCCGCCGCACCGGGCATGGACTTCGCCGGGGCCAAGGGCGACGAGCTGCGCGACATCCTGGTGCACATGATCGAGGAGTACGCGCGCCACATGGGTCACGCCGACCTGCTCCGCGAGCGCATCGACGGCCGGGTCGGACAGTAGTCCCGCGTTCCCTCAAAATGCACGAATCCGGACCAAAGGCTAGATCTCGACAGTAGAGTCACGGGCAGCGGAAGGGGCCCGTACGCATGCAGGTCGAGACGAAACCGGAGGCCGCCGGTGCTCCGGCGTCGGTGAAGCTGACGTTCTGGACCATGACCTCGATGGTCGTGGGCTCGATGGTCGGCGCTGGAGTGTTCTCGCTGCCCCGCCGGTTCGCCCAGGCGACTGGGGTGGCCGGCGCGCTCATCGCGTGGACTGTCGCCGGGACCGGCATGCTGATGCTGGCCTTCGTCTTCCAGATGCTCGCCGTACGCCGTCCCACCATGGACGCCGGCGTGTACGCGTACGCCAAGGCCGGGTTCGGCGAGTATCCCGGCTTCTTCTCCGCCTTCGGCTACTGGGCCAGCGCCTGCGTCGGCAACGTGACCTACTGGGTGCTGATCATGTCCACCGTGGGCGCGATCGTGCCCGCGCTCGGCGACGGCGACACCATCCTGGCGATCGTGCTCTCCTCGATCGGCCTGTGGGCGTTCTACGCGCTGATCAGCCGGGGCGTCAAAGAGGCCACCGCGATCAACCGGGTCGTCACCGTGGCCAAGCTCGTGCCGATCATCGTCTTCATCCTGCTGGTGCTGTTCTACCTGGACCCGAAGGTGTTCGCGGAGAACTGGGGCGGGGCCGACTACGCCGGGTCGCTGTTCAGCCAGGTCAAGGGCACGATGCTGGCGACGGTCTTCGTCTTCCTCGGCGTCGAGGGGGCCAGCGTCTACTCCCGGCACGCCAAGCGCCGCGAGGACGTCGGCCGTGCCACCGTGCTGGGCTTCCTCAGCGTCTTCGCGATCTTCGCCTCGGTCACGATCGTCTCCTACGGCATCATGCCGATGAGCCAGATCGCCGAGCTGCGCCAGCCCAGCATGGCCGGCGTACTCGAAGCAGCCGTCGGGACCTGGGGCAAGGTCTTCGTCAGCGTCGGGCTGATCATCTCCGTGCTCGGGGCGTACCTGGCCTGGACGTTGATGGCAGCCGAGGTGCTGCTCGTCGCGGCCAAGGACGACGACATGCCGCGCTTCCTGCGTCGCACCAGCCCCGCTGACGTGCCCGTCCCGGCGCTGGTCATGTCGACGGCGCTCGCCCAGCTGTTCCTGATCGTCACGTACTTCTCGGAGGACGCGTTCACCTTCGCCCTCGACCTCACCAGCGCGCTCACGCTGATCCCGTTCCTGCTGGCGGCGGCGTACGCGCTCAAGGTGATGCTGGGCTGGGACGCCGACCGAAGACGCGGGTCCGGCGGGCAGATCCTGATCGCCGCCCTGGCCACCGTGTACACCCTGTTCCTGCTGTTCGCGGCCGGTCTGAAGTTCGTGCTCGTCTCGTTCATCGTGTACGCGCCCGCCACGATCCTGTTCGTGATGGCGCGCCGGGAACAGGGCCGCCGGCTCTTCTCCCCGGCCGAATTCGTCCTGCTGGCGGTCTCGATCGCGGGTGCGGTGCTGGGCATCGTGGCGCTCGCGGCCGGCTGGATCTCTCTCTAGAGCTGGAGGTCGTTGATGACTGAGTCGGGCAAGCCCGCCGCCGCGTACGGCGTGCACTCCGAGGTCGGCAAGCTGCGCAAGGTGCTGGTCTGCCGGCCGGGTCTGGCCCATCGGCGGCTGACCCCGACCAACAGCGACGATCTGCTGTTCGACGACGTCATGTGGGTGGAGAACGCGCAGCGGGATCACCTCGACTTCGTCAACAAGATGCTCGCGCGGGGCATCGACGTCGTGGAGCTGCACGACCTGCTCGCCGACACGATGGCGATCGGGGACGCGAGGACCTGGCTGCTCGACCGGAAGATCACTCCGAACGAGGTGGGTCTCGGGCTGGTCGAGCCGACGCGGGCGTACCTGGACAGCCTGGACCCGGCGAAGCTGGCCGAACACCTGATCGGCGGGCTGGCCACCGCCGACCTGCCGGACGAGTTCCGCTCCCCCTACCTGGCGCTGGTCCGCGAGTCGGCCGGCATCCGCGAGTACCTCATGCCGCCGCTGCCCAACACCCTCTACACGCGCGACACGACCTGCTGGCTCTACGGCGGTCTGACCATGAACCCGCTGTACTGGTCGGCCCGCCACGACGAGACCATGCTCATGAAGGCCATCTACTCCTTCCACCCCGACTACGTCGGGTCGAAGGTCTGGTGGGGCGATCCCGAGCAGTCCTGGGCGCAGGCCACCTTCGAAGGCGGCGACATCATGCCGGTCGGCAACGGCGTCGTGCTCATGGGGATGAGCGAGCGCACCTCCCGCCAGGCGATCACCCAGGTCGCCGCGTCGCTGTTCGAGAACGGCGCGGCCGACCACGTGGTGGTGGCCGGAATGCCGAAGCTGCGCGCCGCGATGCACCTGGACACCGTGTTCACCTTCGCCGACCGGGACGTGGTCACCCTCTACCGCAAGATCGTGGAGTCCATCCACACGTTCTCGCTGCGGCCCACGGACAAGACGCCGCGCGTCCAGGTCGTCGACCAGGGCGACCGGCCGTTCGTCGACGTCGTGGCCGAGTCGCTCGGCCTGCCCAAGCTCCGCGTCATCGAGACGGGCGGCGACGTGTACGCCTCGGAGCGCCAGCAGTGGGACAGCGGCAACAACGCTGTCGCGCTGGAACCCGGGGTGGTGGTCACCTACGACCGCAACACGCAGACGAACACGCTCCTGCGGAAGGCCGGCATCGAGGTCATCACCATCGTCGGCGCGGAACTGGGCCGGGGTCGCGGCGGCGGCCACTGCATGACCTGCCCGATCGTCCGCGACCCCGTGGAGTTCTGAAGACCCGGCTATTCTCGCCGGATGCCCAGCAGACCGCAGGCCGTGCTGTTCGACTCCGGCGGCGTCCTGATGCAGCCCAAGGGCGGCCGATGGAACCCGCGCGCCGATTTCGAGGACATCATGCGCGAACACTTTCCCGCGCTCACCGACGAGGATCTGGCTGGAGCGATCGCGGTCGGCGACGTGTTCATGGCGGCGGCCGCCGATGCCACCACGCCCGACTACGACGACTTTCACCGGGCCATCTTGAGCCACCTCGGCATCACCGGAACCCCGGAACTGCTGGCCGATCTGCGACGGCCGGTGCCCCCGGCGTCCATCCTGGAAGTCTTCCCCGAAGTGCTGCCGACTCTGCGTACGCTGCGCGAACGGGGAGTCCGCATGGCGGTCGTCTCCGACGCCTGGCCGGAGCTGCCCGAGCTACACCGAGCGCTGGGACTGCACGGGTTCTTCGAGGCGTACGCCATCTCGGCGCTGGTCGGCTGCCACAAGCCCGATCCCCGGATGTACCGGCACGCCAGCGACGCCCTCGGCTTGGCGCCCGAACAGTGCCTGTTCGTCGACGACGCGCCGGACCTGGTCGAGGCGGCGCTCACCCTGGGTTACCAGGGCCGGGCAGTGCTGCGTACGCCGCCGGAACGGCCGTGCCCGGTCGACTGGGTCACGGGGATCGATCAGCTCCTGCCGCTGGTCCAGCCGGCGGCTTAGCGGCGACCGACGCCGGCACGCTCAGCGACCGGTTCCACCGCAGGGACAGCACCACCGCGGCGACCGCGAGCAGCGTACCGAGCAGGACGAACCACACGCTGATCTCGACCTTCTTCAGCTGCCCGACGAAGTTGCTCGGCAGATCGGTCAGCACGTCCTGCAACTGCTCGGCGTCCTCGGCCCGGAAGTACTCGCCGCCGGTGATCTCGGCGACCTTCTCCAGGGTGTCCTCGTCGATCTGCTGAACGCGGCCGCCGCCGAACCCTCCCCCGAAACCGCCGCCGAACCGGCCGCCGTCGCTGCCGAAGGCGGAGCCGTCGCTGATCTGATCGGCCGAGCACACCATCGGCGCGGGCTGCGTCGTGCCGAAGCCGATCGTGTAGACCCGCAGACCGCGCGCGGACGCCTGCTCGGCGGCGGTCACCGGTTCGACGCCCTGGGTGTTCGCACCGTCGGTCAGCACGACGATGGTGTCGGCCTGATATTCGGCCGGGGCGCCGGAGGGTGCGGGCGAGGCCTCCTCGGCGGCGGTCACCCCGGTCGGCGGCACGGCTGGATTCGTCTCGGCGATCGCGTCGATCGACGTCAGGATCGCCTGCCCGATCGCGGTGCCCCGGCCGGTACGCAGCCCGTCGATCGCCTTCAGCAGCTTGTCCTGATCGGTCGTCGGCTCGACCAGCATGGCGGCGATGCCGGAGAAGGTGACCAGGCCGATCTTCGTCTCGCCGCCCTCGGCCTTGATGAACTCGCGAGCGGCCGCCTGCGCGGCGGTGATCCGGTTCGGCTGCACGTCGGTGGAGCACATCGACCGGGAGACGTCGATCGCGAGCAGGATCGACGTGGCGTTGGCCGGTACGCGTACCGCGGCCTGCGGGCGCGCCGCCCCGATGGCCAGGAACACCAGCGCCGCCGAGAACAGGATCACCGGGATGCGCCGCCGCCACGACGTACGCCCGGGGACGGCCGCCCGGATCAACGCGAGGCTGGAGACACGTACCGCGTACCGGCGACGTCGGCGGTTGGCCCACCAGCGGGCGGCCAGCAACAGCGGGACGACGAGGAGGGCGGCCAGCGCCCACGGCCAGCTGAGCGACATCAGACGATCCTTCCGTGCCAGCTGATCATCAACAGGCCGCCCGCGGTGAGCAGGACCAGTGCCGCGACGGCCAGGACGCCGGTCAGCTCGACGGTCTCCGGACGGGTGGTGATCCGCAGGTCGATGGAGCGGTGGATCTGGTTGATCTGGTCGGTGTCGGAGGCGGGGTGGTAGGAACCGCCGGTGGTCGCGGCGAGGTCGGTCAGCACGTCCTCCCGTAGCGCGGTCGCGACCTGGTAGCCGTCCGCCTTGACGGTGGTGCCCTGCGCGGTGCCGATGCCCACGGTCTCGATGCGTACGCCCGCCGTGGCGGCCAGGTCGGCCGCGGTCTGCACGCCGCCGCTGCCGTCGCCGGCGGCTCCGCCCCCGCCGCCGCCACCTCCGCCCGAGGTGTCCTCGCCGTCGGAGAACAGGACGATGGTCGCCGACCCCCAATAGCCGAGATCCGGGGCCTGACCGTCGGCGGGCAGGGCGACCGGCTTACCCACGATCGCCGTCAGCGCGACGAGGATGGCCTGCCGCAACGAGGTGCCACCGGCGGCCGAGGCCCGGTCGATGGCCGACAGCACCGCGTCGTGGTCGGCCGTCGGAGCCTGGGTGGCCAGCCCGTCCTGGCCGAACACGACGACACCCATGTCCACGGTGCTCGGTTGGGCTGCGACGAACCCGGCCGCGGCGGTCTTGGCGGCCGACAGCCGGTTCGGTTTCACGTCGTCGGCGGTCATGCTCTGCGACACGTCTAGGACCAGGATGACCGTGCCGGACACCCGCGGCACGTTGACCTCGGCCGCCGGCCGGGCCAGCGCCAGCAGCAGCAACGGCAACGCCGCCAGGAACAGCGCGTACGGCAGATGCCGCCGGCGACCGGCCGGGCCGGAGAAGGCCGTCAGGTCGAGCCCGGCCGCTCGCAGCGCGGCGGACCAGCGGCGCAACAGCACCACGTACGCGGTGATCGCGGCCGCCGTGAGCAGCACCGCGACCACCGCGAGAAGCGGGTACATCACCGTCATGGGCGTCTCCGATGCGAGTCCTGAACCATCTCCACCAGCGCCCGCAGCAGGTCGGCGTCGGTCGTGATCCGATGGGCGGTGACCCGGGCCTGCCGCATCGTCTCGGTCAGCGCCGACTCGCGCGCGTCCACCTCGGCGGCCAGCCGCCGGCGCAGCAGGGGATCGCTGGTGTCGACGAGGATCTGCTCGCCCGTCTCGGCGTCCTCGACCACGACCAGGCCCACGTCGGGCAGGTCCAGCTCGGCCGGGTCGACCAGGCGCACCACGACCACTTCGTGCCGGTACGCCAGTTGGCCGAGCGCCCGCTCCCAGCCCGCCTCGCCGATGAAGTCGGACAGCACGAAGACCAGGCTGCGTCGCCGGGCGGCGCCGGCCACGGTACGCAGCATCCCCGCCAGGTCGGTCGTGCTGCCCCGGGTCGGGCCGGCGTCGGTCCGATCCAGCTCATGGGCTATGCGCAGGGCCTGCGTACGCCCGGTCTTGGGGTGGATGACGCGCTGGAAGTGGTTGTCGTAGAACACCGCGCCGACCCGGTTGCCGTTCTGCGACAGCAGCCGGGCCAGGCAGATCGCGAGGTCGCCGAGGACCGCGTCCTTGCCGGGGCCGACCCCACCGCGCATCGAGGCCGACCGGTCCAGGACCAACCAGGCGGTGAGGTCGCGTTCCTCGGTGTACTGCCGGACGAACGTCTCATCCATCCGGGCCGTGACGTTCCAGTCGATGTGCCGGACGTCGTCCTCGGACGTGTAGGTCCGCAGGTCGGTGAAGTCGATCCCGGCGCCGTGCCAGACCGTGCGATTGGCGCCCTGCAGCCGCCCGTCGAGCTTGCGGACCACCTGCCATTCCAGGCGTCGCAGCAACCGGTCGGAGGCCAGGCTCATGGCTACCGGGCCTGCATCGCGATGTCGGGCACCGGCAGCGCGAGCAGCACCTCGGTGAGGATCGCGTCGGCGCTCACCTCGTCGGCCAGTGCCTCGTAGGACAGCACCAGCCGATGGCGCAGGATGTCCAGGGCCAGGTCGGTGAGGTCCTGCGGCACGGCGTAGTCGCGGCCGCGCAGGAACGCCAGCGCGCGAGCGGCCAGCACCAGGTTGATCGAGGCACGCGGGCTCGCCCCGTAGGTCACGTAGCGGCTCAGCTTGTCGAGTCCGACCAGCGCGGGCGTACGCGTAGCGGTGGTCAGGCGCACGGCGTACTCGATCAGGGCCGGGTCGACGTAGACCTGGTCGACCTGCTGCTGCAACGCCACCAGCCGAGCGGGGTCGATGATCGCCTGGATCGCGGCCGCGGCCTTGAGCGCACGCTCGACGACGACGAACTCCTCGGTCGCGCTCGGATAGCCGACCAGCACCTTCATCATGAACCGGTCGACCTGCGCCTCCGGCAGCGGATAGGTGCCGTCGGACTCGATCGGGTTCTGCGTCGCCATGACCAGGAACGGCTCCGGCACACGATGCGTCTCGCGTCCGATGGTGACCTGGCGTTCCTGCATGACCTCCAGCAACGCGCTCTGCACTTTCGCCGGCGCTCGGTTGATCTCGTCGGCGAGCAGCAGGTTGGTGAAGACCGGGCCGAGCGACACCTGGAACTCGCCGCTGTGCTGGTGGTAGATCCGGGTGCCGACGATGTCGGCCGGGACCAGGTCCGGGGTGAACTGGACACGGTGGAACTGGCCGCCGATCGCCTCGGCCAGCGACTTGACCGCCAGGGTCTTCGCCAGCCCGGGCACGCCCTCGACCAGGATGTGCCCGCGGGCCAGCAGCGCGACCACGAGCCGCTCCAGCAGGACGTCCTGACCCACGATGGTCTTCTTGACCTCGTAGAAGACCTGTTCGACCAGGGTCGAGCCGGGCGCTGCGGAACCGTTGGGCTGCAAAGCTTCCTCCTGCCGTGGAACTGCTAGATCTGGGGTGGCCGCTCGCCGCCGGCGCCGACGGCCGTGCCGATCGGCACCGCGAAGCCGATGCCGATGAAGGTGCCGTCCTTGGTCGGGTTGGCCAGCGCGACGACCACGCCGACGACCTGCCCGGCCGCGTTGAGCAGCGGGCCGCCGGAGCTGCCCGGGTTCACCGCCGCGTCGAACTGGATGAGCCCCTTCAGGTCGGCCTTGCCCTCGCGGGTCAGCGACCGGTTCAGCCCCGAGACCACACCGGTGGTGGTGCTCAGGGTCAGCCCGAGCGGGTTGCCGATGGCGATGACGTCGTCGCCGACCGCAGCACCTCCGCCGAGCACCGCCGGCACCACCACCGACGGCAGCTGGTCCGGCAGGAGCACGGCGATGTCGGTGGCGGCGTCGGACGCGGCGACCTGCGCTTTCGCCTGGGTGCCGTCGGCGAAGACGACCTGGATGGCGGTCGCGCCGTCGACCACGTGCAGCGCGGTCAGGATGTTGCCGTCGGCGTTCACGATGACACCGGTGCCCGAGGCGCTCTCCGTCTTGGAGACCGAGGTGATCGAGACGACCGACGGCGCCAACGCCGAATAGACCTCACTGACCGTCGGCGGAGCGGTCGCGCTCGGTGACGCCGACGGCCGGGCCACCGGCGTCTCGTCCCGGTCGCCCGCCCCCCACCGGTACGCGATCACGGCGGTTCCCACCAGCGCCACGACCAGGATCGCAGCCGGCAGAGCTCTTCCGAGTCGCCTTCGCATCCTTCGAGACTAGATCGGCGACCTCAAAGCCCGGTAGGAGGCAGCTTTGCCAATTACAACGGCGATTTACGCGCGATGATCATTCCACGGGGGATGTTCTCTCCTGCCTGCGTCTTGCGGCGCACCGTGACGTGCACGTCGAAACCGTTGCGCTCCAACGCTTCGGTCATCACCTCCGGCGACCGGAAGTAGTAGTTCAACGCGAAGGTGAGGCCGAACGCCTCGGTGCGCAGCACGTGCTCGTCGCGATCCATGAAAAACAGCAGCAGCTCACCGCCGGGCCGCAGCACTCGATGGAACTCGGCGAGCACGACGGGCAACGCCTCGTCGGGAATGTGGATGATCGAGTACTGGGCCGACAGGCCGGCGAGCGACCCGTCCGCGATCGGCAGCGCCGTCATCGACGCCTCGGTGAACGACAACTCCGGAAAGCGCTCGCGAGCCAAGGCGAGCATCCCAGGCGACAGATCTACCCCGAACACGTCGAGCCCGAGTTTGCGCAGGTCCGCCGTCCCTGTGCCGGTGCCGCAGCCGACGTCGGCGACCGGCCCGGACCCGGCGGACCGGACGAGATCGGCGAAGGCGCCGAGCAGCGCCCGTTCGACCGGGATGCCGTCGAGCCCGTCGTGGAACTGCTCGGCGTACGCCGGGGCCATGGTGTCGTAGGCGGCGCGGGTGCTCTCCAGAAACGTCACCCGGTGAGCCTAATGATCTGGTCCGACACCATGATGTCCGGATGATCTCCGCAATCGTCGTACGCCCAGCCGGCCTCGCCGACACGGACGATGTCCGCGCGGTCGGCCTCGCCGCGTGGCCGCCCACCTACACTCCGCTGACCGGCCCCGAATACGTGCGGTGGGCGCTGGCCAACTGGTGGTCGGTCGAGGCCACCGCTCGCGGCATCGCGGCCGGCGACGTCCTGGTCGCCGAGGTCGACGACCGGATCGTCGGCATGGCCGGTTTGGGTGAGAAGGACGGCGTACCGGTGTTGTGGAAGCTGTATGTGCTGCCCGAGACGCAGGGCTCCGGCGTGGGTTCGGCCCTGATGACGGCGGTGTTCGAGCGACTGCGCGGCCAGGGAGCGGATCGGCTGCGCCTGGAATACCTGGACGGCAACGACCAGGCGGCCGCGTTCTACCGCGCACAAGGGTCCCGGGAGATCGGCCGCACCACCGATCCCGACCACCCCGCCCTGCCACAAGACGTGTGGATGGAAGCCGCCTTCTAACGTCTGCGGCGCTTAGGGGAGCCGGATGGTCAGCACTCCGGCCAGGTCGATGTCGTCGGAGCGGCCGCCGAAGCCGGACTCGGAGACGAGCCGCGCGCCCAGCACGGTGCTCCAGAAGGTACGCGTCTCGGCTTCCGGCGTGCGGTCGACCACCCAGCCGCGCCGGGTCATTACGCCGGTGAGATAGCGCTCGGCCTGCCGAAACAGAATCGCCAGATTGTGCTGGGCGACTGCGCGCAGTTCCGGGCGGCGGCCCGCGATCGACATCGCCTGTACCGCGAGCGGCACCGTCGGCAGCGCCAACGCCGCCCTGGCCAGGACGATGCGAAACGACTCCGGCGTGCGCTGGCGGCGGCCGAGCGGCTCCAGCCGGGCCGCGTCCCGCAGCAGGAGAAGGAAGGCGGCGTGAACGAACAGGCCGTCTTTGGAGGTGAAGTAGTAGGTGATCTGGTGCGGGTGGGCGCCGGCCGCTGCGGCGATCTCCGCCACGCTCACCGCGTCGCCGCCACGGGCGGCGAACAGGTCGGCGGCCCGTTCCAAGATCTGCGCCCGCGTACGCCGGCCTCGGGCTCGGGGCGGTTCGGCGACCTCGGACGGCCTGTTCGCGGTGGACATGCCATAGTTGTATGCGATACAACTATCGCGACGCAACCCAACCCGTTCGAGAGGCCACCACCATGAACGCGCAGGACGTCGTCGTCACCGGGCTCGGTGCCACCACCCCAATGGCCGGTGACGTGGCCGGGCTCTGGGCCGGCCTGCTCGCCGGCAACTCTGGCGTACGCCGCATCGACGACCTGCTCGAAGGCGTGCCGTTCGGCGACGAGATGCCGACCCGCATCGCCGCGCCGATGGCGGTCTCCCCCGACGGCGTCCTGCCCCGGGTGCAGGCCCGCCGGATGGACCGGTGCCAGCAGGCCGCCCTGGTCGCGTCCCAGCAGGCCTGGGAGGACGCCGGCCGGCCCGAGGTCGACCCGGTACGCCTCGCCGTCGTGATCGGCACCGGCATCGGCGGCGTCGGCACCCTCCTCGGCATGGACGACCTGCTGGAGGAGAAGGGGCCCGGCCGGATCTCACCGTTGACGGTGCCGATGCTGATGCCCAACGGCCCGGCAGCGTGGGTGAGCCTGGAGTACGGAGCCCGCGCGGGCGTCTACACGACCGTGTCCGCCTGCGCGTCCGGGGCCGAGGCGCTCGCCTTGGGCGCCCGGTTGATCCGCGAGGATGAGGCCGACGTCGTGATCGCCGGCGGCGCCGAGGCGGCCATCAACCCGTTGACCATCGCCGGGTTCGCCCAAGCGCGTACCCTCTCGAAGCGAAATGACGACCCCGCGCGGGCCTCGCGCCCCTTCGACGTGGACCGGGACGGGTTCGTGCTGGGTGAGGGCGCGGGCGCGATGATTCTGGAGCGGGCCGACTTCGCCGCGGCGCGCGGTGCTCGTGTGCTGGGCCGCCTGGCCGGGTTCGGCATCACCGCGGACGCGCACCACATCACCGGCCCCGACCCGACCGGCGCGGGCCAGATCCGGGCGATCCGCAAGGCCGTCCGCGACGGCGGCCTGGAACCCTCCGATGTGGATCATGTGAACTGCCACGCCACGTCGACGGTGGTGGGCGACGTCTACGAAGCGGTCGCGATCCGGGCGGCGCTGGGCGACAAGCCCGTGCTCACCGCCCCGAAGTCGAGCCTGGGCCACCTGGTCGGCGCGGCGGGCGCGGTCGAGGCGATCATCACGCTGCTGTCGGTGGCGCACGGCGTCATCCCGGCGACGCTCAACCTGGCGGAGAAGGCGGCCGACGTCCCCCTGGACGTCGTGACCGGATCGCCGCGCGAGATGACTGTCGGCGCCGCGATCTGCAACTCGTTCGGCTTCGGCGGCCAGAACGTGTCGCTCCTGTTCACCTCGGTGTGACGGATCACCGACACCACCTGACGGCCCGCCAGCTCGGCGGGCGGGCCGATCAGTTCGGAGTGACCGTCTGCAACAGCCCATGCACGAAGCGGTAGCCGGCGTCACCGGTCTCCACCAGCCAGTGCGCGGCCGTCTGCGGATCGACCTGACGCGCGTCCGGATGAGCGGCGAGGACGTCGCCGATGACGCTGCGCCACGGCTCGATCGGCGTCGGCTCCGGCGCGCCTGTCCGCACGAGCTGACCGCGGAGCACGAAGCCCTCGTGACCGGTGATCGCCTCCCACGACAGGTCCGGCCACAGCCCGCCGAAGTGCCACAAATGCGCCGTGACCTCGGCGTCGCCGACGCTGATCAGGCGCGCGGCGTCGGACGGGCCGAGCACCGCCCGCAACAGCTGGAGCCCCTGCGGAGCCGTACGCGATCGCAGCATCCGCTGCCACCGGGTGTGCGCGTCCAGGTACTCCCGCCGGGTCGCACCCAACCGCGGATAGGCCTCCTCGACCAGGTCAGGCCGCAGATCCGCCATCCGGCGCAGCAGCATCAACTGGAACTCGCGGCGTGCGTACCCGATCACAACGAGCAGCCTATGAGCACCTTGCCCGCATTCACTAGCATGCTCCCCATGTCACGGACACTCCGCGCGGTAGCCGCGCTGTCTTTGCTCGCGATCGTCGTCAGTGGATGCTCGAAGAAGGACGACCCGACGCCCACCCAGTCGGCGAGCACGCTGCCCAACGGCGCGACCCTGCTCACCGAGGCGGCGGTGGCGATGGCGACCGTGAAGACGGCCCACTTCACCCTCAGCGTCGACGGCGACATCGAGAACCTGTCGATCAGCAAGGCCGAGGGCGACCTGACCCGCGAGGGCAACGCCAAGGGCACGGCCACCCTCACCCAGAGCGGGCTGAAGGTCGAGACCGAGTTCGTCATCGTCGGCCAGGACGCGTACCTCAAGGGCCCGACGGGCGGCTTCACCAAGGTGCCGCTGTCGTTCGCCGCCACCGTCTACGACCCGTCGGCGATCCTCGACCCGACCCGGGGCGTGGCCAACCTGCTGAAGGTCGCGAAGAACCCGCAGACCACGGCCCAGGAAGGCAACGCGTACAAGGTGACCTTCGAGCCCGACGCGACCGCGTTGCAGGCCGTCGTCCCGACCAAGGTCACCGGCATCACGGCCGCCGTCTGGATCGACTCGGCCACCAAGCAGGTCACCAAGGGCCAGTTCACGGTGCCGGCCTCGGGCGGCAAGCCGGGCGGCACGATCAACGTCACGTTCTCCAACTACGACGCTCCCGTGACCATCAGTGCCCCCTAAGCTCGTACGCCCCCGGCTGACGCTGGGAGCCGGCGGCCTGGCCGTCCTGCTCGGCGCGCTCGACGCGTACGTGCTGGTCTCGCTGCTGACCTCGGTCGTCACCGATCTCGACATCCCGATCAACCACCTCGAGCGGGCGACCCCGGTCATCACCGGATACCTGCTCGGCTATGTGGCCGGGATGCCGCTGCTCGGCCGGCTGTCCGACCGGTACGGCCGCCGTGTGGTCATCCTGGCCTGCCTGGTGGCGTTCGCCCTCGGGTCGGTCGCGACCGCCTCGGCGACCGGGATCGTCCAACTCGTCGCCGGCCGGGGCCTGCAGGGCCTGGCCGGCGGCGCCCTGCTGCCGGTGACGATGGCGCTGGCGGCGGACGTCTTCGGCGACCGCCGCCGCGCCGCCGCGCTCGGCTGGGTCGGAGCCGCACAGGAACTTGGTGCGGTCCTCGGACCGCTGTTCGGTGCGGCCGTCGGTGGTTGGCTGGGCTGGCGTGGCATCTTCTGGCTCAACCTGCCGCTGGCGGCGTTGTGCGCGCTGGCGGTCTGGTTCGCCCTGCCTGCTCGGGACAGCGCCCTGCCTGCTCGGGACAGCGCCCTGCCTGCTCGCGACAGCGCCCTGCCCAATCATGACGACGCCCTGCCCGCCCGCGACACCGCCCTGCCCGCCCCAGACGACGCGACCGCCGGAGACAAGGCAACGGGACGGCCGAAGGTCGACGTCGTGGGCGGCGTCCTGCTCGCGATCGCCTTGGGCCTGCTCGTGGCGGGCCTCTACAACCCCGAACCGGAGCACCAGGTGCTCCCGTCCTGGGGTCTGCCCACTCTCGGCGCGGGTGTGCTGGCGTTGATCGGGTTCGCCGTCTGGGAGTCCCGGGCGAAGGTGATGCTCATCGACCTCACGGGCGTGCGGCGTACGCCGTTCTTCGGATCGCTGCTGGCCAGCCTCTGCGCTGGGGCGGCGCTGCTGGTGACCCTGGTCGACGTGCAACTGGTCGCGCAGACCGTCTTCGGCAAGTCGGCGTGGGACGGCACCCTCCTGCTCACCCGATTCCTCGTCGCGCTGCCGGTCGGCGCGGTCCTCGGCGGTCTGCTGCTGCGGTTCGCCGGCGAACGGGTGCTGACCGTCCTCGGGCTGCTGCTCAGCGCGGGGGCGTACCTGCTGATCGCGGGGTGGCCGGCCGACGCGCTCGCCGCCCACCACCCGCTGGGGCTGCCCAGGGTGGACACCGATCTCGTGCTCGCCGGGCTGAGTCTCGGCCTGGTCATCGCACCGTTGTCGGCGGTCGTCCTCCGGGTCGTGCCGGCCGCGCAACGAGGTGTCGCCTCGGCCGCGCTCGTGGTCTCGCGGATGATCGGCATGCTCTTCGGCGTCGCCGCCCTGTCCGCGTGGGGATTCCACCGGTTCCGGGAACTCACCGCCACCTTGAACACCCCGCTGCCGTTCGGAGTGTCCGAAGAGGACTTCCAACGGCAGATGACCGCGTACGAGCAGGCCCTGCGGGCGGCCTTGCAGACCGAGTACCGCGAGATCTTCCTCGCGACCGCGGTGATCTGCGTGGTCGGCGCGATCGGCGGCCTGCTGCTCGGCGGCGACAGTTCAGACCGGCGTCGCCTGGAGGTCACCGCGGACCGTTAGACCAGGCGGCATGGATCGCAGAACACTTCTCCGCGGCGGGCTCGCCGCGACCGGCGGCATCGTCACCGGGGGCGCGCTGTTCCAGGGCGCCCCCGCGTTCGCCGCCAGCGGCCGTCCCCTGCTCACCCACGGCGTCCAGAGCGGCGAGCCGCGCGCCACGTCCGCCCTCGTCTGGAGCCGCGCCGACCGGCCCAGCCGGCTGCTCGTCGAGGTCTCGCTCCGGCCGGACTTCCGCGGGGCCCGCCTGGTCCGCGGCCCGGTGGTCACCCCCGAGACCGACTTCACCGGCCGGGTCGCCCTCCGCGATCTGCCGCCGGGCCGTCGCGTCTTCTATCGGGTACGCGCAGAGTCGCTGGACGCCCACGGCAGGTGCGGCGAGGCGGTGGCGGGAGAGCTGAGCACGGCGCCGGTCGGCCGTCATTCGGGCGTCCGCTTCGTCTGGACGGGCGACATCGCCGGCCAAGGCTGGGGCATCAATCCCGACCTGGGCGGCATGCGGATCTTCGACGCCATGGACCGGCTGAACCCCGATTTCTTCCTGTGCAGCGGCGACACCGTGTACTCCGACGGCCCGCTCACCGAGCGCGTGACGCTCCCCGACGGACGCATCTGGCGCAACGTCGTCACGGCGGAGAAGAGCAAGGTCGCCGAGACGCTGACGGAGTACCGGGGTCAGTTCGCGTACAACCTGCTCGACGACAATCTGAAGCGGTTCGCCGCCCGGGTGCCGCAGATCAACCAGTGGGACGACCACGAGGTCCGGAACAACTGGTTCCCTGGCCAGATCCTCGACGACGCCCGGTACGCCGAGAAGAACGTCGACGTGCTCGCCGCGCGCGCCCGCCAGGCGTTCTTCGAGTGGGTGCCGATCGCGTCCGGCGAGGTCTACCGCAGCTTCTCCTACGGTCCGCACGCCGACGTGTTCGTCCTCGACATGCGCACCTACAAGGATCCGAACGACGCCAACGTGTACGCCGACCCGGCGCGCGGCCTGCTCGGCGAAACTCAGCAGAAGTGGCTGATCGACGGGCTGACCCGGTCGACGGCGACCTGGAAGATCATCGCCAACGACCTGCCGCTCGGCCTGGTCGTCCCGGACGGGGCGAACCTGGAGGGCGTGGCCCAGGGCGACAACGGCACGCCCAGGGGCCGGGAGCTGGAGTTCGCCGAGGTGCTGCGGACGGCGTACCGGCGAGGGGTGACGGGCATCGTCTTCCTGACCGCCGACGTGCACTACACCGCCGCGCACCACTACGACCCGGCGCGCGCAGCGGTCGGCGACTTCGCGCCGTTCTGGGAGTTCGTTTCAGGCCCAGCCAACGCGGGCGCGTTCGGCCCGAACAAGCTCGACGGCACGTTCGGCCAGGAGGCGGTCTTCGTGCACGCCCCGCCGGCCGCCAACACCTCGCCGCTGGACCCGGCGTACCAGCACTTCGGCGAGGTCGACATCGACGGCCGCTCCGGCGCGCTGACGGTCTGCCTGCGGGACGGCTCCGGAACCTCGCTGTGGTCGACCACTCTGGACGCCCCAGCCTGATTCAGTCAGATCCGGTGCTGTTCAGGCGTCGCCCGCGATGGAATCCCCGTCGCGGGCGGCGCTTTCCTCCGCACCGGCGGTGCCACGCACGACGTGCCAGGCGACCACTGCCAGCCACGCCGCGCCGGTGGCGGCCAAGAGACGTTCCAGCAGTCCGCCGATGGCGGTTTCGCTCGCGACGACCAGCCCGAGCAGCAGGACGATGAAGCCGACGCCGGTCAGCCAGGTCGGCCGGACGAGGCGCTCCCAGCCCGGCGTACGCCGCATCGCCGAGGCGGTGACGAACAGCGCCGCGACGAAGATGAAGATCCCGGCGCTGCTGAGGATCGAGTCGAGCGCGCCGCCCAGATTGGCCACCTGATCCGCACCGGTGCAGCCCGGATCGGCCAGCCGGCAGGCCTCCCGCTCGAACGGCGACAGCAGGTCGCCGAGCCCGTAGATGGACAGCGTCACCAGGATCGAGGCGACCGTGCCCCAACTCCCGGCGGCGGCCAGCGCGGGACGCAGCGCGAGCAGCCCGAACAGGACGGTCGCCAGCCCGCACGCCGTCAACACGATCACCAGGAGCACGCCGTGCGGGGCGCCGACGGCGTACATGTCACTGATCGTGTGCGCGAGCGCGTCGTACCGCGGCCCCTGCCACAGCGCCGCGAGCAGCCAGCTCGCCACGAAGACCGGTTGCGCCAGCAGGCCCGCCCAGGCGCTCCATCGAACCACCCGACTGTCCACGCGCACAGGATAGGCGCGTGTCGCCGTCGGCAGTGGCCCGGCGCAACGGGGAGACGAAGACGGGAAGTCCCGGACCCGCGGACGCTCACTCGGTCGCCGCCGTCGTGGCCGACGACGCCACCGGCGAAGGGGCGGCCGGAGCGGGCCGCGGTGTGAGCCGGGTCAGGGCGACGCCGCCGAGGACGACCGCCATCCCCAGCAGGACCCGGGGAGTCAGCGACTCGCCGAGGAACACCGCCCCGAGCGTCACCGAGACGACCGGCAACAGGTAGCCCACGGTGGCGGCGCTGGTGGCGCCTTCGTCGGCGATGAGCCGGAAGCTCAGGTGGAAGGTCAGTCCGGTGGCGAAGACCCCGAGGACGACGACGGCGGCCAGGCCCGCGAGGGTGGGCGTACCGGGGTCGCCGAAGGGCAGTGCCGGAACCGTCCACACCGCTGCCGTGCCGAGTTGGGCGGCCGACAACGCGAGCGGCGCGGCCCGGCCGGTCAGCCGCCGCTCCATGTACGCGAACGCGACGGCATAGCTGGCCGCCGCCCCGAGCAACGCGACCGCGCCCCAGGTACGCAGTCCCCCGTCCCGCCACGGCTCGAAGATCACCAGTACGCCGCCGAAGCCGAGCAGCAGCCCGGTCAGCCGCACCGGCCGCAGGCCGCGTTCGCTGCCGAGCAGCACCGACCACAGGGGTGTCGTCGCGTTCAGGACGCCGGCGGTGCCCGACGAGACGGTGCGCTCACCGAGACCGAACAGGAAGAAGGGCAGCGCGTTGCACAGCAGCGCGGCCAGTCCCAGCCGTCGCCACGTCACCACGTCGCGGGGCAGCCGCTGCCGGGCGAGCAGCGCCAGGACGAGCAGGAAGGCCGCGCCCGCCGCCGCCCGGCCGAAGGTGAGCTGCGCCGGGGTCAGCCCGCCGCGGAGGGCGAGCTTGATCCAGAGGAAGCCTGATCCCCAGAGCACGGCGAGGATCAGGATGCGGGCGGTGGCGACCATGACTTCACGGTCGCGCGGCCGACCCGGAAGAACAAGTAAATCTTTCCCGCCCACTGTTAAGCTGAGCTACATGCTCGACGTACGCCGCATGCAGATCCTCCGCGAGGTGGTCGACAGCGGTTCGGTGACCGCCGCCGCGACCCGGCTCGGCTACACCCCGTCGGCGGTGAGTCAGCAGGTCGCCGCGCTGGAGCGGCAGGCCGGGACCGCGCTGCTGGAACGGATCGGCCGAGGCGTACGCCCGACGGCGGCCGGCCGGCTGCTCACCGAGCGGGCGACCGCGATCGATCAGCAGGTCGCGGCGGCCGAGACGGAGCTGGCCGAGCTGCGCGCCGGACGTGGCGGGCGGCTGTCCGTACGCTATTTCGCGACCGCCGGGGCGGGTCTGGTGGCGCCGGCCGTCGCCCGGCTGCACCGCGATCGGCCCGGCATCGGGCTGGAGCTGCGCCTGTCCGACCCCGGCGATCCGCTGCCCGAGGTGGCTCAGGGGCAGGCCGACCTGGCGGTCGTCGTCGGGCGGCCCGGCGACGTGCCGGACGGCGTACACCTGGTGCATCTGCTCGACGACGCGTACCACTTGGTCGTGCCGAAGGACCACCGGCTGGCCGCGCGGCGAGTCGCGGAGCTGGCGACGGTGGCGGGCGAGCGGTTCGTGGGCAGTGAGCCGCCGGGGCCGTGTCTCGACGCGATGCTGACCGGCTGCGCGGCGGCCGGGTTCGTCCCGGAGTTCGCCGTGCCGAGCGAGGACTACGCCACCGCGCAGGGGTTCGTCGCGGCCGGGCTCGGCATCGCGCTCATCCCGGAGATGGGGCTGCGGCGGCGCGATCCGGGGGTGGCGGTGCTGCGGCTGCGGACGCCGCAGCCGGTCCGCGCGGTCTACGCCGCGGTCCGCCGCTCGTCGCTCGGCCAGCCCGCGCTCGAGCTACTGCTGGGGGCGCTGCGCGACACGGCGCGTGGCGCGTAGCACCTTCCAGACCATGCGCGGCTTGAACAGCACGCTCGGCGGCAGCACCAGATGTTGTACGCGGTTGAAGGTGACCCGGACCTCGGCGTCACGCATGGCGGCGAGCAGCATCCGCTTGGAGTACCGGTTCAGCAGGTCGATGAGCGGCGGCTTCGGGCCGGTCGTCTCGGGGAAAGCGAAGTCGCCCCCGGCGGCGAACCGCCACGGCACCGCGAGGATCCCGGCCGCCCGCCGGTAGTACTCCGTGGCCAGGCGAGCGGAGACGGCACCGTGTTTGTCCAGCAGCGAGCCCAGCTCGACGGCTTCCAGCGCGGCGCAGGTCATGCCCTGGCCGTAGATCGGATTGAAGCTGCACAACGCCTCGCCGAGCGTGACGTAGCCGGCCGGGTGCCGGTCCAGCTTCTCGAAGTACCGGCGCCGGCTGGCCGGGAAGGCGTGCACGAACACCTCTGACAGCGGCTCGGCCCGGCTCGCCAGGTCGGCGAAGGCCGGATGGGGCATCGCCGCCAGGTGCCGGGCGAACCCTTCCTCGTCCCGGGGGTACGCACCGTGCCAGGCCCCGGCCATGACGAGCCACCGGTCACCCTCGATCGGCAGCAGCAGCCCGGTGAGGTTGGCGTGCGGCGGCATCGGGAACGCGAAGACGGCCTCGCCATCGGTGACGTCGTCCGGCTTGCGGGGGTAGACACGGGTGGCGTACCCGACGCCGACCTTCACCTCGGCCGGCTCCGGGCTCGGGAAACCCAGGTCGCCGAGCCACCGGTCGGACCGGGAACCCCGGCCGGAGCAGTCGGCCACCAGCGACGCCGGAAGCAGCTCGCCGGTGGCCAGGCGTACGCCGTCGACCCGGCCCGAGCCGGTCAGCCCGGACACCGCCACGCCGTCGCGGACCTCGACGTTGGGCAGCAGGCGATCCCGGAGGGTCTGCTCCAGCAGCGGACGGCTGAACGAGACCAGCCGCAGCCCGCTCTCGACTCGTGGCCATAGTTCGCCGAACCGGTGCATCCGCAGGTCGAGCCCGGGATCGAAGGGCACCGCCCCGGCCGCCACGAGGGCGTCGGCGAACCCCGGGAACAGCTCGGTCAGCGCCGCCTGACCGGCGGCGAGAAGCACGTGCCCGTGACTGCCCTGCGGTACGCCGCGACGGGTCTGCGGCTCGCCGGGCAGGGTGTCCCGCTCGATCAGCGTGACCCGGCCGAACCGGCCGGCGAGCGCCTGGGCGGCGGCGAGCCCCGCCACCCCCGCTCCGATGACGACGGCGTGCTCCTCCGCGAACGACACGGCCCCACCGTATCAGGGATCGACCGTCCGAGATGGACTGCGACTATGCTGGGCGGATGGACCTCGTCGACCGCGTACGCGCCATCTTCCTGGCGTTTCCGGAGGTGACGGAGCGGCCCAGCCACGGCGCCCCGACCTGGTTCGTCCGGGACAAGAAGTCGATCGCCACGCTGTGGGCGGACGGGCACCACGACGACGACTTCCCGCACCTGTGGGCGGCCGCGCCGCTGGGCGCGCAGCAGGAGCTGATCGCGATCAACCCGGACCGCTACTTCCGGCCGCCCTACGTCGGCCATCGGGGCTGGGTCGGCGTACGCCTCGACGGTGAGATCGCCTGGGACGAGCTGGCCGAGATCGCCGAGGACGCGTACCGCGTGATCGCACCTAAGTCCCTGGTGGCGAAGCTAGACGGGCGCTGACGCGAGCACGGCGTACGCCTCCTTGGGCCGCCACGTCCCGTCGGGATGGACGGCGACCATGCCGTAGCCGGCCGTGTCCAGGTTGTGCTCGGGCCGGTCGTCCCACGGGTAGAGGTAGCTGGCCCAGGTGAAGACGAAGGCCCCGTCGATCGGCTCGTCGCGGTAGATCGCCAGCAGCTCGGCCAGCTCCGTTGCCTGCTCCGTCTCGTCCCGGACGGTCCCGGCGGCGAGCCGGGCCGGCGTCGCCGACCGGTCGATCGCCGCCCAGCCCATCCCGCCCCGGTCCGCCGCACCCCGGTAGGTGCAGCAGCCGAACTCGGTCAGCACCACCGGCTTGCCATGCCGGGCGTAGTCGCGCAGCAGCTGCCGGTACTTCGTCCGGTTCTTCGCGCTGCGGTAGAGGTTGATCCCGACGATGTCGAACGGCGTCCAGTCGACCCGCTCCCACGAGCCGGCGGCATACGTGACCAGCCCACCGAACCGCTCCCGGGTCACGGCGACCGCCTTCGCCAGGTACGCGTTGAGCCGCTTGTGCGGATCACCGGTCCGCAGCATGCCCAGGAGCAGCCGCACCGGGCGGGACGCGAGGGTGATCCGGTCGAGGGTGGTCTCGCCGGGAAAGAAGCCGTGCTGGAACAGGGTCGCCTCCAGCCCGGCCACGAACACGACCTCGCCGCTGGCGCGCAGCTGTTCGGCCAGCGCCGCCGTCTCCCCCACGTACGCCAGCGCCTCAGCTTCGCGCAGGTTGCCCCGCACCGGCGACAGATAGACGGCCAGCCCCAGCTCATGGGCGATCCGGGCGGCGACGGCCAGCCGGTCCGGGTCTTCGCCGGAGATGCGGACGGCGTCGCAGCGCAGGTCGGTCGCGATCGCGGTCAGCTCGGCGCGGGCGGTCGCCACGTCGAACGTCGGCCGGGACAGCCGACCGGCGATCATCTCGGCTCCGACGTCGTAGTTCATGCCTCGGATGCGCATCCCAACCCCTAACAATTTGATACAGCGTATCACTGCGATACACTGTATCGCATGGCTCTGGTGTGGGAGCGGCCGGTCGCCGAGCGCCGCCGCAGCGTTCCGCTCGACCGCGACCGGATCGTGGCGACCGCGGTCGCGCTCGCCGATCGCGACGGACTCGACTCGGTCACCCTGCGCCGGGTGGCGGCCGACCTGGACGTGCTGCCGATGCGGCTCTACACGTACCTGGCGACCAAGGACGACCTGCTGGACCTGTTGGCTGACTGGGCGTACGGACTGGTCGAGCTGCCCGGTCCCCGGACGGCGTGGCGACCCGCACTGCGCAAGGTGGCCCGGGAACTGCGGTCGATCTCCACCGGCCATCCGTGGGTGATCACGCTGTTCGGCACGCGCTCGCCGTACGGCCCCAACGGCCTGCGACTGGTCGAGCGGGTCTGGTCGACGCTCTACGACCGCGCCCCCGACCCGGCGTCCGCGGCGGCGGCGTGCACCGCGTTCATCGGGTACGTCACCGGGGCGCTGGCCCAGGAGGCGGGTGCGCCGGACTCCCCCGACGTTCAGCGATACCTCGCCACGGCGGTCGGCGGCGGGGCGTACCCGACACTCGCTCGGGCGTTCGCCGAGCTGGGCCCGGCCGACACCTTCATGGGCGGGCTCGACGTGGTCCTGGATGGCATCGCCGCCCGCCTCAGCGCGCCGGCCGCACCGCCTCGCTGATCACTCGCCCTTCGCGCCGCTGATCACTCGCGTCGCTGATCGCTCACCCCGCTGATCACTCGCGTCGCTGATCACTCACCCCGTTGATCTCTCAGCCCGCTGATCATGGAGTTTCCGGCTCCGACACACCGTCGAGACCACGGTTGACTCCATGATCAACAGGGAGGGGGCGAGGGCGCGGGTGGATGGGAAGGGCCGCCGGGTGGGCGAAGAAGAGAGCGGACAGTTCGGGGGCCAGCAGGAGGGGCAGCACGAGGAAGGTGGCGTACTGGAGCGGCCAGGCCGCCAGCACGGCCGCCGGAACTCCGGCCACCCGACCACCCGGCCAGTTCTGGTACGCCCAATGCCGGTGCACGGCGTTCTGCAGCTCCATCAGCACGCCGAAGACCGCCGACGCCCCGGCGATCGCGATCAGCGGCGTCCAGTAGCCGCGCCGGATCGAGCCGAGCAGCGACGACCGGCCCCACCGGGACAGCAGCGCCTCGGCGGTCGCCCACACGCCCAGGAACGCGATGAGGGCGTACCAGAACGGGGGCGCGTGGCCGACCGGGTGCTGGACGGCCAGCACGTAGCCTTGCGCGTACCAGTGGAGGTAGAGCAGGAGCGCCGCGAGCAGCGCGGAGCCCCCGAGAAGGAAGAGTCCCGCGGGCCGGCGTGGGACCACGGAGCGTGACGGGCGCGCGATCCGGTCGAGGATGGCCTTGACCGCCAGATAACTCTCCACGATGGACAGCCAGTAGAAGGCGAAGCCGGGCACCACGATCAGCGCGTAGAGCCAGGCAGTCCAGTACGGATAGATCCACAGTCGGCCGAGCCACTCCGCCACCAGCTCCATGACCAGGCCCGCCGCCGCTCCGGCGAGCAGGACGCGGGCGAAGCGGGCCGGATCGGCGACCGCGAGCGCCCACAGCGACGGCGCGCCCAAACGGCGGCAGATCCCCTCACCGAGCAGGATCACCCCGGTCGTGAACAGGGTGGCCGAGAAACCGAGGACCACCACCGGGACGATCGGCAGACCGAGGACGAGGTCGGTGGGCCGGTCGTACACCCGGGACGGCACCAAGAGCTGGCCGCACGAGGCGACCAGGCAGAACAGACCGGCCCAGACGGCGGCGTTCATACTCACCAGTCTGCTCCGCTTTGGGAGCGGTACCCCGCGCATTACCGGCAACGGTTAAGTTGGAGCACAGACCAGTGGAGGTGACGATGCGTTACGAAATGGCGGAGGAGCTGGAGCAGCCTCGGCTCGACCAGGCTTGGGCGACGTACTCGGCTGCCTTCGACGAACTCCGGGCGGCCACGGTCGAGCGAAATGTCATGTATCGGCATGAATTCGACGTGGTCATGTTGGACAAAAGGATCGAAAAGCACTACGCGGTCGATCCGGCCATCGACCGGGTGGTGGCGCTGGCGACGTTCACCAACGCGCTGGACGCGCTCACCTGGCTGTCCCCGGAGTATTTCGCCGCACGGTGGCCCGACCAGTTCGCCAAGAAGCAGATCTGGTACCTCGGCTTCTTCGCGATCCATCCGGAGTACCGGCACAGCGGCATCTTCGAGGCGGTCATCACTCAGATGTGGCGACCGATCCACGCCTCGGGCGGGGTCGCCGCGCTCGACATCTGCGGCGTCAACATCTCCCTCGGGCTAGCCGGCGCGATCACGCGCACGCTCAAGGACCTGACGCCGGCGATGGTGACCGAGGAGATCGACGTGCAGACCTACTGGGCGTTCAGCCTCGACGCGCCGGCCTGAATCCGCACCGGCGGCGCGACCGACCAGCGGCGCGCGAAGTCACCGGCGCTCACCGCGTGGCCCCAGAGCCAGCCCTGGCCGTAGGTGACGCCGATCCGGGACAGCAGTTCCCGCTGCCCCTCGTCCTGCACGCCTTCGGCCACCACGCTGAGCTGCAACGCCTCGCTCATCGCCGCGACCGCCCGGACGATCGCCTCGTCCTCGGGGTTGTGCCCGAGTCCGACCACGAACGACTTGTCGATCTTCACCCCGGTGACCGGATAGTTCCGCAGATAGCCCAGGGCGGAGAAGCCGGTGCCGAAGTCGTCGACGACCAGGCTGACGCCCAGGTCCCGAAGCGCTTGCATGGTCTGATCGATCGCGTTGGACGGCTCGATCATGACCGACTCGGTCAGCTCGATCACGACCGCCGAGGGCGGCAGGCCGTACTCCCGCAGCGCCGCGCCCAGTTCCCCCGGCAAGCGGGCGTCGCGCAGCTGCCGGGGCGAGACGTTGATCGACAGCCAGAACCGCTCGGCGACCACGCCCTCGGCCCGCCACTGCGCCAGCTGCCACAGCGACTCGTGCATGACCCAGCGGCCGATGTCGATGATCAGCCCGGACTCCTCGGCGACCGGGATGAACGTCGCCGGCCCGACCAGACCGCGCTCCGGATGCGTCCACCGCAGCAGCGCCTCGGCGCCGACGATGCGGCCGCTCGGCATGTGCGCCACCGGCTGGAAGGCCAGATGCAGCTGGCCGAGCGCCATGGCCTCCCGCAGCGCCAGGTCGATGTCGATGCGCTCGCGTACGCGGTCGCGCATCACCGGGTCGAAGATGACCCAGCCGTCCCGGCCGTTCGCCTTCGCCTGGTACATCGCCGTGTCCGCGTCGCGCAGCAGATCCTCGGCGCTGACGATCGGCCCGGCGGTCTCGATCTCCGGTACGCCGTCCTCGCCGAACCGGCGGACGGCCTCACCGTGCTCAGCCGGGTTTCGGCCGGCCTTCCCCTTCCGGTGGGCGGGCTCGCCCTTCTTGGCGGCCTCAGCCTTCTTGGCGGCCTCAGCCTTGTTGGCGGACTCGGCCTTTGCGGCGGCCTCGGCCTTCGTGGCGGTGGCCGGCTCGCCGTTCGTGGCGGCCGTGGTCGTCTGCTCGCCGTTCTCGGTGGTCGGCTCAGCCATCTCGCGAGCGACCTCGGCGGCCGTTTCCCGGCTCACGAAGCCGGCTTCGCCGGCCGTGTGACCGGCGGTCCTGGTCGAGCTGGAGATGCCGATCGAGACGCTCACGACGACGTCGGCACCCGGCATCCGCAGGGTCTGCCGCATCGTCTGCAGGATCACCTCGGCCAGCGTCAGCGCGTCCTCCCGGCTCGCCCGGTACGCCACCACGAACTCGTCGCCGCCGACCCGGGCGATCTGGGCCGCCGCCGGGGCACAGGCGCGCAACCGCCCGGCCACCTCGGCGATGACCTGGTCCCCGGCCATGTGGCCGCGGGAGTCGTTGACGTACTTGAAGCCGTCCAGGTCCAGGAAGTACACCCAGACCTCCTGGCCGTCGACCGGCTGGGCCAGCATCTGGCGGACCCCGGTGAACCAGAGCGAGCGGTTCGCCAGGCCGGTCAGGGAGTCGTGGGTCGCCTGGTACTCGTAGCGGTGCTGGGCGGCGGCGTACCCGCGCACAGCTGAGACCGCCCGCGCCAGCAACAGGACGACGATGGCGGCCCCGCCGACGGCCAGCAGTAGGCGATCGAACGTCGTCGGCTCCTCGATCAGGACGCTGAGGACGAACGGGACGGCGAGGGCCGGAGCGATCAAGATCAGCCGGCGGGCGGACCAGGCCTGGATGGGCAGGCTCGCCTGCCGGCCGATGTCAGCCATCGACGCGTGCAGCCCGGAGGCGCCGATGAGCGTGAAACCCAGCAGGAACGGCAGGTCCAGCAGCGGCGAGCCGACCAGCTCCCCCTCGGTGCCGATGATCGCGTACGCGACGTCGCCGGTCAGCAGCAGCGCCATGCACCCGAGCAGCATGGTGAACGCGGGACCGCGCCGGGTCGCGAAGGCCAGGTTCATCACGAGCAGCACGAGGATGCCGTCGAGCAGCGGATAGACCCCGGCCAGCGCCGAGACGGCCGCCTGACGGCCGGCGATCGAGACCGCCGGCACGGCGAAGAACATGACGAACAAGACGGTCACGCCGACGCCGATGAGCAGGCCGTCGATGACCGCGTGCCGCTTGTCTCCCACCCGGGCCCGCAGGAAGCCGCCGAGCGCCAGGAACATGCATAGGTAGCCCGGGATGGTGAAGCAGTCGGGCAATACCCCGCCCAGGCCGGAATTCTGGTCCAGCATGGTACGCAGCAGCGCCCCGGCCAGGAACAGGAAGCAGGCAGCCGACAGCAGCCGCCAAGGCCAGGCCGGAAGCGGCCGGTAGCGGCGGATGCCAAGGACTATCGCGTAGCCGGCTCCGATGCCGACCGCGCTGAACGCAAGCCCGCTGACGACCGGGTTCGGGACGAACGCATAGAGCGCTGCGGCGACGAGCCCGCCCGCCAGGAAAAAGCTCCAGGCCTGCGTCGGAGACTTATGGGGCATGGGCACACCCCCCTGCGGGAAGGCTCACGGCGCGGCGGATGAGAAACGATATCAACGTCCGCCCAACGATAGCGAGGGTTCTCGCTGAAGGCGCAAATACGACATTTCGCCCCTTTCCTCGGCCGGCGTTCTGTCGGCGCCCGCTTCCCGCGCGGGCGCTCCGTCGGCGCCCGCCTCCCGCGCGGGCGCTCCGTTGGTAGCAGATCACGGTTATACCTGCGATCTTGGTCCAAGATCGCAGGCTTATCCATGATCTGGCCGGAAAAAAGCCCGCGGACCCGCCGGGCGTACTGTCGATTCCGGCGATTCTCGTGCGTCGGAGTTGACGAACGACCTGATTCCCAGGTCACTGAGCGGAAGGGCCACGACCATGGCCAAGTACCTCATCCTGATCCACGGCGACGAGCAGCCGTGGGAGAATCCCTCGCCGGCCGACCTCGACGCCATGATGGCCGCCCACAACGCGTTCTCGGCCAAGCACGGCTCGGCGATCGTCGGCGGCGAGGCGCTGCAGTCCACCAAGACCGCCACCAGCATCCGGGCCGACGGCACCATCACCGACGGGCCGTTCGCCGAGATCAAGGAAGCGCTGGGCGGGTACTACCTCATCCAGGCGGCCGACCTCGACGAGGCGATCGCCATCGCGAAGGACTGCCCGATGCCCGACGGCGGCGTCGAGGTCCGCCCGGTCATGGAATTCGAGTAGGCCGTACCCCGTGACCGCGCTCCGGATGCCGGCTCCGGCCGAGGTCGCGGCCGCGGTCGCCGACGCGCACCGTCGCGAGTGGGCCTTCGTGCTCGCCGCGACGGTGCGCGTCACCCGTGATCTCGACCTCGCCGAGGAGTGCGTGCAGGACGCGTACGCGAATGCCTTGTCGGCCTGGCCGACGACCGGCATCCCGGACCGGGCGGGCGCATGGCTGACGACCGCCGCCCGTAATCGCGCCCTCGATCTGTTGCGCCGCGACCAGACCGCACGCCGTCATCTCCCGCTGCTGCTCGACGATCCGGCGCTGCCTGGGCCGGAGAGCACATTGGATACTCCGGACATCCCCGACGACCGCCTGCGGCTGATCTTCACCTGCTGCCACCCCGGCCTCGCCGTCGAGGCCCAGATCGCGCTCACCCTCCGGCTGCTCTGCGGGCTCACCACCGCCGAGGTCGCCCGGGCCTTCCTGGTCAGCGAGCCGACGATGGCCGCCCGCATCACCCGGGCCAAGAAGAAGATCGCCAACGCGCGAATCCCTTACCGCGTACCGTCTTCCGCCGATCTGCCGGCCCGCGTCGAGGCCGTGCTGTCCGTCGTCCACTTGCTCTACACGACCGGCCACACCGCACCGTCCGGCACCGACCTGATCCGGACCGATCTGGTCCAACGCTCCCTCGACCTGTCCCGCATGCTGCGCGAACTCCTGCCGCGCGAGCCCGGCGTCGCCGCGCTGCTCGCGCTCATCCTGCTCACCGACGCGCGAAGCGGCGCGCGTACCGACGGTCAAGGCCGCATGGTCCTGCTCGGGGACCAGGACCGCTCGCTCTGGGACCGCCAAGCCATCTCCGAAGGAACTCAACTGGTACGCGAGGCGCTGAGCAGGCGGCCACCGAGCAAGTACGCCCTGATGGCCGCCATCGCAGCCGTCCACAGTGAAGCCTCGAGCTGGGCGGCGACCGATTGGGCGGAACTCGTCGGCCTCTACGACCTCCTGATGGCGACCTGGACCTCCCCCGTCGTCGCCCTCAACCGCGCCGTCGCCGTCGGCTTCGCCCACGGCGCCCTCGCCGGGCTGCACGCGCTCGACGAACTGAGCACCGAACCCCAACTCGCCCGGTACTCCTACCTCGCGGTGGCCCGCGCCGAGTTCCTCGAACGCCTCGGCCGGATCGTCGAGGCGCGGCTGGCGTTCACCGAGGCGCTCATGCTGACCGAGAACGCCGTCGAGCGCTCGTTCCTCGAAGGCCGCCTCGCCGCCCTCCCCGACTAGTTGCCGGGCGGGGTTACCGTCGGGTCATGACGTTGTTCGCCCCGTTCAGCGGGACGCTCTACCTCCCCGACAAGGAGTTCCTCAACACCAGTACGCCAGTCCTGCTGCCGGACGGCCGGCCGATCGCCGGGATCGTGTGGCACACCTGGACGCAGCGTTTCGAGATCACCGACCCGGCCGGGTCGGTCGTGGCCGAGTGCCGCCCCGAGGGCGTGTTCCGGCGGCGGTTTCCGGTGCGTACGCTCGACGGCCGCCGGGTCGTCCAGTTGATTCCCGGCGCTTGGCGGCCGTTCAACGGGGCCGAGCTGATTCTGGCGGCCGGCGGCCAGTTGACGGTGCGGCAGGTCAGCGTCTGGTCGGACCGGAAGTTCGAGTTCTACGGCCAGCACGGCCTCGTCGGCCGGATCATGCCGACCACGGGCACGTTCAGTTTCCGCCCCGACTCGTACGCCTTCGAAGTGCTCGCCCCGGTGATGTCGGCGCTGGAGGCGATCGCGATCGCGCAGGCGTTGCGGCTGGTGGCCCGGGGCAACCGGTCGTCCGCGGCGGCCGCGTCCAGCGTATAAGCGCCTGTCGGACCCGTCTGGCATATTCGGCGGCATGGACCTGACGCCGCGTGAGCAGATCGAGTGGGAGTGCCGCCGCCGGGGCAAGGCGGCGGTGCTCGCCGACTGCCTGGCGCTGCTGCGCGGCGAGACGGATCTGCGGCTGCTCCGGTCGGTCGCCGGGCGCGGCGCCGACAAGTATTTCGACGGCGCGGAGCACGAGGACACGTACTGGTTCCGGGTGTGGGCCATGCGAGGGCTGCTCTGGTCCTGGGACGACAGCGCCACGAACGCCGTCGTCGGCGCGTTCGGCGACGAGGCTTGGCGCGTCCGCGAAATGGCGGCCAAGGTCGTGGCGAGGCATCTGGTGGCGGAGGCCGGTCCGGCCGTGGCCGAGCTGCGCGACGACCCCGTTCCCCGCGTACGCGCGGCCGCCGAGCGCGCGGTCGCGAGGCTGATCTCGGCTCAGGCATGATCTTGGGTGTGAAGAAGCTCCCTTGGTTGACCGTCGTCGTCTTCGCCGGCACGGCCGCCGTCAGTTTGTGGGCCGCGGTCGACGGCGACGTTATGCGGGCGCTGGGGCGCGATCCGGCCGGGTTCTCGGCGGGCGGCTGGTGGCGGCTGTTCTCGGCGTTGCTCGTGCAGGCCGACGGCTGGACGCAGCTGGTGTTCAATCTGCTCACTCTTGCCGGCTTCGGCTACCTCGTCGAGGCCGGCCTGGGCCGATGGCGCTGGGCGGTGCTCTATTTCGGCGCGGGCCTGCTCGGCCAGGCGCTCGGGTATGCGTGGGAGCCGCCCGGCGGCGGGAACTCCGTGGCGGTCTGCGGCCTGGTGGGCGGGCTGGCCGCGGCGGCCCTGCTGAACCGGATGACGTTGCCGCCCAACACCGGCTACCTCACGGCGCTGTACGCGGTAGCTCTGACTGGCACGCTGCTCAGCGACTGGGTCGTCACGATGATCGGGATGCTCGTGCTGGTGGCGGCCTTTGTGGTCCTGAGGAGGACCGGCCGCGGCACCGGGATTCTGGCCGTCCTGGTGCCGCTGGCCGGTCTGGTCCTGCTGGTGAGGCAGGACCATCACGGGGCATCTCTGCTGTTCGGCGTGCTCGCCGGAGCGGTCACGCTGTGGCGGGTTCCTCGGCTCGCTCCGACGCCGTGATCTGGAAGTCGAGCTTGCCGTCGACGACGCGGACCGTGGCGGTGTCGCCCCCGCTCACCTGACCCGCCAGGACCATCTTCGACAACGGCCCGTCCAGCTCACGCTGGAGCGCGCGGCGCAGCGGACGCGCACCATACTCGGGCTGGTGACCGCGCTCGGCCAGCCAGTCGACCGCTTCCGGCGTGACCTCCAGCGTGATGTTCTGCGCCTTCAGCCGCCGTTTCGTGCCTTGGAGCAGCAGCTCGGTGATCTGGCGCAGGTCGGCCTGGGTCAAGCCGGTGAAGATGATGACATCGTCGATCCGGTTCAGGAACTCCGGCCGGAACCGCTGACCCAGTAGCTCCATCAGGTCGTCGCGCAACATGGCCACGTCCTTGCCGGCCGTCTGCGCGGCGAGGATGCGGTCCGCGCCGATGTTGCTGGTCATCACCACGACCGTGTTGCTGAAGTCGACGGTACGCCCCTGGCCGTCGGTCAGCCGCCCGTCGTCGAGCAGCTGCAACAGGATGTTGAAGACGTCCGGATGGGCCTTCTCGATCTCGTCGAACAGCAGCACGCTGTACGGGCGGCGGCGGACGGCCTCGGTCAGCTGCCCGGCGTCGTCGTAGCCGACGTATCCGGGCGGCGCCCCGACGAGGCGGCTGACGGTGTGCTTCTCCTGGAACTCACTCATGTCGAAGCGGACCATGCCGTCCTCGTCGCCGAAGAGCGCCTCGGCGAGCGTACGCGCCAGCTCGGTCTTGCCGACCCCGGTCGGTCCCAGGAATAGGAAGGAGCCGTCGGGGCGCTTCGGATCGCCCAGTCCGGCCCGGGCCCGGCGTACCGCCTCGGCGACCGCCGTCACCGCCTCGTCCTGGCCGACGACCCGCTGGTGCAGATGTTCCTCGAGGTTGAGCAGCCGGTCCCGTTCGGCCTCGGTCAGCTGGGCCACCGGGATCCCGGTACGCCGAGCCACGACGTCCGCGATATCCGGCACGCCGACCTCGGGCACCTCCCCGGTCTGCCCCTTCAGCCGGGCAAGGTGATCCTCGGCGTCGGCGATGGCCGCCTTCAGCTGGTCCGCCTTGGCGTACTCCTCGTTGCGGACGGCGGCGTCCTTCTCCCGTTGCAGCTTCGCCACCTGCTCCTCGGCGTCGCGGGTGTCCGCCTTCGGCATCCGGGACCTCAGGCGTACGCGGGCTCCGGCCTGGTCGATGAGGTCGATCGCCTTGTCCGGCAGGAACCGGTTGGTGATGTAGCGGTTGGACAGATCGGCCGCCGCCGTCAGCGCCGCGTCCAGGATGCGTACCTGGTGGTGGGCCTCGTAGCGGTCGCGCAGCCCCTTGAGGATCGCGATCGTGTCGTCGACGGACGGCTCCGGGACCAGGACCGGCTGGAACCGCCGTTCCAGCGCCGAGTCCTTCTCGATGTACTTCCGGTACTCCTCCAGCGTCGTCGCGCCCACGACACGCAGTTCACCTCGGGACAGGGCCGGCTTGAGCATGTTGCCGGCGTCCATCGCGCCCTCGCCGCCGGCGCCCGCCCCCACGACGGTGTGCAGCTCGTCGAGGAACAGGATCACGTCACCGCTGGCCGCGCGTACCTCGTCGATGACCTTCTTCAGGCGTTCCTCGAAGTCGCCCCGGTACTTGCTGCCCGCCACCATGCCAGCGAGGTCGAGGACTACGACCCGCTTGCCGGACAGCGTCTCCGGCACGTCGCCGTTGACGATGCGCTGTGCGATGCCCTCGACGATCGCGGTCTTGCCCACGCCGGGATCGCCGATCAGGACCGGATTGTTCTTGGTACGCCGAGAGAGGATCTCGATGGTGTCCTGGATCTCCGCTTCGCGCCCGACGACGGGATCCAGTTCGCCGGCCTCGGCCTGGCTGGTCAGATCCTGCCCGTACTCGTCCAACGTCGGGGTCTCGCTCGGCGGTTTCGCACCGGGCGCCTGCCCGGGCGGGGCCGGGCTGACCAGCGTCCGCAGCGCCTGCCCGGCCACGGTGTCCGCATTGGCGGCGATGCCCAGCAGGATGTGTTCCGGCCCGATGTAGGAGGAGCCGGACTGCCGTGACTGCGTGTGCGCCTCCAGCAGCGCCCGTTTGGCCGCCGGCGTCAGCTGCGACGCCGGGCCGCCGGACGGGCCGTGCTCGTGTGCCTGCGCCATCTGCTCGGCGAGCTGGTCGGGATCGGCGCCCGCCGTGCTCAGCAGGCGTCGCGTCGGGTCCTGCTGGGTCGCCGCCCACAACAGGTCCGTCACGTCCATCTCATGCGAACCCCAGTGCCCGGCCTGGGTGGCGGCCAGCTCGACCAGCTCACGTGCCTGGTCCGACAGCAGTCGCGACAGATCCACCCGTTGTACGGGGCGGGCCGCGAACGGATCGCCGCCGAAGAACCGATTGATCAGATCGTCGAAGCCCCGGCCGGGCAGCCCGGCCATCCCGTCGATCGACATGTCACTGCGGATCGTTCACGCCGTGCGCCAGCTCGGCGACGGACTCCGTCATCGGTTCGGGCGCGTTCACCTCGACACCCGGTGTCGACGAACCGGCCCCCGACGACCCGGCGGGCGGTGCCGAGGCGATGCCCAGCATCGTCTCCTCGTCGAGCATGCCGTGGTCGTCGTTCCGCCGACGCCGGTAGGCCAGGTACGCCGCTCCGGCCGCCAGCCCGGTGGCGGCGACCCCGGCGACCGCCATCTTCCTGCCCCGCCCGGTGGCGGGGGCTGCCTTCTTCGTGGATTTCATCGCCGACTCCCCGCATAGCTCATGGACCCGCGTAGCTGATCGACGGACGCCGTCTCGGCGTCCTCGTCCCACGCTAGTGGTGAACCCGACTGATCGTGTCGAATCCCGGATATCCGGAAAACAGGCCGAAAATTCGCCATACGCTGATCTCATGAGTCAACATCGACTGCCGAACGAACAGGCGGACCAGGTCGGCTCGGGGGGCTTCGGCGAGGCGATGTTCGCCGTCACCCGGATCGCCATCGGGTTCATCTTCTTCTGGGCGTTCCTGGACAAGCTCTTCGGCCTCGGCAAGGCCACCCCCAGCGAGAAGAGCTGGATCAACGGCGGGTCGCCGACCAAGGGCTACCTGAGCAGCCTCAAGGGGACCTTCGCCGATGCCTTCACCGACATCGCCGGCAAGGCCTGGGCGGACTGGCTGTTCATGATCGGGCTGTGCGGCATCGGCCTGGCCCTCATTCTCGGCATCGGCATGCGCATCGCCGCCGTCACCGGCGCGATCCTGCTCTTCCTGATGTGGCTCACCGCCCTGCCGATCAGCAGCAACCCCTTCCTCGACGAGCACCTGATCTACGCGTTCGCGATCATCGCCATCGCGGTGACCGGAGCCGGGCTGCGGTACAGCCTCGCGCCCTGGTGGCGCAAACTGACCGCCAAGATGCGCTGGCTCTGGTAGCCCTGGCTCTCCAGCGGCAGCGCGCCGGGCAGGCCGGTCCGGCCAGCGATCGAAAAAGTTAAGTGTTGCCAGAACATTTTCGGTCGGCTATGTTAACGCTCACATGGCCGGACCGCCGTCCCCAGGACCGACCACCTTTGCGCGGGTGAACCGAGCCCATCTCACGGTTCGCCCTCCACCGCCCCGCAAGGAGGTCACCACCCATGACCCTATTCGGCCGTCCACGTCCCGCCGTCCTCGCCCTCACCGCCGCGGCAGCGCTGCTCGCGAGCCTGCTCACCGGAGGCGGCACCTCGCAGGCCGCCACCACGGGTCCGTGCGACATCTACGCCACCGGCGGCACGCCCTGCGTCGCCGCGCACAGCACGACCCGCGCGCTCTACGGCGCGTACAACGGCTCGCTCTACCAGGTACGCCGCTCTTCGGACAACGCCACCCTCAACATCGGACTGCTCAGCGCCGGCGGCTACGTCAACTCCGCCCCGCAGGACTCGTTCTGCGCCGGCACGTACTGCGTCATCTCCGTGATCTACGACCAGTCCGGCCGGGGCAACCACCTCACCCAGGCCCCGCCCGGAGGCTTCAGCGGCCCGGCGGCGGGCGGCTACGACAACCTCGCCCCAGCGACGATGGCGCCCATCATGGTCGGCGGGCACAAGGCGTACGGGGTGTTCGTGTCGCCCGGCACGGGGTACCGCAACAACGCCACCAACGGCATCGCCAAGGCCGACCAGCCTGAGGGGATGTACGCCATCTTCGACGGTACGCACTACAACGCCGGCTGCTGCTTCGACTACGGCAACGCGGAGACGAACAGCCGCGACAACGGCAACGGCACCATGGAGGCCATCTACTTCGGCAACATCAAGGCCTGGGGCTACGGCACCGGCAACGGCCCCTGGATCATGGCCGACCTGGAAAACGGCCTGTTCTCCGGGGTGAACGCCGGATACAACTCGAACGACCCGTCGATCAGCCACCGGTTCCTGACGGCGATCGTCAAGGGCGAGCCGAACCACTGGTCGATCCGGGGCGGCAACGCCCAATCCGGTTCATTGTCCACCTTCTACAACGGCGTACGCCCGAACGTGTCGGGCTACAACCCGATGAAGAAGGAAGGCGCGATCATCCTCGGCATCGGCGGGGACAACAGCGTCAGCGCGGCAGGCACGTTCTACGAGGGTGTCATGACCTCGGGCTACCCCTCCGACGCGACCGAGAACTCGGTCCAGGCGAACATCACCGCGGCCGGGTACGCCACCGCGGCCCGCGTCGGCCCCGCCAACGGCGCGGTCGTCTCGCTGCGCGCCACCACGGCGTGCTGCACCACGCGGTACATCTCGCACTCCGGCGCCACGACGCTGACCTCGGTCGTGACCTCGTCCAGCTCGGCGACCGACAAGGCAAACGCGACCTGGATCGTCCGGGCCGGCCTGGCCAACAGCGCCTGCGTCTCCTTCGAGTCCCGCAACACCGCGGGCAGCTACCTGAGGCACCAGAACTACCAGCTGTACACGCACGCCAACGACGGCAGCCTGTTGTTCGCCAACGACGCCACGTTCTGCCCGACCGCCGGCGTGAACGGACAGGGCATCTCGCTGCAGTCCTACAACTTCTCCAACCGCGACATCCGCCACTACAACAACAGCGTCTACATCGCCAGCTACGGCGGCTCCAACACGTTCGACGCCACTGGCCTGTGGGGCGACGACTCGAGCTGGGTCGTCGCCTCCCCCTGGACTCCGTGACGTACTCGTCCGGGCCCGTCGACAGGCGGGCCCGGTCGATCATGCCGTCGCGGAGTTGATCAGGGTCGTAGGGACATGACACGCCGGTCGATCATGACCGAAGGTTCATGATCGACCGGAGAATGAGGGTGGCGCCGGCTAGGAGGATGACGGCGGCGGTCACCGGGGGCAGGGCGTGCTGCAGACGGTGCGCCCAGCGGCCCGGCCGCGGCCAGCGTTTGAGGCCGCGGCGGCGGATCTCCAGCACGAGCAGCCCGGCCGCCGTGAGGGTGGCCGCCATTCCCGCACCGTAGGCCAGGACCAGGGTCACGCCGAGGACGCCGCGACCGAGGCCGATCGCCGCGAGGAGCACCACCAGGGCGGTCGGGCTCGGCACGAGACCACCCGCGACGCCCAGCCCGGCCAGGCTCAGGCGGCTGCGGGGACGGTCGTTGTGCGTACCCGTCTGGTGGCGGTGTTCGTGTTCGTGATGATGGTGGTGCGCGTGGCGTGACCGGGCCAGCAGCCCGGCCCCGACGGCGAGCACGACCACCCCGCTGGCGATGCCGAGCCACCGCAGCACGTGTTCCCCGGCGATCCCCGCGACCGCGGTGATGAGCAGGCCCAGCACCAGTACGCCGACGGTGTGGGTGAACGTGACGGTCGCGCCGACGAGGAGCGCGTCACGCGGGCGGCCGGACCGCCCGGCGAGGTACGCGGCCATGACGGTCTTGCCGTGGCCGGGCAGGGCTGCGTGCGCGGCCCCGAGCAGCGTGGCCAGGACGAAGGCGAGCAGCACACCGGTGAGTCCGAGGTTGCCGTCGCCGACGATGCCTTCGAGCGTCTGCTCGGCACGCGTGGTCCAGCTCGACCCGCTGGGCAGCGCGGCGAACACGGCGGCCGAGCCCGACCGTCCGATCTGGATGGCCGCGGTACGCGTGTCCAGCGGCGAGGCCAGCAGATCCTGCGGATAGTCGCGCAGGCCGTTGGTCGGCGAGGTCGCGGGCAGTCCACCGGCGTCGACCGCCGTCCCCTCACCGGCCACGACGATCTCGCGCCAGCCGACCCGATCGGTCAGGTAGCCGTTGCTGATGTCCACCGTCGATTTCGCGGCGGACGCGGTGAGGCGGCATTCGTAGCGGCTGGTCTCCAGCCCGGCCGCGCCTGCGGCGTAGGCGAGCGTCACGCCGTCGGTGCGCCACGCAGCGGGGATGCCGTCGAGCTTCACGGTTACGTTCGCCGCCACCTCGGCACACGTACGCGCGGCCGAGGCGGTCGGCTTGTCGGCGAGGGTCGGCAGCTCCGCGAGGTCGATCACCGCGAGCATGGTGACGGCGTCGGCCCGGACGGTGACCTGAAGGGACTGGTTCACCGAGAACTTCCCGAGCGGGTGCGCCTCGGCGCGCGCCGGCACCAGCAGGAGGACGGCGAGGGTCGCCAATGCGAGGACCACGAGGCGTCTCATCGTTTCGCTCCTTCGATCGCGCTGCGGTGGGCGGCGTACTTGGGGTTGCCGAGCTTGCTCGCGAGGTGGATCCAGTCGAGCGCCTCGGCGTGCCGTCCGGCCAGGTGCAGCGCCCAGGCCAGGACGTCGGCGACGTCGGCGAACTTGCGGCGCTGCCATTCCCGTCGGGCGGCCGCGACGGCCTTTTCGTAGTCGCCCTCGGCGACGGCCAGCTCGGCCTCGCCGAGGTCATCCCGTCCGCCCGCTTCGGCGAACAGACGCAGTCCCGCCTCGGCCAGCGCCAACCGCGTCTGCGCCTCGTCCGTGCGACCGGCCTTCGCGAGTGCGTCGGCGTACTCGATGAGCAGGGTCGGGGCCGGGGTCCGGGCGGTCACCTGTGCCCACAGGTCGAGGCGGTTCTCCAGCCGCGCCAGCCCGGCGGTCGCCTGTGCGTTGCCTGGCTCGGCCGCGAGCGCGGCGCGGTAATGTGCGGCGTCCTTGGTCAGGTCGCCCAGATTGGCCTCGATGAAGGCCCTGTCCTCCGCCGCGCTCACGGACTCCAGGGCGAGCTGCCACAACCGGACGGCGTCGGCAGTCCGACCGTGCTGCTCCAGGTCGTACGCGCCGCGGGCGTACGCGGGCAGGCCGGGCTTGATGTCGAGCAGCCGCTGTACCGCGTCGGTGGCCTTGTCCGGCTCTCCGAGCTGGGTGTACGCATCCGCCACAGCGGCCAGCGCGATCGAGTGGTACGGGTCCGCCGCGAGGGCCCGTTGGGCCCGGTCCCGGGCGGCGGTGAAGTCGTGCCGGGCGTTGGCGAGCGCGGCCTGACCGGCCAGCCCGTCGGCGTTGCCGGGCCGCAGGCGCACCGACTCCGCGAGCGCACCGTCGGCCTTCGGGTAGTACGCCGGATCGGCCGTCGTCCGGGCCTTCTCCACATAGGCCACGCCGAGCGCCGCCCAGCTGCGCCAGTCCCCCGGCACCTCGCCGAGCCGCTGCTGCAACTGGGCGACCTGATCCTTCTTCTGCGCTTTCACCGGCTGTGCCGTTGCCGGCCGCAGGGTGGTGTGCGTCGGTACGAGCAGGGCGGCGCCGAGGGTGAGGGCCGCGGCCACCCCGATCACCGCGAGGAACGCCTTCATGGTCGAGTCCTTCCGGATCTTGGTGATCTAGGCGAGAAATGGCGGCCAGGGCAACCATTTCTCGCCTAGATCGACTAGTGGGTCAGCCCGGTCACTCGGCCGGCGGGACGAACGGGTTGTCCGGATCGGACGGCGTGCCGGTGTTGCGGCGGCGCTTCATCCACCACCACATCCCGAAGCCGAGTGCGCCCATTCCGAGTCCGCCGCCCATCCAGGCCCACGCGGTGGGCGAGGTCATGACGTCGCCGACGCCCTCGAGCGCGTTCTGCGACACCGAGGGGGACGGCGACAGGGGGTCGCCGTGGTCGTCGGTCGGCATCGGGGTGGCCGCGCTCGACGGGTCCGTGGTTCCACCAGGAGTGGTGGTTCCCGCGCCCCGGCTGGTGTTCGGCAGGGCCAGGTACGGGAACCGGCCCGAGAAGTCGTTGTCGTTGACGTCGACGGCGTCGCCCGCCGCCAGGGCGTCCACGAGCTTGCCGCTCTGCGCCGCCCCGGCGACGGCCTGGACGCTGATGTCCACGACGTCGTCGGTGAGCCGCCGACCGTTCGGGAAGCCCTGCAGGTCGCCGCCGAGCACGCCCAGGCGGTTGGGCGTCTGGCTGATCTGGGTCGACAGGTTCAGCCGCAGCATCTCCGACGGCCGGAACCGGTTCGGCGAGACGTCGGCGTTGTTCAGCTGCGAGTTGAGATCGGCCTTGATCGGCCCGTTCGCCTTGGTCGTGATGCCTGTCAGGTAGATCTCCACCAGGTCGTTGCGTGGTGTGGCAGGTGCGGGGACCTGATAGATCGCCTGGAGCAGCCGGGCCAGTTCCGGATCGGTCACCCGGTTGACGACCTGCTGGATGCTCGCGTCCTGCGAAGGTGGGATCGAGTTGAAGGCGTCCTTCAGCCCGGACGGGACCACGACCTCGTTGACCAGCGGGTTACCCAGGCGGGAGACCTGGACGCGGTCGTTGGACAGCATCGGCTTGCTGCCGCTGATGCGTACGCGGTTGCGCTCGGTGGTGGTCCAGGCGCCGATGACCGGGTTGCGAGTCGCGTCTCCCTTGAGCGCCACGTCCTTGAACGGGACCTCCAGGACGATGCTGTTCACGTTGAATCCGGCCAGCGTGTCCTGGCCGACCTCGGACAGGTCGCCGCCGTACAGCAGGTCGAACACGCGCAGGTCCAGGAAGAACGGGTCGTCGGCCTGACCGGCGAAGACCCGCCAGCCGCCCTGCAACTGGACGGTGGCCTGGTCGCGCAGCTTCTGGTAGTCCGGCATGGACGCCTGACCCACCCGGGACGGCGCCACCGGAGTGTTGGTCGAACGCGTCCGGAACGGCGCGCCGTTGAATGACGACTCCAGCGTGTAGGACTGCCGGAACAGCAGGTTCTCGTCGTCCAGTGTCGTCACGGGACCGTTGTTGTAGAGGAACGTGTTGTTCCCCCGGCGGTCGTCGGAGTTGAACTTCCAGCGGAAGACGGCGTCCTCCTTGGCGTCCCCGTCGTTGTCGATGTGCAGCAGGTAGGCCGCGTCGGTCGCGAACGGAAAGAAGTTCGGCCCGCCGCCCGGGTCCGAGAACGGCGCGAAGTTCATCACGAACGTCACGTAGCCGTCGCGGTCCGGGCTGCGGAAGGCGTACAGGTCGGTGTTGTCGACGGCCGGGTCGCCGGCGATGAGTGAGGCCTCGCGGTGGCTGGACGCCGTGGCGCCCCCCGATCCGAGGCCGTAGGCCGCGCCGGCTAGCACCAGCGCGGTGGCGGCGATCGCGAAGATGCGCCGACGGCGGAGGCTGAGCATCGGTTCCTCCCAAACGGTTTTGATGGACACCGGGCATTCGCCGCCGTCACCGCCCGCGGATGGGCGTTGTCCTTTTCCCGATCCCGCGCCATCCGGCGCCCCCTCGGCTCCGAACTTCCGTATCCTCTTCGCGAAAGGACACACCCCCTCATGAAGGCGGTTCGCATGACCGCGTCGCTCGATGTCCTGCTCACCCGCGCCGCCGAAGGTGACCAGGCGGCGTTCGCCGACCTCTACGACCAGGTCGCCGGGCGCGTCCTCGGGCTCGCGACCCGCATCGTCCGCGACCCGGCCCAGGCCGAGGAGGTCGCGCAGGAGGCGCTCCTCGAGGTCTGGCGTACGGCCGCGCGGTTCGACCCCGCCAAGGGCTCCGCGCTCAGCTACCTGCTCGCGATCACCCATCGCCGTTCAGTTGATCGGGTACGCGCAGCGCAAGCCGGCGCGGACCGGGAGCGGAAGGTGGCGGCGACCGCGGCGACCCGGGAGTACGACGTGGTGGCCGAGACCGCGGAGGCCGCCTTCGAACGCACCCAGGTCCGGGTCTGCCTCGACGCGCTGACCGCCGCTCAGCGGGAGGCCATCACGCTGGCGTACTGGGGCGGGCGGACCTATCGGGAAGTCGCCGAGCTGCTCGGGGTGGCGCTGCCGACGATCAAGACGCGGATGCGCGACGGGCTCATCCGGCTCAGAGACTGTCTGGAGGTGGCGTTGTGAGTCATGACCTGCTCGCGGCGTACGCCTTGGACGCGGTCGACGCGGCCGAACGCGGCGACGTCGAACGGCACCTCGGCGGCTGCGCCGAATGCACTCGGGAGCTGGCTTCCTTCCATCGCACGCTCGGCGAGTACGCCCAAGGCACCGAACCGGTGGAGCCGCCAGCCTCGCTCCGCTCGGCCGTGCTCACCGCGATCGGGTCGACGCCGCAGACGGCCGGGGTCGTCCGGACTCCCCTGCGTCGCCGCGTACGCCGCGTCGCGCTGGTCGCCGGAGTCGCCGCCGCTGTCGCCTTCGGCGCACTGGCCGTGCAGCAACTCTGGCCGAGCGGAACCCGGCCGTCGGATGCGATCGCCGCCGTCCTGGCTGCACCCGACGCGCGGGAACAGCACACGACCGTGACGGGGGGCGGCGAGATCACCGCCGTGATCTCCGACGAGCGGGCGCAAGCCGTCGTCACCGTGCGTGGCCTGCCCACGAGCGACACCTCACACGCGTACCAGCTGTGGATCATCCGGGTCAACGGCCAGCCGGAGTCGGTGGACGTGCTCGAACCGGGCGACGGCGACGACGTACGCCTCCTCGACGGGATCGGCGACGCGATCGTCTACGGCGTGACCCGGGAGCCGCCGGGCGGGTCGGCCGTGCCGACGCTGCCGATGCTCGCCGGCGTCCCCCTCGACTAGCGCTTCGGCTGCGCGGTTCCGCCTTCGGCTGCGCGGTTTAGCGCTGGATCAGGGATCCGGGTCGAATCTTGCGCCATGATTCGACCCGGATCCCTGATCTGCTGCCCTCCTGCGGCGCGGACCTATTCGGACAATCTGCGTACAACGGGGGCATCGAACAGCCATGATCGGAGCATGACCGCAGTCACGGCCGAGGCCGGCGCGGTCGGCGCTCCGGCGCTGACCTCCCGACGACGGAACGCGATCTTCGCGACGATCGCGCTCGGGATGCTGCTCGCCGCGCTCGATCAGACGATCGTGAGCACGGCGCTGCCCACCATCGTCGGCGATCTCGGCGGCGCCACGCACCTGTCCTGGGTGGTCACCGCGTACATGCTCGCGGAGACGATCGCGACCGCGATCGCCGGCAAGCTGGGTGACCTGTTCGGCCGGCGGCTGATCTTCCAGATCAGCGTGGTGATCTTCGTGGTGGCCTCGGCGTTCTGCGGGCTCGCCAACTCGATGATCTGGCTGATCGTGTGGCGGGGCGTGCAGGGCGTCGGCGCGGGCGGCCTGATGGTCACCGCGATGGCCCTGATCGCGGACTACATCCCGCTGCGGCAGCGCGGCAAGTATCAGGGCGCGATGGGCGCGGTCTTCGGGCTGTCCTCGGTCTTCGGCCCGCTGCTCGGCGGGCTGTTCACCGATCACCTGACCTGGCGGTGGGCGTTCTACGTCAACGTGCCGCTCGGCATCCTGGTCATGATCGTGTCGTTCACGACGATGCCGGCGGTCGCCCGGGGCGCCCGGCCGATCATCGACTACCTCGGCATCGCGGTCATCGCCGCCGCGTCCAGCGCCGCGATCCTGCTGACCAGCTGGGGCGGCGTCGAATACGACTGGAACTCGCCGATCATCATCGGCCTGGGCATCGGCGCGGTCGTCGGCTTCGCACTGTTCGTCCTGGTCGAACGCCGGGCGCGCGAACCGATGCTGCCGCTACGGCTGTTCGCCAACCCCGTCTTCACGGTCTGCGGCGCGCTCAGCTTCCTGGTCGGCTTCGCGATGTTCGGCGCACTCACCTACCTGCCGACCTTCATGCAGTTCGTCCAGGGCGTCTCGGCGACCGAGTCCGGGCTGCGCATGATCCCGATGGTGATCGGGTTGTTCATCACCTCGATCACGTCCGGCACCATCGTCGGGCGCACCGGGCGGTACAAGCTGTTCCCGATCCTGGGCAACGCGGTCACCGCCGCCGGGCTGTTCCTGCTCTCGACGATGAACGCCTCGTCGTCGATCATCACCGTGTCGCTGTTCCTGTTCATCCTGGGCCTCGGCATCGGCCTGAGCATGCAGGTGCTGACGATCGTCGTGCAGAGCGCCGTCCCGTACGCCGACCTCGGAGTGGCCACCTCCGGGGTGAGCTTCCTGCGTACGCTGGGCAGCTGTTTCGGGGTGGCCGTCTTCGGCACGATCTACAGCAACGCCCTTTCGGACCGGGTCTCCGCGGCGTCGGCCCAGCTGCCCGCCGGGGTGAATCCGCAGCTGCTGTCCACCCCGGAGGGTGTGCACGCCCTGCCCGAACCGTTCAAGTCGACGGTCGTCGACGCGTACGCGTCCTCGCTGCAGACGGTGTTCCGCTGGGCGGTGCCGGTCGCGGTCCTGGCGGTCCTCATCGCGCTGCTGCTCAAGGAGGTCCCGCTGCGCGACACCGCCCGGGCGGCCGCCGGCGACCTCGACGAGGGCTTCGCGACACCGCGCAGCTCGGACCGGGTGCCGATCCTGGAGAAGGCGATCTCCCGGATCTGGCTGGCCAAGGGGCCGGCCGCCGCACCCGGGATCGTGGCCGCGTCCGGTGGTCGCCTCGACACCGCGCAGGCGTGGTGCGTGGCGCATGTGGCGCTGTTCGACCAGCATCGCGGCGGCGCCCAGGTCTCGGCCATCGCCCGCAGCCACGACCTGCCCGACGCGATCCTGGAGCCGAGCGTACGCGACTGCGCGGACGCCGGATTCGTCACGATCGACGGCGACGACCTGACGCTGACCCCGGCCGGGCGGGCCGAGTTCGACCGGCTCGCCGAGGCGTGGGCGGCCTGGTTGCAACGCGAGGTCGGTGTCACCACTGTGGGCAGTGAGATGACCGACGAGGAGTTCCGAACCGCACTCCGACTGGCGGCGCGGGAGCTGGTCACCAGCGACCAGCACGACGAGCTGGCCCTCGCTGGACGCTCCTGACCTGCGGAAAGCCGCGTTCGCGCCGGTCACGCGGGTGGCAAACTTTGCCAAGTTATGCCGCCGTGTCTTCCGACTGCTGAGTAACAACAGCACACTCGATGACAAGGGGGAGGACCCATCCAATAAGCGATCATCGTCGCCACTCCCCTTCGGATTGTCCAGTCGGGAGGGAGAATGCGGACCTTCTATCGAGGCCCCTCGGTACACGTGAGCGATGAGGTCTTCCTGGTACGCGAGACCGCCGTGAAGGCCTTCTCGATCAACCAGTTGCGCGACGTCTTCGTCGAGATCCACGGGCGGCGCGGCCCGGTCTACGAACTGCGGGCCGTCTACTACGGACAGCTGATCAGCCTGTTCCGGACCACGGATCAGCGACTGTTCGGGCAGATCAAACGAGCCCTGATCCGGGCGCTGGAGAACAGCGACCGCGTGTGACGTCCCCCATGTGCGGGCCTGGCCACCCTGGCCGGGCCCGCACCGTCCGCGCGATCATGAACTATCGGTCGTGATCGACCGGCGTGTCGCGTCCACGGCGCCCTGATCGATTCCGCGCCAGGTCAGGCGCTGCGGCGCCAGAACTGGCGCGGGGCGTACCCGTCGCGGCGCAACCAGTGTTCGGTGTAGACGATCCGCTCAGGCTCCACGACCACCAGCGAGTCGGCCGGGGGTTCGGCCAGTGATCGGCCGCGCTCGGCGTGCTCGTTCTCCCAGCGGAACGACGGCCAGTACCGTTCCCGGTCCGGGTCGCCCGGTTCGAGTACGCGAGCCGTGCCGAACAGCTGCGCGCCACGACTGCTGGCCAGCCCGACGAGCGGCGCGAACACGCCGATCGACACGCGCGGATCAGCGGCCAGATTCCGCATCTTGGGCGATTTCGGCGACGCGGTGAACATGACTGTGAACTCGTGGGCGTAGAACCGAACCGGTGTCGCCAGCGGCCCGTCTGCGCCGGTCGTCGCCAGCACGCACATGTTCTGCGAGCCGAGCAGGTTCAGGATGCGCTCCTCGATCCGATCGCGGGGAAGCTTGCGGGTGGGCGTGGGACCGGTCAGCCAGGAGCGCGTCATCCGGGGAGGATAGCGGGGTGGACTACTACCTGATCAACGGAGCTGAGCTGCACGTCGAGGAGTTCGTCCTCGCCGACGACCACACCGCCATCGCGATCGACTGCACGTCCGCCGAGGCCGCGATGCGGATCCGCCGGGAGCCCGCGCTGGCCCGCTCGATCTCGCGGGAGGAGGCGTCGGCCGCGTTCGGCGTACTGCCGGCGCAGTTGTCGGATCGGCATCCGCTGCCGTATGCACCGCTCGTGCTGACGGATGCCGAACCTTTGTACCGTACCCTTTTCGCCGGTCGCTTGTCCACTGTGGATGATCTTATTCTGGCGTGGGAGATGATGCCGTCGGACGAGCCGAACGTAGCCGGAGTGGCTCGGCGTACCGGGGCCGAGTGGCGGCTGCGCGACATCGGCCCAGGGGTCGCCTGGGCGGTCGATCTGACGGCTTCGCCGGACCGCGCCGCCGATCTGCTGCCGGATATTCGGACGACCGCCCGCCGCTTCGGGCTGATCCCGGTCACTGTCGAACGATTCTCCTGACGGCGTGACCTGGCGGCACCGTCGCCGACCCCGTCCCGTTAGTGAACGGAAGAACTATCCGAAACGGGGTTTTCATCATGAATCGTTCCGTACGCCGGATCGCCGGCCTGACGCTCGCCCTGCTCTGCCTCAGTACCGGCTGGCCGGCCACGCCAGCCGGCGCCCACCCGGCGAAGCCGAAGAAGAATTCGGCCGTCGTCCTGCCCACGGCCACCTCGGCGAAGCCGAGGCAGGACTCGGCCATCGTCCTGCCCGGAGCCACCTCGGCCGAGGGCATCGCCCGCGGCGCGGGGAACACCTTCTACGCCGGAGACCTGTTCGCGGGCGACATCTATCGAGGGGACGTGCGGCGCAAGACCGCGGAACTGTTCATCGACGCGCCGACCGGCCGGATGGCGCTGGGGATGAAGGCCGACCTCCCGCACAAGCTGCTGTTCGTCGCGGGAGGGTTCACCGGGCACGCCTACGTCTACGACATCCGGACCCGGGCCACCGTGGCCGACTACACTTTCGGCCCGGCGAACGGATCAGTCGTCAATGACGTCACTCTGGTGCCCGGCGGCGCCTGGTTCACCGACTCGGTCCAACCCAAGCTCTACTTCGTCCCGGTCGACGCGTCCGGCCACCCGGGTCCGTTCACGACCCTGACGGTCACCGGCCCGGCGGCCGCCCTGACCGGCGACTTCAACCTCAACGGGATCGCCGCGACGCCGAACGGCAAGACCCTGATCGTGGCGCACACCGCGAACGCCTCGGTCTACACCGTCGACCCGAAGACCGGCGCGAGCGCGCTCATCGCCGGCGTCAGCGTGCCGAACGTCGACGGCATCGTGCTGCGCGGTCACCGCCTGTGGGCAGTCCAGAACACTTCCAACCAGATCAGCCGGTTCACGCTCAGCGCCGGCTTCTCGTCAGGCACCCTGGAGAAGGTCATCACCAGCCCCCTCTTCGAGGTTCCCACCACCGCCGCCCTGTTCGGCGACACGTTGGCCGCGGTGAACGCCAAGTTCGACACCGGGATCCCGCCGACCGCCAGTCAGTACGAGGTGGTGCTCGTCCGGGCCTAGCGTCACTCGGGCCGGACGATCGCGTCGAGCAGCGTACGCAGGCGGGCGGTGTCTTCGGTCGTCCAGCCGGTCGGCGGCACCAGCGCCGCCCAGCCGTCGACCACCCCGGAGCCGTAGAGGTGCCCGTGGCCGGGTGGCACCTCATTGGCGAAGGCCAGGTCCAGCAGGGTCTGCCAGAACGTGATCCCGGGGTACCAGCGCATCCGCTCCGGCACGTCCGGCCCACGGGGTCCCTTCAGCCAGGCCGGTGGCCGGATGAGCAGCTCCGGGCTGAACCAGACGACGGGGTCCGAGGAGTTCTGCAGGTAGACGACCTTCGGGCCGACCGGGGCGATCGGCGTACGCAGCTCCTCGGCCTCGTCGGCGAACCGCACGATGGAGCCGTCCCGGTAGACGGGGTCCCAGACGGGCGTACCGGGGTCGCGGTGGCGGACGAGGTTGCCCCAGATCGGATTGGCGAACGGCGGCCCGACCAGCAGCGCGCCGTCGGTCCCGGCGGCCAGCGCGTCGAGACTCCCGTACGCCGACTCGATCCCGTACGCGCCGAGGCTCTCACCGAAGACGACGAGCTTGGGCCGGCTCTGTTCGGGCATCGCCGCCCAGCGGTCGTGGACCGCCTCGACGAGTTCCCGGGTGGTCTGCTGGACCTTCTCCTGGTCGACCACGAACGAGAGCCAGCTGGGCAGGTAGGAGTACTGCATCGAGACGAGTGCGGTGTTCCCGCCGTGCATGTACTCCAGCGCGTCGGTGACGTTCTCGTCGACCCAGCCGGTGCCGGTCGCGATGACGACGCCGAGCACGGCCCGGGTGAAGGCTTTGGTCCGGTCGAGTTCGCGGAGCGCGAGTTGTGCCCGCTCGTGCGCGGTCTCGGCCGAGTCGAGTCCCACGTAGACCCGGATCGGGTCGACGGCGGGTGCACCGGTGAACGCCGTGATCTCCTGCCGGGTCGGCGCGTTGCCGATGAACGACCGGCCCTGTTTGCCCAGCGCGTCCCAGGCGACGAACGAGTTGGTCCCGCCCGATCGCAGGCCGGACAGGGGACGCTTGACGCCGGGCGCGGTCTCCCCGTTGGTCAGCGAGGCCGCCTGGCTGATGACGTTGAAGGTGCCGTCGACGAGGAAGTTCTGCACGATCCCGACCGAGGCGTACGCGACGACGAGGCAGCCCGCCGTGACGGCGATGGGCCGGGGGATCCAGCGGCCGAGCAGTTGAGTGAGGAACCGGGTGAACAGCCGCAGCACGCGCGCCAGCAGCAGCAGTACGCCGAACGTCGCCAGCCCGACGACGACGGTGCCGAGGACATGGTGGACGCCGACGGGGTCCATGTCGAGCCGCTGCCGCAGGGTCTGCTGCCAGCGGGCGCCCAGCCAGAGGAACACGGCCAGCGAGGCGGGGCCGACGACGGCCAGTACGCGCCAGGCGATCCGGGCCGGGACCGGCGGCGGCCGCTGCCAGAACACGCGGACGACCGCGCCCAGTGTGGCGCCGAGGGCGTACCCGGTGGCCGCCGTCAGTCCACAGGCCACCCCCTGCAACGGCCACGGGCGGGGCAGGAGCGACGGCGTCAGGGCCAGGCAGGCGAAGAGCACGGCCAGCGCGGTGCCGGTCAAGCCCAGCGTCCGCCGGATCAGCCGGGGCCGCGAAGGCGTCCGTTGATCACCGCTCATCCTGATCATGCTAAGTGGTCTAGAGTGGTTCTACCGGACAAAGTGGCCGCCATCACTGCAAGCCGCATATCCGGTAGTGACTCGAACCGGTCTAGTGCGGTATTTTGTCGCGCGTGACTCCGACCGTGATCGCGCGAGGCGATCAGCTGCGTGCCGCAGCCAAGGAACTCCGCGATGACGTGGGAACAGGTCTCAAGGCGGCCCAGGAGAAGATCCGGGACGACGCCACCGAGGCCGGCTTCGGGCCCACCGCGGCCCCGGCCGCACAACAGTTCCTGAGCGCCTGGCGCGCCGAGCTGAAGGCTGTCGTCGACGCGGTCGAGCAGCTCGCGGGCTCGCTGGAGCACGCCGCCGCCGGCTACGACGCCGCCGACGCGACCGCCGCCAACCGCGTACACAATCTCCGGTGACCGGCATGAGCGAGCGGGAGACGGCGGCCAAGCTGGCCGGCCTCAAGAAGGACATCCACTCCAGTTACGGCTTCTGGGGCGCCGACGACCTGGAGGACGCGGTGAGGGACGCACTCGGCGTCGCCGGTCCGCCCGGGCAGCCGAGCACGATCTCGTCCACATCGGAAGCCGTCCGCAACGCCACCATCGACGTCGACAAGGCGCTGGCCGCCGTCCAGAAGCTGCGCAAGACGACGCTGCCGGAGGCGTGGAGCGGCGAGGCTCATGTGGCCGCCGACTGCGCCCTCCAGGCGCTCGAGCGCGAGCTGGGCCGGGTCTGCGACGCGTTCTACGAGGCCAGGGGCGTGTTCGCCGACCACTCACAGTGCCTGGGCGAGGCGCAGCAGGCCGATGGACACGGCATGGGGCCGCTGGAGAGCGCCCGGGACAAGCTGCGCGGCCACACCGGCTGGCTCGATTACGACGGCGACGCCGTGACCGCCGCCCACCACGAGGCGATGGCTGGCATCGACGACCGGAGCAAGGCCGCTGACCAGGCTCGCGACGCCGCCGAACGGGCCGAGAAGCTACTGCGCGACCTCGCCGGCGCGGCCCGCCTGTCGCACCTGTCCGGCTCCAGCCTCGACCCGATCAGCGAGCTGGCCATCGCGGACGCGGGCGGCTGCGGCGACGCCGACGAGCTGATCCTGACGCCCATCATGGCCGACCGCGCCCGGCAGGCGATCGACAAACTGTCCCCGGAGGACCGCAAGCGGCTCGACGCGATGCTCGCCGGGGCCAAGTCGCCCGACGAACAGGCGTACATCCTCAAGGCGATGGCCGCGGGCTATCCGATGGACAAGGTCGCCGAGTTCGACAAGCTCATCCACGCACACGGCGACGACCCGAAGTGGCTGCACGAGCACCTGGCGCCGCTCGACGTCAGCGACTCGTCGAACGACACCCGGGGCCAGCACAGCGACACCAAGACGATGGGCAAGGAGTGGACGCAGGGCCAGTACCCGACCTGCGTGGCATCCTCCAACGTCATGGCCCGCACGCAGGTCGACCCGTTGTACGCGCTGCAGCTGACCACCGGCGGGCATCCCGGCGACCCGGCGTACGACAATCCGGACGCGTTCGCCCAGCGGCTGCGTGACGAACAGCAGCGCGTCTACGACGACGGCCGGAACTGGGCGCAGAAGCTGCCGCTGGTCGGCTCGGACGGGATGAACTCCGGTCAGTCGGAGTCGATCGCCAACCAGAACGTCGCCTCGCACACGGGCGTCGAATACGACAACCAGGACCTCGATAGCACCGACGACCGGCGAGCCGCCCTGAGCAAGGCCGAACAGGCCGTCGACCAGGGAATTCCGGTTCCGTTCGCGTCCCGCGACAGCAGTGGCGGCCATGAGATGCTGATCGTGGGCCACGACGGCGACATGGTCCAGATCTACAACCCGTGGGGCTACACCGTCTGGGTCAACGAGGACGACTTCATCAACGGGCACATGGACGCCGTGCAGAAGGGCGTTCCCACGACGCCGGCCACCATCCGGCTGCCGAAGTAAGGGGACGAGCGATGCAGCACAGCCACCACACCCGCAGCCACGTGACCAGCACCGATGCCGAACTGCTCGGCCTCGACGTGCCCGCGCTGCTGCGCGACGGCCTGCCCCGGGATCCCAAGTTGTACGCCGAGGGCGCGATCGCGGCGGCGCTGGCCGCCGACCGGCTGGGCGTCCTGCCCCGGTCGATCACCTACCTGGCCGAGATCGTCCGGCGCGGCGGCATCGCGTACGCGCTCACGCTGCCCGAGCCGTTGCCGGAGCCCGAGCAGGCCGAACTGGTCACTGCGTGGCTGACGGCGGCGGCCGAGGTCCGCTGGGCCGACGCGTTCGAGGGCGGCGACGCGATGGCGCGCTGGCTCGACGCGGTCGCGGTGGTGCTCAGCGCTCGACGGTCACAGTCCAGCTGACCGTTGACGACGCGGCCTTCCGCCGGTCGTTGTCGCAGCCCTGGAAGCAGTTGCTCAGCGTGATCGTGGTGGTGCCGGCCGCCGTCGCCTTGAAGGTGATCAGCCGCTCGCCGGCCCCACCGCCCGGCGCCGCGCCGAAGACGCGGTCGGACAAGCTGTCGGCGACCAGTTCCGAGCCGACCTGTTCGGCGATCGCCGGGTCCGCGACGGTGGCGGTCCAGTAGTCGCCCACCGACGCGCCACGGTCGCGGACGACGAGGGTGAAGACCGATCCGTCGGAGACGGTCACGGCGGAGTGCTCGGCGTCGTAACGGTCGCCGTAGGTCGCGGCGCGATACACGGCGACGCCGCCGACCACCGCGCCGACGACGGCGACTACCGCCACGAGGGACCAGATGAGCCAGCGTCGCATCGGCGCACTATATCTTGCCCCGGCATCCGGCGTTCCCCGTCGAAAAACGGCCCGGATCGCTAGGGACGCAGCCCGGCCAGCACGAAGTCGGCCAGTTCGTCGGCGATCTCGACGGCCTTCTTCGGGCCGTCCGGGCGGAACCAGGTGGGCATCGAGGTGTTCACCCCGAAAATCGCCCAGGAGATGACCTCCGGCGACGCGTACGCCGCGAAGACACCGGACTCTTGCGCGTCCCGGATGATCCCGCGCACGGTGTCCTGGTAGCGCCGCCACTCCGCGCGCAACGTCTGCCAGCGTTCCTCGTCGAGCCGGGACGCCTCCCGGGAGAAGACCGCCACCGCGCGCGAGTTCTCCGACGTGGTCTCGGCCAGCGACCGGATGATCTCCCGGAGGGTCGTGGCGGGGTCGGCTTTGCGGGCGACGATCGCGTCCAGCCGGGCCAGCTGATCGGCGAGCAGCGAATGGTAGATCTCGAAGAGCAGGTCTTCCTTGGCGCCGAAGTAGTGGTAGAGCGCGCCTTTGGTCACCCCGGCCCGCGCCACCACCTGCTGGACCGAGGTGGCGTCGTACCCGTTCGCCGCGAACAGCTCCACCGCGCAGGCGAGAATGCGTTCGCGGACCATGCGCACATCAGAGCGCAGGCCGAGGCACGGTGTCAATTCCGACCGGTCGGTATGCCCGCGCCCACCGATCTGCAGATCGCGCTAGATCATGGTTCCGGGTCGAATCTTGGGCCAAGATTCGACCCGGAACCCTCAGTGTCATTGTTGGGGCATGCCCGGCGGGTTCGCTCTCCGGAACCCTGCCTGCGTGGCGTTGGTCAGTAGTGCGGCCCGCCGGGTGCCCTGGTCCGTCCCGGGTGGCTTGATAGGAGCGTGGCTGCGCCCCAGCTGAGGTGTGCCTCCGGGTCGGATGCGGGGTTCCCCTGCTTCGACTGGTGAGAGGAACGCTTCTCATGGTGGTCCTGGGAATCGATGCGCACAAGCGCAGTCATACGGTGGCGGCGGTGGACGCGGCGGGTCGGCTGCTGGCCACCAAGACGGTCTCGGCTGATGCCGCCGGTCATCTGTTGTTGGTGCGGTGGGCTGGTCAGTTCGGTGAGCGGCGGTTCGCGGTGGAGGATTGCCGGCCGTTGTCGCGGCGGCTGGAGGCCGATCTGCTGGCGGTGGGGGAACGCATCGCGCGGGTGCCGCCCAAGCTGATGGCCAAGGCCCGTGACAGTGCCCGTAGTTATGGCAAGTCCGATCCGATCGATGCGCTGGCGGTGGCCCGGGCCGCGCTGCGGGAACCGGATCTGCCCACCGCGGTCCTGGACGGCCCGCCACGGCAGCTGCGTCTTCTGGTCGATCACCGTGCCGGTCTGGTCGCCGAACGCACTCGGGTGATCAACCAGCTGCGCTGGCACATTCACGAGATCAACCCCGACTGGCAACCACCCGCCCGCAGCGCTCACCGGCCTAAACACCTCACCCTGTTGCGTGGTCGGCTGGCCGACGCCACTGGCCTGGTCGCCGAACTCGCCGGTGAGCTGGCCCAGCGATGTGCTCAGCTGACCGTGCGTATTGGCGAGCTCGACCGGCAGATCAGCGAGCACATCGCGGTCCTGGCGCCCACTCTGCTGGCGTTGCCCGGCTGCGGATCCTTGACCGCGGCCAGGATCGTGGCCCAGACCGCCGACATCACCCGGTTCCGCTCGCAACACGCCTACGCCCGGCACAACGGCAGCGCACCGGTCCCGGTCTGGTCGGGCAACCAACAGCGCCACCGGCTCTCGCGCATCGGCAACCGCCAGCTCAACTCCTGCCTGCACACCATCGCCATCACCCAGCTGTCGCACTACCCACCCGGCCGGCAGCTCTACGAGCGCCGCCTCGCCAACGGAAACACCCGCAGGGAAGCCCTGCGGGTGCTCAAACGACGCCTATCCGACGTCGTCTATCGATGCCTCAAAGCCGACGCCACGATCAGCCCCTTGACATAGGAGAAACTGATCCGCCTCCAATTGCGGCCACCGAACAGGGCCCGTCAGGCGTGCGCGGGCACGGAAGGCGACTCGATCGCCAGGTCGCCGTCGCGAGCGTCGACGACCACCCGGGATCCGGGACCGACCCGCCCGTCGAGCAGCATCTCCGACAGCCGGTTGTCGACCTCGCGCTGAATCGTGCGCCGCATCGGCCGCGCCCCGTACGCCGGTTCGAAGCCGTGCTCGACCAGCCACTTGATCGCGTTCTGGGTGAATTCGACGGTGACGTCTTGGGCGCGCATCTTGCGCCGGGTCTGGTCCAGCATGAGGTCGGTGATCCGTTCGAGCTGCGCCTCGTCCAGCCGGTGGAAGATGACGATCTCGTCGATCCGGTTGAGGAACTCCGGCCGGAGCTGGTCGCGCAGCCGCCGCATGACCTGATCGCGGATGCGGTCCTCGCCCCGCTGAGCGGCCTCGCCGTCGGCGGAGAAGCCGAGCCCGGGGCCTTCGGCGGTGATGAACTCCGAGCCCAGATTGCTGGTCATGATGAGCACGGTGTTCTTGAAGCTGACCGTCCGTCCCTGCGAGTCGGTCAGCCGCCCGTCGTCGAGCACCTGCAGCAGCAGGTTGAACACGTCGGGGTGGGCCTTCTCGATCTCGTCCAGCAGGACCACGGAGTACGGCCGCCGCCGCACCGCCTCGGTGAGCTGCCCGGCCTCGTCGTAGCCGACGTATCCGGGCGGGGCTCCGACGAGCCGGCTGACGGTGTGCCGTTCCTGGTATTCGCTCATGTCGAGCCGGATCATCCGGTCCTGGCTGCCGAACATCGCCTCGGCCAGCGCCCGGGCCAGCTCGGTCTTGCCGACGCCGGTCGGGCCGAGGAACAGGAAGCTGCCGATCGGCCGGTTCGGGTCGCCCAGGCCGGTCCGGGACCGCCGGATCGCCTGCGCCACCGCGCGTACCGCCTCGTCCTGGCCGACGAGCCGCTCGTGCAGCCGCTCCTCCAGGTGTGACAGCCGGTGCTTCTCCTCCTCGGTCAGCTGCTGGGCGGGGATGCCGGTGGCCCTGGCGACGATCTCGGCGATGTCCTCCGGGCGTACCTCGGGGACCTGGGTGCGATCGGTCGACGTGCGGGCGATCTCCTCGCGGATCGTCGCGATCTCGTCGCGCAGCTCGCTCGCCCGCTCGAACTGCTCGCCCGCGACCGCCTGGTCCTTGTCCCGGCCCAGCTGCTCCAGCCGCGTCTCCAGGTCCCGCACGTCGGCGGTGCCGCCGTGACTGCGCAGTTGTACGCGCGCACCCGCCTGGTCGATGAGGTCGATCGCCTTGTCCGGCAGGAACCGGTCGGCGAGGTAGCGATCCGACAGCTCCGCCGCCGCGATCAGCGCCTCGTCGGTGAACCGAACGCCGTGGTGCGCCTCGTAGCGGTCCCGCAGCCCGCGCAGGATGTCGATGGTGTCCTCCACCGTCGGCTCCGGCACCAGGATCGGCTGGAATCGCCGTTCCAGGGCGGGGTCCTTCTCGATGTACTTGCGGTACTCGTCGAGCGTGGTCGCACCGACCACGTGCAGCTCTCCCCGGGCCAGCGCCGGTTTGAGCATGTTCGCGGCGTCGGCCGAGCCCTCGCCCTGCCCGGCGCCGACGACGGTGTGCACCTCGTCGATGAACACGATCAGCTCGTCGGAGTGCGCGCGTACCTCGTCGATGAGGTTCTTCAGACGTTCCTCGAAGTCGCCGCGATACCGCGTACCAGCCACCAGACCGGTCAGATCGAGCTGGACCGCGCGTTTGCCCCGCAGCGTACGCGGTACGTCGCCGTCGGCGATCCGTTGCGCGAGACCTTCCACGATGGCGGTCTTGCCCACGCCGGCCTCACCGATGAGCACCGGGTTGTTCTTCGTACGCCGCGACAGGATCTCGACGCATTGCTCGATCTCGCTCGCCCGGCCGACGACGGGGTCGAGCTCGCCGGCCAGCGCGGCGGCGGTCAGGTCGCGGCCGTACTTGTCGAGCGTCGGGGTGCCTGAGCTGGACTGCTGTTGCTGGCCGCCGGCCATCCGCTCGACCGCGGCCTGCTGAAGCTTCTCGACCGTGACACCTCGGGCGGCGAGCACCCGTCCGGCCTCGGTCTCCTTGTTGAACGTCAGGGCCAGCAGGATGTGCTCCGGGCCCAGGTAGGAAGCGCCTACCGCCCGGGAGATCTGGTGCGCCTGCAACAGGACGCGTTTGGCCGCCGGAGTCAGCGCGGGCATCTGCTGCGAGGCTTCGCCCCGCTTGCCCTTGCTGGTGATCTCTTCGGCGATCGAGTCCGGGTCGGCTCCCGCGCCCGTCAGCAGCCGGCGCAACGGCGGTCGCTGGGTGACGGCCCAGAGCAGATGCTCGGTGTCCAGGTCGCCGCTGCCGAGGTCGGCAGCCTTGGTTGCGGCCTGCTCCACCAGTTCTCGCGCGTCCTGGCTCATCAGGCGGCCGAGGTCGATCCGGCGTGGGCCGCCGGCCGGGGTCGATCCGAAGAAGCGGTTGACGAAGTCGTCGAACGGGTCGGAGCCGGACGGCCCCCAATTGCCGGTGGTCACAGCGATCTCCCCCCAGACGAAGCGGGCAACCTGGGTCGGCTACCCCACCGTACCGGCCTCAAACGCCGAGGTCCGCGGTTTGGGATCGCTACCGTCGAACGCGCAGGCCGTCCAGCACGACTTCGACGACGCGTACGCGCGCCTCGGGGTCGCCGCTGAGGTGCTCTACCGCACGGGACGTCCCGACGAGGAGTCCGAGCAGGTCGGGCACGGTGACGTCGGGCCGGACGGCGCCCGCCTGCTGCGCCCGCGCCAGCAGTACGCCCAGCGCCCGGCGGACCCAGCCGCCGACCTCCGGGGCCGCGGTGTCGACCCCGGCCCGGGAAAGGGCCTCCACCAAGGCGTTCTTCGTCGCCGCACCCTCCACAGTGGTCGAGAAGAACTCGGCGAACGCGGCGCCCGGATCGGCGCTGTCCGCGAGCCGATCGGCCAGTTCGGCCAGCCGGGCGAGCCGGGCGTGGTAGACCGCCTCGATCAGCTGTTCCTTGGTCGGGAAGTGCCGGAACACGGTGCCGACGCCGACTCCGGCCACGCGGGCGACGTCCTCGGTCGAGGCGGTCACGCCCTGCTCGGCGAAGACCTGCTCGGCCGCGGCGAGCAGCCGTTCGCGATTGCGGCGCGCGTCGGCACGCAGCGGCGGATCGGGAGTCATCGCAACCCCCTCGACAACCGGAGTCGCGACTCCGTATAGTGATTAACCGGAGTGATCACTCCGATAGTGTACGACGAAGGGAACCTGCGATGACACCCCGACAGCTGTGGGACGAGCGCGTCCGGATCATCAACGAGCACCGCTGGGCCGACCTGGCTGACCTGTACGCCGAAGACGCGATCGTCGAGATGGCCTTCGCGACGCCGGAGCCGTTCCGGATCAGCGGCCGCCAGGCGCTGGCCGAGCGGTTGACCTCGATGGCGCAGGGACCACTACGCTTCGAGGTACACGACGCCGTCATCCATGAGACGGCCGACCCCGAGACGATCATCGTCGAGTACCGCTACCTCGGGACGAACACCGCGACCGGACAGACCGGCGAGATCAACAACATCCAGCTGTTCCGCAGCCGCGACGGCGAGCTCGTCGAGACCCACGACTACCACGACCATCACGCGATCGGCCTACTGCTCGGACGCTGAAACCGGCAATCGGCCGGTGATCCGCTTCCGGTGGGGCGGCCCGAAGGCGACACTGACCAGGTGACGATCGACGAGGTCAGCCGGCCCGGCCGCGTGGCCGCTCCCGGCGAGGCGATCAGCGCCGAGGAACTCGCGCTGGCGGCCCGCAACCACAGCCTGCCGCTGGAGGCGCTGCGCTGGGAGATCACCCCGCCGGGCCTGCATTACCTGCTCGTCCACTACGACATTCCGATGGTGGACGCGGACGCCTGGCGACTGCGGGTCGGCGGCCTCGTGGACGCTCCGCTCGAACTCGATCTCGCGGCCCTGCGGGCGCTGCCCGCCCGGAGCGTCCGGGTGACCATGGAATGCGCCGGCAACGGCCGCGCCCGGCTGGAGCCGCGTCCGGTCAGCCAGCCGTGGCTGGTCGAGGCAGTCGGTACCGCGGAGTGGACCGGCGTCCGGCTGCGTGACGTGCTCGACGCGGCGGGCGTACGCCCGGAGACCGTCGACGTCGTGTTCACCGGCGCCGATCACGGCATCGAACGCGGTGTCGAGCAGGACTATCAGCGGGCCCTCCCGCTGTCCGAGGCCCGCCGGGACGACGTCTTGCTGGCGTACGCCATGAACGGCGCGCCGTTGCTGCCGCAGCACGGCTTCCCGCTGCGGCTCGTGGTGCCGGGCTGGTATGGGATGGCACACGTCAAGTGGCTGGTCGGGATCGAGGCGATCGACCGGGAGTTCGACGGGTTCCAGCACGCCGTGGCGTACCGGATGCGGCAGTCGCCGGACGATCCGGGCGAGCCGGTCACCCGGATCGCGCCGCGGGCGCTGCTCGTCCCGCCAGGTCACCCCGACTTCATGACGCGTACGCGGATCATCCGCCCGGGGCCGCTGACGCTGGAGGGGCGGGCCTGGTCCGGCCGGGCTCCGGTGGACCGGGTCGAGGTCTCCGTCGACGGTGGTGGTACCTGGATCGCGGCCGACCTCGAGCCGATCGGCGAGCATCCGTGGGCCTGGCGACGGTTCACCGCGCAGTGGCGGGCCGAACCGGGCTCGCACGTGCTCACCGCCCGAGCGGTGACGGCCGACGGCGAGGCCCAGCCCGCCGATCAGGTCTGGAGCCGGGGCGGCTTCGCCAACAACGCGACCCAGCGGATCGACGTCCTCTGCACAGACTGAGAAGTCTTCGGCAAGTTCATCGCATACAACTCGCCCACGGGGTAATACTTGCGATATCGGAGTTTACGTCCGGATAAGGGGGGTGCCGCTATGGCGAGCACACCGAGTTACGCGGAGTTCATCCGGGCCGATCGCCAGGCACGAGCTGCGCGACACGTCAACGGCGAACAGCTCAGCATGCCGACCCTCGACTGGATCGACTTCCTGCTCCGCGCGATGGTCACCGCGGTCACCGCGCCGGCTCGGTGGGTGTCCCACTCTCGATGAGGGTCCCCGGAAGTTGACCGGGCGGCCTACTCTCTGCGCATGCAGCGGGACGAGATAGACGGAGTTACCGTCGTCTGGCACCCGGCCCCCGGCCAGCTGTCGGCGACCTTGACGTTCGGGTGCGGGCTGCGGGACGAGGACGTCGACCGGATCGGTCTGACGCACCTGGTTCAGCTGCTCGTCGCGGACGTGATCGGCGTATCGATGGATACGATGGCGTCCACGATAGACAGTAATTTCGCGGTCGCCGGGCCGCCCGAGTCGGTCGCGCAGCGGCTGACGGCCGTCTGCGAGACGCTGGCCGATCTGCCGCTCGACGCGCTCGACGACGTAGCGGCCTCGGCCGACCCCGGCGACCGGTTCCTCGACCTCGACATCGACGATGCCACCCGCGACCCGTGGGGGTCGCTGCTCGCGCACCGGCTCGGCCCGGCCGGACTGGGCCTGGCCCGGTGGGCGCCCGTGGCGTACAAGCAATTCACGAAGAGCGAGGTCCGCGCGCATGCCGCGCGTGGCTTCACCACGGGCAACGCGGTCCTGGCGCTCAGCGGGCCGCCGCCGGACGGCTTGCGGCTGCCCCTGCCCCGAGGCCCGCGGACCTCGCCGGCACCGTCGGTCCACCCGGTCGTCACCACGCCCAGCTGGTACGCCGATCAGGCGGTCGCGCCCGGCATGGCGCTGACGGCGACCCCGGGTCCGGAGGCGCTGGCGGTCGTGTCTCTGCTGGATGCCCGGGTGTCGTCCGCCCTGCAGGCGCATGGTCTGGACTACTGGCAGACGTGCTGGTACTCCCCCGTGGACGCGTCCCGGGTGGAGATCGGGCTGAGCCTGCACGCGGTCAAGGGGCGGCGCAAAGCCGATCCGGCGTACGCCGCCGCGACGCTGTGGCGGGAGCTGCGCCGGTTGGCCCGCGGCGATCTCACCGCCGACGATCTGCGCCCGATCGCGGACGGCCGCGCGCGGTACGACGATCTGGAGCGCGCGGCCAAGGCGACCCTGTTCGACGTCTCCGACGAGCCGACCAGCGATCAGCTCCGGGCGGTCGCGTCGCTGTCCCCGGCGGCGGTGGCGACGGCTGCCGTGGCGTGGTTGCGGTCGACGACCGTTGTTGTGCCCGCCGGGGTCACCGCCGACCTCGACGGCCTGACCGAACAGCGCTGCCCCACGTCCGAAGTCGTTCCATCCGGCGAGGAGTTGCGGCCGTCACGCTGGCGGCGCTGGCGCGGCGGCGACGACCGGCTCGTCGTCGCGCCCGACGGCTTTCACCACGTGGCGGCCGACGGCCGGGTGCACTCGTTCCCACAGCTCGACGCGATGCTCATCGAACGGGGCGACGAGTTGCTGCTGGGCAACACCCGGCACGGCTGCGTCGTCGACGTCAGCGAGTACGCCGGAGTCGAGAAGCTCGCCGATCATTTGCCGGTCCGGCGTCGCCGCAAAGCCGCCGACTGAGCTTGCCGGCGGCTGGCGAAGGTCAGCGCCCGAAAGGTACTTCGGACGCGGCGGTTGCTTGCTGGACTTCGGCCGCATGGCGCGCCGGTAGCCCGCGATGCAGTTTGCAGCCGTCGAACGCAGCGGCCGACAGATTGGATGGCCGCGGGATGAAACGCCGCCTGCAGGCGCAGATCGCCGTCAACACTCGCTGCGCGAAAGGCCCGCACGCGTAGGTGTCTGACCGGCTGCTGGTCGCCAGGTGGTTCAGCCCGGTAGCCGGAGGCTCACCAGGCCGAGATCGGTGGCCACGACCAGATGCGCCGCGTCGCGTACGGCGACCGCGTTGACCGTGGCCGACAGCCGCACGCGGGCCATCTCGACACCGGCGAGCGAGCGTACGCACAACGTCTGGTCGGTGCCGCCGCTGACAAGGATCGGCCGGTCGCCGAGCCGGCCGAGCGCCACGGTGTGCACCCACCCCTCGTGCGGCGTCGAGGGTGAACCGATCGGTTCGCCGGCGGCGGCGTCCCAGGCGCGTACGGTGCCGTCGTTGCTCGCCGACGCGATGACGAGGCGGTCGCTGAGCTCCTCGCACGAGACGGCATTGACGTCGTCGGTGTGCCCGGCCAGGGGATCGCCGACAGGCTCGCCGGTCGCGGCGTCCCAGATTCGCAAGACTTGATCATGTCCGCCGGTCACCACGATGGGACGTCCAGCCAGCCGCGCGAACGCGACCGCGCTGACGTAGCCTTCGTGCGCCGTGATCGGCGAGTACAGCAGCTCGTGCTCGGACAGATCCCAGACGCGCACGGTGTGGTCGTTGCCGCCGGAGATCACCACCGGCCGTCCGGCGACCTCGCCGAAGACCACCGCGTTGACCATGCCGCGATGTCCGGTGAACGGCTCCCCCACCGGTACGCCGGTCGCCGCGTCCCAGAGGCGTACCGTGCGGTCGTCGCCGGCCGAGGCGATCAGCCCCCGACCGCCCCACTGTCCATACGCGACTGACCGGACGCCGTCGGCGTGGCCGGTCAGGGGCGGCCCCAGCGGGCGGCCGGTTCCGGCGTCCCAGCGGCGTACGGTGTGGTCGGTGCTGCCGGAGACGACGACGAGCGAACCGGCGAGCCGGCCCAGCGCGACGGCCGTCACCGGTCCGCGGTGCCCGTCGAAAGGCGCGGCGACGACCTGACGGGTCGCGGCGTCCCAGGCCCGCAGCACGTGATCGGCGCCCCCGGCGACCAGCAGGGGCTGGCTTCCGGCGACCGCGACCGCCCGGACCCCGGCCGGGCCGGCGTACAGGTCGGCGACCCGCTCGCCGGTGCCCGCGTCGGCGATGCGCACGTATGCGTCGGCGCCTCCGCTGACGATCATCGGCTCGCGGCCGAGGTTGCCGAACGCGACGGAGTGCACGGCCGCCGGTTCCACCGCCGGGTCGTCGAGGGCCTCGCCGGTCTCGGCGTCCCAGAGGCGTACGGTGCGGTCGAGCGCGCCCGAGGCGACGACGGGCTGGCCGTCCACGGTCGCGATGGCCACGCTTGTCACGACGTCGGTGTGCCCGGTCAGCGGCTCGGTGATCGGCTCGCCGGTCGCGGCGTTCCAGAGGCGTACGGTGTGGTCCGCGCCGCCGGAGACGATCACCGGACGGCCTTCGGCGTCGCCGATCGCGACCGCGGTGACGGGCGCGTCGTGGCCGGTCAGCGGGGTGTGCACCGCCCGGCGGCCGGCGGCGTCCCAGACCCGCAGCGCACCGTCGTCGCCTCCCGCCACGATCACCGTACGCTCGCCGGCCGGTCCGATCGCGACGGTGCGCAGCGGCGTACCGGCGTCGAGGTGTTGCCCGATCGGCTCGCCGGAGGCCGGGTCCCAGAGGCGTACCGAGTGGTCGGCCGCGGCGGATGCGACGACGGGCTGCCCGTCGACCTCGCCGAACCCGACCGCCGTCACGGTGGCGGTGTGCCCGATCGAGGCCGGGCCGAGCGGCTGGCCGGACACGGCGTCCCAGCGGCGTACGGAATGGTCGGCCGAGCCGGAGACCACGATGGTCTCGCCGTCGGCTGTTCCGGCGGCCACGGCGGTCACCATGTCCGTGTGCCCGGTGAACGGTTCCCCGATCGGTTCGCCGGACGCGGAGTCCCACAACCGGACGGTCTCGTCGGCACCGCCGGAGGCGATCAGCAGGCGGCCCTCCCGGGTGCGGCAGGCGACCGACAACACCCACCCCGTGTGCCCGGTGAACGGCGCGCCGATCAGAGCGCCCGTCTCCGCGTCCCACATCTGGACCGTCTGGTCGTTGCTGCCGGAGACGATCACGGGCTGCGTCCCCCGGCGGCCGTAGGCCACGGAGGTGACGGCGGCGGCGTGCCCGGCGTAGGGCGCGGTGAGCAGTTCGCCGGTCGTGGCGCAGCGCACGTGGACGCGATGGTCGTCGGCCCCGCAGATCACCGCCATGTCCTCGCCGATCCGTCCGAACGCGACGGACCGGATCTTGCCGTCGTGCTCCAGCGGCTCCCCGATCGGTTGGCCGGTCGCCGCGTCCCAGATCAGGACGGTGCCGTCGGCTCCCCCGGCGGCCACCGCGATCCCGTCCCGCACCCGCCCGACCGCGACGCAGTACGCCCCGGCGGCCAGCCCGGTCAGCGGCCGTCCCACCGGGCGGCCGGTGGCCGCGTCCCAGACGCGGACCGCCTCGTCCTCACCGCCGGACACCACGATCGGGCGGCCGTCGAGGCGGCCGAACGCCACCGAGCGCACCTCGCCGGGATGGCTGCGGCCGCCCGGCCCCGGCAGCGGGCGGCCGGTGACGGCGTCCCAGCGGCGTACGGTGCCGTCGTTGCCGCCCGAGATCACGATCGCCCGGTCGTCGACCTGGCCGAAGGCCACTGTCGTCACCCAGTCGGTGTGCTCGGCCAGCGGCGCGCCGAAGGGTCGCCCCGTGGTGACGTCCCAGAGGCGTACGGTGCGGTCGGCGCTTGCCGAGGCGACGACGGACCGGCCGGTGACCTCGCCGATCGCCACCGCCGTCACCCAGTCGCGATGCCAGGTCAGTGTCTGGTGTGGAGGGTGCTGGCGCAGTGAGGCCCAATGTGTCGCCCACGGCAGCGGCAGGCCGCTCGCGGAGATCTCGTCGGCCAGGTGCGGCGCCCGGGCGCTGCGCGCCGCCAGTTGCAGGTACGCCGCCTTCTCGCCCGGATAGGCCTGCATCCGCCCGGCCGCTCGCCGGTACGCGTCCGCCGTGGCCCGCGCGCGCGGCGTGCGTACGTGGTCCAGCACGGCCAGCAGCGGACCGGCCGGGGTCTCGGTGAGCAGGCGCGGCTCGGCCAGCAGTTCATCCAGACGACCGGCCGGGGCGGCGTGCCCGGCGACGGCCGCGGCGGTATAGGGATGGGCGCGGGCCCAGTCCCGCGTGCCGTCCGGCAGCCGGGGCACCCGGTCCAGCAGCACGTCGACGATCACCCCGTGGTCGGGTCCGGCGTCGCGGCCGGTACGGAGATGCGCGCCCAGTGCCGCGTGATACAGCCGGTAGGCCGATCCCCGGTTGAGCCGCGTCTCGATGACGTAGTAGCCGGCGTGCTCGATCAGCCAGTCCAGGTCCCGGTTGCCGCAGCGGCGCCCGGTCAGGCGCGTCGCCAGCTCCGGCCAGACATCCTCCCAGGGCAGCCCGGTGCCTTGGGCGTACGCGAGCGGCAGTAGCAGGTCCCGCGCGCGGTCGGCGGCGGGACCGAGGCGTCCGTCCAGGTCCTGCCGCATCGCCTCGGCCGCCTCCCGGGGCAGCGACGTACGCCAGCCCGCGTCGTACGGGTCGGCGACCGGATCGGCCCGCAACGCCAGGCTGCGTGCGGTGATCAACGCGACCAGGAACGAGTCGCCGGCGGCCTCGGCGATCGCGTCCACCACGGCGTCGAGGTACGCCGGGCGAAGACCCCGGTACGGCGAGGACTCGACCAACTCCGTCAGGCACGACCGGACGTACCGGCGCAGGCTCGGGCGGTCGGCGTACCGCCGGTCGAGATGGACCACGTCGAGGGGTGCCCCGAGCGCGCCGATGAGATGGCTGCGCGTGCCGATGAGCAACCGCAGCGGGACTCGCGTCGCGGCCTTGACCAGCGGGGCCAGCACCGTGTCGACCAGCGCGAGCCCGGCGGTGTGCGGGTCGCCGGGCTCGCCGGCCGCCTCGTCGAGCCCGTCGATCACGACGGTGACCGGATCGGCGCGGTCCCGCAGGTGCGTGACCAGCCCGCCGGGGGTGTCGACGGCGGCCACGTCTTCCACGCCGCACGCCTCGGCCAGGGCCGCGAGCAGCCCCAGCGGGGTCAGCCCGCGCGCGTGGACGAATCTGGTGATCGATCCGGGCTGCGGAACGGTGTCCGGCGGCAGCGAGTGGATGTTGGGAATCCGTGCGCTGCGGGCGGGATCGGCGAGCATGTCCAGGCGGGCGAGCAGCGCGGACTTGCCCGAACCGGGATCGCCGGTGATCACCATCGTGGGCGGTGCCGCGCCGGCCAGCCAGGCGGTGGCCTGCCGCAATGCCGCGTGCCGTCCGGTGAACAGCCACAGATCGTCACGCTCGACGAAGTCGGACAGCCCCTGCGCGGACAGGCCGGCGGCTTCGCGGTCGCGCACCCGCGCGTCGCGCTGCAGCCGCAGTTCCCGGGTGCGGACGTCGACGTTGGAGTACCACTCGTCGTAGCGGCGGTTGGGGAAGAACTCGGCGGCCCGCTCGCCGACGAACAGCAGCCGGGCGGCCTGGTCGGCGACCGCGCCACCGCTCGCGGCCATCTCCGCGTTGATCTGGGTGACCAGCGGATCGAGCGGGATGTGGCGGACCTCGTGCCCGGCCAGCGCCCGCTGCCGCACCGAGCGGGTCAGCGCCTGGGTGAACGTGCCGACCCCGGCCTGCTGGTAGTCACGGGCGCCGACGATCACCGCGACCGCGGGCCCGCTCGCGGTACGCCGCAGACGGTTGACGAACCCGACCGCGCCCGCCGCCAGCGAGCCGCCGCCGGCCCCGGCGTAACAGGTGTCGAGGATGAACAGCAGTTGCTGGCCGACCAGCTGGCCGGGCTCGTCGCTGTCGAGCAGCCGCTCGGTCAGGTCGCCGGCCCGCAGGAAGGTGAACGACCGGTCGTGGGTGGCGTCGGCCATCGGCAGCAGCAGCACGTCGCGGGCGGAACCGGCGACCTCCCCGTGCCCGGTGTAATAGACGACGATCACGTCCTCGGGCCGCCGGGCGGCGTTCAGCAGGAACTCCCGCAATCGGTTGGTGAACTCGACCGAGGTCAGGTTCAGCCCGAAGCCGGGCACCGTCTCGTAGCCGAGGTCGGTGAACAGCCGCGTGGCGCGGTCCAGTTCGGCCGCCAGTTCGGGCAGCGACGTCAGCCCCGTCGACGGGGCGTACTCGGTGGTCGCCGCGCCGACGAAGAACCGTCCCGCCACGGCTAACGCTGTCCATTCAGGAGGCCGGCGGCGACGGCCGCTCCGGTCGGCGCGGCCGACAGGTACCGCTCCACCTCGTGGGCGCTCATCCCGTTGGAGATCGCCACGTCCACCACGCGGTCGCCGTAGACGTCGCGCAGGGTGGGCCGCAGCGCCACGAAGTCCCCCGAATCGGTGACGTTGACCCAGCGGGCGACGCCCGGCCAGGTCCCGACCGGCGGCACGAGCCGATGCAGCACGAGGTGCGGTACGCCCAGCGGCGAGCCCAGCGTGACCAGATCAGTGACCGGCCACTCAGGATGCGCGCACAGCGCCTCGTACGCCACCACCGAGCCGAGCGAGTGCGCTACGACGACCCGGGTGTCGGCGGAGATCGCGGCGGCGAACCGGTCCTGCACGCCCGCCCGGATCGCCGGGTCGGTGAAGTACGCCGTGACCTGCTTGAGCCAGAAGATCAGCAGCCGCTCGGAGACCCGGGCCAGGAACCGCGACCCGGCCAGTGCCAGCACCGCCGCCCGCGCGCTCGCCTTGGGCCCGAGCGTGCGCCCTCCGGGTGACGGCACCGCGGGATCGGCTTCGGCGGCCGCCGCCCACCAGGCCAGCAGCAGGTCCAGTTCCGGGCCGTCCTCGACGTCGTCGGCCGTCAACGGCGGCACGTCACCGCTGAGCCGTCGTCCGGCCGGCCGGAACAGATCGCCGTAGAAGACGCATTCGACGTCGGAGGCGGCGACCTCGACCGGCGCGATCAGTCCTTCGAGGACGGCGTTGTCCAGGCCCCCACGCAACGCGGGGATCCACCGATCGGCCATCTGGGGACGGCTCGCGTACGTGTTGTTGATCCCGTGCACCACTACGACGCGCGCCATAGCGGCAAATCTATCCGCTGCGGACAACTGATGCCGAGCCCGCGAGGGCCGCGTCCGATAACGCGTGTCGATGGCGCGGGAGTGCGCGGCGTCGATATGCTCGCGTCGGGTCCACCCCGCCCGCCGTACGCGGTTCTCCAGAAGCGAGCCACGCCGTGCAGATAAGCAGACCCGGTGACGACGCGGTTCCGCCGGGACCGTTTCGCGACCTGGTTGACAGGTTGCACGACCTCTACCTGCTCGCCGGCGGCCCGTCGGCGCGGACCATCAGCTCGGCCATCTTCAAGAACCGGCTGCTGGAGGCGGTCTCCCACGAGACCTACCGGGCCGCGCTCAAGGGCACCTACCTGCTGTCCTGGCCGAAATACCTGTCGATCGTCGCCGAGCTGAACCGGCGTACGCCCCGGCCGCGGGCCGAGCCGGAGATCCTCACCGAGTTCCAGACACTGTGGACGCTCGCCCAGCAGGACTACCGAACCCTGCGTTCCGGGCGCGGCCTGCCGTCGCCGCCCCGGGCCGAGAACGGCTCCCGGCCGGTACGTCAGCTGCCCGACCGCAACACCTGGTTCACCGGCCGCCGAGCGGCCCTGATCCGGCTGCGCAACGCGTTCGATCAGCATCCGACGGCGACGGTCGTGCTGCACGGGGTCAACGGCACCGGCAAGACCCAGCTCGCGGCGGAGTACGCGTACCGGTATCCCGACGACTATCCGGTGACCTGGTGGATCCGCTGCGCCAGCGCCGATCAGGCCCGCGCCGACCTGACCGACCTGGCCACCGAGCTCGGCCTCGCCGACGGCGACCGGTCGCTGGGCGCGTTGAAGGCGTACCTCGGCTCGCCGAACCTGCCCTACCTGCTGATCTTCGACGGCGTGGAGGATCGCCAGGTACGCGGCCTGATCCCCAACGGCGGCGGGCATGTCCTGGTCACCACGACCGACCGCGAACTGGCCTACGACACCTCGATGATCGAGGTCGAGGTGCTCGACTTCGGCCCCGACGAGGCCGCCGAGTTCCTCGAACGCCGGCTGCCGGAGAGCACGGACTCCGAGCGCACCGAGATCATCGAGCTGGCTGGGCGGCTGCCGCTGGCGCTGGACATCGCGGCCCGCATCGACCTGGAGACCCTGCGCGACTCGCATGCCCCGTCCGGCCCCTTGGTCGGCACGGTACGCGCGGTCCGCGAGATCCTCAGTCCCGATCATCGCCGCATCCTCGACCTGTTCGGCTGGTTCGGCGCGGCCCCGGTGCCGATGGCGTTGCTGCAACGCGACGGGACGGTCAAAGGCCGGGTCGGCGAGATCCTGGCCAACCCGATCGAGCTGCGTATCGCGCTGCGTGAACTGGCCAACTACGGCCTGGTCCGGCTGGGCGCGCATCAGGTGGAGATGACCGCACCGGCCCGGCAGGCGCTCGTCGAGATCATCCCGGCCGGGGACGCCGAGGTCGCCTGGCACCACGTGCACGAGATCCTCGCGCGTACGCGGCTGGGGCCGCCCGGCTCGGCGCTGGCCCAGGGCTACCGCGACATCGACGCCCACCTGCAACCGGCCCGGTTGGTCGAGTCCGACAACCCGAACGCCCAGCACCTGATCATCGACCAGATCCGGTTCCGGGCGCTGGACGGCGACCTGGCCGGCGCGGCCGACCTGGCCCGGTCGGCGGTCGAGCAATGGCAGCGGCCCGGTTCGCTCGGCCCGGACCACGAACTCGTGCTGCGTGCCCGCGTCGAACTGGCCGCGGCGCTGCGCGGCCTGGGGGCGTACGCCGAGGCGCGGTCGCTGGCCTCGGCCGCGGTGCGGCAGTTGCAGACGAGCCCGGCGTACGGGGCGGATCACGAGCTGACCCTGGCGGCCGAGGTGGGGGCGGCGCTGGATCTGCTGATGATGGGCCGGTACACCCGCGCGGTCGACGCGCAGCGAAAGGCGTACGAGCGGTCGGTGGCGGCGTTGGGCTCGGCCCATCCCCGGACGGTGGACTGCCGCCGCAGCCTGGCCGCGAGCCTGCGCCACGCCGGGCAGTACGCCCAGGCGGCTGATCTCGACCAGCACGACTTCGATCGGCTGACCGCCTCGGACGATGCCATCGACGCTGTCCGGGTCGCGTTCGCGCTCGCCGACGACCTGACCGGGCTAGGCCGGTTCGAGCCGGCGCTGGACCTGCTCGACCAGTACACCGCCAAGGGCACCCGGCTCATCGGCGACCACGATCCCGGGGTGCTGGCGGCGGTGCGTACGGCGGCGGCGGTGCGCCGACGCCTCGGCCGGCCGGGTGCGCTCGACGAGCTGGCAGCGCTGCACCTGCGCTGCGGGGAACTGCTCGATCAGGCCGCGCCGCAGATGCTGGCGGTGACGCTGAGTTACGCCAACGCGCTCCGGGAGGCCGGGCGGACCAGCCGGGCCGAGCAGCTGATCATCGACGCGATCTCGGCGTACGAGCGGCGGCTGTCCGACCGGCACCCGCTCGCGGTGGTGGCCCGGGTCAACCTCGCCGCCGTCCATCGCGCCCAGGGCCAGTGGCCCATCGCCCGGCAGCTCGGTCAGCGGGCCGCTGAGCAGCTCCGGCGTACGCTCGGCGCCGATCACCCGTACGCGATCGTCGCCGCGGTCAACCACGCGACGGATCTGGCGTTGACCGGCGACCGGGCGGGCGCGGTCGCGGCCTCGCGATCGGCGTACGCGGTCGCGGACCGTGTCCTGGGGCCGGAACACCCCGACACCCTCGCGGCGGGCACGAATCTGGCCCTCGACCTGGTGGCCGTCGGAAGCGCCGACGAACCGTTGCGCGAGAGCATGCTCGCGGGGTGGACGAAGCTGTTCGGGGAGCACGAACTGGTCGCCCGGTTCGCCCGGGGAAACCGGGTGGAGTGCGACCTGGACCCCTGGCCGATGTGACCGGGACAGACGGATGGATTCGCAGGTCAGCCCGGCACTGACGGGGTCACCCGGGTGGCGTCAAGTTTTGCCAAGTTCGAGGGTTTCCGCTGGGGAATGATCTCCGCGCATCCTATGGTGAATCGCCGGGCAAGCCTGCCTGGAGATGAGAGAAACACGCACCCTATGGGGAGCATATGGTGAACGCAGCAACTATGCCGGAGACCGTTTCCGGCGAATGGTCGCCGCTTGTGGACCTTTCCGACCGTCGGATGCTCGACGTGATCCAAGGCGGTGACGACGCCCTGGCTAGGGCGGCCCGCCGGGTGATCCGGGCGCTGGACGACCCGGACGGGATCATCTCGGCCTTCCAGTCGTTCACCTCGTCCTGAATCACTGCAGGATGACGACGGCGCCGGTCGGCGGGGTGAGCCTGCTCCGGGACGCGCAGCGGGCGGCCGCACCATGGCCGTACGCCGAGCTGGACCCGGAGCGGTTGCGCGCCGCCGGCTGGCGACCTACTCCGGTTCGCGACCTGATCCTCAAGGTCCACCAGCGGTGCAATCTGGCCTGCGACTACTGCTACGTCTACGAGTCGGCCGACCAGAGCTGGCGGGACCGCCCGGCGGTGATGTCCACCGAGGTGTGGCAGGCCGCCGTCGACAACCTCGCGCGCTACACCGCCCGGCATCGCGTACGCCGGGTGCGGGTGATCCTGCACGGCGGGGAACCGCTGCTGTTCCGCCTCGACCGCATCGAGCGGCTCGTGGCGTACTTGCATGCCAAGCTGCCGTTGAGCACCCGGGCCGAGGTCGGGATGCAGACCAACGGCGTACTGCTGACTCGGCGCACGCTGGAGCGGCTGGTCGGTTTGCAGATCTCCGTCGGCGTCAGCGTCGACGGGACCGAGGCCGACCATGACCGCCATCGGCGTACTCGGTCCGGCCGGGGCAGCTTCGCCGGTGCCGCCAAGGCGCTGGAACTGTTGCGGGAGCCGGATCTGCGGCCCGCGTACGCCGGCATCCTGTCCACTGTGTCGGCCGAGTCGGATCCGATCGCGACCTTCGAGACGCTGTCGTCGTTCGACCCGCCGACGATCGATTTCCTTCTCCCCCATGCGAATTGGGCCACTCCGCCGCCGCACGCGCGGCCCGGGGCGACCCCGTACGCCGACTGGCTGATCGCGGTCTTCGACCACTGGTACGGCCGGCAGGATCCCATCCGCGTCCGGCTGTTCGACGACATCCTGGCGCTGCTGCTGGGCGGCGCGAGCGGCTCCGAACAGGTCGGGCTGAGCCCGGCTGGGATGCTGGTCGTCGAGTCCGACGGGGCGATCGAGCAGGTCGACGCGCTGAAGTCCGCCTACCCCGGCGCCGCGGCGACCGGGCTCGACGTACGCCACCACGACCTCGACGACGTCTTCGACGACCCGGGCGTGGTCGCCCGTCAGCTCGGCCGGCAGGCCCTGTCGGAGATCTGCCTCGGCTGTCCCGTCCGCGAGGTCTGCGGCGGCGGCCACTACGCCCACCGATACCGGCCGGGCGCCGGGTTCCGCAACCCATCGGCGTACTGCGCCGATCTGCGCCGCCTCATCGATCACATCACCGCGCGCGTCGCCACCGATCTGCGGCGCGCCGCCGCACTGGAGAGACCTGAGAAGTGACGACGTTCCACGAACTCGATACCGACACCTTCACCACGCTCGCCGTGGGCGACGGCGGACCGGCCGCCATCGCCGAGCTGCAGCGGGCGCAGCTGAGCCGCCACCTGCTCCTCATCGGAAACCTGCTGCGGGAATGGCCGGGGGCGCCGGCCGAACGCGACGCCATCGGCGAGGTCCTCGACCGGGCGCGCGACGCCGACCCGGACCGGTTCGCCGAGGTCGTCGGCGCTCCGCTGGTCGGCTCCTGGTCCGGCATCGCGACCCGCGCCCTGGGCCAGGGCATCGCCGACCCGTCCGACTTCGGGCAGCTCGCGGGCATCGCGGCGGTCGCGGCCGCGGCTTGTGGCGTACCGGCCGACCTGGCGGTGCCGGTCCGCAACGGCGTCGCGTCGGTGCCGGGCCTCGGCGCGCTTTCGGCCGGCGACGCCCCGGTGCGCCTGATCGCCGACGGCGGCCGGCTCACGACCGATGTCGGCGGGCGCCGCGTACTGCTGTCCGGGGACGGGGACGTGCCCGGGTTGCAGCGGGTGCGGGACCTGACCGCGCCCAGCGTGCGGATCGCGCTCGACGACGTCGACCCGTACCGGCACGGGCATCACGCTCCTCCGGCGAACCGGCTCGACGACGCCGACTTCGAGCAGTGGGACAAGCTGTTCGGCGAGGCGTGGGGCCTGCTGACCCGGCGGCTGCCGGGGCGCGCCGCCGAGCTCGCGGCCGGTCTGCGGACGCTCGTGCCGTTGCAGACCGACTCCCGGGCGGCCCGCAGCGCCACGATCAAGTACGCCTTCGGCGTCTTCGGCCTCACCCTGCCGCCGTCGGCGGCGGAGTTCGCGGTGACGATGGTGCACGAGTTCCAGCATTCGAAGCTCAGCGCGATCCTCGATCTGACGCCGATGACGGACCCGCACGACACCAGCCGCCACTTCGCCCCGTGGCGGACCGACCCCCGTCCGCTGGCCGGTCTCCTGCAAGGCGTGTACGCCTTCGTTGGAGTGGCCGACAGCTGGCGAGGACTGCGTCTCGAACCGGAGATCGCCGAGGAGGCCACCCGCAAGTTCGCCGAGGCCCGGATCAACGTCGCCGAAGGACTGCGCTCCGTCGAGGCGTCCGGCTCGCTGCTGCCCGACGGCGTACGCCTGGTGCGCGGTCTGCGGGAGCGCACCGACGAACTGCTCGCCGAGCCGCTGCCGGACGAGGTCGTCCACGCGGCCGAGCTGGCCTTGGGCGACACCTTGCGGCAGTGGCGCGAGCGGAACCCGGCCGCCGCCGGGTGACCGATCAGGTCGGGGGCGGCTCGATGTCGCCCTCGGTCCGTTCGTCCCGTTCGATGGCCTGTACCTCGGGGTGGTTGGCCCCCAGCGAGTCGCGCAGCGCCCGGTAGGACGTCTGCCGGTATCGGTCCGCCTCGGCCGTCTTGCCCACCGCCCGCAGGTCGTGCGCCAGGTTGATCCCGCGCATCAGCAGGTATGGGTGCTCGGCGCCGTTGCGGGCCTCGTGGCCGCCGCCGGCCAGCTGCTGGCTGATCTGGTACATCTGCTCCGACAGCGCGGCGGCGGCCTCGTGCTCGCCGGCGATGGCCAGGTCGGTCGCCCGGGAGACCCCGGCGCAGATGGTGTACGGGTGGCTGGCGCCCAGCACCTCGGCGAAGTCGGCGTAGCAGCTCTCGCCGAGGACGCGGGCGTCGTCGTAGTCGCCCATCGATCGCATGAGGATGCCCTGGTTGACCCGGGCGGCCAGGGTCAGCGGGTGCTTGACGCCGAAGTAGAGGTCGTAACGTTCGAGCGCGTCCTCGAGCAGCTGGGCCGCCTCGTCCGGCTCGCCGACCTGGCGCAGCACGTTCGCGTAGCTGACGGCGGCGGCGTTGGTGAACTCGTGGGTCTCACCGAACCGGCTCAGGCTGCGTTCGAGGTGCTCGCGGAGGACCGCGCGCGCCTCGAAGAGGTAGCCGAGCTTGCGCAGCAGGATCGCGTAGGTCCGGTCGGCCAGCAAGACCTGGCTGCTGCCCGCGCCGAGGGCGTCGGCCAGCGGCTCCCGCCACTGCTGGATCCACTCCAGACCGGCCCGGTACGCGCCCATGCCGTAGTAGTTGCGGGCCTGGTTGATGTACGCCGCCAGGGCTCGGGGGTCGGTGCCGCCGACGTCTTCCCAGTGGTTGGCGATCTCGCGGTCCTGCTCGAAGGCCTGGGCGAAGTCGCCGATCATGCGCAGGTCGACGGCGAGGTTGGCCTGCGCCCGGAGGGTGTACGCCTCGGCCGCGTTGAACACGTGCCGGTGCCGGGCCAGCGATCCGGTGTCGAACTCCAGCGCGTCGTTGTAGCGCCCGGCGATCCGCAGCGAGTGGCCCACCTGGTTGGCGTGGATGAGGGTGAACTCGTGCATCTCGCCGATCAGCGGGCTGGCGCACATCCGGTCGTAGGTGTCGTTGGCGATGTCGCGGGCCTCGCTTGCCTGGCCCAGCGCGCGCAGCGCGTTGGACTGGACGCTGGACGCGCGCAGCGTGTAGAGGCCGTCCGGGCCGAGCAGCGGGTCGTCGCTGGGCTGGCTCCAGTACGCGACGGCCTCGGAGGAGAGCCGGACGCTGTTCTCGTAGTCACCGATCAGGTAGAGGTATCGGGCGTGGTCCAGGACCGCGACGCGCGCGTCGTCGTCCTCGGCGTAGATCATCCGGGCGCGGTCGAGGTGCGGGCCGAGTTCGGCCTGGCTCTCCAGCTCGCCGCGTTCGTCCGGGTCGCCGGGGTTGGCGGCGGCCAGCAGCCGCTGGGCGTTGCGCAGCGTCACCTCCGCCCGGTCGGCCGGGAGGATGTCGCGCAGGATGTCCTGGACCAGGCGGTGCACCTGGATGCGCTGCGCCGGGTCCACCTTGGCCAGACCGCGGTTGTTCAGGTCGCGCACGACCCGGCTGAGCGCGACCGGATCGTTGAGGGTGGTCCGCAGCGGCTCGGTGACGCGGGCTGACTTGCCCCGGCTGAGCAGGTTCTGCGACACCGGCTCGCCGGAGAGGAAGGACAGCAGCTCGAACAGCTGGGCGGTGGCGGGAGCCTTCTCCCGCAACGTCTCGCTTGCGAGCGTGACGAACGCCGTGACCGTGATCGGGTAGCCGTAGGGCTTGGACTCCGACAGCAGATCGGAACGGCGGTGGCTGTCGAGCAGCTCGATGTACTCGGTCACCGGCATCGCCGTGGACTTGCACCACAGGACCGCCTGCTCCAGCGCCAGCGGCAGGTCGCCGAGCTTGTTGGCCAGCGCCTCGGCCTCGCCCTCCTTCAGCTGCAGCCCCCGGCCTTGGAGCAGCTGGATGCTCTCGCCGCGGGGGAAGACGTCGACCTCGATCGGCCGGCCGACCGCGCCCCACTCCGGGTTGCGGGTGGTCACGATGACGTGGCCGCCGGTGGCGGGCAGGAACGGCTTGAGCACGTCCGGGTCGTCGGCGTTGTCGTAGACGAGCAGCCACGGCACCCGTAGACCGGCCAGCGCGTCGAGCACCGTCCGCGCGGTCTGCTGCCGGTCCTCGGCGACGGTCAGGTGCAGCGTCTCGGCGAGCTGGGTCAGCGATGCCAGGACGGTCGCGGTCCGCTCGGCGGGAATCCACCAGACCAGCTCGTAGTCGTCGAGGTGCCGGTAGACGTACTCCACGACGAGCTGGGTCTTGCCGACACCGCCGAGGCCGTGCAGGGCCGGCGGCAGGACCGCCGCCTGCTCGCCGCTGCTGAGCACGTCGGTCAGGTTGTCGAGCAACTCGCTGCGGCCGGTGAAGTGCCGGTTCCGGGTCGGTACGCCACCGCCGACCACCCGGGTCTCCGAGCGACGCGGCGGCACCGCGCCTCGTGGCGATGGCGGCGTGAACGGTGGCGGTGTGGCGAGCGGTCCCGCGCCCCCGCGCAGCACGACGAGGGCGGCCAGGTCGACGCCGAGTCCACCCGCGACGGTGTCGACCCAGGTCCGCAGGCCGTCGGAGACCGGGCCGGTGAGCAGCTCGGACAACCGGCTGGCGAAGGCGAGCACCTGGGGTACGCCGTCCTCGGGGATCGGCAGGCCCTCCATGATCCGGATCGCGTTGGCGGTGTCGCGCCAGGTACGCATCGAGTAGAGCTGCTCGGCGCCGCCGAGTCCGTCCACCGCCTCGCCGATCTGGTGGGCGGGCAGGTTGGCGAGCAGGCCGCGCAGGTGATCCCGGTCGGGCACGGACAGCAGTCCGGGGCTCAGGTCGCTCACCGCCGCCCGCACCGCGGCGATCTCGCCGACGTGCTGTTCGGCGATCACCGAGGCGAGTACGCGCAATCCGCCCGAGCACGCGTTACAGGCGTTGACCAAGCTGGACAGCTCGGGGCGTACGTCGGCGAAGCGTTTGATCCGCAGCGGCCGGCGCAGCTCTTGGCGTACGCGGTCGACGAGTTGGTCGCGAACGGCGGGATCGGCCAGTTCCGGCAGCCGGACGAGCATGTCCACGAGGCTTTCCAGCGTTCCTCGGGTCGCCGACTCGGCCATGGGCCCTCTTTCCCCTCGTGAGCGCAGGTCCTCAGTGAACCGATACCCGAACGGATCGTAACCGACCGCGACCATCCCACAAAACATCGGAAACGGTGAATCGTCTCGGCGTCGCGTCCGGGTGCTTTAATCGAAGGACGTGCCATTAGGGAGGCCCTGTGTGAGCAGCGGCGCCGATCGCCGACACGGTGAGATAGTCACGTTCTACTCGTTCAAAGGCGGCACCGGGCGCACCATGGCGGTGGCCAATGTGGCCTGGATCCTGGCCTCGGCCGGCCACCGGGTGCTGGCCGCCGACTGGGACCTCGAATCGCCGGGGCTGCACCGGTTCCTCCATCCGTTCCTCGACGTCGCCCGGCTGTCCACGGCCGGCGGGGTGATCGATCTGATCCGCGAGTTCGAGCACGCCACCGAGGCCGGTGAACCGCAGGACCCGGCCTGGTACGCCCATTACGCCGAGGTGGACCGCTACGCCCTCCCCCTCACGTGGTCGTTCGGCCGGGGGCGACTCGATCTCCTGTCGGCCGGTCGGCAGAACCGGGATTACGCCACCCATCTGGGCGACCTCGACTGGGACGACTTCTACGAGCGGCGGCACGGCGGCCGGTTCTTCGACGCGCTGCGGGAGGACATGCGCCGGCGCTACGACTACGTCCTGATCGACAGCCGGACCGGGCTCAGCGAGCTGGCCGACATCTGCACCGCGCACCTGCCCGACACCGTCGTCACCTGCTTCACCTTCGCCGAGCAGGCGATCTCCGGCGCGTCCGCGCTCGCCCGGGAGATCGCCAGCCGGCATCGCAACCGGGCCATCCGCGTACTGCCGGTGCCGATGCACATCGACCGGAGCCAGGCGGCGCAGGCGCAGGCCGGGCGGACGGTCGCGATGCGACGCCTGGCGGGGCTGCCGGCTGGGCTGACCGACGCGCAACGCCGCCGCTACTGGACCGCCGTCGAGGTGCCCTACCAGCCCGCGTACGCGTTCGAGGAGATCCTCGCCGCCGTCGCCGATCCGCCGGGCGTGCCGGGGACGCTGCTGTCGGCGTACGCCGAACTGGTCCGGCACATCACCAACGGACAGGTCACCGGGCCGCCCATGCTCAACGAAAGCGTGCGGCGGCGCACCGCCGCCCGGTTCGTCCGCACGCCCGATCCGGTCGTCAGCGACATCACTTTGCACTACGCCCCGGCCGACGCGGTCTGGGGCGAATGGGTCGCGTCGATCTGCCGGGGCGCCGGGCTGGCCGTCGCCGATCCGTGGCTCGACGGGGTCGACCCTCCGCCCGGTGCGACGCGGCTGACCCTGGTCTCGGCCGCCAACGCGGGCGCCCTGTCCCGGCTGACCCACGACGGGCGCGCCGCGGCCGGTGGGCCGCCGCTGGCCGCGTACATCGCCGACGTCGCGCCGGTGACCACCTTCGACGCCGCGCACAGCGCCCGGCTGTGGGGTGACGACGTGGTCGCGGCGACGACGAACCTGCTCACTCTGCTGGGGCACGCCGGGACCGTCCTGGATGGACCGAATGCGCCGATCCGGTTCCCGGGCCGCTCGCCGTCGATCTTCTCCGCGCCCCGGCGCGAGCCCCGGTTCACCGGCCGCGGCCACGAGATGCGCGAGCTGCGCGACCGGCTGCGCGACCACGAGGGCGCGGCGCTGCTGCCCGGTGGGTCGCGCGTCGCGGTCCTCGGCATGGGCGGCATCGGCAAGACCCAGCTCGCCATCGAGTACGCGCACCGCTACGCCGCCGCGTACGACCTGGTGTGGTGGATCGACGCGGCCGGCGACGTGACCGCCCAGCTGGCCGCACTGGCGCCGCACCTGGCGGTCAAGCGCCCGTCGCCGGTCGCGGCCGCCCGCGCGGCCCTGGCCGCGCTCGAACGCGGTCGCATGTCGGGCGACTGGCTCGTCGTCTTCGACGGGGCTGACGACTTCGACGCCGTCGCTGGGCTGCTCCCGCGCGGTTTCGGGCACACGCTAGTCACCTCGCGCGACCCGGCCTGGGCCGAGCACGCCGAGCCGGTGGAGGTCGGCCTGTTCGACCGGGCCGAGAGCATCGCGCACCTGCGCCATCGGCTGCCGACCATCCGGGACTCCGAGGCCGTCCAGGTCGCCGCGTCGGTGGCGGACCTGCCGGTCGCGGTCGCGGCGGCTGGGCGCTGGCTGGCCGACACCGGCCGGCCGGCGGCCGAGCTGCTGGTCGAGCCCGAGCGGATCGGGTCGCGGCTGCGCTGGTGGAACGCCTCGCTCGACCGGTTGCGGACCGAGGCCGCGGCGGCGTACCGGCTGCTGGAGGTGTGCTCTGTGCTCGGACCGGAGATCGATCTGTCCATCGTGTACAGCGATGCGCTCGCCGAGGCGCTGGCCGAGGTCGACCCGGCCGTCACCGACCGCTGGACGCGCGGCAAACTCGTGCAGACTCTGACCCGGCTCGCTCTGCTCCAGCTCGACGTCCGCCGACCCGAGGCGGGCGGCGCCCGGATCGTCGTCCACCCCGTGCTCCAGCAGGTGATCCGATCCCGGATGACCGAACCGGAGCTGGCCGCGACCCGGCATCACGCACACGTGGTGCTCGCCGCGACCCGGCCCCCGGCCGACGAGGACGATCCGCGCGCGTGGACCGCGTACGCCGAACTCGGGCCGCATCTGGACGCCTCCGGGGCGGCCCGGTGCACCGATCCGGCCGTCCGGCAGCTGCTGCTGCACCGGTTACGCCATCTGCGGCACCGTGGCCAGTACGCCGAAGGCCGCCGGCTCGGCCGCAGCCTCGAACAGACCTGGACCGAACGCCTGGCGGTCAGCGAGGAGCCGGACGCCGCCGAGCTGCGCCGGCAGTTGGCGTACCTGAAGTTCCAGGTGGCGTCCTTCCCCGAAGGCTGAACCCGCAGCCGGTCAGGCGTCGGCGATCACCCAGGCCAGCGCCTGCGGCAGGATCTCCATCGCGCCGAAGTGCGCCGTGTCGGCCTGAATCTGCACCTCGACCTGTTTGAGCTGCGACGCGAGCCATTCCGTATGCCCCACCGGGGAGAACGAGTCGTCCGCGCCATGCCACAGCAGCACCTCGGTGTCCACGCCGGACAGCTCGAAACCCCAGTCGCGCCGGAACGCCAGAGCGTCGTCCACCCAGCCGTGCCCGCCGTAGCGCATCGCCTCGACATAGGTGTCGGTGATGTGGCGGCGGAACGCGGCGTCGTCGATCACCCGCAGATCCGAGTCCCGCAGTTCGCCGCGCAACGCGTCCATCAGGATCCGCGGATCGCGCCGCACATGATCGGCCCGTTCCAGCAGCCGCTGGGTGAACAGCGCGATGTCACGGTCGGCCACCTCGTAGTCGCTCGTGTTCCCCTTGGCCATCCCGTCGAACCAGGCCAGACCGGGTGCGTCCGGCGGGGCGATGCTGACCAGCGCGGCCGTCCGGGTCACCCGGCCCGGCAGGAGCGCGGCGCAGGCCAGCGCGTGCGGGCCACCACCGGACCGGCCGATCACGGCGAACGTGGCCAGGCCCAGATCGTCGGCGATCGCGGCCACGTCGTCGGCCGCGTCCCGCACCAGCCGGCCGGGCACCCGGGTCGAGTCGCCGTAGCCCGGGCGGTCGTAGGAGATCAGGCGGACGCCCATGCGGTAGAGCACGATGCTGCGCGGACGCGGACCGCTGCGGCTGCCCGGCGTACCGTGCATCAGGAAGACCGGCCGTCCGTCGGGGGCGCCGCTCACCTCCACCGACAACACCCCGCCGCGCGGCGACGGAACCAGGCGCGGTTGTGCACGGCGCGTATTGGACACGTGACCTCCCGTGTCCGAGCCTACGGCAGCCGGGCGTCTGGCACGATGCCAGAATGATCTCCGACGCCGAGGCTGCCGCACTCTACGATGTGCTCAATCCGTGGGATCCCGGCCGGTACGCCTCGGATGCCTTCTACCACCGGCTGGTGATGGCGGCCGACGCCGTTCTCGATGTCGGCTGCGGAACCGGGACGATGCTGCACTTCGCCCGATCGCAGGGGCACCGTGGCCGCCTGGTCGGCCTCGATCCCGACCCGGCGATGCTCGGTCGCGCCGTTGTGCGTACCGATATCGAGTGGGTTTCGGGAGCCGCCGCCGACGCGGCCTGGACCCGCGAGTTCGACCTGGCCACGATGACGAGCCACGCGTTTCAATGCCTGACCGGCGACGAGGAGCTACGCGCCTCGCTGAGCGCGATCCGCGCGGCCTTGCGCGACGGCGGGCGATTCGCCTTCGAGACGCGGCATCCGCTGGCGCGGGCGTGGGAGCAGTGGAATCCGGCCAATGCCACCGACGTCGCCGATCCGCCACTGCGGAGCTGGTACCGGGTCGACTCGGTGGCGGGCGACGTCGTCACCTTCACCGGCCTGCTCGGCGACGCCGACGGCACGGTGCTTCGGACCGAGCAGACCGCGCTGCGTTTCCTCGACGTTCCGACGCTGAACGCGTTCCTCACCGAGGCGGGCTTCGTGATCGACGATCAGTGCGGCGACTGGGACGGCACGCCGATCGGGCCGGACAGCCGCGAGATCATCACGATCGCGCGCCGGGTCTAGGCGGTGACGCCGGCCGGATTGTCCTGGCCGAGGTAGGTGCCGTGGCCCTGCGCGACGAGGTCGCCGTCGAAGATCAGCACCTCGTTGACGAGGTTGCCGCGCTGGTTGCGGTAGTTGATGACGATCGTGCTGACGCCCGCGTAGACCGCCTCGACGCTGAAGCGCAGATCCGGGATCGCCTGCAATCCCTTGCCCCAGTACGCCCGCAGCGCGTCCTTGCCCCGCAGGACACCGCCGCTGTCGGGGAAGAGCTGGACGGCGACCGGCGAGCTGAAGACCACGTCGTCGTGGAAGTGCGCGAGGATCGCCTCCAGGTCGTGACTGTTCCACGCGTCCACCCAGTGCCGGCTGAACTCGGCCGCCCGCTCGTTCGTGATCATGCACCCACCTTACTTGCCGCCCTGCACGCGGGTTTCCAGCGCTGTGAAGAACTCCTCCTCCGACTGGCCGGACTGGGCGAGGAAGTCCGCGAACACCGCCTCCGTGCGCGCGTCGCGCTCCTCGATGGGCGACAACGGGAACATCGCGCTCACCCGGGGCAGACGCCGCGCGTTCTCGGCCGCGTCCTCGAAGTCCCAGCTGTCGCCGGCCGGCTCCGGCGACGCCTGGCCGCTCCCGCCCGCCGCCGTCAGCAGGTCCTCGAAGTCGTCGCCGTCCCCGCCGGTGATCCGCTCGTACGCCTCCGCAGCGACGTAGTCGAGCAGCTCCCAGTCGGGCCACTCCTGTTCGGCCCATTCGTGCGACGGCCGCCCGGCCAGGGCGCGTACCTCGTCGACGTCGGCGAGCGCGTCCGGATCGGCGACCACCCGTTCGAACGACTCCCGGCCGAGGCCGACCAGCCAGGACTGGAAGTACCAGAACCCGTCGTCGGAGCAGTGCGAGTCGCAGATCGCGTACGCCGCACCCCACAGCAGCCAGGTGTCGGCTCGCTGCTTCTGCCGCTCCAGATGCAGGTCGAACGCGATCAGCTCGGCCACCGGGCGCTCGGCGAGCGCGTCGGTGAGGTGCTGGGTCCGGTCGGGACCGCTCTTCTTCGCGGCCTCGACGAGATCCCAGAACGCTTCGATGTCCATGCGCGCACTATGACACGCCGCGCACGCCGCCGGGCCGCGACCCCGATATGGGTCAGGCCATCGGGAAGCCGACGTAGTTCTCGGCGAGCGTCGTGGCGGCGGCGGTGGACGAGGTCACGTACCGCAGTTGCGACAGTTGCAGCTCACGGGTGAACGGGTCGTCGTCCACGCGGTGCAGCATCGAGGTCATCCACCAGGAGAAGTGCTGCACCCGCCAGACTCGCCGGAGGCAGGTCTCGGAATATCGCCGGAGCAGGCCGGAGCCGCGCCCGGCGTAGTACTCCGCGAAGCCTTCCGCGAGCACGGCGACGTCGGCGACGGCGAGGTTCAGTCCTTTCGCTCCGGTCGGCGGGACGATGTGCGCGGCATCCCCGGCGAGGAACAGCTGCTCGTGCTGCATCGGAGTGACCACGAAACTGCGCATGGCGGCTACCGACTTCTCCAGGATCGGGCCTTCGTTCAGCTGCCAGCGGGGATCGTCGCGATCCAGCCGCGTACGCAGCTCGTCCCAGATTCTCGCGTCCGGCCAGTCCGCGGCGTCGGTGTCGGCGGGAACCTGGAGATACAGCCGGGTGATGTCGGGCGTACGCATGCTGTGCAGGGCGAATCCACGATCGTGGTACGCGTACACCAGCTCGTCGGAGGCGGGCGGCGCCTGCGCGAGCACGCCGAGCCAGGCGTGCGGATATTCCCGCTCGAAGACGGTGAGCGCCGACGGCGGGATGCCCGCTCGGCTGATCCCGTGGAAGCCGTCGCACCCGGCGATGAAGTCGCATTCCACAGTCGTCTGTGTCCCGTCCACGTGGAAGGTCAGCTCGGTGCCGTCGACCTGGACGTCGGCGGCTTCGAAGTGCAGCGGACGTTCCGTGTCGAGCCGCGCGCTGATCAGGTCCTTGACCAGCTCGTGCTGGCCGTAGATGGTGATCTCGCGGCCGGTCAGCTCGGTGAGCGGCACCCGGTGGCCGACCCGGTCGAACAGCAGCTCGACGCCGTGATGGACCATGCGCTCACGCAGGAGCCGGTCGCCCAGCCCGGCCGCGGTGAGCAGGTCGACGGTGCCGTGTTCGAGCACCCCGGCGCGGATGCGCTTCTCCACGTGGTCGCGGGTCTGGCGTTCGACCACGACGGAGTCGATGCCGTTCAGGTGCAACAGATGCGCGAGCACGAGGCCGGCTGGTCCGGCCCCGACGATGCCGACTTGCGTCCTCACCCCCACTACTGTCCCCGCATCAGAACGGGTACGCCGGGATCGTCCCCCGGAGGGTGACCCAGCGTTGCTCGGTGAACGCGTCGAGGTTGCCTGCGCCGCCGAAGCGCGCCCCGGTGCCGGAGTCGAGGACGCCGCCGAACGGGGCGACTGCCTCGTCGTTGACGGTCTGGTCGTTGATGTGGACGATGCCGCTCGGGATCTGCTCGGCCAGGGCCAGGCCGCGCATCGCGTCACCGGTGAGAATGCTCAGCGACAGCCCGTAGGCGGAGCCGCGGGCCAGCGACGCGGCCTCCTCGAGGTCGGTGAACGGAACGACCGGGGCGACCGGCCCGAACACCTCCTGCGCGTAGGCGGCCATGTCGGGGCGGACCTCGGCGAGGACGGTCGGCCGGTAGAAGAGGTCGTCGAAGGTGCCACCCGCTGCGAGCCGGGCTCCGGCACCGACGGTGTCGGTCACCAGCGCGTGCACCTTGTCGCGCTGGGACGAGTCGATCAGCGGTCCGAGGGCCACGGGAGCGGTGAACGGATCGCCCACCGGCAGGTGTGACGCGTGTTCGGCCAGCGCGGAGACGTAGGTGTCGTAAACCGCGGAGTGCACGAGGTGCCGGCCGGCGGTCATGCAGATCTGGCCCTGGTGCAGGAACGAGCCCCACGCCCCGGCCGAGACCGCCTTGTCGAGGTCGGCGTCGGCGAGCACGATCAGCGCCGAGTTCCCGCCCAGTTCCAGGTGAACCCGCTTGAGGTGGCGGGCGGCGAGTTCGGCGACCTTGCGGCCGGTCGAGGTGGCGCCGGTGAAGGAGATGACCCGGATGAGCGGGTGGGCGACCAGCGCCTCGCCGGCTTCGGCTCCGCCGGGCATTACGTGCAGCACTCCTTCGCGCAGGCCGGCTTCCTCGAAGATCCGGGCAAGGGCGAAGCCGCCGCTGACCGGCGTACGGGGGTCGGGTTTGAGCACGACGGCGTTGCCCAGCGCCAGCGCCGGCGCGACTGAGCGGATCGACAGGATCAGCGGCACGTTGAACGGGGAGATCACGCCGACGACGCCGACCGGGACGCGGCGCAGCAACGACAGCCGCGGCTGGTTGGTCTGCAGGATCTCGCCTTGCGGCCGGTGCGCCAGGGCGGCCGCCTCGTAGCATTCCTGGGCGGCGACGCCGACGGCGAAGTCGGCCATGCCGGGCACGGCGCCGGTTTCGCGGATCACCCAGTCGCGTAGCTCGGCGGCGTGCTGTTCGACGAGCGTGCCGGCGCGGCGCAGGACGGCCGCGCGTTCCTCGAAGCTGGTGGCCGCCCAGTCACGCTGGGCGTTCGCGGCGGCCACGGCCGCCTCGGCGACGTCGGTCGCGTCGGCGAGCCCGCTGCGGCCCAGCACGCCACTGGTGGCGGGTTCGACGATCGGGATCGACCCGCCGTTCGCGGGCTGCCACCGGCCACTGTAGATCTTGCCGTCCCAGGTGTTCGCGTCGAAGAAGCTCATCGAGATTTCGCTTTCTGGATCTGGGCGTACACCCGGCCGCGCAGTTCGGTGAACCGTGGGTCGGCGCGGGTGCCGAGCTGGTCGCGCTCGTCGGGCAGGTCGATCGGGAAGTCTTCGGCCACTCGCGTCGGCGACGCCGACAGCACGATGACGCGCTCCCCCAGGTACACGGCTTCGTCGATGTCGTGGGTGACGAACAGCAAGGTCACGCCGAGCCGCCGCCACACCGCGCGGATCAGATCTTCCAGATCCGCGCGGGTCTGGGCGTCGACGGCCGCGAACGGCTCGTCCATCAACAGCACTTTCGGCTGGTACGCGATGGCGCGCGCGATCGCCACCCGCTGCTGCATCCCACCCGACAACTGCCACGGGTACGCCGAATGGGCGTCCTCCAGCCCGACGGCGGCCAGTGCCTCTCCCACCAGGGCGGTGCGTTGCTGGCGGGGCAGCCCGGCGGCCTTCAACGGCAGTTCGACGTTCTGGCGTACGCGTAGCCATGGGAACAGGGAGCGGCCGTATTCCTGGAAGACGACGGCCAGCCCCGGCGTCGGACCAGTGACCGGTACGCCTTGGACGCGTACCTCGCCGGCGGTGGCCGGCAGCAGTCCGGCGACGCAGCGCAGCAGCGTGGTCTTGCCGCAGCCGGACGGGCCGACGACGCAGGTCAGCGATCCCTGCGGGACGGTGAGGGTCAGGTCGCCGATGGCCTCGACCCGGCGGCCGTGGCCCTCGTAGACCTTGCGCAGCCCGCTTACTTCGAGCATTCCCATCACCACTCCCGCTCGTGGGCGCGTGCGCCGTGGTACCACCGCAACAGCCACCGTTCGACCAGCCGGTACGCGACCGCCAGGACGACGCCGAGCAGGCCGAGGAGGAAGACTCCGCTCCACATCTCGGGGATCTCGAAGCCGCGGGAGAACTGCATGACGGTGAAGCCGAGCCCGTTCTCGGCCGCGAACAGCTCGCTGATCACCATCAGGATGATCGCGATCGACAGGGCCTGCCGCGCTCCGGTGAGGATCTGCGGGCTGGCCGCGCGCAGCACCAGGTGCCGCAGCCGCAGCCCGCCCCGGATGCCGTAGGTGCGGCAGGTGTCGTCGAGCACCTCGTCCCGGCCGCGTACGCCTTCGACCGTGTTGAGCAGGATCGGCCAGACGCAGCCGAATGCGATGACGACGATCTTCATGGTGTCGCCGATCCCGAGGACCAGCATGATGATCGGGACGACGACGGGCGGCGGGATGGCCCGCATGAACTCCAGCACCGGTTCCAGGTACGCCCGCAGCCCGGCCGACCCGCCGATCAGCACGCCGAGGGCGATCCCGGCGACGAGAGCCAGGGCATAGCCGGCGCCGAGCCGGATCAGGCTGGGCAGCACGTCGGTCCGCAGCTTGTCGGGCGTCCACGTGTCGAGGAACGCCTGCAGGATGCGCGACAACGGCGGCCACTGGTACGCCTGGCTGTCGGCGCTGGTGAACCACCAGACGGCCAGCAACGCGATCGGCAGGGCGACCGCGAGGAGAACGCGCCGGACGAAGATCACGTACCCACCTCCGTCCGGACGGCGGCGTGCCACGCCAGGACGCGGCGTTCCACCGCCCGCGTCGCGACGTTGGCGAGGACTCCGAGCAGTCCGCAGACGGTCACCAGGGCGTACACCAGGGGAACCGCGGCGCTCTGCCGGGCCACTTCGATCTCCTTGCCCAGTCCTGGCGAGCCGACGACCAACTCGCCGGTGACGGCCAGGATCAGCGCGACCGACGCGGCCAGGCGTACGCCGGTGACGACGTAGGGCAGCGCGGTCGGCCAGACGAGGTACCGCACCCGCGCCCACCGGCCGAGGCCGTAGACGCGGGCGGTGTCCCGCGCCACCGGGTCCACGTCGGCCACCCCGTGCAGGACTTGCAGCAGTACCTGCCAGAAGGCGGCGTACACGACGAGGACCACGGTGGAGCGGATCGTGGAGCCGTACAGGACGACGACGAGCGGGATCAGGGCCACCGAGGGAATCGGGCGCAGGAACTCCACAGTGGATGACGAGACCGCCCAGAGGACCGGGACCGCGCCGAGCAGCACGCCGATGACCACGCCCGCCACCACCGCGATCGCCAGCCCCAACGCCCAGGTCAGGACGGTGTCGCGCAACGCGAGCCAGAACCGCCCGGTGGCGGCCTCATCGGCGAGCGCTACCGCGATCCGGCTGGTCGGCGGGGCGTACGCGGCCGGCACGAGACCGATCCGCGGCGCGACCTCTCCGATGGCGGCGAACGTGGCCAGGCCGAGCAGGCTCAGCGCGGTCCGGTTCACGGCAGCAGGTTCAGGTCAGGCGCCTTGGTCAGCAGGCCGAGGCTCTGCGCCTGGTCGCCGACGGACTGCACGGACGCCTTGTCGATGTCGGCCGGGAACTTGGGCAGGGTCAGTTTCGCCCGCACCTCGGCCGAGATCTGGGTGTACGTGCCGAGCACTGTGCGCACGTCGTCCGGATGACTCTCGGCGTACGCGAGGGATTCCTTCATCGCCTCGGTGAACCGCGCGACCAGATCCGGGTTCGACGTCGCGAGCTGCTTGGAGGTGAAGTACATCGAGATGGTCAGGTTGCCGGCGAGGTCGACGAAGCTGGAGGCGATCTTCTTCGCGCCGGCCGCGACGGCGGCGGCCTGGAACGGCTCGACGACGAAGACGCCGTCGACCCGGCCGGCCTGCAGGGCCGGGAGCATGTCGGGGAACGGCAGCTCGGTGAACTTGACGCCGGCCGGGTCGCCGCCGGCTTTCTTGACCGAGGCGCGGACGCTCAGCTCGACGATGTTCTTGAGGGTGTTGGTCGCCACCGTCTTGCCGACCAGGTCCTTGGGCGAGGTGATCGGGCTGCCCGCCTTGACGAACAGACCGCCGAAGTCCTCGCCGTCCTTGCCGGTGGAGGTGTTGCCGTTGCAGACGGCCTTGACCGGTACGCCTTTCTCGGTGGCGACCAGCAGCGACAGCGTGTTGCTGAAGCCGAACTGGTACTGCCCGCTGACGACGCCGGGCACGATCGCCGCACCGCCCTGGGCGGTCGTGAGGTTGAGGTTGATGTTGCGCTTGCTGAAGAAGCCCTGCTGCTTGCCGAGGTAGATCGGGGCGACGTCGACGATGGCGATCACGCCGACGTCGACCGCGTCGGGCTGGCCGGGCGTGGACGGCTTGTCCGGCGAGGAGCCGCAGGCCGAGAGCGTGGTGGTGATGAGGAGCGCAGCCGCGCTGAAGAGTGCAACGAGGGGTCGTCGCATGGGAACTCCATCCCTGGACGGGTTCGGGTGTTCGGTAGCCGCACAGAAGTTCTCTCGGCAACCTAGAACTGAGACTGGCGAGAGTCAATGCTTCTGGTGCCATTGACGGTGACCCGTGACCCTCTTAGGGTGACTGCACAGAACTTCTGTACGCATAGCGAACATCCGGGAGCCGCATGGCCGAGATCGTCACCCTCGCCGAGGGGATCGCGGGCCTGGTCGCCGACGGCGACCTCGTGGCGCTGGAGGGTTTCACGCACCTCATCCCGGTGGCGGCCGGGCATGAGCTGATCCGTCAAGGGCGGCGGGATCTGACGCTGGCCCGGATGACCCCGGACATCGTCTACGACCAGCTGATCGGCGCGGGCTGCGCGAGCGGGCTGATCTTCTCGTGGGGCGGCAACCCGGGCGTCGGCTCCCTGCACCGACTGCGCGACGCGGTCGAACACGGCTGGCCGCAACCGCTGCGGCTGGAGGAGCACAGCCACGCCGGCATGGCCAACCGGTACGCGGCCGGCGCGTCCGGGCTGCCGTTCGCGGTGCTGCGCGGCTACACCGGCACCGACCTGTTGCGGCATACGTCCACGGTGGCCACCGTGACCTGCCCGTTCACCGGGGAGGAGTTGACAGCGGTCGCCGCGCTGAACCCCGACGTGACGATCATCCACGCGCAGCGGGCCGACCGGCGCGGTGCGGTGCAGCTCTGGGGCATCACCGGAGTGCAGAAGGAGGCCCTGCTGGCCGCCCGGCGCTCGCTGGTGACGGTCGAGGAGATCGTGCCCGAGCTGACTCCCCGTCCAGGTGCGATCGTGCTGCCCGCCTGGGCGGTCACCGCCGTGGCCGAGGTCCCCGGCGGCGCCCGTCCCTCCTACGCCCAGGACTACTACGAGCGCGACAACGACGCGTACCGGGCGTGGGACGCGATCAGCCGCGATCGGGAGACCTTCCTCGACTGGCTGTCGCGTACCGTCCTGGAACCGGTGGCGCGCTCATGACCGGGTGGACCGCCGACGAGATGATGACGGTGACCGCAGCCCGCGCGCTGATCGGCCGGGCCTCCTGCTTCGTCGGCATCGGGCTGCCGAGCACCGCGGCCAACCTCGCCCGGCGTACCGGGGCGCCGGATCTGGCGCTGATCTACGAGTCCGGCACGATCGGCTCCCGTCCGCGTACCCTTCCCTTGTCCATTGGCGACGGTGAGCTGGCGGTGACCGCGGACGCGGTGGTGAGTGTGCCGGAGATCTTCAACTACTGGCTGCAACCGGGCCGCATCGACCTCGGTTTCCTGGGGGCCGCGCAGCTGGACCGGTTCGGCAACATCAACACGACCGTCGTCGGGGACTACCGGCAGCCGAAGGTCCGGCTGCCCGGAGCCGGCGGCGCGCCGGAGATCGCCGCCTCGTGCCGGGAGGTCGCCGTCGTGGTCCGGCACCGGCGGCGCACCCTCGTCGACAAGGTCGACTTCGTGACCTCGGTCGGCTTCGGCGACGGCCCGGGCCACCGTGCCCGGCTGGGTCTGCGCGGACGCGGGCCGGTGCTGGTCATCACCGATCTCGGCGTGCTCGAACCGGACCCGGAGACGTGCGAGCTGACCCTCACCAGCGTGCATCCCGGCGTCGACCCCGACCGGGTACGCGAACAGACCGGCTGGCCGCTGCGGATCCGCGAACCGCTGGCGGTCACCCCCGAACCGACCGATCATGAGCTGGCCGCGCTGCGCGCGCTGACGGCAGAAAGCGTTGGAGGAACCGGTGACGTATAGGCACCCCGACCCGGCTCAATGGCCGCCGCTGGCGTGGGACGCGTACGGTTCGACCGTGCTGCGCGCCCCGAAACGGCCGCTCGTCGCGCTGCCCCACCGGCTCACCGAGCTGACCGGGCCGCTGCTGGGCGAGGGCCGCCTCGGGCCGCTCGACCACGACCTGACCCGGCAGCACGACGGCGAGCCGATCGGCCAGCGGATCGAGGTCTTCGGCCGGGTCCTCGACGGCGACGGCCGCCCGGTGCCCAACACCCTGCTGGAGGTGTGGCAGACCAACGCGGCCGGCCGGTACGCCCACTCGGCGGACAACCACGCCGCGCCGCTCGACCCGAACTTCTCTGGAGTGGGCCGCTGCCTGACCGACGACCAGGGCGACTACACGTTCACCACGATCAAGCCCGGCTCCTATCCGTGGCGCAACCACCCGAACGCGTGGCGGCCGGCGCACATCCACTTCTCCCTGTTCGGCCGGGCGTTCCCGCAGCGCCTGGTGACCCAGATGTACTTCCCGGACGACCCGCTGTTCTTCCAGGACCCCATCTTCAACGCCATCCACGATCCGGCCGCCCGGCAGCGCCTCGTCTCGGCGTTCGACTACGACCGCACCGCGCCGGAGTGGTCGCAGGCGTACCGGTTCGACATCGTCCTTCGTGGACGTGACGCCACCCCCATGGAGCAGCCGTGATCCCCACGCCGTCGCAGACCGTCGGCCCGTTCTTCAGCCTCGGCCTGGACTGGCCGGACGGCCCGTACGCGGTCGCCGACGACGTGCCGGGGGCGATCTGGTTGCGTGGCCGGATCGTCGACGGCGCGGGCGACCCCGTCCCCGAGGGCATGATCGAGATCTGGCAGGCCGATCCAGCGGGCCGGTTCGCGCACCCGGACGATCCGCGGGGATCCGCCGCGACGCCCGGCTTCCGGGGTTTCGCCCGGTGCGGCACCGACCCCGACGGCCGGTACGCCGTGCGTACCGTCAAACCGGGGCCCGTGCCCGGTGACGGCGAGCTGTTCCAGGCGCCGCACATCGACGTGTCGGTGTTCGCCCGGGGTCTGCTGGACCGGCTGGTGACCCGGGTCTACTTCGCCGACGAGCCGGCGGGCAACGCGGCCGACCCCGTGCTGGCGGTGGTGGACCCCGAACGCCGCAGTACGCTCCTGGCCCAGCCCGGCCCGGACGGCTACACCTTCGACATCATCTTGCAGGGTGACCATGAGACCGTCTTCTTCGCCGTCTGACGGGTCGCTGTTCGGCGGCGTCCTGCACCGGGGCCGCGTCGCCGATGCGGTCTCTGACGCCGCGTGGGTCCGGGCGCTGCTGGACGTCGAGGTGGCGCTGGCCGGGGCGACCGCTCCCCCGGCGGCCGCCGCCGCGATCGCCGACGCGTGCTCGCACATCCTCATCGACGTCGGCGCGCTCGGCCGGGCGGCCGCAGTCCACGGGAACCCGGTGCATCCGCTGGTCGCGATCATCCGGGAGATCGTGCCGTCGCAGGCCCGCGAGTGGGTCCACGTCGGCGCGACCACGCAGGACGTCCTGGACACCGCCGCCATGGTGATCGCCCGGCGGGCCGTGGTGGCCGTCCTCGACGACCTCACCGCGGCGGCCGAGGTCACCGCGCAGTGGGCCGAGGCGTACCGGTCCGCCCCGATGATGGGCCGTACGCTGCTGCAACAGGCCGTCCCGATCCCCTTCGGGCTCAAGGCGGCCCAATGGCTGTCGGGCCTGGACGCCGCCCGGGACCGGCTGCGCGCGCTGACCTTTGCCGCCCAACTCGGCGGGGCTGCGGGAACCCTCGCGGGGTTGGCCGCCGATCCGGTCGAGCAGTTCGCCGCGCGGCTGGGCCTTTCCGCGCCCGGCCTGCCATGGCACACCGAACGCAGCCGGATCGCCGATCTCGCGGGCGCGCTCGGCATAGCCGCCGGCGCGGCGGGGAAGGTCGCTCGCGACGTCACGCTGCTGGCGCAGACCGAGATCGGCGAGGTCACAGAGGCCGCGCCGGGCGGGTCGACGGCGATGCCGCACAAACGCAACCCGATCGCCGCCGTCAGTACGCTCGCCGCCGCCGCGCAGGCTCCCGGGCTGGTCGCCACCCTGATGGGCAGCCTGATCGCGGAGCACGAACGGGCGGCCGGCGCCTGGCACGCCGAATGGCGGCCGCTGCGCGAACTGCTGACAGTCGCCGGTTCGGCGGCCGCCTGGCTGCGCGAATGCCTCAGCGGGCTGACCGTCCACACCGACGTCATGCGGGCCGCCGTCGACCGGGCCGGATGGCCGCTGGAGAACCACGCCTCGGCTGCGCGGCCGTTCGGCCACGCGGACGCCTTCATCGACGCCGCCCTGCGCCACCACCGCTCCCCGCACTCCGGTCCCCCGCGAGCCGGCTCGCCGAATGCGGCAGATCACGGATGAGCCTGGAATCTTGGCCCAAGATCGCTGGCATATCCATGATCTGCCGCCAAAAGAAGGGACGGGTGGCCCGAGATGAGTGGTGAGCAGACCCGGCGGGAAGTGCTCGGCGACGCCCACGTGGACCGGGCGCTGGCCGCCGCGACCGACTTCACCCGCCCGTGGCAGGAGCACATCACCGAGACGGCCTGGGGCGCGGTCTGGTCGCGCCCCGGCCTGGACCGGCGTACGCGCAGCCTGCTGACCATCGCGTTGCTGACCCAGCAGCACGCCGAGGGAGAGCTCGCGATGCACGTCGCGGCGGCGATCCGCAACGGCGTCACCCCGGACGAGATCCGCGAGACGCTCCTGCACACCTCCGTGTACGCGGGAGCCCCTGCGGTCAACGCCGCCTTCGCGGTAGCTCAGAAAGTGCTGAACGATATCGTTCCGGCAGCAGACGGGTGAGAGGGCGAACGTTGTGGCAGACAGGTCGGACTTCGTGCAGTCGCTGGAACGCGGGTTGGCCGTCATCCGGGCGTTCGACCGGTCGCATCCGGAGCTGAGTCTCAGCGAGGTCGCGGCGGCGACCGGCGTCACCCGGGCGGCCGCTCGGCGGTTCCTGCTGACCCTCGCCGAACTGGGCTACGTCCGCAGCGACGGCCGGTTCTTCTCGCTCAGCCCCCGCGTGCTGGAACTCGGGTACGCGTACCTGTCGAGCCTGTCGCTGCCCGAGGTGGCCGAACCGCACCTGGAGCAGCTGGCGACCGAGGTGAACGAGTCGTCGTCGGTGTCCGTCCTCGACGGGTACGACGTCGTCTACGTCGCCCGTGTCCCGACCTCCCGGATCATGACGGTCAGCATCAGCGTCGGGACCCGCTTCCCGGCGTACGCGACCTCCATGGGCCGGGTGCTGCTCGCCGCGCTGCCGGACGAGGAGCTGGAGGCGTACCTCAAGGACATCCGGCTCGACCGGCTGACCTCGCGCACGATCGGCTCCCCCGCCGCCTTGCGCACCGAGCTGCAGCGCGTACGCGCACAGGGCTGGGCGCTGGTCGACCAGGAGCTGGAGGAGGGCCTGCGCGCGGTCGCCGCCCCGATCCGCGACCGGGCCGGCCGGGTGGTGGCGGCGGTGAACCTCTCGTCGCACGCCGGGCGCACGACGCTGGAGGCGATTCGCCGCGATCTGGTCCCGCCGCTGCTCGCGACGGCCGCCCGGATCTCGGCCGATCTCCCCGCCACCACCCGCAACCGCCGCCGCTGAACCTTAGAATCAAGAAATGCCGCTGGAGGCGCCCGACGTCCGGCACCGCATCTCGTTCACCGCCGGCGTACGCGAGTTCCACGAGTCCGACCCGACCGGCCGCTCGCCGTTCGTCGCCGATCTCGATCCCGACCGGCTCGCCGATCCCGCCACGTTCGCCCGATACGTGGCCGATCTGCTGGCCGCGCCGCTGGAGGAGACCCCTCGCCCGCGCGGTTGAGTACCGGCGACCACGCTCTGGTGGATCGAGGACGGGGAGTTCGTCGGCCGTGTCGGCATCCGCCACCGGCTGACCCCGCAGCTGCGTCTGGTCGGCGGGCACATCGGCTACGACGTCCGCCCGTCGCGCCGCCGACAGGGGTACGCCGGGCGCATGCTGCGCGATGCGTTGCCGGTCGCCGCCGGGCTGGACATCGATCCTGCCTTGTTGACCTGCGACGACACCAACATCGCCTCGCGGAAGGTGATCGAGGCCGCCGGTGGCCGCCTGTTCGAGGCCGACGGCGGCAAGCTGCGCTTCTGGGTGCCGACCGGCCACCCAGCCTGACGCTGGGCCCGCCCACGGCGGGAATCCGCTGGTTATGAGGTCTACCACATACGCGGGCAATCTTCGTAGGGCAGAATTGCGAACGAGGACTCATGATCCGTTCGACCGGAAGGCCGAGATGAGCGAGCCCGTGAACCCCGACCAGCCGGTGACTCCGGCCGACGCGCTGACGTTGCTGCTAGCCGGCAACGATCGGTTCGTCGCCGGCGACCGCCAGCACCCGAACCAGGACGCCGACCGCCGGGCCGCCGCCGCCACCGGCCAGCGTCCGTTCGCGGTGCTGTTCGGCTGCTCCGACTCCCGGCTCGCCGCCGAGATCATCTTCGACCGCGGCCTCGGCGACCTGTTCGTCATCCGGACCGCCGGTCACGTGGTCGGCGCGGAGGTGCTGGGCAGCATCGAATACGCCGTGGCCATGCTCGACGTCCCGCTGATCGCGGTGCTCGGGCACGACTCGTGCGGGGCCATCGCCGCGACGCTGGACTCCATCGCCGAGGGCACCAGCCCGCCCGGGTTCATCCGGGACATCGTCGAGCGCGTCATGATCAGCGTCGTGCCGGTCCGGGACCTGGCTGTCAAGGATCCCGGGCTCGCCGTCACCGAGCACATCCGCTACACCGCCGATACGATCATCGAGCGTTCGGCGCTGATCGCCGAGCGGGTCAAGGAAGGCCGCTGCGCGGTCGTCGGGTTGTCCTACCGGCTGGCCGAGGGCAAGGCAAGTCTGGTCACCCGCCTCGGCGTCTGATCGCGTACCGTGGCGGCCATGTCGGTCCGCTTCATCGGTGCGAATCCCGGAATGACCGTCCGTGACGGCGAACGCCTGCTCGCGTTCGCCTCCGTCTGGCGGGTGGACTGGTCCGAGCGCGGCTCCGGCCTCGCGCTCGTGCTCTGGCACGCGGGCACGACCAAAGTAGTCAGTGCCTCACCCGAGCTGGGCGGCTGGCTGGCTGAGGAGTTCACCCGGCATTTTCCGGAGGTACGCGGACAGCAGTGGCCGGATCCGGAGGTGGTCGACGCCCCGGTGGCGTGGCATCAGGAACTCAGCGTGGGGCTGCGGGCGTCGGCCGCCGACGTGACGGTCGAGATCCTCCAGCCGAAGGATCGCCGGCTCGTCCGCGACGAGACCTTCGACCTGGGCGGCACCCCGCATCTGCTGTCGACCGTCTACATGCCCTGCGCCGTGGGCATGCTGACCGTCGGAGGCACGGCCGTCACCGGCGAGACGCACGCCTACCTGGCCGACGCCGAGGTCTGGTGCACCCAGAGCGACACCCGATGAGCCTCGTCGGTGACGTAGAGCGGTGAACCGTCGAGTTCGGCGACACCCTCGACGTGATGCAGCGGCGCGAGATCGGCCACCACGACCGGCTTGATCGCGACCGACCCGTCCGCGGGCACCCTGAACCGCAGATGCGCACAGGTCGCGTCCCGGGCCTGCGGGTGTTCCTCGATGATCACCGAGTTCTTGCCGAGCGCGTCGATCGAGCCGACGATGACGTCGAACTCCCCCGGCACCCCCGGCCGTGGCGCCAGCGCGCGTACGCCCAACGGGCCCGGTCCCGCGCCGGTCACCGCGTACACGCCGACGACCGACAACGGCAGCGGCGGCTCGGCGAACAGGCCGGGAATCCCGGCGATCTCCACCAGCAGCGGTTCCCCCGCGGTGGAGACCGGCCACCGCAGACCCAGCAGCAGGCTGCCCGACGGGGTGAACGCGGCACCCTCGACGTTGATCGGATGATCGCCCGGCCGCAGATCGGTCACCCACTGCTTGGCCTTGGCCTGGCCCCGCCGCAGCGTCTCCTCGATGAACGAGGCGTGCACCCGGGCGGCCGGCGGCTCGGGCGCGGCCGGGTGACCTTCGTCGGCGAGCCGCCGCAACGCCTCGTTGACCAGCCGATGCAGGGTGAACCGGTGCCGCACGACCTGCACCTGCGGGGTCAGGCTCTCGGCGAACCGGGCGACGAAGGCCCGCTTCGGTCGCAGCGGACCGGCTTTCGAGCCGAAGTGCGAGCCGATGACGTAGACCCAGCCGTCGTGCCGGGCCAGCGCCTCACCGTCCTCGGTGCGGCCGGTGTGCGTACCGGCCGAGGCGGGCAGGTGCCGCGCATGCCAGCCGTCGGCGCCGAGCGACAACACCGCCAGGCACTCCTCGACCGGACCTTCGTCGAGCACCGTCCAGTACGCCGCCCGCGCGCCCAGCGCCGCGAGCACCTCGGCCGACTCGACACGCAGGAGATCGCTGGCTTCGTTCCCGGCCACCGACAGGTCTACCAGCCGCTTCATGATCTACAGAGTAGCCACGGCAAGAAAGTCACCCGCCGTACGTGCGTTGTTCAGGTGTAGCCGTATAACCTGCTCCTGGCGTCGCCCGCGACGTTCTGGACCGACCGCGACCGAATGAGTTCCGTGCATCACGCCAATCACTACTACGGGCACTCGCGCATCCTGGCCCGCTACTGCGGTCTGGACGACGGCGATTCCCCGCGCATCCACGGCTATCTGCAGCACGGCTGGAACATCGGCGACGGCATGGCCCCCGACCACGACTTCGTGCCGGGCGTACCGCTGCTCGTGTGGTCCGAACGCACCCGCCGCCGTGCCTGGTCGCTCGGCCGGCACACGGCGTACGCACTCGGCGCGCCCTGGGCGTACCTGCTGACGATGATGCCCGACGACACGACGGAGCTGCGGCGCGGCACGATCTGGTACCCGTTCCACGGTTGGGAGGGTCAGGACGTCCTCGGCGATCACAGCCGGTTGATCGCGCAGATCCAGCTGACCGAGCCCGGCCCGGTGACGATCTGCCTGTACTGGCAGGAGTACCAGTCTCGGCGACTGCGGCACCGCTACGAGCAGGCAGGTTTCCGGGTGATCTGCCACGGCTACCGCGGCGACCGGTGGGGCAACCAGGATCCGGAGTTCCTTTACCGCCAGCTCCGCGAGCAGCGCCGCCACCTGCGCGTCGCGTCGAATCGGCTGTCGACGGCGGTGTTCTACGGGACGCTGGCCGGCTGCGAACCGGCCGTCTACGGCGACCCGATGCAGCTCGAGCGGGAGAATCCGGTATACGGCGGGCAGGCCCGCATCCGGCGGGAATGGCCCGACCTGCACGGCGAGCAGATCGACGTCGCGGTGGCCCGCGCGGCGGCGGTCGCCGAACTGGGCGCCGACCGGCTGCTGGACCCGGCGGAGATGCGCTGGCTGCTGCGCTGGCCGACAGAAAAGGCGGATCGATGACCCACCCGCTCGGCGGCGAACTGCTCGCCTACTCCGATCTCGACGGTACGCACGGCGCCGGCCCGGCCCGCGGCCAGGCGCTCGCGACGCTCGCGCGTACCGCCCGGGGGCGGGTGCTGGTCGTCGGCCCGCACGACCCCGAGCTGATCGACGCGATCCTCGACGGGACGAAAGACCTGACGCTGCTCGTCCGCGCCCGTGCCGACGCCAAGGTGCTGACCGCCCGGTATCCGTCCGCCACCGTCTACTCCGGTGACCTGGCCGCACTGGACGCCACACTCGACGCCGACACGGCGTACGACGCGATTGTGGTGCTCGCCGGTCTCGACCGGCTCACCGGACCGGAGACAGACCGTCCGGAATGGACCGACGTGCTCGGCCGGTTGACCCGGCGGCTGCGGCCGGACGGCGTACTGCTGCTGGGGATCGCGAACCCGCTGGGGGTGCACCGGCTGACCGCGCCCCCGACGCCGCCCGCCGACCAGGACTGGGCCGGCGACCTCGGCGGACCCGGCTTCGACGCCGTCGTTGCCGCGTTGGGCCGTCCGGTCGTGCGGGCGTACGGGGGTTTCCCGTCGCCGGTCGAACCCACCGTCCTGGTCGGATCGGACACCCCGGACAGCGGCGTGCTGCAGGCCGCCCTCGTCCGCACCGGCGCTGGGACGGGGTCCCTGGCCGATCCCGGCCGGGTGGCCGCTCGGGCCCTCCGCAGTCAGGCGGCGATGCCGGTCGCGGCCGCCTGGTTCATCGTCGCGGGATCCACGCCGGACGCGGACCTGCCGCCCTCTGTGCCGGACTCAGACCGCCCCGATGTGCGTACCCTTGAAGAGGCGATCAGCCTGGCCGCCGTCAAGCGGGACCTGCCCGCGGTGCGTGAGCTGCTGACGGCGTGGCAGCGCGGACCGTCTGGCGTGCCCGCGGACCAGGTGATCGTCGAGCCGGCGGGGCTGACCGCGCTGGGCGCGGGCGTCGAGCCGGTCGAGGCGCTGCGGCGGCTCGCGGCGTTCCTGACGAACCACGGGTACGCGCACGCCTGGCCGGCCGAAGGGGTGGCCGATCTGACGGTTGCGCTGGCCGCGATGGCCGGTATCGAACTGGACCCGGCCGAGGTGCCGACCGGCGAACCGGCCGCGACGTGGCACGACCTCGTGGCCGAACGCGACGAGCTGGCCCGGCTGCTGGCCGACGCCCAGGCGCAACGGGCCGCCTACCAGCAGCTGGCCGACGAACGTGAACAGAAACTGCGCGAGACGCTGCACCTGGTCGAGCTGCTGAGCACGTCCGGACCGGCCCGCATGGGCCGCGCCTTCGTCGGCGGCGTACGCGTAGCGCGCCGGACCGCGCGCCGCTTCCGCCTCCGCTGACGTGTTCGGAGAGGTCTCAGCAACCCAAGTCCTACCCAGAGCGAATGGGCCGCGGCCGAGAAGGAATTGCGGTTCAGAAAGCCCGCTCCTCACGTTAGGTCAAGGGGCTTTGGTCTAGCTCGTCGAACAGGGGGTAGCTCACGATGCTCCGGGCCCTGAGGACCTTCAGGGCTTTACGCCGGTACGCAATGAGGTATTCGACCTGCTTCGGCGTCAAGGACTGGAGGTCCACCGCTGGTGGCTTCTCGTGGTGGGTGAAGCGAAAGACCAGGGGAACAGACGCGATGGCGAGCAGCAGAAGCAGCCAGCTGGGAATCATCAGGAGCCAGCGGTCGGACAGCTCCGGGAGCCTCACATACAGGGCCGCTAGCGAGCCGGCAGCGCACGCCCCTTCCATGGCGGCGATCCCGAGGACTGTCCTGCTCCATTGCCGGTACGGCGTGGTCAGCCAGTCGACCCACCAGTGCAGAACCGTGAGACAACCCGCGAGGAAGCCAGCGGCGCAGAAGATCTGCAAGCCTGCCTGGAATTCCTCGGGCCTCACCCGGAGAACCATCAGAAATACGATGCCGGACACGATCAGCCCGCAGATCATCACCACGTATGACGCCGCGACCAGGAACTTGCCGAACCACGACCGGCGCTCGTGCCGCTCGCACCGCGCCAGCTCGATCGACGCAGACTCGCGTACCACCTGGCTCAGCTCGTCGGGCTCGAACTTCGCGAGCGGATCAAAGATCGTGGCCCACTCGGCCGCATCCATCGCTGTCGCCCGAGGCACAGCCAACCCCTTCCGTCTCCGCGCGAGGCTCCGCCGCAGCCGCATCGCTTCCTCATACGTGGGCGTAACGTTATCCGTCACGGACTTACGGGTTCCTCCACAGCCTGACCCTGTTGGCGGCGATCGCGAGGACCATCGGAATGATTGTCAGTCCCTCCCCCGCCCCCGCGTGGACCGGCACCATGTGGTGCTGCGCAGTGGGATGGGACGACGCATATCCCACCGTCGCAATGGTGCTTGCCAGGTCCGCTTCCGCCCGCTGTCCCTTCAGGCGGGCTTCGACTTCATCCTTGATCTCCGTACGCTCGTCGGCCTTCCTGCGCTCCTCGACGTCGCGCTCCGTCCTCGGCTTGCCTGGGTCGCGGCCCGACAGCGCCGGGCCGTCGTCGGCGGAGCGGCGGCCGGCTCCTCCAGGCACCGCGCCGAGACCGCCGGCGACGGCGACGCCAGTCCAGTCCACGCGCCTGGTGGTGGCCAGCTGCTCGGCGGCGTCGACGCCGGCACCGCTGACGAATCCGGCGATCATACGACCGCCGGCTTTGGCGCCGAAGGCACCTAGCGCTCCGGCGATCTTGCCCGCGACGACGCCGCCGACTCCGCCGGTGACGACGCTGAGGGCGCCTTGGAGCGCTCCTTGGCCAAGGGAGCCGAGGGCGTCCTTGAAGCCGTGGATGTTGCCTTGCGCGGCGTCCTTGCCGAGGTTGATCAACGCCATTGCTCCGACGGCGCAGGCTACCGCGCCGGCTCCGGCAGTGACCGCGGTGCAGGCGATGCCGGCGGCCACCCCCGCGACGATCGCGCCGATCTGGATGAGCGTGTCCTTATGTTCCTTCACCCATTTCGCGGTTGCGTGATAGGCGTCCTTGACCTTGTTGGCCGCTGCTTTGACGGTCTTGGCGACCTTGGCGACGATCCGTGAACCGGCCTGCTTGATCCGGTGGTACGCGTTCTTGACCTTGCTCTTGATGTGATTGATGTGCTTGGCGACACTGTGCTTCACCCGGTGGTACGTATGTTTGACCGTGCTGACGGCCTTCTTGTAAGTCCTCTTCGCGTAGTGCACGGCTCGATAGACGGTGTGTTTGACCGACCGGTACACCCGGTGAACGGCCCGGCTGACCTTGTGCACCGCCTTCTTCACATGATGAACGACGTGACGCACGACGTGGGTAGCCGCGTGCCAGTAGGACCGGGCGTGGCTGTAGGCGTAGTGGTACGCCGTGTGGGAGACGTACCTCGTGACCTTGTGGACGGCCTTCTTGACCGCCTTGAACGGGTTCCAGCCCCAGTGCCCGGTCGAGTCGATGGTCTGCAGCGGGTTGCCGTCGCCGTACTGATAATGGTTAGCGTCGATGGAATCCGGGATCGGATCGTTGTCGACGGTGTCGCGGTTGTCGAACTGCCCGGTCGCCGGGTTGTACCAGCGAGCGTGCATGTTGACCCGGTTGGCGACACTATCGGTCCACTCCGATTGATAACCCAGATTGCCGACCTTGCCCGCCGTCGCCGTCACCGTGCCGAACGGGTCATACGTCGACGACCCGGCCAACGCCGCCCCGGTCGAGCTGAACTGCCCCACCAGATCCGTGTGCAGGTCCGCCCATGCGAACATCCCGGCACCGGAAGTCGGCTTGACGCCGAGCACCCCACCGTCGGGATCCCGGCTGTAGGTCGCCGCCCCGTCGCCCGCCACATCATTGTCCAAACCGGAATATGCGAGGCTGGTCGACCCGGCCGTCAGCACCCGGCCCAGACTGTCGTACGTGTACGCCTGCGACCCGATCGCCGTCTGCTGCCCATACGCGTCACTCGTGAGCGTCTGCGTCGTCGACCCGGCGACCGTGGACTTCAACGTCCCCCGCGCGGTGTAGGAGTACGTCGTCGACCCGTCCCCCACCAGCTGATCGCGCTCGTCGTAGACCATCACCTTCGCGCCGATCCGCGTACGGTTGCCCGACGCGTCGTAGGCGTAGCTGGTGGTGGTCGTGCCGTTGTTCCACGACGTCAGGCGACCGGCCCAGTCGTAGGTGTAGGTGTGGGCCGCCGACCCGGAGAACCCGGTCGTCGTCTTGGAGGTCTCCCGGCCGTCCAGGTCGTACCCGTACGCGATCGAGGCGACGGTCGCGCCGGCCGAGGTCTTCAGCGTGTCCGAGGCCAGGCGGCTGGCGCTGTCGTAGCCGAAGCTGCGGTAGTCGCCGGTGCCGTAGGTCTGCTTCGTCAGCCGCGACAACCCGTCATAGGTGTACGACACCGATTGACCGGTGGCCGCATCGGCGACCCCGGCCAGCCGATCCACCGTGTCATACGAGTACGTGCTCGTCCCCGAGGCGTCCGTCCGCCCCGACATCAGCCCGTCGCCGTTATAGGCGAAACTCGACGCTCCCGACGGACCCGACGCCGTGGTCAGCGACCCACGATCGTTGTACGCGAACGTGTCCGTCCCCGACCCGGCCTTCATCGACGTCAGCTGCCCCGCCAGGTCGTAGCCGAACGTCCGATCGGCCGTGGCCACCTCCGCCCCCGAACCGGACTGAGCCGTGAGGTTCCCGACGACGTCGTAGCCGTTGGTGATGACCACCCCGCCCGGCTGGGTCTGCTTCACCGCCCGCCCAGCCGCGTCATACGAGGTCGTCCACGTCCGGTCGGTCGGATTCGCCGACGTCGCCGGTTCGATCTGCGACTCCAGCAGACCCCACGAGTTGTATGTGGAGATGTGCCTGTTCCCGCGCCCGTCGGTGTACCGCGTCCGGTGGCCCTGCACGTCGTACCCGAACGACGTCGTGATCGACGCCGTCGCCGAGACCGGCTGCGTCTCCCCGGTCACCATCCCCGTCGCGTCGTACGCGAACGTCGTCGTCTGCCCCATCGCGTCCGTGGCACTCAGCTGGTTGCCGTTGCCGTCGTAGGCCGCCGAGATCTTCGAGATCAACCGGCCTGCCGAGTCGTACGCCTTGACCATGGTGTTGTTGCCCGGCTCGTCGTAGACCATCCGACGCTTCGAGCCGTCGGGCGCGGTGACGGTCACCTGTCTGCCCAGGTGGTCGTATGCGTACTGGGTCGCGTTGCCCGCCGCGTCCGCTTGCGTGATGACGTCACCGGCTGCGTTGGAGGTGTAAGTGACATACGACCCGGACGGCCGCGTCGCCTTCTGCAAGAACCCGGCGCTGCTGTATGCGTACGACGTGGTGAACGTGCTGGACGTGGACCGCTCGAACCGCGAGTCCGTGATTTTGCGCCCGAGATAGTCGTAGGTCGACTCGCTGTACGCACCCAGCGGGTCGACGGTTTTGAGCAGCTCGTCGTTCAGGTCGTACGCGTACGTCGTCACCGCGCCGTTGGGCGCGGCCGTCTTGGACAGACGGCCGAACTGGTCGTAGGTGTAGGTGGTGACCTTGCCCAGCGCATCGGTAAGGGAGGCGACGTTGCCGGACCCGTCGAACGTCCGGGACACGGAGGCGGTGATCGGCGAGCCACCGGGCGGGGTGTAGTTCGGGAGTCTGGTGCTGACCGGCTGGCCGGACGCGTCCCGGGTGATCACCGTGACGTTGCCGTCCGGGTCCCGCAGCTCGACCTCGTCGCCGAAGGTGTCGAAGCCGGTCGTCGTCACGGGACGCGACGACACGGGCGTGCCGCCGTTGGACTCCGCGTTGACCGGCGCGCTGGTCGTGACCACGAGGTTGTCGGACTCGTCGTACTCGTAGTACTCCGTGTTGCCCAGCGGATCCTTCTCCGACAACGGCAGGCCACGCTGGTCATACGTGTGGCTGGTGCTGCTGATGACGTCGCCGAGGGCGCGGACCTCCGACCATCCACGGCCGTACAAGCTGGACACGTCCGATGCCGACAGCGGCCGCTGGTAGACCTGGACCTGGGCGATGGACCCGGTGAACGGCGCTTCGGTCGCCCCGTTGTACTTGGAGCGGCCGATCGCCAGCGACCCGCTGGAGGCTATCGGGGTGGTGTCGGCGGCCGTGCCCTGGGCGGCACCATTGACATAGAGCGTCATCTTGCCGTCGGCGGCATTGTAGACACCCACGAGATGGGTCCACGTGTTCAGGGTGGGTGCGGCGGTGGACTGGGCCGTCGAAGAGGACGCCGCGGTGGTGTCGGTCAGGTTCCGGGTGAACGACCAGCGGTTCTCCGTCTTCAGGTACTGCAGCTCGAAGCCTGAGTCGACGTTCGCGTCCTGTGACACGACGGACTGGATCGCGGAGTTCGCCCCGAGCTTGACCCAGGCCATGACGGAGAAGCTCTGCGTGGTGTCCAGGACAGGCTCGGAGGTGGTGGCCCAGCCCGTACTGCCGTTGAACGCCGCGGCGCCGCCGGACCAGGTGACTCCGCTCGTCGCGGTCGCGGTGAAGTCGTGGTCGGAGCTGTCGACCGCACTGGTGCCTTTGGTCGCGTTGAGCTTCCACCAGCCGGCCGGTGACAGCGGTCCGGACGAACGCACGAAGTCGGACGTGATCCGGCCCGCAGTGTCGTAGGTGCTGCCTACGGCACCGAAGTAGCCGGTGTGGTCGCCGTACCACTTCATGGTGACCTGGTCGTCGTTGTTGTAGGAGTACAAGGTCTTGCGAGCGACGCCGTTGGGATCCAGCGTCTCCTCGGTGACCCGGCCAACGGCGTCCACCGCATACGCGGTCTCGGTGGCGTTGTTGTTGGTGACTTCCCGGATCACGTTGCCGGCCGCGTCGTACTCGGTCTGCTCCGCGATGTAGGACTGGCTGCCGTCGGCGTTCTTCTTGACCACCGCGACCTGGAGGTTGTTGTCGGTGTAGAGGAATGCCGTGACGAAACCCATCGCATCGGTGATCGACGCCAGCCGGCCCGCCGGGTCGTACGCCCGCGACTCGGTCACGAGGTCCCGGGCGGAGACGGGATTGTTCGGGTCGCCGGTGTAGCCGACGAGCGTGCTGGTCAGCAGATGCCCGTTCGCGTCGTATGCGTACCGGGTCTCCACCCCGGTCTCGTCGACCTCGCGCGTCAGGTTGCCGTAGAGGTCGTACCCGAACGTCGTCACCTTCCCGGTCGCGTCGGTCGCCGTCGCGATGTGGCCCAGGGCGTCATAGCTGTTCTTCAAGGTCCGGGCGGCGTCCCCACCGGTCGCATCGCCGACCGTCTGCTGAGTGATCTGCCCGTCATAGTCGTAGGTCGTGGTAGTCACCGGAGTGTGGACCGCGCCCGTCACCCGGTTCGTCGTCGCCGGATCGGTCTGCTGAGTGATGCGCCCGAGCTTGTCGTAGACAACGCGCGTCACGACACCGTTCGGGTACCCGTCGGAGATCTCGGTCTTCGACACCACCCGGCCCAGCCCGTCATATCCGAGCCTTGTCACCAATTGCGCCGGATCGGTCACCTGCGCCACGTCACCATTGGCGAAGTAGGTGGTCGTCTGCACCTGACCGCCTGGCGAAGTGACGCGCCAGGGCAATCCGGCCGGGGCGAACCCGCCGTCGGCCGCCGCGATCGTCGTGCCGTCGGTGTAGTCGGTCTTGGCGATGCGGCCGAGCGCGTCGGTCGTCTTCGTCTTGTTGCCCAGCACGTCGTACTCGAACTTCGTCACATACGTGTTGTCCGTCGGGCCGGCCGACCGGCCGTCGCGTACCTCGGTCAGCTGGTCGTTGCGAGGATCAAGCGCCGAGGCGCTGTTCAGGAAGTAGGAGTAGTAGACGGTGGAACATCTTCCGGCCGATCGATCCTGGCAGGTCTGCTCCGAGACCGTGTTGCCCCGCCCGTCGTACTCACTGGTGGTCACGTTGCCGTTCGGGTCGGTCACCGTCCGCAGGAAGCCGTCCTTGTACCCGTACGTCGTCTGCCGCTCGGAGCCGCCGTCGGCCCAGATCTCGGCGACCTGACGGCTGCCGTTGTCCACGTCGTAGAGATAGGTGGTCGTCGCGTTCAGCGGATCGGTCACCACGATTCTCTTCGCCAGTGCCGCGCCCGCTGCGGTCGCCGAGGCGTTCTTGCCCGCCGCCACCTGGTCGGCGACCTGGGCCGCGGTCAGCTGCGAGGTGAAGAACGCGAACTCGCCGATCGACCCCGGGAAGTAGCCTGACGAGTCCCCGTCGTATCCCGTCCAAACGGACGACCATTTCCCGGCGCCGAGGTAGGCGTACACGGGCGTGGTGGAGGGTGCGACCCGGGCCGCGTTGCGGGTGCCGACCAGCGTTCCGTCCAGGTAGAGGGACTGGCTGGTGCTGCTCGCGGCCAAGGCCACGTGATGCCACTTACCGTCGGCCACCGAGGCCGCGGTGGTCAAGACGTTCGCGGCGCTTCCGGTCCAGAACGCCCCGCGCAGCTTGCCGTCGACGCCCACATACAGCGCCGGCACCCAGCTGCCGGCCGCGTCGACATCATCCATGGACATGCTTTGGTACGCGTAAAGCACCCCGCCCTTGGTCGATCCCGACGGCATGCTGAACCACATCGACACCGAATTCGGCGCGGTTCCGGGGACCTCCGTCGCCGGCAGCTCGACGTAGGAGGCAGTTCCGTTGAACTTGGCCGCCGTCGCGTCGGCGAACGGGCCGGGCGAGCCGAGGGTCACCGTGTTGTAGGTCGCCACCCCGCCGTTGACCTCGTTGACCGCCTCGGAGACTCCGGTCTCGGTCATCCGCAGATAATCGGCCGGGCCGCCGGAAAGCACTGACGCCGCGTAGATCTGCGACGATCCGGCCACCGTCGGGTTGCTGATCTTCCAGGTGCCGTTGTGCTCGTCGATCACCTGCGTCACGACACCGCTGACCGGGTCGTAGGAGATCTGCGCCGCCGTCGCACCCGAGGGACGGATGATCTTCGTCACCGGGTGCGCGGCCGCCGAAGCCGCTCCGCGCAAGCTCGCGACGTCGGCCGCGGTCAGCGTCCGGTCGAACAACGCCACATCCGAGATCGATCCGGAGAAGTACGTCGCGACGGCCTCGCTCGGGTGCGGCTGATCGGGCCAGCTTCCGCCGATGAACCCGGCTCCGACGTACTCGTGCGCCGTGCTGTTCGCGTCAGCCAGTTTGATCAGCCCGGCCAGGGTGCCGACCGCAGTCCCGTCGAGGTAGAGCGTCTGGGTGTCACCGGCCGCCGCGAGCACCACATGGTGCCAAGCGCCGTCGGTGACCGGGCTCGGCGAGGCGATGGCACTGGCCGACGCGCCGTTCCAGAACTCCGCGTGCAGCTTTCCGCTGGTACCGACATACAGAGCCGGAACGTAGTTGGCGGCGGTGGTGCCGTTGGTGATCGGGTCCTTCTGATAGCTGAACAACACCCCTTCGGGCGTCGTGGTCTTGAACCACATGCTCAGCGACTGATAGCTCGCCGCGGTCACCAGCTTGGCCGGCATCTCGACGTAGGAGGAGGTGCCGTTGAATCCGGCCGCCGTCGCCGACGAACCGGGCAGCGATCCCGCCTGGCCCAGCGTCACATTCTTGAATGTCGCGGCGTCGGTGCCGGCATTGTCCAGCACCGTGCTGGCCGCCTTGGCCACTCCCGCCGCCTCCGACAGCCGCCAGTACGAACGGGGACCTGCGTCCAGCAATGCCGTCGGGTATTGCGTGCCAGTACCGTACTCGTAGGTCGTGCAGTGCGTGGTGTCGGTCGGTGGGCACACCTTCGTGAGCTGGTCACCGCTGTAGGCGTACGACCAGATGGAAACGGAGCTGGAGTCGCCCGCGACCGCCGGGTCGGTGTAGACCGTGGCGACGTGGGCCTTGCTCGCGCCCGCGGGCGTGGACCACGTCAGATGCAGCGCGCGGCCGGAGGCCGACGTCATGGTCTCGACCCGACCCGCCGCGTCGTACGCGAAGGTCAGCGCCCGACCCGCCGAATCCTTGATCGACGTCAGCCCATAGAGCGCGTTCGCACCCGCCGTCCCAGAGACGAGCCGGGTGAACAGATATGTCGTGCCGTCCTTGTCGAGCAGCGAATACCCACCGGTGATCGCGGTGAGCACGGAGAACCGGCCCGACGGCGGAGTGAAACTGCCATCGGCGTTACGCCCGAACGCCACCTCTGTCCCGGTCGGATACGTGATCACGGCCGTCTTCGCGTTCGCCGTCGTGTACCGCTCGACGACGTTGGCGTCGACCACCGTCGACCAGCCCGCGCCGAACGCCGACCCCGTACGCGGGTCGCGGCTGTTGTACGACCGCTGGATCGTCAACGCCGGCCCGACTGTGGCGACCTGCGCGTCCATCGCCTCCGTCGTGTAGTTGCCGACGCTTGGTTCGAACCCGCGGCCGCCGCCGTCCTGCGACAGGCCGGATGTCACCAACGGCTGCGGTGGCGGAGTCGACAGTGGGAAGTAGTACGCCACGTTCAGCGGATCCGGGCTGCTCGCCCACCCGTCGTAGGACACGACCCACCAGTAGTAGGTCTTGGACCACTGCAGCTTCCCCGCCGGCACCGTCCAGCTCGACGAGCTGGTCCAGCCCGACGTCGCCACCAGCGCACCTGACGCGTCGTTGACCTTGAAGTTGTACTGCATGGCCTTCGGCCACACATCCGGGTCATGCCCCTTGGCCAGCAACTCCGGCGTCAGCGAGGTCGCCTGGTAGTCCCGTGGCGGGTACTGCGCGTCGATCTGCGGAGCCTTGTTCGGGGTGTAGGACACCGACAGGAACGGAGCGCACGTGTGGCTGTCACAGACCGCCCCGGACGGACCGTTGCGAGAAGTGAACCGCTTGAAGTCGGCTGTCTGGGTCGGCGAGGCGTTGACCAGCAGGCCGTAATTGGGGATCGTGCCGCTGAGCCAGCCGTCGAGCGTGGCCTTGTCCAACGCCACGCTCGTCCACTCGCCGACCGTCCGATCACCACCGGTATTCGCACACGCCTGCGAATAGTTCGTCGGTGTCTGCGTTCCGATCGCGGAGCTGAACGCCGGGCCGTCGTAATTCACGCTGCCATAGCGGACGGTGCTCTGCGACCAGGACTCGTTGACCTGATGAACCGTGTACGGCTGTGCGGTGCAACTGCCCTGCCAGGTCAGGAACAGGTACAGCCGAGCCGACGTGATCCGCAGCCCGCTGAACGTGCTGCTGAAACCGGAGAACGCCATCAGCGCCTTGCCCCGATGCGTACCGGCGTCCCAGGTGCCGACGGCGAGGTTGTCCTCGCCGGAGTGGTCCACGTCGTTGCCGTAGTACATGTAGGTGTCCGAGGTGTTCATGAACTCCGCGGTCGGGTCGACCGTTACGGGGTAGACGCGCTCGGGCGCGGTGAGCCACTGCTCGTCCGCGATCACCTTCAGGCCGACGCCGCCGCCGACCTGGACCAGCTCGTAGCGAACGGCATTCGATGTCGTGAACTCCCCACTGGCGGTGTCGAACTTGGAGTCGTGCATCAGGCCCGGCGGGATGCGGCCCTTGACCGCACCCTTCGCATCGGTGAGCACGACACCACCGTCGGCGTCGAGCGCGGCGACGAGGCCGTCCAGCTGGAGCGGGAAGACCCACTCGTGCACGGCGCCCCGCCGCTGGAGCACGATCGACTCCTTGACCCCGCTCTCCCGGGATTCCACCACCACATCGGTCCCCGGCAACACCCCGGCATAGGTCACCGAGTACGCCCCGGTCTGCGCCGGAACACCGGACGCGCCCTGCAACGAGTAACCGAACCCGACGCCGTCGAACGACGCCGACACCAGCCGCCGGTCGTCGCCGCGGCGCGCGAACTGCAGCCCCAGCCGGTTCGCCCGCTGGCCCAGCCGCTCCCCCACAGACGTCACTCGGGCGTCGATCTTCTGCCAGGCGCCCTTCGCGTCCTGGAAGTTGACGGTGCCTTGGGACACCTCACGCGTGTAGGAGCCGTCCGGATTCACGAACAGGTCGGAACCCGCAGTCGAGTCCTTCGCGCTACGCACGCTCCGGCCGGGTTCGAAGCCCTTGATGTCCGGAGTAGTCAGCTGCTGGACCCTGCCGTCCTGCCGCTCGGCCGACGTCGAGTCCGGTACCCGACCCGCCCCGCCGGACGCCTTCGTGGCGGCGTATCCGACGTAGTGACCCTTGCCTGCCGCTGTCCCGCTCTCCTGCGCGGGACCGATCGGTTGCCCTCCCGCGAACGCTGACGGCGCCGTCAGCCACGACCACAGCCAGCTCACGCGCACATCCACCGGGCCGAATATCGTGACCGGTTGCGGATTTGCGGTGACCAGCAGCATCACCGTGGTCAGGAGGAGGCCGGCCAGCACACGACGGCGACGACGGTCCACAACGGACTCCTCTCGAGCGCGGACACCGTAGTCCGAGTCGGGAGAAAGCTAGCGGTTGATGAATCGATTAATCAAGGGGCACAATGCACCGCATCGTCCGCCACCCGCCGGGACCTGGCAAAGCTTCGAAAAATTTCCATTGTTCGAAGGAAATCACTGCGACGATGTTCCATTTTTCCATCGGTGCCGGTATAGATGTGACGGATTTTCGCGTGCCCGGACGAGGACCCCGGGCTCGAAGAAGGAGGACCCATGACCAGACCACGGCAGAAATCGCTGCTCGCGTCAGCATTGGCAGTGGCGTTGGCGGTCACCACAGCGATCGCGTTGGGTGCACCGGAGGGGCCGACCGCCGCTCAGGCGTCCACCGGCTCGTCGTCGTTCAGCCTGGCCGACCCGAGCACCCTGCAAGCCAAGGACGGCACCTACGTCACCTACGGCACGACCGTCGGCTCCGGCGCCGGCCCCCGCTGCGGCGCTCAGAGCGGCGTGACGTTGTACGTGCCCTTCCTCAACCACGGATCGGGCGACACCGTCAGCATGTCGGACTGCGTCGCCGGCGACGCGTTGCCCTCGGGCCCGGGCTCATGGGCGGTGGACAACGGCGCCGTCTGGGCACCCGGCGTGGCGTTGTACAACGGCACGTACTACATGTACTACGCAGCCACGAAAGCCGGCACCAGCCAGAAGTGCATCGGGCTGGCCACCTCCGGCGGAGCCAAGAGCCCCTTCACCAACAAGGGCGAGTGGGCCTGCCCCAGCGGCGGCCGGTGGGCCATCGACCCCAACCCGTTCGTCGCGAACGGCAAGCTCTACGTCGCGTATCGCGACGACGCGATCACCTCGTATCCGGAGACCGGGATCTCCATCGTGCAGGTGGGCTCCGACGGCTTCGCCCTCTGGAGCACCCGCCGCGACGCGCTGAAGAGCACCGACCTGGCCTGGGACACCGTCAACGACTCCGGGGAGACCCACGTCATCGAAAATCCCTCGATCTTCGTCGGCGGGGCGAACCACTACTACCTGCTGTTCTCGGGCAACAACTGGAACAGTGCCCGGTACGCGACCGGCATCGCCGACTGCGGAACCGCCCCGATCCCGTCCAGCCGCTGCACCCTGCTCAAGGACGGTGCCAACCAGCCCTACTTCGGCTACACCGGCACCGGAGGGCTGGGGCCGTATCGAGGACTGCCGGGCAACCACACCGGTCCCGGCGCCATGGCGGCCTTCTACACCGAAGGCAACCGCAGGTGCGTCGTCTGGGCCTGGTACGACGCGGCGACCGGCAAGCGCCACCCCATCATCGGTGAGCTCAAGCTCGACTCCGGGGGCTTCTACGTCGAATGACTGAGCCGCGATCCACGCGCTTGCCCCACGGCCGCTTCGCGACGCTCGGGGTGAAGCAGCCCCGGGCAAACGCGTGGATCGCTGGAGAGCATCACCCGACCGGTTTCTCTAACTCGTATCCAATCACGCACTTGACTGGAGTCCGACTATGACCAGCATGATGAGCAGGCGTAAGGCACTCGCACTCGGCGGAGGCATGCTTGCCGGCGCCATCGCGGGCGCAGGCACGGCAGCGGCGGCGACCGACTGGTTCCGACTGCCGGTGATCACGGCGAACATCGGCCGGGACAACCTCGGCGCCCGCGACGCCGCGTTCGACGCCGTACGCAACGCCGACGGCGAAAACAGGCCGCTGGTGTGCTTCCAGGAGATCAGCGAAGGCGACACCGGCGAAGAGGAGATGATCGACCACTACTTCGGCCCGCTCTACACCAAGGCTTTCCTACGCCACGAGACGTCGTTCCGGATCCCGATCTGCGTCGGCAGGCCGTGGGTCGTCGTGTCCAGCCGGACCCAGCGCGCGCACGGCGGCATCACCGGCGTGACCCCACCCCGTTGGTTCAACGAGGTCGTCGTCCAGCACGAGGACCATCCGGCCGTCGAGTTCGCGGTACTCAACACTCACTACATCGCGAACGCGTTCAACGGCGACCAGCGCACGGACCTGCGCGACGAATGGTGGCTGATGCGGGACATCCACAAGGCCAGGGCGCTCGCGCACCACAACGCGGGCAGGTTGGTGATCTGGGGCGCGGACACCAACCGCCCGGACTTCGGCACCGCGTCGGACCTGGCCGCGGAGCAGAAAGCGTTCGGCACCGGCATCGATCGCCTGCACTGGTTGCCCGGCAACGGTTCCGTGCAGATCACCCTGAACACCACCAAGACCGTCAACATGAACGTCGACGGGCATGACGCCCGCCTGGCCATCTTCCACGTCCGTGCCGTCTAACGCCGAGTGATGCTTTCAGCGGCGAGGTGCGAGCGATTTGATCAGCTCATCTGAACGCGACTCACCAGACGTCGGTGTGGTGCGGATTCAGATTGTCTGATCTGGGGGTCGAAGGTCGGCGGCCGTCCGTCCTTCGACCCGCCGGGCGCAATGCCGGCGCACTGGGTGGTCGAGCGCGCGACAGGTACTCGGTGCCTGCTAGCGTGATCGTATGGGCAGTCGGGTGACCTTGATCGACGTCGCTCGGCACGCGGGGGTGTCACGGACAACTGCCTCGTATGTCATCACCGGCACGGGTCGGGTGTCGACGGCCACCCGGGAGCGCGTCCTGGCGTCGATCGACACACTCGGGTATGTCTACAACGAGGGCGCGGCGTCGCTGCGCCGAAAGGGCCGGACGATCGGTGTGATCGTGCCCAACATCGACCGGCCCTTCTTCGGCGAGGTCCTGATCGGGGTGGAGTCGACCTTCACCGACAGCGGTTACATGTCGTTGATGGTGTCGACGCGCGATCAGCTCGACCAGCAGGCGCGACTGCTGCGGATGCTGCGCGAGCACCAGGTGGCGGCGCTGGCCATCATTCCGGCCACGGGCAGTGACCGCGACCTGGTCAACGCCATTCACTCGTGGGACGTACCCACGGTCTTCCTGAGCCGCTACATCGCCGGGTCCACCGAGCCCTACGTCGGCTCCGACGAGGTGCGGGGTGGATATCTGGCCGCGGACCACCTCGTCCGCGCGCACCGGTGCCGGTCCATCAGCTACATCGGCGGGCCTGAACTCGGCGTCGCACGGATCGACCGGCTCCACGGCGTACGCAGGGCCATCGCCGAGTCCGGCACCGGCGTCAGCCTTGTCGACGTGACCAGCGAGTCCACCGTGGAGGCCGGCCTGCGGGCAGGTCACGCGCTGAGCCGCGGCGAACTGCCGGACGGCGTCATCTGCCACAACGACAGCATCGCGATGGGCGTCGCCCGGGCCTTGTACGAGCAGGGCCGCGCCGGAGCCACGCGGATCATCGGCTACGACGACGTCGCCGCCGCGCAGGCGTCGGTGCCATCCCTGACGAGCGTCGCGACCAACGGCCGGCTCCTCGGCGAGACGGCCGCCCAGGCGTTGCTCGCGGTCATCTCCGGCGCGGAGCCCACCGTGCGATCGCACCTGACGGAGCCGCGGCTGGTTGTGCGGGAGTCCTGTGGTGACCACATCGAGGACCGCTCGCCCAGCTAGACGGCGTCGATACACCGGGCAGGTCAGTGCAGCCGGTCGTCTCGTCGTCGCAGCATCCCGGCAATGCTCTTGACACACGCGGATGAGCCTGGTTTCCTCGTGCGGACGTGGTGAATCGATCCACCATGGTTCACCCGGTCATCCAACCGATGTCGACGGCACGTCTCGACCACGTGAAGGAGGTAGGCATGAGGCGGCTCGCACCCAGGTTCACCGCCCTGTCAACGCTGGCGGCGGTGGCAGTACTCGCGACGGCAGGCTGCGGCTTGTCCAGCAGCACGTCGCAATCGCCCGGCCAGACCACGGTCACCGTCTACTCCCCCCGTCCGAGCAACATCACTGACTACGTGGTCAAGGAATTTCAGGCAGCCCACCCTGAATACAAGGTGCAGCTACTGACCCTCGGCGCGCAGGAGGTCGCCGACCGGGTCAACGCCGAGAAGACCCGGCCCCAAGCCGACATCTGGTGGGGCGGCACGCCATCGCAGTTCGAGGGCGCCACCGCCAAGGGCCTGCTGACGCCGTTCGGCGCAGACGTCCTGTCGCGAGTGCCGGCCAAGTTCCACGGCACCGGCGACGCCTGGCTCGCCGAACAACAGCAACTGCAGCTCATCGCGTACAACCATGACGTGATCAAGGCCGCGGACGTTCCCAACGACTGGGCCGACCTCATCCTGCCGCAGTACAAGGACAAGATCCTCATCCGTGACGTGGCGCCGTCCGGCACGATGCGCAGCGTCTTCTCGGCGCTGATCTACCAGCAGTACGCGAAGGCGTCCTCGCCGCAGGCCGGCTACGACTTCCTGAAGAAGCTCGACGCCAACACCAAGGACTACGCGGCGAACCCCTCGGACCTCTACCTGCGCCTGCAGCGGCAGGAGGCGGCCCTGACGATCTGGAATCAGCAGGACATCCTCGCCCAAGCGGCCAAGGGCGCGCCCTTCTCGATCAAGGTCCCTGCCTCCGGCACCCCGATCAACCTCGACGGATTCGCGAAGGTCAAGGGCGGCCCGAACGCCGCCGGTGCGGATGCGTTCGCCGGCTTCCTGCTGTCGGAGAAGACACAGGCCTGGCTGGCGAAGAACGCCTTCCAGATCCCCACCGTCGCGATCTCCGAGAAGCCGGACTGGCTCGCCCAGCTCACTTACACGGAGCTGCCGGTCGACAGCAAGGTGGTCGCCGCCAACTCCGACACGTGGATCCAGTACTGGATCGACAACATCAAGAACCGTGGCTGACGCCGGCCGCGTTCGCCAGGTTTAAGGGAGCGCTCATGATCCCGATTCGACTTGACCATGTGAGCAAGACCTACGCCGCCGCGCCCGAGGCAGAACCGGCGATCTCGGCGGACCTGACGATCCAGGCCGGGGAGTTCTTCACGCTCCTCGGCCCCTCGGGCTGCGGCAAGTCGACGCTGCTGCGGATGGTCGCCGGTTTCGTCGCGCCGACGACGGGCTCCATCTGGTTCGGCGACCGCGAGGTCACCCGGCTCGCCCCGCACAAACGCGGGATCGGAATGGTCTTCCAGAACTACGCGCTGTTCCCTCACATGACCGTCGCCGAGAACGTGGCGTACGGGCTGAAGATCAGACGCGCAGCGAGGGAAAGCCGCGACTCGCAGGTGGCCGCGGCGCTGTCGATGGTGGGCCTGGACGGCATGGGGAGCCGCGGCATCGACCAGCTCTCCGGTGGCCAGCAGCAGCGGGTCGCCCTCGCCCGCGCGGTCGTCATCCAGCCGGATCTACTGCTGCTCGACGAGCCGCTGTCCAACCTCGACGCCAAGCTGCGTGAGGAAACCCGCACGCAAATCCGCGAGGTACAGGAAACCAGCGGCACCACGGCCGTATACGTCACTCACGACCAGGCGGAGGCGATGGCGATCAGCGACCGGATAGCAGTTCTCGCCGACGGCCGCGCGCACCAGATCGACGAGCCTCGCCGCATCTACCGCCAGCCGGCCACCTCGTTCGTGGCCCGCTTCATCGGCCGCAGCAATGTCCTGCCCGTGACAGTGGTCGCCGTCGGCGACGGCACCGCCGACGTGTCGCTCGCCGGCGGCAGCCGGGTGATCACCGTGCCGCGGTCCGCCGCCATGAAGGTCGCCGCCGGGTCCACGGCAGAGCTTTCGGTACGCCCACAGGCCCTCCGTCTGGTCGCCGAGTCCGAGGCGCTGCTGCGCGGCGAGGTGAGTCGCGTCGAGTACCTCGGCGCCACTGTGACCGCCACCGTCGACGTCGGCGGGTCCACCGTCGTCGTGTCGGCATCCGATGGACAGACTGCACCCGAGCAGGGTGAACGGGTCAGCCTCGGCGTCGACGAGACCAGCACCTGGCTGATCCCGGAATGACGACCACCGACGCTCGGACCTTGCCCCCTGCCGAGGCGCCACCGGCTGGCGAGATCCCTGGCCGCGGACGATCACGGCGACGGCTGACCGCCGGCGACCGGTTCATCTATCTGCTGACCGCGCCAGTCTTCCTTGTCATCGCGTTCTTCGTCGTGACACCCATGCTGCACACGGCGGCTGCGAGCGGGCAGGGGCAAGGACTCGCCGCCAATTACGGAACCTTCTTCTCCGGTAGCGCGCGGACGGCCCTGATGTTGTCGGTGGGGATCTCGCTCGGCTCGGTCGTGTTGTGCGCACTGGTCGGCACGGTGCTCGCCGTGCTGCTGACCCGGTTCGAGTTCCCCGGCCGCCGAGTGCTCGAAGTGCTCGCCGTGCTGCCGATGGCGTTGCCGCCCTTGATCGGCGCCGTCTCGTTCGTGCTGCTCTTCAGCGAGACCGGCATCGTGCCACGGGCGGCACACGAGCTCCTGGGTATCAGCGCCGGAGCCGTGTCGGTCCGCGGTGTCGCCGGTGTCCTACTGGTGCACACCTTCACGATGTATCCGTACTTCTACCTCACCGTCGCGGCCGGACTGTCCGGGATGGACCCGTCGCTGGAGGAGGCGGCGCAGAGCCTGGGCGCGCCGCGCTGGAAAGTCTGGGCGACGGTCATGCTGCCGATGCTCACCCCGGCGTTGGTCTCCGGCGGTCTGCTGACGTTCATGCGGTCCATGGGCTCGTTCACCGCACCCCAGCTCTACAACGTGCAGACCCTCACGATGCAGATCGTCGCCACGCGTACGGGCGGCATGTACGAGCTGGCCGCCGCGCAATCGACGGTGCTGGCCGTGGTCTCGATCGCCTTCCTGCTGATGATGCGGTGGTATCAGGGCCGGCGCATTCATCGCAGCCTGTCCAAAGGCATCCAGCGGTCACGGACCCAGACGCGGGGCATCCGATCCGCGTTGGCTCTCGCGGGAAGCGTTGTACTGAGCCTCGTGCTGCTGGCGCCGATCGCCGTCATCGTGCTCGTGTCGTTCTCCGTGGACCGGACCTGGACGATCCAGGTCCTGCCGCCGGACTACACGCTCGCCAACTACACCCGGATCTTCACCGATCCGGCCAGCCTCCTGCCGATCAACGTCAGCGTTCAAACGAGTCTCGTCGCCACTTGTACGGCCGTCGTCATCGGCGCCGCGGCCGCCTGGATCATCGCGCGATGGCCCGGCCGCCGGGGCGGCTCGCTGCTCGACCTCGCAGTCATGCTGCCGTGGGCGTTGCCGGGCACCGTCATCGGCATCAACCTGGTGACCGCCTTCGGCGGGGACTCGCCATCGTCATTGGGGCTCATCCTCGTCGGCTCGATCGCGATCCTGCCAGTGGCGTACTTCGTCCGATTCATGCCGCTGGTCTTCCGCTCCACCAGCGCAGCGATCGCCCAGGTCGATCCATCCATCGACGAAGCCGCGCAGTCCCTCGGGGCTTCGCCGTTGCGCGCATTGCGCACCGTCGTATTGCCCTTGATCGCAAAGGGAGTCATCGCGGGCGCCCTGCTGGCCTTCGTCGAAGGCGTCGGCGAGTACGTCGCGTCGGTCATCGTCTACCCAGTCGGCTTCGCGCCGCTATCAGTGGCGATCTACCAGCGCATCTACGCGGCCGACTTCGGCACGGCGTCGGCGTACGGCACGCTCCAGATCGTCTTGATCTTCATCATCCTGGTTGTTTCGAACCGGCTCGAACACGGGCGCCGACGACGGCGCTCCATGGGGGTTTGACAGCGTATGACGGCCGGCAACACGACCGACGAACCGGTTCCGACCACACCGACCATCGCCGAAGCAGCAGGCAAGGCGATCCGGTTCACTGACTACAATCTGCCCGACGCCGGCATTCGGCCGTTGTTCACGACTGAGAGCGTCTGGCAGGCGTGGCTCGACGTCGAGGCGGCGCTCGCGCGAGCCCAGGCCAAGATCGGCATCGTCCCGGCTGAGCAGGCCGCAGCCATCGAAGATGCGGCTCGGCTGAGCCGCATGGACATCCAGAGGGTACGCCGCGCGCTGGCGGAGCAGGAGCATCCGCTGATGCCGTTGATCTCGGAGCTGGTCCGGGTCGCCGGCGACGAGGCCGGTGGCTACGTCCACTGGGGAGCCACGTCGCAGAATGTCATGCAGACTGGACACGCGCTGCTGTTGAAGCGGGCGCACGCCATCGTCTCCCGGCTGCACGCCGACGTTGTCGCCGTCGTCGCCGATCTTGCCGAGGACAACGCGGACATGCTCATGGCCGGTCGTACGCACGGCCAGCACGCCGTGCCGATCACGTTCGGGTTCAAGGCGGCGGGCTGGCTGGACGAACTCGTCCGGGCGCACCAGCGCAACAACGTCGCCATCCAGGCGTGCCTGACAGTGATGATGGGCGGTGCGGTCGGAACGTTCGCCGCCCTGGGAGAGCCGGGACCCCACGTCCAGGAATTGATCGCCGAAGACCTCGGCCTCGACCCGATGCCCGTGCCGTCGCGGGCGCTGCTCGATCCCTTCGCCGGGTACGTCTCCGCGCTGGCAGTCGCCTCCGCGACCGCAGCCCGGATCTGCGCCGACGTCGCCACCTTGATGCAGACGGAGTTCGGGGAACTGAGCGAGCCAGTGCCCGACGGTTCCGTCGGCAGTTCCACCATGCCGCACAAGCGCAATCCGAAGCTCACCTACGACGTCTTCCAGCTGTCGGCAGAGATCCGCGCCCTCGCCCCGGCTGCGATGGAAGCGCTCGTCCGGCCGAGCGAGGCCGACGGGGCAGCAACCGCCCTCATGACCGACATTCTGGAACGATCGCTGATCGCCATGGGAGATCTGCTGGTGCGGCTGCGCCGCATCCTCGGCGGGCTGGAGATCTTCCCGGATCGCATGCGGGAAAACATCCGCCTGACCGCCGGTCTCATCTCCTCGGAGGCGATCATGATCGCGTTGGCCGAGTTCGTCGGCCGGGATCGCGCCCACGCCATCGTGTACGACAACGCGACGCAGGCGGCCCTCGCCGGTGGCGACTTCCTTGACCTCCTCGGCCGCGACCCTCGCGTGAGCGACCAGCTCGACCCGGCCCGCCTACGGCAGCTCCTCGATCCCGCCGCCCACACCGGGCTCGCCTCAACGATCGCGCGCGACACCGCCTGGCGCGCCCGGCAATATCTGAGTGATCGCACCACAATTCCCGCATAGACATGTCAGCATGGGCCGATCATGCGTCGTGCGCCGGAGCAGCGTGCCATCTGGCCGGCAGCCCGTAGCGCTGCCAACGATGACGAATGCCCGAGGCTAATTCCTACCCTCGTGCATTCCTCCTAAGGCTGGAACAACTTCACGGCCCTGATCCGTACTTACGATCCAACATCATCGGGCAGCCGCTGATCGAGCGGTGTCGCTAGGGGCAGTGCCCTCCGGGCAGAAAAGGGCTAGCCATTAGACGTATACGACTATACCCTTGATCGCATGCCGCTGGACGCCGCCCGCAACAGCCTCGTACTCCCGATCCTCGGCCTCCTTGTCGAGCAACCCGCCCACGCCTACGAGGTCACCGCGCGCCTCGAGACCCGCTACCCCCATCTCAAAGTCCGTCGCAGCAGCGTGGTCACGCTGCTGAAGTCGCTGACCGACGGCGGCCTACTCCATGCCGGCGAGCCGGAAAGCGTCGCCAACCGCCCTGCCAGAACCACCTATCAGCCCACCGATGCCGGAATCAACCTGTTCCGTGTGCGCGTCCGCGAAGCGCTGACCGAGACCACGCCCGCCTCGGCCGACTTCCTCACCGCCGTGGCGTACCTGGGAATCCTGCCCACGGCTGAGGCGATCGCCGTGTTGCGCGCCCGCGTTGAACGCCTGCGGCACGAAACGCCAGTGATCCCGCTCGGCCTGCCCGAAATCCAGATGATCGAGGTTCACTACTGGCTGCGCATACTGGCCACCGAGATCACCTGGCTGACCGAGACCGCCGACCGACTCGCCGGCGGCGACCTGGAGGTGCTCGCATGAAGTTCGGTATCTATGTCGGCAGCCGCGCCGGAGCCACCTGCGCCGGTCCCGCCGATCCGCAACGGATCGGCCCACTCGTCGACGAACTGGCTGCCGGGCGTCCCTTCGTGATCCGCGAATACGTCCGCTGGTGCGGCGGCAACACCAGCCTGGAGCGAGAGATCGACGCGTCGGGCGACCTCGACCACCTGACCATGCCCGACGATTGGTACGTCACCGGCGGTCGCGAGCTGGACCTGGTGCTCAGCTACCTGCCACCGGTCGCCGACCTCGACGGCTGGCTTGACTTCATCGACCGCGCCCTCGACCGCTACGGGCACCTCGTCAAATACCTACAGGTCACCCTCGAGGCGAACTTTCCCATCCCACGTATCGACGGCAGCTCGCCCGGCGTGATCGCCGCACTCACCCAAGGTCTGCCCCACGCGCGCGCCCAGGTCCACGACGGCGTCCAGGTCGGCTTCTCGCTCGCCGAACCCGCCGAATGGCTCGGGGGCGACGACGATTTCTGGAAGAGCCTCACCTCGTTCCCGTACGCCCAGTTCGCCGCGCACGTGGATTACGTGGGACTCGGCCTCTACCCCGACGCGTTCTCACCCCATGACGACGTCCACGGCGCCACCCTGCACGCCGTGAACCACCTTCGCGACCGCCTCGCCGAGGCACATTTCCCGACCGACCTGCCGATCCACATCGCCGAGGCCGGCAGCCCAAGCGGCGCGCACCGCACACCCGCCGGCCAGGTTTCCTCCTTGACCACGCTGATCGACGCGTCCACCGCCGCGGGCGCGACGCAGTTCGAGCTCTTCGCGCTCTCCGACGCCGACTCCGCCTCCGACACCGCGCTGGGCACATTCGGCCTCTGCACCGGCGACTACATCCGCAAACCGGCCTACGAGAACTACCGAACCCGCATCAAGATGGAAGATCTATAGCGAGATCCCCCATCGAGCGAGAGGTCGCGGCTTGGCAACCCTGCTCGGCGACCATGTTCGGCGGACGGGTCACCGACGTGACCGCCGGTGAGGTGTCGCTCGCGTTTGGCGTCAGCCTGTCCGGCGCAGAGTTCCTCCGCGACACAGCAGAGGCTGCTGCGGCTGCTCTGCCGCTCTTCATCGTCGGGCTCGTCCTGTCGGCGTGGCTGATGGCCCGGCAGGTGCGCCTGCCCTGGCGAGGCAGCGACGAATTGGCCGAGCTTGTACGCTGCCACGCCGTCCTGGCCGACAATCGGGGGCGGCATGTTGCATGGGTCGTGGCCACCCGTACAGACGTCGGCCGCTCCAACACCGCAGGTTCGATCAGCGCACCAGCAGCGCCATGAAGCCGCGTTTCGCGTCGCGGTACCACTCGGGCACGCTGTTCGACGCGTACGCAGGTGCGAGGACGCCGATGTCGGGGCCGGTGCGGGTCTCGACGGCGGTCAGCATGGTCGGTCGTCTCCGCGGCGGGTCACGACGGCGGTCAGCGCAGGCTCGTCGGCGTCGGCGTCGGCGTCGAAGGGGTAGACGCCGGGCCCGAGGCGGTGGTGGCCGAGCCGCAGCAGGTCCTGGTCGACGCCGCCCGGGGTCAGCGCGAGCGTCCAGTCGCCTGCGAGCTCGTACAACTCGGGCTCGAGGTAGCCGATCTTCACGATCACGATGTCGGCGGTCTCGGGTTCGAGGCCGAGCATCCTGAAGTCGCGCAGGTAGTGGAAGGGTTTGCGCCGCTCGGTGACGATGGCGTCGACGCTCCCCGCGCGGATCACGACCTGCGTGCCGGCATCGGGGTCGCCGTCGACGATCGCGCGCACCTCGCCCGTGATCGGCACTGGACCGCGCGGGCCGGGGTCGATGCGCCCGCCGATCTCGAGCGTCACGGTCGCGCCGACGCCGGCGGCGACGGCCCCCGCGACCGCGGCCGCGTCGAAGATCGATGCGGTGATGACCTGCCGCGAGCCGTCGCGGAGGTCGTCGCGGGCGAGCAGTTCGCCGAGGGTCCATGACACGTCCCCGGCGCCCCCGGCGGTCGGATTGTCGCCGGAGTCCGATATGACGTAGGGACGCGCGGCGCCCTCCGCGAGTGCACGGTCGAGGGCGTCGCCGAGCGTGGCGGTCGGGCCGACGAACACGAACTCGGCGCGGGCATCCCAATAGCGGTGGGCCAGACGCTCGGCCTCGCGGGCGATCACCTCGCGATCGTCGCCGGTAACCACGACGGCAGCCTGGCAGCGCGGTTCGTCGGCCCAGGCGTAGCCGACCCAGATCGCGGCGTCGACGACGCCGTCGAGCGACTCGATCAGCGGCACCTCGGCGTAGATGCCCCTCGCGGGCTCCAGCCGGGTGCTCGTCTTCTCGCCGGGCAGGAGCAGCGGCACCTGCAGCCATGCTTTGAACGGCCGGCGTTCGAGCGGGTCGGTGCCGTGCTCACCGCGCAGCCGCTCGAGCAGGTTGTGCACGGCGCGCTCCTTGGTGTTCATCCAGTCCTCGTGCGGCGCCATGCGGTAGCAGGTGATGAGGTCGACCTGGTCGAGCAGGGCACGCGAAACGTTGCCGTGCAGGTCCATCGAGGTCGAGACGAGCGTGTCGGGGCCAAGGATCTCGCGCACCGCGAAGGCGAGGTCCCCCTCGGCGTCGTCCAGGCCGACGACGCTCATCGCGCCGTGGATGTCGAAGAAGAAGCCGTCGAAGGGGCCGGCTGAGTGGATGCCCTCGACGATCGCGGACTTCATCCGCTGGTACGTCTCGGGTGCGACGGGTCCGCCCGGCAGCGACCGGCCGTGGTGGATCGGTACCCACTCCGCGGCCTCGCGGAGTTCGCGCCCCTCGTCGAGGAAGGGGTAGTACCCGAGGAGCTCGTCGCCCTCGCGGATCGTGAACGCCTCGTCGCCTGACACGTGCGGCGAGAAGGTGCTCGATTCGATTGAGATGCCGCCGATGCCGATGCGGGGGCGTACGAGGCCGCCCGGTTGGATCGGGGCGAGCGGGCCCATCCAGATCTCGGATGCTTCAGGCACGGTCTGCTTCGTCATACGTGCTGCTCCATGAGGGTGCTGTAGTTACGTCGGAATAGGCGAGTGCGGCCGCGCCGATTGCGACGCCGTCGGCGCCCCGCACCTCGAGGGCGAAGTTTGCGCAAGCACCTCCGGGTGCTTGCACGCACTGGTGATGACGAAAGCACGCGCCGCGGCCCAACATACTGGGTGGCGGACGCCCGCTGCGCTCCGTCCGGGCCCTTAAGGCGACCACCTGTTCACGTCCTGGACCTTCCCGAGAGGCCGCCGATGCTTACGCAGGATCCGCTGTCGGTGTTCCGGGCACATCTTGCCAAGCTGGTCCGGTATCCCGACGGCGTCGTACCCGTTCACGGGCGGCTCCGCGGTGAGGCGTTCTTCTCCGCCGGCGACGGACTCATGGGAACCCTCGGACAGGACGAGCAGACTCGGCGTTTTCCCTCGGCGGCATCATGTTCGTCGGCCACAACCCGGCCCGGAGGACTCGCCACTGGCCCCTACGCAGGCGCAAAGGACGAGGAGTTCGTCAGCTGGTGCCAGGAGTTCCTCTACCTGCTATCGAAAGGGTTGACGGCAGTCCATGGATGGCTCGCGATCCATCAGGGCGCACGCGCGTGGACGGGCATCCGCCGAAATCTTGCGTCGCGATTGTCGGATCCGGGGCGAGCCGTTCGTGGTACGGGTGAAAGCTGACCGCGAAGGAGAAGGGAATCATCATGACCGCGCTCTACACCTGGGACGTCTTTTCCACGCTCGACGGCTACGGCTCGTTCACCGAAGGCGCCGACTGGGGCGGCTACTGGAGCAAGCAGGGCCCCGAACTACTCGCGCACCGAGCCGCCCTGTTCGACACCGAGCAGCGCATGGTGTTCGGGGCCACGACCTTCCGGGAGACCGCCGGGATCATGGCCGCGGGCACCGATCCCAACACGCTCGACGAGTGGAACGTCCGCACTCTGCGCATGCCGGCGACGGTCATTTCCTCGACGCTGACGGACACGCTCGGCTGGCCGGACGCGACCATCGTGAGCGGGGACGCCGTGGAGATCGTCGCCCGGCTCAAGGAGGCGTCGGACGTACCTCTGCGGTCTCAGGCCAGCCTGTCGCTGAACTGGGCGCTGATGGCCGCCGGCCTCGTCGACCGCCTGCAGGTGACCATCTTCCCCGTCATCTCCGGCCGGACCGGGAAGAGCCCGATCCTCGGTGGCGCGGGCGACTTCGACCTCGAGCTACTCGAGAGCCGGACGCTCGACGGCCACACGCAGGAACTCGTCTACCGCCCCACCGTCCACTGACGGCTATCGCCGTCGGATCGAGCATCCCGCCCGAGTGGTGGTTCAGTCTGTGCCGGACTCCATGGCGGCGTAGTCGAGCAGCTCGTCGTCACTTGGCACCACACCCCGGGACGCGATCGCCTCGGCTCCGCCTTCGGGCATCGCGCCGATCAGCTCCGTCGCGGCCGGCTGGGTAACGCCGATCAGGGCCGGATGAGGAGTGCCGCCAACCAGGCCGACCTGGGCGTACTGCTCAAGCTTGGCGCGCGAGTCGGCGATGTCGAGGTTGCGCATCGTCAGCTGCCCGATGCGGTCGGTCGGCCCGAACGCGGAATCCTCGGTCCGTTCCATGGACAGCTTGTCCGGGTGGTAGCTGAACGCGGGGCCGGTGGTGTCCAGGACGGAGTAGTCGTCGCCGCGGCGCAGCCGCAGTGTCACCTCACCGGTGACTGCGGTGCCGACCCAGCGTTGCAGCGACTCGCGCAACATGAGCGCCTGCGGGTCGAGCCAGCGACCCTCATACAGCAGGCGGCCGAGCCGCCGGCCGTCGCTGTGGTAGCTGGCTAGGGTGTCCTCGTTGTGGATCGCGTTGACCAGGCGCTCGTATGCGGCGTGCAGCAGCGCCATGCCCGGCGCTTCGTAGATGCCACGGCTCTTGGCCTCGATGATCCGGTTCTCGATCTGGTCGCACATGCCCATGCCGTGGCGGCCGCCGATGTGGTTCGCCTCGCGGACCAGGTCGACCGCGGAGGGGAACTCCTTGCCGTTGATCGTGACGGGACGTCCTCGCTCGAAGCCGATCGTGACGTCCTCGGGTGCGATCCCGACCTCCGGGTCCCAGAACCGCACGCCCATGATGGGCTCGACGATCTCGATACCCGTGTTCAGGTGTTCGAGCGATTTGGCCTCGTGGGTCGCTCCCCAGATATTGGCGTCGGTGGAGTACGCCTTCTCAGTGCTGTCCCGATACGGCAGGTCCCGGTCGAGCAGCCATTCGGACATCTCCTTGCGGCCGCCCAGCTCGCCGACGAAGTCGGCGTCCAGCCACGGCTTGTAGATGCGCAGCGACGGGTTGGCGAGGAGTCCGTACCGGTAGAACCGTTCGATGTCGTTGCCCTTGAATGTGGAGCCGTCGCCCCAGATCTGCACGCCGTCCTCGAGCATCGCGCGTACCAGTAGGGTGCCAGTGACCGCGCGGCCCAGCGGGGTGGTGTTGAAGTAGACCTTGCCCGCCGACCGGATGTGGAAGGCCCCGCAGGCCAGGGCGGCGAGCCCCTCCTCCACCAGAGCCGCCCGGCAGTCGACCAGGCGGGCGATCTCCGCGCCGTAGGACATCGCGCGACCGGGCACCGACGCGATGTCGGGCTCGTCGTACTGGCCGATGTCGGCGGTGTAGGTGCACGGGACTGCACCCTTTTCGCGCATCCACGCGACCGCTACCGAGGTGTCGAGTCCGCCGGAGAAGGCGATCCCGACGCGTTCGCCGACAGGCAGGGAGGAGAGAACCTTGGACACGAGAGAAAGTATGCGCCTCACTGCATTGTCATGCAAATCGGAGTTCGTCGAAGGGGACACCCGGCGCATCGTCTTAGCGGTTCGAGCGGTACGCGAGGCGTCGAAAGCCATCAGCAGCCAGGTCGGACCGCAGAGCCGATACGGTGATCGCCGTGTACCGGGCGGGAAGCCTGGCCGTGGGTCGCCCCGAGAAGCAGATCGCCACCATCTTCAGCGGCATCACCGACCCTGAGATCTACCTGGATTACTGACCGCTGAGCGGCATGAGAGTGCGTCGCGACAATGACTCGCACGCGGGCTGCTGCCATGCCTACCCTGGTCGGGCACGGCATGGTGGTGGTGCCGGTGAACTGCGACCGCACGGGTGACGAAACGCAGGTCGGCCAGGCACCGGGAAGGGTGCATTGCAGTGCAACGATCAGGTCCGTGTGCGTCGCAAGCGTGGAGTTATGGAGCTGCCTCGGATCAGTTCGATCATGGCGACTCGAGGTACGCGCGTAGCTTGTTCGCGTGCGGCAAGCGCTCGTCGGCCGGGGTGAAATCCTGCTGCGGGTGAGTGAAGTAGAGCTCGTCTCCGATGTACCGCGGGAAGACATGCATATGGTAGTGCCACCGGTCTTGGTTTCCGGCAGGCTCGTTGTGCTGGCGTAGAGACGTTCCAGCGCAGCCGTAGGTCTGCCGGATGGCGATCGCGATCTCGCGTGCCAGGTCATGGATCGCGTGCCCGTAGCGGGACGGCAGGTCATACAGATTCTCGTAGTGGGCGTTTGGCACGATCATCACGTGACCGTGATTCTTCGGCCACCATCGGGGCGAGACGAACGCGGTAGCCAACTCGACGCGCCGCACGACGTCACGCTGCGTTCGCCATTCATCCTCACCACCCGTCACCAGTCGGCAGAAGGGACACACATAGTCGGCCGGTGCGTGGTTGAACATGACACCTCTCATGATCCGCAGTGGAGAGGAGGCGGAGGGCCCACTTTAGCTTCCGGCCGAGACCGCGAACTTACGAGATCAGCTGAGCTCGTCTACCGGTCTGACCTGCATCCTGCAAGTCCCGAACTGCCGGCCAACCGATCCTCCCACTAGCTGATGGGTATCGGAGGACGGTCCGCGCCACCTTCGATCTGCTCCGAAAACCCATCCGATTGCGGGCATGACGTCATGCACCAAGCCCGTGTGCGCGTACGCATCTGTGCGCATTCGCCCGTACGCCGACACGCCCGGCTTTCGCCCAGGTCAGACACGGGTCGGGTCGAACCACACGTCTTCGTAACCGGGCGCGATGACGAACCCCCAGCCCGGCGGCAGCGCGAGATACGGCACGACCTCCGGCCACCGCTCGTGCAGGTGCGCGGTATGCCACGGCACGTAGAAGTCGTCCGCCTCCGAGTATTCGCCGGTCCACAGATACCAGCCGGTGGTCCCACCTTCGAGGGCGTGCCGGATGCCGTAAACCGGCCAGTTCGCCGACGACAGCCCACTACGCCACGACCCGCCACCCGGCCCGCGAGACAGCATGCTGCGCGATACCCCGGTGTTCCCCACCGCGGACGCCGCGACGGGCAGGACCTCGAAGCGGCGGCAGAGCTCTACCTGCTCGAGTGTGACGTCCCTGGATACGGCCATTCGTGGAACCTAACCGATTCAGCACCTGCGGCGGCGGTCCACGTTGATCCGGTCCGCTGGGCAAAGCGCCACACCAGCGCCAAGGTGCGGGCCAAGCCGGCCCGGACGGCCCATGCCGACAAGCTAGCCACGGCGCGTCGTCGATGCCTTCACCTCGACACTTCGTCGACCGCTTCACCTCTCATGCCCTCGACGAAGGTCTGGAAGATAAGGGCAGCGACCGGGCTCCGTGCTACAAGGCGGTAACACTCATCTCCCCGCAATGATTGGCTGAATCGTTCGTTAAGGCGTTAGCGCGGGGCGCGTTCGTTCCGGCGGGCGCGTCATGTGGTCGCAGTGTTGACGTCGGTTAGTCGAAGCAAGACCACGCCGCCCACGATGAGCGCGAGTGCGAGCGATCTGAGAGGGCTGACGGGTTCGTGGAGCCAGATCATTCCGACGATCGCGGTGCCGAGAGCGCCGATGCCGACAAAGACCGCGTAGGCGGTGCCAACGGGAACGGTCTTCATCGCGACGTTGAGAATCAGGAGGACTGCGATGGTCAGTGCGCCGCAGACGACCGTCGGGAGCAGTTTGGTGAAGCCTTCCGTCAGTCGGATGCTGTGCGCCCACGCGATCTCCAGGACTCCAGCCGCGACGATGGCGATCCAGCCGATGCTCACGAGAGGTCCAGCCGGGCGAGTTCGGTTCGCAGGTCGCCGGTGAGTTCGAACGACAGCGCAGCAAGGTTGGCCGCCTGATGTTCAGACACCGCCGAGCCGGGAATGACCGCCGTTGTTGGGCTTTGGTCGAGAATCCAGGCCAAGGCGATCGTTGCCGGAGATACGCCGGCGGCCTGCGCGAGGGCCCGAAGCGGCGAGTCCAGCCTGGCCAGAAGGCCGTTGCCGAGCGGGCGGAACGCCAGATACGGGATGCCCAGTTGTGTCGCGGCGTCGAGAACATCTCGACCGGCATCGAGTCCTAGACGAAACTCGTTCTCTACCGACGCGATAGGCGTGACCGTCCGAGCACGCTCGAACAGGTCGAGCGAAACGTTCGAAACTCCGACATGGGCGACCAGCCCTTCGTCCTTCAGGTCGGCCAGCACGCCGACGGTGTCCTCGAACGGGATTGTGCTGTCTGGCATGTATCTCGCATGGACCAGCGACAGCCTGTCGATGCGGAGCTGGCGAAGGTTGTCGTGCACCGCGCCACGGATCGCCTCCGGCGTCGCGTCGGCGGTGAAGCCACCGTCGGGGGTTCGGCGAGCGCCCACCTTCGTCGCGATCAGGACCTCGTCGGGGTAGGGGGAGAGCGCCTCGGCGAGCAGCCGGTTCGCGATCTCGGGACCGTAGTACGCGGACGTGTCGATGAGCCGCACGCCCTGTGCAACCGCGCTGCGAACTACTTCCTTGCAGGCCTCGGGATCGACGGGGCTTCCCAACGCCTTCGGTCCGGTGAGCTGCATCGTGCCGTAACCGACGCGTCCCACCTCGTAGCCGGCGATGGTGATCGTCGCGTTCCGCATCGTGCCTCCTCCAATAAGTGGACACCGTGTCCAGATACGAGACAATACACGAAGTGGACGAGGCGTCCAGTTAGCATGGGAGGGTGAGGAAGAAGTTGCTCGACACATCGCCGCAGGAGCGAGCCGACGCGGCCGCGAACCGACAGCGCATCTTGGCCGCCGCCGAACAACTCTTCGCTGCTCAGGGGCCATCGATCACCATGTCGGATCTCGCCACCGCCGCCGGCGTCGGACGAGGCACGCTCTATCGGCGGTATCCCGACGTCGCCTCGGTCGCCGTTGCCCTGCTCGACGTCCACGAACGAGCATTGCAGCAACAGCTTCTCTCCGGTCCGCCGCCACTCGGTCCCGGTGCCTCACCCGATGAACGGTTGACGGCCTTCTACGCGGCCATGGTCGACCTGTTGGAACAGCATCTGCCGCTCGCACTGGGAGCCGAACTAGGCGCCGCCCGTTTCAGCACCGGCGCCTACGGGTTCTGGCGAACCTTCGTCGCCTCACAGGTTCGAGAGGCGGGTGTACGCGAGGACACACTCCCCGACGTGCTGCTCGCTCCACTCTCCCCCGAGGTCTACCAGTATCAACGGCACGTACGGAAGCAGTCAGTCGCGGACATCAAGAAAGCACTCGGTCGCCTTGCAGCGGTTCTCAAGATAGACAGAACTTGACGTCCGTCGAGGAACTTCACTTCGGTAGCCGGAGGCGCCGCGCCGAAGCGCCTCGTAGACGTAATCGTCGAGGTCGTAAGTGGTCAGCATGATCACGCGGGGTCGCGGCCCGGCCCCGGCCAGGATGCGTCGCGTCGCGGTGATCCCGTCGATCCCAGGCATCCGTCCATGAGTATTACCCGGATCATGTCGTCGACCTGGGCAAGGCGATCCTGGTCCGGATGTGTGACCGCATCGAAGCCGAACAGCCCGCGGACCTTGCCGCGCTCTACGCGATCACGCACGCGGCGACCGAGGAGTTCAACGACCTTGAGGAAGCTTTCGGCCAGGCGGGCAGCGAGATCGAGACCGTTGCCCGCGACGCGATCGGCACGGACTTCCACTTCATCGCAACGGCTACTGGTTCGCTGACGCCGAGCTGATCAAGCGGGTCGTCGGGGTTCATGAAGACCTGCCAGCGGCTCTCGCCAGAGACATCGCAGATTCGCCGAACAGTGGCGTGCGTGTTCGATGCTGATCGCGACGGAGATCCAACGCTCGTTGGCCGAACATCGCCAGGTGGCGGCTCAGCCGAACGCGAACTCATGCCCCACTGACGATCACAACTTCGTTGCCTTCGGGGTCGGCGACCCGCCAGCGATCCTTCGACTCGTCAAGGAGCCGGCCACCAGCTGCGACGGTCGTGGCGAGGCGCGTCTGCGCGAGGTCCGACGGCACCGCGAGCTCGAAGTGGATGCGGTTGCGCTGCTTGCGCCGCTGCGTCTCCGATGCGTCGAGCTTTTGGAACACCAGCACTGGGTTCAGCCGCCGCGGATCGTGAATATCGGTAACTCCGGCTCGCCGGTCGTGGGTGTATCCGAGTGCGGCGACCCAGAACGCGCGTACTGCGGCGACGTCGGCGGCGTCGAGGAAGAGCTGAGCGAAGCGCGGCAGCCTCAGATCCGCAGTGGCCCCGAGTTCGCGGGCAGCAGTCTGGAGGTTTGCGGCGAAGTCAGTGAAGTCGAGCTCGAGGCCGTGGGCGTCGTCCCCCCACTGGTCCTTACCGCTGTCGATGATCATGAGCCCCGGGCGCAGGTCGACCAGCAGCGGGAAGCGCGCGTCGTAGGCTAGCGCCGCTGCTGCGGCGGCCAGGTCACCCTGTTGCGTCGGCGAGGTGATGCGGTAACACGCCATCGCGCTAAACACCACCTGCCAGTCGGCTGTCTCGCTCCTCTCGCCGAGTACTGCGCCCGGCACCAGGTCGACCTCGTTACCGTCGGGGTCACGGTGACAGACCCCGAACGGTCCCGATGCCTCACCAAGACCCACCTGCTCGACCGCCGCGGCTGGCCTCACCACGTCGAGGTGGATACGGTTTCGCAATGGCCGCGGCTCGGTCGACCGCCGGATCCGTACCGCGGGGTCGCGCCGCAACGGATCCGCCAAACCCCCATCCTCGCCCGGCGCGTAGTCGAGCACGCGCCGCCAGAACCGCCTCACCACAGACGGGTCCGCGGACTCGATCACAACGCTCAGGTGTTGCAGCACTGCAGGGTTTGCGACCAGCCCAAGATCCCGAGCGGCCGCCGAAACCGCCTGGGCGTGCTCGTCTGAGGCGAGGCGCACCCGCATGCCTGTCGCACGCAGGTCGACCACGATCTCGGCCGATACGTCCAGGATGCGCCTGGCCAGCGCAGCCCCCTCGATCAACGACGGCGCGTCAAACCATGCCGTCGCAACGCCATCGACCACCCGCCAATCCACTCCGATCGCTGTCATGTCCGGCACTGTACAGCTCATTTCGGACAATATCCGCCCGGACAGTGATCATGCATCGCAGGCCCTTGAGGTACGCCGTTGAACATCGGCAACCTGGCCAAGATCTGGCTCGGAGAGGCAGAGCGTTCGGAGCACTACCGCCAGGTGGCATTGCACTACGCAAGGCGCGCATCCTGGGACTGCGCCGCGCAAAGCGGTTGCCAGGAGTGGAATGTTCCGGAGGTGGCCGCCAGCCCGGTGGCTGGCCGAAGCTCGCCGGCGCGGAGTCCTTGACGCGTACGCCCCCTCCACCGACGCAGCGGGTGACCCGAAGCGGACGGTTATGTGGGGTCGACGCAGGCAGTGGAGCTCGCGGCCCTCCGGCGCAGATCCGGTCCGCCCTCGCCGAAGCGGAAAGGTCCTCTTCCCGTGGCTGTTCAGGTCCTGGTCTTATAATGGGCGTAGCAGCGTTTTCTGCCACGCTGGGCCGCCTGTTTCACTGGCGCGTACTCAATCCGGTGAGCCGGACTCGACGCCGGAACGATGTCCGATGCGTATCCCGGGACGGGAGAAGAAGATGAAAGAGTACAAGTACGTCTGTGAAGACGATAACTCTCTCATGGCATCCAACGATGAAGCGGAATTCCTAGAAGCATTGAAGAGCCACCTCGCCCAGCATGACATGAGCGGGGTGACGCTGAACGACGCAGCTCAGAAGGTTCTGGAAAAGGTCAAGAAGGAGATGGATATGGCCCAATGATCCGCAGCATGACTTTTTGGAGGCGGGTCAGAGGTTGCCTGCAGCGGGTCGTTCCTGCCATGGAGACATGTGCCGGCTCAGCGCAGTGATGCACCTCGGGCCTGCCTTCTCGCTATCACGGGTCATTCTGGCGCAAGAAGGCGGGACTCGATATGGCGTCGAAGAGCTGATCTCCACCCGCGAATGGTGGCCGCGCGACGCCGGTGGCCGTCGGCACCATCACCAGAAAGTAATTGGGCTCGCTGCACCGTTCCGGCTTGAGGATGGTTCAGACGGGTCGCCGTGGCGCGTGGGCTCTCAGCCGTCGGCGGCAACCGGGTACTGGTTCTGGAACGCCAGCCGCGCGTCGGCACCTTGCGCAAGCTGATCAAGCAGGTCGTCGAGGTTCATGAAGACCTGCCAGCGGCTCTCGCCAGAGACCTCGCAAATTCGCTGAACGATGCGGTCTTCGAGGCCCGGTACCCGTTTGGCCTTCCAGATCTTGTCGGCGAGGCTGACGAGGAGGTCCTCGGTGCCGACGTCGGGCGCGGCCCATGTTCCGTGATTGGCTGCGAAGCGGGCCCGCCGGGGCTCGACGCCCGATTCGACAAGCAGTTCATACCCTGCCAGCTCATGACGCGTGCCGGGCTGCGACAGCTCGGCGATGTGGATCGTCTTGCCGATGTCGTGCGTCGCCGCGCCGAACAGCCTCTTCCCGGTTGACCAGCAGCGCTGGACAAATGTCGGTGATCGCCTCGGTGAGCTGCCACGCCACGTCGTGCACCGCGCGCAGATGCGCCGCCAGTCTCGCCGGCGCGGCGAGTTTTCGTAGCAGGGCGGCGGCGTCTTCCGGCAATGGCCGCACTGGCGCGGCGTCGGTCAGTGCTCGATCGAGCAGCCGGGTCCCGAATCATGTCGCAGACGAGACGTTGGGGCCCGCCCCCGGGGACACGAACCGTCGCGAAGCCCTGACCTTAGCCGCCGGTGGCAGAAAAGTGCATGTAGTCCTTCAGGGATCGATAGTCGCCGCCCCACTTCCATCCGATCGCGGCGAAGGCCCGGACAGCCTGCGTGTGGGGTTGCACCATTCCGGGTCGCGCATCGGCTCGGTCGAGGTAGGCGGTGGCGAGTTCCGGCAGGATGATCTCGCCTTTGTGGTACGGGTTCTGGAACGGGTTGAGATCCACGGCGAGGCCGTAGGCGTGCTGGGACCACCCGTTTTGGCCGCGTACCGGTCGGCAGGCGAACGCCTCGGTGGTGTTGTCGTCGCCGGTCGGCGGTGCGTTCAGTTCTGCGGCGCTGGAGATCCGCATACGCTCGATCGGGAAGCCCACTGCGAAGAGTCGCTGGAACACGGTGACCAGGTCGTCAGCCGCCCGAGAGTTGGCCAGCAGCTCTCCGGTGTGGGCGAGTCCGTCGAAGCCGCGGAAGCTCACTGTGATGTAGCGCAGGTCGGCCGCGGCGACCGGGCAGTCCTTGGTCCAGCTGGACCGAGCGAGTACGCCAGCCGGTACCGCCTGGACGGTTGCGTGAAAGCGGCCGTCCGCCGGTGGTGGCAAGTCGTCGACGGTGACGATCGACCGGTTACGCAGCTCGGTCGGCGTCTGCTGGGCGGCGGCGAACCCCTGCGGCCCTACCGGGAGCACTCGCGTTCCCAGCCATGACGGCGCGGCGGTCGCGTTGCCGATGCGAGTGGGCACAGGGCTTGGAGACTCGGTCGACGCGGTCGGCGAAGCGGCCGCGGTTTGTGTCGGCTTGTCCGCTTCCGGGCCGGCCGGGGCGCCCGAACAGCCGGATAGGACGTAGCCCACGAGCGCAGCCACGGCCAGGAGACACGCCGCCCGGCCGCCGTCGCGCCACCGAGGAGCAGCAGTCGTGCGGGCCGCGGAGCGGGTGGACGACGAGACGACTTCGGGGGCGCACATTTCGACAAGGATAGCGTTTGCCCAGGTGAGAGCGGGGGCTACGAATGATCACGACGACGCCGGCATCTACGGATCTGCCCCCAGCGCACCTTGCCGAGACCGCGAAGCCGACGGTCACGCCAAGAGGCACCGCAGGAAGGGTACGCCGGGGATGTGCTGGGAGGCGTTGCGGCGGCCTGCTTCAGCGGCCAAGCCAGACGATGCGTGACTTCGGCGCCTACGCTGCTTGACCCCTTCCAGAGACACGGCCTAAACCTCCGGTCGCAGGGTTCGATTCCTGCCGGGATCACTTGTTGATCAGACTTCCGATAGTCGATGCGTTAGTGCCCCTGACCGCTCGTGCCCGCCAGCCCGGCAATAAACACTAAATGCTGTAATCAAGTGATTTGCCAGCTTGGTGGTCACCTCGGGCCGTGGCCGAACTGCTGCGGCAAATGTGGCCTCCACCAGACGAAATAGGCACGAGGAAAGTGCCGGGTTTCCGTGTTGAGGGGTGGGCGGACTGAGAGTGGGTTGCCTAGCATCGGCCCATGCGCCGCGCCGAAGCCCCCCATGAAACTGCTGGTGGTCGCCATCGATCGGCGATACCCCGGCAGGGAACCCAGCCCGCACCCCGACACCGTGCGGCGAACGGGCGGCCGAGCACCCTCCGCCGCCTCCTTGCGGCCAGCGGCTTGGCGGGGGTCATCTCCTTCGGCATGGCGGGGGGAGCGCCGGTCTTGCCGGACCACACCGGTGAGATCGCGCTGGGCGACACCAGCGAGCAGCGCGCGATGGCGGCGGAGACGGAGACTTCCCGATCTGTCGGCCGGACCACGAGCGCGCCGACGCAGACTGCAACACCAACCCCGACGGCTCCGGTGTCACCAGCGACGACTACTTCCTCGGCGGCACCGACAGCCCGGATTCCGGCTGCTGCCAGTGGCGGATCGGGTGGTCCACGGACGGATCGGACCAACCTGTCGTACAGCAACGGCGGCATCACGTCGTCGTATCACTTGTACGCGGCGGGGCTGAACTGGACCAAGCCGGTCGGCCTGCTGGTCTACGCCGACGGATCGGGCGAATACGGATTGAAGAACCCGTCGTCCACATATCTGCTCGCGGGCACCAGCGGCATGATCGCCGTCGCGAAACGGCAGAACATGGTCCTCCTGACTCCCTTGGCGCCTGGCACAGGCTGCCCTGACGGTGACGGCACCTGCTGGTACGAGACATCGTCGGGCTACACGCCGATACAGAAGACGGCTTGGTCGCACAACCTGGTGGAGTACGTGAAGAGCCGCTACAACATCGACACGGCACGGGTTGCGCTGGGCGGTTACTCCTCGGGGGCACAGTGGCTCACGGAGTATTTCGCACCCGCATACGGCGTGCGGACGATGACAGACGGCGTGGGCGTCGCGATCTCCTACGGTGGCCGTTGCATCGCCACACCGACGTTCACCGCCGCGTACAAGGCCGCCGTGCCATTCGTGTGGGACGTCGGCGATCAAGACTCGGCTTGGACGAGCGCGTACGGCGTCAAGGCCGGTGAATCGTGGTACCGGGCCAACGGGTTCACGACTCAGCTTCACGTCGTGCCTGGAGTGGACCACGATCGATCTGGCCAGTTCGGCGCGATCATGGAGCGGGAGATCCGGAAGCAACTCGGGGCGTGAGGTGGCGCCCGACCAGGGGACGAAGGCTAGGAGTTTTCCTAACGCGGTGAAGGTTCGCGGCGGGTTGCCGCGCTACCGCTCGACGGCTTCCGGTCGTCCAAGATCCCTGAGGATGACTCGGTCCTGCAGAGTGAGCACGGCGATCACCTGAATCCGCCTCGGTTGGGTTTGCCAGCCAGCAGCGTGAGGCTTGTGCCATACCGTTTACAGGTGATGCCCCCCGTGCTGTTTCAAGTCTTCGATTGCGGCTGCAGGCGTTATTCCCGTACCTATTCTTCCGGCGTGATCCTTGAGGAACCTAGCCCTGTCAGTCTTGTTCCAGGATGAGTCGGGCGAATCATCTTCGTCGGGATCCAGGAGTACCGCGACCCACGCTCCGGCCGGAAGACCGTCAGTCGAGGTCGCAACGAACAACGCCAGTCGAGGGCGGCCTTCTGCTTGGTAGCCCTCGCTGGTCTCTCGGACTGTGTAACTAGTTCCGGCAAAGTCTCGTAAGAGTGCGAGGATCTCTGGCCTCCGGTCGCGCAGCCAGTCGGGAGTTACCTTGGGCCAGTAGCCAGCCGTCGGCACGTAGACGGCGTGAGGTTCCACTCCCCAGACGCAGTCGAACGCGAACTGCTTGCCGTTCTCGCGGTAGACGAGCAGTTCCTTCCATTGCGCGACGAACTCTCCAGGCATCGAGCCAACATACTCGGACGTCGTGGCGGTCATCAGGACCTCAGCCACATCTTGACTCGCCGATCCCCTCGCCGTCGAAGTCCGCCGTCGCGGTAGCGTTCGCGGTGATCGGCACGGAATCACCTGCGAGGACGCGCCAAGATCCAAGGTTGAGCTCGGGCCTCAGCCGGGTAAGCGTTCCCGGTGGCCGTACGGTGCACGATCTTGCTCTGCGGCGATGTGATGACTGGCCGCGGCGTGGATCAGATCCTCGAATCGCCGGGGGACCCCCGGCTGTGGGAAAGCATGGTCGACGATGCTCGCGACTACGTCCGGCTCGCCGAGATCGCGCATGGCCCGATCCACCGGCCAGTGCCCCCGTCCTGGATCTGGGGTGACGCGCTGGCCGAATTCGATCGGGTCGCCCCGGACGCACGCGTGATCAACCTCGAGACGAGCATCACCGGGCAGGGAAGCCCCGACCTGGCCAAGCCGGTCCTGTACCGGATGAATCCGGCGAATATCGCCTGCCTGACCGCCGCCCGTCCCGACGTGTGCGTGTCGGCGAACAACCACATCCTGGACTTCGGCCGGGACGGTCTGGCGGACACGCTCGCCGCACTGCGTGATGCGAGGCTTCCGAACGTCGGCGCCGGGCCGAACGAGGCGCAAGCCTGGCAGCCGGCGATGACGGCCCTGCCTGCAGGCCAACTGATGGTGTTCGCGGCCGGTACGCCGAGTAGCGGCGTTCCCTCGGCGTGGGCGGCTCGCGACAGCCTTTCAGGGGTGGCCTACCTGCCGGATCTGTCGGACGCCGCTGCGGAGTCGTTGATCGACCGGATCGAGCGTGTACGCCGGCCGGGCGCCATCGTCGTCGTGTCGATTCACTGGGGATCGAATTGGGGTTACGACGTGCCCCGTGAGCAGGTCCGGTTCGCGCACAGGCTCGTCGACGCGGGCGTCGACCTCGTGCATGGTCATTCGTCGCATCATCCGCGGCGCTTCGAGGTCTATCGGGATCGGCTGATCCTCTATGGATGCGGCGACTTCGTGGACGACTACGAGGGTATCGGCGGCTACGAGGGGTTCCGCGATGACTTGCGGCCGGCGTACTTCGCCTCGTTGGACGCCGAGGGACGGCTCGAAAGCCTGCGCATCGTTGTATATCGATCACGACGCTTGCGCCTCGAGCGAGCTGCGCCGGCCGACATCGCCGAGATGGCGCGCACGTTCGCTGACATCGGCAGTCCTGTCCGGATGCACACCGACGGCTCGCTCACGGTCGCGCGAGCCTCGTGAGAAACACGGTCCGCGACCACCATTGCGTCGCCGTCAACACCTCCGGAAGCGCCGACGCAAGATCAGAAGCCGTCGCGGCCCATCACTCGACGCTCGTACGCTGGCACACGCGCCCCGATTTCGATCATGTTTTCATCCAACCCGTTAGCAACAGCGAACCGGCCCGTCTCGAAGACGAACTCGACCGCCACCATCCCATCGGCCATATCGCGGTCACCGCGCCACTCCAGCAAGGCCACCTCTCGCACCTCACTGCCGACGAAATCGCCGAGAAGGACCTCGCCGGCCCGCCACACCGGGGCGAAGTCGGCCTCGTCCCAGCCGCCGATCGGCGCGGAGCAGTCGATCGTATTCCAGGTGATCGACAAGTCGTCGAACTTCTGGTGGCAGATCTCGACGCGCTCACCCTCAAAATCAAACACCACCGGGCAATCGGCGTACCAGGAACCATCCTCGACGAAGTACACGAGATCAACAGATGTCAACCTGCGACCGGCCAGCCCGCCCAGACGCTCACCGTGCGCCGCCTTGATCGCCTTCAGGCCGGCAAGCCAGTCTGGCACGAAGCCAGGGATGCCGAGGTGCACCCGTCGATTGTGCACTATGCGGTTTGAGTGCGTGCCCAGGTTTCCCCGCCCACAACCGGGTCGCCTGGCCGAACAACTAGTCGTAGCGGCCCGGGTCCGCGATGCCACCTTGCTTCGAGCCGGCCTCCTCGGGCATACGATCTTTGTGCGTCAACGCGTATTTGGCTCCGCAACGGAACCCATGTGCCGACCGCGCGAGTGAGACGACGGGTACTCGCAAGCAAGGAGAAGAAGGTGCCGCTCAACCAGCAAGTGGCGAGATACTCGTTTCTCGCTGAGATGTACCAGGACGACTATTACCCGGATCATGTCGTCGACCTGGGCAAGGCGATCCTGGTCCGGATGTGTGACCGCATCGAAGCCGAACAGCCCGCGGACCTTGCCGCGCTCTACGCGATCACGCACGCGGCGACCGAGGAGTTCAACGACCTTGAGGAAGCTTTCGACCAGGCGGGCAGCGAGATCGAGACCGTTGCCCGCGACGCGATCGGCACGGACTTCGACTTCATCGCAACGGCCTACGGGTTCGCTGACGCCGACATCGAAGAACTGATCTCCACCCGGGAATGGTGACCCCGCGACGCCAGTGGCCGTCACCACCATCACCACAAAGTCATTGGGCGCGCCGCACGGTTCGAGCTTGAGGATGGTTCGGACGGGTCGCCGTGGCGTGTGTGGGCGGAGTCGATGTCCGGTTGAATCATGCGCACGTGACCATCGGCGAGTCCACCGACGAGATCGGCTACTCTCCCGACGCGCGAGCGCCGAATCAAGGTCTTCGACCCCATCCGTCACGGTGGCCGTCCGTGCGTCGGCGCACGGACGGCCGCGAGCGATGGGTTACCTGATCAGCGACTGCCGGATGACGTCCGGGGTGCCGTCGCCGTTGTTGTCCTCATTCGAGGTGCCGAACCAGATGGCGTTGTCCGAGGGCACCTTGGTGATGGAGCGGATCCGGCCGTAGGTGCTGACCCAATAGCTGGATTCGTTGGTGATGCCGGTGCCGGTGATCTCCAGTCGCCACATCCGCTGGCCGCGCAGCGCGCCGAGGTAGATCGTGTCGTTGACGATCGCCATGCCGCTGCACGAGCAGGACGAGACGCCCTTCTGCCACTTGGGGTTGGTCATGCCGGACGTGCTGCAGCTGCCCTCGCAGGTCGGCCAGCCGTAGTTCTTGCCGGACTGGATGAGGTTGACCTCGTCCCAGGTGGCGTTGCCGAATTCGGCTTCCCACAGGTTGCCCTGGGAGTCCCAGGCGAGCCCTTGCGGGTTGCGGTGGCCGTAGCTGTAGATCCGGGTACCGAAGGGGTTGCCGGGGGCCGCCGCGCCGGTCTTGGTGATGCGCAGGACCTTGCCGTTGAGCGAGTTGACGTCTTGGGCGAGATCTTGCTGCTGGGAGTCTCCGGTGGTGACGTAGAGGTAGCCGTCTGGGCCGAACCGGATCCGGCCGCCGTTGTGGTAGCGGCTGGACCGGATGCCGCCGAGGATGACGGTCCGGTTCGTCAGGGTCGAGCCGTTGAACGTCATCTTCACGACGCGGTTCTGGGTGGTGCCCCCGTCGTTGGAGGTATGCATGAAGAACCAGTCGGTGTCGGTGGTCCCGTTCCAGGTCGGCGAGGCCGCGCAGCCCATCAGGCCGCCTTCCCCGTCGGTGGTGACGCTGTTGGGCACCGTGCCGATCAGGGTCTTGGTGCCGCTGGGCGTCAGTTTGTAGACCTGGAAGGTGTCGCGCTGGGTGACCAGGGCGTAGGTGCCTTGGGGGTTCCAGCAGATGTCCCAGGGGATGTCCCAGCTGCCCGCGATCGTCGTCGGGCTCTGTGGCGTACCGCGGCTGCAGGCACTGGTCGTGAACGGGCCGACGGCGTTGCTGGCCGCCGAGGTGTTGCCCGCTTTGTCCTTGGCGACCACATGCAGGGTGTAGGAGGTGCCACAGGTCAGCCCGGTGACGGTGGCGGAGGTGGCCGGCGGGTTGCCGCTGAGGGCGAACAGGTTGGCGTTGGCCGCGTTCTGCACAATGTATTGCCGAACACCGATGTTGTCGGTGGACGCTGCCCAGGTCAGGTTCACCGAGGTCTGCGTGACGTTGCTGGAGGCGAGATTGGTCGGGGCGGACGGCGGGCTCACATCGGAACTCGCCCCGGTGACGCAGCCGCTGCCGTCCGGTTTGGTCGCCAGCGGGCTGGTGGCGGACACGTTGCCGGCCGCGTCCCGCGCGAAGATCGACAATCGGTAGGTGAAATTGAAGTTGAGATCGGTCAGCGTGTAGGGCGATGACGCGGGTGAGGCCAGCAGCGTGCCGTCGTGGTAGATGTCGTACGCCACCACTGCGACGTCGTCGGTCGAGGCCGGCCAGTCCAGAGTGATCGAATCCTGCACGATCGGGTCGCAGACGGGCTGCCCGGGGGTCGTCGGAGACTGGGTGTCCAGCGGCGCGGCGACGCGCAGCCGGTCGAGGTTCGGCCCGCCGTTGACCGTGGTCGAGGTCAGCCGGATGGTGTTGCTTCCGGCGTTGAGGGCGACGTTGACGGTCTGGGTGGCCCAGGTGTCCCAGTTCGTGGTGCCCTGGAAGACGATGTTGGTGACCAGCGTGTTGTTGGCGAAGACGTCCATCGGCCGCACTGTCGTGGTGCCGTTGGAGAACCGGATCTCCACCGAGTAGGTCCCGGCCACGGCCGAGGTCACCGTGCAGGCGATGCCGCTGCCGACGGCGTTGTCACCGTTGACGAAACCCGTGCCGGTGTATCCGGTGTGGTTGGACTCGACGACGCCTTGGGTGAGCGTGCAGCTCTCGGCCTGATAGTCGGTGTAGTTCTGCGGCGGCGCCACTTCGAAGTCGAGGAAGTCGATGTTCGCGTCACCGTTGGCTGTGGTCGCGGCCAGCTTGATCGTGTTGGAACCGGCGTTCACCGGCACCGTGACGGTCTTGGTGACCCAGGTCGTCCACGCGCCGGTGCCGGCGAACGACACCGCCGCCGAGGCGGTCCCGCCGTTCACGATGACGTCGGCCGGGCGGTCGGTGGTCGTGCCGTTGGCGTACCGGATGCCCAGGGTCGCAGTGCCGGCGTTGGGCGCGGTGACCGTCCAGGTCACCGAGCCGCCGACGGCGTTGGCGGTATTGCAGAATCCGGTTCCGGAGAAGCCGGTCCAGTTCGAGTCGATCGTGCCGTCACACACGGCCGGTGAGTTCTCCGCCTCGTACCGGGTCGGCGCGGCGGAGGCCGGAGTTCCGGCCAGCGCCGTCAGCACGAGCGCGGCTGCGGCCAGCCCGCCGGTGATCCTTGCCTTTCTCATTGATTCACCTCGTCCCTTGGGAGGTCTGCGTCGCTGTTGCGGGGTCAGATCGTGAGACGGTCCAGATTGGGATTGCCGTCCGCTCCGGTCGCGGTGATCCGGATCGTGTTCGCTCCACCGGCGAGTGACGCGGTGAAGGTCGCCGTCGACCAGGTGTCCCAGTTGCCGGTGCTGGGGAAGGACAGCGTCTGCACCAGCGCCCCGTTCACCCGGACGTCTGCGGTACGCGTCGCCGCGGTGCCGTTGGCGTACCGGAGGGTGATCGTGGCCGGACCGGCGGCGGACGGCGTGACGGTCCACTCGACGTAGGGCCCGGCGAGGTTGTCGCCGTTGACGAATCCGGTCCCGGTGTATCCGGTGTGGTTGGACTCGACGACGCCTTGGACGATCGTGGCGTCCTCGGCCTCGTAGTTCTGCGTCGGCGTGCTGGGCGTGACGGTGACGTCGAGATAGTCGAGGTTGGCCACGCCGCCGCTGCCGGTGGCGGTGAGCCGGATCGTGTTGGCGCCGGCGGCGAGGGAGACGGTGGCGACCTGCGTCTTCCACAGCGACCAGGCGCCGGTCGGCGGGAAGGCCAGCGACGTCGAACCGCTGCCGTTGACGGTCAGGGTGGCGGGCCGGTCGGCGGTCGAGCCGTTGCCGTAGTCGAAGGTGAGCCGGGCCGGCCCGGCCTGCACGGCGGTCACGGTGAACTCGACGTAACTGCCGGAGCTGTTCGGCGTGTTGACGAATCCCGGCCCGGAGTAGCCCGACCAGTTCGTGTCAACGGTGGAACCGCTCGTGAAGACGGCGTTCTCCGCCTCGATGCGAGTCGTCGTGCCGGCCCGCGACACGCGATAGAGGGTCGTGGCGTGCGCGCCGACCGACGCGCTGATCGCCCCACTCGTCGTCGAGGTCGCCTTCGACCACAGATCCTTGAGCGTGTAAGAGGAGGAGCCCCCGATGCCGATCGCTGCCGCCGAGGTCGCGATGGTGGCGGTCGTCGTCGTCTCGTTGGACAGGGCGACCGCGCGATCGCCGTTGGCCAAGGTGCGGGCGTAGACGACGTGGCCCGCCCCGTCATTGCTGACGAGGGTGCCCTGGCGGCCGAGTGGGTCCTGGTCGACCGCGATGACGTCGGCATTCTTGAGGATGCTGAACGTGTCGGCCGTAGCCTTGCGCAGGTCGGAGCCGATCAGCAGCGGAGCCGCCATGATCGCCCAGAGGCTGAAATGTGTGCGGTACTCCGTGGCGGTCATGCCGCCGTTGCCGACTTCCAGCATGTCGGGATCGTTCCACTGGCCGGGCCCCGCGTATTGCGAGAGCACCCGGTTGGCCTGCGCCTTGCCGATCATGCTGGTCCAGTTGTCGCTGATGTCCCCCGTTGTGCGCCACAGGTTGCCGACGTCGGCGCCCCAGGTCCACACCTTCGGATCGCTGCGTCCCCATTCGCAGATCGAGTAGACGATCGGCCGTCCGGTCGCCAGCAACGCGTCCCGCATCGTCGTGTATCGCAGCACCGGATCCACGCCCTGGTTGTTGCAGTTGTCGTACTTCAGGTAGTCCACGCCCCAGGACGCGAAGGTGGCCGCGTCCTGCTGCTCGTGACCCAGCCCGCCGGAGAAGCCCAACGTGTTGCAGGTCTTCGTGCCGGCGCTGGTGTAGATGCCGAGTTTGAGGCCGCGCGCGTGCGCGTAGTCGGCCAGGTACTTGATGCCGCGCGGAAACCGCGCCGGGTCAGGGATCAGGTTGCCGGCGGCGTCACGCGAGTTCGGCGCCGGTACGGCCCAGCAGTCGTCGAGGTTGACGTAGGTGTATCCGGCCTCGCGCAAGCCCTGGTCGACGAAGATGTCCATGATGCCGAGCACCATGGCTTCGTTGAACTCGGCCCGGCAGGCGGTCGAGTTCCAGTTGTTGAAGCCCATCGGGGGCGTCCGCGCCAGGCCGTTGGCCAGCGCCGTCGCCGGTCGCGCTCCGCCGATGACCATCAGCACGGTCGCGGCACAGGTCACGGCCGCTGCGATCAAGGCTCGTGCCATCTTCTGAGTACGCACAAAGCACTCCTCAGGACAGGGTGATCCGGTCGAGGTTGGGCCCGCCGTTGGCGGTGCTCGCCGTCAGGCGCAGCGAGTGCGTGCCCGAACCGACGCTGATCGTCTTCGTGACGGTGGACCAGGTCGTCCACGCGCCGGTCGGCGGGAAACCGACCGAGCCGAGGGAGACGCCGTCGGCCGACAGCGTCATCGGCCGGTCCGCCGTCGTGCCGTTGGCGTACCGGATGATCAGCGTGGCGGCGGGGCCGGTGACGGTGAATTGCACAGAGCACCCGGCGATGTTGTCGGTGTTGACGTAACCCGTGCCGGTGTAACCGGTGTGCTCGCTTTCCACGACGCCTTGCGAAATCGTCGCGGCCTCGGCCTGGTAGTCCACCGGGGTCAGCGGCACGACCTGAACCTCGAGGTGATCGAGGTTGGGACCGCCGTTCGACGTCGTCGAGGTGGCCCGGACGGTGCTGCCGCCGGCCGGCAGACGGACCCCGGTGATGGTCTGGGTGTCCCAGTCGTCCCAGTTCACGGTGGGTGCGAAGGCCAGCTCGTCGGCGATCAGGGATCCGTTGACGGTCACGTCCATCGGGCGGTTGGCCGTGGTGCCGTTGGCGTACCGGAACGTGAGGGTGGCCAGGCTGGCGCCGGGTGCGGTGACCGTCCATTGAAGATAGGAGCCGGCGACGTTGTCGAGGTTGACGAACCCCGTTCCGGTGTAGCCGGTGTGGTTGTTCTCCACCGCTCCCTGGCTGATGACGGCGTTCTCCGCCTCGTACCGAGTGCCCACCGGCGGCGGGTCGCCCGCTCCCCATTTGTACGCCCGCATCGTATTGATCAGCAGGTAGCAGTCCTGGAGACTGCCTGAGGTGTCGCCGAGCGACCGGTAGATCCCCCACTTCGGCCTTACCCGGTCCTGCAGCCAGGTGTCGACGCCGCTGCGGGTCACGTCGATCACCGTCGTCGCGCCGTCGCGCAGCACCCAACGGACGCGGCCGGTGTCACTGTCCCCGATCGTCATCTCCAACTCGACGTCGATCCACTTGTTCTGCAGCGGGACCAGGTCGGCCAGGCCGACCGTGACGCCACCGGCGACGAGCTCGACTTTCTGTACGCCGTCGTGCCGGCGCAACGACATGGTGATCATGGGTAGCGTGTCGGTGCCCGGGGCCTTGGTCTGCATGATGTGGGTGAAGGTGGTGGTCGCCTTGAGCGAGCCGGGAATGAACATCCGATGGGCGAGCTTCCAGGTCTCGCCCTTGGCCAGGATGAGATCCGCACCGTCCCACACCATGCCCTTGACCTCTTGCCGTTGCCGGTCGGTCATGGTGTCCCGGTCGACGAGGTGCATGGTGAAGCGGTAGTCGTTGCCGGAGACGTAGATGTGCGGCTGACCGGCCGGATGCGAGTTCGCCCGGTCGTCTTCGACTCCTTCGAACGCCGCGAGGCCGTGCGTACCGGCCTCCGGCGCCCAGCGCAGCTGCCAGGTGGCCGCGGCGGCGCTCGCCGCGCCGAGTGGCTCGCCAGGGCGGGCGAGTTGCGCCGCCCCGGCCGCCGCGCCGACTGCCGCAGCCGCCGCGACCAGCACAGTTCTCCTACGCATCGTCATTCCTCCCCAGTGCCTCACCGCGTTGATCATGGAGTTGACCGCGGTTTCGACGGCGTGTCGCAGCCGCGAACCCCATGATCAACAGCGGCGAACGGTGGTCAGCTGATCGAGATCCGGTCCAGGTTGGGTCCGCCGTTGGCGGTGGTGGAGGTCAGCCGGACCGTATGGCTGCCCGCGCTGAGCGAGATCGGCGTCGAGGCGCTCACCCACGTCGTCCACGCGCCGGTGCCGGCGAGGGAGATCGTGGCGCCGGCGACGCCGTCGACGATGACCGTCATGGGGCGGTCGGTCGTGGTGCCGTTGGCGTACCGGATCGTCAGGGTCGTCGCCGGGCCGGTGACCGTGCAATCGATGCCGGAGCCGACGACGTTGTCGCCGTTGACGAATCCCGTGCCCGTGTAACCGGCCCAGTTGGATTCGACGACACCTTGCAGGATCGCGCAGTCTTCGGCCTGGTAGTCCACCGGCGCGGGGCCGGTCGAGAGGACGTCGAGGTAATCGAGGTTCGGCGCGCCGCCGGCGGTCGTGCCGGTGACTCGGATCGTGTTGACGCCGGCCGCGAGGTTCGCGCTGAGCGAGGTCGTGGTCCAGGTGGTCCACGCTCCTGTGGGAGCGAACGCCGGCGTGGTCACCGTCGTGCCGTTCACCGACACGGTCGAGGTTCGGTCGGCGGTGGTGCCGTTGGCCCAGCCGAAGGTGAGCGTGTAGGGGCCTGCCGCCGAGGCGTCCACCTGCCATTCGGCGTACGCGCCGACGGCGTTGGCGGTGTTGCAGAAGCCGCTCCCGGAGAACGGTGGCTGGTTGCTGTCGATCGTGCCGTCGCAGACCGCCGGCGGGCTTTCGGCTTCGAGACGACCGGGGCCGGGCACGACGACCGCGCCGGAACTGGCGTAGTCCGAACCGATCCAGGCTTCGTCGATCCGCAGCCGGTCGATGCCCTGCGTACTGGTCTTCTCCAGCCGCACGTGCCGGGTCGTGACCCGAGTCAAGTCGATGATCTGCACACCGCGAGCGTTCGGCAGACTGCCGCTCTTGACCTGGGTCCAGGTGCTGCCGTCGCTGGAGGTGTAGACCTTGTACGCGTTGATCCGTGCGGAGCCGCTGGCGGGGTAGACGGTCGAGTCTTCGCGCTGGTTTATCCCGATGTACTGCACCGGCTTGGCGGTGCCGAGGTCGAACCGCAGCGAGACGGTCGCGGCGTTGTTGTTGTCCCAGTAGGTGAGGTAGTCGCCGTCGGCCGCGGCCGAGGCGGGGTGACCGGAGGCCGACGCGGAGGCGCTCATCGCGTACGACGTGGGCGCGATGATGCCCGCACGGCCGCTCGTCACGACCTTGAAGACGGTGTCGTACTGGTCCCAGCCCGATAGCCCGGTCAGGGTCAGCCAGCCGCCGCTCTGGGTGAAGGCGATCGGCGCGCCGGTACGCAGATTCGTGACCTGGGCGATCTTGTACGCGTTGTCGCGCAGCCGCAGTGTCGACGTCGTGGGCGCCGTCAAGACATGGATGTAGTGCAGATCGGCGTTGGTCTTGCTGACAGTGGTCACGCCGTGCGCGCCGTCGTTCCAGAAGCCGGGGTCCAGCCCCCCGTACATGTATCCGCCGCCTTCGGTGCCGCCGATGGACTCCCATATGCCGTTCAGGTAGGTGTTGGCGAACGTGTTGAAGGCGGCTTGTGCGGCGGGGAACTTCCCGTTGTTCATCGCGGTCTCGGCCATCAGCGCTTTGATCGACGATCCGGCGTTGGTGATCAGCCGGCCGAGGGTGAGCTTGTAGTCCACCGAGTTGTCCGTGCCGGTGTACCACCACGACCCGCTGGTGGGCAGTTTGAAGTCTGCCTCGGTGAGCCGGGGTGCGGCGGTGTAGACCGCTTGCGGGTAGTCATAGCTCGGCGTCATGCCGGTCTTCTGCTCGTTGCTGATCATGTCCATGATCGGCGTGTCTTCGTTGTTGTTGCTGATCGTGTAGCTCGGCCGCTGCTGGTAGATCTGCGCGTAGAGGTTGTGGCTCTCCCAGTACGCGTTGTCGTTGTCGATCCAGAATCCGCCCAGGTCCGGATAGCGATTCATGACCTCGAAGAAGTTGTCGTAGCTGAATTCCCCGAAGCCGTCGCGGGTGGTCAGGTCGACGGTGTGTCCCTTGTACGCGGAGTACGCCGAACTGTTGAGCCAGCTCTGACCCGACGGCAGTCCTTCGGCGTTCCACTGGGGGTCGTCGGTCATGTAGAGGATGGTCTTCATCCCGGCGGCGTTGGTCGCGTCGATCAGGTCGCGGAGGAAGTCGTGGCTGGTCAGCCGGCAGCTGCCCGGGATCGCCGAGGGCCAGGGCCGGGCGTACCCGAGGCGACTGTGGAACGTGGCGAGCACGAGGTACTGCGTGTGCAGTTTCTTGGCCTCGGCAACCCAGTAGTCCGGGTCCCAGCCGCCGCTGACGACGGCGCTCTCCCAGCTGCTGCAGCTGGTGTAGCCGGGCGAGGTACGCATTCCCCAGTGGAGGAACAGACCGCCCACCGAGTCCCGCAGGAACGCCTGCCGGGGATGCTGGAGATCAGCTTGCGCGGGAGAGGTCCCACCGGTGACGAGCGTAGCCGCCACGAGGAGCACCGCGCAGAGCCGGGCGAGGAGACGGGTCATCGCAACCCTCCGTCTAAAGATCCGATCAATCATGGGTCGGCAAGGTGCCGAGAGCATACGTACGCCGCATAGATCAATGGAAGAGCCAAGATTGATTGGATCTTTAGATGGGCAGGTTGCTTAACAAATATTGACCGACGGTGAACATCGTGGATATCTTCACGTGAGCCACGCGCAACCCGGCGACATCCGTCCACATCCGTGAACGTGGCGTGGCGGCTTGAAGGATCAGGAGGATCACCGCATGCGTTTCGTCAGACGGTTCATCTCGGCGTCCATCGGCGGCGCTCTGGTGGCCGTGACGCTCACATCGCTCAGCGCTCCCGCGACGGCGGCGGTGACGCGGCACGAGGCGGAAAGCGCCACGATCACGCAGGGCGTCGTCGAGGCGAACCATCTCGGCTTCTCGGGCACCGGCTTCGTCAACTACGACAACGTCACCGGCTCGTCCGTGCAGTGGAGCGTCGACGCCGTCGCCACCACGCCGGTCAAACTCATCCTCCGGTACGCCAACGGCACCACGACGAACAGACCCATGACCATCACCCTCAATGGACAGCCGATCGCCGCCAACGCCGCATTCCCCGGCACCGGGTCCTGGGACGCATGGCAGTCCATGGTCATCCCCGCGACGCTGACCGCCGGCGCGAACCTCGTCGAGGCGACGGCGACGACCGCCAACGGCGGGCCCAACGTGGATTTCCTCGACGTGGACGCCACTGCCCCACCCCAGGTCCTCGAAGCCGAAACGGCGACGTTCGTCGTCGGCTGCGTCGTGGAGAACAACTGGCCCGGGTACACCGGGACCGGCTTCGCCAATTGCGACAACACCGGCGGCAGCGGCGTGGAATGGACGTTCACCGCGCAACAGGCCGGCTCGACGAACCTGACGGTTCGATATGCCAACGGTGGCACGACGAACCGACCGGCAGCCCTGGCCGTGAACGGAACGATCGTCAGCACGCCGGTCTTCGGCCCGACCGGCGCCTGGTCAGCCTGGCAGACCGTCACCGTGCAGACTCCGCTGAACGCCGGGACGAACACCGTGCGCCTGACCGCCACGAGCGCCACCGGCCCGGCCAACCTCGATTCGCTGACCGTCGGCGGTGACGCCGGGCCGCCGTCCGGCACAGATTGGGCGGTGGCGATGGTGGAGTCGACCATGGCCCGATACACCCCCAGCACCATCGGGGGCTGGAGTTACCCGGTGGGGCTGTACATGTACGGGCAATACCTGGTCTATCAGCGCACCGGCGATCGCCGCTACTTCGACTACATCAGAAACTGGATGGACCGGTTCGTCGACACCAACGGCAACGTCTCGCAGAGCTACAACAACCTTGACAGCATGCTGCCGGGACGGGTGCTGCTCATCCTCTACCGGGAGACCGGGCAGGCGAAGTATCGAATCGCCGCACAGAAGATCCACGACCGGTTCGCCACCTATCCGCGTACCAGTGACGGCGGCTTCTGGCACGCGACGAGCGACAGCCGGGCCGGCCAGCTGTGGGCCGACGGGGCCTTCATGTCGATGCCGTTCCTGGCCGAGTACGGCGAGATCGTCGGCGACAGCGCGTACGCCTGGGAGGAGGCGACCAAGCAGATCGTCGTCTACGCCAACCACCTGCAGCAGCCGAGCGGCCTGCTCAGACATGCCTATGACGAGCCGCGCGACGAGACGTGGTCCGACAACGTCACCGGACTGTCCGCCGAGTACTGGTGCCGCGCCATCGGCTGGTTCGGCATGGCGACGCTGCAGATCCTCGACGTCCTTCCGGCGGATCATCCCCGGCGAGCGCAGCTGGTCACGATCGCGCAGAACATGGTGCGAGGGTTCGCGACCTATCAGGACCCCGTCAGCGGCCGGTGGTTCCAGGTCGTCGACAAGGGAAACCGGGCGGACGACTGGACCGAGACCTCCTGCTCGTCGATGTACGCGTACACGATGGACAAGGCGATCGCCGACGGATACGTCGCCGCCACCTATCAGGGCAACGCCGACCGGGGTGTCCAAGGCGTGCTGAACCGGATCTCCCTGGGGTCCGACGGCCGCACCAACCTCACCGACATCTCCATCGGCACCAACGTCGGCGACTACGCCTATTACGTCGGGCGTACGCGCGCCACCAACGACTTCCACGGTCTGGGCGCGTTCCTGATCATGTACGAGCAGACGCGTACCTGACGCGTCGAAAGCGGCTCCGGTTCCACCCGGAGCGGCGGTCGCCCCGGGCCAGGCGCGGGTGGGGGCGTCCGAGCGGGGTGCGGGGCCGGTCAGCCTCGCACCCCGCGATCACGTTCAGAGCGCCTTGCGCAGCCATTCCTCCACACCGGCGATGTGCACGGCGGCCCAGGAGCGGGCGACGTTGGCGTCCCGGCTGCGCAGCGCGGCGTAGATCGCCCGATGCTGTTCTCGAGTGCTGTCGGCCGCGTCCGCCTGGGTCAGCCCGCGCCACACCCGAGCACGCAGTGTCGGGGCCGACAGGCTCTCGATGAGCGAGGCCAGCACCGGGTTGCCTGCGCCCCGCGCGATCTGGCGATGGAACTCCAGGTCGGCATCGATGAGTTCGTTGATGTCGGCCGCCGACTCCATGCCGTCGATCACCGTGCCGAGTTCGGCCAGCTGTTCGTCGGTCATCTTCCTGGCCGCGAGCGCTGTCGCCTCGGATTCCAGGATGCGCCGAACCTCCAGCAGATCCAGCACGCTGTCATCGCGATGGAAGTCGATGATGAACCCGACCGTGTCGAGCAAGACCGCGGGTTGCAGGCTGGTCACGTACGTGCCGTCGCCTTGCCGGACGTCGAGCACCCGGATCAGCGACAAGGCCTTGACCGCCTCGCGCAGCGAATTGCGGGACAGGCCCAGTCGCACGGCGAGGTCGGACTCCTTGGGCAGCCGTCCGCCTGGGCGCAGCTCGCCCGAAACGATCATCTCCTTGATGCGCTCGATCGCCTCATCGGTAAGGGCCATGCGGCCAAGGATAGGGCGGCCGAGCGCACTCTCCGCACCGTCCGTTACGACAAATCATTGGATGTATCTCGCTTGCTGCTGCGACGCCAGGCAACCGGTATGGCCACGGCCACCGGGTTGCCTCATCCTGATAGGCCAGTTAGTTTACAAACGTCGGATGATCGCGTCATCCAGACACGTCGTGGCCGTCACGCTCCGCGACCGACGTCGGGGCCGGCCGGGGCACCGGGGCCACCCGGCAGTCATCCCATCATTGGTCCAGGCAGTGCCCGATATACATATCTAATGCCTTGACATCCTGGCGAAACATCGGATGTAATCCCCGGATGAGGAGACGATTGCTCACGCTGGGGATGGCGGTGCTCCTCGCCGCCCCAACCCTGGCCGCCTGCGAAGTCGGCGAGCCGAACACGCCTGCCGGCAAGAAGGAGATCACCTTCCTGGTCTTCGAAACACCCAATCTCACGCCGCAATACTGGGACGCCGCGATCAAACGGGTGACCGACAAGCACCCCGACATCACCGTGAAGAAGCTGGTCTCGCCGGACCAGGACCGCACCACGTACGCCAAGCAGTTGCTGAGCTCCGGGCAGTTCCCCGATGTCATGATCGCCGTGTCGCCGGCCGGTTTCGCCGAGGGCGGCAACCTCTACGCCTGGACGCCCGAGGAGCTCAAGGACTTCCAGTTCCCCACCAACGGCGCGATCAAGGGCAAGGTCTACCAACTGCCCGCCAACACTCAGACCATCCCGACCGTCTACTACAACAAGGACCTGTTCGCGAAGGCCGGCATCACCGGCGAGCCCAAGACCTACGCCGAGCTGATGTCTGCTGCCCAGAAGCTCAAGGCCAACGGAATCACACCGTTCGTCACGGCCGGGGTGCACGACTCGATCGGCCCGCTGTGGGCCGGCATCCTCGCCACCGACGTGTATGCCAAGAATCCGAACTGGATGCACGACCGCCGGGCCGGCAAGGTGAAGTTCTGCGACGCGGAGTTCAAGGCAGGCGCCACGAAGCTGGCCGACCTCGCGCGACAGGGCTACGTCGACGCTAAGGACGTCTCGCGCGATTACGCCGCCGGGCAGCAGGCGTTCCTGGACGGCAAGGGCGCGATGTACGCGATGGGCAACTGGCTCGCCGGCGAACTCGACAAACCCACCACGAAGCTCCACGTCGGGCAGTTCGCCTGGCCCGCGGACGACGGCAAGCTGGTCATCCCCGCCTTCACCGGCGGTGGGTTGCTCGTCAGCGCCAAGGCCAAGAACCTCGATGCGGCGAAGACCTTCGCGCTCGGCTTCCAGCTCGACAAGGGCAATCTCGACAACTCGGCCAAGGCCGACGGGCTGTTCCCCGCGATCAAGGGCTACACGCCGCCGTCCGACGTCGGTGCGGCCTACAAGCTGGGTTACGACTTGTACGCACAAGGCGTCGCGGCCAACGCGGTGGTCCCGGCGTTCGGCTTCGAGGCCGGCGACGACGGCATGCTGCCGGGCGTGACGGCGAAGTGGGATTCCTCCGCGGTCGACCTCGTCACCGGCAAGAAGACCGCAGACCAGGTCTGCGCGTTCCTCGACGCCGAATGGGCGAAGGCGGCCACCTGACCATGAGATCCTCCGTGTCCCGCCGCCCGATGATCGGGCGGCGGGTCTGGCATTTCGTGTCGTTCGGCGGCCCGGGCACCGCGGTCTACCTATGCTTCGTGCTGGCCCCGATCCTGATCAGCTTGGGCTACAGCCTGACCAACTACAACCCGTTCCGCGACGAGACACACTTCGTCGGCCTCGACAACTACCGGGTGCTGCTGACCGACGAGGAGTTCCTCACCTCGTTGCGGGTGACCGGCATCCTCACCGCCATCGTGGTGATCGTCCCGAACGTGGCCGGCCTCGCCATCGCCGCACTGCTCGATCGCCAGAGCTGGTTCTTCTCCAGCCTGCGTACCGTCTTCTTCGTCCCGGTCGTGCTCAGTTCGGTCGTGGTCAGCGTCATCTGGACCCGCCTGCTGGACAACGACGGGCTGATCAACCAGACCCTCCGCGCGATCGGCGTCGACGAGCCACCCGGGTGGTTGTCGGACCCGGACTACGCCCTCTATTCGCTGGGCGGCATCCTGTCGTGGCAGATGCTGGGCTTCTGCGTCGTCATCTACCTGGCTGGGCTCCAGCACATTCCGCAGGAGTTGCTGGAAGCGGCCGCGATCGACGGGGCCGGCCCGGTACGCCGTTTCTGGCGGATAACGTGGCCGCTGCTCGCTCCGGCGCTGACCATCAACACCGTGATCCTGCTGATCTCGGCGTTCAAGGTCTTCGACCATGTCCAGATCATCACGCGCGGCGGACCGGGCTCCGGGACCACCGCCACCATCGCCTACAACGTCTTGCAGACCGGTTTCGTCGCCAACCGGCAAGGCTTCGCGTCCGCGATGGCGATCCTCATGCTGGTCATCATCGCGGCGCTGTCCGGCGTCGCGCTCAGACTGCTCCAGCGCCGTGAGGTGGATCTGTGAGGAAGGTGCTCGCCCTGCTGGTCGCGACGGTCTTCGCCGTCCCCCTCTACGTCGCCGTGGTCAACGTTTTCAAGGACGGGCCGCAGATCTCGAAGTCGCCGGCGTCGCTGCCGATCCCGCCCACGCTCGACAACATCCGGTCCGCCCTCGGGCGATCCGATCGCCTCTTCTGGGTCAGCCTCACCAACAGCCTCATCGTCACGTCGCTGTCGATCGCCGTGCTCACCGTGCTGTCGGCGATGCTCGGCCATTACCTTGCGCGTACGCGGGGACGGTGGACGCGTGCGTTGACGTTGTTGCTGCTCAGCGGGCTGATGATCCCGCCGCAGGTGATTTTGATGCCGGTGACTCAGGTGCTTCGAGCCGTCGGGCTGATGACGACCGTGCCCGGGCTCGTGCTGTTCAACGTCGGCTACTACGTGCCGTTCGGGGTCTTCGTCTTCACCGGGTTCGTGCGGGCCATCCCCGTCGAACTGGAGGAGTCGGCCGCCCTCGACGGAGCCGGCCGCGGTCAGACGTTCTGGCGCATAGTCTTTCCGTTGATGCGCCCGGCGACCGCGAGCGTGCTCATCTTCCTGGGAGTCTGGATCTGGAACGATTTCATCGATCCGCTCGTCATCCTAGGGCCGAGTCAAGGCACCACGGTGACCACGGGCATCTATCGCTCCATCGGCCAGTACCAGGTCGACTTCGGCGCGATGTTCGCCATGATGTTCCTCGCGACGCTGCCGGTGCTGATCTTCTTCCTGCTGTTGCAGCGGCACTTCGTGAAGGGTCTCACCGGTGGCGCCACCAAGGGTTAGCCTTGACGTGACATCCGACCAATCATACATTTAGAAGGCCGCATATCCGCGCCATGCGGGAAAGTCCACCGTCATTCATCCAATGTCTGGACCCTTCCCCAGGAGGTCGGAGATGAGACCGAGACGGCTGCTTCGCGTGGCCATGGCCATCGCAGCGGGCGTACTACTGGCGGGCGCGATCGACCAACCCGCGTTCGCCGCGACCTACAACGTCAAGAACTACGGCGCCACCGGAAACGGCTCGACCAACGACTCGGCCGCGATCCAGAAGGCGATCGACGCCGCGGCCGCCGCAGGCGGCGGCATCGTTCAATTTCCGTCCGGCACCTACAAGTCGGCCAACACCGTCCACCTGAAGAGCAACATCACCGTCCAGCTGGACGCCGGCTCCACCGTCATCGGCTCCAGCGCCGACACCTACGACCCGCCGGAGCCGAACCAGTGGGACGCGTACCAGGACTATGGGCACAGCCACTTCCACAACGCTATGTTCTACGGCGACCGGCTGACCAACATCGGGTTCACCGGCACCGGCACGCTCGACGGCGGCGGCAATTTGATCACCGGCAATCCGGCCTCCGGCGAAGCCGACAAGATCATCTCCCTGACCCGATGCGACGGGCTCGTCCTCGATGACATCACCCTGCGCCGGGGCGGGCACTTCGCGATCCTCACCAACAACTGCAACAACATCACCTCCGACCACTTGAAGATCTTCACCGCCTCCGACCGGGACGCGTGGAACATCATCAGCGCGACGAACGTGACCATCACCAACGGCGACATCAACGGCAACGACGACGCGATCGTGTTCAAGAGCGACTACGCGCTGGGCGCCAAACTGCCCAACGGCCACGTACGCGTGACCGACACCCACGCCAGCGCAGGCTGTTGCAACGCGCTGATGTTCGGCTCCGAGACCTGCGGGGACTTCACCGACTACGTCTTCGAGCGGATCTCCATCACCGGCGCGAACAAGTCCGGCCTGGGCATGGTGAGCATGGACGGGGCGAACATCACCGACGTCCACTACAAGGACATCACCATGACCGGCGTCAGCTCGCCGATCATGCAGAAGATCGGCACGCGCAGACGATGCGGCAACAGCCCCGGCATCGGCCACATCAGCAACATCACTTACGAGAACGTGACCGGCGTCGGCAAGAGCAGCCCGGTCTACAGCCCGACGCTGTGGGGCGAAGCCGGCGGCAACCAGATCAGCGACGTCACCTTCACCAACGTGCACCTGACCGTGCCGGGTGGCAGCTCGGCCATCTCGACCGGCGTACCAAGCAACGACCCGACCAACTACAACCCGAACAGCATCGGAACGAGGCCCGCCTACGGGTGGTACCTCCACAACGCGAACAACGTCTCGTTCGTCGACAGCTCGGTCGACTTCCAGACCAACGACAATCGCCCCGCCGTCATCGCCAACACCGGCAGCAACCTGCGATTCACCGACTTCACCGCCGAGCGCGGCACCGGCTCGGCCTACGACGTGGGTTTCCAGAGCGTCAACGGCTACTGCGCGACCGGCCAGAACACGACCGGCGGCGCGCTGCGCGTCAGCGCAGCCAGTTCCACCGAGGACTGCGGGACCGCCCCGCCACCCGGACGCTACGAGGCTGAGGACGCCACCTACTCGCCGGGAGTCTTGGAGAACACGCACACCGGCTACAGCGGCACCGGCTACGTCAACAGCGACAACGTGCTCGGCGCGTACGTGCAGTGGAACGTCCAGGTCGACGCGGCGGGACCGCACACGCTCAAGTTCCGGTATGCCAACGGCACGACGGCGGACCGTCCGATGGACATCACGGTCAACGGCGTCACCGTCGCCGCTGCGGTCTCCTTCCCGCCGACGGCCAACTGGGACACCTGGGCGACCGTCACGGTCACCGCGACCCTGACCGCCGGAACCAACAGCCTTCGCGCCACGGCGACGACAGCCGGTGGCGATCCGAACCTCGACTACGTGGACATCGCTGCGACCTCTCCCCCGCCACTGCGATACGAGGCCGAGAACGCCACCATCTCGCAGGGCGTGGTGGAAGCCAATCATCTCGGCTTCAGCGGCACCGGCTTCGTCAACACCGACAACATCGCCGGTAGCTACGTCGAGTGGACGGTCAACGGGACGGCCGCCGGGCCGGCGACCCTGCGGATCGCCTACTCGAACGGCACGACGACCACCCGGCCGGCCACGGTGTCGGTCAATGGAACAGTGGTCGCCTCACCAACCTTCGCCGGGACGGCGAACTGGGATACCTGGGCGATCACCTCGGTGCCCGTCAACCTCGCCGCCGGTGCGAACACCGTCCGGGTGACCGCCACGACGGCTGCCGGCTGCGCCAACCTCGACTATCTCGACGTCTGACCCGACGTCCGCGCCTCGCCTGCCCGCCGCACCGACCGCCGGGCAAGCGAGGCCCGGGCGGGGCGACGTTCGGGGACTGTTCACGGTGCCCTCAACCCCCGGCCATGATCAGGTGCGGGACGCGTTGAGAGCGTCATCCCATGTCATTTCGCCACTTCATCGTGGGTGCTGTGGCCGTCGGGCTGCTCGCCACGCCGGTCTCCGCGTACGCCGCCGACGCCGCCGGGCCGGGCGTCCTACCGCAGAAGACCCACTTCGACCTCCAAGCACACCGAGGCGGGCTGGGTCTGACTACCGAAGAGTCGCTGGAAGGCTTCGCGAAAGCGCTCCAGCTCGGGGTCACGACCCTGGAGCTGGACACCCACGTCACCAAGGACGAGAAGGTCGTGGTCAACCACGATCGCAAGATCTCGGCCACGAAGTGCCGGGACACCGCGCCCGTGATCGCCGGTGACCCGTCGTATCCGTACGTCGGCAAGTACATCAAGGATCTGACGCTCGCTCAGATCAAGACCATGGACTGCGGCTATCAGCAGCTGCCTGGGTTCCCGGAACAGGAGGTCGTCCACGGCTTCCGGATGGTCGAGCTGTCCGACGTGCTGGATCTCGTCAAGGCGTACCGGGCGCGCGAGGTCACGCTCAACATCGAGACCAAGGTCGAGGCGGGCGCGCCCGAGCAGACAGCGCCGCGGGCGCTGTTCGTCCGGCGGGTATACGAGGAAATCCACGCGTCCGGCATCGAGCGCCAGGTGACCATCCAGTCCTTCGACTGGGGCGCCCTGCGCGAGATGCATCGCCTCGCCCCACGTTGGCCGCTCGTGGCCCTGACGAACTACGACTTTCTGCAGGTCGGACAACCGGGTGCGTCGCCGTGGCTCGGCGGCCTCGACGCCGACGACTTCGGCGGTGACTTCGTCCGGGCTGCCGCGGCCATTCCCGGCGTGACGACACTCTCGCCGAACTACGGCTTCCCGCAGAACGGCAAGATCTCCGACCCTGGCTTCCGGTTCTATCCGGACGCGAAGATGATCGCCGACGCCCACGCCCGCGGTCTCAAGGTGGTCCCGTGGACGTGCGACGATCCGGCGACCATCGGTGCGCTCATCGATCTGCGAGTCGACGGGATCATCACCGACTATCCGGATCGCGTCCGGCAGATCATGGCCGAGCGGGGCATGCGCCTGCCGAAGGCGTACCACCGTTAGGTGATCGTGGTGGGCGTCGGCAGCCAGGCGACAGCACTTGCCATGTCGGAGAGTCGTCTATGCCAGAGCAGCCGAGGACAGGCGCGGGCCTTGGGGACACCAGGTCGCGCTGCGACGCTCATCGTAAGCTGATCGGGCGGGCTGCCGTGCTCCGGCGCGTGGCACACGGCAGCCCGTGGCGTCAGGCTGTCTCGAGGTAGTCCAGGTTGGCCGGCCCGGTGGCTGTCGTGCCGGTGATCCGGATCGCGTTGGAGCCCGCCGCCAGCGTCACCGGCACGGTGACGGTCGTCCAGGTGTCCCAATTCGCGGTCGGGGCGAACGACGGTGTCGCGACGACGGTTCCGTTCACCGCGACCGAGGAAGGACGGTTGGCTGTCGTGCCGTTGGCGTACCGGATGCGCAGCGTCACCGGTCCGGCGGCCGTCGCGTCGACCGTCCAGTCGACATACGATCCGGCGACGTTGTCGCAGTTGACGTACGCGCTGCCGGAGTAACCGGGATGCAGCGTCTCCACGATGCCCTGCGAGATCGTGGCCGTCTCCGCCTCGTACCGGGTCACCGGCAGTGGCACCACGATCGGCCCGACGTCGACGTAGTCCAGGTTCGGGCCGCCGTTGGCGGTCGTGGCGGTGAGCGTGACGGTGTTCGACCCGGCCACCAGATTCAGCGTACGCGTCACGTCAGCCCAGGTGTCCCAGTTCGCGGTCGCCCCGAAGGTCACATTGGACGCGACCAGCGTTCCGTTGACCGAGACGTTCATCGGCCGGTTCGTGGTGGTTCCGTTGGCGTACCGGATCGTCACCGGCGCAGCGCCCGTCGCGGACGTGGTGACCGTGAACGTCACTGAAGAGCCCGTGACGTTGGTGTAGTCGACGAAGCCGGTCCCGGAGAAGTTCAGGTGGTTGGCGGCCACGCTGCCCTGGTTGATCGCGGCATTCTCCGCCTCGTAACGGGCGGTTCCGCCGGCTCCGGTGACGCTCAAGGCGTACAAGCTGGAATGAGACAGCGAGCCGGACGTGCCGGTGACCGCGATCGAGGCTGAACCCGCCGCTGTGCTCGCGTCGGCAGTGAGCGTCATCGTCGCGGACCCGCCGCTGGTCACGGACGTGGGAGAGAAGGCGACGGTGACTCCGGCCGGCAGGCCGGCGGCGCTGAGCGTCACGGGCAGCGGCGAGCCGGACGCGGTCGTGGCGACCGTGGCCGTGAGCGTTCCACCGGGAGCGACAGTGCCGCCGGAGGGGCTGATCGTCAGGCCGAATTCGGGGCCGGTCGGTTTCGGGGTGAAGGCCCATTGAGCCGCGCTGCCCGTGCAGCTGCCCGCGAGGACCGACGTGCCCGAGGTCCGGAAGCATTTGCCGCCGGTCTGGATGTCGGAGATGGTCAGGTTCGGATTGATGGACCACTGTTGTGACGGGCCGCCGGTGCAGGTGGCGAGCTTGATGACGCCGCTGGAGTTGTTGGCGCACAGGTTGTTGATCACCAGGAAGGCGCCGTGGAAGGTGAACTGCTGCTCGGCCGAGCCGGTGCAGGCGGCGACAGTCAGCGCGGTGCCGGTCGATGAGCTGTTGCCGGGGTCGTCCAGGCAGGTGCCGGTCGATACGTTCTTGTACTGACCGATGGTGACGTTGGGCTGGGCGCCGCCGTAACAGTCGCCGGTGCTCGTGTTGAACAGCGGCGTCGAGTCGTAGACCTCGGACGACGAGGGATCGACGATCACCGGTTCGAGGATCGGCGTGCCGTCGGTGTTGTAGTGGGTCAGCGCGTCTTCGCAGTCGATCGCATCGAACGCGCTGCCGCCCGCACCGCCGAGCCACAGATCAACGTGCCGCAGACCGGGTCCGCCGTTGGGCCCCTGGCTGCTCCAGTCGGCCTCGCACTCCTGGCATGAGTCCTCCATGATGAAGTACTTCTTCACCCGCGGCACGTAGATCCGTTTGCCCGCGGGCAGTTCGGCGGTCGCGCTGGCGAAAGTGATCGGGTCGGCATAGGTGCCCTTGCCGCCCGCGCTGCTGTGGATCTGGGGATACGCGATGTCGCCGCCGGGCGGCGTGTTGTCGTACCAGCCGTAGAACGTGATGAACGTCTGCTGCGTCGTTGCAGCTTGAGCGGGTGAGGTGGACAGTGCCGCGGTCGTGGCCGCCACGATGCAGGCCGCCGCGAGCAGGATGCGCCGGAACATGGTGCCTCCTTCGATTGAAGGCAGCCTAATAGTTGTTAGTAAGTTTGCCTATCTATCTCTCTCTTCTGAGGACCGCCACCCGAGCTTTACCGAGATGATCTGGAACAACGGCGGCCTGCTCCGCCCGACTCATCCGCCGCTGCTAGATCCTCCCCGCGGCGGTGATCAGGCACCCATCGCCCGCTCATCGCCCACGGGTGGGCAAGACCGCGACCGCCTGCCGGCACACAGCCCACCTGAGGGCCGGCAACGTGACGCGAAGCGGCCTCCTGCACCGCCACGGCGCCTTGCCCGGCCTGACACCCAGCCCCTGAGCGCGCCCGCAGATCCTCATGCCCGCCGGTCCGCTCCCGCGGCTGGCTTGTGATTCGGCACCATCAGTCACCACGAGACGACCCAACCCCCGATGCCTCGGATTGCGCTACCTCGGCATCGGGAGCCGCCCGCTCATTCCTGCAGGGTGAAGCGGACCGCGTCCGCCCGGGTAGCACCGGAACCCGACGTCAACGTGACTGCGGCGAGCCCGGCCGAAAGCGGGTACGTGCCGATCGAGTGCCACGACCCGCCGGTGGCGCACTGGTCGACCGGCACCGTCACCTCACCGACCGTGTACGTCGCGTGGGCGCTGCAAATCGTGTTCGAGGGTGACCAAACCTCGACCTGATAGCTGCCAGCCGGCAGGATCGCGCGCCAGGTGGCGGTGAGCCCGGCCGTGCGCGTGTACCGGCTGCCCGTGCCGTCGAAGCCCTTCAGGCTGCTGGAGAGCCAGCCACCGGACTCGCTGTACGCCGGGTTGTCCGGGTCGCAGGTCGTCGGCGTCCCCTCGTTGGTGACGACAACGACCGGCTCCACCTCGCCGGGCAACGGCTCGATCGAATGCGGCTCCGACGGCTCTCCACCGCCGACGTTGTTCGTCGCGGTCACCCGGTAGATGCCGGCGGCACGCTCGTTGCCGAACACCAGGCTGGTGCCGGTCGCCGAGCCGACTACCCGCTCCGGGGTGGTGGTGCCGCACTCCTGCCGCAGTTGTGCCGTCACCACGTACGACCGGGCGCCCTCGACCGGGTCCCAGCTCAACGTCGTGGTGCTGGTGCCGGTGTCGTGCCGCAGGCCGCTGACCCGGCCGGGTATGGCGGTGTCCAGCGCGACGGTGTGCCCGGCGGTGCCGCCGCCGGTGAGCCGGTAGGTGTGCCCGGCGGCGACCGGAAAGCGCAGCGCGCCGGTGACCGGGTCGATCCGGTAGCCGACCCGAGCGCCGGTCCTGATGTCCCGCACGGTGAGCGAGCTGGGATCCCAGCCGGTGTTGGCGTTCTCGACGGTGACGGCGCTGCCGCCCCGGCCGGCGGTGTAGCGCGAATCGGTCGAGACCGGGTAGACCTCGGCGTTGAGCGCCCCGGCCGTGCCGGTGACCAGCACACCCTTGCCGCCGGCGAAGGCTGGGATCCGGTCGGTGCCGATCGCGTAGCCAGTCAGGGTCGTCGGTCCGTGGAACACCGCCCCGGTCTCGACATCGATCCACTTTCCGGCTGGCAGGTACACGTCGCGGGCCTGCGCCGTGGCGAAGTCAGCGCCGAAGACCGGAGTGGCGAGCAGGGACTCACCGAACATCCACTCGTACTGCCGGGTGGTGTCGTTCGGCAGGTCGTATGTGGCCGGATCGTCCGGGTACGCAAGTGGCAGCGGGGTAACCGCGCTCGGGAACCCGGTCTCGTACCCGTCCAGCACCGCGTCGTAGATGTAGGGCCGCAGCGCCTCGTGCCACAACGCCAGCCGCTTCATCGACGCCGAATAGTCGTCCCGGCCGAGTTCCCACGGACCCTTACCGAACGTCAGCACCGGCAGCATCGCGTTGAACTGGGCGTTGCGGACGAAGTACTGCTGGTACGCCGGGTCCTGCAGCGACGGGCCCGGGGTGCCGCCGACGATGTCGCCGGACAGGCTTCCGGCGCCGGAGGCGGCGTAGTTGAGCAGGTTCACCGGCATCCGGTCCGGGTCCTCGTGGTAGGCCTCGCCGGTGCCGTAGATGGTGTCGTTGATCCGGATCATGTCACCCGGCACCGAGTACGCCGCGTTGCGCACCATCAGCAGTTCGCTGGCGTCGTGCAGCGCGTTCTGGACCGTGTTCCAGTTGCCGTCGAGGTGGAAGTTCGGGTCGTAGAGCATGGTGTCCTCCTTCCATCCGTCCACCCCCCAGGCTCGTAGTTGGTCGACGTACCAGCGCACCGCGTCCGGGTTGGCGCCGTCGAGGACGTAGCTGGTGCCGGAAGGGAACTGGGCCCGGGTCACCACTCGGGGCGTGCCGTCGGCGTTACGCAACAGGTAGCCGTTGTCCAGCGCTGTCTGCACGAACTGCCCGTCGTAAGTCGGGTTGTAGTTGCCGCCGTCGGCCGGCAGGGCCTTGAAGTTGTTGCGGGCGCCGAGCAGGAGCTTGATGTCGTTGTCGGCGAAGAGCTTCTTCAGCGCGTCCGGATCGGGGTAACGCGGGTTGGGCAGCCCGTCGTCGCGGCCCTCCTCGGCGGTGTCGTCCCACATCCCGAAGCTGTTCGTGGTGCCCTCGACCTTGTTTCCGCGCGGCCCCGGCCAGAAGCCGGATCCGACTACGCCCCAGCTGAGCGGGTAGCCCTGGTCGATGAACTTCTGGACCGTGTCCATCACCGAGGACTGATACGTGTTCCAGGCGAGCGCGCCGTACGCCTCCCAACCGAGCCCGACGGCGGACTCGCGGGGTTTGGCGTCGAGGTACCCGTGGCGGTGCCGGGCCTGCCGGTAGTCGGCGTACACCTGGCGCAGATCGCGGCCGACGAAGTAGTACAGGCTGTTCACCTCGTCGACGCCGGTGGCGCCGAGCCGGTTCTCGTCCGAGGTGAGACCGACCCGCTTCTGGCCTTCGGCGAACCACACCTGACCGAACCGCTGCTTAGGGAAGACGGTGAAGTTGGTGATGAAGCGTTTGCAGCTGCCCTCGTTGGTCAGGTTGTCCAGCACCAGGCCGGTCAGTTCGGTGCTCGGCCGGACCTGGACATTTCCGCTGCATGGAGTGCCCTGCTCGGGCTGGCCGTCAGCGAACGAGCCATAGTCGCCGAGCCCGTACGCCGGGGCCACCCCGCCGGTACGGAAGTCGACGGTGCTGCTCTGGCCCGGCAGGTCCGGCACCGTGACCCGGGCGTACGTGTCGGTCGGCTGGATGTGGACGTTGACCCGCGCACCGTCCGTCATCGTCACAGCCAACACGGCGGTGGCGGACTTGGGACCGGAGATCAGCCAGGTGTCGGCCGCGTCGCTGAAGTCGGTCGCAGTGGCGGACTTGATCCGCAGGCCGGAACTCGGGTGGGCCGGCGCGACGGGCTCGCCGGTCGGGGTCTCGAACGAGTACCGGAAGCCGTCCTTGACGATCCGCATCCGGTAGGTCGTGCCACGGATCACGATGCTGTCACCGGTGTCGACCACCCGCCCGCCCGATGGGTCCCCACCGGGTCGGCCGGCGGCGGGGCCTGTGGCGGCGAGACCGAACCCGAGTATGACCGTGGCGGCGATGGCGGTTGTCCGCGTGGCGCGTTTCCGCATGAGGGGCTCCTGGAGTCACTGGGGCGACGGGGGCACGCCCTGGGGGTGAAGCTGTGGAATGAGCGATCCAATCTGGAAGTTGCTTGCGTGATACGGCAAGATATCCCGCATGTTGCACATGGTCAACCGCATGCGGGGGTCCATGGTGGAGATTGAGCGAACCGAGACCCACATAGTGAAACTGCGTCCCCTGGAGATGGAACTCGGCGCGCGGCGGACGGCGACGGCGACTACCTTCGACCGCCGTGGCGCAGCCTCTACCCCGACCGGTTTCGAGACGTTGCCGGCCGAATGCCGTCGGAGATCATGGTGGGCTCGTGCCTTGTCCTCGTCGAAGCAGCACAACCGGTACAGCGTCCTAGGCAACCAGTTCGTACGCGATCCCCTTCCGCTAGTAGGAGGTAGCTGCTGTGGCGGCGAGATCCGCTGGAAGCGGGGAGCCATGCCGTAGACGGTGGTCCAGGTCGTCGAGAATTCCAGCGGTCGCGGTGGCTCCGAATCGGGTGACTCCGATGTCGGCCATGGCGAGCAGGATGTCCAGGGTGCGTACGCCGCCTGCGGCCTTGACCTGGACCGCCTCGGACACCGACGCGCGCATCAGACGCAGGTCGTCCATCGTCGCGCCGCCGTCGGCGAAGCCGGTGGACGTCTTGACGAAGTGGGCGCCGGCGCGTTCGGCAGCCTGGCAACCGGCGACTTTCTGTTCGTCGGTGAGGTACGCGTTTTCGAGGATGACCTTCACCAAGGCGCCGTCCGCCGCGGTGACGACTGCCCGGATGTCGTCTTCGACGAAGGTCGGATCGGCTGAGCGCAGGCGTCCGATGTTGAGCACCATGTCGATCTCGGCTGCGCGTTGCTGGATCGCCAGCCGTGTTTCGGCGGCCTTGATCGGCGTCGCGTGGCTGCCGTGTGGGAAACCGACGACGGTGCCGACGAGCACGTCGGTTCCGGCCAGCAAGGTGGCGGCGAGCGGCACGTCGCATGGGCGTACGCAGACGGATGCGACGTGGTAGCGGTCGGCCAGGGCGCAGCCGGCCTCGATGTCGCTTGTGGTGAGCTGTGGCCGTAGGAGCGAGTGGTCGATCATCTTGGCGACTTCGGCGACGGTGCGCATGGTCTCCCCTTCGACGGGTCAGGACTGGTCGACGTCGAAGATGACGTCGAGGCCGTATCGGTTGGCGGCGTAGCGGCTTTCGGTGCGTTCCAGCGGGTGGCCGTGCTGGTCTTTGATCAGCCGCCGCTCGATCAGCACCGCCGAGCCGGGCGGGATGCGGAGCAGGTCGGCGTCCTCGCTGGTGGCGCACGCGGCGGTGACCGTGGCGCGGCCGCTGGTCGGGACGCGACCTAGCCGTACCAGCGCTGTGTGCAGCGACTCGGTCAGGTCGCTGTCGAGTAGGGCGATCAGGGTGGCGGCGAAGACCGCGGTCTCCACCGCGATGGGTGTCTGGTCCGCGAGGCGGACGCGCCGGATCTCGATGACGCCGTTCTTGCCTGGGCGCAGGTCGGTGCGCTCGGCGTCGGTCGCTTCCCGGACGTCGGTACCGACGAGCCGCGAGGTGGCCGTGCGTCCGGAGCGGCGCATCTGTTCGGTGAAGCGCACCAAGCTGTCGGCGCGCCGGTTCGACGCGGGCGGCGCGACGAAGGTGCCCCGGCCGGACTCGCGGTAGACGAGTCCGGCGGTGACCAGCCGGGTCACGGCGGCCCGGGCCGTCATCCGGCTGACGCCGAACTCCGCGCTCAACTGCGACTCGGACGGCAGGGGCGCGTGTGCGGGCAGGTCTCGGCAGCGTTGGCGTAGCGCCTGCTCGATGGCGTGATATCGAGGCGTCGATGGGTCCGTCATGACTCCAGTATAGCTGTATATACAGGCTGGCGTGTCGACGCCACCTGCGCCGTCCGCGGCCCGTTGAAACCTCATCGGCGCGGACACCATCCGCCCGCTCGGTACGGCGGGATGAGGCCAGCCGTCACGGGCATCGCACCATCTCGAAGGGACTCGGCGGTATGGACACCACTTGGCTGTACGCGATCAACCGGCTGGCCCGGGCGACCGGCTGGGCGCACCCACTCGTGCTCGGGTACGCGGACTTCGGTGTCGCGCTGTTCGCGGCATTCCTGGTCGTCGGCTGGTGGATGGCCCGCCGGAGAGGGTCTGCGCAGCAGATGGCGGCTGTCTGGTGCGCGGGGCTGGCGGTGCTGGCAGCGGTGGCGATCAACCAGCCGCTCGTGGCGCTGGCCGCCCGCCCGCGGCCGTACACCGCCCATCCGGACCTGCTGATCCTCGCCCACCGCAGCACCGACTGGTCGTTCCCGTCGGATCACGCCACGATGGCCGGGGCCGCTGCGGCGGGACTGTGGTTCGCCAGCCGTCGCCTGGGACAGATCACTGCGGTCGCGGCGCTGTTCATGGCGTTCTCGCGGGTGTACATCGGCGCCCACTATCCCGGCGATGTGCTCGCTGGGCTGGCCGTGGGCGCGGCGACAGCGATCATCGTGTACGCACTGGCCCACCGGCGGCTGACCCGTCTCGCCGCGTTGGTCGCCCGTACGCGGCTGCGGCCGCTGGTCGCCGGCCGCCTCGCGGTGGCTGGGTGAGCGGACTGCTCGACCACCTCACCAGCCTGCCGGCCGGGTGGGTCTACCTCACGGTGGCGCTGCTGGTGTTCACCGAGAATGTGATGTTCCTCGGATTCCTGATCCCCGGTGAGACCGCGGCGATCCTCGGCGGCGTCACCGCTAGCACCGGCCACACGAACGTCGTCACGATGGCCGTCGTCGTCGTGCTGGCGGCCATCGCGGGAGACAGCGTCGGGTACCAGATCGGTCGCCGCTACGGCGTACGCATGCTCGACATCCGGCCGCTGCGACGACGCCGCCGACGTATCGACCAAGCCCGGCAGTTCCTGGCCAAGCACGGCGGACCCGCCGTGTTCTTCGGCCGTTTCGTCGCGTTCCTGCGGACCGCCATGCCGTTCCTGGCCGGCACGGCCCACCTGCGCTACCGAACCTTCCTGTCCTCCAACGCCGTCGGCGGCCTGATCTGGGGCGCCGCCAGCGTCGTCCTCGGCTACCTCGCCGGCAACGCCTACCGGACCGTCGCCGCCCGATTCGGCGAGTACGCCGCGCTCACCGTGGCAGTCATCGCGATCGTCGCCGTGATCGTGTGGCGCGTACGCCACCGCCGCGAGCAGTGATGATGTGGGCCGCGTGCTAGGTATTGTGGCAGTGCAGCATCCACCGCCCGGGATTGTCCGCGTCCAACAACAGTTTGACCGTGTGCCCGAGGTGGATGCCGACGGGGTCCTCGCGGCCCAGGGGGCACTGGTCCGCGGCACAGGCCGTGAGGCGGAGCCGGTCGGGACCTTGTCCTCTGCCGTGGCCCGGACCAGTGCGATGTGATGTTCCAGTTCGGACACCTGGCTTTCTGCGAGGAGGGCCTGAGCGGACGTCCACTTGGGAACGCGGGCGAGCCGGTGGGCCGGACACGGCGGTGTGGACCTTCGACGGTCCGCACCGCCCTTGTCTTATCCACACCAGACGCCGGGCTGACAGTCCCTCCGATCGGAGTCTTTGGTCCCACCCGATCCGGGAACTGTGTCTCTGCTGCCACGACCGTCCAGAACCGATGCTCTGAGGGCAACGAAGTGTTTCTCACCCCCTCCTGAAGGAGCACACCATGAAACGCCGGACCCTCGACCTCCTGTTCAGCATCGGCGGGCTCGCCATCGCCGCGCTCCTGCTGGTCGCCGGCATCGTGCTGGGCGCCAACGCCAGCTTCGCCAACACCTACGTGCACGACCAGCTGGCCGCGCAGCACATCACCTTCAAGACCGCCGACACCCTCACCGACGAAGAGAAGAAGGCCGCCTGCCTCGTCGAGTACGCCGGCCAGCCGATGACCACCGGCAAGCAAGCCGAGTGCTACGCCAACGAATTCATCGGACTGCACCTGAAGTCGATCGCCGGCGGCCAGACCTACGCCGACCTCGGCACCCCCCAGACGCAGCTGAAGAACCAGCTGACCGAGGCACAGAAGGCCACCCCGGTCGACCAGGCCAAGGTCGACGACCTGACCAAGCAACTGGCCGACGTCACCGCTCAACGGGAGACCGTCTTCAAAGGCGAAACCCTGCGCGGCCTGCTGCTGACCAGCTACGGCTTCAGCGAATTCGGCACCAAGGCCGGTCAGGCCGCACTCGTCGCCTACGGCGCCGCCGCCCTGATGCTCCTGCTGGCGCTGGCCGGACTCGCCCACGCCTTCACCACCCCGAAATCGACCGGCTTCGCCCTCGTCGAAACCGAACAGGCCAAGGCCACGGCCAAGTGATCGTGAAGTGATCTCCCCCGGGTCCGGCCCGGTGACGCTCCCCGCGTCGCCGGGCCGTACACAATTGGAAGGAGAACCGATATGACAGTCCTGATCGCTTACGGTTCCAAGCGTGGTGGGACGGCGGGATTGGCCGACATGATCGGTGCTGAACTGGTCGCGCGCGGAATCCAGGTCGAGGTCCGGCCCGCCGCCGAAATTCAGTCGGCCGACGGTTACCGGTCTGTCATCGTGGCCGGGGCGCTGTACAACAGCCGGTGGCACCGAGACGCGCGCCGGTTCACCAGGCGTCATCGCGTCGCGCTTCGGCAGGTCCCGGTGTGGCTGGTCGCCAGCGGGCCGCTCGACAACTCTGCCAATGCCGGTGCGCTTCCACCGGTTTCCCAGGTTGCCCGGATCGCCGCGGACCTGGGGGCGCTCGGCGCGGTCACCTTCGGCGGCCGACTCACACCGGATGCCAAGGGTTTGATCGCGTCGGCGATGGCCAAGACGAAGGCAGGTGACTGGCGGGACCCGAGCCAGGTGAGGGCCTTCGCGACGGCCGTCGCCGAACAGCAGGCATCCGTTTAGGCAGCACGCCGCCCAGCTCAGGGCTTCAACGGCTGTTTGCCAACGCCTCGGCTGGCGCGACCGCCTGCGCTCTGGTCGCCGGCAGCACCACGACCGGACAGGTCGCAGTGCGTACGCACTCGTCGCTGATCGAGCCGAGCACGGACTGGTACAGGTGGCTGTGGCCGTGGCTGCCCAGAGCGAGCAGGTCGGCGTCACGGGCGGCCTTGGTCAGTTCGCGGGCGGGGTGACCCTCGATGATGTCGGCCGTGACAGCGACTGTCGGGAAGTCCTTCACCATCGATTCGACCTCGCGGGTGAGCACAGCTTGCGCGCGGTCGCGTTCTTCGGCCGGCGTCGTGGCCATGGGCGCGAAGGTGCCGCTGCCGTCCCAGTGCCAGACGGCGATCGCCTGCACGGTGCCGTCTCTGACCTCGGCCTCGGTCACCGCCCAGTGCAGCGCCCGCCGGGCGGCCTCGGAGCCGTCGATGCCGACGACGATGCGGAAGTTCATGTCAGCCTCCTTGGCAGATGTGCTTCCACGGGAGAATCCGCCGTGGCAGGGTGTGAACAGCGGAGCCACAGATCCTGCCGGTCGGCATGACCGGTTCTTCCTGACTCCGCCGGCGATCCGGCCGCCGCACGTTTCCATTTTCGGAGCTGGAAGCGGGTCAAGGGCAGCGTTCAGCGGAACCCGTCCTTCGTTCGGGCCGAAGGTCCCGAACGAACTGTGTGACGGCCACGGCGCCGGCCAGCAACCGACCCGGGCCAGCACTCGGCGGAGTGTCCGGTTCGGGACCTTCGGACGGCCCATTGCAGGCCCCCGCCACTGCGCAGAACCGTCGCCACACGGTGTGCTGGATTCGACCTCCAGCACCCGCTGCCACGTGTCGTCGTCGAACTCGCTCACCGGCAGAAAGTGGTCCATGATGCCGCCGGACGTTGGCGAGCGGGTCGACGTGGCCATTCGGCAGCGCCGGGCGACGAGCCGGTCCACGTCCACCTGCACCGCGATGTCGGCCTCGACGGTGACGCACAGATGGACCCCGCCCCACTGCCATCAGCGGATGAGGGCGCCGAGCCCTCCGCGCAAGCCGCGCGCTTGATCGCCGCTCAGAATTCGTATCCGCGCCCCGGTGAGCAGGGCTGCCCGGATCGCCACGTCGACCAGGCGGCCACCGTGCGGGGTTCGCTGCGGATGCACGGGGTCCGGCAGCGAGGCGCACAGCTCGACCGGTCCGAACCACGCGCTTCGCCGATCGTCAGGATCGTCTACCACCAGCACCGTGTCGACTCGGCCGACTGCCAGTGCCGCGAGCGTCGCGTGGACTCCCTGGACGGCGACACTGTGTGGAACGGCGAAGGCGTCCAGCGCCAGTCGCAGCTCAGCGCTGGTGGCCGCGGCGTAATCATCTAGCACCTGCTGGATCGACTCGTCGGTCACCGGGCCGCTGCCGATCTCTAGCACGGTGATCGACGGAGCCAGCCCGCGAACCTGGTTCACTAGGTCGTCGGTGTGGTCCTGCGCCGCCAGCACGAGATCAGCGCCGCTCGACCGCGCCAGCGCAAGCACTTTCGCGGCATCGACGTCGCGGCTCACGACGTACGCCGGATGCCGCTGCCACCAAGCGAGCAGCGGCCCGAGCGGCGGCGGCGCGCCGACGCGGGCGACATCGGTCGTCACCGCACCCGGCAGACACTGAGTCAGCCGGGTTTCGCCGTCGCAGGCGACGAGGAAGCGGTCTGACCCACCTCCGGTGGCGGCCCACGCCCTGCAGATGGCGTCGATGTCCGCCGCAGGTGCGCCCGCGCTCGCCAGCCGGGAGGCGATCATCTGCCGGTGAGTCTGGCTGCCAGCCGCGGCCCGGCCGCCGCTTCCGGCGTCAGCCACGTAGACGCTGGTAAACGTGGCGTCGGCCGGTTCCACAAGTTCCCGCAGCATTCCCAGATCGATGCTGACCAGGTTGAACGCCGCATCGAAGTCCGCCACGAGGTCAACTCATCTGCGCCTGGTCGTGCACCGCGAGCGCGGCGAACGCTTCCCGGCGTACCTGCCAGGCGGCGTTCTCACGGTCGATCAGGCTGGCGTAGCGGTCGAGGTCCGCGTGGGTGGGCGTGCCCGGCAGTCCGACGATGAACTGCTCGGTCGCGCGGACGGCCATGGAATAGGCGCGGGCGGCCCTTTTCGCAGCGGACTGCCGGATCGGCGAGCGCTCATCGGCCCGGGATTCTTGGCGTTGCTCGTTCTGGACGTCCACGTAGACAGTCATCGCAGCTCGCTCCTTCACGTCGTGCAAGCGCGTCGTCCCGGCTGGTCGGCCTGCTGTTCGCAGACGCTCATAGCCCTCTATTCACAGTCCACTCCTGGTGAGGCATCCGCCCCCAGACACGGAGGTCCCACTGTGCGCAGCCCCCGGACCTGTTCTGTCAGAAGGTCGGCTGCAGGTGCGGAAACGCGGTGTCGTCAACCGCGAAGTCGGCAAGGGTCAGCGGCACCGTGTGCTTGCCCACGTGCAGCTGCATTCGTGGCGCGGTCATGGCTTGTTCAAGCAGCGCGTCCGTCACGCCAAGCGGGCGCAGTACCTCCAGGGTGCGTACGTTCAGAAGCATCGCGCGCGACGGCCGGATCGCAGCAGCACGCCGGTCGATCAGTTGCACCTGCGGGCCAGCGAAGTCGCTTGCAGCGCCAGACCCGTGGGTCCCGATCCGACCACGAGTAGCCGATCCTCGGATATGCCGCCCCTGGTGTGGCAATGACTGGTCGATGCCATGGTCAATGAACCGGATCGAGCTCGATGACCACGATCGGATCGTCGTTGACCGCCAGGTCAGGAAACCGGCCGCCGTAGATGCGGGCCGCCTCCGGCCGCTGCGGCGAACCCGTCCGCACGAGGTGCCCGACACCGGAACGCGCGCTCCCCCGAAGGAAGACCTCGACCCGCCACGGCATCGTGAAATTGCGCCACCACCGCTTGCCCTCAGGGCCACCGACCAGCACGACGAGTAGGTCGTCATGCTGGGCGTACATGACCGGCAGCACCACTTCGCCGCCGCTGTGCCGCGCCCGGAAACGAAGCTCGCACACCTGCTGCTCAGCGAGCCGCTCAAGCAGTGGCGTGTGCAGCACCCGCAAGGTGAAGGCGTTCCACAGCTTCCACCGCCGCCGGGCCGGATGCCGGGTCCCCATGACTGCCATTTCGCTTCGCCTCCGTGACGGCTCGCAAAGCCGAGCTGCCCGACGGGTGATCAGCCCGCGACCTGCTCCATGTCACCCGCGGCCGCAGTGAGCAACTGATGCGACAAGTCGGCGAGTGCCCGCGCGACGGCGAGCTCCTCGCCGATCTCCGGGACCTCGGTGTCGCTGGGTCGCCGCGTCGCGACACCTTCGCCCTTCAAGTTGGTGCGATCACGCGTGTGCAGCCGCGCCTCCGCGTGAGTACGCCGCTCATCTTCGTGTTCGTCGATGAAGACCTCGACGGTCCAGGTACGCGCGACAGTCATCGCCTGTTCTCCTCGGTCGCCACATCCCGCTTCGAGCGAGACTCCTCACGTTGCTCGCGGTACGCGACGCCGCCGAGGTATCGCAGTAGCTCTTCCTCGTGCGTGCCCTGGGCCTGCGGACGATCGACCACCGTTCGCACCGTCTCCCGGCTGGCGTCGTGGATTTCCTTCTCGCTCATGTGTCCAGCGTGAGAGCGGGGTTTCAGCTGGCCAAGTGCCGACCGCCTACCACAGACGGGACCTTCGGCCCGGCACAGCGTAGGCGGGACCCCTCACTGACGCGCCCAACGCTGGGTGACGAGCAGGTCCGCGATCTCGCTGATCACCTCGCCGACAGCCAGACTCGCGGGCGACGAGAGGCCGTCACCGGGCGATCCGTCGTGGATCTGGACGCGGAAGACCAGCAGCCTGTGCGGCATCCGGTCGAGCGACCGGGCCAGCGCCATCGCCTCGCCCATTGGCGAGTCATTGCTGGTCAGGGCAGCGTCGTGTAACCCCATCCGCCGGATACGGCCGGGTGCGTCGCCCATGTCGCCGGCGGTGACGATGATCGCCAGGGGAACATCTGCCCAGGCGTCGACCAGCGTTGTGGCCTCTCCATCGCTTTCCATGAACTCGATCCCTTGCGTGTGCGGGCTCCGCAGTTCACGTACCGCCACGAGACCGAGTGCGTAGTCGTGCCGATGCTCCTCACCGATCCCGATCACCAGAGTGTCCATGACTCCCCCAAGACCGCGTTGAGCTGGTCAGCTGTTGGCTCGCCGAATAGTCACCGGTCATCACATCGCATTGCGGGATCGCCCACGCAGAGGCCAAGGTCCTGTGGCGTCGGGGCACACGCCCTTCAAGCCAGCTCCCGGATAGCAGGACGAGCCCGAGGGTGTTGGCCGCGATCGCCGACCAAGCCGTCATCTTCGGGCGGTTTGACGCGTGGCTGCGTCGAAAGCGTGATCATCGGTCACCTCCAGCACGAATGCCCGGTCTAGAGCGCAGCACGGGGACGCTCACGAGGTAGGGGCCAAGGCCCCGATCATGACGGGAACCGGTTCCACCTGCCACGAACGACCGGCTTCCGGGGTCTCGATCACCCGAACGCTCGTGGTGAGGGCGCTGAGCGCGCCGACGGGCCCGTGCCCGATCCGCAGGTTGACTGCACCCCGGGCGGTACTAGCCTGGAGGTAAGGCAGCCCGCCAGCGCATCACCCGATCAACGGTGACCAGGCGGTGCGCGGTAGCCGCATATTGCACTCCTTCTTTGGGCTTTTCTGGGGGTGGCAAACCATGGCTTCCACGATCAGCATCGAGCGGCATCCCGACATTGTGGCGTTGCGCCAGAAGTACGAACAGGTCAACGAGACCTGGGCCGCTCACGTCGTCACCGGCCTCGTTCTGCTATCGGGGTTGTATCTTGCGATTTCACCCTGGGTGGTCGGCTTCCAATCGCTGGCACCGCTCGCGATCAGCAACATCGCCACCGGCGCGGTGCTCGTCGCGCTCGCCTGCGGCTTGACCGCGTCGTTTGAGCGTTGGCACGGCGTCACCTGGGTGATTCCCGTTCTCGGTATTTGGGCGTTCGTGTCACCGTGGGTAATCCGCGGCACGGTCAACACCACGCCCGCAGTCGCGAGCAACGTGTCCGTCGGCGCCGTGACCGCCGTACTCGGCGCCGCCACGCTCTACCTGAGCATGCGGAGAATGAGGCGTTAGTACCGCCCGCCGGAGGGGCGAAAGCCCACCCGGGCCAGCCAGAGCACGACGTCTCAGGACCCTTGAACGCCACTTTGAGCACGGCGAGTCGCAAAGTCGTCACAGAACCGATAGGGTGGCCGCCGGAGCGCCGGGAAGTCTGGTCGGCACAGTGTTCGCCGACCCTTGGAGACTCTCGTGCGCGCCGCCGACCTCGTTCAGCCTTATCCGACGGTCACTCTCACGACGCCCGCTATCGAGGCGGCCCGGATTCTGGCCGATGCCGATCTGCCCGGTCTGATCGTCGTCGACAACCAGGGCCGACCATTCGCCGTCCTACCCGGTACGCAGGTGCTGCGGCTGGCGGTGCCGTCCTACTGCCAGGACGATCCCGCGCTGACCCATCTGGTCGACGAGGCCGCCGCCGACGTGTTCGTCCGCGAACTCGGCGACCGCACTGTGCGCGAGCTACTGCCGCCACAACCCCACGAACTACCCGTCGTACCGCCGCAAGCGACCGCGTTGGAGATGGCAGCGCTGATGGCGCGTACGCGCAGCCCCCTGGTGGCCGTCGTCGACGGCGCGCTGCTCGGTGCGGTCACCTTGCACGCGCTGCTGGACCGGGTGCTGCCGCTGTGAGCGTTCAGGCTTGGCTGGCGGTGGCCGTCTTCGCCGCCGCGTACGTCCTGATCGCCACCGAATGGGTTCACCGGGTGGCTGCCGCGCTCGGCGGGGCGATCGCGATGCTGCTCATCGGAGCCACGAATGCCGAGGAGGCGTTCTTCTCCTCGGACTCCGGCATCGACTGGAACGTGATCTTCCTGCTGATCGGCATGATGCTGATCGTGGCGGTGCTGCGCCGCACGGGTTTGTTCGAATACTTGGCGATCTGGGCCGTCAAACGCGCCCGCGGCCGGCCGTACCCGGTGATGGTCATCCTCGTGCTGATCACCGGAATAGCGTCGGCGGGGCTGGACAACGTCACCACTGTCCTGCTGGTCGCGCCGGTGACCCTCTTCGTGTGCGACCGGCTCGGCCTGCCTGCCGCGCCGTTCCTGATCGCCGAGGTCATGGCCTCCAACATCGGCGGTACCGCGACGCTGATCGGCGACCCGCCGAACATCATCATCGCCAGCAGGTCCGGGCTGACGTTCAACGACTTCCTGTCGGTGCTGGCGCCGATCGTGCTGATCCTGCTCGTGGTGTTCCTGGCCCTGTGCCGGTGGCTGTTCCGCCACGCGTTCTCTGCCGACAGCAGCCGGGTCGCGTCGGTGCTGGCGATGCGTGAACGTGAGGCGATCCGCAACCCACGCCTGCTCGCGGTCAGTCTCGCCGTCCTGGCGGTCGTGCTCGCCGCGTTCCTACTGCACTCGCTGCTGCACCTAGAGCCGTCGGTCGTCGCGATCGTCGGCGGGTTGATCCTGCTCGCGGCGTCCCGCCTCGATCCGGACGAGATCGCCCGCGACGTCGAATGGCATACGCTCATCTTCTTCGCCGGACTGTTCGTCATGGTCGGCGGACTGGTCAACACCGGTGTCATCGACACCGTCTCCAGCGCCGCCACCGATGCCGTCGACGGTCGGCTGTGGGGTGCCACCATGCTGCTGCTGTGGGCGTCGGCCGCCCTGTCGGCCATCGTGGACAACATTCCCTACGTGGCGACGATGAGCCCGATCGTCGCCGACCTCGTCCACGCCGACGGCACCCCGACCGGCAACGTGCTGTGGTGGGCCCTCGCGCTCGGCGCCGACCTCGGCGGCAACGCCACAGCCATCGGCGCGTCGGCCAACGTGGTCATGCTCGGCATCGCCGAGCGTTCGGGCAGACCGATCTCGTTCTGGCAGTTCACCAAGTATGGGCTTGTCGTCACCGTCATCACCGTCGCAGTCTGCGTCCCCTACCTGTATCTGCGGTTCTTCTGACCACCAGGCCGCGAGGTTCGGCTAGCAGTCGTATCGGTGCTGGCATTCGCGGTCGCGGCTGTGATCGGCCTGTCACCGATCACTGGAGCGCTGCTGGCCTCCGGCCTTACCGGTACTGCCCGAGCGGCGTGCGGGTTGGGCTGGCCCTGCCGACGAGCCGGGGTCCGAGACGAGGCCCTTCACGTGGCGCGATAGACGTGCGAACTTAGCTGGGAGACGGGCGTGCCCGGCCCGGGCCGAAGCCGGGCACGCCCGAGCGGTGAGCGAACAGGTTCAGCCCTTGACCGGCCGCCTGTCGCCTAGCGCTGCAGGGTCAACACACCCGGCCGCCACGGCAGCAGGTTGTAGTCGCCTCCCGCGCTGGGGTTCTTGCCCTGGTAGAGGAACTGAAGGTTGCAGGGGTCGATGGTCTTGGTCTGATCGGGGTTGGTGCGGACCAGGTCACCATGGCTGATGTCGTTGGTCCAGGTCGCGCCGCTGTTCGCCTTGCCGGCGAAGGGGTTGCTCTCGCTGGCGGCCTGCGGAGTCCACGAGCCGCCCAGGCTGCTGGACGTGAACGAGCGGAAGTAGCGCCCCTGGCTCCCGATGGCCTCGACGATCATCAGATACTGGTTCTGGCCCTGAACCTTGTAGACCTCGACCGCCTCGAACAGGTTGTACTGCGAGTCGCTCATGATCGTCGTGTAATTCGAGCCGAAGTTGCCCGGGAAGTTCCCGATCGGCATGCTGGCCCGGTAGATGTTGCCGTTGTCCCCGGCGAAGAAGAGGTACATGTTCTGGTCGTCGCCGATGAGCGTCTGGTCGATGACGCCGGTGCCGGAGTTCGAGATCGTCCCGGTGAACAGGGCCTGCGGCGACGACCAGCCGTTGGGGTTGGTCGGGTCACTGGAGGTCTTGTAGTTGAACGAGTTCGGACCCCACTGGTACGCCAGCACCCAGACGTTCTTCGGGGCGAAGTAGAGCAGCGTGGGCGCCACCGTGCCCTGGCTCATCCCGGTCTGGGTGGCCGAGGCCATGTCGGACCAGTTGGTGAACAGGCTGAAGTTCATCGAGCCATACGATCCGCCGCTAGAAACGTTGGACCCGTATACCAGGTGCTTTCCGTTGTAGACCACGTTGGTGAAGTCCTTGAGCGAGACCCACCCGTTCTGCGGGTTGGTCAGCGAACCGGTCGACGTCCATCGGTACGTCGACGGAAGCGCACAGCCAGTCGGCGGCGATGACGACGATGACGGCGATGGGCCGCTGAATCCGGTACGCCACTGCTGGTTGGCCTGCCCATGGCAGTCATACAGCTGGACCTGCTGCCCGTTGCCGGTCCCCCATACATCCAGGCACCGGCCGGACTGAACGCCACTGATCGTGCCGTTGGAATTGACGTTCCACTGCTGGTTCGACCCGCCGTTGCAGTCCCAGATGATGATCGCCGTGCCGTTCGCGGTGGCCGCGCCATTCGCGTCGAGGCACTTGTTGCCGTACACGGTCAACTGCTTGCTGGCGGTGTAGGTCCACTTCTGGTTCGCCTGCCCATTGCAGTCGTAGAGCTGCACCCGGGTGCCGTTGGTCTGCGACGCGTTGGGCACGTCGAGGCACCGGCCGGACTGCGTCCCGACGATCGTGCCGCTGCCGCCCGGGGTCGTGCTCGAGCTCGGCGAGGTCGTCGGGTTGACGACGTTGAGGGCGTTGAGCACCGACGTGTAGGCGGACTTCTTGTTGCCGCTGCCGTCGAACAGCAGGGGGCTCTCACTGGACCGCCACGAGTCGCTGTCGCGTACGCCCCACACCGTGATGCCGATGCAGCGCGGGACGTTCATGCACGCCTGCGTGAGGCCCGCGTACTGCGAGGTCGATGCGTTGGTCACGTCGACTTCGGTCAGGGCGACGTCGACGCCGAGGGCGGCGAAGCTGGACAGCGTGGTCTGGAAGTTGCTCGGCAGTGAGCTGCCGCCGGTGAAGTGCGTCTGCAGTCCGACGCAGTCGATCGGCACGCCCCGGGACTTGAAGTCCTGGATCATCCGGTACACGCCCTGCGTCTTGCCGTACGACCAGTTCTCGATGTTGTAGTCGTTGTAACACAGCTTCACCGACGGGTCGGCGTTACGGGCGGTCCGGAACGCGACCTCGATCCAGTCGTTGCCGGTGCCCTGAAGGTTCGACTGACGGCGGCTGCCGTCCTCGTTGAACGCCTCGTTCACCACGTCCCAAGCAGCGAGCTTGCCCTTGTAGTGCGCCATCACGCCGTTGATGTGATCGATCATGGCCTGGCGCAGCGTCGACCCGGACAGACTCTGCATCCAGCCGGGCTGCTGAGCATGCCAAGCCAGGGTGTGGCCCCGCACCTTCAGCCCGCGTTGTGTGGCCCAGTTGTAGATGTTGTCGCCGGCGCTGAAACTGAACTGCCCCCGCTGGGGCTCCGTCGCGTCGATCTTCATCTCGTTCTCGGCCGTCACCATGTTGAACTCACGCCCAGCGATGGTGGTGTACGCCGAGTCGCCGAGCCGACCACCCGCGATCGCCGTACCGAAATAGCGGCCCGACTGCGCGGCCGCGGCACCGAGCGTGGTCTCCGCCGCGTCGGCCGACGGCATCATCACTGCGGCCGTGGCAGCGGCCACGACACTGACCACACCGACGACCAGCGCTCTGACGATGAGCGATCTGTGTCGCCGGCTCTCACCATGGTGGACGGAGGGGCTGATAGCCACCTTGGCCTCCTCACTGGCCGGTCGCCCGAGCCGTCGAAGCGAGACGGCCGGGCGTTCCTTGTTCGAGAGATTTATCCGCGCCAATGCTGCCATCGAGCTCTGTTACGAGGCAATAGTTTCGGAAAAGTTCCGGAAACAATTTTGTGACCTCGGCGATCCACAAAAGAGCAGGCAGATAGGGATCAGGGACAGCACGACGCCTGATCTGACGGCACCATCTGTTGGAAATGTGCGCGTTAACGTACTCCGGAAATTTCGGAGCCAGGAAGCCGCCGTTCCCGGCTGCGGCCCTACCTCGTGGTAGCGCTCCCATCCAGGACGGTGAGGTTGCCAGCCCGAAGCGAAACATTCAAGTGCTGGTCGGTCGAGTTTTCTGCGAGGCGTACCCGGGCGAGGAAGCCGGGCCGCCGATGAAGAGCAGGTCACGAGGATGATCTGCGCTGCGCTGGACGGTCGTCGTCACGGAAGCCCGGCACAGAATTTCGCGATCGATCTGGTAGCTCGGACACATTCCGCACTCCTGCGTACACTCGCTGCCATGTCGGAGAGCCCCAGACCCCATCGACGACGGCGCGGCGGCGACCTGCCCGTGACGGCGATCGCCGAACTCGCCGGGGTCTCGGCGCCCACGGTGTCGAAAGTCCTCAATGGTCGAGCGGGCATCAGCGAGGAGACCCGCCGGCGCGTGGAGGCACTGTTACGTGACCACGGCTACCGCAAGTCGACGTCCGGCCAGTCGACTCGGCATCTCGAGGTCGTGTTCCACGGCATGCTGAGCTCGATCGCCATGGAGATCATGCGCGGAGTCGAGGAGGTCGCCGCCGCCCACGACATGACCTTCGGATACCTCGACGTGCACCGGCGGGGCAAAGCGGGCCGGCTGTGGGTGGACACGCTGTTGATTCGCAGGCCCGCCGGGGTGATCGCGGTGACCTCCGCGATCACCCCGGAACACCGCGAGACGCTGGTGTCCAACGGCATACCGCTGGTGGCTCTCGACCCCACCAGCGATCTGCACAGCACACCCTCCGTCGGCTCGACGAACTGGAGCGGTGCGCTCAACGCCACCCGCCATCTGCTCGATCTCGGGCATCGGCGCATCGGAGTGCTCTCCGGACCGGTCAAGGACCTCGCGTCCCGGGCCCGCCTGGACGGTTTCCGGGCCGCCATGGACGCCGCGGGCGCGCCGTTCGACAAGCAGCTCCTGCGCAGCGGACTGTTCACCTTCGAGCAGGGTCGCGACCTCGCGCTCAAACTGCTGCGCCTGCCCGAACCGCCCACCGCCATCGTCTGCGGCGACGATCTGCAGGCACTGGGTGTCTACGAGGCGGCCCGGCAAGTCGGCCTGCTCATTCCCGAGCAACTCAGCGTCGTCGGCTTCGACGACGTCGAGCAGGCCGCCTGGTGTGCACCGCCGCTGACCACGGTGCGCCAGCCGTTCGCGGAGATGGGCGCCGCCGCCGCGCGGTTCGCCGTCGCCCTGGCCACCGGGGAGATGCCGAAGCGTACGCGAGTCGAACTCGCCACGACTCTCGTCGTACGAGGCAGCACAGCACCGCCGGCGTGAGGTCCCGACAAGCTCGTCAGCCGCGGCCGGCGCCTCGATAGAGGTCCAGCTCGCCGTCCAGGTCGAGGGCCAGCACTGTGCAGTGTCCGTCGACATCGGACTCTTCCGGAGCGGTGATCCAGGTGACGCCGGGCACCTCGCCGAGGCCGCCGGCGACGGTGCCGTAGACGGCCTCGGTGGCCGGCGATCCAGGTGCCAAGTCTCTCGAGTCGTTCGGTCTGCTCGGGCGTGATGCGGCCGTCGGCGGCCGGGCCGACATCGATGCATGGGCTTGCTCCAAAGACTAAAGGGTCTTGATCATCGTGGTTGGCGTCTCCTGGGAGCCGTTTGGGACGAGCCGGTGACCAGCCCGCTCCGGTCTGATGTGCGGCCCACGATCGGTGGCTTCCGGCCGGTGGGCGAGCGCCGCGATGACGTCTTCGTCGAGACGGACACCGAGGCCGGGCGAGTCGCCGAGGACGAAGGCGCCGTCCTCGATGGATAGATCGATCGACAAGCCGGTCGGCGGCCGGAGGTCTTGCAACTCGCTGCCGATGTGGTTGGGAATCGACGTGGCCGCGTGCACCAGTCCGATCGGAGTGGTGCCGATCGGGCTGACCGGAAGGTCGTAGGCGTGCGCCAACGTCGCGACCCGCAGGAAGTGGGTCACTCCCCAGACGGCGGCGGTCTGGACGATGTCCAGCGCGGACGCGGCGAGCAGCGGCCGGAACTGTTCCAGCCCCGTCAGGTTCTCGCCGCTGGCGACGGCCGCGCGGACACCGCGGCCCACCGCGGCCAGCCCCTCGGCATCCCAGCGGCGGACTGGCTCCTCGACCCAGATGAGGTCCACGTGGCGTTCGAGCTCGGCGACGTGGCGTACGGCCTGCTTTCGGTTCCAGGACTCGTTCGCGTCGAGCATCAGTCCGGGCCGGGCGCCGTTTCCGGCCGCGGCGAGCACGTCCCGAACCAGGATCAGCCGGTCGCGGTCACGGTCGACGTCCAAGCCCCCCTTCAGCTTCGCGGCACGCAGGCCGCGCTCCGCATAGGACTGGTACGCGGTCACCAGGTCGTCGTCGGTCAGTCCGAAGTCGAGACCGGACGCGTACGCCGGAACGCGACGGTCGCGACCACCCAGGAGCCGCCACAGTGGCTGACCTGCCGCCTTCGCCTTGATGTCCCACAACGCGGTGTCGACGGCGCCGATCGTGCCGAAGATCGTTCCGGCATGGCCTGCCTTGAAGGTCCGGCGCAGCATGCGGTCGTACAGTGCGGTGACCGCGCGGGGGTCTTCACCGTCGACGGCGGCGAAGACGGTCTCGATGTCGGTGTGCGGGCCGAGACCGACGCCCGAGTGGCCCTCGTCGGTGTCGATGACCACGATCGGCACCGTCGTGCGGCCTTTGGCGAACACGCCGTTGGCGTCGCCGACGGCGCGGCCCCAGTCCTGGACCGTGAACATGGTGCGGTATCCGGTAATGCGCATGTCAGCCCTTCGTGGCACCGGCGGTGACGGCGTCGGCGATCTGGCGCTGAAACACCAGGTAGACGACAAGGATCGGAACGGCCGCGATGAGGACGCCCGCGGCGAACGTGGGAATGTCGTCGGAGTACTGCCCGCGCAGGGAGGTGATGCCGACCATCAGCGTCCGATGCTGCGCCGACGGCATCAGCAGCAAGGCGATGAGCACGTCGTTCCAGCAGAACAAAGCGTCGAGTACGCCCACCGACAGCAGCGCCGGCGCGCCGAGCGGAAGCATGATGCGCCGATAGACGCCGTAGACGCTGCTGCCGTCGATGCGGGCGGCGTCGACTATGTCGGCGGGGATCCCGCTGTAGTAGCTGGTCATCAAGTAGATCGTGAACGGCAGGAACTGCGCCACATAGGCGAGGATCAGCCCTGGGTAGGTGTCGATCAGCCCGATGCCGGTCATGGTGCGCGCGAGCGGCACCATGATGACCTGGAAGGGAATGAACAGCGCGGCGAGGCACGCCAGGAACAACGCTCGCGAGCCACGAAACGGCAGGTGGCTCAGGGCGAATCCGGCCATCGACCCGAGCGCCAGAAGCAGTACGACGGCGCAGCCGACCACGATGAGCGAGTTGACGAAGTACTGCGAGACGCCGGCGCTCGCCCAAGCCTCCCCCAGGTTGTCCCAGTGCGCGGTTCGCGTCGGCGAGAACCGATCGAGGATGTAGTCGTGACGGGTCTTCAGGGCGACGTTGGTCGTGAACACGAGCGGATAGACCGTCGCGACGGCGAGGGCCGCCATGGGCGCTGCCGCCAGCCAACGGGTGGTTCGAGAGGCCCGCATCAGTCCTCCCTGGTGGCTTTGCGGAGAAGGCCGATCTGCGCGAGACCGACCACGAGCATCACCAGGAACAGCACGGTGGACGCGGCCGAGGCCAGCGCGGGACGGTTCATCTGTCCCTGCTGAATCCAGATGTAGTACTCGGGTAGATAGGTCGCGCCTCCGGGGCCGCCGCCGGTCATGACGTAGAGCAGCCCGAACATGGATGTCAGCATGCCGATCATGGTCGTGACGAAGACGAACTGGATCGTGCGCGACAGACCCGGAACGATCACGTGCCAGATCACCTGGCGCAGGGCCGCGCCATCGGTTCTGGCGGCATCGATCAGCGTGGCGTCGAGAGTGGCGAAACCTGCCAGGAACACCACCAGTGCCATGCCGAACGTGGCCCAGATGTGCACTGCTGCGACGGTGAACATCGCGACATGCGGGTCACCGAGCCAATCCGCCGGACCGAGCCCGACGGCACCCAGCCCGGCGTTGAGCGGCCCGTCGTAGGCCAGGAGCAGATTGAAGATGGAACCCACGATCACCGGCGACAGCACTGCCGGAAAGAAGTAGACGGTCCGGAACACCCGTGCCCCGGGTACGCGCAGGTAGAGGAAGGTGGCGAGCAGCCCGGGGATCGCCACCGCGACCGGTAGCAGCAATACCAGCAACCCGACATTGCGCAGCGCGATCCGGAAGACCGGATCACGCATCAGCTCGGCGTAGTTGTCCAGGCCCACCGGCGTACCGTCGCGATCGCCATCGCCGGTGAACGAGAAGTTCACCCCGAGCAGCAGCGGCCACAGCCGAAATCCCAGGATGACCAGGACGGCCGGCGCGACCAGAACGTAGGGGGCCAGCCGCTCCGGGCGTACGCGGCGCCGGCGGCGGTTGGCCGAGGTCGGGCTGTTGGTCCGCCGGGTCTCCGGGCGGACCAACAGCCGTGCGGTTGCCATCGATGCGCCTCAGCTCGCCTTGTCGGATGCCGCGAGCTGGGTCACTGCCGCGTCGACCGTCACCGAGCCCGCGAGGATCTGCTGCGACAGCCGGCCCATGAGATCCAGCGTCTTGGCCGAAAGCGCCACGTGCAGCGCGGGTTTGCCGGACTTGATGGCGGCGACGATCTTGGCTGCGGCGGGTCCGCTGCCCGAGGCGTCGATGGTCGTGTCCGACACGATGGCCCCGGCTCCGGTGTAGAAGGACCGCAACGCGTCGGTCGAGGTCAGCGAGCGCACCAGGTCGGCGGCGATCGCCGGGTCCTTCGTCCACTTCGTGATCCCATAGCCGATGCCGCCGTCGTAGGCGAGGCTGGGCACGGCGCCCGGGGTCACGACGGGCGCCAACGTGGCGCCAACGTTCTCCGGCTTCAAGAACTCGCCGAAGTCCTTCCAATGCCCGATGTCGGACATCAGGCCGATGACCGTCGCGGCCTTGCCCGACTCGAACAGGGAGAAGGAGTCGTTGAACATGGCCGTGGAATTCGGGCCGTTGTTGTTCAGGCCTGCGTCGTTGGCTTCCTTCCATAGCTGGAAGATCCGCTTCACGTGCGGGGACTGCCAGTCCCGTTTGCCGGCGATCCAGTCGTCGTACTCCCCAGGCGTCAAGATGCCCGAGCCCAGCCCCGACATGAAGAACTGGATTCCGTAGCCCTCCTTGTTGCCGAGGCTGAGGCAGCTCGCCCCGGTCGCCTTCTTGATGGCCGCGCAGCCGGCCGTGAAGTCCGCCCAGGTGGCAGCCGGATGCTCCGCGTCGAGCCCGGCCTTGGCGTACAACGCCTTGTTGTAATAGATCGGATGTCCCTGCAAGGTCACCGGCGCCGCGTAGGTCTTGCCGTCCTTGCTGAACGCGTCCCAACCTGCCAGCCGCTGCTTGTCCGGCGCGAGGTGATCGTCGAGCGGTAGCAGGGAGCTTGCTCGGTCGCGGATCTGACCGCCGCCGTTGAACAAGACGACGTCAGGGCCCTTGCCGGCCTGGATGGCCGCACCGAGCAGGGTGTAGTACTGGTCGAACGGCTGCGCGACGAACTCCACGGTCACACCAGGATGCTTCTTGGCGAAGTCGGCCTTCGCCTGTTGCACATAACCGCTGGCGGCTTTGTCGCCGGACTTCCAGTCCCAGACCACGAGCTTGCCGCTCGTCTGCCCAGCGGAAGAACCGGTTCCCGACGCGCTGCCACAGCCTGCTACGACCAGCAGGGCTGTCAGCAGCGCGGGCCACACTGCTCGCTGACTCATGGCTTCTCACTCTCGGAAAAGGCCGTGCGTCCGGCCCGATAGACGGATGTCCAAACGTAAGTCGTATGATGTATGATGTCAACACCGAGGGCGGGTAGACTACCGACGACTTTGGGCACGGCTCGAAGCGCCGGACCGGAGGGACACCATGAGGGCAGCGCGACCGACCGCCAGTACACCGCCGCCGCCCGCCTGGGTGCAACGACCCGCCAATCTCGCTCATGCGCTGGCGGCCGAACTCGTGGAGCGCATCGTCCAAGGTCGGCACCCGTCGGGTTCACCGCTGCCGCCCGAGCCCGCGTTGTGCGAAGCGTTCGGAGTCAGCCGCACCGTCGTGCGCGAAGCGGTGAAGATGCTCCAAGAGAAGGGGCTGGTTCAGGTCCGGCAGGGCGCCGGCACCGTCATCACCCCGCAGACCAGCTGGAACATGCTCGACGAACTGGTGCTGGCGGCCACCATCGCGGTGGACGACACACTGGCGATCTTGGACGACGTCGTCGTAACCCGCCGATTGCTGGAGTCGGACATGGCCCACATGGCGGCCAAGCTGGCCGACGCCGACGTGGTCGAACGGCTGCGTGTGCTCGTGGACCAGATGGACGAACTCGTCGGAGATCCCGTGAAGTACGCCGACTACGACCGCGCGTTCCACGACGTGGTCATGCAGACCTCCGGCAACCGCATCGCCCGCGCGGTGGTGCGATCCCTGGAGAGCCAGGTGATCAACACTGCCCGATACACCGGCCGGACGGCGCGTGAACTGTGCGTGGCGTCGAATCAGGGGCATCGGCGCATCTACGAACGCATCGCCGCAGGTGATCCAGCGGGAGCCGCCGAGGCGGTCTTCACCCACATCACCGAGGCGTGGCTCGTCCGCCGAGCCGCCTCGGGCGATCCGGTGCGCCTCCAGCGCTAGCCACAGCGCCACTCATAGCTCATCTATAAACTTACCTTTTTAAGTTCTCCGATTGACAGCATACGTCATACGACTTATGTTTTCGGGCATCGACGTGCCCGGGGTTCTGCCCGGCTCCTCGGGCGCGTCGCTAGACGCACGCCCATGCGATCGAGGAGCTTCCCATGTCCCATCCCGTACGCTCCATCGGCAGAATCCTCACCCTCTCGGTAGCCGCCGCGGCCGGAGTGATAGCCGCAGTCGCCGGGGCAAGCCCGGCATCGGCCGCCGTCACCACCCTCTACGCCGCACCGACCGGCACGGGAACCGCTTGCTCGGCGACCCAGCCGTGCTCGCTCACCGCCGCTCAGACCGCGGTCCGCTCGATGAACGGTTCCATGACCGACGACATCGTGGTCCAGTTGGCCGACGGAACCTACCGGCTGTCAGCACCTCTGCGATTCACCGCAGCTGACTCGGGAACCAACGGCCACACCGTGAAATGGCAGGCGGCGGCGTCTGCTCGGCCGGTGATCACCGGCGCTCGTGCCGTTACCGGGTGGACGCTCGCCGACTCCGGCCGCAACATCTGGCGCGCCAGTGTCGGCGCCGGGATCGACAGTCGCCACCTGTACGTGAACGGGTCCGCAGCGGTGCGGGCCCGTACGACGCTCAACCGGTCGGATTTCACCGCCAACGGCAGCGGCCTGGCCTTCAGCAACAGCTCGCTGACCTATTTGAACAACCTGGCCACCAAGGCCCGGGTCGAACTGGAGAGCATCGGATCGTTCACCGACCGGTACGTGCCGGTCCAGAACATCGCCGGGAACTTCATTACAATGCAGCAACCGGCATGGAACAACAACAACTTCGGCTACGACACCTTCTGGAGCCCATTCCGGGCGGGCCCGCTGTACATCGAGAACGCGTACGAGTTCCTCGACGCGGCGGGTGAGTGGTATCTGGACACCGGCTCCGGCACCCTCTACTACATCCCGCGGACCGGCGAGACCATGAGCAGCGCGAGCGTCGAGCTGCCCACGCTCGCTTCGCTGGTCCAGGTGGGCGGCGCCTACGACGCGCCGGCGCATCACCTCGCCTTCGCCGGCCTCACCTTCACCGGCACGAGCTGGCTCGGGACAAGCAGCAACCAGGGGTACGCCGACCAGCAGACCGGCTCCTACATCGCCGGGAACTGGAGCTGGCCGGGCTTCGGATCCTGCACCTCAGGCTGCACCCAGTTCGAGGCGACCCGCCCGGCCTGGCGTCAGATGCCGGCCGCAGTCCAGGTCTCCGCAGCCAACAACATCGCCTTCACCCAGGACCAGTTCGTCAACCTGGGACAGACCGCGCTCGGCATCGGCAACGACGCCAACGCCCACGCCAGCGGCGTCGGCCTGGGAGCAGCCTCGATCACCGTCACCCGGTCGGCCTTCGCCGGTGGCGCGGCCGGAGGCATCGTCGCGGGCGGTGTCCAGGCCGACGCGCACCATCCCAGTGACTCGCGCATGGTCAACCGCGACTTCACGTTCAGCAACAACGTCGTTCACGACATGGGCCTGGACTATCGCGGCATCTCCTCGTTCCTGCCCACCTACGTCACCAACGCGACCATCACGCATAACGAGATCTACAACATGCCGTACTCCGGCCTGACCGTCGGCTACGGCTGGGGCGCCAACGACGCCGGTGGCAGCAACGACTACGCCAACCGCGGCCTGTACAACTATCAGCCCCGCTACAGCACCGCGACCACGGCGTCGAACTACCAGATCACCGGCAACTACATCCACGACATCATGCAGTCGATGAACGACGGCGGTTGCATCTACGCGCTGTCGGCGATTCCGAACAGCGTCATCCGCGACAACTACTGCCTCCGGCTGCACGGCTACTTCGGGCTGTACTTCGACGAAGGCTCGCGGTACTTCACCGCCACCTCCAACGTCTTCTCCACCAACGTGGGCTGGAACTGGGCCACCGCGAACTACTGCTGCAACAACAACACCGGCACCATCACCCTGACCAACAACTGGTACGACGGCGGCAGCACCAACCTCACCGACCCCGGACACAGCAACACCGTCTCCGGAAACGTCCAGGTCACCAACGGCTCCTGGCCGACCGCGGCTCGATCGGTCATGACCTCGGCAGGAGTCCAGCCCGACGGCGGCGGCCAGCAGAACGTGATGATCGTCGGCAACGCGTCGTCGCGCTGCGTCGACGTCCCCAGCGCCACCACGGCCAACGGCACCCAGGTGCAGCTGTGGGACTGCCACGGCGGGAGCAACCAACGCTGGACCTACACCTCCAGCAAGCAGCTGATGGTCTACGGCAACAAGTGCCTGGACGCCAACGGTCAAGGAACCGCCGACGGCACCTCGGCCATCATCTGGGACTGCAACGGCCAGGCCAATCAGCAGTGGAACGTCAACGCCGACGGCACGATCACCGGCGTGCAGTCGGGCAAGTGCCTCGACGCCGGCGGCGCCGCCACGGCCAACGGCACCAAGATCCAGCTGTGGTCCTGCACCGGCGGAAATAACCAGAAGTGGGCTCTCCGGAGCTGAACAGTCCCGTCCGTCGCGATCGACTCCATCGGGAGAACACCATGCGAAGGCTCGCCGCTGCCCTGACAGCGTTGTGCGTCGTCGTGGTGGGACTGGCCGCAATGCCGCGACCTGCCGCCGCCGCGTACGTGCCGCAGAACTCCAATCGTTCCGTGCTGAACTTCAACACCCAATGGCTGTTCGCCGGGGACGTCCCCAACGGCAGCGGCCAGGCCGTCACTCTGGACGAAAGCGTCTTCGTCCCGGTCAGCCTGCCGTACTTCCGGGTCCACCCGCACAAAGGGTTCCCCAAGGGCGACTTCGAGGTGCCGGCCTCGTGGTACCGCCGCCACTTCACGCTGCCCAGCCAGTACGCGGGCCGCCGAATCGCGGTCGAGTTCCAGGGCGTCGCCAAGGTCGCCGACGTGTACGTCAACGGAACCCTCGTCGGTCAGCACAAAGGCGCCTACACCTCGTTCACCTACGACATCACGCAGTACGTGACCATCGGCGGCGGCGACAACGTGATCGCCGTGAAGGTGGACTCGTCGACGCGCAACGACATCCCGCCCGAAGGCGGGGCGATCGACTACTACGTATGGGGCGGGATCGTCCGCGACGTCAACATGATCATCACCGATCCGGTCCACGTCGACTGGGTCTTCGCCACCACTCCGACGCTCACCGCCGTCAACGCCCGCACTCGCGTACGCAATGACAGCTCGGCCGCGAAGTCGATCACCGTGGTCACGCAGGTGGTCGACGCCGCGAACAATGTCGTCGCTTCCGGCACGGGCACGCAGACCATCGCCGGGCAGTCGGCCGCGGAGTTCACCTACGACACGAGCACCATCAGCAACCCGAACACCTGGCACCCTGATCATCCGTACCTGTACACCGTCTACACCCAGGTACGCGACGGGTCGGCGTACGTCGACGAGCACAAGACCCGCCTGGGCATCCGCACGATTCAGTTCAGCCGCAGCGACGGCAAGTTCTACCTCAACGGGCAGCCGCTGAAATTGCGCGGACTCGACCGGCACGAGTCCTATCCCTACATCGGCCGCGCCGCCCCGAACCGGCTACAGGTCAAGGATGCCGACATCCTGAAGAACGAGCTCGGCGTGAACATCGTCCGCACGTCCCACTATCCGCAGGATCCGGAGTTCCTCGATCGGGCCGACGAGATCGGCCTGCTCGTGATGGAGGAAATACCGGGCTGGCAGTACATCGGCAACACCGCGTGGCAGGACCTCGCGGTGGAGAACGTCCGGGAGATGGTGACGCGCGATCGGCATCACCCGTCCATCGTGCTGTGGGGCGTGCGGATCAACGAATCCGGGGACAACCACGGCTTCTATACGCGTACGAACGATCTGGCCCGCCAGCTCGACCCGTCGCGGCCGACCGGTGGCGTACGCAATTTCAAGGGCAGCGAGTTCCTCGAGGACGTTTACACCTATAACGACTTCTCGGGCACCGCGACGGATCCGACCGTCCTGCCCTGGCTGATCACGGAGTCGGTCGGGCACACCGCCCCCGTCCGGTCCTGGGATTCGGAGTCGGCACTGCTGGGGACCATGCGCGTCCACCTCAACGTGCAGAACACCGCGGCTGGCAAGGCCAACATCTCCGGCGCGATGGGCTGGGCCGCGTTCGACTACAACACCACCTTCGTCACGCCCCCGTCCTGCGTCGACTACACGTGTTACCACGGAGTCTCCGACATCTACCGGATCCCGAAGCTCGACGCCGCGGCGTTCGCCTCGCAACGCGACCCCGCGTTGTATGGGGCGTACGTCTCGATCGCCAGTCAGTGGACGCCGGGCGCGTCGAGCAGCACCGTTCTGGTGGCGGGCAATTGCCAGCAGGTCGAACTGTTCGCCAACGGCGTGTCCCGCGGACGGATCAACCCGAACGCGTACACCAGCCTCCCCCACCCGTTGTTCCAGTTCACCGGTCTGACCGTGACCGCCGGGCAGCTGCGCGCGGACTGCTGGATCGGCGGGCAGATCGCGGCGACCGACACCCGATACACCCCGGGAACGGCGACCCACCTGGCGCTGGTGGCCGACGACTCGGCGATCAAGGCCGACGGCTCCGACATGACCCGGGTGATCGTCCGGGCGCTGGACAGCAACAACCAGGTCGTTCCGACCAACAGCGCACCAGTCACGTTCGCGCTCACCGGTCCGGGTGCGGTCGTCGGCGAGAGTCCGTTGACGTTGGAGGCAGGCACCGGAGCGGTTTACCTCAAGAGCACGCTGGGGCAGACCGGCTCGCTCGCGCTGACCGCCTCGTCGCCCGGCCTGACCTCCGCGAACGCGAACGTGAACGTGACCGCGTTCACCGACCCGGTGGTGCCCGCGGGCAACCCGTACGCGTTCGGCTTCCCCACCGACGTCAACGACCGGCAGCGCTTCTCGTACGCCGGGAGCTGGCAGACGGGCACGGACAACCAGGCGTTCAGCAAGGACAACACCTGGAGCAGCACCGCAGGCGATACGGCGACCTTGAGCTTCACCGGCAACCGAGTCGTCCTGTACGGCGTGCAGGACGCAACGCACGGCTCGGCCGCCGTCTCCATCGACGGCGGACCGGAGCAGACGGTCGGCTTCCGCGCTTCTGTACGCCGGGCCAACGTGGCGCTCTACAGCAGCGGCACTCTCACGCCGGGTACGCACACCCTCCGCGTGCGGGTCGTCGGTGACGGAGCCGTCGCGCTGGACCGTGCCATGGTCGTGTCAAGCGCGCCGGCCCTGGTGACGCCACCGCCTCCGGGCAGCGACGGAAGCCGGCAGGGAACCATCGTCGGCGCCCAGTCCGGCCGCTGTGTGGACGTGCCGAGCGCCAGTACGGCCAACGGCACGCAGGCTCAGCTCTGGGACTGCAACGGCGGTACGAATCAGCGGTGGTCGTACACGTCGAGTCGGCAGTTGACGGTGTACGGCAACAAGTGCCTGGACGCCAATGGTCAGGGCACGAGCAACGGGACCGCGGCGATCATCTGGGATTGCAACGGCCAGGCGAATCAGCAGTGGAACCTCAACGCCAACGGCACGATCACCGGGGTCCAGTCCGGGTTGTGCCTGGACGCGGCTGGGGCCGCGATCGCCAACGGCACCAAGATCCAGCTCTGGGCCTGCACCGGCGGCGCCAACCAGCAATGGACCCTACGCAGCTGACCCATCCCAAGACCCGCGGGTGTAGGGACGCGCCGTGCCCTCGTCCCTACACCCGCGGCCTCCCCTTCAAGGCGGCTTCGATGAGGAGATTCTTCAGATTCGTGATCGCGACGTTGCTTGTCGGCGTCGTGCTCGTCCCCGGCCCGGCCCGGGCCGACAACCCCATCGTTCAAACCATCTACACGGCCGACCCGGCGCCGCTCGTCTACAACGGCCGGGTGTACCTCTACACCGGCCACGACGAGGACGGGTCCACCTACTTCACCATGCGCGACTGGCGGGTCTGGTCGTCGGCAGACATGGTGAACTGGACCGATCACGGTTCAGCGATGAGCCTGGCCACCTTCAGCTGGGCGAGCTCCGACGCCTGGGCGGGCCAGGCCGTCTACCGCAATGGCAAGTTCTACTGGTACGTCCCGGTGCGGCTGTCCAACGGCTCCACGGCCATCGGCGTAGGCGTGGCTGACTCCCCCACCGGGCCGTTCCGGGACGCGCTCGGCCACCCGCTGATCCAGAACGCCGAGATCGACCCGACCGTCTACATCGACGACGACGGACAGGCGTACCTCTACTACGGCAATCCGCATCTGTGGTACGTGCGGCTCAACGCCGACATGATCTCCTACTCGGGCAGCCCCACGCAGATCCCGCTCACCACGGCGGGATTCGGCACGCGGACCGGCGACGCCAATCGGCCCACGCTCTACGAGGAAGGGCCGTGGTTCTACAAGCGCAACGGCCAGTACTACCTGGTGTTCGCGGCCAAGTGCTGCTCGGAGTTCATCGCGTACTCGACCGCACCCGGTCCGACTGGGCCGTGGACCTACCGCGGAACGATCATGCCGACGCAGGGCGGCAGCTTCACCAACCACCCAGGGTTGGTCGACTTCAACGGCGGCTCGTACTTCTTCTATCACAACGGTGCGCTGCCGGGCGGCGGAGGCTATACCCGGTCGGTGGCCGTGGAGAAGTTCAGCTACAACGCCGACGGCACCATCCCCACGATCACGATGACGACCGCCGGAGCCCCGCAAGTCGGCGTGGTCAACCCGTACGTCCGGCAGGAGGCCGAGACGATCGCGTGGGAGTCGGGTGTCGAGACCGAACCCGCAGCCGAGGGCGGCATGAACGTCGGCTGGATCCAGAACGGCGATTGGATCAAGGTCAAGGGCGTCGGATTCGGCACGGGCGCGTCCTCCTTCACCGCCCGCGTCGCGTCCGGAGCCAGCGGCGGCACCATCGAGCTACGCCTCGACAGCACGACCGGGACTCTCGCCGGGACCTGCTCGGTGTCGGGCACCGGTGGCTGGCAGACCTGGGCCACAACCACCTGTGCCACAACCGGGGCGACTGGCACGCACGACCTGTATCTACGTTTCACCGGCGGCAGCGGGTACCTGTTCAACCTGAACTGGTGGCAGTTCGCCACCGGTCCGTCCGGAGGGGCGTATCCGACCGGCTATCACCCGCTCGTGATCGGCAACAACGGCCTGTGCCTCGATGTCAGCGGGGCGTCGACCGCGGCCGGGGCCGCCGTCACTCAATGGACCTGCGGCGGACAGGCCAATCAGCAGTTCCAATTCGTGCCCGTGACCGGCGGCTACGGACGCCTGCAAGCGCAGCATTCGGGCCTCGACGTGGCCGTCGCCAACAGCTCGACGGCAGCGGGCGTGCCGAACATCATCCAACAGACGCCCACGAGCGCGCCGAACAGCCTGTGGCTGCCAGTGCAACAGTCAGACGGTTCCTACTCGTTCAAGAACCAGAACAGCGGGCTCTGCCTGGATGTCTTCGGGGCCAACAGCACGCTCGGCCAACAGCTCGATCAATGGCAGTGCAAGAACGCACCGGCCACCAACCAGGACTTCACGCCTCGGTGAGCCATTGAACAAAAGGGGGCGTGCCTGGCACGCCCCCTTCCTCTTACGGCAAGCTCGATCAGCCCCGCAGGCTCCACTGCTGGTTCGCGCCACTCCAGCAACCCCACAGCTGAAGCTTCGTCCCATCGGCGGTGGCCGCGCCACTCACATCGAGACAAAGTCCAGACTGTACGCCGGTGATCGTGCCGTTGGCGTTGACGTTCCATTGCTGGTTCGGCTGCCCGTTACAGTCCCAGATCGCGACGACGGTGCCGTTGCTGGTGCCTTGCCCGTACGCGTCGAGGCACTTGTCGCCGTAGACCGTCAGCTGTTTACTCGACGTGTACGTCCAGCGCTGGTTGGTGCCGCCGTGGCAGTCCCAGAGCTGTACCTGGACTCCGTTCGTGGTGCTATAGCCGGGCACGTCGACGCACCGGCCCGACTGCGTGCCGACGATTTCCACGTTCGACGATCCGCCGCCGGTGCCCGGGGAACCCACGCTGCCGGAGACCGAAAGCAACGCCTGGTACCAGACCGCGGCCATCTTGTCGTATCCGGTAGCCGTGGGGTGCACGCCGTCGATGAGGTCCGCCGTGGTCACTGCGCTGTGCATGTCCACCAGGTGCACGTGCTTGCCGGCTTTCGCCTTGCTCTGGACGATACCGGGGATCGCCGCGTTGAAGGTGCGTACCGCGGCTTCCTGACCGCTGTTGGTGAGCGGGATGATCTGCGCGACGAACACCTCGGCGCTGGGCGCGGTGTTCGTGATGTGGTCGATCAGTGTCGACAGCCGATTCGGCGCGGTACTGACGTTGTAGTTCTGCAGCACGTCGTTTGTGCCGATGTGCAGTAGCACGGTGTGCGGTTGATAGGTGGTCAGCCAGCCGGTGATGCTCGCGTCTATCTGGTCGATCCGCCAGCCCGGATGCCCTTCGTGGTCATGGTCGCCGAGCCCTGACGGGCCGTTGTATTGCGAGCCGACCAGGTCCACCGTGTACCGGCCGGCGGCGAGCCGTTGCCACAGACCGATCCGGTAGCCGCCTGGCACTTGGGTTCCTTCGGTGATCGAGTCGCCGAGCGGCATGACCCTGACACCGCCGTTGGACTCGGCGTGTGCCACGCCGGACGGCGTCGCGAGGAACGCGACCGCGAGCGACAGAGCGGCGGTCGCGGACCGCCAGTTCGGCTTTCTCATGCACGTACTCCTGTCCGGGCTATCGGCGAGTCCACATCTGGTTCGACCCACCGTGGCAGGTCCAAAGAAGCACGGCGGTGCCGTTGCTGGTGCCGCCGCCGTTGACGTCGAGGCACAGCCCGGACTGCACACCGCTGATCGAGCCGTTGGCATTGACGTTCCACTGCTGGTTGGCGCCACCGTTGCAATCCCAGATCTGCGCCTTGGCTCCGGCCGTCGCGTTGAGTGGGGCGTCGAGGCACTTGCCCAGCCCGCGGATCGTCAGGCCGTCGAACGTCCACTGCTGGTTCGCCTGCCCGTTGCAGTCCCAGATGACCGGCTGGGTGCCGTTGGCCGTGTTGCTGTTGGGAATGTCCAGGCATCGTCCGGACGCGGCGCTCACCACGGTGACGGTGCCGCCCGGTGACGGCGACGAAGTGCTGCCGCCGCTGACTCGGTAGACGACTGCGCCGTGGCCCGGCACGCTGGCGGAGATTCCACCGGCGGTGGTGCTGGTCGCGTTCGACCAGGCGTCGCGCAACGTGAACGAGCTGCCCGACTTTCCGATCGCGGTCGCAGTGGTGCTGATGGTCGTCGTGGCGCTGCCTTGATTGAACAACGCCACGGCGACGTCACCGTTGGACAGCCGCTTGGCGAGCACTCGCCGGGTGCCGTCGAAGGAGACCTGTGTGGCCTGTTGCCCGGCGGTGTCCTGGTCGATCGCGATGAGGTTCTGGTTCAGCAGGATGGTGCGGGTCGCGGCGTCCATCGAGCGCACGTCGTTGCCGGCGATCAGCGGCGAGGCCATCATCGCCCACATCGCGAAATGCGTACGCATCTCCGTGTCGGTCATGCCGCCCCGGCCGACCTCCATCATGTCGGGGTCGTTGAAGTGCCCGGGTCCGGCGTACCCGGCGAGCGGCACGGTGACGTTGATGATGTTCTGGATGCCCATGGGGTAGCCGTTGGCTTGACCGGTGTCCCAGGCGTTGGTGATGTCCTCGGTCGTACGCCAGATGTTCGCGACGTCGCCCCAGTTGCGCTGCGGACCGGTCTTGGCGTGAACGCTGTTGGAATTGATGCTGTACAGGATCGGGCGACCGGCGGCGGCCAGCGCGTCCCGCATGATCGCGAAGGTGCGTACCTGGTCGTCGATGGTTCCGGTCGGCGAGCACCAGTCGTATTTGAGGTAGTCGACGCCCCAGGCGGCGAACTGCCGGGCGTCCTGCGCTTCGTGTCCGAGGCTGCCGGTCGACCCGGGCCAGGAGTTGAAGTACTGCGCACAGGTCTTGGCCAGCGGTCCTTGGTAGATGCCGAACTTCAAGCCCTTGCTGTGGATGTAGTCACCCAGCGCCTTCATGCCGCTCGGGAATCGGTTCGGGTCGCCCTGCAGGTTGCCGTTGGCGTCGCGGTTCGGGTTGAACCAGCAGTCGTCGATGACCACGTACTGGTATCCGGCGTCGCGCATTCCGTTGCCCGCCATGGCGTCGACGACCTGATGGATCAGCGCCTCGTTGATGTTGCAGCCGAAGGTGTTCCAACTGTTCCAGCCCATCGGCGGGGTGCGGCCGACGCCGTTCTCGAGCGCCTGCGCGCTTTGCCCGGACAGGAAGACCACCATCCCGGCGGCCGCTGTCAGGGCCGCCACCACGCTGGCGGCCAACCGCCGCCGAATGCTTCGTCTCACCATTGATGCCTTTCGCGAGGGAGGGGTCAGGCGGCCCGCCCAGGCCGCCTGACCCCGGAGAAATGTCAGCTGCGCAGCGCCCATTGCTGGTTGGCGCCGCCGGTGCAGGCCCAGAGCTGGATCTTGGTGCCGTTGGCGATCGCGGCCCCAGCCGCGTCCAGGCACAACCCGGACTGGACCCCGGTGATCGTGCCGTTGGCGTTGAGGTTCCACTGCTGATTCGCCTGGCCGTTGCAATCCCAGATGATCGCCGCGGTCCCGTTGCTCGTGCCCTGACCATTGGCGTCCAGGCACTTGGTGCCATACACCATCAACTGCCTACTCGACGTGTACGACCACCGCTGATTCGAGCCGCCGTGGCAATCCCACAACTGCATCTGGGTACCGTTGGCCGTGCTGGAGCCAGGCACGTCCACGCACCGGCCCGAAGCGCCACTGGCGATCATCACGTTCTGTCGGCCGCCCGACGGCGTCACCGAGGGCGACGGCGACGGACTGCCCGTGCCACTGCCGAACTGCGAGATGAACCGCCAGGCTTCGCCCTTGGTCCACGTCCGGGTGCCGTCCTCGCAGCCGGAGCAGCCGTCCACCGGGCCTGGACCGTGACCACCGTCGAAGGCGGCCCACTGCACCGGGTATCCGGCCCGGCACGAGTAGGTCGTGGTGATGTGCGCCCCGCTGCCTGGCCCGGGCTCAGGCGCGTTCTGCGCGGCGCAGCCGTTGTTACGCAGGAACGTGTCACGAAGCGACCGCCCGAGCGAGATGTTGAGCACGTTGTCGGAGATGCCGTGGATGCCGAAGTACGCGATCGGCTGCGTGCCGCCGCTACAGCCGCTCAGTTGCGCGCCCGAGTAGACGACGACTGCCCGGAACACGTTCGCCCGGGCACAGGCGACCGCATAGCTCATTCCGCCGCCGTAGCTGAAGCCCATGGCGTACAGCTGCGTCGTGTCCACACAGAGGTCAGCCTCGATGCGGCTGACCATGGCGTCGGTGAAGGCCAAGTCCTCGCCGTTGTTGTTGGCCCAGCCGTTGCCGAAGCCTTGCGGCGCCACGAGGATCGCCGTGTTGTTCGACTGCTCCTGCATTCCGTAGTACGCCCAGGAGGATCCGCTGGATCCACCCGACGCGACGTCGTTCATCGTGCCGCCGCGCCAGTGGTAGCCGAAGATCAGCCGATATGGAGCGGCGTTGTCGTAGTTCGCCGGGATGCGCAGGATGAAGCTGCGGTTGACGCCGCCGACGAAGATCGTGTTGGTTCCGTTGACGAGGGTGGGGTTTCGCCCGCAGCCGGCGGTCGCCGCAGCGAGAGCCGGGGTGTCTGCAGCAGACGCGGTGCCGAGGACCGAGCCGGCGGCCATCCCCGCCACAATCGTCGCCAGAATCGCCCCGGCCGCCACCAGCAGCCGAATCGGTGTGCGAGCAGGCCGAAGCCCGCCCAGGAGGCGTGTCATGAGGGTCTCCTCCTTAAGGGGTGGTGATGTCGAGGCGCTCGACGGTGACAGCGCCGCCAAGGGCTTGGGTGGCGTAGTTGAAGACGCCGTAGCGGTAGCCCATGAAGAACTGCCAGGCGTTGTTCAACGTGAAGCCGGTCCCGAGCGGCTGGAAGGTGGCGCCGTCGGTGCTGTATGAGAACCGTGCTTGCCGGCCCGAACCGGGATTGACGTCGGCATTGACGCGGAGCCAGACACGGCCACCGGAGACGGCTGCTCCCGCTGCCTCCGTCCCGGTGCTTGTGGTGTTCCAGTTACCGTCCATGCTCAGGCCGCTGGTCATGACGACCCGGGTGGCGCCGTTGTCCCGCTTGACGCCGATCCATGCCGACGAGTCCCGGAGCATCGCCAACCCAGCCCGGTCACCGTCTCGCATACCGGAGTAATTGAGGACGATCGTGGCGGTCGACGTCGGACCCTGAATGCGATGGGTGAGGGTGTTGCGGGCGGCGTAGAGGTCGTTGGCGACGGTCGCGGTGGACAGGTGAAGGCCACTGCCGCTGGACCACTTCGTGTTGTCCGGGTTGTGATTCCACTCGTACTGCGGCCCCAGTGCGGCCGTCGTGAACGAGTCGCTGCCGATCATCGGCGTGACCGCCCGCGGTGGCGCCGGCAGGTTCGGCGCCGGATAGGAGCTGCCCCACCCGCCGTTGACGGTCGTGATGACCGGCCAGCCGTCGGAGGTCCACGTGATCGGAGCCATCACCGGTATCCGGCCGCCCGGATAGGCGTCGACGAACGCCATGTAGTACCAGTCGCCGTTCTGCGTCTGAACCAGTCCGCCCTGATGGGGCACACCCCCACCGGAGACCGGTCCCGGCATGTTCAGCAGCACCTGGCGGATCTCGTAGGGTCCCCAGGGACTGCTGGACTTGAGGATGTACTGGCCGTTCGCCGGCTTGGTCACGAAGATGTAGTACGAGCCGTTGCGCTTGTAGAACCGAGATCCCTCGATGTAGCCGATGTTCGACGGCGAGCTGTAGACCTGTTGGGTCCGCACCTGGCTCAGTCCGTCGGCGGACAGCTGCGCCACGCTGATGTTGCTGCTTCCATACGCGACGTACATGGTGTCGTCGTCGTCGACGAGCAAGCCCGCGTCGTAATAGCAGTTGTTGATCTGAGAACGCTTGGTCCAGGTGCCGTCCACGGCCGAGGCGGTGTAGACGTAGGTGCGGTTGAACTCGACGCACCCGAGCCAGTAATAGGTGCTGTTGCTTCGGCGGTAGTTGAACGCGGAGGCCCAGATTCCTTTGACGTACGCACGTCCGCCGACCAGGTTGTAGGCGTTGGAGCCGAAGTCCAGCGAGGGGACGGCGTGGCCGGCGTACTCCCAGTGGACGAGGTCGTAGGAGCGCAGGATGGGCGCTCCCGGCGAGTAGTGCATCGTGGACGCCGTGTAGTAGTAGACGTCGCCGACGCGGATGATGTCGCCGTCGGCGAAGTCCTGCCAGACGACCGGGTTGGTGTAGGCCGAACCGCTGCTTCCCGGGTCGTACCCGGGGATCTGCCAGGTCCGGCTGGCGGCGGTGCTGCACGGCAGCTGGACCAGGCCGGTGTTGTCGGCTGTCGCGTCTGCGCTGGGCACGATGCATTTGCCGGAGTGCACAGCCACGACGTTGAATCCTCCGCTGGTGGATTGAAGCCGGAATCGCTGGTTGTTCGCGGTGTGACAGGTCCACTGGATGACGGCGGCGTTGTCCGCGGTGGAGGCCCCGTTGACGTCGACACAGCTGCCGTTGGTGACGGTGTGGATGTTGTATTGGTCGGTCGTGCCGGTGGCCGGTGTGAACGTGAAGGTCTGGTTGCTGCCGCCCCAGCACGACCAGAGGATCAGCTGGGTGCCGTTGGCCGACGACCCGTTGGGCAGGTCGGCGCAGGTACGGCTGTTCTGGTTGACGAGCGTGCTGCTGAAGGTGACCGGCGCTGCCTGTGCCGGTGACGGACCGGCGGTCAGCGGGATCAGTAAGGCGGCTAACCCCAGCGCGAGCAGCCGCCTAGGTTTCGAGGACATGCGGAATCGACCCTTCTGCCGATGCGAGCGGGTCTGAGCCGAGCGCCCGGAACTCGGGCTCAGCGGAAATGGATCAGCAGGAGGAATTCGCGTCGAGGTGCGTACTCAGACGCGAGAACAGGATCGCTTCGACCGTGGCGGTCGTCGTCCGCCAGACAGGAAGATGTCGCCGGGCCAAGGGAATCATGTCTTCCTCCACCACTGATGGTTGGGAAACGACCGCGGGCTCAACGGCCCGGCTTCACCACGCGGTCTCGAGACGGTTGCTTTACCGGAAAACTAACGGAAGATCTTACCTCAGTCAATAGATCATCTTGATTGGCGCGGTCAGCTGGCCCCGAGCCCGGTCGCCGCCGACCTGCCGACGGCGACCGGGCAGCCGGTCACGGTCCGGCGCAGGGAGTTCCGTTAAGCGTCACCAGCGACGGCTTCGGATTGGCGTACGCACCGCTGGTGGTGGCGTTGAAGCCGACATAGGCCGTCGCGCCCGGCTGCAGCCGGGCGTTGTAGGACTCGTTGGCGGCCGAGACGACGGCACCCGACTGGGTCACGCGGCCCATCCAAGCCTCGCGGATCTTCTGGTCGCCGGTGAACGCGAACCGGATCGTCCAGCCGTCGACCGTCGTCGTGCCGGTGTTGGTCACGGCCAGCTGGGCGGTGAAGCCCGAACCGTCAGCCCACGGACCGTAGTTGTCGTACGTGACCCGGCAGGCCGGCGTCCCGGTCGGCGGGACGGCGCCCTGATCGGCGAGGAACGACGACAGCCACGCCAGGGACGAGTTCCAGTTGATCGCCACCTCGTTGGTCGCGTAGGAGTTGATGTCGTCGACGTAGCAGAACATCGGCTTGCAGCCGGCCAGCAGCTGCTGGGCGAACGGGTCGTCCAGACCCGCGTTCGCACCGCCGGCGAGCGATCCCGCAGGTGGATGCGGCAGCGACGCGTTCAGCTGATGGCTGTAGATCCGGGTGTGCTGGTTCTCGGACGCGTGCTCGCCCCAGCCGGTGACGTAGGACTGGTTCAGCGCGTTGCGGCCGAGGATGTAGTCCATCGCCTGGACCGCGCCGTCCCGGTACGCGGTGCCTCCGGACAGGTCGTATGCCGTCGCCAGGACGATCGCGTTGTTGATGACGTTGCTGTTGCCGCCCCAGAAGTAAGCGCCGGCGGTGCCTGGCATCGGCAGCCCGTACGCCTGACCGGCCTGGGTGGCGAGGTACGCGTCGGCGGCGGTCAGCACCGACTGGCGTACGCGGGTCTTGTCCGCCGCCGGTAGGCCGCTCGGGACGGTCGCGAGGTCGAGGCGGCCCAGGGCGGCGGTGCTGCCCCAGCCGAACCCGGTCGCGCTGAACACGTCGCCGGTGTGGTGGCGCGAGGCGGTGAGGTCGGCCAGGTACCCGGCCGCACCCGTGGTCAGGTACAGCTCGGCCGCCGCCCAGTAGAACTCGTCGCTGACGTCGCTGTCGCTGTAGGAACCGCCGCCGTTGCCGTCGTTCGGGTCGGCGTAGATCGCCGGGTGGGCTTTCGCCGCCGCGTACGCCTTCTTCGCCGCGGCCAGCGCACGATCGGCGAACGCCTTGTCGTAGGGGGCGAACAGCCGGGCGCCCTGCGCGGCGGCGGCGGCGAGGTTGAGCGTGGCGGCGGTGGACGGCGGGTGCAGTTCGCGGGGCTGCGGGTCGTCCTGCGGCTGCAGAGGCAGGCCCGTCCAGTTCCGGTCGTGCACCTTGTGGTGCGCCATGCCGGCCAGCGCCTGACCGTCCGGGACCTGCATCCGCAGCAGGAACTCCAGCTCCCAGCGCGCCTCGTCGAGCACGTCGGGCACGCTGTTGCCCCGTTCGGGCACGCGCAGCGTCGAGTCGCCGAGCCCGGCCCCGAACCGGCCGGTCGCCGCGGTCTTCGTCCGCTCGTACGCGCTGAGCAGCTGGGCCGTGGCGATGCCGCCGTTGACGACGTATTTGCCGTGGTCGCCGGCGTCGTACCAGCCGCCGCGTACGTCGAGCCGGTAGTCGCAGACCCCAGCCTGGCAGGGCACGTCCGTGTCGCCCTGGTTGGGGGTGACGCCCAGATGTCCGGCCGGGCGGGCGTACTGGTCGCCGACGAGCGATCCGTCGACGGCGATGCCGCTGCGCTGGATGTAGAAGAACTGGAGGGAATCGGAGCGCAGCTGCTGATACACCGCGCCGATGTCGAACGGATGACTGGTCTGCCCGTCGGCCGTCAGCGTGTACCCGGTTCCTGCCGTGGCGTACCCGTTGAAGTCGATGGTGTGGACGTTCTGGCCGGAGGCGGCGTCGATGCCGCGGGGCGTCGTCTGGCCGGAGGCGACGACGGTGCCGGCGCTGCTGCGCAGTTCCCACGGCAGCGCGGTGGTCGCCTCGGTGACCAGGGTGGCGTGCTTGGGGCCGGTCGGCAGGTAGCCCACCTGGTTGACGCGAACCCGGGGGCCGGTGTCCGGCACGTAGGGCGGCTCCTCCTCGCCGCCGAGCAGCGAGACGTTGTCGACGCACAGGGTGTAGGCGGCGCTGTTGCCGCCTACTTGGAAGGCGACCTGCGCGGCGTCGGTGTCCTCGGTCGCGGTGAAGGTGTACGCGAAATGCCCGCCCGCCGCCGTCATCGGGATGTCGCGGACGAGGTAGGAGGTGTACGGCGAGGCACCGAGCTGGACGGCGACACGCACGGTGGCGCCGGGGTCCGCGGCGGCGTCGAAGGAGAACGCGTATTCGTGTCCGGCCAGCAACGCCACGTCGTTCTGGCCGATGCCGGCGTCCCAGGGATTGGCCAGTCCGCCCGGCACGTTCGTGCACAGGCGTCCGTCGACCACGCCGGTTCCCGTGGTGCCGTAGGTGTACCAGCCCGAAGTTCCGTCGCCGAAGTCGCCGTTGTCGATCTGCTCAGGACCGTCGCCGCCCGAGCCCGAGTCCTCGCTGGACAGCGAGACGTCGTCGAGGCAGAAGGTGTACGCCGTGGCCGCACCGAGCTGGAAGGTCAGCGTGCCGTTGGCCGAGTCGAGCCCGGCGGTGAAGGTGTAGGTGAAGGTCTGCGCCGTGGGCGTGAGCGCGACGTCGCGGGACAGTGCCGCGGTGTAGGGCGCCTCGTTGAGCTGGACGTTGGCCTTGACGCTGGTGGCGACGCCGGCCGAGGCGGAGAAGCGCAGCGTGTAGTCGGCTCCGTCGATCAGCGGTATGCCGTTGTGGCCCACGCTGACGTCCCAGGGGTTGGTGCTGCCCGCCGGGATGTCCGCGCACAGCCGTCCTGAGTCAATGGTCAGGGTGGTGTTGGCGGTGGCCCACCAGGGGTCTGTGCCGGTGTCGAACGAGCCGTTCGTGATGTGCTCGACGGGCGCCGCGTGCGCGGGCACCGAAGAGGTCGTGGCGGAGACGATGGCGAGCAAGGCGGCGCCGAGCGCACCGCCGATCCGCCGGAAGGCATGGGACATGGGGCGGTCCTTCCCGGAAGGTACTGCTGGGAGCGCTCCCAGCATTCTGGCGATGCTGCCAGCCTTCGCGACTCATGTCAATCGATCGATGATGAGCGGCGAGCATCGGTGCGGGCGCTCGGCCTCGCCGACGGCGTAAGCCGCTGCAGTCATAGGCGATGTCTATGACCCTGGTCGGCAGCTGACCGCTACCGGCCCGCCGCCCGTCGGCGAAGCCTGGACGAGTGATCGTTCTCGCTGAGGAGTCTGGCCCCCGGTCCCCGGGATGGGCCGCCGGTATCGGAGTCGCCGCGCTGCTCGGGCTCGCCGCGACCGCGGCCGGCACGCTGGTCCCCGTCGTCGGCGCGCCGGTGATCGCCGTCGTCGGCGGAGTGCTGCTGAGCCCGCTGGCCCGTCGCCGGACCGAGGCACTCGGGCCCGGGCTGAACGTGGCCAAGGGGATGCTGCTGCAGCTGTCGGTGGTGCTGCTCGGCGCTCAGCTGTCCCTCGGCGAGGTGGTACGCGTCGGCGCGGGATCACTTCCGGTCATGCTCGGCACCCTCGGTGTGTGCCTGCTGCTGGCCTGGATCGTCGGCCGGTGGCTCGGCGTCCCGCGCGATCTGCGTACGCTGATCGGCGTCGGGACCGGCGTCTGCGGCGCGTCCGCCATCGCGGCGACCACACCGGCGATCCGCGCCCGGGCCGACGACGTGGCGTACGCGATCTCGACCATCTTCCTGTTCAATGTGGCCGCGGTGGTGGTCTTCCCCCCGCTCGGCCGGATGCTCGGCTTGAGCGAGCACGCGTTCGGGCTGTTCGCCGGGACCGCCGTCAACGACACGAGTTCCGTGGTGGCCGCCGCGGGCGCGTTCGGCCCCGACGCCGCCCGGTACGCCGTCGTCGTCAAGCTCGCCCGCACGTTGATGATCATCCCGATCGTGCTGGTTCTCACCGCCCTCACCCGTCGCCGCGACGGCCAGCCGCCGACGTCCGGAGTCCGGCGAATCACCACCCTCGTGCCGTGGTTCCTGGTGGCGTTCGTGATCACCGCCGCACTGCACAGCGCGGGGCTGATCCCTGCCGCGGTTCAGCCCGTCGCCCATCAGGCGGCGCTGTTCCTGGTCGCGGTCGCCCTGGCCGCCGTCGGGCTGTCCACCGACCTGGCCGCGATACGCCGCGCAGGCGTCCGGCCGCTGCTGCTCGGCCTAATCCTGTGGGCCTCGGTCAGCGTGACCAGCCTCGCCCTGCAACTCATGGCCTAACCGGCCTCCTCAGCGTGACCAGCCTCGCCCTGCAACTCATGGCCTAACCGGCCCGCCAGGACGAACGCCTGTGCCACACTGCGGACGATGCCTTTGCCGCCCTGGATCAGTGACCTGCCCGCGCTCGACCTGCTCATCTCGGTCGCGGAAACCGGCAGCGTGGGCCGCGCCGCACAGGTTCACGGGATCACGCAGCCCAGCGCCAGCGCCCGGCTGGCGAAACTGGAGCGCCGCCTCGGCGTACCGCTGCTGGTGCGCTCCCGGCGCGGCAGCCTGCTCACCCCGGCCGGCGAAGCGGTCGTCGCCTGGTCGCACGGGGTCGTGGACGCCGCTCAGGCGCTGGCCGACGGCGTCCTGACGCTCCGTGCGGATCAGCAGGCCCGGCTGCGCGTCTCGGCCAGTCTCACCGTGGCCGAGCATCTGGTGCCCGCCTGGCTGCTCAGTCTGCGGCGTGCCCATCCTGGGCTCGACATCTCGGCCGCCGTGGCCAACAGCAACGGCGTGATCGAGGCGGTCCGTTCCGGCACGGTGGACCTCGGGTTCGTGGAGTCGCCGGACGTTCCTGCGGATCTGAGCTCCCGGGTCGTCGGCGACGACCGGCTGGCCCTCGTCGTCGCGGCCACGTATCCGCTGGCCGCACACGCGTGGCGGCCCCTGCGCCCGACTGATCTGGCAGACCAGCCGTTGCTGTTGCGCGAACCGGGTTCCGGCACCCGGGACACCTTCCTGCGGGCGCTGGAACAGGCTCTCGGCTTCGCCCCGAAACTGCCGCATGTGATCAGCCTGGGTTCGACGACGACGATCCTCGCCACCGTGCGCGCGGGCGGCGGCGTCGGCGTGATCAGCTCCCGGGCGGCCGCAGCCGCGGTCGCCTCCGGCGAGCTCGTCGAGCTGACGGTGGAGGCCATGCCCCTCGTCCGTCCGCTGAACGCCCTCTGGCTGGGGCGTACGCCGACCCCGCTGGCCGCCGAACTCCTGACGATCGCCGCCGCGACGGGGTGACGCCGCCCGCATGTGGCCGGCTCCGCGTTGAGCCGCAACGCGTGGTGAATCGCCTCGCCCCGGCCCGGCCAGCGGTGACGCGAACCGTGCGGCATCACCGTAGCTACGCGCGGGCCCGCCGTGTTCGGGCAAGACTGGTCACGGCCGTATTATGCACGCTTCAACATGAGGATTCGATGACAGCGGAGCGCGGCCATCGCGGCACCAGCATTCCTATGTAGATAACCATGAAGTGCTGGTCACTTCGCTGTTCCGCGCGACTCACCGGCGGGTTATGGTCCCAGTGTGGAGTCGACTGACGGGATTCATTCCGAGGGAAGCGGACGCCGCGCTGCGATGCGCACCCGCGTCGCGATCGCGGCCGTGGCGACGCTCTGCGCAGCGATCGTCGGCTTCGCCGTCACCGGTCACGCCCCGGCCTCGCCCGGACCGCAGTTCGTCCAGGACGGACACTGGGTCTACAGCGACGAGAGCCAGGCCGCCTACCACGTCGACGGGGCGACCGCCCGGGTCGACGCGCAGGTCTCGGTGCCGAGCGACGAGCCCGGCAGCCAGGTCACGCAAGGCGAACAGTCCGGCTACGTCGTGCAGCGCTCGCGGATCACCATGTTCAGCAAGGCGACGCTGGGCGTCGAGGGCAGCAGCACGCCACCCGCCACCGAGCAGCCCGTCATCTTGGAGGTCGCCGGCGGGCCGTACCTGGTCTACCGCAACGCCGGCCAGGTCGTGCGGCTGGGCGACCCGGCCGCCACCGTCGCCGCCGGTGGACCGCTGTCGCGGCCCGCGGCGACCGGCGACGGCACCGTCTGGTTGCATCGCATCGACAGCGGATCGCTGTGCTCGCTGATGAGGTCTGCCGACCGCCTGGTCTGCCATGCGCAGATCGAGCAGGGCCACGCCGGTGGGCTGACCGTCGTCGACGACCAGGCCGTACTGGTCGACACCACCTCGGACACCCTGCGCACCATCGGCGAGCGTGGCCTCGGTGAGCCCGTCGCCATCGGCAGCGACCTGCCGAGTTCGGCGTACATCGCCAGCAGCGCCGCGACCGACCGGCTGGCCGTCGTCGACCCCGACCACGCCCGCCTGATCCTGCTCGACACCGCCGGGCTGCACAACCGCCCGGCCGCCAAGCCGATCGTCGCCGACCTGCCCCGAGACGGCCGCTTCGGCGAGCCGATGGCCACCGCGAACGTCATCGCGCTGATCGACCAGAACACCGACGAGGTGCTGACCTTCGATCGCACCGGCGCCCCGACCGGCCGCGCGAAGGTCCCAGCCGGCACCCGCCTCACCACGACAGCTACGCCGACCAGCGGCGACGACGGAGCGCCCCGGCTCCTCCGCGGCGACGACGGACGGATCTACGTCGACAGCCCTGACGGCTCGCACGTGCTCGTCGTCGACGCCGCGAACGGCTTGATCAAGAGCGTACGGATCGGCGCCTCCACCGCGGCGGCCTCGGCCTCGACAGTGGCGTCACCGACCAGCGCGCCGGCCACGGCCGGCACCGGCGGCCCGTCTCTCGTCGCGGTACCCGCTGCCGCCCCGGCCGTCACCGTCCGCACCACCGCGGACGCCGTCATCGTCAAGTGGAACCGGCCCGACCTGCGCCGCGGCTCGCTCGTCCATTACCTCGTCTCCGCACCCGGCCAGCCCGACCGCACCGTCACCGGACAGACCGTGCAGTTTCCCGGCCAGCCCGGCCCCGTCACCGTCCGCGCGGTAACGCGGTTCGGCCCGCCCGGCTCTCGCACACTCCTGGGCAACGTGGGTTCGGCGACCATCAGCCTCAAACCGCCCACCATCAAGATCCTCAGCCTGCACAGTCCAAACGGCGGCCTGCTCCTCAACGTCCAGGTCGGCAGCGAGGGCTCCCCCACCGTTTGCAAGATGAGCTTCGTCGGAATCTGGACGACACCGCAGCCGTGCAAGGGCACCACGCAGCTCGACATGACCAACCTCGCGTGGATCGGGTCCATCACCGTCTACGCCAACGTCACCAACGCCGTCGGCACGCAGACAGTCAGCATCACCGCCGTCCCCACCGTCCCCTGAGGACCGTCCGCCCAAGGGCCACGCCCTGACCGTCCGTCTCGGCGCGGCCATCGGAACACACGCTCGTCAGCTGTTCTCGCCGAGTTGAACCAGACCCTGCTCGTACGCGAGGATCACCGCCTGGACCCGGTCGCGCAGGTCGAGTTTGGCGAAGATCCGGCCGATGTGCGTACGCACGGTGCCGGGGGCGAGCTGGAGGTCCTCGGCGATCTCGGGGTTGGACCGGCCGCGTCCGATCAGCGTGAGCACCTCGCGCTCCCGGGCGGTGAGCGGGCCGAGGCGGTCGTCGGGCTGGGCGCCGGCCGGCGTCGTGTTGACGAAATGGGCGATGAGTCTGCGGGTGACGCTGGGCGCGGTGACCGATTCTCCGGCGGCGACCGCCCGGACCGCGGCGAGCAGGTCGTCGGCGATCGCGTCCTTCAGCAGGAATCCGCTCGCTCCGTTGCGCAGCGCGGCGTACACGTATTCGTCGAGGTCGAAGGTGGTGAGCACGAGGACTGCGACCGCCGGCGTCGAGGCGATGATCCGCCGGGTGGCTTCGATGCCGTCCATGCCCGGCATGCGGATGTCCATCAGGACCACGTCGGGCCGGGTGCGCTCGACGACGCGGACCGCTGTCGCGCCGTCTCCGGCTTCACCGACCACGACGATGTCGTCGGTCTCGTCGAGGATGAACCGGAATCCGGTCCGCATCAGCACCTGGTCGTCGACCAGCACGACCCGGATGTGCCGCTGGCCGGCGACCACGTCGTTCATGACACTACGGCGGGGACGGGCAACCTGGTGCGGACCAGAAAGCCACCACACGGGTTGGGACCGACGGTCAGCGTGCCCCCGAGCAGATGGACACGCTCCGCGATGCCCCGCAGTCCGTTCCCGTCGTCAGTGTCCGGGCCGGCCGGTGGTCCGGTTCCGTCGTCGGTGACCTCCACCTCGACATACTCCGGGCCGGTGGCCAGGCGCACCCGCGCCGTGGCGCCGGCGCCCGCGTGCTTGAGCGTGTTGGTGAGCGCCTCCTGCACGATCCGGTACACCGACGCGTCGACGCCAGCGGGCAGCTCCGCCAGCGCACCGTCCAAGGAATACTGCACTGGTACGCCTGCCGCGCGTATCCGTTCGATGAGGGCGGGCAGCGCGGCGACGCCGACGGGCGACGCGAGCCGGTCCCGCGTGTCCGGCTCGGGGCCGAACGCGCCGATGAGCCGGCGCATCTCGGCCAGCGAATCCCGGCCGACCGTGATGACCTCGCGGACCGCCTGGGCGGTGCGTTCGGGACGGCGATGCTGCGCGGCGAGCGCGGCCTGTGCCTGGACCACGATGACCGACAGGCTGTGCGCGATGACGTCGTGCAGCTCCCGGCCGATCCTGGCGCGCTCGTCCGCGGCTGCGAGCTCGACGCGCTGACGATGCTCCCGCTCGAGGTCCGACGCGCGCTGTTCCAGGGTGCGCACATGAGCCTGGCGGCTGCGGGCCGCCTCGCCCAGCGCGTAGCCGAGAGCGAGCGCCAGCAGGACGACGAGCGCCAGTTCGAGGGTCTGCTGGTGGACGAACGCTTGCAGCTGCGCGTCGGCGACGGCCGACTTGCCGTCCGCTCTGGTCCCATAGATCCACACGCCGGCCTGCCGGGCGCCGTCCTGGCCGGCTTCGGCGTCGGGAATCAGCCCACCGCTCAGGCTTGCCGCCACCTCGACACCGGCCACGGCGGCCAGTGCGGCCAGCGACGTCCAGCGTGACCTGCTCCGGCAGGCCACGGTGTAGAGAACGACCGGCACGGCCAGATCGATCAGCGTGGGGAACGGGATACGGCGGTTGTCCGCCTCGGAGATGAGCTGATGCGCGACCGCGCCGAAGGTGACCACGACGAGCGCGGGTACCGGCCACCGGCGCTGCAGCAGCAGGCCCAGGACGATCACCGCACCGAGTGTCCACCAGGCGGCGACGATCCACGGCCGCGCCGGCGCCGCCTGCCCCGGCTTACCTGCGGCCACATTGGACAGTGCCAGCATCGCCGCCGCCAGCGCGGCGTCGAACAGGTAGCCGCGCCACGGCTCGATCCGGCGGTACAGGTCGATCACCGAGGGCACGCGTCCAGGATAGGTAGCGCTGCGGTCGCGTACATCAGATCGTGGTCGTACGCCGCGTATGCGCACACTCGTACGGACGGCGGCCAAGATCCGAGCGCGCTCAGACGACGGCGGAGCGGTGCGACGCGAGGCTCGACGGCATGACGAGACACCTGAGGCTCAGCCTCGTAGCCGCCGTCGTGGTGACACTGGCCAGGCTCGCCGGCTGCAGCGGCACGTCCCCGGCCGCCGCGCCGTCACCCAGCGCCGGCGCGCTCAGCGAGGCACAGATCGTGGCGATCCTTGAGCAGCACGCGCAATGCGTACGCGAACACGGCGTCGCCGGCTTCCAGGCGCCCGCCTTCACCGACGGCAAGGTTCAGGGGAAGGGCGACAAACCGGCCGGCGTCGACACCGAGACATTCGCGTCGGCACTCGACGCGTGCCAGTCGGTCATGCAACAACTTCCGGCGAGCCTCTGGGCCGGACGGCCCATGCCGAACGCGTCGGACATCGACAAGTTGCGCAAGTTCGCCGCGTGCATGCGGCAGAACGGCTTTCCGGACTGGCCCGACCCCGACTCGCGCGGCCGGTACGCGATCACCGGTACGCCGATGGAGCAGGAGATGCAAAAAGGCAACGAACTGCCCGCTCCGTGCCAGCAGTACCTGGACGGCGTACGTGCCGGGATGACACAGCCGTGACCAGCCGGCGCAAGGTGCTCGGCGGCGCGCTCGTGACCGTCGTCGCCGGCGGGGCGGCCGGTGCGGCATGGCTCACCGAAGCCCGGCAGCCCGACGGCCAAGGCTCGGCGGCTGCGCAAGTTCCGACCGCGACCGCCGAGGTGACCCGCGGGACGATCTCGGAGCGGTTTCAGATCAACGGCACCTTCGGTTACGGCACCACGTATCCGATCGTCCACCTGGGTCAGCCCGGGGTGCTGACCGGGATCACCGCCGCGGAGATCGTCGTGGCTCGCGGAGCACGGCTGTACGCGGTGGCCGACCAGGCCGTGCGTCTGCTCTACGGCCGTCTGCCGGCGTACCGGGACTTCGAGGCGGGCATGACCGACGGCCCGGACGTGCGGCAGCTGGAGACGAACCTGGTCGCGCTGGGCCTCGACCCCTACCACAGGCTCACCGTGGACGGGCATTTCTCGGCGGCCACCGCTACGGCGATCCGGCGCTGGCAAACGGCCTGGGGCTTGCCGTCCGCGCAGCGCAGCGGCAGCCTGCCGCTGGGTCAGGTGGTGTTCCAGCCCGGGGCGGTACGCATCAAGGAGGCGCTGGCCACGATCGGCGCCATGGCCCGGCCGGATCAGCCGGTGGTGACGGTGACGGCAACCACGCCGGTGGTCACCGCCGCGATCACCGCCGACCGGCGACGCCTGGTGAAGGTCGGTGATCGGGTCACCCTCACCCTGACCGGGACGGCGCCGTTCCCCGGAACTGTCCTGGCGATCACGCGTCCACCCGCCGCGTCGGGGCAGTCCGGCTCGTCGGACGGCGGCGCGGAGTCCCCGTTCCAGGCGACGATCAGCGCAACGCCGCCGCCCGGAACGGGCACTCTTGAGCAGGCGCCGGTGTTGGCGGCCTTCACCCGCCAGACCCACGAGAACGTGCTGACCGTCCCGATCGTCGCGCTGCTCGCCCGGCCTGGCGGTGGCTATCAGGTACGCCTGGAGTCCGACCAGTACGTGCCGGTCGAGCCGGGCTTGTTCGACGGCACCGCCGGGCGGGTGGAGGTGACCGGTGCCCTGATGCCCGGCCAGCGAGTGAAGGTGCCCGCCTCATGAGCGCCGTGCTGGAACTGCGCGACGCGCGCAAGGTCTATCCGGGAAGCCCGCCCGTCGAATCGATCCGCGGCATCGACCTCGCCATCCACAGCGGAGAACTGACAGCGGTGGTCGGCCCGTCCGGCTCCGGCAAGTCCACGCTGCTCAACCTCGCCACCGGGCTGGACCGGCCGACCAGCGGCTCGATCCGCATCACCGGCGAGCCCATCGAGCGGCTGTCCGACCGACGGCTGGCCGGGCTGCGGGCGTACCGGATGGGCGTCGTCTTTCAGCAGTTCCACCTGCTGGCTCAGCTCAGCGCACTGGACAATGTCGCGACCGGACTGCTGTATCGAGGCGTGCCCGCCAAGCTGCGCCGCGCCGCAGCGGCCGAAGCACTGGATCGAGTCGGGCTGGCCCACCGGACGCACCATCGCGCGCGCACGCTGTCGGGCGGCGAACAACAACGTGTGGCGATCGCCCGGGCCTTGATCGGCCGGCCGCCGATCGTCTTCGCCGACGAACCCACCGGCAACCTCGACTCGGCGAACGGCGCCGAGATCCTCCTGCTGCTGCGCCAGTTGAACGCAGACGGCACCACGATCGTCGTCATCACGCACAGCGACGAGGTCGCCCAGGCCGCCCGCCGGCGGATCAGCTTGCGCGACGGGCTCGTCGAACACGACTCCGGGAGTACCGCATGACCCTGCTGCCCCGCATGCGTGCGGCTGACCTGCTGCCCGTCGCCACGATCGGGCTGCGTACGCGGCCGGCTCGCACCGCCCTGTCGGTGCTCGGCGTGGCGATCGGCATCGCCGCGCTCGTGGCCGTGCTCGGCATCACCCGATCGAGCCAGTCCGACCTGCTGGCGCGGATCGACCGGCTCGGCACCAATCTGCTGACGGTCACAAGTGGACAGAGTCCGAGCGGCCAGGAGCGGCCGCTGCCGTCGACCGCGGCGGGCGGTGTCAGCCTCACCGCCGGCATACTGGCCAGCGCGCCGACCGCCGAACTGGCCGGGGTGACGGTGCGGCGCACCGACCGGATACCGTCCGTGCTGTCCAACGGCCTAGCGGTACGCGCCGCGGACGCGTCGCTGCTGCCGGTCCTCGACGGGCACCTGACGCACGGCACCTTCTTCACCGACGTGACCAGCCGGTACGCGATCACAGTCCTGGGACACGCAGCGGCCGAGCGGCTCGGCGTCGAGGACCTGTCCGGGGACCCGCGCGTCTTCATCGGCGGCTACTGGTACACCGTCATCGGCATCCTCGCCCCGCTCGACTTCGCACCGGAGGTGGACCGCTCCGCGCTCATCGGTTTCGCGGCCGCGGTCGCCGACTTCGGCCATGACGGCACCGCCAGCCGGATCTACGTCCGCGCACAGCAGGAGCGTACGGCCGAGGTCGCCACCATGCTGGCCCGAGCGGCCAACCCGGAGCAGCCGCGTGACGTCACGGTCAGCCGGCCCTCGGACGCGCTCACCACCCGGCTCGACGTCGCGGACTCCGGCACCTTCCTCTTCCTCGGCCTAGGCGCGGTCGCCCTGCTCGTCGGCGGAGTCGGCATCGCCAACGTCATGGTCATCTCGGTCCTCGAACGACGGGCCGAGATCGGCCTGCGGCGCGCACTCGGTGCAGGCCGGCGTCACGTGGCCGGGCAGTTCCTCGTCGAATCGCTGCTCCTCGCGGCTTGCGGAGGCGCCGCCGGTGTACTGCTCGGCGCGGCCGCGACCTATTCGCTCTCGATGCAGCGGGGCTGGCAACCGCTGGTCCCGCCGGCCGCGGTGGGCCTCGCCCTCGCCGCGGCGTGCGTCGTGGGCGCGGTCGCCGGTCTCTACCCTGCCGTTCGCGCGGCCCGGCTCACCCCGACCGACGCGCTGCGTACCGCCTGACGGCTGTGCCGAGCACGGGTGGCATCGTGATCGCCGCCGCCTCGGATCAACACAGACCAAAGACGGCGCGGCGGGAAACCATGGCCCCGCAACGGTTCGGGCTGGGCTCGGTGCAGGCGCCGAGCCCAGCCCGGCCTTACGGCTTCTCTTGGGCGGGTCTGGTCAACGGCTGCAGCTCAGGTCGCTCAGCGGGATCGCGTCGGCCATGGCCTGGTAACCGGCGTCGTTCGGGTGCAGGTGCCCGGCACCGTCGAAGGCCGGCAGAAACCGGGTCGGACGCTGCGGGTCGCGGGTCACCGCGTCGAAGTCGATGACCGCGTCGAACTCGCCGCTGCCGCGGATCCAGGCGTTGAACTCCACGCGTACCGCCTCATGTTGCGCAGAGTAGTAGCCGGACCCTTCCATCGGCGTCTGCGTGGCGCCGAGGATGCACACGCCGTACGCGTGGGCGCGGGCGATCAGCTCGCGTTCACCGGCGATGAGCTGCTCGGCGGTGGCGTTGTTCGCACCGATGTCGTTGCCGCCTTCCATCAGGATGACCGTCCGTACGCCAGGCTGGTCGAGAACGTCGCGGTCGAAGCGGGCGAGCGCGCTAGCCCCCTTGCCATCTCTGAGCAGCTCGTTGCCGGAGATGCCCACGTTGGCGACGCCAAGTTGGAGCGGCGGCGGCTCGGCGAGGATGCGCTGGGCCAGGAAGTCGGGCCAGCGGTGGTTGGCGTCGACGCTGGAGCCGTAACCGTCGGTGATCGAGTCGCCGAAGGCGACCAGGGTGCCGACCTGCGGAACAGGGTCCACCTGGGCAGCCGCGAGCCAGAACCAGCGGGTGATCGGTGTGGTGAACGCCTGCGGCGACTCGTCGGTGGCGTGGTCGCCGGGGGTGGACAGGTACGAGGTCTGGGTGCGGTACATGTTGTGGCCGGTCGCGACCTGCCCCATCGCGGCGATGTGCACGCTGACCGCGAGGTCGTGCCCGGCTGGGACACGACCGGGCAGCGGATCGCTGAGCACCGCGGCGCCGGGTGGGATGGTGACCTCGGATCGTCCGCCGAAGGTGAGCCGTCGGTTGGAACCGGCGACCAGGGCGGCGCCCTGAGCCGGTATCCCGACGAAAGCGGCGTCGAAGACGACGGGTGCGTCACCTTCGACGTTGGACAGTGTCAGCCGGAGACCGACACCACCGACGCTGGTATGGATGATGTTGCGCACCGTCTGGCCGGTTGTCGGACCCGTCGTGCTCTGTACGCCGGCCGCCCACGTCGTCACCGCATGCAGACCCGGGGGGTCACCCGGAGCCACCGTCGCAGGAGAGGCGGCGCCGGTATCGGCGTTGGCGTCGGCGTACCAGCCGGCCGTCGAAAGGATCAGCACACTCGCGCACAGCAGCGGCCGGAGGGCAGTCAGTCGTGGGATGTTCATTGCCACGGCACCTCGGTCGAGCGGTAGTAGCCGACGCCCATGGCGGTCCAGCGCGGTTCCTGCGCGGCGAGGCGGTAGCGGTACTCGTCCCAGGAGCGCCCGGCGACCGGTGACCAGCCGAGCTCGGCGAGTCCGGGCATCCGGGGCAACGTCATGAACTCGACGTCGGCGTCGGTGCGGATGTTCTCGGTCCACAGTGGTGCTTCAGGACCGAGTACATCCGTCTCGCTCACGTCCGCGATACAGCTGCCCGGGTCCCAGCTGTAGGCGTCCTGGACGTCGGTGTAACCAGCCCAGTTCAGCCCGATCGGGGTGTCCGCGTTGTACTGCTGGTCATAGTATGCCTGCTTGCACGGCGACATGATGAGCTTGCCGCCCTTGGCGACGGCGGCGCGTGCCTTCTTGACGTCGGCCCAGTACTGCACGTGCGTCCCCGGGGCGAGGTCGGCGGTGTTGATCTCCTCCCAGCCGACCACCTGCTTGCCCAGCGTCTGGACGATCTGCTGGATCCGGTTGATGAACAGCCGGTAGTCGGCGGCGGTGGTGGCGAGGGCCTCGTCCCCGCCGATGTGCAGGTATGGGCCTGGCGTGAGACCGGCGACCGTGGTGAGGACGTCCTCGGCGAACCGGTAGGTGATGTCCTTGTCGATGGCCAGCGAGACCTGGATGCCCTTGTATCCGGTGTACAGCGGCGGCGCGACACCGTCCTCGTTCAGCTCGGGATAGCTGGCCAGAGCGGCGTTCACGTGGGCGGGCATGTCCAGCTCCGGCACCACCGTGATGAAGCGCTGAGCCGCGTACGCGACGATCTCCTGGTAGTCCGCCTGGGTGAAGTAGCCGCCCGGGGTGCCGTCGACCTCGGTGCTGCCGCCGTACGTGGCCAGCCGCGGCCAGCTGGGGATCTCCAGTCGCCAGCCCTGGCTGTCACTCAGGTGCAGGTGCAAGCGGTTGATCTTGTAGGCGGCGATCACGTCGATGAAGCGCTTGACCTCGGTCACGCCGAAGAAATGCCGAGCCACGTCGAGCATCGCCCCGCGCCACACGAAGCGCGGTTCGTCGGCGATGTGCACGGCCGGGATCGGCCAGGGCCGGGCCTGGACGGTGGTCGACTCGGTCTCGGGCGGCAGCAGCTGGCGTAGGGACTGCGCGCCGTAGTGCAGCCCCGCCACCGCGGTGGCCCGAATCGCCACCAGGCCGGGGGTCACGTCAAGCCGGTATCCCTCCGCTCCGGTCGGCTCGTCGCTGACCGCGAACAGAATGGCCTGCGGGCTACCGCTTTCATCCTGCACAGGCAGCGGGAATCCGGTGGAACGGCGCAGCAGCTCCGCGAACTGCTCCGCCGCTTGCCGGGCGGCCGGATCGGGATGGCGTACCACGATCGCGGTGTGCGGCGTGAGCTGAAAAGGGGGCCCGCCGGTCGGCGTCAGCAGGGCCGGGCGGGGAATCACGGACAGGCTGGCGGGCAGTGAACGGTCGTTGACCGTGAGGGAACCGGCTGCCGCCTGGGGCGCGCCGAGCAGGAACGGGGCGGCGGCGAACGCGGCGGTAGCCGAGCCGAGGAAGGCGCGGCGGGACAATGGACTGTCGGTCGTCATGGAAGCCTCTCCTAGCAGAACCGTGTGGCCTGGGTACGGGCCGACCACGGCAGGACGTGCACGGAGTCGAGGGCGTTGAGGCTGCGGTGAAGCCGCGATGCACTCCTGACAGCGAACGGGACGGACGCAACCGGTACCTAGTGAAATGTGGTCTAGTCCTGGCCAGGCCGAATCTTGCTGACGTCGCGTCGGATCATCGAACGTGGACCGACGAGAGGTCAAGGCGAGGCGTCGAATGCTGCCCGCTTTAGCGGGATATTAGCGTCTACATGTGACGAAAGATTCCGCGCCAAGGCACACTGTGGTCTAGACCTGACGACGAGATGTCTAGTCCTGACGAGACTGCGTGAGCCGCTCAGAGGACGGTCTTGACCGCCTGCCGCCGCGCCTTGTCGCCGGCTGGCATGTGCGAGCGGAACAGCCACGAATCGCTGTTGCAGCTGCGGCAACTGCGGACCGCACCGAGCGACAGTCGCCTGCCGTCAGCCCGGACCGTCGCCACATGGTGCGCCTCTTGCATGGGCCGTCCACAGCGCTGGCAGTACTCGATCATGAGACGAATCGACGTGTACGCGTACACTGCGACGACATGCCGAATCACCGCGTAGCGCGAAGGCGCCGGGCGGAGACTTGGATTCCGTGGCGCACCGCCGAACGGGCCGAGCTCCGCGTTGCTGATGGCGTCGCCCGCAACCAGGATGCGGCTGAAGCGGCGCTGGACGTTGGCCATCGTCCGAGACTGATGGCGTACCAGCCACTCGCCGTCGGCTTCTACGCGCCAGGATTCGTCCTGTGCGGCCACACTTCGAGTCTGCCACGCGGGAGGCCTACCCGACAGCCCACGCCGCTCGGTGACGTCATGGCTGCGTTCAAGCCGCCAGCGCGGCCCGGTATCGACCCGTCAGCCACGCGGGAGAGGTGATCGCCGTTCCGACCACCACGGCCCAGGCCCCCGCGTCCAGAGCAGCGCGGGCTTGCTCCGGCGTGTGGATCCGACCCTCCGCGATCACGGGTACGCCGAGTTTGCCCGCCAGTGCCGCGACGAGTTCCAGATCCGGGCCGGCCGGCGGTGTCCCCGGACCCGTGTAGCCGGACAGCGTGGTGGCGACCGCGTCAGCGCCCGCGTCGACGGCGGCCAAGCCTTCATCCACGGTCGATACGTCGGCGAGGACGAGCGCCTCGGTCTGCCGATGGATGGCCGCTACGGTGTCGGCGAGCGTACGCCCGTCCGGACGGGGTCGGGCCGTGGCGTCGACGGCCACGATGTCGGCGCCCGCCGCTGCGACGTCCAGTGCGTGCCGAGCCGTCGGGGTGATGTAGACGCCTTCGTCGCCGTCCTTCCAGAGCCCGATCACGGGGGTCTTGACGAGGGCACGGGTCCGGCGGACGACCTCGACGCCGTTGACGCGTACGCCGATCGCGCCCGCGCGTACCACCGAGGCGGCCATGCGGGCCAGCACCTCCGGATCGCGCAGGGGGTCGCCGGGCGGGGCCTGGCAGGAGACGACCAGGCCGCCTCGGATCGCGGTCAGCACTGGTGCTGCGGCGTCGGTCATCGCGGGTTCCTTCCGTTGACGAGATCGCGGGCCATGGTGGCGGCGCCGATGACGCCCGCCTGTGTTCCGAGGGTCGCGGGGACGAGCGCCGGCGCGGCCGGCGGCAGCAGTTCGGCGTCGAAAGCGGCGCGCAGCGGCCGCCACCACACTCCGCCGGCCTCGGCGACGCCCCCGCCCACCACGATCGCGTCCGGGTCGAGCAGGTTCACCACACCGCCAAGTGCCCGGCCCAAGACGGTGGCGGCGTTCGTCACGACGGCCGCGGCCTGGGGATCGGTCTCGGCGAGCGCCATCACTTCGATGGTCGTGGTCGCCGCCAGACCTGCGCGGTGGGCGGCGCGCAGGATCGCCGGTCCGGCCGCGGCTGCCTCCAGGTGGTCGCTGCGGCCGCACGAGCACAGGTCGTCCCCGGTGCCGGGGACGGGAATGTGGCCTAGGTGCCCGGCCACCCCGCAGGACCCCGGCAGGAGTACGCCTTCACGGATCACCGCCGCGCCGATGCCGGTCCCGACGGCCACGACGACGGCGAAACCGGCTGTACGGCCGGCGCCGTAGCGGGCCTCGCCGAGGCCGGCCGCGCGTACATCGTTGTCGACGGCGACCGGCAGACAGAGCCGTTGGGAGAGCAGATCCACGATCGGGGTGCCGGCCCATCCGCGGAGCAGGTCGGTGGCCGAGACGACGACTCCGCGCCGGGCGTCCACGACACCGGGCGCCCCGACACCGGCGGCCGAGACGGATCCGCCGACGTCGTGGCGAACCTCGTCGGCCAGACGCGCCGCGACCTCCAGGATCGCCGCGGCCCCCTCAGCCGCGGGCGTCGGTGCGACGCGGGTCGCATACGTCCGCCCGTCGCGGTCCACCGCCGCCACCGCCGTCTTGGTGCCGCCGATGTCGATGCCGAGAACCAGATCGTGACCGGGTCCGCCCGTCATCGGCGTACTCGTCGGATGGTCGCGGAGAAGTCGTAGCGGTCACCGCGGTAGAGGGTGTCGGCGCGCTCGACGATGCGGCCCTGGTTGTCGATGCCGATGCGCCGCACGTGCAGCGCGGCCGTGCGGGCCGGCACGCCGAGCAGGTCCGCGAGGTGCTTGCCCAGATTGACCGCGCTGGTGGTCTGCTGGGCGCGCTCGACGCGGATGCGGTACCGGCGTTCCATGAGCTCGTACAGGGAGCCGTCCAGGTCTTGGTCGAGCAGTTTGGGGAACAGCCGGGCCGGCAGGTAGGACTGCTCGTGCGCGACCGGGATGTCGTCGGCGGAGCGCAGTCGCTCGATCCGGTACGCGGCCGCACCGGGCTCGATGCCGAGGTCCTTGGCGATGGCCGCGTCGGCGTCGACGGCTTCGGCGGCGATGACCCGGGAGCCGGGTCGCAGGCCGCGTGCGCGCATGTCCTCGGAGAAGGAGGACAGTGCCAGGTCCTTCGACACCTTGGGCTCGGTGACGAAGGTGCCCACCCCGCGTACGGCGTAGATCAGGCCGTCGTCGGTGAGCGCGCGCAACGCCTGGCGGATGGTCATCCGGCTGACCTCGAAGCGGGCGGCGAGTTCCCGTTCCGGCGGCAGCATTTCGTGCGGGGCCATCCGCTCGGCGACCTCCTGGCGCAGCACCTGGCGCAACCAGGCGTGCTTGGCGACCGCCGGTCCATCGGTCTGTTCCATCGACACTGCTCCCACCTGGCCGTTGGCGGCCGTCGGCGCGCTCATCCCTTCAACCCTGTCTGGGCGAGGCCGGCCACGAACTGGCGTTGCGCGATGATAAACACCGCTAGTACGGGCAGGACCGTCAGCGTCGTCGCGGCGAGCTGAATATTCCAGATGTTCCCGCCGTACGCGTCGGTGTACTGGGTCAGGGCGAGCGGCAGGGTGAACTTGTCCTTGGCGGACAGGTAGACGAGCGGTTCCAGATAGCTGTCCCACGTACGCAGGAACGTGAAGATCGCCACCGCCGCCAGCGCCGGCCGGGCGAGCGGCAGCGCGATGCTGCGGAACAACCCGAACCGGCCCAGTCCGTCCAAGCGGCCGGCCTCTTCCAGTTCGGCCGGCAGAGCCAGGAAGAACTGGCGCATGACGAAGGTGCCGAGCACGCTGGGCGCGCCGAAGATCGGGATGATGATCAGCGGCCAGTGGGTGTTGATGAGGCCAAGCGACTGCACCATCCGGAACAGCGGCACGATCGTCACCTCGGCCGGCACGAGCATGCCGGTCAGCACCACGAAGAACAGCGCGTCGGCCCCCGGGAACCGGATGCGGGCGAAGGCGTACCCGGACAGGGCCGAGACCGCCATGGTGCCGGCGGTGACCAGGACGGCGATGTAGAGGCTGTTCACGTACTGGTGCGCGAACGGCTGCAGCTCGAAAACCTGCTTGTAGTCCGACCACAGCGGATGTGTCGGGAACAGCTTCGGCGATTGGCTGTAGATGTCGTTGGCCGGTGACAGCGAGGCGGTCACCATCCACCACGTGGGGAACAGGAACGGGATCGCCAGCACGGTCATGAGCGCGTACAGGGCGATCTTCGCCCAGCGTGGCAGGGACAGCGCGCGGCTGCGGTGATTGGCGCGGTCTTGGTTGCTCTTGCCGCTCTCGCTCTTGCTACTCATTGACGACCCACTTCTTGCGCATCTGCCACTGGATCGCGGTCAGTGCCAGCACGATGACGAACAGCAGGACCCCCAGGGTGCTGGCGTAGCTCAGGTCGTGGGCCACGAAACCCTGCTTGTAGAGGTCGTAGACGAGGACGTTGGTGGAGTTGCCCGGGCCGCCGGCCGTGAGCACCTGGATCGGTGCGAAGACCTGCAGCGAACCCACCACCGTGATGATCGATGTGAGGAGTACGGTCGGGGTGATCAGGGGGAACGTGATCCGCCAGAAGGTCCGCCACCGCGACGCCCCGTCGAGCGCGGCCGCCTCGTACAACTCCTCCGGTACGCCTTGCAGCGCGGCCAGGAACAGCACCATGTTGAGGCCGACGTTCTTGATCGTCTGGGTGACGATGACGGCGATCAGGGCCGCGCCCGGCTCGTGCAGCCAGTTCGGTCCCGTGATGCCGACCTTGGACAGCAGTGCGTTGATGCCGCCGGTGCCCTGCAGCAGGGTGCCGGAGACGATCGCCCACGCGACGAGGGAGACCACGACTGGGGAGAAGAAGATGGTGCGGAACACGGCCGTGCCCCGTAGCCGCTGGTTGAGCAGCACGGCCAGCAGCAGCGCCAGGGCGAGGTTGAGGACGACCAGTCCGACGGAGAAGAACAGCGTCGCGCGCAGCACCGCCCCCAGCGCCGGATCGTGTGCCAGCTGCCGGTAGTTGGCCAGCCCGGCCCAGTCGAAGGTGCCGGCGAGCAGGTTCCAGCTGTGCAGGCTGTACCAGACCACCGCGACGACCGGCCAGCCGACGAACGCGGCCCAGCCCAGTAGTTGCGGTGCGACGAAAAGGTAACCGGCGACCGCGTCGCGCCGTCGGGCGGTCATCCGGTGGTCCCGGCGGCCCCGCCCGGGCGGCGGCCGGTGTCCCCGGCCGCCGCCCTGGGTGTCGGCCGCGGATGCGGTCGAGACGCTCATGGCTCTCAGCTACCCGTGCTCAACAGCGGCTCGACGGCCTTGCAGACGCCGGCGAGCGCGGCGGGAACGTCGGCTCCCGGCTGGTAGTAGGTGTCCATCGCGGCGCGGACGGCCTCGTCGATCTTGGCGTACCCGAGGTGGCTGGCTTTCACGGCGCCGTTCTTGATGCCGTTGACGACGACGCTGTCCAGCTGCTCCGCGGTCAGCAGCGGGTTGGCTGCCTTCAGACTGGCCGCGTTCAGCAGCGACGTACGCGGCGGCGGGAAGTACTGGGCCAGTTTCGCCGAGTTGGCCGGGTTGCTGAAGAAGGCGAGGAAGTCCGCGGCCGCCTGCGGGTGCTTGCCCTTGCCGAAGGCGCCGATGCCGGCCTGCCCGAACAGCTGCTGCGCGCCGGCGGGGCCGGCCGGCAGCGGAGCGACGCCCCACTTGAACTTGGCGTCCTTGAGGGTGGCGGCGCGCGAGATCTGCGTGACAGTCATCGCCGAGTCGCCGGCGAAGAAGTCCGCCGCGGTGCCGGGCGGCGGCATCGCCTTGTCGGTGTAGACCGCGTTGTGCAGGAACGTCATCGCGTCGATCATCGGCTGGCTGGTGAACTGGCAGGTCTTGCCGTCGGCCGACCACGGAGCCGCGCCGTAGCCCGCCCACAGGGAGGCCAGGTTGTCCCAGACCTTGTAGTCGAAGTCGCGGATCACCAGGCCGAACTTCCCGGGCTCGGCGGCCGGCACCTTCGCGGCCGCCTGCTCGGCGGCGGTCCAGGTCCACTGGTTGGCCGCGACCAGCTGGTCGGGGGTCTGCGCGCCGGCCTTGGTGAGCATGTCGGCGTTGTAGAACACGACGAACGGCGACGTCGAGAACGGGTAGCCGTAGAGCTTGTCGCCGGCGGTCCACAGCTTCGTGGTGGCCGGGGCGAGGTCGTCGTAGTCGTAGCCGGCCGTGCCCTTGAGGGTCGGGGTCAGGTCGGTCAGCGCGCCGGAGGAGACGAAGTCGGGGGCGTCCTTCTCGAAGATCCACGCCAGGTCCGGCGGGTTGCCGCCGGCCACCTGGGTGGTCAGCGCCGTGGTGTAGCTGTCGAACGGCAGCGCGTCGAACTTCACGGTGACGTTCGGGTGGGTGCTCTTGTAGTCGGCGGCAATCTGGTCGAACAGGGCCAGCTGGTCCTTGTTCGCCGTCCAGACCGTCATCCGCAGCGAGACCGGGCCGTTGTCGTCTTCGGCCTTGTCACCGCCGCCGCAGCCGGCGGCCGCGAGGGCCAGACCAGCCGCGAGTACGCCGGACATCCAGCGCAGGCGCTTCATATCCTTGTCCTCCAGGGGAAATGGTGGGGGTTCCTAGTAGCCCGTGATCCGGGGCCAGGCGAGTTCGACGCCCTCGCGGGCCAGGCCGGCCCGGAAGTCGTCGAGGAGACCGGCATCGGTGTGCACCGCTGTAGGGGTGGTGGCGTTGTCGAGGCAGTAGGCGGCAAGCGCGCCGGCCGCCTCCCCGACGTTCCACTCGACCGGGTGCAGCCGATAGCAGCCGTTGGTGATGTGGGTGGTGCCGATGTTCTTCGCGGCGGCCAGCAGGTTGGTGGTCCGCTGCGGAATCAGTGCGCCCAACGGAATTTCGAAGGGGCAGCAGCCGACGTCGAGGTAGGTGTCGCCGTTGGTGGTCGGGTGCAGATCGATGCGGTACATGCCGATGCCGATCGAGTCCGGATAGGACACAGCGCCCCGGTCTGCGCGTACGGCCAGGGAGAGGTCCTGCTCGACGACCGTGGTCAGGGCCCGGATCCGCCGGGATTCGCGCAGATAGGGGGCCTGGGCGAAGCCGTCGGCCGTGCCCACGACATCGCCGCGCAGGCGCAGGCCGGGGAAGCCGGTGCCCCCGTCCGGGCGGGGTGCCTCCGTTTGCAGCCAGTAGAGCAGGGACAGCGACAGCTCACGGGACTCGGCGTACGCGAGCCGGGCCTCGTCTTCGGGCACGTCGATGACCGGCCGCACGAAGTAGTCCATCTGCGGCCAGTTGACGAGCGTGATGTCGCTGGCGTAGGCCCCCTCGGTGAACAGCCCGCGGGCCACGATCCGCCGGTAGGTCCACAGGTTGGGCCCGCTGGCCACCTGGCTCTGGTCCGCCACCACGTTGAGCGGATCGTCGCCGGGGTTCGGGACGAACGCGCCCGTCACCGGTTCCAGTGTGCGGGGGTCGGGCCAGCTCAGCGACAGCATCCGGTCGGGCCAGGAGTCGGGCTGATAGTCGCGCCAGCGGGCGTACGCCGCCGGGCGGTCGATCGTGTGGTCGCCGTCGACGTGGTCGAGCGCGAAGCACCAGGACAGACCTTGCCAGTTGGCGGGCTGGGCCTCGATCGGCGCACTCGGTTCGCCGGTCTCGGAGCGCGCCTCGGATCCGGTGACGTACTCGACCCCGGCCAACGGCAGCAGATCGCCGGCCTCGGTGGCGTCCAGAATGTATGGCGCGGTCGCGGTCAGCTGGGCGCCGGTGTGAACGTGCCGCAAGGTGACCGCGCTGATGCGGTCGCCGTCGACGTCGGCGGCCACCGGGCGGTAGCCGCGCAGGATCCGCAACGCGCCGCCGCTCTCGTACGGGGCGAGCATCGCGTCGATGACGGCCGCCGCGGCTCGGGGCTCATGGCACAGCTTGCTGACCCAGCCGGCGCCCGGGTTGAGGTCTGGCCGCGCGCGAGCCGCCGCGGTCAGCGGGTACCAGCGCCGGTAGTGCTCACGGATGCCCTCGCGCAGGGCCCGGTAGCTCGCCGTCACGCCGAAGCGCTCCACCCAGGGGTGCTCGTCCGGCGGGACCGCCTGGCTCGTGAGCTGGCCGCCGAGCCACGGGTACTCCTCCGTCAGCAGCACGCGCCGCCCGCGGCGCAGGGCCGCGAGGGCGGCCGCGACCCCGCCCAGTCCGCCGCCGACGACGAGGACTTCGCTCGACATTTCCACCACGATTGGCCCCCAGAGTTCTAGACCTCATCTGCTCAGGTCTAGACCACAGTCGTCAGCGAAACTGCCCTTGTCAAGGCCATCTTCGGTGCCTGTGACTCGGAGCACAGCTTGACTTCGCCGGAAATCCGGGTCTAGCGTCGGTCGCCTTAGGTCTAGACCTGTTTCTTCTAGGACTAGACCACAGAAACTCCGGTATGCACCCCCATGAACGGAGGATCCGTGCGCATCACCCGATCCCTCGGCGCGATGACCGGTGCCGCGACGCTCGCCGTCGCCGTACTGGCCGCCGCGCCTCCCGCCTCCGCGAGCGGACCGTCGGCCGCGCGCCCCGGCGAAGCCCGCCCGCTGGCCCGCGTCGCGCTCGTACCGCTGGACGACCGACCAGTCAACCTGCTCGCACCGGCCGCCACGGCGTCCCTCGCCGGGCTGGCGGTCACGACGCCGCCTCGCGAGCTACTCGGCCGCTTCACGACACCCGGCGACCCCGTTGCCGTCGGCCAGTGGCTCACCAGCCAGAAGGACGCCGACGCGTACGTGGTGTCGACGAGCATGCTCGCGTACGGCGGGCTGGTCGCTTCGCGTACGGCGGCGATGTCCGAGGCCGACGCCCGGTCTCACATCCAGCCGATCAAGGCGGTCCGCCAGGCCCATCCGGACAAGCCGCTCTATGTCTTCGACACCATCCAGCGTCTCGCCCTGACCGGCCTGACCGTCGGCGGCACCGACTACGCCACCCTCGTACGCGAATGGGCGATCCTCTACGACCAGGTCGTCAACCTGGGAATGACCCAGTACCAGGCGCAGCTCGACGCCAAGCGCGCCCAGATCCCGGACGAGGTCCTCGCCGACTACCTCGCGGCGCGGCAACGCAACCACGACATCAACGAGCAGATGGTCTGGTGGGTGGCCGACGGCACGATCGACGACCTCGTTCTCGGCGAGGACGACACCGCGCCCTACGGGCTGGAACGGGCCGAGCGCGTTCAGCTCGAACAGCTCGTGGCCCAGCTCGGCGTCGGCGACCGGGTGCAGATCTTCCCAGGCGCCGACGAGATCGACGCCCTCCTGGTCGCGCGCTATGTGCTGACCAAGCTGAACGTGCACCCGTCGGTGGCCGTCCAGTACGCCGGCGTCAACGGCAGCGCGTGGACCGCGGCGCTGGAAGACATCCCGTTCGCGGACAACATCACGCGGCATCTGGCGGCGCTCGGCTTGAAGGTTGATCCAGCGTCTCCCGTCCACCTGCTGGTGAACACGCCCTCGGCGGCCGGCGCCGACCGCGGCGGCGATCTCGACAAGTTCGTCGCCCAGGCCGCCGAACTGCTGGCCCAAGGCAAGGGCGTGATCGTGGACGACCCGGTCATCGTCAACAAGGCCGACCACGACCTCGTGACGCGGATGCAGGACCGCCTGCCGTTGCTGGACCTGCTCGGCTACTCCGGCTGGAACACCGGCGGCAACTCGCTCGGCCTCGCCCTGGCCGAAGGTCTGTCCCGGTATGCCTTCCTGGAGTCGACCCGGCAGCCGCTGCGCCACGGCATCACCCCGGCAACCGCGCTCACCGCCGCCAACGCGCATGTGGAGTACCTGCTCAAGCGCTTCATCATCGACGACCGCTGGAAGAACGACGTCCAGCCGGCGGCCATCGCGTACGGGCAGTCACAGGGCTGGAACACCAACAACCTGACCGACGACCAGTACGCGCCGATGAACCAATGGGTGGTCGACCATTTGACGCCGGTCACCCAGGACTACTTCGACCGATACTTCGGCGGCCGCCGGGTTCTGGTGGGCTACCTGCTCGGCCACCCGGTCACCGCCCGCGTCGCCAGCCTCGATTCGGTGACGGTGCACCTGCCGTGGCCGCGCCTGTTCGAGACGGAACTCCAGGTCTCGACGAGCCTGAAGCTGATCTGAACCGCATGGTCAGCCGCACCCGACGACAAGCGAAGGGCCTCCGCCTTCACCGGCGGGGGCCCTTCCGCCAGCGGGGGTTCGGGCCAGCACCGTTCAGGAGCCTGGCGAGGGCGCCGCTGCAGATGACGTGGGCCGGGAGCACGAGGGCCAGGTCGATTGTCGATAGGCTCAGCCCATGCCAGAAACGGTCTCCGGCAGCCCTCGACTCCGGCAACTACACGAGCTGACCGACGTCTTCGGCTTCCTCGAACAAGTACGTCTTCGTCCGGGCATGTGGGTGCGGTCGCTCGATGAGCTGCAATCGATGCTGATCGGGTACCGGGTCGCGCTGGAAGTCCATGGCATCGGAGAGGATTTCGAGTTTTGGCCGACTGGCGCTTTCGCCGAGTGGCTCTGGACGAAGCTGGGACGGCACAGTTCCCTTGGCTGGGCTACGGAAATCGGCCGCGAGGCCGAGGCCAGAGGCGTGAGCCCGCTGAATCTGTTCTTTACGTTCGTGGATGAGTTCCGGGCCAGCGACCGCACCAGAAATGCCTGATCAGCTTCGCCCCGATCTCCGCGACCACTCGACATTGGTACCCGCGCGCCAATCGCCGACTGCGCACCACGACAGCGACAAGCCGCAACCTTCGTGGAACCGCTGAAGTCAGCTCTCGACCAGTGAACGAGTGAGGTAAACGAGCGCGATGAACGCCTGGAAGAGAGCCAGCGGTTCGTCTCCTGTGAACGCCACCGTGACGAAGTCCAGGCGTCGTACGCCTTGGATCCAGGTTGCCTGCTCGGCCATGTCCGGCGAGGTGAACCGCACCTCGATCGTGGCGGGCAGGGTGATCTGGGGCGGCACCAGTTCGCCCCGCCGGGCCAGCGCCTCGCGTACGCCGTCGCGCACCAACTCACGGGCCGCGTCGGGGTGGAGATTGCGTGCCGCGTACCGGCTGATCGATTCCTTGACGACGATCGTGGCCACGCCAGGGCAGAACGGTTCGGCTTCCGGGCCGACGTACTGATCGCCGGTGATGACCGCGACCGGAACTCCGAAATGCTGGGCGACGAGAGCGTTCAAGCCTGCTTCCCCGGTCGGAACGCCGTTGAGGCGTACGTCGGCGATGGCCTTGGGGTTGTAGGTGTGCGAGAGGATCCCCGGTGTTCCGGCGGCCGAGTGGTAGCCGAGGAAGACGATCGCGTCGAACGAGTGGTCGAGGCCCTGCATCATGTAGAGCGGCTTGACTCGGCCGGAGAGGTACGCCGCCCGACCGGCCAGCAGCGACGGCGGCAGGTTGCGCATCACTGAATGAGCGTCGTTGATCAGTATCTCAGTCCCGCCGGCCGCGATGATGCCCTCGATCGCGGCGTTGACCTCGCCGAGCGCAAGGTCGCGGCCGACCGCGTAGTCGTCGCCGTCGGCGACGCACTGCTGCCAGTCGACGATGCCCGCGACGCCCTCCAGATCCAGCGAGACGAAGATCTTCATGAGGCCGAGCGTCCCATGATCTGCTCGCCTAAGGAAGCATCTGGCACGAAGCAGCGGTGATCATGAGCCTCGACTCCTTGCGATCATCTGGATCGCGGGTCGGCTACGCCGGGCGCGCCACCACGGGCGATGCGCTCGTGTTCGGCGGCACCCACACAGCTTCCACAGCGGCCTCGAACTCGGCGGACGGTTTCATGACATCGACCGATAGACCGTCCCGGCTCAGCCGAGCACGCGCGATCGACTGCCACCGCGACAGCACCAGAACTGCCCAGCCGGCGACGCCCGCCAACAGCGCGCCGGCAAACGCCCACGAGCTGCTGCGGTGTTCCGCCGGCCCCGCATAGGTTGTGTCCGCCGCGTCCAGGCCGACCACGAGAAAGGCCAGCATGAGGCCCATGAGCACGAAGCCGGCCGCCATCCGCAGGTAGCGCAGTGATCTGCAGCGAGCGCAGAAGGCCCACCTCGGCGCGGTGACGACCCGGCGCGTTGCGGCACGGACCGCAAGGAACACGATGCCGCCGAGCGGGATCAGCGCCCAAGTCCACGGCGCCGGCGCCGATTCGATTGCGACCGAAGCGGTCAGTTCAGCCTTCGCTCCGTGGCGCGCGCAGACTGCCGGCTGCGAACCATGCGTAACCCATGCGACGGGGATAGACGTGTGCATCGCAGCTCCTAGCCAGCTCAGTTATGAAGTCAAGATGCCGGAACGAGGACGTTTGGTGGCCGCACCGCGATAGTGTCCGGCAACTCAGCCCGCGGCGCCAGCCGCAGAATTCCATCGGCCCGGGCGGGCTGGAGGTGCAGTTGCTGACCGGCCAGTGGATCAATCCAGCAGCCGCATCGCACCGCATCAACAGCCCGCCCAGGTGCCCGAGCAGAATCTGGACCGTTCCGTCCGCGACCCTTACAGCAGCAGCCCTGCGCTCATCGTTGCCCCATTCTTACGACACGGGCGCGCCCGGACCGGTGCTGAGAACCGTCACCGAGTATGGAGCCAGCATCCGCGAGCTGCCGATCAGCGCGTTGTCATGACGGCTGCGCAGGCCGCTGTCACCAGGCTGGAAAGAGTGCACGGTGGTGCCCCGGCGGATCTTCTGACCGGCAACGTCCAGCTGTACGCGATGCGCCCGCGTCGGGTCGGTGTTGACGAGCAGGACGGCGATGCTGCCGTCGGGCCGCCGGCTGGCGTACGCGAGCACCGACTCGTCCGTCGAAGCGGTCCGCAGCAGCACCCCGCCGCGCCCGGCGACCTCGGTCGCGAGCTGAATCCCGAAGTACGACGGATAGGGCGTGTCGTCGGCCACGTCGCAGCCGGTCGACGCGCACCCGCTGGCGAGCAGGCCGAGGTCACCGGTGGGGAACGACCAGTTGTGCAGCGCCCACACATCGACGCTCTCCGCGCCGTTGGCCAGCAGGGACAACGAGTGCGCGGCGAGGAACAGCGCGTTGAACGGTGCGATCTGGTCCGGCCCCGCCGCTGTGGCCGAGTTCATCTCGCCGATCATGATGGCCGTTTCCGGCCCGGCGTACTCGTCGACCATCGCCCGGGTGTCCGGCAGGATCGCCGGGATCGCGTACTCCGCCGCGGCGAGCAGGTCGGCCGGTGCGCTGCCGATGAAGCTCGACGGATACCAGTGCAGGTCCACGTAATCGATGGCCTGTCCGGCGATGCTCAGCACCGTCTCGTTCCAGTCGCGGAAGGGGCTGGGATCCGGTCCGGCGACGAACAGCCCGACGCCGATCCTGATGCTGGGGTCGACAGCCTTCATGGCCCGCGAGTACGCGACGACGTTGGCCGCGTACGCCTGCGGGCTGCGGTCGGTGTGGGCGTCCGGCTCGAAGTTCATGTCTTCGAAGTACCCGTTGAGGTAGACCTCCTCGCCGATCTCCCAGTCGCGGACGCCATACCCCCGGACCTGGTTGGCGTAGTGCACCCAGGCGGCTGCTTCGGCGGCCGTACCGGTGCCGTAGTTGACATGGACCATCATGTCCGCGCCGGAGGAGCGGGCCACGGTGGCGTACTGGTCGAAAGTGAACTGCGGCGGCAGCGCCGCGTAGTCCGACGGATGCTCCGCGATGTCGGGATCCGGGCTCAGCGAACCGTCGGCCCAGTGGTAGAGGTCGCTGATCGGGCCGCCGTTGAAGACCAGCCTGCGCAGACCCGCCTGGCGCAGGAGACCCGGGACCGCGGCGTTGGTCAGATTCGGGTTCGACAGGTAGGTGTTGACGCCGATCGCGTGCTGGTCGAGCGCCGCGATCGGCTGGTCGGCCCGGACGGTGATCTGCGCCGATGTCGCGGCGGCCACCGGTGACGCCAGACCCGCCGTCATCGCCAGCACCGATGCGGCTGCCGCCGTCACGTGCATGATCCGTCTCATCTGGATAGTTCCTTCCCTCGGTGTTCGCCTTGCCCTGCCATGATCAGCAGGAACGTGCAGGGCGAGCAACGGAAGAAAGAAGGCGCGGTATCCGACTAAAGTCTAGGGTGCGCTACGCGGCCGGAGGTCAGTGCTGCCGGATGTGGACCGTCACAACAACCTGGCTGTCTCGGGTGAAGCTCTCGCCGCCGTAGCCGCCGTACTGCTCAAGACTCTGTAACCCGGCCAGCTCGGCCATGAGTTCGAGTTCATGGGGCCACACGTAGCGGCTGTGAACCGAATGCATGGTCACACCAGTCGTCGGCGAGAGAGTCGACACCTCGAACTCGATCGTCTGGGTAACCAGGTTCAACCTTCCGGTCTCGAGGACAGTGCCGTCGCCCCGCCGGCCTAAATGGCGTACGCGACGCCCCTGCTTGTCGAACGAGCTCAAATCCGGCACCGGCATTTCGAGGACAAGGCGTCCCGCCGGTGCAAGCACCGAGGCTGCCGCGGCCAGGCAGCGTCGCTGCGCGTTGGCGTCGGGCAGCGCGGTCAGCGTGCCGAACACGCAGTACACCAGGTCGTATGGCACCCCCTCGGATGCCGACGCGAGCAGATCGGCGTCAGTCATGTCGCCGAGTGTCGCGTGGAGTCGGTCCGCACCTGGCTTGGTACGCAGAACGTCCAGCATCGCCGGCTCCAGGTCTACCCCGAAGACCTTGACGCCGCGTTCGGACAGCGGAAGGGCCACCCGCCCGGTTCCGATGCCCAGGTCCAGCGCGATCGGCTCGGCCGCACCGGTAGCCCTGGCCTGGCCGGATAGGAAGGCGGCGGTGTTCAACGCCCGGCTGTCGATGGGAAAGAACTCGTCGTAGAGCGCGGCCGCGGGACCGCCGTAGGTGTCCTCATTGGTGGTCACGATGCCGACCATGACATGACGGCCTGAGGTGACACAAGGACGACGGTCTTGCCCGCCAGCGGTGACAGCAGGCCGTCGTCGAGGTGACCGACCTGGGACCAGTCGTGCCCGTGTACGAGACCAGCAAGAGCCCTCAGGGCCATCCGAGCATCGCCACTGCGGCGACCCTTTCCAGCTCGTGCCGATCCGCACCGTCGCGGGCGGACTGCGGAATACCCTGGAGCACCGAACCGTGTAGAGCCCCAGCATTGCCGGAGTCGTCGCGTTCCTCGCCTCCGACGACGCACGGTGGGTCACCGGCCAGCGCCTCGACGCCACCGGGGGAGCCCTGCTTTAGGGGCGCGGAAGTCCGTCGTCAGCCGGGATCCGGTCAGCGGGGCCGGGCGACCGAGTCGTAGATCTTCTCCAGTTCGGCGGTCTGCCGGGCGAGGTCGAAGTGCTCGGCGACGTACGCCCGCGCCCGCTCGCCCATCGCGTCGCACAGCGCGGGGTCGGCGAGCAGCCGCCGCAGGTCGGCCGCCAGCGCGCCCGGGTCGCCTTCCGGGCCGAGCAGGCCGGTCTCGTCGTGCCGCACGGCCTCGGGAATGCCACTGTGCATGGTGGACACGGTGGGCAGCCCGTGCGAGGCGGCTTCCAGGATCGTCGTGGGCAGGCCCTCGCTGTCGCCGTCGGCGGCGGTCTTCGACGGCGACACGAAGATCCGCGACTCGGCCATGCTGCGGCGGACGACGGAAGGGTCCTGCGGGCCGAGGAAGGTCGCGTCGAGCCCTAGTTCGGCGGCGCGCTGCCGCATCGGCTCTTCGAGGGGGCCGCCGCCGATCAGCAGCATCCGCGGCTTCCCCGGCACCTGCGCGGCGGCGGTGAGCAGGTCGTCGACGCCCTTCTTCTCGACGAACCGGCCGACGAACAACAGGTCCCATCGTTTCTCGGCGAGAGCGGCGGGCGGTGCCGGGTCGAGTGCGACTCCGGTGTGGTGTACGCGTACCTTCGCCGGATCGGCCCCCAGCTCGATGGTCTTGTCGCGGATGTAGCTGGAGACGGCGAGGATCAGCGACGCGCGGGCGAACACCGTACGCAGATGGTGGCGGTAGCGAACGCCGCGCGGGCCGGACTCGCGGGGCAACCGGGTCACGTCGTAGCCGTGCACCGTGACGATCAGCGGGATCCTCGACTCGGCCGCGTCGGCGCTGATCATCCAACCGTCCCCGGCGAAGTGCGCGTGCACGAGATCGGGGCTCAGCCGCCGCAGCGTGGCCCGCAGCAGGGCCGAGCGTCCGGTGAGTTTGAGCGCCAGCAAGGCCCGGCGGCCGACCGACGTCTCCGGGAACACGATCAGGTCGGAGTCGGCCGCGACCGGTGACTCGACCTTCACCGCGCCGCCGAAGGTCGGTTGCCATGCGGTCAGGGCAAGGCCCTGCGCGCGGACGAACGTTTCCGAGGCGGGCAGCATGCTGCTGCGCCAGATGAGGACCGAACCGCTCACACCAACTCTGCCTGGGGACTGGAGGTTCTGGACAATGCCTTGTCGCGCAGCGTACGCCGCAGGGCGGGCGGGATCAGCCAGATCTGCAGGAAGGTCACGTAGTCGATGAACCCGGGCCGGCCCTTGCGCTGGGCTTCCCGCAGCAGCAGCCAGAACACCTTGAGGCTGTGCGTCGGCGCCGCCATCGAGCTGACGACGCTCATCACGATCGCCGCGTACGCCTTCTTGGTCACCAGCGACTCGTTGCGCCGCAGCCAGTCCAGCGACTGCTGCCATTTCTCCTCGAAGGTGATCCGCGGCCGGTTCTCGTCCTGGTACCAGATCACCAGCGGCTCCTCGACGTAGAGCAGCTCGGTGCCCTCAGTGCCCAGCGCCCGCAGCACCCAGTCCATCTCCTGCATCCGGGGCACCTTCGGGGCGAACGGCACCTGCCGCAGCACCTCGGTCGGGGCCATGATCGTCGAGGTCTGGATGAACCCCTCACCGTGGAACAGGCCCCGGCGGACAGTGAAGTACTCGCTCCACGGCTCGCCTGGCTGGCGCAGCCGGCGCGGCATGGCGTACTCGGCGCGCGGGGTGCGGTTCAGCAGGCGGCTCGCCACGATCGGGCGCGGAGCGTCGGTGGCCTGCGCCGCGGCGAGCTGCTTCGCCAGCTTCTGCGGCAGCCACTCGTCGTCGTCGTCCAGCATGGCCGTCCAGGGCGCCGTCGCCGCGCGTACGCCGGTGTTGCGGGCGTTCTGCGCGCCGCCCTTCTCCGGCAGTTCGATCACCCGCAACCGGCGATCGCCGAGCCGGGTCAGCGCCTGGCCGGTCGCCTCGTCCGGGCCGTCGACGACCACGATGACCTCCAGGTCGGCCATGGTCTGCGCCAGTACGCTGCGCACCGCGCGTACCACCAGCTCGGGCCGGCCGAAGGTGGGAATGACCGCGCTCACCCGTGGACTGACCTGCATTCGGCTGACGCTAGGTTCCGATCACGTCGCGAAGGTTAACGACAGGCTGCCCCGTGGCGTACGCGGAGCTGCCATAACGTGGCACCCGGTTTGTCCCGGCCCGACAGATGATCTAGGCGGGAGACGGCTGCCTGGGCAACATCTCCCGCCTAGATCGACTCGATGAGGCGTCAGCTCAAAACGACCGTCAGGCCTTGAGGAAGGCCAGCAGGTCGCCGTTGAACTCGTCCTGGTGCGTCGCGGTCAACCCGTGCGGCGCGCCCGGATACACCTTCATCTCGCTGTTCTTGATGAGCTTCGACGACTTGTTCGCCGACGCGACGATCGGCACGATCTGGTCGTCGTCGCCGTGGATGATCAGCGTCGGCACGTCGATCTTCTTGCAGTCCTCGGTCAGGTCGGTCTCGGAGAACGCCTTGATGCAGTCGTAGGCGCCCTTGAAGCCGACGGTCATGCCCTGGAGCCAGAAGTGATCCCGAAGTCCCTGGCTCACCTTCGAACCGTCCCGGTTGGCGCCGTAGAACGGCATGCTCAAATCGTGCCAGTACTGCGACCGGTCGCGTTCCACACCGGCGCGGATGTCGTCGAAGACGCTGCGCGGCAGACCTTCCGGGTTGGCGTCGGTCTGCAGCATCAGCGGCGGGATCGCGCCGACCAGGACCGCCTTGGCGACACGGTCGGTGCCGTGCCGGGCCATGTATCGGGTGATCTCACCGCCGCCGGTCGAGTGCCCGACGAGCACGATGTCGCGCAGGTCGAGGGCTTCGATCACGGCGGCCAGGTCGTCGGCGTACGTGTTGAGGTCGTTGCCCTCCCAGGGCTGGCTCGACCGGCCGTGGCCGCGCCGATCGTGGGCGACTGCCCGGAATCCGTTGGAGACGACGTACCACATCTGGTCGTCCCACGCGTCCGCCGTCAGGGGCCAGCCGTGGCTGAAAACTACCGGCTGTCCGCTTCCCCAATCCTTGTAGAAGATCTTCGTGCCGTCTTGGGTGGTGACCGTTCCGGTACTCATTCGTCCGAGCGTATTCGCAGGTCAGACGGCGTGTCCGGGGTTTGTGAGATCCTCGCTCGGTGGCTGACCTCCTGCTGATGGTGAACGGCTTGCCGGGCTCGGGCAAGACGACGCTGGCGACCGGACTGGGCGCTGCGCTGGGCGTACCCGTGATCTCGAAGGACGTCGTGAAGGACGGCCTGCGGGCGCTCTTCCCGGCCGTGCCGGCGCGGGCCTTGGGCGCGGCCGCGATGGAGGCCGCCTACCAGCTGGCCGCGGGCCTGCCCGGGACGATCATCCTCGAATCGTGGTGGTTCCGGCCGCGCGACCTCGAGTTCGCGCGGGCCGGGCTGCGCGGCACCCCGGTGGTCGAGCTCTGGTGTGAGGTTCCGGTCGAGATCGCCAGGCAGCGGTACGCGAACCGCGACCGGCCGCCGCACTACCAGGACGACCAGCGGCTGGCCGACTCGTGGCCGGAGTGGGCGAAGCGGGCCGAACCATTGGCGCTCGGGCCGGTGCTGCGCGTCGACACGTCGACCGACGTGGACTTCGCCGGGCTGCGAGGGCGGATCGAGTCAGTCGGGCCAGACCGGTGACCGGCCGAGGTGCGCCACGATCCGGTCGAGCGGCGCGGCCTGCGGATCGACGGCCACCGCGCGGCTGAAGAAGGTGCCGCGGTTGTCTCCGTCCGGAATGGACTCTGCGATCGCCAGCGACTCGGCGAGCACCTCGTCGTCCAGCTCATACCCCACGCCCAAGGTACGCGCGACGTCCCAGCCGTGCACGACGGCGTCGATCAGGTGGGCCCGGACGGCGCTGGGTCCCTTGATGGGCTGGCCCGTGGTGAACTCGGGGATCACGAAGGCGCGCTCGAGCACGCCGACTTCGGCTAATGCCTGCTCGACGTCGGCAGCGGCCTCGGCGTAGCGGGCGATCGCCTCGTCACCGTGGTACACCGGGCGCCAGTCGGCCACGGTGGTCACCGCGCCCCGCGCCGCCCCGGCGAAGCCGCTGTCCTGCACGGTCATGTGTGCGAGCAGATCGGCCAGCGTCCAGCCCGCACAGGGCGTCGGGCGGCCCAGCTCGGCCGGCGTCGCCTGCGCGACGGCGCCCCCGCACGCACGCATGGCCCGGCTGTGCAGTTCCTGGAGCGTGTTGATCGCCATGGCGAAATGCTAGCCGGGGCGTCCGACACTGCGGCGCCCCAGCACGGTCTTCAGACCGGCTGGGGCGCCGCAGGCAGAGCTATGCGAGGTGCTTATCGATCGGCTTACTGGTCGGCGAGGACGAACTGGATCTCGCCGCCGTCGGTCATCGTGGCGTCGATCATCTTCTCGTCCAGCAGCAAGGTGGCGTCGGAGTCCAGGAACAGCAGGGCGTCCCCGCTGGACAGGATCTGATCTCCGTCGGCGGGCGAGGCGACGAGGCTGAGCTGCAGCGTGCCCGCACCTTCGCCGGACGAGATACGCAACCCGGACCCGTCCGGGATCTGGGGTGCGTCGGTCAGCGCGCGGATGGCGTCCGCGGCGCGCTCGGTTACGGCAAGCATGTGGAGAGCCCTTCTTGTGACGACTCTGGGCAAAGCTCCAACGTGCCCGTATCCGGCCGCCTATTCAAGCGTTTCGCCGGGTTTATCCATCTGACTTCAGGGTAGGCCGCGCGCATTTCGGCTCGTCATCGGCATTTTCCGGGCCTCGCCACGGCAGCGTGTCTCCGGTCGCGGTCACGGCGAGGTGTCGTGTCCCCGGGCGCCATCACGCCACCGTGTCTCCGGGTCGGTCACGGCAGGGTGAGGATGACCGGGCCGTCGCCCGTGACCGCGACCGAGTGCTCCCAGTGCGCCGCGCGGCTGCCGTCGCCGGTGAGGACCGTCCAGCCGTCCCGGGCGGTCCGAGCCCGGTCGCGGCCGCTCTCGATCAGCATCGGCTCGATCGCCAGCACCATGCCCTCCCGCAGGCGTACGCCGCGTCCGGGCCGGCCGGTGTTGGCCAGGTGCGGGTCCTCGTGCATCTTCGTGCCGATGCCGTGCCCACCCATGTTCGGCGGCACGCCGTACCCCGCGCCGCGGGCCACCGTCTCGACCGCATGCGAGATGTCGCTGAGCCGCCCGCCGACGGCGACCGCCGCGATGCCCTCCTCCAGCGCCAGCCGGGTGGTCTCGCTGAGGTGCCGGGCCCGGTCGTCGAGGTCGCCGACGCCCACCGTGATCGCGGCGTCGGCGTGAAATCCCTCGACGTACGCCCCGCAGTCGATCGACAGCAGATCGCCGTCGCGCAGCACCCGGCCGTCGGGGATGCCGTGCACGATGGCGTCGTTGACCGACAGGCACAGCACGCCGGGATACCTCGTCGACGCCCAGGTGGGCCGGTAGCCGAGGAACGACGGGTCGGCCCCCGCCGCGCTGATGAGGTCAGCGGCCAGCTCGTCGAGTTCGCTCAGGCTGACGCCCGCCCGGGCCGCCTCGGCGACGGCGGCCAGCGTACGCGCGACGACACGCCCGGCCTCCCGCATCGTGGCGATCTCGGACGGGCTCTTCAACCGGATCATTTCAGGACGTCGTCGAGGAAATCGATGCTCGTGTCGATCAGGCCGCCGATGTCGGCGTACCCGACGAAGCAGTGGTCGCCGCCCTCGGCCGGGACGACGTCGCAGCGTACGCCGACCGCCCGAAGCGCGTCGGCGAGCCCGACGGACTGCGCGAACGGCACGATCCGGTCGTCGGTGCCGTGCACGGCCAGGAACGGCGGCGCGCCCGCGTGCACCCGATGCGTCGGGCTGGCCTCCCGGGCGGCCTCCGCCACCGTCCTCAGCGCTCCGCCGAGGTACATGGCCACGTTGTCATTGGGATCGTCACGTCCCTGCAAGGCGAGGAAATCGGAGACGCCGTACCAGTCGACGACCGCGTGGACGGCGGTGTCGCCGCTGCCCAGCAGGCCCGCCAGCGCGGCGAGCTGACCTCCGGCGGACTCGCCCAGCGTGGCGAACCGGCCCGGATCCAGCCCGAAGCGGCCGGCGTTGCCCCGGACCCAGCGGATGGCCGCCTGAACGTCCTCCAGCTGCGCTGGGAACGGCGCCTCGCGGCCGAGCCGGTAGTCGACGTCGGCGACGGCGTAGCCCCGGTCGATCAGGCGCTGATGGAAGCCGAACGGAGTGATCGAGTCCGGCAGCCAGACCCGGCTGCCGGACATCCACCCGCCCCCGTGCACCCAGAACACCACCGGGAAGGGCCCCTCACCCGCCGGAATGTGCAGATCCAGCTGAAGCGGGCGGAACCCGAGCGGGTCGGCGACAACGATGCCCGGGTGCGTCACCGTAGGTCGGGGCATGAACGGCAGAAGATCCATGCCCCCAACCTACGCCCGGCAAGTCTCCCCAGTAGGTGGTGGCAGACGCGACGGCACGCACCGCACCGCAGGTCTGCCCTGGCGGGGCACGGCCGCCGAGGGGAGTCGAACCGGAGTCTTATCCGAAGGGATCAAAGGGTGTAGAAATCGCGTTTCATGCCGCGAACGTTAACGGGATGATCGCCTCGCCGAGAGTTGTCACCGAGGTCTTAACGCTCGGAGTAACACCGGTGTCATCGCGTCTCATCGCGCGGCGTGCGGCTCCGGGTTCCCTCGCAGCCATCGGGTGTACGCACTGCTCCGGGCCACCGCGTCGGCGTACGACGCCCGCGCGTGGCCGACGACCTGATCGGCCGCGGCCGAGGCGGCCGACCCCGGCCGCCACCCGATCAGATGACGCCACCGCAGCCCTTCGGAGCGCAGCGGCACCACCGCGACCCCGGGCGACCCCCGGAACGTCGGCTGGCACAACGCGACCGCGTCCCCGGTACGCACCAGGTCGATGCAGCCGCCGACGTCGGTCTCGAAGATCGGCCGGGGAGTGAACCCGGCGCGGGCGCAGGCCGCGGCGAAACAGTCGGCGAAGCAGCCGTCGCCTGGCGTGGCCGCCCAGAAGGCGTCCGCGAGCTGGGCGAGGTCGACCTCGTCGCACGCGGCGAGCGGATGGTCCGCACCCAGCAGGATGAACACCGGCGCGTCGGCGATCAACTCCCACGACAGCCGTACGCTCAACTCCGCCCGCGACTCGCCGAGCGCGCCGCCGCACATCCCGACCAGAGCGAAGTCCAGTTTGTCGCCGAGCAGCATCTCTTGCAGCTCTACTGTGGACCAGGACGGGTGCGAGGTGATCCGTGCGGCCGGCTGGTCGGCGCTGAGCCGGGCGACGAGCCCGCCGATGAGCGGTCCGTTCACCGCGCCGAGCCGGTACGCCGCCGGTTCGGCCGGCTGCGACAGGCTTTCGGCGAGGCGGGTCGCCTCCTCCTCCAGCCCTTGCGCCGCCGGAAGCAGCACCCGGGCCCGCGCCAACACCAGCTCGCCCAGCTCCGTCGGGCGTACGCCGGTGTGGTCCCGGTCGAACAACCGGCCGCCGAAGATGCGCTCGATCCGTTGCAGCTGCGTGGTCAACGCGGGCGTGGCCAGGCCCAACCGGGCCGCGGCCTTGGTGACACTGCCCGCGTCGGCGATTTCGCACACCGCCCGGAGGTGGCGGAGTTCCACCCGCATTGGATGATGCTACGACTGAAGCCGCGGCCTATACCAGGTCACCGTTCACTATCGTGGGGACGTGGACTTCACGACGTTCGTAGTCATCCTCGCCGGGACGCTCACCGCGCTCACCGGTGGCCTCATGTTCTGCTTCGCCGTCGCGAACAACCTCGCGTTGAAGCTCGTCGACGACCGGACCTATGTGACGGTCGTGCAGAAGACGAACCTGCGAATCGTGAACCCGGTCTTCATGCCCGCCTTCCTCGGACCGGTCGTGCTGCTTCCGCTGGCCACGATCCTGGCCGCCGGGACGGACGCGTTCGGCTGGCTGCTCGCCGCGTCCGTCGCGTACATCGTGGGGCCGTTCGGCGTCACGGTCAGCCAGAACATCCCGCTGAACAAGCGCCTCGACGCGGTCGACGTACGCACGGCGTCCGATGCGGACCTGGCCACCGCCCGCGGCTGGTTCGAACAGCCGTGGATCGCGCGCCACACCGTGCGTACGGTGCTGGGCGTGGTCGCGATCGTCCTGGTCCTCATCGGCGCAACCCGGCTCTAGCGGAGGTAGTGCGGGAGGTCGGCCAGCAGCCCCGGCCCGGTCGGCGTCCAGCCGAGCCGCTCTCGGGTCAGCGCGCTGGATGTGGGCGCGTCGAGGGCGAAGAACTGGGCGATCCAGCCGAAGTGCTCCGCCGCGTCCTCCGGTGCGACCGAGACGACCGGCAGGCCGAGTCCGCGTCCGATGACCTCGGCGATGTCGCGGGTCGCGATCCCTTCTTCCGCCACGGCGTGCACGACACTTCCGGCGGGCGCGTTGTCCAGGGCGAGGCGGACCGCTGTGGCCGCGTCGAGCCGATGCACTGCGGGCCACCGGTTCGCGCCGTCGCCGACGTGGCCGGCCGCTCCGCGCTGCCGGGCGATGTTCACCAACGTCGTGGTGAAGCCGTGGTCGCCGTCGCCGTGGACCGTCGGCGGGAACCGCAGCGCGACCGTGCGAACACCCCGGTCGGCGTACGCCAGGGCGAGGGTCTCGCCGCCGCCGCGCGGTGTGTCGGGACCGCTGAACGGGCTGGGGTCGAGTTCGGTGGCGACCCGGCCGGCGGCCAGGCGGGCCACGCCGGAGGCGAACAGGAACGGCCGGTCGGTGCCTTCCAATTCCTTGCCGATGGTCTCGACGGCGGCGCGTTCGGTCCGCCCGGCTCCGGCGTAGTCGCTGAAGTCGTGCTTGAACGCGAGGTGGATGACGCCGTCAGCCTCCTCGGCCCCGGTACGCAGGCTGTCCAGGTCGTCGAGGCTCCCCCGGCGCACCTGTGCGCCGGCCTCGGCCAGGGTTCGGGCCGACTCGTCGGACCGGGCGAGCCCGACGACCTCGTGGCCGGCGGCCAGCAGTTCGGGAACGACGGCTGAGCCGATCCAGCCGGACGCTCCGGTGACGAATACCCGCATGTTGCACACACTCCCAAGGTGATGTCAGCTTATGACATCGACGCTAGCACGCGATGTCAGAAGCTGCCATCACCTACACTTGCTCGCATGGGACGCTGGGAGCCGGACGCGCGGGGACGCCTCGCCCGGGCCGCGTTGGAGCTGTACGCCGAACGCGGCTACGAGCAGACGACGGTGGCCGACATCGCCCAGCACGCCGGCGTGACCGAACGCACCTTCTTCCGGCACTTCACCGACAAGCGGGAAGTGCTGTTCGACCGATCCAACACGTTGCAGGACGCCATGGTCGCCGCGATCGCGGCCGCCCCGGCGAGTACGCCGCCCGTCGAGATCGTCGTCGGGGCGCTACAGACGGCGGGAGCGATGCTGGAGGAGCGCCACGACTGGTCCCGGCGACGGGCGACGGTCATCGCGGCGAACCCCAGCCTGCTGGAGCGCGAGCTGCTGAAGCTGGCCGCCTTGGCCACCGCGGCCGGGGAGGCGCTGCGCGGCCGGGGCGTACGCGAACCACGGGCGAGCCTCGCGGCCGAGATGGGCGTGACCGCGTTCAAGGTCGGCTTCGAGCGCTGGGTCGCCGAGCCGCCGACCCAGCGCATGAAGCTGGCCGACTGCATCGGCGACGCCCTAGCCGAGATCCGGGCGCTGACAGCTACTCGATGACCAGCTCCACCGGGATGTTGCCCCGGGTCGCGTTCGAATACGGGCACACCTGGTGGGCCGCTTCGACCAGTTCCCGGCCGGGGTCGCCGGCGAGGTGGTCGGGCAGCTCGATCCGCAGCACGACGGACAGCCGGAAGCTGCCGTCCTCCTCGCCGTGCAGGCCGACTTCCGCGGTGGCGGCGCTGCCGCTCGCGTCGATCCGGCGCCGCCGGGCCACGGCCTGGAGCGCGGAGATGAAGCAGGCCGCGTAGCCCGCCGCGAACAGCTGCTCGGGGTTGGTGCCGTCGCCGTCGCCGCCGAACTCCTTCTGCAGGGCCAGCTTGACGTCGAGGCGGCCGTCGCTGGTCACCGCACGGGTGTCCCGACCGGCCGAGGTGGCGACCGCGGTGTACAGGCTCATGAAACGCACCTTTCGAAGGAGGAACTAGACAGACCTGTCTGTCCAGCGATGAGCCGAGACTAGACAGACCTGTCTGGTAAAGTCAAGCCATGGCAACAGTCACGGAGAGCACAGCGGTCAAGGAGAGCCCCGCCCGGCGGCGCATCCTCGACACCGCGACCGCGCTCTTCTACGGCGAGGGCGTGCACGGTGTCGGCGTCGACCGGATCATCGCCGAGGCCGGCGTGGCGAAGGCGACCTTCTACCACCACTTCCCGGCCAAGGACGACCTCGTCCGGTCCTATCTGGACGAGCAGTACGCCCGCCAGCGGGAGGCGTTCACCGCCGTCCGCGCCCGCGCGCTGACGCCGCAGGAGACGATCACCGCGATCTTCGATTTCATGATCAAGTTCGGTGCCGAACCCGGCTACCGCGGCTGCCCGTTCATCAACGTCGCCGCCGAGTACCCCGATCCCCGGGATCCCGTCCGCCAGATCGTCGAGGCCCAGCGCGTGTGGACGCGGGCGACCTTCCGGGAGCTGCTGGCCGCCGCGGGCGACCCGGAGCCGGATCGCGCGGCGGGCGTACTGATGCTGCTGCGCGACGGCGTCGCGGTCGGCAGCGACCTCGACGACACCGAGGCGTTGCGCGCCGTCACACGGGACGCCGTAGCCCGCGTACTGACCTAGCCCGCGAGCAGAACAGGCCGCGCATGAAACACAACCGCGCTGAACTAGGCTGACGCGGGTGGATCTGATCACCGTCGAGGTCGACGGCGCCGCCGCGACGCCCGCCCAGTTGGAGACGCTGGCGTTCGCCCCGTTCGGGCACTTCACCGCGATGCAGGTCCGCGACGGCCGGGTCCGCGGCCTCGACCTTCACCTGGCCCGGCTCGCCCAGGCCGACGACGAGCTGTTCGGCGCGAAGGTCGACGGCGAGCGCGTCCGGGCGCTCATCCGGCACGCGCTGGGCGATCTCGCCGACGCGTCGGTGCGCGTACTGAACTTCGGCGACCAGCCGGGCGATCCGGTCACCACGGTGGTCACGGTCCGCCCGCCGTTCATCGCCCCCGTGACGACCAGCCTGCTGCCCGTCGACTACTCGCGTACCGTGGCGCATCTCAAGCGCACCAACGACTTCGGGCAGGCGTACTGGGGACGGCGCGCGGCTCGCGCGGGCTTCGGCGACGCCCTGCTCGTCACCCCGGGCGGCGCGGTGGCCGAGGCCGGGATCGCCAACGTCGGCTTCTGGGACGGCGCGGCCATCGTCTGGCCCGAGGCCCCCATGCTCCGCGGGATCACCCTCCAGGTGGTTCAGCCGCGGCTCGCGCTCCCCCAGCATCATCAGGTGATACGCCTGGCGCAGCTCACCGATTTCCCCAGCGCGTTCGTCACCAACTCGCGCGGCATCGCGGCCGTGACGCGGATCGGCGACCACGAGTACGCGGTGGACGCCGAGCTGATGCGCGAGCTGCACCGGGCGTATGAGTCGGCGCCGGCCGACCTGATCTGACTCACGCGCCCTCAGGCGCCCTCAGGCGCCCTCGGCCTTGCCCTGACGCCAGTAGCCCATGAACGCCACCGAGCCCCGGTCGAGGCCGTACTCGGTGACCAGCGCCCGGCGCAGGGTCTTGATGACGGCGGCCTCCCCGGCGAGCCAGGCGTACCGGCCGTCCGGGACGGTCTCCGGGACCTCCCAGAGCAGCTGCTGATCGACGTCCACATCCTCCAATGTGGAGGAGTTCGCGCCGACCGGCACGGGGAGCATCCGTTCGGCGGCTGCCCGGACCGCCTCGATCAGGCGTACGCCGTGCGTCTGGCCGTCGCGGGGCAGCCAGGTCACGGTCACCCCGGCCGGTGCGGCGATCGGGAGGTGGTCGCCGGCGACCGGCACCTCCATCAGCGCTACGCCCTGGGCGTCGGCGGGCAGCCGTTCGAGGATCCCGGCGATCGCCGGTACGGCGGTCTCGTCCCCGGCCAGCAGGACGCTGCCGAGCACGGCCGGCGGATGGAAGTCGATCCCGCCGTGTACGCCGTCGTAGCGCGCGTCAGGCCCGTAGACGGCCAGTTCGTCGCCCGGCTGGACCTCGCTGGCCCACTTGGACGCCGGGCCGGTGACGCCGTGCAGCGCGACGTCGAAGTCCACCTCCGCCGGCACGGTCCGCACTGCGCGAACCGTGTACGTCCGGATCGGATTCTGACGTTCCGTTGGCAGGGCACGCCATTGTGCGTACCAGTCGCCTGTCGTCGGAAGATCGCTCACCCCGCGGCCCGGTAGCGGGAGGAGCAGCTTGAAGCGCTGGTCGTAGCCGTTGTCGGCGAAGTCGCGCAGCGACTCGCCCTTGAGCGTGACCCGGACGAAGGAGGGACTGAGCGGCGTGACCCGGGCGACACGGACCGGGAAGATGCGGAACGGCGACACGACCGCAAGGATAGGTTAGGCTACCCTCACTGTGTCAAGCTGGGGCCGCAAAACCCGCGGCCCCAGCGCCTCGATGTCAGATGGACTTCTGGTAGCCGCGGAAGCTGCGGATCGACAGCGCTACCAGCGCGAGGGCGAGCAGGAGCAGCCCGCCGCCGAACCGTGCCGTGGCCGCCCAGTCCGGACTCGCGCTGAGCGCCGTCCGACCGATCTCGACCGCCCAGTTCACCGGGTTCGCGGCGGCCGCGTGCCGAATCCATCCCGGCATCAGCGCCGCGGCCATGAACGCCGTCGACAGGAAGGTCAGCGGCAGCAGCAGGAAGATGCTGAGCCCGATGATCGTCTCGCGCTGGCGCACCGCCAGACCCATCGCGGTCGACAGCCCGTTGAACACCGTCCCCAGCAGTACGCACGCCGCCAGCAGCGCCGCGACCCCGGCGAGCCCGCCCGGGAACTGTGCCCCGGCGAGCCGGCCGAGCACCACGATGATCAGCGACTGGACGATCGTGCTGACCGCCGCCTCGATGACCCCGGCGTTGACGATGGCGCTGCGCCGGATCGGCGCGACCAGGAAGCGGTTGAGCGTGCCGCGTTCGATCTCGTCGATGGCGCCCATGCCGGACCACATGTTCGCCGAGACGGCGTTCATCACCACGACGCCCGGGATCAGATAGTCCAGGTAGGACCCCGCGCCGAAGCCGGGTAGCTCGACGATCCGCTTGAACAGGGCACCGAACAGGAACAGCCACACCGCCGGCTGCACGAGCGTGATGACCAGTACGCCGGGCTGCCGGAACAGCGCCTTGAGCCGACGGTGCGTCATCCACCAGGTCTGCGTCAGCAGGTTCATGCCACCACCTCCAGCGTGTTCGCGGCCGTCTTCTCGGCGGTCTTGTCGGCGGTCTTGTCGGCGTTGAACCGGCGTCCGGTGTAGCGCAGGTACACGTCGTCCAGCGACGGCCGGGCGACCGTCACCGACGCCACCGGTACGCCCGCGCGGTCGAGCGCGGCGAGGATGCCGGGCACGGCCGCCGCCCCGTCGTCAGCCCGAGCACTCACCGTCACACCGTCCACAGTGATCTCGCGTACGCCCGGCAGACCGCCGAGCACCGTCGCCACCTCGGTTCCGGCGGCCTGCCGCAGCCGCAGATGGACCGCGTCGCCGCGCAGCTCGCCCTTGAGCGTCTCCGGTGCGCCGTCAGCCACGACGCGACCGGCGTCGACGATCGCCAGCCGGGCGGCCAGCCGATCCGCCTCATCCAGGTAGTGCGTGGTCAGCACGACGGCCAGCGCGTCGTCGGCGGCCAGCCGGGCGATCTCGGTCCACATCGCCGCCCGCGCCTCGGGGTCGAGCCCGGTCGTGGGCTCGTCCAGGAACAGCACCTGCGGCCGGTGCACGAGGCCCAGCGCCACGTCCAGCCGCCGCTGCATGCCGCCCGAGTACGTCTTGACGGCTCGCCCGGCCGCGTCGGTCAGACCGAACCGGTCCAGCAGCTCGGCGACCCGCCTCTTGAGCGGTACGCCGGACAGCCCGTACAGGCGGCCTTGCAGCATCAGGTTGTCCCGCCCGGTGGCGGCCGGATCGGCACCCGAGCGCTGCGCCACGACGCCGATCACCCGGCGTACGCGGTCGGGTTCGCGCAGCACGTCGAACCCGGCGACGGTCGCCGTCCCGGCGTCGGGCCGGGCCAGCGTCGTCAGGATCTTGATGGTGGTGGACTTGCCGGCGCCGTTCGGGCCGAGCAGCCCGAACACCTCGCCCGGCTGGACGGTCAGCGACAGCCCGTCCAGCGCCCGGACGTCGCCGGGATAGGTTTTGACGAGGGCCTCGGCCACGACGGCCGGCCCTGGGATGTCTCGCATCTTCTCCTCCGGTGCGTACGCGGACCGGACCGGCGAGACGGCTATCCTTGCTGGTGCGACCGGGCAATCGGGCCGCCTCGCGGTTCGGTTCGCTCTGGTTTGGCCCCGGCGAGGTGTTGCAGCACCGCGCCGGGGTTCTTTCGTCAGGCCTTCGGTCTCCCCTCGGGCGTCAGTTCGTCCAGGAAACTCAGCAGCCGGCTCGGGTCGGCCCCGCTGGCGTGCCATTCCCGCCACTGCTGCGCGCCCGGGATGGTGCCGTCGCGCAGTTCGCCGAGCAGCCCCCTGATCCAGTCGGCCTCGGCTCGGCGTACGGCGAGGTCGTATTCGGCCTCCAGCAGGAAGATCCGAGGAACGGGAGCGGAGTCGAGGTTGGCCTTGGCGGTCGCGAGCTGGACGGCGAGACTGGCCAGCCGCTGCTCCAGCAGCGCGATCACCTCGTCCGGCGCGAGTACGCCGATCAGCGACAGCCCGGCTTCGAACCGCGGGATCTCCCGTTCGGCGACGCCGACGATCTCGCGCATCCAGTCGGTCAGCTCGGCGCGCCCGGCGTCGGTGATCTCGTAGATCGTCCGCTCCGGCCGCAGCCCGTGCCGTTCACTCTGGACGGCCCGGATGAAACCGTGCTTCTCCAGGTTGCCGACCACGGTGTAGAGCGAGCCCCACTTGATCGGCATGTCCTGGTCCTTGCCGCGCTCGCGCAGCTCGGTCGCCAATTCGTAGGGATGCATGGGCTTGGCGAGGAGGTTGGCCAGGATCGCCAGCCCCAGCATGTTGCCGACTTTGCGCCGCTTCGCCATCGCCCTCCCCTTCTTCCTCTGCTCGCCTCGGGCTTGACTCGCTTTTGCTCGCTTACTCGCCGACGAGTATACGTCGGCGAGTAAGGGCTGAGCAACATCGGCGATTCCCTGGACGTTTGGGCTCAGCCGGACGAGGCTACGGGTGGAGATCACACTTCGACTGGAGATCGCGACCATGACCTCAGGACCCGGCCGGCCGCCGGAGACCAAACACAGCCCGTGGCTCATTCTGGGCGTACTCTGCCTCGGGTTCTTCATGATCCTGCTGGATACGACGATCGTGAACATCGCGATCCCGGACATGATCGACCGGCTCGGCGCCTCACTCGATCAGATCCTCTGGATCCTCAACGCGTACATCCTGGTCTACGCGGTGCTGCTCATCACCTCAGGTCGCCTCGGCGACCTCTACGGTGCGAAACGGCTGTTCATCCTGGGCCTGATCATCTTCACGCTGGCCTCAGCGGCCTGCGGCCTCGCGCAGAACCCCGGCCAGCTGATCGCGTTCCGGGTCATCCAAGGCGTCGGCGGCGCACTCCTGACCCCGCAGACCCTGTCCGTGCTGACGGTCATCTTCCCGCCGGAGCGACGGGGCGCGGCGTTCGGCATCTGGGGCGCCGTCGCCGGTGTCGCCACGGTCGCCGGTCCGACGCTGGGCGGCTGGCTGGTCACCAACTGGGACTGGCGCTGGATCTTCTACGTCAACGTGCCGGTCGGCATCATCGCCCTGATCATGGCCGTCATCGTCATGCCCGACCTGCGGCTCAACCGCAGGCACCAGCTCGATTACGTGGGCACCCTGCTGATCACGATCTCGCTCTTCCTCATCTGCTACGGCCTCATCGAGGGCCAGTCGCACGACTGGGGCAAGGCCTGGGGCCCGATCACCATCCCCATGATCATCGGCGCTGGGGTGATCGTGCTCGCGATCTTCCTCTGGCAGCAGTACGCCCAGCGCAACCGCGAGCCGCTGGTGCCGTTCCGCATCTTCGCCGACCGCAACTTCTCCCTGATGAACGGCGTCGTCGCCGCGATCGCGTTCGGCATGCTCGGCCTGTTCCTGCCGCTGATCATCTACTTGCAGTCGGTACTCGGCCTGACCGCGCTCCAAGCCGGTCTCGCCGTGGCGCCGATGTCGCTCGTCTCGATGTTCGTGGCCCCGCTCGCCGGACGGCTGTCGGACAAGACCGGCGGCAAATGGGTGCTCTTCTTCGGCCTGAGCCTCTGGGTCGTCGGCCTGAGCATCGTGGTCTTCTCGGCGCAGGTGAACTCCAACCGGGGCGACCTGATCCCCGGCCTGCTCGTCGCCGGGCTCGGCCTGGGCTGCACGTTCGCCCCGCTGCAGACGATCGCGATGCGCAACGTCCAGCCGCAGGTCGCCGGCGCGGCCTCCGGCATGATCAACACCACCCGGCAGCTCGGCGGCGTCATCGGCTCGGCAGCCGTCGGCGCGCTCCTGCAGAACCAACTCGTCACCCAGCTCACCGACAGCGCGCAGACCAACGCGACCGCGCTGCCGCCGGACCAGCAGGGCCGATTCATCGACGCGTTCAAGAGCGCCAGCTCGGGCAGCCTGGAGGTGGGCGCCGGGCAGAGCGGCGCGGCGCTGCCGCCCAACACCCCGCAGGCCATCGTCGAACTGGCCCTCAAGACGTTCCACGAGGGCTTCACCGCGGCCATGAAAAGCACCATGGTGCTGCCGCTGATCGTGCTGGCCGTAGCGACGCTGACGGTGCTGTTCGTCCGCAACGGCGGCAAGGCGAGCCCGCCGTCGGCACCGGCCGCGACGACCGGGAAGGTCTCCCCGGAGACGACCCGCGTCGACTCCTGAGAAATTTCTTCCGGCGGGGCGATGAGTTCGGGTCGTCCCGCCGGTATATCCGGGCGTCACCTTCACCGGCCCGCCGCGGGCCACCCTGACGCACCGGAAGGATCATCACGATGACGACCACGACTGTCACCACCGACGAAGCCGCCGTCCGCACCGTTCTCGGCCAGATCTACGAGGCGTGGTCGGCGTACGACGCCGACAAGTTCGCCGATCTGTACACCGAGGACGCCACCGTCGTCATGCCCGGCCTGTTCCACGACGGCCGCGAGGCGATCCGCGAGTTCATGGCGGCCGCGTTCGCCGGGCGGCTGGCCGGCACGCAGGGTGTCGACGAGCCGCAGAAGATCCGGATCACCGGCGACACCGCAATGGTCGTCAGCCACGCGGGTACCTTGATGCCGGGTGAGACGACGCTGGCCGCCGAGCGGGAGCGCCACGCCACCTGGGTGCTCGTCCGGCAGGGCGACGACTGGAAGATCGCGGCGTACGCCAACGCCCCGGTCCACCTGTAGGGAGTGAACACGTGCCGGACTTCGAGACGCGTGCCGAACCGCATCGCCGGGAGCTGCTCGTGCACTGCTACCGGATGCTCGGCTCGATGCCGGAGGCCGAGGACGCGGTGCAGGAGACGTTCCTGCGGGCCTGGAGGGCCTGGGCTCGCTACGACGAGCGCACCGCGTCCGTGCGTACGTGGCTCTACAAGATCGCGACGAACACCTGTCTGACCTCGTTGGAGGGCCGAGCTCGGCGTCCGCTGCCGGCCGGGATCGGCGCCCCGGCCGACGATCCGCGGGCGCCGCTCGTCCCCGCGTTGGACGTGCCGTGGCTGCAGCCGTTCCCGGACGCGCGGCTGGACGATCCGGCCGGTCAGGTGGTGCGCCGCGGAACGCTTCGGCTGGCGCTGGTCGCCGCGTTGCAGCTGCTCCCGGCGCGCCAGCGGGCGGTGCTGGTCCTGCGGGACGTCCTCGACTTCAGCGCCGACGAGACCGCCCGGCTGCTCGACACCTCACCAGCCGCGGTCAACAGCGCCTTGCAGCGCGCCCGCGCCGGGCTGTCGGCCGCCGGGCCGGTCGCCGACGAGATGGCCGAACCGGCGGACGACGTACGCAAGACGGTCGACCGTTATGTCGAGGCGTTCGAGGCGGCCGACGTCGACCGGCTGGTCGAACTGCTCAGCGCGGACGTCGTCCTGGAGATGCCGCCCGTGCCGCTGTGGTACCGCGGAGCCGCCGACTACGGCCGGTTCATGGCGCGCGTCTACGACCTGCGGGGCCGGGTGTGGCGTACGGCGTCGGTCGGCGCGAACACCCAGCCGGCGGTGGCCGCGTACTGCGCCGACGACGAAGGCGTCCTGCGGCTGCACACCCTGCAGGTGTTCACGGTCCAGGACGGCCGGATCGCGCACACCTACGTCTTCCAGCATCCGGAGGTCTTCACGGCGTTCAACCTGCCGCCCGTCCTCGCGGGGTGACGCTCGCCGACGGCTCGGGGACGCCGACGGCGTTCGGCCGCGCGACGCCGACGGCTGGGGGACGCCGACCGCTGACGGCCGCGTGACGCCCATCGCGGCGCGCCGACCCGACATGGGCCGCCGTGATCTCCGGAAGCCGGCGTACCTATCCGCGGCCCGGTTAGGTACGCGGCCTTCCGGAGATCACGCGATCCGCCTCAGCGGACGGTCGGCGCGAAGCCGGACGGAGAACGTGAAGGTGTGCGCCGACTCCCCCGCCGGCGCGGTCACCGGCACGAGCACCCGGTACGCCACGTCCGGCCGCCCGTGGTGGTCGGTCGCCTCGACGGCGTCGACCGCGACGGGCCGGTCCACGTCCAGCGTCACCGTGTCGTCCCAGCGCACTGCGGCGTCGGCGACGACCGGGGCGTACCGGCTGACGAACACTTCCGTGATCGGCAGCGGTCGGTCGGCGGTCACCACGTCGGTCAGCTCCAGCCGTCCGGTACGCCACCAGCGGAACCGCCGGATCAGCCGGCGCAGCCCGTCGACCTCGTACGCCGCGGTCAGGTCGAGGTCGAAGGCGACCCCGTCGGGCAGCACCTCGTGGCGTACCACGGTCGCGAGCCGGGCCGCCCCGGGCAGCTGAAGTTCGTCGTCGACCACGGGGATCGAGTGCGCCCGCGCCGACGGGTGCAGGTGGTCGTACCGGGTGTCGCTGAAGTACGACCGGGTGTACTCGCCCGCGCCGAGGTCGGCCAGCACGGTGCGACCGCGTACGTGCAGCAGGAACGCGCCGAGGTCGAGGTGGTTGTGGGGTTCGTCGTTGTGCCCGCCCTTGGCGGCGAAGACGGCGTCGGGCCCTCGGTCGACGACCCAGGCCAGGTCGGGCAGGAAGTCGGAGTCGGCCACCGTCGAGACGGCCGAAGCGGGCCGGTACCAGGCGAGGGTCCGGGCCAGATGCGCCCACCGGTAGCAGTGGTCGTCGTGGAAGGACGGGATCACCGCCGGGGGCGGGGTGCCGAATCGTTCGGCGAGCCGGCTGAGCAGTCCGGCGGGCAGCCACGGGCGTTCCGACGCGTCCGAGAAGGGCGCGTACGCCCCGCCGCCGAGCGCCGCCTTGTGCGGGAACGCCGCGATCTGCGCGACCTTCGGATCGTCCAGCAGGTCGACGCCGGTCTGTTCGTGCAGCATGACGGCGTAGTACACGAAGTAGCCGAACCCGTAGACCCAGTAGTCGACGCCTTCGGGGCAGCCGCCGTCGTCGCCGTAGCCGGCGAGGAACCGGTCCATCGCCTTGCCGCATCGGGCCAGCATGGACGACAGCCGGTCCGACGGCGGCAGGAGCAGCATCGCCGCCATGCCGGCCGCTCCGGCGCAGACGGATTCCCAGTTGTTGCCGAATCCTTCCCACGCCAGCGGCCTCGGGTCGGCCAACGGGGTCAGCACTCGACGGTCGACCTCTGCGCGTACCCGTTGGGAGACCAGTGGATCGAGCCGCGGGCCGAGACCGGTGACGATCTCGGCGAGCGCGTGGGCGGTCTCCGCGGCGAACAGGTCGAGGGTCTGTTCGGCGCCCCAGCCCTCTCGGTCGCCTGACTGCACTCCTGGCGGCTCGGCCGAGAGCCTCCCCGGCGAGTGAATATGCGCTGGTAGCGCCCAGGTGTGCTCGTCACAGACCGCCCACAGCACGTCCGCGAGCCGGCTCACGTCGGCGTCGGGGTCGAGGAGCGCCTGTGCGGCCAGCGCGTTGAGCCGCGCACGCCGCCGGAAGTAGCGCTTCTCGAAGCGCATCCGGTTCCCGGTCACGAAGAAGTCGTTGTACGCCGAGAAGCCGAGCACCGGCAGCGGCGCGTCGTCGGCAGCGACCGCCGCGATGTCGTTCGACAGGGAGGTGAGCTGCCCCGGGACCGGTGGGAAAACGCTTTCCGCCATGCGGACGGACTCTACACCTCGATCCAGATGCGTATGGTGGGCACATGGCGGCGTCGCAGACCCTGGAGGTCGCCGGGCGCGAGGTGACGATCACCCATCCCGACAAGGTGGTCTTCCCCGAACCCGGCCTCACCAAGCTCGACCTGGTTCGCTACTACCTGACGGTCGCCGACGGCGCCCTGCGCGGCGTACGCGGCCGGCCGATGATCCTCAAGCGCTTCGTCAAAGGGCTGGATCAGGAGGCGTTCTTCCAGAAGCGGGCGCCGTCGACCCGGCCGGACTGGATCGAGGTCGCCGAACTCAAGTACGCCTCCGGCACCTCCGCCGAAGAAGTCGTCGTACGCGACGAGGCCGGCCTGGCCTGGGTGATCAACCTGGGCTGCGTGGACCTCAACCCGCACCCGGTGCTGGCCGAGGATCTCGATCACCCCGACGAGCTGCGCATCGACCTGGACCCGGTGCCGGGCGTCGAGTGGGGTCAGATCGTCGACGTGGCCCTGGCCGCCCAGGAGGTGCTGGCCGACTACGGGCTGACGGCATGGCCCAAGACGTCAGGCTCCCGAGGCTTCCACGTGTACGCCCGCATCCGCCCGGACTGGCCGTACCCGAAGGTCCGCCTGGCCGCCGAGACGGTGGCCCGCGAGGTCGAGAACCGGGTGCCGGACCTGGCCACCAGCAAATGGTGGAAGGAAGACCGCGAAGGCGTCTTCGTCGACTTCAACCAGAACGCCAAGGACCGGACCGTGGCTTCGGCGTACTCCGTGCGCCCGACGCCGGACGCCCGGGTGTCGACGCCGCTGACTTGGGACGAGGTCCCCGGTTGCCGGCCCGCGGACTTCACCGTCGCCACCGTCGGCCCGCGGTTCGCCGAACGGGGCGATCCCTGGGCGGGGATCGAGGACACCGCCGGCGGCCTCGACGGGCTGCTCGACCTGGCGAAGAAGCTCGGCCCGGCCGAGAAGCCGCCCAAGGGCGCGTCGAAGGACGGCCGCCGCCAGTCCACGATGCCGCTGGTCGAGATCGCCCGTGCCAAGACCAAGGACGAGGCGCTGGCCGGGTTCGACCGCTGGAAGGACCGGCACGCCGAGGTCGCAGCGCTCCTCGAACCGGCCGACGTGCTGGTCGACGGGATGCGCGGGCGCAGCTCGGTCTGGTACCGCATCCGGGTCAACCTGCAGCACGTGCCCGAGAAGCAACGCCCCGAGCAGGAGCCGCTCGAGGTCGACTACAACCCGTGGGCCGGGATGGTCGACCCGCGCCGCCCCACCGCCGACTGACCGGTCATACCAGAGGGGTAGGGCTGTGTGGCTCCTGGGTGTGACGCACCCTGCCGCCGGTGACGGTTAACCTGCGGGTGATGAGCAGCTTCCTCGCCCGTACGGCCCGTGACCTGCTGCGGACGGTGTGGGGTCCGGACCCGTCCGCGGCGCCGGTCCGGCGGCCTGTGCGGCGCCGCTGGTTCACCCCGCTGCTGCGCCCGGCCGGGCTGTTGGCGTGGATCGGGCTCACCGCCGTCACGCAGCGGTACTACCAGGACAATCGCCATCTGAACGCGCTGGTCGCGGCGGGCCTGGCCGTGCTGGTCATGGCGCCGCTGCTGTTCGTGCGGGCCAAGCCGGTGTGGGCGTGGCGGCTGACCACTGTCGGCCTCGTCCTGGGCACCTACCATCGCGTCGACGCCGAGGCCTGGCCATGGGTGGTGACCAACGTCCTCGTCGCGCTGGTGGCGCTGTTCTACGTCGCGATGCGTGCACCGTTCGGCGTCACGCTGTGGTCCACCGTGATCAGTTGCCTCATCCTGTGGTGGGCGGTGCCCACCGCCAACGGCGCGAGCGCGACCCTGCTCGTGGTGGCCGTCGCCATCCTCGGCGAGCAGATCCAGGTGCGTCGCCGGGCGCAGGCCGAGCTGCACGTCCAGGAGGAGCGCAGCGAGCTGGCCGAAGCGCGCCGGGCGCTGCTGGAGGAACGCGCCCGCATCGCCCGCGAGCTGCACGACGTGGTCGCACACTCGATGTCGCTGCTGGCGGTGCGCGCCGAGACCGCGCCGTATCGGCTGCCGGATCTGCCGGAGTCCGCGCGCGCCGAGTTCGTCGAGGTCGCAGCGTCGGCCAGGCAGACCCTGGTCGAGTTGCGGCGGATGCTGGGCGCGCTGCGTACCAGTCCGGGAGAGCCGGAACGCGCCCCGCAGCCCGCGCTGACCGACCTGCCTGAGCTGATCGGCACCGCGCGCAACGCGGGTCTGCGCATCGACGCGCAGCTCACGCTCGACGGCGAGGTCACGCCCGCGACCGGCCTGGCGGCCTATCGCATCGTCCAGGAGGCGCTGTCCAACGCGGCCCGCCATGCCGCGGGGGCGCGGGTCCACGTGACCGTCCAGGTCCGCGGTGGTCATTTAGAGCTGGTGATACGCAATGAGCCGGGGCCGGAGCCCGCGACGGTCGCCGGCAGCGGGCACGGCCTGCTGGGCATGCGCGAACGAGCCGTGGTGCTGGGCGGCACGTTGCGGGCGGAGCCGACCGCCGACGGGGGCTTCGAAGTGGTGGCGACGCTGCCGGTGGAGGAAACGCAGTGAGCGTACGCGTGATGGTGGTCGACGATCAGCAGATGGTGCGTGAGGGTTTCGCGGCGCTGCTGGGCGCGCAACCCGACATCGAGGTCGTCGGGCAGGCGGCGGACGGGGTGGAGGCGGTGGCGCTGGTCCGCGCCGAGCACCCCGACCTGGTGCTGATGGACATCCGGATGCCCCGGATGGACGGGCTGGCCGCGACGCCGCTGGTCGTCGCGGAGGGCGCGCGGGTGCTCATGCTGACGACGTTCGACCTCGACGAATACGTGTACGCCGCGCTGCGCGCCGGAGCGAGCGGCTTCCTACTCAAGGACGCGCCAGCCGCCGAACTGGTGCACGCCGTACGCGTCGTCGCGGCCGGGGAGGCGCTACTGGCGCCGTCGGTGACCCGCAAGCTGATCGAGGAGTTCGCGCGGCGGCCGGACCAGCAACGTGCCGCTCCCCCGTCGCTCAACGGCCTGACCGCCCGGGAGACCGAGGTGCTGGCCCTGATCGCCCAGGGGCTGTCCAATCAGGAGATCGCGACCCGGCTGGTCGTGGCGGAGCAGACGGTCAAGACGCACGTCGGGCGGATTCTGGCCAAACTGGAGCTGCGGGACCGTGCGCAGGCCGTCGTCGTGGCGTACGAGTCTGGTCTGATCACGCCGGGGTCCGCATGACACTGCGGGGTGAGGGCGCAGTTGGCTCCGCGGAGTGACGCGCCCGGCCCGGGTCGACGGCGATCGTGTGCGGCATGCCAGTCGCCAAGACCATCGCCCTCACCGTGACCGCGCTCGGCCTGCCGATGCTGTCAGCATTCGGCGCGCCCCTGCTCGCCGCCGACGACGCGACACTGTCCATGCCCGACACCGGAGCCTGGCGCGCCGACACGGCGACGCTGGGGCTGGATCCCGCGACCGCCTCGCCCCGTCAGGTCGCGGAGTTCTTCGCCGCGCTCAGCCCGGCTCAGCGCACCGCGCTGGCCATGCGTCATCCCGAGGTGGTCGCCGCGCTCGACGGCGCGCCCGTGTCGCTGCGGTTCACCGCGACGTCGGTGCTGCGGCGCTCGCCCGATCAGCGCGCCTTCCTCGCGTACGACCCGGCCGGCGACGGGCGGGCCGTGGAGGTCGTCGGCGATCTGGCCACCGCCCGCCGGATCGTGGTCATCGTGCCGGGCAGTGACACCACCCTGGCCGACTTCGACCGAGGGCTGGGCGGGGTCGCCCGGCGCGCACCGGCCGTGCAGGCCCGCACCGTCGCCGACGCGGTCGACGACCCGGGCACCGCTGTCATCGCGTGGCTCGGCTACGACCCACCGGAGGGCTTCGGCAAGGCCGCCATGCGCGAGGACCGGGCGGAAGCGGGCGCGGCCGCGCTGACGCGATTCGTCGACGGGCTGGCCGTGACCAACCCGGCCGCGAAGGTGATCCTCGTCGGGCACAGCTACGGCACCGTGGTGATCGGACTCGCCGCCGACCGCCTCGGCCCGACGGTCACCGACATCGCCGTGCTGGCCTCCCCGGGCCTCGGTGACGGTTTCCACACCAGCGCCCGGCTGTGGGCCGCCCGCGCCGACAGCGACTGGATCGGCTGGATCCCGGGCGTACGCGTGGCCGGGCTGGGCCACGGCGCCGACCCGACCGGCGACGTATACGGCGCCCGGCTGCTGCCGACCGGCAACGTGGACGGTCACGACGGCTACCTCGTGCCCGGATCGCTCACGCTGGTGGCGCTGGCGGAGGTCATCCGGAACGCCTGAGCCCCGGGCGTAGGGGCCCGGGGCTCAGGTTCGTGCTCGGTGAACGGAACTCGTCCGGCCGAATTCCGGCTCAGTCGAACAGTTCCTCGAAGAAGCTGCCCTTTTTCTTCTTCTTGTGGTGGTAGTCGTGGCCGTAGCCGTCGCTGCCGTACCGGCGCTCCTCGTATCGCGGCTGCTGGTAGTGCTGCTGCTGATACTGCTGTTGCTGATACTGCTGTTGGTGCTGAGGAGCCTGCTGCTGGTACTGCGGCGGCTGCGGCTGGGTCTGCGCGGGCTGCGGAGCCGAGCCGTGGAACGAGTTCTCCGCGTCGACGAGCTTCTCCAGCTCGCCGCGGTCGAGGAAGATTCCCCGGCACTCGGAGCACTGATCCACGACTACCCCGCTGCGCTCATACTGGCGCATCGCGCCTTGGCACTTCGGGCAGGTCATCTGCTGCATCCAACGCACCTTAGCCGCTCGGGCTGGGAGTCGGCTGTGAAGTCAGCCCCGGCGGGCGTCGGCCTGCTCGCCCGGCACCAGCCAGGTGTGCGACGTCCCGCTCAGATACGCCACCCAGCTCGTCCCGGCATGCCGAGCGGTGACGACGAACCGTCCACCGCCCAGGTGCACCGGCACGGTGTCCCCGTCGGCGCCGACCTGCCAACGCTGCTCGGTCGCCAGGTTGTAGCCGTAGATCCGCAGCGGACTCGGATCGGGCTGCTCGATCACGTCCTCCTGCTGGGTCCAGAACAGCTTGCGTGAGTCCCCGCTGAACCGGGGCGTGGTGGCGAAGCCGGACAGCTCCGCGCCGCCCCCGCCCCAGGCGGCGATGGTGGTCTCCTTGTTCGACGCGAGATTCAGCACCGTCAGGCAGTCGTCGTAGATCCCCCAGCAGTCCCCGCCCGGGAAGGCGATCGACGTGCCGTCCGGCGACCAGTCCAGCGTGTTCGCGTGCCGCAGCTGGTCGAATCCGGCCCGCGGCGCGGCGGCCCGCTCCTGGCGCCCCGCGACGACTCGGCCGCCGGCGCGGCCGGCGACGTGGCCGCTCTCGGCCGAGCCGAGCCGCAGGATCGTCAGCAGTCCGCTGTAGACGTCCCCGGCCCGGTAGGCGAGGAACCGGCCGTCCGGCGACCAGGCCGGGCCGCCCGCGTCCTGACCGTGGGTCAACTCCGTGGTGTAGACGTTCTCCGGCCCGCCCCCGATGTAGGCGACCGTGATGTTGCCGCTCTCGGCGTACGCGACCTCGGTCTTGTCCGGTGACAGCCGCGGCCACACGGCGTGCCCGTGCCGGCTGACCGGGAACGTCTTGCTCGCCGTACGCACCCAGACGTTTCCGTCGCGCACGAAGGCGATCGGATCGGGCGGCGAAGCGGCGTACGCGTGGGCCGGCGTGACGGCGATGAGGCTGGCGACGGCCAGCGTGATAGCGCGGATGCGCATGATTCCCCCGTGGAACGATTGCGGCGTGACCCGCGGATCTCGCAGGTCACGCCGCATTCTTCCGGAGAGGACGGAAGGTTCAGGAGCAGGCCACGCCGTTGAGCTTGAATCCGGTCGGCGTGCCGTTGGTGCCGCCGTAGGTCGCCTGGAAGCCGAAGCTCGCGGTGCCGCCGGTGGCCAGCGAGCCGTTCCAGCCCGCGTCCTTGGCGGTGACCGTGACGCCGGACTGGGTGACCCCGGCGTTCCACGCGTTGGTGATGATCTGGCTGCCGGTGAACGAGAAGGTCAGGGTCCAGCCGTTGATCGCCGGGCCCCGGTTGGTGATCGTCACCGTGGCCGTGAATCCGTTGTTCCACTGGTTGTCCACCCGGTACGCCACCGAGCACGAGGTGTTGCCGGTCGGGCTCGTGCTGGCACTCGGGCTCGTGCTCGCGCTCGGGCTCGTGCTGGCACTGGGGCTCGTGCTCGCGCTCGGGCTGGTGCTCGCGGTCGGGCTGCTCGTCGCGGTCGCGGTCGGGACCACCCCGTTCAGAGCCAGCTGGTACGCCTGGTCCGGCACGAACGTCCCGGCGGCCGCGGCGCACCCGTCGGCCTCGCCCGGCGGCTTGGCCCACACGAACGCGTCGACCGTCGCCTGACCCGTGTTGGTGGTGGGCGGCACGCCGACGCCACGACCCGCCGGGTCGCACCACTCGCTGCCGTTGGGGCCCTTGCCGTTGCGGCTGACGTCGATCACCTGGTGCAGGTTCGACGACCCGATCGCGTTCAGGACGTTCTTGCCGTACGCGATCTCGTCGGCGGTCCACCGGAAGTTGGACACGTTGCTGTAGAAGCCGTCGGCGCTGCGTACGCCGGCGTTGACGAGCCGCTGGGCCTGGTCGGACGCGCTGTTCCAGGCCGAGTGCCCGGCGTCCAGGTAGACCTTCGCGCTCGGGTTGTTCGTCTTGATCGTGCTGATCGCGTACGCCAGCGCCGAGTTGCGGTTGGCCAGTTCGGTGCTGCTGAGGCAGGTCTGCAGCGCGAGCGAGTCCGGCTCGAGCAGCACGACTGCCGTGCGCGTGCCGAGCCCACGGGCGAACGAGTCGACCCACGAGCGGTACTGGGTGAAGTCCGGCGCACCACCGGCGCTGGCGCCACCGCAGTCGCGGTTGGGGATCTCGTAGACGATCGCCAGTGGGATCTGGTTGGCGGCGTTGGCCCCGGACACGTACGCCGAGACCTCGGACTGGATCGTGCTCGGGTTCCAGCTGGCGAACCATCTGCCCTGCGGCTGGACGCCGATGCGGTCGCGGATCAGGGCCGCCCGCGAATCGTTGGGGTTGGCCGCCAGCCACTGCAGGACGCGGCTGTTCGGATCCTTGTAGAAGGTGCCGGAAAGCGTGCCGGCGTAGGACGGTTCACCGCCGGCCAGCAGGCCGACGGCTGTGGCCGCGAGGGCGGCCGTCGCGGCGGCGAGGACCGCCGCGAGCCTCGTGCGGGGGGACGAATGCACGGGTTTCTCCTTCATGGACGGACACTCCCATGGGCGTGGGAGCGCTCCCGGACCAATCTAAGGGCCGCATCGAGATTACGAAAGAGTCAACTCCCTCAATAACCTGCCATGTGAGATACCTAACCGACCGGTCGGTCTTATTTATTGCTAGGCTCCGCCCATGACGACCGCGTACAAGCTCACCGGCGGGCTCCTCAACGCCACCTCCGTGGCCGCCCCGCCCCTCGCCCGCCGGCTGGCCTGGGAGCTGTTCCGCCGCCCCACCCGCCGGGCACGCGTACACCCCAGCGAGCAGGCCGCCCATGCCGCCGCCATCCGGGAGGACTACACGGTGGACGGCGTACGCGTCGCCGGCTACCGCTGGGGCGACGGCGACCGGCCCGTCCTGCTCCTGCACGGCTGGGCCTCCCGCGGCAGCCGATACGCCGCCCTGGCCACCGAACTCGCCCAGCGCGGCTACACCGCGATCACCGTCGACGCACCCGGACACGGCGACTCCGGCGGCGACACCACGACGATCCTGCAGTACGCCCGCCTCGTCCACGCCGTCCAGCAACGCCACGGCGACTTCCGCGGCATCGTCGGGCACTCCTTCGGCGTCCTGACCGCCTTCCACGCCCTGCGCACCGGCGTACGCGCCGACACGATCGTCACCGTCAGCGGCATCAGCGAGTTCAGCTACCTGATCGCCGAGTTCGCCCGCCAACTCGGACTCCGCCAGCGGCTCACCGACGACCTCCGGCGGCGAATGGAGAAGATGCTCGGCGGAAGCGACGACCTCTGGACCCGGCTCAGCAGCGACCACCAACCCGAACTGTTCACCCAGCCGATGCTGATCCTCCACGGCAGCGACGACGAGTTCGTCCGCGTCGACCAAGCCCATCGGCTGCACCAGGCGTACGCGCAGTCCCAGCTGATCCTCACCGAAGGGCTCGGCCACCGGCGCATCCTCGGCGACCCGCGCATCGTCCAACCAGCCGCCGGCTGGATCAGCGCGCCAGCCGCCGCAGCACCACCCCGATGAGCCCCACGACGACCAGCACCAACCCGGTGATGCCGACGGCGAACATCAGCCGATTGCTGGGCTGGCCGCCGTCGTCCACCGCCAGCGTCTGCTCCTGATCACCCGACGCCGACGCGGGCGGAGACGGGGTCGGCCGCGCCGCGGGAACATACCGGCGCAACGTCGTCGGACCCGCCGGCTCGTCACACGCGGTCACGAACGCCGACCCGTCCGGCGTGTACGCGATCGCCTCACCCTGCTGCTCATCCGGCAACGGAGTCGCCCGCGGCTGCTCGTCGGTCAACGTCCTGACGATGTCCCCGTCCACCACGTCCCACTCGAACGCGTCGGCGTACGTGCGCAACACGACATGACGGCCGTCCGGCGAGACCGCTCCCCCGGTCACCAACCGGCGCCCGATGCTGTCCAGGAAGTTCGGCGTCTGCGAATCCGGCAGGCGCACATACCCGACGCGCTTCAACGGCACCCCGTCGGCCGACTTCGCCACCAGCGGACCGGTCGGCACGAAGATCTCCGACCGCCCGCCCAGCTCCTTCGTCACGATGATCGGCGTACCGTCCGCCGCCAGCAGCAACGTCTCCGCGTCATGCGGCCCGTCCGGGTACGCCAGCCGGTAGATCACCGGACTCTTCGCCCCCGGCGCCAGCTTCCACACCGCGATGGTCTTGCGGCGTACCGACGCGTTGTAGTTGTCGCCGACGTCGGCGACCCACACCGTGCCGTCCTTCGCCAGGAGGACATCCTCGGGATCACGCGCCGCCGTCGGATAGCCCACCGACTTGGTGAGCTTGCACTTCTTGTCCAGGTAGAAGATGCGGATCGCCGAGGGATCCCAGTTCGAGTCGTTGATCGCGAGGTAGCCCGACGCGGTGACCACCAGCCCGGACAGCTCGCTGACCCGGTCGTCGTTCACGATGCACGCGACCGACATCTCCCCCGGCTCGGCGTACGCCGCCCCCGGGACAAGCGCCACCGCCCCGGGCACCAAGGCCGTCAGCAAGAAGGACAGGAGAGCCGCCGAGATCCGCACCCGACCAGTGTGGCAGTTCGGCTTGCGACCGGCTCGTACCGTAGAAGACGAGCCCTCCGGAGGCCACCATGATCACGTTCTATCGGGATGCGACGGTCGTGGTGACCTCCGCGTACCTGCAGATCGAGAACCGGCGCTGGCGCCTGTCCGACCTCGACTACGTCTGGCATTCCGAGAGCGCGGCGACCTGGCGCGTACGCAGCCGCACCGCCGGCCGCGGCGTCCTCAACACGATCATGACCTTCGCCGGAGTCATCGGGCTCGTCATCCTCATCGCGTTCGTCTCCGCGGCGTACACGGAGGCCAACGTCGGCGGCGTACACGTGCCGCGCAACACGCTCCTGCTGCTGGCGGTCGTCCTCATGCTGGGCGGCTTCGGCTGGGCGATCTGGGAGTGGATGCTGCACCGCGTCGACGACAGCTACGACAAGGGCGACGCGGTCTACGAGATCTGGGCCTCGGCCACCGGCACGGAACTGCTGCTCCTACGTCTTGAGGACTACACCCGGTACGCCAAGATCTACCGCGCGATCGAACGCGCCATGGAATACCACCAGGTCTGACCGCACCTCGGCACCCCCACACCCCCGCCACGAGCAGCCCTGTAGGGGAACGATCATGATGTTGCGGACACGACACGCCGGTCGATCACGACCGTTAGTTCATGATCGGCAGGAAAGGGGGTTAGCGGGGGCGGCGGAGGGTGGGGAGTTTGTCGAAGGCGGCGGCCAGTCGGGCGGCCTGCCCGAACGCGGCTTCCGGCCGGCTGCGGTCGCCGTCGAGGTGGGTCAGCGTCTGCATGCCCAGGTAGTACGCGACGGCGGCGCGGGCGGCGGTCGGCACGTTCACCAGGCGGCCCAACGGTTTGCCGCGCAGCAGCCGGCCCAGGATCTGTTCGGCGAACTGTTCCCACTGCCTCGTCTGGGCCGCCATCGCGGCCGCCAGCGGCGACCCCGGCCGGGCGGCTGCGACGAGTTCCTGCACCGCCTCGATGTGGCCGGACTCGGTGTCTTCGGCGTACAGGGTGCGCAGGGTCGCGACGAGCGGCACCGCCTTGGTCACGTCGGCGAGCGCCGTGCGGTAGCGCTCCTCGCGCAGTTCGCTCGTGTACGCCGCGGTCGCCGTGAACACCTCGTCGAGATCGGCGAAGTGGTAGTAGATGACGCCTGGGGCGAACCCCCCGAGGGCCGCGATCGACCGGGCGGTCGTTCCGGCGTACCCGTGGGTGCACAGCGCGAGGATCGCGGCCCGCAGGATGCGCTCGCGGGCCGCGACCCGGGGACCTGAGGTCATGGCACCGCCACCGGCTGTACGCCCGCGCGGGCGAGGAACGGGTCGAGACGCCGCGCGAGTTCCGGCAGGTGATGGCTCGGGACCTGCGGATAGAGATGGTGTTCGAGGTGGTAGGTCAGTTCGAGGAAGATCGCGGGGATGATCCGTCCGCGCAGCGTGCGGGTCTGCCGCAGCGGCTCGTCGCCGTAGTCGTGATGCGGCAGGTAGACCGTGAGCAGCGGATACACCCAGCTGCCGACGATCGCCAGCACCGCGTAGACCAGTACGCCCGGCGTGACCGGCCACAGGAGCACTCCGCCCACGACGGCGGCGACCGGGATCGCCGCCTCCAGCAGCAGCCAGAGCCGGTCTCGCCGGCCCGACCGGGCGAACGCCCAGATCCACAGCCGGACCAGGAACACCGGCCCATAGCAGACCGCACCGGCGAACGACAGGTTGGCCGGGTAGCCCTCCGGGTCGTCGGGACTCGGGAACAGCCGATGATGCTGCCGGTGCGTGATCCGATACGCGTGCCCGCTCTCCAGCAACACCAGGCCGAGCGCGAACAGCCAGCGGTCGGTCTCGGGCTCGGTCAGGCCGAGCGTGCGGTGCACGACGTCGTGGGTGACCGTGACGACGGCGACGAAGATCCCGAAGACCATCAGCGGCGTCAGCCACCAGAGCCCGAGCCACATCGCCACCGCGAAGGCGGCGACCCCCAGATAGGGCCGGGCCAGCGCGATCCTGCGGCGGGCGGGCGTCGTCACCAGCAGATCCTCGCCCAACTCGCGCATCGTGGGCAACTTCATGGCAGCTGCCTTTCCCGGAGCGACAGCCGCCTGTCCCGGAGTGACCGCCGCCTTTCCCGGAGGATTCCGTCGGCGACGATCCGGCTGCCGAGGACACAGGCGACAGTGCCGAGTCCGGGCCAGGTCGAGTCGCCGACCAGCCATAGACCGCGTCCGCCGAGGTCATGTGGGACGGCGTACTGGTTGCTGTTGCGCAAAGTCTGATGCGGGCCGCCGACCGCGCCGTCCGGGCGGAAGGCGTACCGCTCGAAGGCGCGCGGCGTGCCGATCTCGGCCACCACCGCCCGCTCCCCCAGCGCCGGGTACGCCCGCCGCGCCAGGCTGATCAATCGCTCGCCGATCTCCTTCTTGCGCTGGGCGTACCCCTCTGTGTCGAGGGTGGACCACGCGGGCAGCGAGGTGTGCGTGGAGATCATGACGGCGCGGTGCCCGGGTGGCGCGCTGAGCGTGTCGCCGGGCGCGGACACCGAGACGAACATGTTGTTGCCGTCGCCGAACGGCTGCGCGTAGTCGTGGCAGAACTGGTGGTGGGTGAGGCGACGGTCGCCGACCTCCCGTTCGGGCACCCCGAGGAAGACGATCACCGCCCCACCCAGCTCCCCCCGGTCCCGCTCCAGGTAGCGGGTCAGCCGCCGGGCCACCGGCAGGTCGCCGCACAGCGTCTGCGCGGCGGGTGCCGGAATCGCGAGGACCACCTGGTCCGCGCGGATCACCCCACGGCTGGTCTCGATCTGGAACCCGGCCCGCACGCGGTGGACCCGCGTCCCGGTCCGGTCCCGGCCGCCGAGCCTGCGATAGAGGGCCACGAGGGTACGCCAGAAGCCGTGCATGCCACCGTGATGCCTGGTCAGGCCGGCCCCGCGGATGGTGATGCCGAGCGCCGCGTTGATCAGGGGTGCGCGCTCGACCGAGCTGTGCACGGTGTCCTCGACGAGCATGCCCAGCAGGGTCTTCAGCGCCCGGTCCCCGTCGACTCCGTGCTTTCGCATCGAATGCTGCAATGTCTGGCGCAGCTTCAGAGCGTGTGGTGCGTTGGCGAGCCCGACGGCGGTCAGGTTGTGCAGCACGTCGGCCGGGCGGCGCATGGGCAGCTTGATCCCGTTCCGGCTGGCCTGCCAGAAGACGTCGGCGATCCGGTCCAGCTCGGCCCAGAAGGCGCGATGGTTCGCGTCGTCGCCGAACTTCGCGAGCCGTTCGGCGTGCCATTTCTCCTGGTCGCGATGCAGCGTGACGGTCCGGTCGGGCAGCCACGCCTCGTAGCCGGGCAGGTGCTCGCCCTCGATCGCCGGGGCGCCGACGCTGTCGAGCAGTTCCGCGCCGACCCCGCCGGGTTCGAAGTCGACCAGGGTGGTCGCGCCGACGTCGAACGAGAAGCCCTTGTGCCGCCAGTAGCCGGCGCAGCCGCCGAGGTGGCCGTGTGCCTCGAAGACCACCGTGGACAGCCCGCTCGCCTGGAGCCGCAGTGCCGTCGCCATCCCGGCCAGCCCACCGCCCACAATGGCCACGTCGGTGTTCTGAACGTCCGTTCTGAACATGTGTTCAGAGTGACCTCATGGCTGTGTCTTTGTCAATATCAGCCCTCCGACTCGGCCCGCCGCGCGCCGGGAAGCTATGGTCAGGGCATGCGGCTGACCGTTCTCGGAGGCTGCGGCGCCTGGCCCGAACCGGCCTCGGCCTGCAGCGGATTCCTCGTGGAGCACGACGGCTTCCGGCTGTTGCTCGACCTCGGCTACGCCACGCTGCCGCAACTGCTCACCCACATCCCGGCCGACCAGGTCGACGCGGTCTACATCACGCACGGGCACCCCGACCACTGCTCCGACCTGAATCCGCTGCTGCGGGCGCGGGCGATCGGCGGCGGGGCGGCGGCACCGCTGCCGATCTACACGCTGCCCGGCGCGATCGACGCGGTCATGGCCCTCGACCGGCCCGGCTGGCTGGACGAGTTCGCCGACATCCGGGAGTTCACGGCCGGCGACGCCTTCGACATCGGCCCGTTCCAGGCCGTCACCGCGCTGCTGCCGCACTGGGTTCCCAACGCCGGCATCCGGCTGACCGCCGACGGTCGCTCGCTCGTCTACACCGGCGACGGTGGTCCCGGGCAGGCCGTGATCGAGCTGGCCCGGGAGGCCCAGCTGCTGATCGCGGAGGCGACGTACGCCGAAACCGTGCCGGACGACGCCAAGGGCATGCTCACCAGCGCCGCCGAGGCGGCCGCTCAGGCGACCGAGGCGGGCGTACGCGGCATGCTGCTGACGCACCTCGAACCGGGCACCGACCCGTACGCCGCCCGCGCGGCGGCCCGGCAGAACTTCTCCGGCCCGATCGGGGTCGCCACCCCAGGTCTGGCGATCGAGTTCTGACCGGCTGTCGGCTGGTCGGGCCGCTCATCGGCCGGACCGCTCGATGTTTGCGGCGGTGCGTGATGCCGGACGGGCTGTCGGCGATGATGTCGCCGTGGAGTATGTGTCGAGGGTGCCCGGTCCGCCGCTGGACGGGCTGATCGGCGACCTCTACTACCTGGCGGGCGTCCCGCCGTACTCCCGGTTGATGCTGCCGGCGGCGCCCGCGCCATTGCTCATCGTCAACCTCGGAGCACCGTTTCTCCTCCGCGCGGGCACCGACGAAGAAGACGTGGAGTACGCCGACGGCTGCGCGGTCACCACGCCCACTCGTGCGTGGGAGTTCGCCTACCCGACCCCGACCCGGTCCGTGGGCGTCCACTTCAGGCCGTGGGGGCTGGCCCCGTTCCTTCCGATGCCCGCGGCCGAGTTGTGCGACCGGCCGGCGACGGTGGAGCAGATCTGGGGCCGGCCCGCTATCGCTGCGTTGCGACACCGACTGACCTTGGCCGACGCACCGCACGAGATGCTCATGGTGCTCGAGGAGGAGCTGGTGCGACGGCTGCGGGTGATCGACGGTCTTGACCTGGTCCGCCACCTGAGCAGCACCATCGCGGCGACAGGCGGGACAGTGCCGATCAGAGACATCGGTGTGGCGGCCCGCGCCAGCAGCACGTATCTGGCGAAGCGGTTCAAGGCCATCGTCGGTGTCACGCCGAAACGGCTGGCTCGCAGCTACCGCTTCAGCTCCACCGTGTTGGCGATCGACGTCGCCGCACCGATCGACTGGGGCGAGGTCGCCGCCGACGCTGGATATTTCGACCAAGCCCACTTCGTGCGCGAGTTCCGGGAGTTCACCGGGCTCACGCCGACCCGGTACGTCGAAGTCCGGCGGCGATTCCTGCGCGATCATCCCGGCCACGCCCTAGACGGCTGGCCACTCCCAGCCGATTGATTTCCTACAAGAGCGACAGTTCACTTCGCACGAGACTGGGAACTCCACGACAGAGGAGGAATCCATGGGCAAAGTGGTCATGAACGCGTCGGTCTCGGTGGATGGTTTCATCGCGGCTGAGAACGACGATCCCGGTCCGATCTTCGAGTGGCTGGTCAGTGGTGAGGTGCCGTTGGACGACGGTGGCGTTCTGCAGGTGTCGCAGGCGTCTTACGACCACGTCCGGCCGTACTGGGACGAGATCGCGGTGACCATTGCGGGCCGTCACGCCTTTGACATCACGGACGGCTGGGATGGGACGCCGCCGAGTGGGATCGACCATGTGGTCGTGGTGAGTCACCGTGGTGCGCCCGAGGGCTGGGACCTCCAGGCGCCGTTCCACTTCGTCAACGGCATCGAGGCGGCCTTGGCCACGGCGCGGGATCTTGCGGGTGACCGCACTGTCGAGGTCGCTGCCGGCGACGTCGGCGGCCAGTTCCTCGCCGCAGGTCTGGTCGACGAGGTGCGCATGGATGTCGCGCCCGTCGTGTTCGGGTCCGGCAAGCGCTACTTCGGCTCCGTCGACGCGCAGCACCTGCTGGACGGCCCAGACGTGGTTGTTCAGGGCAACCGGGTGCTTCACCTGCGCTATCAGGTACGCCGTTGACCGATCTGAGTAGGTACGCGAAGAAGCGGCTTATCGGCTGGTCCAGCCGCCGTCGATGACGACGGTCTCCCCGGTGATGAGGGAGGCGGCCGGCGAGGCGAGGAAGACCACGACCCCGGCGACCTCGATCGGCTCACCGATGCGATGCAGCGCCGCCACCCGTTCCAGCACGTCCGTGCGGAACTTCTCGTCGGCCAGCACGTCAGCCGTGCCCGGCGTACGCACGAAGGTCGGCGCGACCGCGTTGACGGTGATCCCGTGCCGTCCCCATTCGACGGCGAGGCATTTCGTCAGGTGCGCGATGGCCGCCTTCGTCATGCAATAGATCGCTTCGCCCGGCAGCGCCACGACGCCCGCCTGCGAGCCGAGGTTGACGATCCGCCCGTAGCCCTGCCGGATCATGACCCGGCCGGCGGCCTGACTGGCGAAGAAGGTGCCCTTGAGATTCACCGCCAGCGTCTGGTCGAAGTCGGCCTCGACGACGTTCTCCGCGAGGTTCTCCGGCGCGATCCCGGCATTGTTGACGAGGATGTCCAATCGGCCGAACTCCGCGACAGCCGCGGCGACGGCCGGCTCGATCTGGTCCATCCGCGCCACGTCCATCTGCACCTTCACCGCACGTCGCCCCCGCGCCGCGATCTCCTCGGCCACACCGCCGTCGGCGTTCACGTCTCGCAATCCCAGCACCACGTGCGCGCCGGCCTCGGCGAGTGCCAGCGAGATCGCGCGGCCCAGACCTCGGGCCGCGCCGGTGACGAGGGCGACCTGGTCGCGTACGTCGAAGCGGGGAAGGGCGGCGTCCGTCATGGACCCAGCCTAGAGGCCCCGGTACCGAACAGCCCGGTGCATCAGTGCAGTGCCGCCACGAGGTCCGAGATAGCGGCCGGCGCCTTGGCCCGGAAGTCGGCGAGGAGGCGTTCCTGGTCGGACTTGGCTACGTCGTCCGGGTAGAGGTCGGTCTCCAGGACGACCCACAGCTCGGCGTTGGCCTTGCGGGCCTGGAGCAGCATGCGCCACTGGACGAACTTCGCCACGTGCCGCTTGGAGACCAGCAGGTACGCCTCGTCGGCGAGACCGGGGATCGCCGCCACGGTGTGACCGTCGGTGGCCCACGGGTCGTAGCGCTCGACGGCCGCGCGGCTGCTGGCGTACTCGTCTTCGGCCCGATCGCGCCCGTCGCCCGACCAGAAGGTGGCGGTGACGAGCCAGACGCTGGCGTGCAGCTGCCAATCGGCGGTCGGCGACTTGCGCCACCGGCAGGCGTGCTCGCTCGGGTCCGCGGCCGGATCGTCGCCGGACTCCGCCGTGCCGATCAGCGCCTTGGCGTCGGGGCTGCCGAGCGCGGCGCAGACGTCGTCGACGCCGAGGTAGGGACCGTCGTCGAGGAGCAGCACGCGGCCGGTGATCCCGGCCGCGGCGAGCACGACGATCGCGAGGGATCCGAGTCCGATTACCTTCCAGCGCTGAGCCACCCGGACAGGGTAGATGAGATCGACATTCGGGTGGGGCCCGCGCAGGACCGACGCGAGCGACACTGCGTCGCATGTGGACGCTCAGGCCCGAAACCGGCTCCGGGCTCGCAAGCTGGCGCGCAGGCAACCACAGACGAGGCCGGGCGACGAACGCCGCTCCGGCGCTATCGCGTGAAGCCGGCCTCGTGATCGGCGGCGGCGATCTGCTCGTGGAATCGCTTGTGGACCCAGTGGCGCTCGCCCGCCAGCTCTAGTTGGGCCCATCCGCCGGAGACCGGACCGAGCCGGGTGTGGCGTGGCATTGTGGCCACCAGCGACTGTGGCTTGGCGCCGCCCGAGAATTTGCTGCTCTCCAGGACGTAGATGGCGTCCTTCGTGACCGCCACGCAGCGGTACTTGATCCGCGACATCGTCAGCCCGGTCAGATAGGTGACGAGGAAGTAGCCGAAGTTCGGCGCGGCCTGGGCGATGAACGCCTGGCGGATCTCGCTGCCCTTCGGCAGGAAGGGCAGCGAGCGCTCCACCAGATCTTGGCGCGGCTTCGGAGAATCGAGGGTGGCAGTCACTTCAGATTTTTAGCACGCCGCGCGTCAGCGCTTCTTGGCGCGCTCCTCCCGGCGCGTACGCACGGAGATGTCGATCGGGCTGCCCTCGAAGCCGAACTCCTCCCGCAGCTTCCGCTCGACGAACCGAACGTATCCGGCGTCCAGCGGACCGGTGGAGAAGATGACGAACCGCGGCGGAGCCACCCCGGCCTGCGTCGCGAAGAGCACCCGCGGCGCCTTGCCACCCCGGACCGGGTGCGGCGTGGCCTGCACCAGCGCCGTCAGCCACTGGTTGAGCTGCCCGGTCGGGATGCGCTGCTCCCAACTGGCCAGCGCCGTACGCAGCGCGGGCGCGAGCTTGTCGACCGCTCGCCCGGTACGCGCGGAGACGTTGATCCGGGCCGCCCACGGGATGCGCTTGAGTTCCCGCTCGATCTCCTTGTCGAGGTACCAGCGGCGGTCGGCGTCGACGAGGTCCCACTTGTTGAACGCGATGACCAGGGCGCGCCCGGCCTCCACCACCATGGTGAGCAGACGCTGGTCCTGCTCGCTGATGACCTCGCTGGAGTCGAGCAGCACGATGGCGACCTCGGCGGCCTCGATGGCGGCCTGGGTACGCAGCGACGCGAAGTACTCGGTGCCGCTCGCCTGCCCGGCTCGCTTGCGCAGCCCGGCGGTGTCGACGAACTGCCATACTTCGCCGCCCACGGTGACCAGCGAGTCGACAGGGTCCACAGTGGTCCCGGCGACCGAGTCCACGACCGAGCGTTCTTCCCCGGACAGCTTGTTGAGCAGGCTCGACTTGCCGACGTTGGGCCGGCCGACGAGCGCCACTCGGCGCGGGCCGCGCGGACGGTCCTCGACGATCACCGGCGCCTCCGGGATCGCGGCCAGGATCGCGTCGAGCAGGTCGCCCGAACCCCGGCCGTGCAGGGCCGACACCGCCTGCGGCTCGCCCAGGCCGAGCGACCACAGGCTGGTCGCCTCGATCTCGATGGCGTTGTTGTCGGCCTTGTTCGCGACCAGGATCACCGGCTTGCGGCTGGCCCGGAGCATGCGGACGGCGGCCTCGTCGACATCGGTCGCCCCGACGGTCGCGTCGACCACGAACACGACGACGTCGGCCGTGTCGACGGCGATCTCCGCCTGCCGGGCGATCGCGGCCGCCCGGTCCTTCGCGTCCGGGATCCAGCCGCCGGTGTCCACCACGGTGAACTGGCGGCCGTTCCAGTACGCGTCGTAGGCCACCCGGTCCCGGGTGACGCCGGGCTTGTCCTCCACGACCGCCTGCCGGCGGCCGATGAACCGGTTGACCAGCGTCGACTTGCCGACGTTGGGCCGCCCGACGACGGCCACGACCGGGTTGATCGGCGCGGGACCGTCCTCGGAGCCGACGACGTCCTCGACCCACTCGATATCTTCAGACACGGTTATTTTCTTTCACTTGTCGAGGAGGTCTGCCCCTGGATTCCGGGGGTCGCTCACTTGTCGAGCAGGCGCAGCAGCTCGGCGACGACCTCGTCGATGCCCAGCTCGGTGCTGTCGAGGACGACCGCGTCGGCCGCCTGCTTGAGCGGGTCGGTCTTGCGGGTGGAGTCGAGGTGGTCACGGCGACGCAGGTCGGCGGCGGTCGCGGCGTGGTCGGCGGCGTGCTCGGCGCTGCGCCGGGCGGCGCGCGCGTGCTCGGACGCGGTCAGGTAGACCTTCAGGTCGGCGTCGGGCGCGACGACGGTGCCGATGTCCCGGCCCTCGACGACGATCCGGCCCGCCTCGGCGATGATCTTCCGCTGCAAGTCCACGAGCAGCTGGCGAACGGCGGGGACGGCCGCGACGGCGGAGACCGCCTTGGTGACCTCCTGCCCCCGGATCGGGCCGTCGACGTTGACGCCGTCGACGCTGATCGACGGAGCCTGCGGATCGGTGACGATCTCCAGGCTGGCCGCGCTCACGATCTTGTAGATGCCGTCCGGGTCGGTCAGCTGCGCGTCCGCCTGCAGCACTGCCCAGGTAGCGGCCCGGTACATCGCCCCCGTGTCCAGGTAGCGGGCGTCCAGCTTCGCCGCGAGCCGCTTCGAAACCGTCGACTTGCCCGACCCGGACGGTCCGTCCACGGCCACGACCACCGTCTGCGTCACGCCTGCCTCCCGCTCCCGCTCGCGGCCCGGCGCCGCTTCACCGTCCCATTCTGCCCGGTCCCGGCCGCGAGGTCCGCGTCAGGCCGCCGGAACGTGCCGGACATCTCCTCATGTCCCATTTTTGATACGCCGAAAGCAGTGCCCCGAGCCGGTCAGCCGCGTCCCACCGCCCCCGCCCTCAGCCGTCTCCCCCGCCCCGAGTCCCACCGCTCCTCCGCCCCGAGTCCCACCGCTCCTCCGCCGCGAGTCCCACCGCTCCTCCGCCCCACCCCATGATCGTCGGCAGCCGACATTCTTGGCCGTCGACGCCTCCAAGATCGTCGGTGGCCGACGATCGTGGGCGTTTTAGCGAGCTGATCGTCGGCCGCCGACGATCTTGCCGCCGTCGGTCAGGACGGGTGCTGGGCGAGGTCGGGGTCGGGACTCGGACGCGGGCGGGGTCCCGGGGTCGGCCGCGGACGGGCGGCGGCGAGCGTACCGGCGCCGACGGCGAGGGCCAGGAGACCGCCGAGCGGCCAGACCAGGGCCGGCGAGTGGGCGTACAGGGCGGTGCCGAGCGCCGGGCTCAACGTCATTCCGGCGATCGACGCCGCGCCGTAGAGGCTCTGGTACCGACCGGCCATTCCGTCCGGGGCGGCGTCGGCGGCGTACGCGGTCGCGGTCGGCTTGTAGAGCATCTCCCCCGCCGTCACCACGATCATCATGGCGACCGCCGCGATCAGGCCAAACCCCGTACCGAGCAGCAGATATCCGGCCCCGACGAGGAGGAAGCCGGCCCCGATGACGGCCACCGCCGAGTGCCCGCGCAGACGTGCCGCCAAGGCTGCCTCAGCGAGCACGATGAGCACGCAGTTGAGCGAGATGAGCAGGCCGTACGCGGCGGTCGGCTGGCCGTGGTCGCGCAGCCAGAGCGGCAGGACCGTGTACTGGAGCCGGTAGACGGTGTCGATGGCGACGATCGCGGCCAGCAGCGCGAGGATCGCGGGCCGGGCGCGCAGTGCCGCGATCATGCTGCCGCCGCCCCGGGTATGCGCGGTCGAGCCGGCCGGGCGTGGCACCCGCGCGAAGATGACGACCCAGAGGATCGCGCTGGTCACGGCGTCGAAGACGAACAACAGCCCGAAGTCGTACGCCGCGAACAGCGCCCCGAGCGGCGGGCCGACGATGGTGCCCGCGTTGGACACCGAGCGGGACAGGGCGATGCCGACCCGGCGCAGGTCGGCCGGGATGGTGGTGGCGACCAGGGCGCTGCCGACCGGCCGGTTGATCCCGCCGATGGCCCCGGCCACCGCGATCAGCACCGGCAGCGCCGCGATCGGCGTGATCGGCACGAGCGCGCAGCAGACGATCCAGCCGCCGACCGCGATCAGCATCGTGCGCCGCAGCCCGAACCGGTCGCCGATCCAGCCGCCGCCGAGGTTTCCGGCGATCACCCCGACCCCGTACGCCGCGGTGATGAGCCCGGCGGTCGGCGCGCTGACGCCGCGGTCGACGACGAGGTAGAGCGTCATGTAGAGCCAGGCCAGCGACCCGGCGGCGCTGACGAACTGGCCGATCATCAGTACGCGCAGCCAGCCGGGCAGACGGCGGATGGTGTGGACGACGTCGCGCACGGCAGCCTCCCCAGGCCTGGTCCCCCCGGAAACCGGAGTGAGTTCCCAATGGGAACTTACCAGACCGCGGGGCTACCGGGCCGCCCGCAGGTACGCGTTCGACAAGGCCAGCGCGGTGACGCTGAAGGCGACGCCCAGGTAGACCGGGAAGAGGTGTTCGAAGGAGGTGTATCCGATTCCCTTGTGGATGATGAGGGCCGGGGCGAAGCCGGCGGTGGCCGCCCCGGCGAGCGTCCACCACACCCACGCCTCGCCCCGCCGCCAGCCCCACAGGCTGAGCAGCACGATCGCCGCCGCGGTGGCCATCAGCAGCCCGCCGAACCCGGCCCGGTCGTGGGCGATGAACGGAGCCAGGTGCGGGTTCGCCGCGTCCAGGAACGCCGGATCGGTCCCCAGGAAGACCAGGTCGGTGTCGACGAAGACGCCGGTCAGCCCGACGATCGACACGGTCGCGCCGCCCGCGAACAGGCCGACGCCCGTGACGATCAGCAGCAGCTGCCCGACCAGCGCCCGGCGGCGTTCCGGTTCCGGGCCCTCCGGCGCGACCGTCCAGCGGGCGACCGCCGGCCGTCGCCAGGTGGCGAGCAGGAACATCGGGAAGAGCACGATCGCCAGCGCGGTGTGGAGCGGCTCGACGAATCCGGTGCCGAGGAAGTAGAGCAGCGTCGGGAAGCCGATGAGCCCGGAGACCAGGTACGCCGCCCGCGCCCACGGCCAGCCGCGCCGGATGCCGCCCCAGGCGAGCCCGGTGTAGAGGATGCCGATCGCCACCATGCCGCCCGCCATCGTGATCCGGTCGTGTTGCAGGAAGTGGGCGAGCCGGGCGTTCACAGCGTCCACATCAGACAGGTTCATGCCGAGGAAGTCCTGGTCGTACCAGAGCAGCACCGGGCCGAGCGTGATTCCCGCCGCGACGAGGCCGCCACCGGTCATGGCCAGGCCGACGATCAGCCCCCACACCCAGGCGTGCCACCGGCGCGGGTCGAGCCCGGCGTCGCGTACGCGGGGTGCGGGTTCGGTCGGCTGCCGGGCCTCGATCACCCGCTGGAACCAGCCCGGCCCGGCTTCGACCAGGACGGCCGGGGTCGCCAGCACGGTCGCCGACTCGTCGGCCAGGGCGGTCAGCGCCCCGGCGATCGACGGCTCGGCCAGGCGTACGAGGTCGGGCGGGTCGCCGACGATCACGCGGTCGACCAGCGGCGCGAGCTGCTCGGCCACCTCTGCCGTGGCGGCCCGGCCGATGACCTGGCACCGGCGGCCGGCCAGCGCCGCGCGTACGGCTGGAAGATCCGCGGCCTCGACGGGACCGATCTCGATCATCGAGGCCCCCTGCACCGCAAGCGCCCGAATCGCGTCGCGGGCCACGCTCACCGGCACGCTGGCCCCGAACCGGCCGGCCAGGTCAGCCGGGACCGCCGGGTGGTCGAAGACCGCCGAGACGGCCTTGGCCCCGCCCGGCAGCGAGACGAGCGTGGCCAAGCCGTGCAACGCGGCGCGCTGCGATCGGCGTACGCCCAGCACAGCGGACGCGAGCGGGCGCAGAGGATGATAGGTCCAGTCCGGCATGCGCCAGATGGTCACACATCCCAGCGCAGCACGGGGGCCAGCCCTCGCAAGGTCAGCGCGGGCGGGACCAGCCGGGCGACCAGATCCCGGCCCAGTACGCCCACCGGCGAAGCCAGTTGCCCGACCTGGCCCAGCCGCCGGGAACGCCGCACGATCATCTGCGTACGCCGTCGCCGCAGCGCGTCGTAGCGGGCCAGCCCGGTAGGCACGTCCGGCGCGGCGGTCACACAGCGGGCGAGCGTGACCGCGTCCTCCAGCGCCTGGCACGCGCCCTGTCCCAGGTTGGGCGTCATGGCGTGCGCGGCGTCGCCCAGGTACGCGACCCGGCCGCCGGCGAAGCTGGGCAAATCCGGCAGGTCGGTGATGTCATGGCGCAGCACCGCCTCCGGGGCGGTCGCCGCCAGCAGCGCCGGAATGGGCTCGGGCCAGTCGCCGAAGCGCCGCAGCAGCTCGGCGTACTCGCCGTCCGGGGAGCGTCCACCGGCCGGGACGGTGGCCGTGGCGAAGCAGTAGAACCGGCCGCCGGTCATCGGCGCGAAGCCGAACCGTTCGCCCCGGCCCCAGGTGACCGCGCCGTCGGCGGGCGCGTCGTACGCGTTGATCATCCGCCAGGCGGTGTAGCCGGCGTACCGGGGCTCGTAGCCGGGCAGCAGACGCCGGCGCAGCGTACTGGTGGCTCCGTCGGCTGCGACCACCAAAGGCGCGGCCGGCACGTCCTGGACCTCAATCCCCAGTTGGAGCACGCCGTCCGGCAGCGCGTCGCGCAGTACGCGTACCAGGTCCGCCCGATGCACGACGAGCATCGGATACCCGTACGCCCGGCTGATCTCGGCCGCCGACGACCGGGACAGCCAGCGTCCCCGACGATCGCGGATGCCGCCCCGGGCCTCGACGGCACCGAGCTCGAGCACCTGATCGGCGAGGCCGAGGGCGGCAAGCGCGCGGATCGCGTTCGGCCACAGCGACAGGCCCGCGCCGATCTCGGTGATCTGCGGAGCACGCTCCAAGACGCGTACGCCCCAGCCCGCACGATGCAGGGCGAGCGCCGCGGCCAGCCCGCCGATGCCCCCGCCGACGACGGCCGCCTCGCCGGGCGGCGTCATCGCGAGTACAGCGTGGACCGGAATCGGGGTTCGAACCCGGCGGCGAGGTAGATCCGTTCGGCGGCCGAATCCGGCTCGACCTGCAACGCCAGCCGCTCGTCACCCCGGGCGTACGCGTCCACCCGGATCCGGTCGAGCAGCTGGTTGGCGTAGCCGCGACGGCGGAACTCCGGCGACGTGGCGACCCCGTACACCCCGCAGACGCCGTCGGTCACGACGGTGAGCGAGACCGCCGCCGGTACGCCGTCGGCCCGCAGGACGTAGAAGGTCTGCGCCGGGTCGGTGGAGTTACGCCGGGCCTCCTCGATGAGGAACTCCCGCCACCAGGCGAGGTCCTCGTCGGTGTCGGCCGGCTCGGCGAAGCCTGCCGTCTGGACGGTCGCGAACGCGTCCACGTCGGCGTCGGAGGCGACGACCTCGATGGTGACCCCGTCGGGCAGCGTCGCCGCCGTGCCGGGCCGGACGGGGCAGTCCAGGTAGGACAATTCGCTCGACATGCGGAAGCCGAGGTCGGCGAGGCGCGGAGGCCAGGACTCGTCACTCCACGGAAAGAGGCGCACCGTGGTGGCCTCCGGCGGCACCTCGACATCGGCGATCAGGGGCGCCCACCAGGACAGGAAGTCGGCCCGGCCGACCAGCTCGATCGCCGCGCCCTTGCGGTGCAGGTCGCCCCGCTGGGCTCCCATGAAGGCGAAGTGGTTCTCCACCAGCGCGCTGAAGGTGACGTCAGGAAACAAGGAGGGCCTCCGCTCCGACCGGCTCGTACCCCGCGGCCAGGAACGCCCGCACCGAGGCGGCGTTGCCCGGGGCGATCTGCGCCCACACCGGCCGCTCCTCCGGTACCAGGTGCCGGGCGGCCAGCGCCAGCGTCCGGCCCAGCCCCCGGTCGCGGGCCTGCGGATCCACCTCCACCGCCACCTCCCAGCGTCCGGCCAGACCCCGGCCGACGATCAGGACACCCCGCCCGGACTCCGTCTCCCAGACGCGTACCTCGTCACGGTAGCGGTGCGCCCGGCGTACGCGTGGGTGATCGGAGTCGGACACCTCACGCAGCGTGAGTGGCGGCGGGCCAGGCAGGCGCACGGACATCATCACGATGTCGATGTTGTTCACGCGGCGCGTGAGCTTCTCCTCCAGCGCGCGCAGAAAGGGGGGGTTGAGCGGCGCGGACAAGTCCTCCTCGGGCAGTTCGCCCGCGACCCAGGCGGAGTCCACGTCGGCCGCGATGATCGACACGCCGGGGAAGGCGACGACCGCCGCCGCGCGGGGGCCGGGTTGCGGCGCGGTCAGATACCAGCGGTCGGCGGGAAGCCAATCCCCGGCCTCGACCTGGGCGATGGCGTCTGCGAGATCCATCGCGTCACCGTACGACGTCGCTCGCTCCCGCGGCGGCGCGGGGACGGCGGTAGCCGGAGGTCTTACCGGCCGGCGTGAAGCCGAGCGACGCGTAGAGCGCGGCAGCCGCCGTGTTCTCCTCGTTGTGGTTGACCGTCACCGTGGTCATCCCGTCGGCCGCCATCTCCCGCAGCGCGTACGCCATGACGGCCTTGCCCAGCCCCTGACGCTGGAAGTCCGGGTGCGTGCCGACCGGTTCGAAGTGGCCGAGCTTGTTCAGCGGATCGGTCCAGTAGACACAGAACGCGGCGATGCGGCCGTCCGGGGCGACCGCCACGATCTCGCGCGTGGGGTCGTAGCCGGGCTTGACCATCACCTCGGCGCGGTACTGCTCGCCGGTCCAGCTGTCGCCGAAGGCCCCGTTGTGGGCTTCCGCCAGCGCCTTGGCGTCCGCGAAGACGGCCGGGCGGATCTCGAACCCCTCGACCTCCCGTACCTCCGCCAGCAGCGGCTCGCCCACCTCCGGCAGGTCCTGCGGCGAGGGCAGGGCCAGCTCGTTGACGACGTCCCAGGTCCGGAAGCGCTCGAAGCCCAGCTCGGTCAGCAGCCCGGCCCGCACGGTGTCGCAGTCGAAGCAGTCGGTGAGCACGAACTCCTCGTCGTCGGCGGCCGCGTGCTCGGTCACGTACGCCGCATGCCGCAGCATCGCCACCTCGGCCGCCGTCCCGCGCAGCGCCGGCGCGGTGAACACGTCGAAGGCGCAGCCGAACCGCAGGTTGACCGTGATGCCCATGACGGAGCCGCGTTCCTCCCACACCTGCACGAGTTCGCCGATCGGGCGCCGGCCGCGCAGATTCTCGTAGATCCGGTGCGGCAGCTCGCCGACGTGGTCGTACGCGCAACGCCCCGCCAAGGCGATCCAGCCCGCGACGATGTCCTGCAACACCGGGAGGTCGTCGTCGGCGTACGGGCGTGGTTGGAGATCACTCACCCCCTTTGTGTACCAAAGTCCGACCCGATCGGCCGGGGAATTCGGGCAGGCCGCCCGGAGTAGGGTGTGATCATGACGCAGAGCGCGGAACTGATCGAGATCACGTCCCCCGAGGAACTGCGCGATCTGCTCGGGGCGCCGATGCCCCGAGCCGTGGCCAAGGAGCGGGCGGCCCTGCACCCGCGTGACCGGGATTGGCTGGCCGCCTCCCCGTTCGTCCTGGTGGCCACCTCCGACGCCGAAGGCAACTGCGACGTCTCCCCCAAAGGCGACCCAGCGGGATTCACGTACGTCATCGACGACCACACGATCGCGCTCCCGGAGCGCAAGGGCAACCGGCGGGCCGACGGCTTCCACAACATCCTGGCCAACCCGCACGTCGGGCTGATCTTCCTGATCCCGGGCCGCACCGAGACGCTGCGGATCAACGGCCGCGCGCGGCTCGTCCGCGACGCGCCCTTCTTCGACGAGATGATCGTCAAGGGACACCGGCCGCAGCTCGCCGTCGTGGTCGACATCGACACGATCTTCTTCCACTGCGCGAAGGCGTTCCTGCGCTCGCAGCTGTGGCAGGCCGAGACCTGGCACCCCGACGTGCTGCCCTCACACGCCTGCCTGGTCAAGGAGGTCCAGCCGACCCAGGAGACCCTGGCCGAGCTGGAGGAGTACTACAAGCCGGAGAACTACGGCAAGCAGCTCTACGCGGCCTGATCTCCGGCGGAGATCCGGGCCAGCGCGTTCCGGAGGACGCGGTCGACATCGGTGCCCCGCGGCGACGGCAGGTCGTCCACGGAGAACCAGCCCAGCGCCAATGACTCGTCGCTGATCCGCTCGGCCGCGCCCGCCGGGGCGTACATCAGGAACATCACGTCGTGGTGCAGCAGCCGCCGCCCGGCACAGTTCGGCACCTCGTGCACGTCCACGTCGACCGGCACCGGGTCCACGACCAGGTCCGCGATGCCGCCCTCCTCGGTGGCCTCGCGCAAGGCCGCCGCGGCCAGCGTCTCGTCCGTCGCGTCGACATGCCCGCCGAGCTGCACCCAGATGCCGAACTTGCGGTGCAGGCTCAGCAGGAACGCGTCTCGCTCGCGCGAGTAGACCAGCGCGCTCGCGGTGACATGCCCGCCGTCCCGCTCTCGCCGCAACGCCTCCGGCCCGCTCTTCACCAAGTCCAGAGTGGTACGCCAATCGGCCTGGCCGTCGTCGGCGGGCTGCATCTCAGTGAGCGCCGCCAGCGCGCTCTCATACAGACTCACTTGCCGTCGACCAGCTTGAACAGTGCCGCGACCTCAGCCGCGTTGAGCCGCCGGTGCCGCCCCGCCCGCAGATCGCCCAGCCGGATGGGCCCGATCGCCGTACGCACCAGCCGCGACACCGGGAAGCCGAGCGCGTCGAACATCCGCCGCACGATCCGGTTGCGTCCTTCGTGCAGGACGATCTCACAGAGCGCCGTGTTGCCGATCGCGTCGACCAGGCGGAACGAGTCGACCCGAGCCAGACCGTCCTCCAGCTCGACACCGGCCCGCAACGACCGGCCCACACTGCGCGGAAGCGGCCCGGCGACCTCGGCCAGATACGTCTTCGGAACCTCGTACGACGGGTGCATCAGCTTGTGCGCGAGCGCCCCGTCGTTGGTCAGCAGCAGCAGACCCTCGGACTCCTGGTCCAGCCGCCCGACGTGATAGACACGTACGCCCAGGTCGCCGATGTAGTCCGCGATGGCCTCCCGGCCCTCCTCGTCCGACATCGTCGAGACGACCCCGCGCGGCTTGTTCATCGCCAGGTACACCAGGCGGTTGTCGACGACGACCCGCTGGCCGTCCACGTAGATCTCGGCGGTCGCCGGGTCGACCTTGTCCCCCAGCCGGGCCACCTTCCCGTTGACGAGGACCCGTCCACGGTCGATGAGCACCTCGGACGCGCGCCGCGACCCGACTCCCGCAGCAGCCAGCACCTTCTGCAGGCGTTCCTGTCCCTCAGCGCTCGGCATCGGCGATCTCCTCGACGTTGTCGGGCAGGAAAGGGGCGAGCGGAGGCAGCTGGTCCAGCCCGTCGAGGCCCAGCTTCTCCAGGAACAAAGAGGTGGTGCGGTAGAGGTGCGCGCCCGAGTCGGGCTCGGCACCGCACTCCTCGATCAGTCCCCGGCTGACGAGCGTACGCACCACGCCGTCGCAGTTGACACCCCGGATAGCCGAAATGCGCGACCGCGTCACGGGCTGCTTGTAGGCGACCACGGCCAGCGTCTCCAGAGCGGCCTGGGTCAGCCGCACCGACTGCCCGTCCAGCACGAAACGCTCCACATAAGAGGCGTACGCGTCGCGGGTGTAGAAACGCCAGCCCCCGGCAGCGCGCCGCAGTTCGAAGCCCCGATTCTCCGCCGTGTACGCCGCCGCCAGCGTCAGCAGGGCGTCGGCGACCACCTCGGTCGGCTGTTCGAGCACCTGGGCCAGCATGATCTCGCCCACCGGCTCGTCGACGACCATCAGAATGGCCTCCAACGCCGAACGCAGCTCGCCCGGGTCCAACGCGGCCAGCTGAGTTTCCTCAGCCGCCGCCACCGCCGGCTCGGCCACCGCTGGCTCGGCGACCGCCGCCTCGTACGCACGGTTCGGCTGGGTGGGCACCACGGGCGCGCTGAGCTGCGGCGACGGCAGGATGTGCCGCGGTTCGGCGATAGGCTCAGCGTCGTACTTCGGCATCTCGACGAGCGCGGCAAGCCGACCGGCAGCAGCAGCGAACGCGTCCGCCGCATCCTCCGCGGCCGCATCCTCAAGCGCGTCCGTCAGATCGGCTGCGGGCTCGGCCGGCGCGTCCGTCGGCTCGGCCAACTGGGCAGCCGGTTCGGTGTAGTCGCCGGGCTCCTCGTCCGGAGCCTCGGGCTCGACTGCGATGTCCGGCAGCTCGACCGGTTTGGTGTGCTCGATCGGCGCCTCGATGTCGGCCCCAGCCGCGTCGTCGCCCCCGGCGTCCTCGTCGGTGTCGGCGTCTTCGTCGGACTCAGTGCCGGTGTCGGCGTCCTCGTCGGCCTCGGCGGGTTCCTCGGCCTGGTCGGCGACGGGCGCGACGGCTTCCTCCAGCGCGACGGCCTCGGGCACGTCGGCGAGGTCAGTCGTGTCGTCGCCAGGCACCTCGGCGAGGTCAGCCACGTCGCCGTCGGCCACATCAGCGTCACCTACGTCGGCGACGGGCACGACGGCCCGGGCCACGTCGGCATCGGCCACGTCGGCGTCAGCCGGGTCGGCATCGGCCACGTCGGCATCGGCCAAGTCGGCATCGGCCACGTCGGCATCGGCCACGGCGGCATCGGCCACGGCGGCATCAGCCGGGTCGGCGCGGTCGGCCGAGTCCGCTGGAGCGTCTTCGGGCGCGTCAAGACGGTCACCCGGCCGCTGCCACGGCGGCACCCAGCTCGCGGCCTGATCGGCGAGCGAATCCCGGGAAAAAGAACCATCTTGTGTCACTTTTGTAGCCTATCAGTCGTTATCGTGGGCTCTTCGAGCGCTTGATCGCTCAAGCGCTGGGCTGGCCGTCTTCGGCGTCGGCGGCGTCAGCAGTATCCGCGCCATCAGAAGCGTCCGCAGACGCGTCTACGTCCTCGGCCACATCCGCGGCGGCTGTCTCGGCCGAGTCTCCGGGCTCGCCGGAGTCGCCGGAAGGGGCGTCCGCCGCTGACTCGGGCGGGGCAGGGCTTCCGGCGTACTCGTCGAAGTCAAGCTCAACCCGCGCGCCGTCGGCGGCGATCCAGCGGACCGTGAGTTCCCCGAGCGGTTGGATCTGTTCAAAGCCGACCAGGTTCTCGCGGTACAGCTCGAGGAGCGCGAGGAACCGCGCGACGACCTCTAGTGTGCTCTGGCAATCGCTGACCAGTACGCGGAACGTGGCGATGCCCAGGGCCTCGAGCCGATCCCGGAGCGTCTCGGCGTGCTCGCGCACGCTGACCTTGACGTCGTGGATGTGGGCGATGGAGACCGTGGGCGGCGCGGGTTTGGGGCTGAACGCCTTGGCCGCGAGCTTGGCGAAGCGGTCGAGGCCGACGCCGAGCACGAGATCGGGCAGCGCCTCGGCGTAGCGCTCCTCCAGCGCGACCGCGCGGGGCCACCGGCGCTGGCCCAGTTCGGCCAGCTCGGAGAGGTGGGCCGCGGCCTGCTTGAACGCCCGGTACTGCAACAGCCGCGCGAACAGCAGGTCCCGCGCTTCCAGCAGGGCGAGGTCTTCCTCGTCCTCGACCGCCGCCGCCGGCAGCAGCCGGGCCGCCTTGAGGTCGAGCAGTGTTGCCGCGATGACGAGGAACTCGCTGGCCTCGTCGAGGTCCCAGTCGTCGCCGGCCGCCCGGATGTGCGCGATGAAGTCGTCGGTGACCTGGTGCAGCGCCACCTCGGTGACGTCCAGCTTGTGCTTGCCGATCAGCTGGAGCAGCAGGTCGAACGGGCCTTCGAAGTTGACGAGCTTGACGCTGAACCGGCCGCTGTTGCTGTCCACGACCGGAGTGTCGACCTCGAGCGGCGATGCACCGGCCTCGGCGAGTGGCGCATCCTCGACCGCGCCTCCGGCCGTCGGCCCGGCAGCGTCCTCGACCACCGACGCGACAGCACCCTCGTCCGCCGGCATGGCGCCCTCGGCCGCGGACAGGGCGGCATCGGTGGCAGACTCGGGCGCGTTCATACCGGAAAAATAGCAGCGGGCAGTCAGGTCAGCGCGCGGCCTGTGCCGCGATCACTTCGCGGGCGAGCTGCCGGTAGTTGCGCGCCCCGGACGAAGCCGGGTCGAGCGTGGTGATCGGCGCCCCGGCCACGGTCGACTCGGGGAACTTCACCGTCTTCGTGATCACCGTCTGGTACACCTTGTCGCCGAACGCCTCGACCACCCGCTGGAGCACCTGGCGGCAGTGGGTCGTCCGGGAGTCGTACATGGTGGCGAGGATGCCTTCGAGTTCGAGGTCGAAGTTCAGCCGCTCGCGGACCTTGTCGATGGTGTCCAGCAGCAACGCCACGCCCCGCAGGCTGAAGAACTCGCACTCCAGCGGCACCAGGACGCCATGGCTGACGGTCAGCGCGTTGATCGCGAGCAGACCGAGCGACGGCTGGCAGTCGATCAGGATGAAGTCGTATTCCTTGCGGACGTTGCGCAGCACCCGGGCCAGCGCCATCTCCCGCGCGACCTCGCTGACGAGCTGGATCTCCGCCGCCGACAGGTCGATGTTGGCCGGGAGCAGGTGCAGGTTGGCCACGTCGGTCTTGATGAGCACGTCCTCGGTCGCCACATCGTCCTGCATGAGCAGGTTGTAGATGGACAGATCGAGGTTGTGCGGATTGACCCCGAGGCCGACCGACAGCGCGCCCTGCGGGTCGAAGTCGACCAGCAGCACCTTGCGCCCGTATTCGGCCAGCGCCGCGCCCAGGTTGATGGTCGTCGTCGTCTTGCCGACGCCGCCCTTCTGGTTCGCCATCGAGATGATGCGCGCCGGGCCGTGCTTGTCCGTCGGCATCGGCTCAGGGATGTCCTTACGAGCCGTGTATGCCGAAGGGTCCGCTGGACCCAGATCCGCGCTGAGGTCCAAAGCGGACTGCTTGCTCTGCAACGTCGAGGACCAAGCCTCCGAACGCTCGCCGCCAGCCATATCCCGCCCTTCCCCTTACGACGCCTGCCGCCGTCAGAAGTCACGCGCCGTCGCTTGACTGTACGCCACCGCGGCCCGCCGCAGCGGGTCACATCCACGGCGTGTTGAAACGACACGCAAGTGGAGGCCACCCGAACCGAACGAACGATGCGGACCGTGCGGCCTCCAGGCGGGTGGCGCCTACTTCAGAACGTCCTCGAGCGGCAGCACGGTCAGCCCGTGCGCCTCGGCGACGGGGCCGTAGACGACCTGGCCGTCGTAGGTGTTCAGGCCCAGGGCCAGCGCCTTGTCCCGGCGCAGCGCCTCCTGCCAGCCGTGGTTGGCCAGCTCGATGGCGTACGGGAGGGTCACGTTGGTCAGCGCGTGGGTGCTGGTGTGGGGCACCGCGCCCGGCATGTTCGCGACACAGTAGAAAATCGAGTCGTGCACCCGGTACACCGGGTCGGCGTGCGTGGTCGCGTGCGAGTCCTCGAAGCAGCCGCCCTGGTCGATCGAGATGTCGACGAGCACGCTGCCCGGCTTCATCCGGCTGACCAGCTCGTTGGAGACCAGCGTCGGGGCCTTCGCGCCGGGCACCAGCACCGCGCCGACGACCAGGTCGGCGGCGAGCACGGCCAGCTCCAGCTCGTACGCGTTGGACATGACCGTCCGCACCCGGCCGTGGAACTGCTGATCGGCCGTACGCAGCCGGTTGATGTTCTTGTCGAGCAGGGTCACCTCGAAGCCGAGCCCGTCGGCGATGGTGGCGGCGTTCATGCCGGACACTCCGGCGCCGATGACGACCGCCTTCGCGGGGCGTACGCCGGGGACGCCGCCGGGCAGCACACCGCGCCCGCCCTGCGCCCGCAGCAGGTAGTGCGAGCCGACCTGCGGGGCCAGCCGGCCGGCGACCTCGCTCATGGGCGCGAGCAGCGGCAGCTGTCCGCCGGGCAGCTCGACCGTCTCGTACGCGATCCCGGTGACCTTCTGCGTGACGAGCGCGTCGGTGCACTCCTTCGACGCCGCCAGGTGCAAGTAGGTGAAGAGCACCTGGCCCGCCCGCATGCGGTGGTACTCCGGCTCGATCGGCTCCTTGACCTTGAGGATCATGTCCGCGGCGGCCCACACCTCGTCGGCGGTGGCCAGGATCTGCGCTCCGGCCGCGCGGTACTCCTCGTCGGTGATCGACGAACCGACGCCCGCCTGCGTCTCGACGACGACCTCGTGGCCGTTGCGGACGAACTCGACGACGCCGGCCGGGGTGATCGCCACCCGGTACTCGTGGTTCTTGACTTCGCGGGGGATTCCGACCTTCACCGTGATACCTCTCTGCGGGGCGCACGACACTGTGCGCAACACTGGCTGGCAGCAGCTCTCGCCGTCAGTGTATGGCCGCTCACCTGCACAGAGACCCGACGCGCTGTAATGCTCACAGCGGCCGGGCTTACAGGCTGTAGCTTCACGGTTCACACGTACCCGTGAATCGCGCTCGCCAATCTCACTCTGTGTGACCGGTTCCTCGGCGGGTGCAGATCACGGTTACGCATGCCTCCCGACGCTTCGGAGGCATGCGTAACCGTGATCTGCAGGGAACCAAGCGCGGGGGTTAGGCGCGGGAGCGCAGGACGGCGTCCGCGGCGAGCAGACCGGCGACGGCCGGCCCGTTCGTGATCTCCCCCTCGAAGATCATCTTCAGTGCGTCGGCCAGCGCGACGCGGCGTACCTCGATCTCGGCTTCCTCGTCGGCACGCTGGTGCAGCTCGGCGACCTCGCGCAGCTCGGTCGCGAGGAACAGCCGGATCAGCTCCGACGACGCGCCCGGCGTGGTGTGCAGGTCGACGAGGTGCTCGATCCGCCCGGCGGTCAGGTCGGCCTCCTCGGCCAGCTCGCGCTGGGCGGTCGCCGCCGCCTCCTCCCCCGCCACGTCGACCAGCCCGGCCGGCAGCTCCCAGAGGAACCGCCGGACCGGGTGCCGGTACTGCCGGACCAGCACGACGCGCAGCTCGTCGTCGAGGGCCACGACGCCGACCGCACCGACGTGCTTGAGGTAGTCGCGCGGGGCGACTCCGCCGCCGGGCATCTCCACCAGGTCGGTCACGACGTCGAAGATCTTGCCGTGAAAGCGCTCGGTCGTCTCGACGACCCGGTATTCATGCGTCACGAAGTCAGGCTACGCGTCCGCGTCCAGCTCCGTGCCGTCCGACGTCCTCGCCTTCGCCGGTACGCCCACCGGCAGCCGGTCGGCGTCGGCGTACGCCATGGCCGCCCGGACGAATCCGGCGAACAGCGGGTGCGGCCGGGTCGGGCGGCTCTTCAGCTCCGGGTGCGCCTGGGTGGCCACGAAGTACGGGTGGATCTCGCGGTCCAGCTCGACGAACTCGACGAGCTTGCCGTCGGGGGAGGTGCCGCTGATCCGCAGCCCGGACTCCTCCAGCTTGCCCCGGTACGCGTTGTTCACCTCGTAGCGGTGCCGGTGGCGCTCGGAGACCGCGGTGCCGCCGTAGACCTCGGCGACGATCGAGCCGGGCCGCAGCTCGGCCGGGTACGCACCCAGCCGCATCGTGCCGCCCATGTCCCCGAGGCCGGCGACGATGTCCTCCTGGTCGGCCATCGTGGAGATGATCGGCTCAGGGGCGGTCTCGTCGAACTCCAGCGAGTTGGCGTGGGCCAGTCCGGCCAGGTTCCGGGCGACCTCGATGGTCATGCACTGCAGGCCGAGGCACAGCCCCAGGGTCGGGATCCGGTTCTCCCGGGCGTGCCGGATCGCGCCGATCTTGCCTTCGATGCCGCGTACGCCGAAGCCGCCGGGGATGACGACGCCGTCCACGCCCGACAGCGCCTTGGCCGCGCCTTCGAACGTCTCGCACTCGTCGCTGGTGACCCAGCGCAGTTTGACCTTGGCCCGGTGGGCGAACCCGCCCGCCCGGATCGCCTCCGACACCGACAGGTACGCGTCGGGCAGGTCGATGTACTTGCCGACCAGCGCGATGGTCAGCTCCGCCTCGGGGTTGTGCACCCGGTCCAGCAGGTCGTCCCAGCGGGTCCAGTCGACGTCGCGGAACGGCAGGCCGAGCCGGCGCACGACGTAGACGTCCAGACCTTCGCGGTGCAGCACCTTCGGGATGTCGTAGATGCTGGGCGCGTCGGCCGCCGAGATGACCGCCTCGGCGTCGACGTCGCAGTACAGGGCGAGCTTGCGCTTCATGCCGTCGGGGATCTCCCGGTCGGACCGGCAGACCAGCGCGTCGGGCTGGATGCCGATGTTGCGCAGGGCGGCGACCGAGTGCTGGGTCGGCTTGGTCTTCAGCTCGCCCGACGGCGCGAGGTACGGCACCAGCGAGACGTGCAGGTAGAACACGTTCTCCCGGCCGACGTCGTGCCGGATCTGCCGGATGGCCTCCAGGAACGGCAGGCTCTCGATGTCTCCGACGGTGCCGCCGACCTCGGTGATCACGACGTCCGGCGTACGCCCGTCCTCGTCGGGGTCGGCCATCGCCCGGATGCGGGACTTGATCTCGTTCGTGATGTGCGGGATGACCTGGACGGTGTCGCCGAGGTACTCGCCGCGGCGCTCCTTGGCGATGACCGCCGAGTAGATCTGGCCCGTCGTGACGTTGGCCTTGCCGGACAGGCTCCGGTCCAGGAAGCGCTCGTAATGGCCGACGTCGAGGTCGGTCTCCGCGCCGTCGTCGGTCACGAAGACCTCACCGTGCTGGAACGGGTTCATCGTGCCCGGGTCCACGTTGAGGTAGGGGTCCAGCTTCTGCATGACCACGTGCAGGCCACGTGCGGTCAGCAGATTGCCGAGGCTGGAGGCGGTGAGGCCCTTGCCCAGGGAGGAGGCGACACCCCCGGTGACGAAGATGTGCCGCGTCGGCTGGTTTGTCGACAGGTTCGTCCGTGCAGAAGGGCTCACTACCCGCTCCCGTGGTCGGTGTTGAAGTTAAGTCCGAACGTGCGGTTGGTGATCACTGCTGGAGATGAACGCAGCATGAAAAGACCGCATGATCCACGGGATTTCACCCTAACACCTCGGAGCCCGCTCACCGCTTAGGAGGACGCAGATCACACCCTGGGGTGTCGCATCCGTGTCACGGTACGACCCCGGAGAAGGCCTCTTGCTCCTGGGCGATCGTCCGATCGTCGGCGTGTTCGCGTACGCGCAGGGCGCCCAGGGCCACCAGCGGCACGACAGTGGCCGCGGCCGCGCCCGCGACGTTGAGCGCCGCCCCGCCGAACAGGCCCGCCAGCACCGTGGCGAGGGCGACCCCGGTCAAGGCTGCCCGGACGGCCGGATAGACGCCGAACAGCCGTTTGAGCCCGCCCCAGGGCTGGAGCAGCGCGAACCAGACGAAGCCCGCCGAGCCCAGGGCGAGCAGGGTGAGCGGCGTGTTGGCGAACGCGGTGATGTTGGACTCGCTGAGCCGATGGAGGGTGGGCCCGCCGGTGCCGTCGGCGATCTGGCTGAGCATCCGGCCGAGGCTGCCCCGGTCGGCGACCGGGCGGCGCAGGTCGATCAACGCGAACACCACCGTCACGGCGAGTCCGGCGGCGGTCGCCCAGACGACCCGGTTCAGCGTCAGCCAGCCGCCGGTGCACACGGCGACGGCGAGGCAGACCCCGGCGGTCAGCGCGAGCGCCCCGCCCGCGTCCGCGCCGAGGAACGGGTCGCCGACGACCACGACCGCCACCCCGCCCACGATGGCGATGAGCCAGGGCCGGCGGTGCCGGGGCGAGATCTGGGCCAGGCAGCCGGTGGCGAGCAGGACGCCGGAGATGAACACGCCCAGCCCCACGACCCCGAGCCCGGCGTACCGGCCGCCTTCCAGGGCCGAGTAACCCGCGACCCCGTTGAGCTGGAGCCGTGCGCCGGTGGCCAGGTCGAGCGCGACGACGGCGGCGGCGAGACCGGCGACGACGCCGACCGGGCCGAGCGTGCGCCGGTACGCGGGCAGCAGCACCGCGACGAGGCTGACGACGACCATCCCGGCGACCGTCAGGGCCCAGAAGACCAGCCCGGCGTGCGAGGAGCGCCACCAGGGCGCCATGCCGGCGGCGAAGGCGGCCGGGATGGCCGAGGCCGAGGCGATGAGGGCGATCTCGGCCCACTTCGTCCAGAACGGCTCGGGTCGGCTGGGCGCCTTGCGGCGCATCCATTCCGGCAGCGGCAACGCCTTCTGCGCCCGCCCGGCCCGGGTGTAGGACCGGCGCATCGCCCAGGCCAGCATCGTGTACAGGGCGAGTTGGACGACGGCGAGCAGGCCGAAGAACCAGCCCGTGATGCCCCGTTGCGCCTTGGCCTGCGCGTCCGCCTGCGCCGGTACGCCGATCGCGCTGGCCAGATCGGCCGGGCGGCCGTCCGCCGGGACGGCGACCGAGCCCCGGAACAGCTTCGCCGGCGCCGGCCGCCCGAGCACGTGCAGGATCGTCGGGGCCAGGTCGATGAGCTGGATGTAGCCGTTGCGCCCGGTGCCGGCCGAGGTGAGCCACCCGGAGTCCCAGCCGGGGCCGTCGAAGACGGCGACGTGCAGGCGCTGGTCGGTGCTGGTGTCGGAGATCCCGGCGACCATGACCGTGCTGCGGGCGGGCCGGGCGGCCAGCAGTTTCGCCAGCTGCGCGTCGGCGGCGGCGGCCTGGGTCTTGCGGTCGGCCGTCTCCTTCGCGTCGACCGTGCCCAGGTCGGCGACGGTCAATACGCACGAGGCCAGCAGGTCGGTCAGCTTCGCCGGATCGTCGGGCAGCCCGGGTTCGTAGCGGTCCACCCGGTCGTAGGGGCGTACTGCGGCGATCGCGCCGCCGACGCCGACCGCCACCGTGCAGCGCACGGAGTTCGGCAGGGCGCTCGGCACCGCGCCCCACGGGTTCTTGCCGTTGTTGAAGATCACCAGCCGTTGCTCGTCCGGCGGCAGCGACGCGCTCTGTTTGTCGCGCCCCCGGATGACCTCCTGCTCCAGCTGCGGGCACTCGCCGGACACCTTGGGCGGGTTGGCGGCCAGACTCCGGTACGCGTAGTTCCCGGCGCTCAACGTGGTCCAGCCGTCGGCCGGGCAGGTCGGGGTGACCGCCGAGCGGACCGACATCGAGCCGATCGAGCCGTGCTCGGCCAGCTTCCACAGCGTCGGCGTGCTCGTGGCGTCCAGATCTTCCCAGCGCAACCCGGGTACGCCCGCCACGATGACGTAGTCCGCCCGGGTGTCGGGATCGGCGTCGCCGTCGGCGGCGGCGAGCGGTCCGGCCGCCGATGCGACCGCGGCCGACTGGGCCGGGCTTATCGGGGCGAATAGGGCGGCGATCAGCGCGAGGAGCGCCACCAGCACGCTCCTCGTCCGGGCCGTCCGCATCAGTCCAGCTCCTCGGCTACCGGTGTCCGGTCGGCGAGGTCGGCGTACAGGTCGAGCAGGCGGCGCAGCATGTCCACAGCGTCGGGCCAGGTCGCGGCGCGTTCCCGGCCCAGCTCGGTGAGCTGCGCCCGCCGGTCGGGATCCCCGAGGAGATCGACGATGGCGGCCCGGATCGCCTCGGCGCTGCCGGGCTCGATCAGCACGGCGGCGTCGCCGACCAGCTCCGGCAATCCCCCGACGCCGGTCGTGATCAGCGGCAGCCCGCCCGCGAGCGCCTCCTGGGCGAACAGCTGCCGGGCTTCCCAGTCGCTGCTGACCACGGCGACGTCGGACGCCGCGATCAGCTCGGGGACGTCGTCGCGGTGGCCGAGCAGGCGTACCGGGGCGTGCTCGGCCGAGATCTGCGCAGCAAGATCTAGATAGGACGGCCCGGTCCCGGCGATCACCACGGTCGCGCCCGGCACCTCCGTCCGCAGCTGAGCGGCCGCCTTCACGAGCAGGTCATAGCGTTTCTGCGGATGCAGGCGGCCGACCGAGAGAATCACCGGCGCGTCGGCGGCCACACCCAGCTCCGCGCGTACCCCCGCCCGGGAGCGATGAGCCGCGGCCCGCACCGGTGCGGCGACCTCCCAGAGGCGCGCGTCGGCCGCGCCCGCGGCCTTGGCCCGGTCGACCAGGTCGGTGGAGGCGCCGAGGTTGACCGTCGCCGCGCGGGCGACGATGCGTTCGAGCATGGCGTGCACGCCACCGCGGACCCCGCCGCGCAGCGGGGCGTTGTGCCAGGTCACGACGGTGGGCTGGGGCGGCCGGGCGAGCGCCACCGCGAAGCCCGCGCGCAGCCCGTGGGCGTGCACGACCGCCGGGCGCACGGCGGCCAGGACGCGGCGCAGCGAGCGCACCGCCCGCAGGTCGCCGGGGGTCGGGTTGGCGGGGATCTCCACCGGGATGAACTGCGCGCCGCGCTCGGTGAAGCCGAACCGCGCCTCGGTCATGGCCGGTCCGATCACGGTCACCGCACAGCCGGCCTGAGCCAGCCCGCCGGCCAGCGCCGCGACGTGCTGCCCGATGCCGCCGGTGCTGGTCGCCAGCACCAGCGCGACCGCGCCGTGGAAGTGCTGCTGTGCCACCGTCCACCCTTCCCCTGTGCCCCGTCGTCGCCCGTGCGATCAGCGCCGGGCGAACCGGCGGGCCAGCGCCCGCACGTCACCGCCGGCCAACGGCAGCAGCACGGCCACGAAGACCACCACCACGACCGCCCCGGCCGCCACTCCGAGGCCGATGATCGCACCCACCCCCGACGGAAGTCCGCCGGCGAGCCGACACACGCCGTTGCCCGCCGCCGCGCCCACTGCCGCTGCGAGAAGTCCGGCGGCGGCGGCCCGGGTCAACCTGGGCATTGTCGCACCGGTGCGCCGCAGCACGATCACCAGGACCAGGCCCAGCACGGTCAGCCCCACCGAGGTGCCCAGCCCCAGCGCGGCGACCCGGGCGGACTCGGGCAGGACCGCGGCCAGGATCGGCATGGCGACGGCGGCGCTGCCCCAGCCCAGGCCGAAGGCGATCGCGGCGGCTCGCTGGCCGCTGCGGGCGTACAGCGCGCGGCTGAGCAACGCCGCCAGGCCGTAGCCCAGCAGTCCCGGCGCGAACGCGGCGATGCCCCAGGCCAGCGCGGTCGGATCGGCGCCCGCCGACAGGAACGCGGCCGCCGGTCCGGCCACCCCCGCCAGCAACGCGACACCCAGGCAGCTCAGCAAGGTCACGGCCCGCGCGGTGTTCGCCAAGGTCTGGTTGTACGCCGAGAGCCGGCCGGTCGCCGCCGATTCCGCCAGCGCCGGGTACGCCGCGGTGGCCGCCGGGACGGCGAGCACCGCCCAGGGCAGCAGGAACACGGTCTGCGCGACGGTGAACACGAGCGCGGTGCCGTCCGCCTCCGTGCTGTTGGCCAGCCGCAGGGCCACGATCAGGGCCAGCTGCTGGAACGCCACGGTGAGCAGGCCGCTGGCGGCCAGCCCCTTCACGTCGGGGTGGTCGATCTGCCAGGAGGCGCGCAACGTCAGCCGCAGTGATCGAAGCGGGATGAGCAGGCAGCCGCTGAGCACCACCACGCCCAGCGTCGTGCCGATCGCCAGGATCAGCACCCCGGTCCGGGACGCCTGCGCCAGATCCGCCCGCGCGCCGTCATGCGCCGCGAACAGGGCGTACGCCGTGATGACCACCAGGCTCGACAGCAGCGGGGCGATCACCGGCCAGGCGAACTTCCGGTGCGCCTGCAGTACGCCGATGAGCACCACCCCGACCCCGTAGAGCGGGATCTGGATCGCGAAGATCCGCAGCATGAGCGCGCCGGTTTCGTACTGCTCTGGCGTCCAGTCGCGCCCGGCGACGAGCCGGATGACCCAGTCCGCGCCGACGGCCACCACCACGGCCAGCGGGACGAGGCCGGCCAGCACCCATGTGAGCAGCGCCGACGCCGTACGCGACACCGCCCGCACGTCGCCGTTGGCGACCGCGCCGGCCAGCAGCGGCACGACCAGTGCCGCCATCGCACCGCCGGCGACGATCTCGAAGATGATGTTGGGGATGGCGTTGGCGCTGGCGTACACGCTGCCGAGGTCGGTCTGGCCCACCGAGAGGGTCAGCACCCAGGTCCGGGCGAACCCGACGACGCGGCTGACGACGGTGAGCACCGCGATGAGGGTGGCGGCGCGGGCTATTCGGCTCATGTGGTCGTGGCTGCTACTCGTGTCCGCTAGGCGTCGGCTTTATCAGGTGCATCCGCTTTATCAGGATCATCGGCTTTCATCCGGCCGAACGCGTCCAGCTCTCGCAGACCCGGCGTGCCCTCGATGACCTTGGTGAAGCTGACCTTCTCGCTCGCGGCGGTCAGCCCGGCCAGCACCGCCAGCGCGGCGAACCGCCCCACCGGCCCGGTACGCGCGGCGTACGCCGTCCCGAGCAGCGCTCCGAGGGCGTTGGCACCACAGTCGCCGAGCATCGTCTCCTCGGCCAGATCCGGCTGCAGGCTGCCCGTCACCGCCCCGAGCGGCCCGGCGACCATGGTCCCGGCCTTGCCGGAGGCCAGCGGCGTACCGACGATCACGCCGGCCTTGAGCGCCCGCCCGGGACGAAGGTCGAGCAAATTGAACAGGTTGGCGGCACCCGCGATCACTCCCGCCCCCAGGGCGGTGTCGATCACGGTGGTCACCGCGCCCCGGCCGCGCGACCGCGTCAGCAGCGCCGAAGCGGCCAGCCCGGCCGCGCCCACCCCGGCGATCTTGACCAGGCCGCTGGTGACCCGGCCCTGCTTCAGGGCGCCTAGATGACCGCGGAAACCCTTGGCCTTGTGCTCCGGGCGTACGCCGACGACGTCGTCGTAGAAGCCGACCGCGCCCGACCCGAGCCCGGCGACCAGCGCCGCGGTCGCGGCCCGCCCGGTCGGTGCGCCCGCCGCACTCGTCACGGCGGCGCTGACCGCCAGCGCGGGGCCGCCGGCGAGGTTGACCGTGCTCCCCCGGAAGTTCTTCCGCTCGAGATCCTTCGACAGGCTCGAAGCCCGCAGCGCGCGCTGAATGCCCTGCGCCGCCACCGCACCCGCACCGGCCAGCGCCAGCCGGCCCAGCATCCGCCCGACTCCCATGTCAGGCAGGCATCTTCGGCATGAGCGTGGTCGCGCCGGACCCGACGCCGTACTGCCCCGTCTTGCCGACCACCAGTTGCTCCCAGGTCGCCAGCGCGGACACCACCTGACCCTGCGCGGTGTTGACGTCATCCACAGTCGACACAGACTTCACCAACGCCGGATCCGCGCGCACAGCCGAGATGACGTTGCCATCGCCGCCGAGGACCCCGGCCACCACCACCGGACCGGCCTTGTCGAACTGCACCACGGTGGTCTGCACGTTGCTGTTCTTGTCCGACGCCGAGGTGTCGGTGTACGGCATGCCCGAGATGATCACCGCCGCCTCGGCGGGCCCGCTGACCTTGCCGTCCACACTGAGATAACCGGCCTTGTTGAACGCGGTCAGCACCGAGTTCATGTCGGCCGTCGCGACGGCGGGCGTGCGGTCCATCAGCACCGCCGAGAGCAGTGTGCTCGCCAGCTCCTGCGCGTCGCTGCTGGACGGCAGCGCCGTGGCCGGGACGCTCGGCGGCAACGCGTTCTCCGCCAGCTCCATCAGCTCGCTGTCGTTCGACGGGTCGGTGAACTTGTCGTTCAGCGCCACCGTGCCGGTGACCTTCGCGCCCGCGACACCCAGCTGCTTGGTGACGCCGTCGACGAACTCCCGCCCGGACGGCATCACGACGATGAGGATCCGGCGCGAGGTCAGCTTGCCGGTCAGCAGATACGGAGCGGACTCGGCGACGTAGTCGTCCTTGCGGTTCTGCTCCACCGCCAGCCCGTCCAGCTGATCCCGGAGCTGGCTGTTGGACTTGCGCAGCGAGTTCACCGTCTCGTTCAGGGCGTCGGCCGCCGGCCCGTTGAGCGCCGCCGTCCCGACGACCAGGCCGATGGCCAGCGCGAGAAAGACCGCCGTGAGCGACACGACGTGGTACCTGAAGTTGATCACGATCCGTATCCCTAGAACAGCCGCTGCACTTGGAACATGAGATTGTCCCACCACTCCGCGACCACAGCGAGATAAGCCTTACCTACGGTGGAGACCGCCACTGCCGCCGCCATCGCGGCGATCGCCGACAGCACCAGAAGGAGCAGAGACGAACCGGAGATGCTCTGCCGGTAGAGCCGGCTGACCCCCTTGGCGTCGACGAGCTTGCCGCCGATGCGCAGCCGCGTCAGGAACGTCGACGCCATGCCGCCCCGGCCCTTGTCGAGGAACTCGACGAGCGTCGCGTGGGTGCCGACCGCCACGATCAGCGAAGCGCCCTTCTCATCGGCCAGCAGCATCGCGATGTCCTCGCTGGTCGCCGCGGCCGGGAAGGTGATCGCCGGCACACCGAGCTGGTGCATCCGGGCCAGGCCCGGCGCCCGCCCGTCCGGGTACGCGTGCACGATCACCTCGGCGCCGCAGCGCAGTACGTCGTCGGAGACCGAGTCCATGTCGCCGATGATCATGTCGGGTGTGTACCCCGCCTCGACCAGCGCGTCCGCCCCGCCGTCCACCCCGATCAGCACCGGCTTGAACTCACGGATATAGGGCCGCAGCACGTCGAGGTCGGCCTTGTAGTCGTAGCCGCGGACCACGATCAGGCAGTGCCGGCCGGCGACCTGCGTCGCGACCTCCGGCACGCCGACGCCGTCCAGGAGCAGATCCCGCTCCTGCTTCAGATACTCCATGGTGTTGGCGGCGAACGCCTCCAACTGCACGGACAGGCCCTCCCGGGCGTCCACCATGGACTTGGCCACCGATTCGGCGTCCTGCCGGATGCCGTGCGCGACCGGCTCGTCACCGAGGAAGACAGTGTTGCCCTCGATGCGAAGTTCGTCGCCCTCGCGGACATTCTGGAAGACGCCCTCGCCCAGATCGTCGAGAAGCAGTACGCCCGCCTCGATCAGCACCTGCGGGCCGAGGTTCGGATAGCGGCCGGAGATCGACGGCTTGGCGTTCAGCACCGCGCCGACGCCCACCGCGACCAGAGCATCGGCCGCGACGCGGTCGATGTCGACGTGGTCGATGACCGCTAGATCGCCCGCGCGTAGCCGGCCGACGAGCCGTTTGGTCCGTCGGTCGAGCCGTGCGGTGCCGATGATCGTGCCCGGTTCGGCGCCCCGGGTCCGGCGCAAGGTGGGTAGACGCATCGGGGCCATCCTGGCATGCCAGCTCCGTGATCGCCTACTCGACATGCTGATCACGGTACTGGCCTGGGTCTCTCCCCCGGAGGTGGACCGGCCCACTTCGCACGGTCGGGCTTGGTCCCCATGCTCGGCACTCTGCGCGCAATATTGCATTTGCACGCTCTCCGGACGCGGTTTTCACGATCAGGGTCAATTCCGCGCTGCTATTGCATCTCAAAACTTCCCATGATCATGACAAAGCGGCCATGGCCGATGCGCCATATCGGGCACATCGTCTCGTAAGCCGCGAATCCGCGTAGGAGCCGGGCGGGGCCGCACCGGGCAGCGCACGAATGCACGCCGCGAGCCTCGCCTCTTCGGTGCGCTCTTACGAAGCCGCGAGCGCACCGAAGCCGCAGTTACCGGTGGGCGATTACCCGCGTTCGCGAGCCGCCACGGCGAGCAGCTCCTCGGCGTGGGCGATGCCGAGGTCGCTGTCCGGCAGACCGGCCAGCATCCGGGCCAGCTCCCGCGCCCGCTCGGTCTCCTCCACGACGCGTACGCCGCTCGTGGTGATCGCCCCACCAGTGTCCTTGGCCACCACCAGATGCCGATCGGCGAACGCGGCGACTTGGGGCAGGTGCGTGACGACCAACACCTGGTGGCTGCGCGCGAGGCGGGCCAGGCGCTTGCCGATCTCGACCGCGGCGGTGCCGCCGACACCCGAGTCGACCTCGTCGAAGACCAGCGTCGGCGGGCCGCCGACCCCGGCGAAGACCACTTCGATGGCCAGCATCACCCGGGACAGCTCACCGCCGGAGGCGCCCCGCTGCAACGGCAACGCGGGCGCGCCCGGGTGCGCGATCAGGCGCAGCTCGACCTCATCAGCCCCGTCCGCGGTGACTCCGGCCTCCTCGCCGTCGACGACCAGCGCCGGCTCACCCCGCCCCGGCGTACGCGCCGAGACGACGAACTCGACCCGGGCGTGCGGCATGGCGAGCCCGGCGAGTTCCACGGTGACCTGCTCGGCGAAGGTGCCGGCGGCGGCGATCCGGGCGGCGCGCACCTTCGCGGCGGCGACGGCCACCTCACCGGCCAGCCGCAGCCGCTCCCGGTCCAGCTCCTCGAGCGCCTCGTCGGAGACGTCGAGGTCGGCCAGGCGCGTCCGGGCCCGGTCGGCCCAGGCGATGACCCCGTCCACGTCGTCGGCGTACTTGCGGGTCAGCGCGCGCAATGCGGCCCGGCGCTCGTAGATCGCCTGCAGCCGGTCCGGGTCGGCGTCGAGGCTGGCGAGGTAGGTGGACAGCTCGACCGAGACGTCGGCCAGCAACGTCGCGGCCTCCTCCAGCCGGGCGGCCAGCTCGCCGAGCACCGGGTCGACCGTGGACTGCGCCTCCAGGCTGCGCCGGGCGGCGTTGAGCAGGCTGTTGGCGTCCTCCGCCTCGTCCTCGGTGGAAATCGCGTGATGCGCCGTGCTGGCCGCCGTACGCAGCCCCTCGGAGTGCTCCAGCCGCTGGGCCTCGATGCGCAGCTCGTCGTCCTCGCCGGCCTGCGGGTCGACTCGGGTGATCTCGTCCAGCCCGAGCCGCAGCAGATCGGCCTCCTGGCTGCGTTCGCGGGCGTTGCGGCGGCGGTCGGCCAGGTCGTCCTCGGCCCGGCGCCACGCGGTGTGCAGCTCGCGGAACTCGGTGAGCAGCTTCTCGTGCTCGGGACCGGCGAACCGGTCGAGCGACGCCCGTTGCTCGGCCGGGCGCAGCAGGCGCAACTGGTCGGACTGGCCGTGTACGGCCAGCACCTGCTCGCCGATTTCGCCGAGCAGGCTCACCGGCACCGAACGCCCGCCGACGTGCGCCCGCGAGCGGCCTTCGACGGTGACGGTGCGGTTGAGCAGCCAGCTGCCGTCGTCGTCCATCTCCGCGCCCGCGTCGGCGACCCGGGCGGCGACCGCGGCGGCGGTCTGCGTGGGCAGCCGCAGCCGGCCTTCCACGATGGCCCGGCCCGGCTCGGCTCGCACCCGCCCGGCATCGGCTCGGCCGCCGAAGAGCAGCCCCAGGCCGGTCACGACCATAGTCTTGCCGGCACCGGTCTCACCGGTGATCACGTTCATGCCACGGGTCAGTGGCAGAGTCGTGTCCTCGATGACCCCGAGGCCGGTGATGCGCAACTCCTCCAGCACGACACAGAGATTAGTTCAGGCGTACGACGGTGTCACCCGCCGGGCGTCGCGCGCAGTGATAACAGCAGGTGAACGAGTTCAAGCCTGACCGCGCCAACCGACGACGGGCAGCTCGAACTTGGCCACGAGCCGGTCGGTGAACGGGCGCGGCCGCAGCCGGACCACGCGTACGGGCAGCTCTCCTCGACGGACGGTGACCCGGGCGCCCGGCGGCAGGTCGACCGTCCGGCGGCCGTCGCAGCACAGCAGCGCGCCGGTCGTGTACGGCTCCACCGTGATCACGAACGTGGACGTGGGTGCGGTCACCAACGGGCGGCTGAACAGCGCGTGCGCGCTGATCGGCACCAGCAGCAGGGCTTCGACCTCGGGCCAGACGACCGGCCCGCCCGCCGAGAACGCGTACGCCGTCGACCCGGTCGGCGTCGCGCAGACCACGCCGTCGCAGCCGTACCGCGACAGCGGCCGGCCGTCGACGTCGACGAGCAGCTCCAGCATCCGTTCCCGGGCGTTCTTCTCGACGCTGACCTCGTTGAGCGCCCAGGACGAGGCGAGTTCGATCTCGCCCAGTTCGACCGTCACGTCCAGGGTGAGCCGCTCGTCCACGGTGTACTCCCGGGCGACGACGTCCCGGACGGCCTGGTCGAGGTCGTGGATCTCGGCCTCGGCGAGGAAGCCGACCCGGCCCAGGTTGATCCCGAGCAGCGGAGCGCCGTAGGGGCGGGCCAGCTCGGCCGCCCGCAGGAAGGTGCCGTCGCCGCCGAGGGCGAAGACGATCTCGGTCCCGGCGGCCGCCTCCGGCCCGCACACGGGGGTCACCCCGGGCAGGTCGAGATCCTCGGCCTCCTCCTCCACGACACGTACGCCGAAGCCGGCCGCGAGCAGGTCGGTCGCGACCGTGCGGGCGTGTTCGGTGGAGTCCTTGCGCCCGGTGTGGGTCACCAGCAGCGCGTCCCGCCGCTCAGCCATCCGCGCCGCCCTCCCCGCCTGTTTCCGACACCTCCGAATGTGACACACCGGCCACCGTGGCGACCTCCTCGGGGTCGACCGGCGGTGCGTCCTTGCGGAACCAGAGGAAGAACTCGACGTTGCCCGACGGGCCGGGCAGCGGCGAGGCGACCACTCCGGCGACGCCCAGTCCAAGATCCCACCCGGCACGCGCGACGTCCACCACGGCTTCGGCGCGCAACGCCGGATCCCGGACCACACCGCCGGCCCCCACGCGTTCCTTGCCGACCTCGAACTGCGGTTTCACCATCAGGGCCAGGTCGCCGTCGGTGCACGCGGCCAGGGCGGGCAGCACCAGCCGCAGCGAGATGAAGGACAGGTCGGCCACGGTCAGCTCGACCGGCCCCCCGATCGCATCCGGCGTCAGCGTACGCACGTTGGTCCGCTCGATGACCGTCACGCGCTCGTCGGTCCGCAACGACCACGCGATCTGCCCGTAGCCGACGTCGACCGCCGCCACGTGCGCCGCACCCCGGCGCAGCAGCACATCGGTGAACCCGCCGGTGGACGCACCCGCGTCGAGGCAGCGCCGCCCCTCGACGGCCAGCCCGCGAGGGGTGAACGCGTCCAGGGCGCCGGCGAGCTTGTGCCCGCCCCGCGACACGTACTCGTCGCCGACGTCCGGCCCCGTCACACGAACCGGATCCGCCGTGTCGACCATGGCCGCCACCTTGCGGGCGACCTGACCGCGGACCTCGACCCGGCCGGCCTCGACCAGTGCGGCCGCCTGTTCCCGGGACCGGGCGAGCCCCCGGCGGACCAGTTCGGCGTCGAGGCGCAGTCGTCGTGCCATGGTGCTCCGCTCAGGCGTCGTCGATGGTGGACAGCGTCTCCCGCAGGGTGCGATGCGCCGCCTCGTACGCCGCGATCTGCTCCCCCACGGGCAGCTCGGCGGCGTTCTGCAGCGACCGCAGCGCCGCGTCGACGGCCCGATGGCCGGTCGCGCCGGGCGCGCCGCCGGCCGGCTCGAGGTCCGGCTCGAAGTCGGGCTCGAGGTCCGGCTCGGCGGAGGTCACGAAGTGGCCTTCTTGGCGGGCGCCTTCTTGGCCACCGTCTTCTTGGCGACGGTCTTCTTCGCCGGAGCCGAAGCCGTCTTCTTCGCCGCAGCCGAAGCGGAAGTCGTCTTCCGGGTGGCCGGGGTGGCGGGCTCAGCCTTGGCCGGACCCAGCTTCTCCTCCTCGGCGAGCACCGTCTCGACCGGCGTCGCCGCAGCCGACTTGGCCGGCGCGGCGGTCTTCTTGGCGACCGTCTTCTTCGCGACCGTCGCCTTGGCCGGAGCCGCCTTCGACGCCGGGGCAGCCTTCGACCCAGCCGTCTTCGCTGCAGCGGTCTTCGACGCCGGAGCCGAAGCGGCGGCTGTCGCCGGAGCGGCGGCCAGCTTGGCCTCCAGCTCGTCCACCCGCCCGCGCAGCTCGGTGACTTCCTCCGCCTTGACCAGGCCGACCCGGCCGAGCGCCTTGTCCAGCTCGCTCTGCACCAGCTTGGTGATGGCGCTGCGGTTGGCGTCGGCGCTGGCCATCAGGTCCTCGGCCATCGTCTGGAGTTCCCCGGCCTTGGCGTTGCCCTTGCCGACGATCTCGCGAACGGCCTTCTCCGCCTTCTTCCGCGAGGTCTTGGTGAGCCCGTAGGCCATCTCGAGGTACGACCGCCATGCTTCGGCCATCGTCTGCTCCCTTCGTCCGCGCGCCCGCCGTTCTGCCCGGGACGGCAGGCGCGACAAGTCCATGGGTGGACGGCGGAAGCCGCCCAACAGGAACCAAACTACCGTTCGGTGTCGGACGTGACGGCGTAGAGGGCGGTGAGATCGTCCGCGACGTGCGTCGGGCGCAGCTCCGGCGGGGTCTGCTCGATGTCCCCGCGGCTGCTTACCCCGGTCAGCACCATCAGGCTGTCGACCCCCGCGTGGCGCGCGCCCGCGATGTCGGTGTCCAGCCGGTCGCCTACCACCAGCGGCCGCCGGGCGCCGGTCAGCCGGGCCGCCGTCTCGAACAGGCCGGGTTCCGGCTTGCCGATCACCAGATCCGGCTTGCGATCCAGCGCGGTCGCGATGACCGACACGAGGGAACCGTTGCCCGGCAAGGGCCCGCGCGGGCTCGGCAGGGTCCGGTCGGTGTTCGTGGCGACCCACAGCGCGCCCGCCCGGATCGCCAGCGACGCCTCCGCCAGCTGCCGCCAGCCCACTTCCGGCCCGTAGCCCTGCACGACCGCCACCGGCTTGTCGTCCGCGCCCTCGACCAGGCTCAGCCCAGCCTCGCGTACCTCGTCCCGCAGCGCGTCCGCGCCGACCACCAGCACGGGCGCGTTCGCCGGGAACCGGCCGGCCAGGGTCGCGGCCGCGGCGCCCGCGGAGGTCAAGACCTCGGCGGCGCTCGCGGCCACGCCCATGCCAGACAACAGCTCCGCGACTTCAGCCGCTCGGCGTGACGCGTTGTTCGTCGCGAACATCACGGGTACGCCGTCGGCCCGCAACCTGCCGATGGTCTCCACCGCGCCGGGAATCGGCCGGTCGATGAGGAAGACAACGCCGTCCAGGTCCAGGATGACCAGGTCGTACGCGTCGACCAGGCGACCGGCCGAAGCCACGCTCATTCGCCGCGCCGATCAGGGACGCTGATCGCCGGACTCGTCACGGCCGGCGGCCGGACGATCCTCGGTCCGGTTGACCTCGGCGGCCGGGATGTCGGCGTCCGCGTCGAGATCGGCGTCGATCTCGTCGTCGTGCTCGTCCGCGAGGGAGTCGATGCCGTTGTTCTCGCCGCCGACTGCGTCGTCCTCGTCGTCCTCATCGGACTCGTCGTCGTAGCCGTCCGAGTCCTCGTCGTCGTCTTCCTCGTCGCCTTCGCGGTCTTCGTCTTCGTCTTCTTCGTCGTCGTCTTCGTCGTCGTAGTCCTCATCGGACTCATCGGACTCATCGGACTCATCGTCGTCGTAGTCGTCGTCATCGCCGTCTTCGTCGTCGTAGTCCTCGTCGTCTTCTTCGTCGTCGTAGTCCTCATCGGACTCATCGTCGTCCTCATCGGACTCGGCGTCGTCCGACTCGCCCTCACCCGACTCCTCGACGTCCTCGTCCTCGTCGTCTTCCTGGTCGTCGTCCTCCAGGTTGACGCCGTCGAGTTCGAGCAGCCGCTCGGCCGCGTCGGTGTCGCCCTCTTCGTCGGTCTCGGCCGCCCGGGAGAACCACTCACGGGCCTCCTCGGTACGCCCCGCGCTGAGCAGTGCGTCGGCGTACGCGTACCGGAGGCGGGCAGCCCACGGCTCGCCGCTGTCGGACGTCAGCTCCCGAACCTGGAGCATCGCCACGGCGGCGTCCTTCTGCCCGAGGTCGCCCCGAGCGCCGGCGGCCACGATGAGCAGCTCGATCGCCTCGGTCTGGCCCTGCTTGGCCCGGTCGGCCGCGCGGAACATGTCCACGGCCTTCTCCGGCCGGCCCAGCGCCCGCTCGCAGTCGGCGAGGACGGCCAGATGCGTCTGCCGACCGGTCAGCCGCTGATAGGTGCGCAGTTCCGAGATCGCGGTCTGCCACTCCCCAGCCCGGTACGCCGCCAGCCCGACCGCCTCGCGTACGGAGGCGATCCGGGAGGCCAGCCGACGGGCGGCGATGGCGTGCTCCAGCGCCAGCGGCGCGTCCTCGTCGATCAGGTAGCCGGTGGCCACCAGGTGCCGGGCGACGCGCTCGGCGACCGGACGCGCCAGCGTCAGCAGTTCGGCGCGGATCTCGGTGTCGAGCTCGTCAGCCTGGATGTCCTCGGGGATCTCCGGACCCTGCTGGCGCTCCCGGCCCTCGGCGTACCCGCCCTCGGTGAACCCAGCCTCGGTACGCGTCTCGCCCTCGGCGCCCGCGTCCTCCCGGACCGGGCGCTCGCCGCGGTCCCGGAAACCACCCTCGCGCTCGCGGAAGCCGCCTTCGCGACGGTCGCCGTAGCCACCCCGGTCGCCGCCACGGAAGCCACCTTCACGGTCGCCGCCCCGGAAGCCACCGTCACGGTCGCCACCCCGGAATCCGCCTTCGCGACGGTCGCCGGAGTCGCGACGCGGGCCACGGTCGCCATAGCCGCCACGATCGCGGTCGCCACCACGGAAACCGCCGTCACGCTGCGGACGGTCGCCACCACGGAAACCGCCCTCACGCTGCGGACGGTCGCCACCACGGAAGCCACCCTCGCGCTGCGGACGGTCGCCACCACGGAAGCCACCCTCGCGCTGCGGACGGTCGCCACCACGGAAGCCACCCTCGCGCTGCGGACGGTCGCCACCACGGAAACCGCCCTCGCGGTCGCCGCTGCGGTAGCCGCCCTCACGCTGGGGACGGTCGCTGCGGAAGCCACCCTCGCGGCGCTGTCCACCCTGGAACCCGCCACGATCGCCACCACGCGAATCCCGGTCCCCACCACGGAAACCACCCTCACGCTGCGGACGGTCACCGCCACGGAAGCCGCCCTCGCGACGGTCGCCGGAGTCGCGACGCGGGCCACGGTCGCCATAGCCGCCACGATCGCGGTCACCACCACGGAAACCACCATCACGCTGCGGACGGTCACCGCCACGGAAGCCACCGTCACGGTCTCCACCACGGAAGCCACCCTCGCGCTGCGGACGATCGCCACCACGGAAACCACCATCACGCTGCGGACGATCGCCACCACGGAAACCACCATCACGCTGCGGACGATCGCCACCACGGAAACCACCCTCGCGCTGCGGACGATCGCCACCACGGAAGCCACCCTCGCGGTCGCCGCTGCGGTAGCCACCCTCACGCTGGGGACGGTCACCGCCACGGAAGCCACCGTCACGGTCTCCACCACGGAAACCACCCTCACGCTGCGGACGATCGCCACCACGGAAACCGCCCTCGCGGTCGCCGCTGCGGTAGCCACCCTCACGCTGGGGACGGTCGCTGCGGAAGCCACCCTCGCGGCGCTGTCCACCCTGGAACCCGCCACGATCGCCACCACGCGAATCCCGGTCCCCACCACGGAAACCACCCTCACGCTGCGGACGATCGCCACCACGGAAGCCGCCGTCGCGGTCGCCGCTGCGGAAGCCGCTGTCGCGCTGAGGACGGTCGCCTCCCCGGAAGCCGCCACGGTCGCCGGAGTCGCGACGCGGGCCACGGTCGCCGCCTCGGTCGCCTCCGCGATCGCCGTAGGCACCACGGTCACGGTCGCCGCCACGGAAGCCACCGTCGCGGTCGTCCCGCCGGTAGCCGCCACTGCGCTGATCCCGATCCCGGAAGCCGCCCTGCGAACGGTCGCCGCTGCCGCCTTCGCGACGGTCGCCGGATCCGCGCCGGTCCTGACCGCCGGAGCGGTCGCCGTCGCGCCGGCTGCCACCGGACGCCGGACCTTTGTCACCGCGGCTATAGCGCGGATTGTCGTTTGCAGAGGAGCTCACGGTTACATCCTTCCATTACCGCGGGCATTTCCTGCGGCATAACGCAGTTGAGGGCCACCCATCCGGGCGGCCCTCAACTGGAAAGTTTGTCCGGCGGTGTCCTACTCTCCCACACCGTCCCCGGTGCAGTACCATCGGCGCTGGAGGGCTTAGCTTCCGGGTTCGGAATGTAACCGGGCGTTTCCCCTCCGCCATGACCGCCGTAACACTATCAACCTGTCAAACCACGAGCCCAAATCCGGCTACGAGTGGTTGCTGGTCGTGATGTGAAAAGTGAACGCGAGCAACAAGACGAATCTATCGTCGAATGTTTTAGTCAAGTCCTCGGCCTATTAGTACCAGTCCACTGAACCCGTTACCGAGCTTACATGTCTGGCCTATCAACCCAGTCGTCTACCTGGGGGCCTTACCCACTCACGTGGTGGGAGACCTCATCTTGAAGCGAGCTTCCCGCTTAGATGCTTTCAGCGGTTATCCCTTCCGAACGTAGCCAACCAGCCATGCACCTGGCGGTACAACTGGCACACCAGAGGTTCGTCCGTCCCGGTCCTCTCGTACTAGGGACAGCCCTTCTCAAGTCTCCTGCGCGCACGGCGGATAGGGACCGAACTGTCTCACGACGTTCTAAACCCAGCTCGCGTACCGCTTTAATGGGCGAACAGCCCAACCCTTGGGACCTGCTACAGCCCCAGGATGCGACGAGCCGACATCGAGGTGCCAAACCATCCCGTCGATATGGACTCTTGGGGAAGATCAGCCTGTTATCCCCGGGGTACCTTTTATCCGTTGAGCGACACCGCTTCCACAAGCCAGTGCCGGATCACTAGTCCCGACTTTCGTCCCTGCTCGACCCGTCAGTCTCACAGTCAAGCTCCCTTGTGCACTTGCACTCAACACCTGATTGCCAACCAGGCTGAGGGAACCTTTGGGCGCCTCCGTTACCCTTTAGGAGGCAACCGCCCCAGTTAAACTACCCACCAGACACTGTCCCTGAACCGGATAACGGTCCGAAGTTAGATACCCAAACACAACAGAGTGGTATTTCAACGTTGCCTCCACCCGAACTGGCGTCCGAGCTTCACAGGCTCCCACCTATCCTACACAATTGAGTCCGAATACCAATGTCAAGCTATAGTAAAGGTCCCGGGGTCTTTCCGTCCTGCCGCGCGTAACGAGCATCTTTACTCGTAGTGCAATTTCGCCGGGCCTGTGGTTGAGACAGTGGGGAAGTCGTTACGCCATTCGTGCAGGTCGGAACTTACCCGACAAGGAATTTCGCTACCTTAGGATGGTTATAGTTACCACCGCCGTTTACTGGCGCTTAAGTTCTCAGCTTCGCCGTGAGGCTAACCGGTCCCCTTAACGTTCCAGCACCGGGCAGGCGTCAGTCCATATACAGCGTCTTACGACTTCGCATGGACCTGTGTTTTTAGTAAACAGTCGCTTCCCCCTGCTCTCTGCGACCCCCACCAGCTCAGACAGCATGTGCCATCACCAGCAGAGGCCCCCCTTCTCCCTAAGTTACGGGGGCAATTTGCCGAGTTCCTTAACCACAGTTCGCCCGTCGCCTCGGTATTCTCTACCTGACCACCTGTGTCGGTTTCGGGTACGGGCCGCTCACAACTCGCTAGAGGCTTTTCTCGGCAGCATAGGATCACTGACTTCACCTGATACGGCTCGGCATCACGTCTCACCCCCATGTGCCACGGATTTACCTATGGCACGGGCTACACGCTTACCCCGGCACAACCACCGGCCGGGCTCAGCTACCTTCCTGCGTCACCCCATCGCTCACCTACTACCCACCAAGATCCCAACCACAAAAGCCTCAGCCCGAAGGCCTCCGCTCCCGCAGGAGGTTAGTACAGTGAGGTTCAGCGTTGACGCTGCTTCGCGGGTACGGGAATATCAACCCGTTGTCCATCGACTACGCCTCTCGGCCTCGCCTTAGGTCCCGACTCACCCAGAGCAGATAAGCTTGACTCTGGAACCCTTGGTCATCCGGCGGCAGGGTTTCTCACCCTGCTTTCGCTACTCATGCCTGCATTCTCACTCGCACGCGCTCCACGGCTAGGTCACCCTGCCGCTTCCCCGCACGCACGACGCTCCCCTACCCACCCACACGCCTAGACCGGAGACCCGCAGGTACATCCGGCCGAGCAAAGTGTGAGTGCCACGGCTTCGGCGGTGTGCTTGAGCCCCGCTACATTGTCGGCGCGGAACCACTTGACCAGTGAGCTATTACGCACTCTTTCAAGGGTGGCTGCTTCTAAGCCAACCTCCTGGTTGTCTGCGCGATCCCACATCCTTTCCCACTTAGCACACGCTTAGGGGCCTTAGCCGGCGATCTGGGCTGTTTCCCTCTCGACTACGAAGCTTATCCCCCGCAGTCTCACTGCCACGCTCTCACTTACCGGCATTCGGAGTTTAGCTGACTTCGGTAAGCTTGTAGGCCCCCTAGGCCATCCAGTAGCTCTACCTCCGGCAAGAAACACGTGACGCTGCACCTAAATGCATTTCGGGGAGAACCAGCTATCACGGAGTTTGATTGGCCTTTCACCCCTAACCACAGGTCATCCCCCAACTTTTCAACGTTGGTGGGTTCGGCCCTCCACGAAGTCTTACCTTCGCTTCAGCCTGCCCATGGCTAGATCACTCCGCTTCGGGTCTAGGACACGCGACTGAACCGCCCTATTCAGACTCGCTTTCGCTACGGCTACCCCACCCGGGTTAACCTCGCCACATGCCACTAACTCGCAGGCTCATTCTTCAAAAGGCACGCCGTCACCTTCAGCTCACGCTGTCAGCTCCGACGGATTGTAGGCGAACGGTTTCAGGTACTATTTCACTCCCCTCCCGGGGTACTTTTCACCATTCCCTCACGGTACTTGTCCGCTATCGGTCACCAGGTAGTATTCAGCCTTACCAGGTGGTCCTGGCAGATTCACGGCAGATTACAGGAGTCCGCCGCTACTCGGGACACGCCACAGGAGATCTGGAACTTTCACCTACCGGACTATCACCGTCTACGGTGCGCCTTCCCATGCGCTTCGACTAACCCCAGATTTTGTAACTCCTCGACCGGTTGTCAGCCCGATCCGTGGCATCCCACAACCCCCCACGTGCAACCCCTGACAGGTATCACACACGCAAAGTTTAGGCTACATCCGCTTTCGCTCGCCACTACTCACGGAATCACTATTGTTTTCTCTTCCTGCCGGTACTGAGATGTTTCACTTCCCGGCGTTCCCCCCTACACCCTATGAATTCAGGTGCAGGTAACACGACATGACTCGTGCTGGGTTCCCCCATTCGGACACCCTGGGATCACAGCTAGGTTGACAGCTCCCCCAGGCCTATCGCGGCCTCCCACGTCCTTCATCGGCTCCTGGTGCCAAGGCATCCACCGTCCGCCCTTAACAACTTGACCAAAGACAGATAGATACTTCTCGGCTTCTACAAACATGTCAAAAACATGCAGAGAAACAAGATGCTCGCGTCCACTATCCACATCTCAACAAACAACCAACCACAACCCACCAGACCAACACCAGCCCAGACTCCGAAGAGCTGACGGTATGAAGATCAAGGCGTGATCGGACCCAAGAAAACCGCCCCAGAGGCTTGTTCTCTCAGATACCCAACAGGGTGCTCATCATCCGATACCAGCCGCACCAACCCTGTTCCACGCAGAACTTTCGCCCCGCAGTACTAAGAGGTCGGCCGTTGCCGGCCCAGACTAACCAGTGTCTCCGCCAATTGAGCCCCCCGGACAGACATTCGCCATCCGTGAGGTCCTGCCCTGCTTTCACAGGGGAGGTGCTCCTTAGAAAGGAGGTGATCCAGCCGCACCTTCCGGTACGGCTACCTTGTTACGACTTCGTCCCAATCGCCAGCCCCACCTTCGACCGCTCCCTCCACAAGGGTTAGGCCACGGGCTTCGGGTGTTGCCGACTTTCGTGACGTGACGGGCGGTGTGTACAAGGCCCGGGAACGTATTCACCGCAGCAATGCTGATCTGCGATTACTAGCGACTCCGACTTCACGGGGTCGAGTTGCAGACCCCGATCCGAACTGAGACCGGCTTTTTGGGATTCGCTCCACCTTACGGCATCGCAGCCCATTGTACCGGCCATTGTAGCATGCGTGAAGCCCTGGACATAAGGGGCATGATGACTTGACGTCATCCCCACCTTCCTCCGAGTTGACCCCGGCAGTCTCCCATGAGTCCCCGGCATAACCCGCTGGCAACATGGAACGAGGGTTGCGCTCGTTGCGGGACTTAACCCAACATCTCACGACACGAGCTGACGACAGCCATGCACCACCTGTCACCGACCCCGAAGGACCCCGCATCTCTGCGAGATTTCCGGTGATGTCAAACCCAGGTAAGGTTCTTCGCGTTGCATCGAATTAATCCGCATGCTCCGCCGCTTGTGCGGGCCCCCGTCAATTCCTTTGAGTTTTAGCCTTGCGGCCGTACTCCCCAGGCGGGGCGCTTAATGCGTTAGCTACGGCACAGGAAACCGGAGAGGCCCCCCACACCTAGCGCCCAACGTTTACAGCGTGGACTACCAGGGTATCTAATCCTGTTCGCTCCCCACGCTTTCGCTCCTCAGCGTCAGTATCGGCCCAGAGACCCGCCTTCGCCACCGGTGTTCCTCCTGATATCTGCGCATTTCACCGCTACACCAGGAATTCCAGTCTCCCCTACCGAACTCCAGCCCGCCCGTATCAACCGCAAGCCCGAAGTTAAGCCCCGGGTTTTCACGGTTGACGCAACGAGCCGCCTACGAGCTCTTTACGCCCAATAAATCCGGACAACGCTCGCGCCCTACGTCTTACCGCGGCTGCTGGCACGTAGTTGGCCGGCGCTTCTTCTGCAGGTACCGTCACTTGCGCTTCGTCCCTGCTGAAAGAGGTTTACAACCCGAAGGCCGTCATCCCTCACGCGGCGTCGCTGCATCAGGCTTTCGCCCATTGTGCAATATTCCCCACTGCTGCCTCCCGTAGGAGTCTGGGCCGTGTCTCAGTCCCAGTGTGGCCGGTCGCCCTCTCAGGCCGGCTACCCGTCAAAGCCTTGGTAGGCCATCACCCCACCAACAAGCTGATAGGCCGCGAGCCCATCCCAAGCCGAAAAACTTTCCACACCCAACCATGCGATCAAATGTGTATATCCGGTATTAGCCATCGTTTCCGACAGTTATCCCAGAGCCCGGGGCAGGTTACTCACGTGTTACTCACCCGTTCGCCGCTCGAGTACCCCGAAGGGCCTTTCCGCTCGACTTGCATGTGTTAAGCACGCCGCCAGCGTTCGTCCTGAGCCAGGATCAAACTCTCCAACAAAGAATTCAAAAATCCTGGCAACACCAAATCAATGGTGCAACCAAAGGAATCATCACGAGGATGATATGTGCATACTTTGGCACTGGCTTTACAAGCACCCTGTTGAGTTCTCAAAGAACAAGCACACACCATCAACCACCCGACTTCCGCCGGGCCGCATCAGGGGCAACTCGTCCAGCCTACCCGACCGACTTCGCACACCCCCACCGGGGGCCTGCATCACTCGAGGATTCGCGCTCCGGCCTCCCGCCGAGGTAACCCTCGTCGTTCTCGTCCGTGCCGCGCTGGCCTGGAGAACATTACGGCAAAGCAAACGGCCCCCGCAAATCGGGGGCCGTTGTCCTGCGTCACATCGTTGATCGCACGCTATTTTCGCAGTTCAACACCGGCGATCGTCTTCTTTCCCTTGCGGAGTACGAGGAATCGCCCGTGCAGCAGCGTCTCCGGAGCGACCATGGCGTCGCCGTCGGTGACCCGTTCGTTGTTCACGTAAAGACCGCCTTCGGCGATCGCGCGACGGGCTTCGCCGAGTCCTGCGGTGAGCCCCGCTTCCTTGAAGAGACTGGCGTACGTGGGCAGTTCGTCCACCGTGGCCAACCCTGCCTCACCCAGCGCCGCACCCAACGTGGCCGGCGACAGGTCGTCGAGCGCCCCCCGGCCGAACAGCGCCTGGGAGGCCGCGATCACCTGCGCGGTCTCGTCCTTGCCGTGCACCAACGTGGTGAGCTCCTCGGCCAGCGCGCGCTGCGCGGCGCGGGCGTACGGGCGGGCCTGGGTCTCCTCCTCCAACGCGGTCAGTTCCTCGTGACTGCGGAAGCTGAAGTACTTCAGGTACCGCAGCACGTCCCGGTCGTCGGTGTTGAACCAGAACTGGTAGAAGGCGTACGGGCTGGTCATGGCGGGGTCGAGCCAGATGGCGCCGCCTTCGGTCTTGCCGAACTTGGTGCCGTCGGACTTGGTGACCAGCGGCGTGGTGAAGGCGTGCACCGGTCCGGCACCCCGGCGGCGGATGTAGTCCACCCCAGCGGTGATGTTGCCCCACTGGTCGGAACCACCGAACTGGAGCGAGCAGCCGTGGCGTACGTGCAGCTCGTAGTAGTCGTGGGACTGGAGCAGCTGGTACGCGAACTCGGTGAAGCTGATGCCGGATTCCAGCCGCGTACGCACGACGTCCCGGGCGAGCATCTTGTTGATCGGGAAGTGCTTGCCGACGTCGCGGAGGAACTCGACGACGCCCATCGGCTGGGTCCAGTCCAGGTTGTTCACCATGGTGGCCGCGACCGGCCCGTCGAAGTCGAAGTAGGGCTCGACCTGGCCTCGGATGCGGGCGACCCAGCTGGCGACGACCTCCGGCGGGTTGAGCGTACGCTCGCCGCTCTCTTTCGGGTCGCCGATCTGGCCGGTCGCGCCGCCGACGAGCAGCAGTGGCCGGTGCCCGGCGAGCTGCAGGCGGCGCGCCGTGAGCACCTGGGTGAGGTGACCCAGGTGCAGGCTGGCCGCGGTCGGGTCGAAGCCCACATAGAAGCTGATCGGCCCGGAGTCGAGGTGCTTACGCAGGTCGTCGAGGCCGGTCGAGTCCTGGAGCAGGCCCCGCCACTGCAGATCGTCGAGGATGTGTGTCACGCACCCGATTGTTCCGCATCCGCCCGGCCGGCCGCACACCGGTTTAGGTTGTCGGCATGAGCCCGCACTATCCGCACTCACGGCCGCCCCGGACGAGCAGGACCGTGGTCGTGGCGGCCGTGGTCGTCGTCGGCTTCCTCGTCCTCTGCACCACCGGCCTGGTGCTGGCGTCCCTGTCGACCAGCTGAGACCGGCCGGGAAGCGGGAGAACGGAAAAGTCAGCGGGTCTGCTGGCCCGTGCTGGGCGGAGCCGCCGTCACGGTGGCCACGAAGTGCGCCAGCTTGTCTTCGGACAGGTGCTGGGCGAGGTCGGCCTCGCTGATCATGCCGACCAGCATGTGGTCCTCGATCACCGGCATCCGGCGGATCTTGTTGTTCTCCATGAGGCTGATGACGTCGGACTCGTCCGCGCTCGCATCACACCACACCGGGGTGCCGTCGGCCAGGTCGGCGGCCGTCATCTTGGCCGGGTCCTTGCCCACCGCCACGCACTTCACGACGATGTCGCGGTCGGTGAGGATGCCGGAGAGCTTGTCGCCGGGGCCGCAGATCGGCAGGGATCCGACGTTCATGTCGCGCATCATCTGGGCGGCGCGGTCGAGCGTCTCGTGCGACGGCACGCATTCCACGCCGGGGTGCATGATGTCTCGGGCGCTGGTCATGTGCTCTCCCCCTCGGGTCGGCTTCCACCGCCCATCATGCGACGTCCGGCTCCGGCGCGCTGGGGAATCGATCTGGATCATCCTCGACGGGTTCAGCCTGCTCAAGCTGGGTGAGGATGGGGCTGAGCAGCTCGTCCAGCTCCCGGACGACGGCCACCACGGCGTGCCGGGCCGTCCCGGCGAGGTCGTCGGTGGGACCGTCCGGCGCGGGCGGCAGGCCGCCGAGCGGGATCGGCGCCTGCATGCTCAGGGTCGGCAGCAGGTAGGGCCGCTTGCTCAGGTCCTGCTCGCTGGGCCGGATGTACTGGCCGAGGATCCGCGGCCAGCCCTCCCAGCCCCGATCGCGCCACCATTCGCGCGTACGCGTCAGCTGCGGGGGCAGGTCGGAGACGATGCGGACGTCGGCGATCAGCGACCCATCCCAGTGGTCGCGGCGGCATTCGGCCCGGAGGATCCGGCGGTGCCAGCGGACCAGTCCGGGCTCCAGGAACGGCGGGGTCGCCAATCGCCAGGCGATGCAGGCGAACTGGACCGGGGCGATGTCGCCGAAGGCGGGCGTGAAGAGCACCGCCTCCTTGGTGACAAGTTCGGCGTACCGGTCGCCGTGCTCCCGGTCGTGCGCCTCGTCCAGCCAGAACGCCCGCACCGTCATGTACGCCGCCCTCAGGCCGAGGCCTGCTCGTGCGCCAGGTTCCGGACGATCTCCAGCGCGCCCTCGATGTGCTTGCCGATGTTGACCATCGAGGTGAAGGTGTGCCGGACCACGCCGGTCCGGTCGATCACGTAGGTGACCCGGCCGGGCAGGATGCCGAGCGTGGCGGGCACCCCGTAGCGCTTGCGGACCTCGCCGCGCTCGTCGGCCACGAGCACGAAGGGCAGGTTGTACTTGTTCGCGAACTTCTCGTGCGAGGCGATCGAGTCGGAGCTGATCCCGATGACCTGCGCGCCCGCTTCGGCGAACTCCTCGTAACTGTCGCGGAAGGCGCACGCCTCGGCGGTGCAGCCGCGGGTGTCGTCCTTCGGGTAGAAGTACAGGACCACGACCTTGTCGCCGCGGTAGTCCGCCAGCGTCACCTGCTCGCCGGTCTGCGCCGGGAGGGTGAAGTCGGGCGCTACGTCGCCGACGCCGATCGTCTTCTCAGCCATCGTCTGTCTCCTCAGGACGCTTCCGCGACGGGTTGCCTCTCGGGCGAGACTACCGCCGGGTACGGCCGATCGCCCAGGCGACTGGAGATCAGCGCGAACCCGATCCCGCACAGGACCGGCACGGCGCCCTGCACTGTGAGCAGGTTCATCACGCCCAGCCGCGCGGCCAGCGTGCCCGCGAGCCCCGCGCCCAGCAGCGCCGCCAGCGACTGCAGGACCATCATCAACGAGAAGATCCGGCCACGGTACGCGTCGCCGACCGCCCCTTGCAGCAGCGTCATCCAGGCCACCCCACTGAGCACGGAAGGCACTCCGACGATGACGAACAGGGCGAGGCCGGGCCACATCACGCCGGTCCACCGGGGATAGTTGAAGATCGCGAGGTCGATCAGCCCGAACACCACAAGCGACCAGGTCAGCAGCTGCTTCGGCGCGATCCGGGCGGCGATGCGGCCGCTGAGCAGCCCGCCGGTGATGCCGCCGATCGCCTGGGCCGACATGGTCCAGCCGAGTTCGCGGGCGCCGCCGTGCAACGGCCCGGTGACGAAGACCGGGAACAGGGCGCCCATGATGCCTTCGCCGACGCAGATCGCCGTGACGATGCCCAGCAGCGCGCGCAGCATCGGCGAGGAGTACGCCGTGCGCAGCCCCTCTGCCAGCTCTCGGCGTACGCCGAGGGGCGGGGTGTCGGCGTCGCGGACGACGGCGAAGCGTCCCCGGATTCCAGCGACCAGCGCGGCGGAGAGCAGGAACGAGACGGCGTCGACCACGACGACCCCGGTCAGCCCGAGCGAGGCGGTCAGCAACCCGCCGAGGGCCGGTCCGGCGAGCCGGGCGATGTTGTTGTTCAGCGTGTTCAGGGAGTTCGCGGCGGGCAGGTGCTCGGCTGTCACGAGGTTCGGCAGCAGGGCGTTCTCGGCGGGCTGGAAGAGCTGCGAGAGCGTCGACTGGATGAACAGGACCGCGTAGACGATCCAGAGGCCGCCGGCGGAGTCGACGGCCAGCAGCGGCAGCAGCGTCACGCCGTGCAGCACGCTGACCACGAGCAGGACGGTCCGGCGATCCCAGCGGTCCACGTACACCCCGGCGACGAGGCCGAACAGCAGTGTCGGGATCAGGGCGGCGATGACCGCCCCGCTGGTGGCCAGCGCCGATCCGGTCAGCTGCAGGACGTAGATCGGCAGCGCGATGCGCAGCGTCCAGTCGCCGGCGATCGAGATCAGCCCGGCCCACCAGAGCAGCGCGAAGTTCCGTTGGCGTAGCGGTGCGAACTGCACGAGAACCCTCCCCACGGGTGACGACATCGCTATGATGTCGCAGTGACATCACCATGCCATCACTCCTGACGTCAGTCAACCCGCAAGTGATGTCGCTTAGGCTGTCGAGGTGCCCGACTTGATCTCCGTGACGGACCCGGCCGACCCCCACCTCGATCAGATCGCGGAGCTGCTGGTCGCCGCGGTACGTCGGCGCGAGGCGATCGGCCTGCCCGCCGACGTGACCCCCGAGTACGCCCGGAACTGGCTGCTCAAGCTCCTTCCAGCGGTACGCGCGAACGACGCGGGGCTGATCGCGGCGGTCGTCGACGGCGAGGTGGCCGGGACGGCCAAGTGGCAGCGCAGCGAGTGGGCCACCCGCTGGGTGCACGGCGACCTCGACAAACTCACCGTCGCCCCAAGTCACCGGGGCTCCGGTGTCGGCCGGGCGCTCGTCGAGGCGGTCGCGGCCGACGCCTCCGCCCACGGCGTCGAGCTGCTGACACTCAGCGTGCGGGGCAACAACCATGGCGCGATAGCGCTCTATGAAGGCTGCGGCTTTCGGCGTACCGGCTGGTTGGAGAATGCGGTAGCGGACGGCGACGCACGCCACGACGTGGTCCTGATGGCCCGCGAGCTGGCGCGACCCGCGACGGCCCGGTTGCTGGGATCGTGGCCGGCGGGTGCGGGCGCGAGCCTCGCGCGGGGCGTGACCGAGGGCGCGACCTGGTGGCGCACGGACCGGTTGCTGTTGTGCCGCCCCACGGCGGCGGACGCGGCCGAGCATTTCGCGATCCACGCCGACCCCGCGACGAACGTGCACAATCCGGCCGGGCCGCAGACCGACCGGGCCGAGAGCGAGCAGACGCTGGGCGCGTGGGCGTTCCAGTGGGCGAAGTCGGGCTTCGGCTACTGGACCGTGCGGCTGGCCGAGACGGGCGAGGTCATCGGGTTCGGCGGCGTGCGGCCCGCGCTGCCTGGCGAGGACGGCCTGAACCTCTACTACCGGTTCACGCCGGCCGCCTGGGGCCACGGGTACGCCCAGGAACTCGGTCGCGCGGCGCTGGAACTGGCGCGCCGTCGGGCGCCCGGCGAGCCGGTGCTGGCCCTGATCCGGCCGGAGAACGCGGCGTCGATCCGGGTCGCCGAACGCCTCGGGCTGACCCTCGACGGACCGGTCGAACGGGAGCTGGGCACCTATTTGCGATATGTGATTCGGCCCGCCTGATCAGGGGTAACTTGGGCGGTATGACGGTTCCCGACGGCATTCCGGATTACGCCGACGACACCTCGACCGCGTACGACACGGGCGAGCACCCACGCATCGACGACACCGCCCCCGCGCTGCCCGGAGACGAGCCGGAGTACCTGACCGACGAGAGCGCCACCCCGGCCGAGGAAGCCGACCTCACCGAGGGCCCCAGCGAGGCGCTGGACGTCGATCGCACGCAGGAACTCGACCTGGAGGCCGGCTTCGACGACCCCGACGAGGAGTCGGACGAGGTGCTGATCGACGACGAGGAACCCGACCCGTACGCCGAACCCGACGAGCCGGTCGGGCGGCTGGTCGCCCCGGACCTCGGCGCGGGAGTCGACGACGAGGAGGAGGCGTGGGGCGAGGACACCGGTGAGGCCGACGGCCTGAGCGCGGAGGAGTCCGCCATGCATCTGTCCGACGAGGCGTAGCTTGCCTTAGCTCTTGCGGCGGACAGTGTGGCGCCGCTTGCTTCAGCGCTTGCGGGGGGTGTGGCGGCGCTTGCTTCAGCGCTTGCGGGGAGTGCGGCGGCGCTTGCTTCAGCGCTTGCGGGGAGTGCGGCGGCGCTTGCTTCAGCGCTTGCGGGGAGAGTGGCGGCGCTTGCTTCAGCGCTTGCGGGGGGTGTGGCGGCGGTACGTGCTCACGGTGGGGTCCCCGGCGATCGAGAACCGCCACGGCACGTCGTGCGCCCCGGCGACGCCGACCCGGGGACCCGCCACGATCTCGTCTGGCGTCACTGGCCGCGTCGGCGGCTTGAGCAGCAGCGGACCCGTTCCGTCCATCATGGACGTCCCGTTGGCGTCCGGCCCGATGCCCAGGGCCTTCACCAGGCGGGCCGGGCCCCGCGCCAGCTCGCGGTCCGAGCCGCCCCGGCGTTCCCGGGCGATCTCGACGCCGTCGACCACCTCACCGGCGCGCAGCAGGATGGCGGACGCCTCGCCTTCGGGGCCGCACACGATGTTCAGGCACCAGTGCATACCGAAGACGAAGTAGACGTAGGCGCGCCCGGCCGGGCCGAACATGACCTGCGTCCGCGGGGTCGGACCGCGGTGCGCGTGCGACGCCGGGTCCTCCCCCGTTCCCGCGTACGCCTCGACCTCGGTCAGCCGGATCGTGACGCCGTTGGCCGAGACTTCCCAGCCCAGCAGCCGCCGGGCGGTCTGGGGGATCTCCGCGGCCGGCGCGCTCAGCCAGTCGGTCACTGGTCCGGTGTGGCCCACTGCCGCGCGCCGGCGAGCTCGCGCTCGACGTTCGCCAGCTGCTCGGCGACCGCCAGCGGCCCGGTCGACCCCGGAGTCTTCCGGGCGGCCAGCGCCGAGTCGACCGACAGCACTTCGCGTACGCCGGGGTCGAGTTCGGCCGAGATCGCCACGAGGTCGTCGTCGCCGACCTCGTGCAACTCCAGCCCCCGAGCGGCGCAGAACGCGACGAGGCGTCCGGTGATCTCGTGCGCGTCCCGGAACGCCACTCCCTTGCGTACCAGGTAGTCCGCGACCTCGGTGGCGAGCGAGAAGCCGATCGGCGCGGCCTTCGCGAGCACCTCGGTCTTGACCGTCATGGTGGCGATCATCCCGGTGAGCGCGGGCAGGACCAGCTCCAGCGTGTCGAGGGCGTCGAACGCGGGCTCCTTGTCCTCCTGCATGTCCCGGTCGTAGGTCAGCGGCAGGCCCTTGAGCATGGTCAGCACCGCGACCAGCCCGCCGATGAGCCGGCCCGCCTTGCCGCGGGCCAGTTCGGCGATGTCCGCGTTCTTCTTCTGCGGCATGATCGACGACCCGGTGGCGAACGCGTCGTCCAGCTCCACCCAGCCGAACTCCTGGGAGGTCCAGAGGACGACCTCCTCGCCGAGGCGACTCAGGTGTACGCCGAGCAGGGCGGTCACGAACAGGAACTCGGCGACGAAGTCGCGGTCGGACACCGCGTCCATCGAGTTGGCCGCCGAGGACGTGAACCCGAGTTCCTTGGCCACCCGCTCGGGATCCAGCGGCAGCGACGAGCCGGCCAGCGCGCCCGCGCCGAGTGGGCTGACCGCCGTACGCCGATCCCAGTCCCGCAGCCGGTCGAGGTCTCGCAGCAGCGGCTGCACGTGCGCGAGCAGCCAGTGCCCGAAGGTGACCGGCTGAGCGTGCTGGACGTGGGTCATCCCCGGGGCGGGGGTGGCGACGTGCTGCCCGGCCTGCTCGGTGAGCGCACCGGCCAGGTCGGCGATCCCGAGCGCCAGCAGCCGGGCGTGATCACGCAGGTAGAGCCGCAGATCCGTGGCCACCTGGTCGTTGCGGGACCGGCCGGCGCGCAGCTTGCCGCCGAGCGGGCCGAGTTTCTCCAGCAGCCCACGCTCCAGCGCGGTGTGGACGTCCTCGTCGGCCGGAGTCGCCTGGAACGCGCCCGACTCGACGTCGGCGGCCAGCTCGTCCAGCGCCGCCAGCATCCGGCTCAGTTCCTCCGGCGTCAGCAGGCCGGCGTCGGCGAGCACCTTGGCATGCGCCTTCGACCCCGCGATGTCGTACGCGGCCAGCCGCCAGTCGAAGTGCACGCTGACGCTCAGCCGGGCCAGCGCCTCGGCCGGACCGCCCTCGAACCGTCCACCCCAGAGTTTCATTTCCTACCTCGTCGATCAGTGCATCGGGGAGTTGACCATGAACCTACGGACACGACACGCCGGTCGACAACGACCATAGGTTCATGATCAACGGGATAGAGCCGCGAGACAAGCGCGGCGGGAGGGGTTAGGAAAGGCGGGTGTTGCGGGCGGAGGCGAGCCGCGACGGCAGGCCCCACAGGTCGACGAAGCCCTTGGCCAGCGACTGGTCGAACAGGTCGCCCTCGTCGTAGGTGGCCAGGCTGAAGTCGTACAGCGAGGCCTCCGACCGCCGGCCGGTGACGACCGCGCGCCCGCCGTGCAGGGTCATCCGGATCTCGCCGGTGACGTGCTTCTGCGACTCGTCGATGAAGGCTTCCAGCGAGGACTTGAGCGGCGAGAACCACAGGCCGTCGTAGACCAGCTCGCCCCAGCGCTGGTCGACCGACTTCTTGAAGCGGGCGAGGTCGCGCTCGACGGTGACGTTCTCCAGCTCCTGGTGCGCGGTGATCAGCGCGATCGCGCCCGGCGCCTCGTAGACCTCGCGGCTCTTGATGCCGACCAGCCGGTCCTCGACCATGTCGAGCCGGCCGACGCCCTGCGCGCCCGCCCGCCGGTTCAGCTCGGCGATCGCCTGGAACGGCGTGACGGTCTCCCCGTCGATCGCGACCGGGCGGCCCTGCTCGAAGGTGATGACGACCTCGTCGGCGTCGCGCGGCTCGGCCGGGTTCGACGTGTACGAGTAGATGTCCTCGATCGGCGCGTTCCAGATGTCCTCGAGGAAGCCCGTCTCGACGGCCCGGCCGAAGATGTTCTGGTCGATCGAGTACGGCGACTTCTTGCTCTGGTCGATCGGCAGGTTCTTGCTCTCGGCGTACGCGATGGCCTTGTCCCGGGTCCACGCGAAGTCCCGGGCGGGCGCGACGACCTTCAGGTGCGGCGCGAGGGCGCCGATGCCGACCTCGAAGCGGACCTGGTCGTTGCCCTTGCCGGTGCAGCCGTGCGACACGACGGTGCCGCTGTGCTTGTGCGCCGCCTGGACCAGGTGCTTGACGATCAACGGCCGCGACAGGGCGCTGACCAGCGGGTACCGGTCCATGTACAGGGCGTTGGCCCGGATGGCCGGCAGGCAGAAGTCGGCGGCGAACTCCTCGCGGGCGTCGATCACCTCGGACTCGACCGCGCCGCAGGCCAGCGCCCGCTTGCGGACGACCTCCATGTCCTCGCCGCCCTGGCCGACGTCGACGAGGACCGCGATGACCTCCGCGTCCATCTTCTCGGCCAGGTACGGAATGGCTACGGACGTGTCCAGGCCGCCGGAGTAGGCCAGTACGACCCGCTCGGTCATGATGGTGCTCCCTCTGTGGTTTCTTGGTCGAGATTGGCCCAGGCCGCGAACTTCGCGGCCAACCCGGCGCCGGTCGTGTCCACGGCACTTGTGCCGGGCTGCGGCTCAGCGCGGGCCACGATGAAGATGGTGTCGTCTCCCGCGATCGTGCCGGCCACCTCGGGCAGGCCACTGCGGTCGATCGCGCTGGCCAGGAACTGGGCGGCGCCGGGCGGCGTACGCAGGACCGTGATGTTTCCACTGTGGTCGGTTCCGGTGAGCAGCTCCTTGAGCAGCCGGACCAGGCGTACCTGGGCCTGCTCCGCCGGGCGCAACGCACGGTTGCCGTCCTCGGGGATCAGGTAGACCCCGCCGACCTTGATCGCCCGCAGCTCCTCCAGGTCCCGCGACAACGTCGCCTGGGTCACCTGCACGCCGCCGGTCGCGAGCAGCTCGGCCAGCTCGGTCTGCGAGCGTACCGATCCGCCGCGGATCAGCTCCTCGATCCGGGCGTGCCGCGCGGTCCGCGTCATCGGCGAGGTCATGCCGTCTCCCCGCTGTGCTCCAGCAAGAACGCGAGCAGCGCCTTCTGCGCGTGCAGGCGGTTCTCGGCCTGGTCGAACACCGCGCTGTGCGGCCCGTCCAGCACCCCGTCGGTGATCTCCTCGCCCCGGTGCGCGGGCAGGCAGTGCAGCACGATCGCCGCCGGATCCGCGAGACTCACCAGCTTCTCGTTCAGCTGGTACGCGAGGAAGGGGCCGACGCGATCCTTGCCGTCGTCCTCCTGCCCCATCGACGTCCAGGCGTCCGTCGCGAGGACGTGGGCGCCCGCAGCCGCCTCGGCCGGGTCCCGCAGCACGCTGACCGAACCGCCGGTCGACGCCGCGATCTTCTCCGCGTCGGCGACGATCGCCGGGTCGGGCTCGAAGCCGGCCGGACCGGAGACGCGTACGTGCATCCCGGCGACCGCCCCGGCGAGCAGGTAGGAGTTCGCCATGTTGTTCGCCGCGTCGCCCAGGTACGCCAAGGTCAGCCCGGTCGTGCGGCCGAACTTCTCGCGTACCGTGAGCAGGTCGGCCAGCAGCTGACAGGGGTGGAACCCGTCGGTCAGCGCGTTGACCACGGGCACGGTCGCACCCGAGGCCAGCTCGGTGATGCGCTCGTCGCCATAGGTACGCATGACGACCGCAGCCACGTACCGCGAGAGCACCCGGCCGGTGTCGGCCAGCGACTCGCCCCGGCCGAGGTGGGTGTTCACGGTGTCGACGGTGATCGGCTGCCCGCCGAGGTCGGCCACGCCCACCTCGAACGACAACCGGGTCCGCAGCGACTGCTTGTCGAAGAAGACCGCGACCGACTTCGGGCCCTGCAACGGGCGGTACTGCCACCGGTCGGCCTTCATCTGGGCGGCCAGGTCCAGCACAGCCGTCTGCTCGGCCGGAGTCAGATCGTCGTCGCGCAGGAAGTTCCTTGCCATCACGCCGCTCCGGGGCACGCCGCGTCGAGGGCCGCCGGCAGCGCCGCGAGCAGCGCGTCGACCTGCTCGGACGAGATGATCAGCGGCGGGGCCAGCCGGAGCACGTCGGGCTGGCACGCGTTGGCGATGAAGCCCGCGTCGCGCAGCAGTCCGACCACGGCGGCGCCGGCCGGAGCGGTCAGCTGTACGCCGAGCAGCAGGCCCGCACCGCGTACGTGGTCGACGAGGGGATGGCCGAGCGCCTCGATCCCCCGCCGGAGCCGCTCGCCGACCCGCTTGACGTGGTCGAGCAGCCCGTCGGCGGCGATGGTCCGCAGCACGGCCAGCCCGGCCGCGCAGGCGATCGGGTTGCCGCCGAAGGTCGTGCCGTGGTGGCCCGGCTGGAACAGCGCGGCCGCGCCGCCCGGGTGGGTGTCGGCGAACGCGCCGTCGGCGAACGCGATCGCGGCCCCCAGCGGCAGCCCGCCGCCCAGGCCCTTGGCGAGCGTGATGATGTCGGGCGCGACGCCTTCGGCCTGGCACTGGAACCAGTGACCGGTCCGGCCGATGCCGGTCTGCACCTCGTCGAGGACGAACAGGACGCCATGGGCCGCCGTGATCTCGCGTACGCCGGCGAGGTAGCCGGGCGGGGCGGCGACGACGCCGCCCTCACCCATGATCGGCTCCAGGATGACCATGGCGGTCTCGTCGGTGACGGCGGCTTCGAGCGCGGCCAGGTCGCCGTAGGGCACGTGGGTCACGTCGCCGGGCAGCGGCAGGAAGGGGTTCCGCTTGCCGGGCTGACCGGTCAGCGACAGCGCGCCCATCGTCCGGCCGTGGAAGGCGCCCTGCGCCGCGACGATCCCCGTCCGCCCGCTGTGCGGCTGATCCGCGGAAGCGCCGGCCAGCCGGGACATCTTGAAGGCGGCCTCGTTGGCCTCGGCGCCGGAGTTGCAGAAGAACACCTTGCCGGGCCGGCCGGTCAGCGTCAGCAGCAGCTCGGCCAGCGCGATCGTGGGCTCGGCGGCGTAGAAGTTCGAGACGTGCCCGAGCTTGGCGACCTGATCGGAGACGGCGCTGACGACCGCCGGGTGGGCGTGGCCGAGCGCGTTGACCGCGATCCCGGACAGGAAATCCACGTAGGACTTGCCGTGCTCGTCGACGACGACCGCGCCCTGGCCGCTCACCAGCCCGACGGTGGGGGTTCCGTAGTTGTCGGCGAGCGAGTGCTGCCACCGATCTAGCAAGGTCATGGGGTCACCATCGTTCCGTGGCCGGCTTCCGTGAAGATCTCGAGGAGGGTGGAGTGGGGGCTGCGGCCGTCGACCACGTGCGCCGCCGGCACCCCGCCGCGAACCGCCCGCAGGCAGGCCTCCATCTTGGGGACCATGCCCGAGGCCAGCTCGGGAAGCAGCTTCTCCAGCTCGTCGGCGGACAGCTCAGAGATCAGGCTGCTGGTGTCGGGCCAGTTGGCGTACAGGCCGGGGACGTCGGTGAGGACGACGAGCTTGCGCGCGCCGAGCGCGATCGCGAGCGCGGCGGCGGCGGTGTCGGCGTTCAGGTTGTGCACGACGCCGTCGATGTCGGGGGCGACGGTGGACACCACCGGGATCTGCCCGGCCGCGAGCACCTGGGCGACGACGGTCGGGTTCACCTCCGCCACGTCGCCGACCAGGCCGACGTCGACCGGTTCGCCGTCGACGACCGCCGGGCGGCGTACCGCCGTGAACAGGCCGCCGTCGCTGCCGGAGAGCCCGACGGCCAGCGGCCCGTGCGCGTTGATCTCGCCGACGAGTTCCTGACCGACCTGGCCGACCAGCACCATCTGGACGATCTTCATCGCCTCCGGCGTGGTGACCCGCAGCCCGCCCCGGAACTCGCTGGTCAGGCCGACCTGCTCCAGCATGGCCGAGATCTGCGGACCGCCGCCGTGCACGACCACCGGCTGCAGCCCGGCCTGCCGGAGGAAGACCATGTCGGCGGCGAACGCGGCCCGCAGCGCGCCGACCGCACTCCTGGCGGCTCGCCCGAGAGGCTCCCCGCCTGACACCATGGCGTTGCCGCCGTACTTCACGACCGTGATGGCGCCCCGGAACCGGTTGAGCCACGGCAGCGCCTCGACGAGGACGGCCGCCTTCTGCTCAGCGCTCAGCTCCACACTCATACTGCGCCCCCGCTCACGCTCGGCAGGCCGATCATGACGAGTACGCCGAATTCTCGTGGACGTAGTCGTGCGACAGGTCGTTGGTCCAGATGGTGGCCTGGGCGGCCCCGGCGTTGAGGTCGATCGTGATCTGCACCTGCGACTCCGACAGATCCACCTTGGACCGGTCCTCGGCGGCCGAGCCGTTCCGGCAGATCCACACGCCGTTGATCGCGACGTCGAGCCGGTCGGGCTCGAAGGCGGCGGCGGTGGTGCCGACGGCGGCGAGGATGCGGCCCCAGTTGGGGTCGTTGCCGAAGAGCGCGCACTTGACCAGGTTGTTGCGGGCGACGGCCCGGCCCACGGACACCGCGTCCGATTCGGTCGCCGCGCGTACCACTTCGATGGCGACCTTCTTGGTGTGGCCCTCGGCGTCGGCGAGCAGCTGCTGGGCGAGGTCGTGACACGCGGCCGTGACGGCGGCCGTGAGCTCTTCCTGCGACGGCTCCACGCCGGACGCGCCGCTGGCGAGCAGCAGGACGGTGTCGTTGGTGGACATCGCGCCGTCGGAGTCGAGCCGGTCGAAGGTCAGGCGGCAGGCCTCGCGCAGCGCCTCGTCCAGGGCCGACGAGCCGGCGATGGCGTCGGTGGTGAGCACGACGAGCATCGTGGCCAGCGCGGGGGCGAGCATGCCCGCGCCCTTGGCCATGCCGCCGACGCACCAGCCGTCGCCGGAGATCACCGTGTTCTTCGCGACGGTGTCGGTGGTCATGATCGCCTCGGCCGCCGTGCCGCCGCCGTCCTTCGCCAGCGCCTTGGCGGCCGTCGTGACCCCGCCGAGCACCTTGTCCATCGGCAGCCGCTCGCCGATCAGGCCGGTGGAGCAGACCGCGACGTCGACCGCGCCGAGCAGCATGCGCTTGGCGCCCGGCCCGCGCAGTGCGGCGGCGACGGCTTCGGCGGTGGCGTGGGTGTCCTGGAATCCGGCCGGGCCGGTGCAGGCGTTGGCGCCGCCCGAGTTGAGCACGACCGCCTTGAGGACGCCACCCTTGAGCACCTGCCGGCTCCAGAGGACCGGCGCGGCTTGTACGCGGTTGGCGGTGAAGACTCCGGCGGCGGTCGCGTCAGGGCCGTCGTTGACGACGAGCGCGAGGTCCGGCTTGCCACTGGCCTTGATCCCGGCGGTCACGCCGGCGGCCCGGAAGCCCTGAGGTGCGGTCACGGACATGGGGTCACCGAGTTCCGTAGATCGGCAGGCCGGCCGTCTCGGCCAGGCCCAGCATCAGGTTGGCGCATTGCACAGCTTGGCCGGCTGCGCCCTTGCCGAGGTTGTCGATGGCGCTGACGACGATCACCCGGCCGCTGTCGAGGTCGACGGCGGCCTGCAGGTGACAGCTGTTGGAGCCCAGCGTGGCGCTGGTGTGGGGCTGCTGGCCGTCGGCGAGGACGTGGACGAACGGCTCGTTGGCGTACGCGTCGGCCAGCACCTCCCGCACGACGGCCCCGGTGATGTCGCAACTGGTCGGGCGGCCGGTCACGGTGGCGAGGATGCCGCGGGGCATCGGTGCCAGCACCGGCGTGAACGACAGCGACCGGGCGCCGGTCGCCTGCTTGATCTCGGGCACGTGCTGGTGGGCGCCGACCTTGTAGGGGCTCAGGTCGCTCATCACCTCCGAGCCGAGCAGGTGCGGCTTGGGGGCCTTGCCCGCGCCGGTGGTGCCACTGGCCGCGACCACGACGACGTCGGCGGGCTCGATCAGGTCGGCGGCGATCAGCGGCGCGAGCGCGAGCGTGGTCGCGACGGCGTAGCAGCCGGTGGCCGCCACCCGGTCGCTGTCGGCGATCTGGAGACGCTGGCCGGGCAGCTCGGGCAGACCGTAGGTCCAGGTCCCGGCGTGCTCGCCGCCGTAGTATTTGGTCCACTGCGCGCCGTCGATCAGCCGGTGGTCCGCGCCCAGGTCGACGATCTTCACCCCGGCGGGCAGCTGCGCGGCCAGGGCGGCCGACTCGCCGTGCGGCAGCGCCAGGAACACCAGGTCCGCGCTGCCCAGGGTGGCCGGGTCGGTCTCGGTCAGGGTCAGGTCCAGCGCCGCCAACTGCGGGTGTACGCGACCGAGGGGCTGTCCGGCCTGGGAGTGCGCGGTCGCCGTGACCAGGTCGATGTCGGGGTGCCCGGCGAGCAGGCGCAGCAGCTCGCCGCCCGCGTATCCGCTGGCCCCCGCTACTGCCGCTTTGATGCTCATACCGTCCTCCGCAACTTTATGCAGGAATGAGCATACGCCCGAAGGTATGATCATGCAATTATGGCACGCATCACTTCTCGCGAAACTCCTTTCATCGAATCGCGTTCGATGGGCTCACGGCTTTCCATCGATGAAGATTGACGGTAGGCTGCCGTGCGGGAGCGCTCCCATCCCCCTTCGGCGGCACACGGACGTGCCGCGACTCCACGCCCATGGAGGAAGCAGATGAGACACCGCATCCTCGCCGCGCTCGCGGCGGGTGCGCTGATCGTGACCGGGACGCTCACCGCGTCCGGCACCGCCCACGCCGACGTCACGATCTGCGAGAAGTACGGCTCCACCACGATTCAGAGCGGGCGCTACGTCGTCCAGAACAACAACTGGGGCGACGACACCACCCAGTGCATCAACGTCACCGGCACCGGTTTCGCGGTGACCACGGCCAGCCACAACAAGGCGACCAACGGCGCGCCTGGGGCGTACCCGTCGGTCTATTTCGGCTGCCACTACGCCAACTGCAGCACCGGCAGCGGGCTACCGCTCCAGGCGAGCACCAGCACCTTCACCGGGCTCACCACCTCGGTGTCGATGAACTACCCGTCGAGCGGAGTCTGGGACGCCGCGTACGACATCTGGTTCGACCCGACGCCGCGGACCGACGGGCAGAACACCGGCGCCGAGATCATGATCTGGCTCAACAAGATGGGCTCGATCCAGCCGGTCGGCTCCCAGGTCGGCACCGCGACGATCAACGGCGCGACCTGGAACGTCTGGGAAGGCAACATCGGCTGGAACGTGGTCTCCTACGTCCGGCAATCGGCGACCGGCTCGATGAACTTCACGGTCAACGACTTCTACAGCGACGCCGTCAGCCGCGGGTACGCCCAGCGCAGCTGGTACCTCACCAGCATCCAGGCCGGCTTCGAGCCGTGGGTCGGGCAGACCGGGCTGGCGGTCACCGCGTTCTCCGTCGGCAGCGGTGGCGGCGGTGGCGACACCTCGCCGCCGTCGACTCCGGCGAACCTGACGGCGTCGGGCGCGACCGCGAACAGCGTGAACCTCAACTGGAGCGCGTCGTCGGACAACGTCGGAGTCACCGGGTACGACGTCTACCGGGCCACCAACGGCGGATCGTTCAGCCAGATCGCCACGGCATCCGGCACCTCGTACACCGCGACCGGGCTGGCCGCGTCCACGCAATACCAGTTCTACGTCCGCGCCAGAGACGCCGCCGGGAACACCTCCGGCAACTCGTCGACGGTCACCGCCACCACGTCCAGCGGCGGCGGAGGCGGCGGGTCGTGCCGGGTGAAGTACGTCCCCAACACCTGGAACACCGGATTCACCGCCGACGTCACGGTGACCAACACCGGCTCCACCACGATCACCGGATGGACCGCGGCCTGGGCGTACTCCGGCAACCAGAAGATCACCAGCTTCTGGAACGCCACCGTCACCCAGAGCGGGCAGTCGGTGACCGCTCGCGACCTGGGCTACAACGGCACCCTCGCCGCCGAGGCGAGCACCGCCTTCGGCTTCCAGGGCACCTACTCCGGCACCAACACCTCGCCGACGTCGTTCACCCTGAACGGCGCCGCCTGCACCCTCGGCTGAATCCCATCCCCTCATGGTGCCCCGGTCTCCCTCAGGACCGGGGCACCACCATCGCCGGCACACATGACCTAAGCTGCCCTCGTGGTGTCCACATTGAGCAATCAGGATCCGCAGGAGATCGGCGGATACCGCCTGCGTGCTCGCCTCGGCATGGGCGGCATGGGCGAGGTCTACCTCGCCTTCCTCCCGGGCGGCCGGCAAGCGCTGGCGATCAAGGTGGTACGCCGCGAGTACGCCGACGACCAGGCCTTCCGCATCAGGTTCGCCCAGGAGGCCGACGCGGCGCGGCGAGTCGCCGGGCCCTACATCGCACCGCTCGTCGACTCCAGTGCGGACGCCCCGATCCCCTGGCTGGCGACGGCTTACGTGACGGGGCCGACGCTGCTCGACGCGGTACGCGCCGCCGGGCCCCTGCCGCTGCCGACCGTACAGGGACTGGTCGCCGCGGTCGCCACGGCGTTGCAGGCCATCCACTCGTACGGCATCGTCCACCGGGACCTCTCCCCCGGCAACGTCGTGCTCGCCGCCGACGGCCCGAAGGTCATCGATTTCGGCATCGCCCGGGCCACCGACGTCAGCCAGACCTTCGTCTCGCGTACGCCGCTCGGCACGCCCGGCTCCATGGCACCGGAGGTGGCGCTCGGCCAGCCCGCCACCCCCGCATCCGACGTCTTCGCCCTCGGCGGCATCGCCTACTTCGCCGCGACCGGGCGCTCGGCGTACGGGGACGGGACGTTCGCCCATCAGCTGGTGCGGATCACCCGTGGCGAAGCCGACCTGACGGGCTGCCCGGCCGAACTTCGCGATCTGGTCGAACGATGCCTGGCGGTCGACCCCGGCAACCGTCCCGACACGGCCGAGATAATCGCTGCCTGCGGCGGCACGCCCCGGCTCGGCGAGGGCTGGCTGCCCCCGGCGATCACCACGGACATCGCGGCCCGGGCGACCGAACTGGCGCGGATAGCGGCCCAGCCGGTTCCGCCGATCGGTCCGACCGCCGTGCTGCCACAGCGCTCCGCCAGACGGCGCCGGCTGGTAGGAGCGGGCGTCGCGGCAGTGGTGCTCGCGGCGGCCGTGCTCGTCGGGGTGAAGCTCGGTGCCGGCTCCGCAGCGAACCCCGCGGCGGACTCCGGGTCGGGAGTGGGTCCGAGCGCGAGCGTCTCCACCGCCCCGACAGCCGCCGTCCAGGTCACCGCCACCACCGGGGCCGGCACGCCGTCCTCGGCCGCGCCGTCGGCGTCAGCGTCGGCTTCGGCGTCGGCGGGGAGCGACGAAGTGCGCTGGACCGGCCCCATCCGGATCAACGGCGACGGCATCGACCTCGACACCACGCCGCCGGTCGTCGATCCCAGCAGCGGCCGTATCGACCTGCAGCTGGGTCTCACCAACGACACCGAGTCCACCATCGACGGCATCGACGGCGGCAACCACACCAGCGTCGCGATCCTGCCGGCGGGCGCCACGGCGAGCCCGCACAAGTGCAACGAGCTCATCTCGACCGTGGGAACCGACCGGGTGGAGGTCACCAAGGGCTCCACCCTGTGCTTCCGCACGGAGAAGGGCCTGCTCGGCGTCGCCACCATCACCAAGATCACTGGCGGCTTCACCTTCGGCGACAGCGCGACCGCGACCGTGTGGGCCACTACGGAGTACGCGTGAGGGCGTAGTCGTGCATTCGGCGTACCAGTGAATGATCCGGGCCCAACTCGGCCTCGGCTCGCGCCAGGAGCCGGACCAGCGCGAAGGCCGCGCGTTTCGCTCGACCCGCGCCGAACAGGGCCTGTACGTCGGTGAACTGACCGGCCAGCCGCGAGGCGACCGCCTCGGCCGCTGCCTGGGCCCCACCGAGCGCGGCCAGTCCCTCGCGAACCTCCGCCGCCCGCGGTCGCTCGGCGGGATCGACGGCGAGCATGCGGTGCACGATGCCGGCCAGTGCGGGCGGTAGTTCCGGTCGCAACCGCAGCAAGGGCCGGGGCGGCACCGGCGGCTGCGCCAGCGGATCCGACGGCATCGACCCGCTCAGGAGCAGGTAGAGCGTGACTCCGAGGGAGTAGACGTCAGCCGGCGGACCGGCCCGGTGCCGGGCCAGCTGCTCGGGCGCCATGTACGCGAGCGTGCCCACCAACTGCCCCGACTCGGTGACCTGGGGAAGCTGCGGGGTGGTGGCGAGCCCGAAGTCGACCAGCTTCACCTGCTGGCTGCCCGGAGCGCCGTCGAGCATGATGTTGTGCGGTTTGACGTCGCGGTGCACGATCGGCTCCGCCCGCTCGTGCAACACCGTGAGGGCGCCCGCCAGCACCACGCCGTAGCTGGCCGCCTCCTCCACCGCGAACGGCAACCGCGCCTTCGCGAGAGTCAGCAGGTCCGGGCCGGTGAGCCGCTCCATGACGAGGTAGTTCGCGCCGACGTCGAGGATGTAGACGATGTTGGGGTGCCGGATCCCGGCGAGCACCTTGGCCTCGCGCAGCAGCCGGGCGAGGTCGGCCGGGTCCGCCTCGTCCCTGAGCATCTTGACCGCGACGTCCCGGTTCATCTTGACGTCCTGGGCGAGGAAGACCTCGCCGAAACCGCCCACGCCCAGCCGTTCGCCGAGGCGGTACCGATGGTCCAGGAGGGTCACCGCCGCCCCCGGTGCACTCGGGTCTCGGCGTCGAACGCGACGCTGGGAGCGTCGGCGGCCGCGCTGTCGCCGGTTGCCTTGGCGTCCTCGGACGTAGGGGCATCGTCGAAGACGAAGTGCCGTCCGCTCACCACGAGCTTCACCTTCTCGTGCAGCGCCACGGCGTCGCGGAGATCCCAGCGCTCCGGACGGCCCGGCGTCAGCCGGCGGCCCTTGACGCGTACGCCGTTTCGGCTGTTCAGATCGGTGACGGTGAGCACCTGACCGTCCCAGGCGAGCTCAGCGTGCCGGCGGCTGATCAAGTCCCCGTACTGCGGCGGCACCCGGCGCAGCAGTTCCCGGCCGACCGTCACCGGCTCGCCCGGCGTCACCAGGAAGCGGTCGACGACCGTGCGGTTGACCGAGACCTTGAGCTGGATCGGGCGAAGAAGCCGGCCGAGGTCGCTCATCGGCCGCCGATGGCTCGGGCAGCACACCCGCCCGTCCCGGTACGCCGGCAGCGGCTGGCCGCCGTCGCGCCCCTCGCCGAACAGCGGGCAGTCCGGCACCGGGCACCGCCAGCCTCGGGTCAGGGGTTCCCGGCGCAGACGGCGTTCCCGGTCGTAGAGCCCGGCCGCCCGCAGCAGGTCGTGCTCCTCAGCGCTCGACAGCTGGTGCTCGGGGTAGATCGGGATGTCGCGCGCTTCGACGCGTATGCCGTCGCCGTCAGGCCGCATCCGCAGGAAACGGTCGGCGCTGCCCGGAATCCACGGGAAGTCGCGGTGCCGGCCCTTGAAGTTGTCGTGGCTGACGACCTTCGCCCCGGTCACGTCGGCGATCTCCAGCACCCGGTCGTCGGCGCCGTCCCGAGCCTCGATCAGGCCGCCGTCGATCCACCGGCGCAGCGCCCGGCGCTCGCTCGTGGAGAGCAGATCGGACCGGCGCTCAAGCGACCAGTCGGTCACCACGGAGACCTGCACGGTGCCGTCGGCGAGATACGTCTTCAGTCCGTCGATCAGGGCGAAGAGCCGTCGCAGATCGGCCGGGCGAGCACTGCACAGGCCGCGCTCGCGGACCACATTGGACAAGTCGAGCACCACGTCCACGTCGTCCGGGACGGTCGTCAGATGCTCCTCGATCCGCACCGTCCACACTGTAACGGAGCTGGGCTACCGGGGTCGCCCCTTGAGGTGACGGCCGAACTCCCGGGCGATCTCGCGATTGGCGTCCCGTTCGGCCAGCACCTGCCGCTTGTCGTACGCCTTCCGCCCGCGCGCCAGCCCCAGCTCGACCTTGGCCCAGCCGTTGGCGAAGTACATCGACAGCGGGATCAATGTGACGCCGGGGTCGCGCAGCTTCAGCAGGATCTTCTCGATCTCCACCCGGTGCAGCAGGAGCTTGCGGATCCGGCGCGGGGTGTGGTTCGTCCAGGTGCCCAAGGCGTACTCGGCGATGTGGAGACCATGTAGGAGCAGTTCGCCGTCGGTCTCCTGGGCGAACGCGTCGACGAGCGACACCCGGCCGTCCCGCAGCGACTTCACCTCGGTCCCACGCAGCACGAGACCGGCCTCGTAGGTCTTGAGGATCTCGTAGTCGTGCCGCGCCTTGCGATTGACCGCGATGACCTTGCGCTTCTCGTCCCGTGCCACGGCGATCAATCCCGTTCCCCGCTGTACAGCGTTACCGGCAGATCACGGATACGCAGGCCATTTCGGGTCTCCGAAGCCTGCATATCCGTGATCTGCCGCTCGACAACCGTCAGGCGCCGCGGAGCACGGCGCCGAATCGCGAAGCGGTGGTCGCGACCGCCGCGTCACGGGCGGCGACCGCCTCCTCGCCGGTGAGCGTACGATCCTGGGCCCGGAAGACCAGCTTGTACGCCAGCGACTTCTGCCCCGGGTCGATGCCCTGACCGGTGTACACGTCGAACAGCCTGACCGACTCCAGCAGCGGACCGGCCCCCTCGCGCAGCGCCGCCTCGACGTCAGCCGCCGGAACCTCCTGCGGCAGCACGAGCGCGACGTCGATCAGCGCGGGCGGGAAGTTGGACAGCACCGGCGGCGGGGTGACCCCCGGCAACGGCACGAGATCCAGGTCCAGCTCCATGGCACAGGTCCGCTTCGGGAGGTCCTGCTCGGCGCAGACGGCCGGGTGCAGCTCACCGGCGTACCCGATGATCTCGCCGTCGACCTTGATCGCCGCGCAGCGACCGGGATGCCACGGAGCCTGCTCCGCCGCGGCCACCGAGACCCGCGCGGCGTCGAGGCCCGCCGCGGCGAGGGTGTCGCGCGCGGCCTGGATCGCGTCGGACCAGTCGGCGGCGCGACCGGCGCCCCACCAGCCGGCGGGCTCCAGCGGAGAACCGGCGAGCACCACCGCGACGTGGTACGGCTGGTGCGGCACGAACTCCTGAGCCGCCTGCCATTCCTCCTCGGACGGACGGCTGGCGATGGTCAGCACCGGCGGCACACCCTGCCGGGCGGCGGCCCGGAAGACCAGGCCCAGCTCGAACAGCGCGACATCACGCTGCCCCCGGCCGAGGTTGCGCTTGAGCGTCGTCAGCAGCGGCGGAAGCAGCGAGGTACGCAGCAGCGGTTCCTCGTCCGACAGCGGATTCGCCAGGCGTACGGCGTCGGTCGGCAGCCCGAGCGAGGTCAGCGCGGCGGCCGACACGAACGGGTTGCAGATCGCCTCGACGTAGCCCTGCTCGGCCAACGCCCGGCCGATCGAACGGCGACGGCGCTGCTGCGGGGTCAGGCCGTTGCCCGGCGGGGCGATCGGCAGCACGCTCGGCACCTTGTCCAGGCCGTCCAGGCGGACGACCTCCTCGACCAGGTCGGCGGGCTGCAGCAGGTCGGGCCGCCAACTCGGCGGGGTGACCAGGAAGTCGTCGCCGATCGCCACGTGGCAGCCGACCTCGGTCAGCACCTCGGCCACCCGCTCGGGGCTGTAGTTCACGCCGATCAGCCGGGTCGGCAGACCGGGGTCCAAGCTCAGCGAGAACGACTCCGGCGGGTAGTTCGCGTCGGTGATCTCGTCCCCGGCCTTGCCGCCGCCGTACTCGAGGAGCAGGTTCACCGCCCGTTCGACGCCGACCAGGCACAGCTCGCGGTCGACGCCGCGCTCCCAGCGCTTGGCCGCCTCGCTGAACAGCTTGTGCCGCCGCGCCGTCCGGCCGACCATCACCGGGTCCCAATGCGCCGCCTCGAACAGGACACTCGTCGTCTCGGGCGCGACCTCGCTGGTCTGCCCGCCCATCACGGCGGCGAGCGAGATCGGGCCGCTGTCGTCGCAGATGACCATGTCCTCAGCGGCGAGTACGCGAGTGACACCGTCCAACGTGGTCAGCTTCTCGCCCTCGGCCGCCCGGCGGACCACCAGGGCGCCCTGGACGCGGTCGGCGTCGAAGGCGTGCATCGGCTGACCGAGTTCCAGCATCACATAGTTCGTGATGTCGATCGGCAACCCGAGGACGCGTACGCCGGCCGCCGTCAACCGGCGCGCCATGAAGTCCGGCGTCGCGGCGGCCGGGTCGACACCGCGCACGAGCCGAGCCGCGAACCGGTCGCAGCCGGCCGGGTCGTCGATCACGATGTCCCAGGCGTCGCCGCTCGTCGCACCGGGCGCGGCGGCCAGACCGGGATCGGTGAACGGTACGCCGAACGAGTGCGCCAGCTCGCGAGCCAGCCCCCGGACGGACATCTGGTAGCCGCGGTCGGGCGTCGGGGTGACGTCGATCAGCATGTCGTCGAGGCCGACGATCGGGCGCGCGTCGTCACCGGGCGCGACCGCGAGTTCGGCGGGCAGCACGATGATCCCGTCGTGCTCGTCGCTGATGCCCAGCTCCCGAGCCGAGCAGATCATGCCGGCCGACATGTGCCCGTACGTCTTGCGTGCGCCGATCTGGAAGCCGCCCGGCAGCTCCCCGCCGGGCAGGATCACGACGACCTGGTCACCGGCGACGAAGTTGGTCGCGCCGCAGACGATCTCCTGCGGTTCGCCGGTTCCGTTGGCGGCGCCGACGTCCACAGTGCAGAAGCGGATCGGCTTCTTGAAGCCGGTCAGCTCCTCGACGGTCAGCACCCGGCCGACCACCAGCGAGCCGCGCACGGTCTCGCGCTGGTCGACGATCTCCTCGACCTCGATGCCGAGGTCGTTCAGCGCGGCGTCCAGCTCGGCGGCGGTCACCGACTCGGGCAGCGCCACGAACTCTCGCAGCCAGGACAGACCCACCCGCATCTCAGTGCACCTCCATGCCGAACGCGCGGGTGAACCGCACATCGCCTTCGAACATATCCCGCATGTCGGACACCCCGTTGCGGAACATCAGCGTACGGTCGATCCCCATGCCGAACGCGAAACCGGAGTAGACGTCGGGATCGATCCCGCAGGCCCGCAGCACGTTCGGGTTGACCATGCCGCAGCCGCCCCACTCGACCCACTGCGGGCCGTCGCGGTGCTCGGCGAACCACACGTCGAACTCGGCCGACGGCTCGGTGAACGGGAAGTAGTGCGGCCGCCAGCGCGTCCGCGCGTCGGGACCGAACATGGCCCGCGCGAAATGGTCCAGCGTCCCCTTCAGGTGAGCCATGGTGATGCCCTTGTCCACGACCAGGCCCTCGACCTGGTGGAACACCGGCGAATGCGTCGCGTCCAGTTCGTCGGTGCGGTAGACCCGGCCGGGCACGACGACGTAGATCGGCGGCTTGCGCGACAGCATCGTGCGGGCCTGCACCGGCGAGGTGTGCGTACGCAGCACCAGGCCGGACTCGGTGGCCTCGCCCGCGCCCTGCACCCAGAACGTGTCCATCAGGCCCCGGGCGGGGTGGTCGGCCGGGATGTTGAGGGCGTCGAAGTTCGCCCACTCCAACTCGACCTCAGGTCCTTCGGCGATCTCGTAGCCCATCCCGACGAACATGTCGCCGACCCGCTCCATCAGCGTGGTCAGCGGATGCCGGGCGCCCCGGGGACGCCGGTCGGCGGGCAGCGTCACGTCGACGCGTTCCTCCCGCAGCACGCGCTCGGCCTGCTCGGCGGTGAGCACTTCCTGGCGCGCGTCGAAGGCGGCCTGAACGGCGGTGCGGGCCGCGTTCACCCGCTGCCCGGCCGACGCCTTCGCGGCCGGGGGCAGCGCGCCGATCTCCCGGCGGGCCAACGAAACCGGGGCACGGTCGCCCAGGTGGACAGACTTCAGCGCGGCCAGGGCGTCGAGGTCGGCGGCGTCCGCGAACGCCCGGCCCGCCTCGGCCACGGCGGCGTCCAACGCGTCGGAATCGAGCAACGCGACCTGCTTGGGGTCGTACGGGTCAGAGCGGTAAGTCATCAGATCTCCAGATGCGGCAACCCGAACAGTTTAGGGACTCGCGACTCGGTCGCCGCCCGCCGGTGCTCGCTGGAGGAGGAAGGTGCGCTCAGCCCAGCCGCCCGCAACCAGCGGGCTGGCTAAAGGAGGTCGTCATGCGCACGCCGTCATGATACCCGTCGGCCGGATTCGGCGCTCATCCGCCGTCGTCCCGCAGTCGATCAGGGGGTTGCGGGAACGATCAGGGTGCCGGGGACACGACACACCGGTCGATCACGACCGTTAGTTCATGATCGCGCGGAAAGCGACGGGGGCCGCGCGGCGAGCGGCGAGCGGCGAGCGGCGAGCGGGGTGGTGGGAGGGTGGGGGTTAGGGGCGGCGGGCCAGGAGGGCGACGGAGGCGACCGCGCCGACGCCCGCGATCAGGATCGCCCCGACGAGCAGCGCGGCCGCGATCACCGCCTGCTGCGCGGATACCCCGGCGAGCGCGCCCGCGACGAGCGCGATCACGAGCACGGCCAGCCCGGTGTAGAGCCGGAACACGTGTCGGGCGAACAACAAGCCGAGGCCGATGATCAACAGGATGACCGCGGTACCGAAACCGGCGAGGGGTGCCATCCCACCATCATGAGCGCTGAGCGCGCGCGGAGGCGTACAGGCACACCGCGGCGGCGGCTGCCAGGTTCAGGCTTTCCGCGCCGCCGTAGATCGGCACTCGCACAGCCTCGTCGGACTCGCTCAACGCGGCGTCCGGCAGTCCGTGGGCCTCCGATCCGAAGATCCAGGCGGTACGCCCGGCGAGGCGACCGGTGTCGGCGAGGTCGTCGAGGTCGCGAGCGGCGTACCCGCTCGTGGCCAGCGTCTGCAGACCGGCCGCACGCAGCTGGGAGAACAGCGCCGACCAGTCGCGTTCCCGCACGACGTCCACATGGAACAGACTGCCCGCGCTGGCGCGTACGCATTTGCCGTTGTACGGGTCGACGGCGTCACCGGCGAAGATCACTGTCCGCGCGCCCGCCGCGTCCGCTGTACGCAGGATCGTCCCGGCGTTGCCGGGATCACGGATCTCCAGCACCACCGCGACGAGGCGGGGTTCCTTGGCGAGCGCGTCGGCCAGCGGGACGTCGAGGAGGTCGCAGACGGCGACGACGCCTTGCGGCTGAACGGTCTCCGACAGGGCGGCCATGGCGTCATCGGCCACGAGGGACGCGCCCGGGTAATCCGCGATGCGATCGACGGTCGCGAAGATCTCCCGTACCACTCCGGAGGAAAGAGCCGAGGCGACCGCTTGCGGCCCCTCGGCGAGGAAGGCGCCCTGGGCCTCGCGGTCCTTGCGGCGCTGAAGCTTGACCGCGGACACGACGCGGGGGGTACGCCGAGTGAACGGCGCACCCCCCGTCGTCATGGTGTCGCTCAGGCCTGAGCCTGTGCCGCGACGGCCTTGCGCGCGACATCGACGATGGCGGCGAACGCGGCCTCGTCGTGCACGGCGAGGTCGGCCAGGATCTTGCGGTCGACCTCCACCTCAGCGAGCTTGAGGCCCTGGATGAGGCGGTTGTAGGTCATCCCGTTGGCGCGGGCGGCCGCGTTGATCCGGGTGATCCACAGCTGGCGGAAGTCGCCCTTGCGGTCACGACGGTCGCGGTACGCGTACTGCATCGAGTGCAGTACCTGCTCCTTGGCCTTGCGGTAGAGCCGGGAGCGCTGGCCGCGGTAGCCGCTCGCGGCCTCCAGCAGGGTACGGCGCTTCTTCTGGGCGTTGACCGCCCGCTTGACGCGTGCCATGTCGATCTACTCCTTCAGTTCGTCGTGGCGCGCGTCAGCGGCCGAGCATCTTCTTGACGCGGGGCAGGTCGTTCTTGGCGACCTCGACGGTCCCGCTGAGGCTGCGCGTCTCCTTGGACGCCTTCACCTCGAGGCGGTGGCGCAGGCCGGTCTGCTGACGCATGATCTTGCCGGTGCCGGTCACCTTGACCCGCTTGCCCATGCCGGTGTGGCTCTTCATCTTCGGCATTGCGAAGTATCTCCCCTGATATAGCTATGTACGGTGCTCTGGCGGCCCGCCATCGGGCTGGTCAGCCCTCGGCGGCCGGCTGTACTGCTTCGTCGGCCTCGGCCGGCGCGTCCTCGTCGGACTTCGCGCCGCGGACAATGGCCTTGGTCGCACGGTTCGGTGCGAGCACCATGATCATGTTTCGGCCGTCCTGCTTCGGGGCGGCCTCGACGAAGCCCAGTTCCGAGACCTCTTCCTCGAGCCGGCGCAGGAGGCGGTAGCCCAGCTCCGGGCGGCTCTGCTCCCGGCCGCGGAACATGATGGTCACCTTGACCTTGTCCCCGGCCTTGAGGAAGCGCACGACGTGACCTTTCTTGGTCTCGTAGTCGTGCTGGTCGATCTTCGGACGCAGCTTCATCTCCTTGATGATGGTCTGCTGCTGGTTACGCCGGGCTTCCCTCGCCTTGAGCGCGCTCTCGTACTTGAACTTGCCGAAGTCCATGAGCTTGCAGACGGGCGGGCGGGCCATCGGCGCGACCTCGACCAGATCCAGATCGACGTCGGCGGCCAACTGCAGGGCGCGCTCGATCGGAACGATGCCGACCTGCTCACCCTCAGGGCCGACCAGACGGACCTCACGTGCCCTGATCTGATCGTTGACGCGTGGCTCGACGCTGATGTGGCCTCCTCCAAACTAGTGTCCGTGCCGACCTTCGGCGTCCGCTCCCTCGCGGGTGCGAAGGCGTGGACCGTGTCTTTGTGCGCCACCGAGCGGGCTCGCGCCGTGTCCCGGTGGCCCAAAGCAGAAGGCCCCGGCGCATGCCAGGGCCCGCTCGACCGGTCCACGCACGCTGTCAGGCGTACGACCCGGACCTTCGGCGGCTACCGTCGTGCGGACGGCGGCCCGAGGCCGGTGACCGGACCCGATTCACTCAAGGTGACCGGGTGGGAGCAGGCGCTCCGCTTTGTGGCCGACTGCCCCGCCGCCACTCGGCGGCTGAGCTACCCGCACCACCCGAGGGTGATGTGAGCGTCGGCAAGGTCGACGCAGCAACTTTACCAGGCAGGGTTCAGGACCGCGAATCGGGCGTACTAGCCGGTGCGGTGGCGTGCGCCGCGTGGAGGCTCCGGAGGCCGCGTACGGCGACGAGGGCGTGCTCCTTGTCGACCGCCTGGATGGCCAGGACCGACACCGTGTCGTCGTCTTGCAGCTCCAGCTGCGCCCACGGGTGGCCGTGGTCGAACCGGATCGCCCGGACGACGTTCCACGGCAGCTCATAGGTCGCGAACACATTGCGGACGCGGATGCCCCGCTCGGTGCCCCAGACCCGGGGACGGCCGAAGGCGAGCGCGGCCAGCGCGCCGCAGACCCCGAGGCCGATCATGGCGGCCTGGTCACCCGGGCGGAACACCGCGTTGCCCTCGCCGATCGAGCCGGTCAGCGCAGTCGCCACCGCGGCGAACACCGCCAGGATCGCGACCGCCGCGACCCACGCCACCACACGTACGCGCTTGGGCCGGACGTCGATCATCACCGTCTCCGCTGCTGCCACGGCGTCCATCCTGCCACCCCACCATCGCGCCCGGCTCGGCGCACCGGTTCACCGCCGTGCTGACTGCGCGATCATGAACTTTCGCTCGTGATCAACCGGCGTGTCGCGTTCGCCAGTCCATGATCGATCCCATTCGGGCATGATCAACGGGCTGGCGAACGCGTATGGCTAGAGGCGGCAGGCGTGGATGTCGGTGACCAGGATGGCCCGGGCGCCGATGTCGTACAGCTCGTCCATGATCCGGTGCATCCCGGCCCGCTGGACCATCGCCTGCACGGCGACCCAGCCCTCGCGGTGCAACGGGGAGACCGTCGGCGACTCGATGCCCGGGGTCAGCGCGACCGCCTCGTCGAGCCGGTCGGCCCGGCAGTCGTAGGCGAGCATGACGTAGCGCCGGGCGACCAGGACGCCCTGCAGTCGCCGCAGCAGCTGGGCGACCTGCGGCTGGGCGGGGTCGTCGCCGGTCCGGTGGATCAGCGCCGCCTCGGAGACCATGATCGGGTCGCCGATCGGGACGAGGCCGGCCTGCCGGAGCGTGGCCCCGGTCGCGACGACGTCGGCGATCAGGTCGGCGACGCCGAGGCGTACGGCGTTCTCCACCGCGCCATCCAGCTCGACGACGCGCGCCTTGATGTCGCGCTCCTCCAGATAGCGCTCGACCAGCCCCGGGTACGCCGTGGCGATGCGCTTGCCGTCGAGCGAGCCGAGGTCGGCGACGGTGCCCTGCGGGGCGGCGAATCGGAAGGTGGCCCCGGCGAAGCCCAGCTCCAGCAGCTGCTCGACCGGGGTGCCGCCGTCGACGAGCAGGTCCTGGCCGGTGATGCCCAGGTCGAGGTCGCCGGAGCCGACGTAGGTCGCGATGTCGCGTGGGCGCAGGTAGAAGAACTCGATGTCGTTGTCGGTGTCGAGGCAGGCGAGGTCGCGGTCGTCGGTGCGCTGGCGGTAGCCCGCCTCACGCAGCATCTCGATGGCGGGCTTGGACAGGGTGCCCTTGTTGGGCACGGCGATGCGCAGCATTCTGAAGATTCCTCAAGATCGGTGTCTGGAACGGATGGACAAACCCGATCTAGAGATGTCGGTAGACGTCCTTCAGCTCGATCCCGGTCGCGAGCATCAGCACCTGAGCCTGGTAGAGCAGCTGCGAGATCTCCTCGGCGGCGCGGTCGGGCCCCTCATGCTCAGCGGCCATCCACGCCTCGGCGGCCTCCTCGACCACCTTCTTGCCGACCGAGTGCACCCCACCCTGGACGGCCTTGACCGTGCCCGACGCGGGGTCACCGGCGGCGACCTTCGCCCGCAGCTCCTCGAAGAGCTCCTCGAACGTCTTCACGCCCGCAATTCTGCCCGACGCGATCACACCCACGACCCTGGACGTGACCGGTTCCACGGAGCGAGAACGGCGTACGCTCGAAACCATGCAGTTGATCAAGTTCACGCACGCCTGCGTACGCCTGCACGACGGCGACCGGACGTTGCTGATCGACCCCGGCGTGTGGTCGGAGCCGGCGGTCTTCGAGGGTGTCACCGACGTCCTCATCACCCATGAGCACCACGATCACGTCGACGCGGAGCGGCTGGCCCAGCAGGACGTGCGGGTCTTCGCGCCCGAGCTGATCGCCGGCGAGCTGCGCGAGAAGATGGGCGACGCGGTGACCACCGTGGCGACCGGCGACACCTTCACCGCCGCCGGGTTCGACGTCACCGTGGTCGGTGGCGAGCACGCCGAGATCTACGAGGGCCTGCCGGGCTGCGCCAACGTCGGCTACCTGGTCGGGACCTCGTCCGGGGCGCTCTACCACCCCGGTGACGCGCTGTTCGTGCCCGAGGCCGAGGTCGGCGTGCTGCTCGTGCCGGCCTCCGCGCCGTGGCTCAAGCTGCGGGAGGCGCTGGACTTCGTCCGGGCGGTCGCCCCGAAGCGGGCGCACCCGATCCACGACCGGATGTTCTCGGAGGACATCGGCTTCGCCGGGTTCGACCGGTGGATGGAGATGAAGGGCCAGACGGCGTACTCGCGCATCCCGATCGGGAGCGGCGCCGACCTCTAGCTCACCGCTAGCTCACGGTGAAGGTGTGGTTGTCGACGTGCTGCCGGCTGCTGTCGGCCATCGAGATCTCGTAGGCCCGCACGACGTAGGAGCCCGGCGACAACCGCACCGTCACCTTCTTCTCCCCCATCGCCGGATGTCCGGGTTCGAGGGTGACGACCTCGTGCTGGACGACCTTGCCGTCCCGCAGGATCTCGTAGTTGAGGGTGTTCTCGAAGACGATCCCGGCCAGGTGCAGGGTCACGTCGCGGCCGACGGTCTCGCCCTGCTGCGGGGAGATCACCCAGACCAGGTGCAGGGTGTCGACCGCCTCGGCTCGGCGTACCGGGTCTTTGACGGAGACGTGGCCGAAGACGGTCTCCACGGTGGCGCCGTCGACCCGAATGCGTACGCGAGACGCCCCGGAGTTCGCGGTGGCGGTCCAGACGAGCTGCTGGACGGCCTGACCTTCCGCCTCCGCGCCCACGCCGCTGGTGAGGCCCGTGAGGTCCACCGTGACCACGTCGCCGTCGACCGAGCAGCCCGTGACGCGTACGCCCACCGGCCACAGCGTCTTGTAGTCCGGGTCCAGCGCGCTGGGGCGCAGCATCTCCGCCACCGCCGCCGTGGTCTTCCCAGCGGGCGTGTCCGCTGCGACGGCCAACCGGTGGAACTCGCGCACCAGTTTCGGCGTACCGCGGTCGGAAAGCGTGTAGTAGACGGGAAGCAAGCCGCTCCCCGGGGCCGAGGCCGACACGGAAGCCGCGTGGGAAGCCGGGGGTGACCCCGACGGGACCGGCGCCGGAGTTGTGCAGCCCGCCAGCAGGGCGAGCCCGAGTGAAGCCGCGAGAACCCGCATGCCTCCAGTGAACGCCCCTGGCGGAGCGGACACCAGTGACGTATCTAGGACAGTGACCGCAGCGTGACCGCGGCGTCGAGGGCGGCGATAGTGGCCGCCCAGCCCTTGTCCTCACCTGAGCCGGGCAGCCCGGCCCGGTCGCGCGCCTGCTCGATCGTGTTGACCGTGAGCACGCCCTGGCCGATCGGCGTGCGCTCGTCGAGCGCGAGGCGGGTCAGTCCGTCGGTGACCGAGCGGCAGACGTAGTCGAAGTGCGGGGTGTCGCCGCGCACGACGACGCCCAGGGCGACCACGGCGTCCTTGCGGCCGGCGAGCGCCTGCGCGACTACCGGGATCTCCACCGAACCGGCGACCCGGTGGACCTCGACGTCGCTGACCCCGCTGGCCTTGGCGGCCGCGAGCGCCCGCTCGAGCATCTGGTCGACCAGCTCGCCGTTCCAGCGGGTGGCGACGATGCCGAGGGTCAGCCCGTGCGCGTCGACCGCGCTGTCCTCAGGCGTGCCGAATCCGGCCATGTCAGGCGACTCCTTCAGTCGGCGGTTCGAGATCGATCAGATGGCCCATGCGGTCCCGCTTGGTCTGCAGGTAGCGCAGGTTCTCCGGGTGGGGGCGGACCGGCAGCGGCTCGCGGCCCACGATGGACAGGCCGTAGCCTTCCAGCCCGGCGCGCTTGGCCGGGTTGTTGGTGAGCAGGCGCATCGTGCGTACGCCGAGGTCGTAGAGGATCTGCGCGCCGGTGCCGTAGTCGCGGGCGTCGGCGGGCAGCCCGAGGTCGAGGTTGGCGTCGACGGTGTCCCGGCCGCCGTCCTGCAGCTGGTACGCCTGCAGCTTGTGCAGCAGCCCGATGCCCCGGCCTTCGTGCCCGCGCATGTAGAGCACGACACCGCGGCCCTCCTCGGCGACCCGCTCCAGCGCGGCGTGCAGCTGGGGTCCGCAGTCGCAGCGCACCGACGCGAACACGTCGCCGGTCAGGCACTCGGAGTGCACCCGGACCAGGACGTCCTCGCCGTCGCCGATCTCGCCGAAGACCAGGGCGATGTGCTCGGCGTTGTCGTCGGTGGCGCGGTAGCCGACCGCGGTGAACTCGCCGTACTCGGTGGGCAGGCGGGCGCCGGCGATCCGTTCGACCAGCCGCTCGGTCCGCCGCCGGTACTCGATCAGGTCGGCGATGGAGATGATGGCCAGCCCGTGTTCCTGGGCGAACGCGGTCAGCTCGGGCAGTCGCATCATCGTGCCGTCGTCGTTGATCAGCTCGCAGAGCACCCCGGCCGGGCGCAGCCCGGCGAGGGTGGCGAGGTCCACGGCGGCCTCGGTGTGCCCGGGGCGGCGCAGGACGCCGCCCGACTTCGCCCGCAGCGGCACCACGTGCCCGGGACGGGACAGGTCGCTCGGCCGGGTCACGGGGTCGGCGAGCAGCCGGATCGTGTGGGCGCGGTCGGCGGCGGAGATGCCGGTGCTCACGCCTTCCCGGGCATCCACGGTGACCGTGTACGCCGTCCCCCGCCGGTCCTGGTTGGTGTGCCACTGCGGCGGCAGGTCGAGGCGGTCGGCGTCGGGCTCCAGGATCGGGGCGCAGATGTAGCCGGAGGTGTAGCGGACGGTGAAGGCGAGCAGCTCGGGCGTGGCCAGCTCGGCCGCGAAGATCAGGTCGCCTTCGTTCTCGCGGTCCTCGTCGTCCACGACGACGACGGCCTTGCCGGCTTTGACCTCGGCGATCGCGGTCTCGATCGAGGACAGCGTCATGCCCGGTTCCCTCCGCCGTTGCCCACCATCTTCTCGACGTACTTGGCGATCACGTCGACCTCCAGGTTCACCTGGTCACCGACGCCCTTACGGCCCAGTGTCGTCACTTCCAGTGTGGTGGGAATGAGGCTCACCGCGAACGCGTCTTCAGAGATCTCGGTCACAGTCAGCGAGATTCCGTCGACCGTGATCGAGCCCTTCTCCACGAGATAGCGGGAAAGATCCTCCGGAAGAGTGAACCGGACGATCTCCCACAGATCGCCGGGGACCCGCTCGGTGATCGTGGCGACCCCGTCGACGTGCCCCTGCACGATGTGCCCGCCGAGCCTGTCGGACACCTTGACCGCCCGCTCCAGGTTGACCCGGTCGCCGACCTGCAGGCCGCCGAGCGCGCTGCGGTCGAAGGACTCCTTCATCACCTCGGTGGTGAAGACGTCGCCCAGGTTCTCCACGACGGTCAGGCAGACGCCGTTGACCGCGATCGAGTCGCCGTGCCCGGCGTCGGAGGTCACCACCGGCCCCTTGATCGCCAGCCGTGCGCCTTCGCCCTTCCAGGTGAGCTCGACTACCTCGCCCAACTCCTCGACAATGCCGGTGAACACGCCTAATTCTCCCTCTTCGGCACGGCGGTGATCCGGAGATCCGGTCCAACCCGGTCAACGTCGGTGACATCGAGTTCGATCGCCTCGGTGATGGTCTTCACACCGGCGCCCATGAGCGCCGCCGGGCCGCCGCCGAGCAGCTTCGGCGCCACATACCCGACGATCTTGTCGACCAGCCCGGCCGCGAGGAACGCGCCGGCCAGTGTGGGACCGCCCTCCAGCAGGGCGCTGCGCACGCCCCGCTCGTACATCCGGCTCATCAGGGCCACCAGATCCACGCGCCCCTCGGCGTCCGCGCCGACCTCGGCCGCGGTCGCGATCCAGGTCGCGGCCGCGCCGTCCCTGACCTTCGCGTTCTCAGGGGTACGCCCGACGGAGTCCACGACGACGCGAAGTGGTTGCCGGATGGCCAGACTGCCGTCCCGGAGATTGCGCGCGGTCAACCGGGAGTCGTCGGCGATGACGGTGCCGACGCCGACGATGATCGCGTCCACCGTGCCCCGCAGCGCATGCACGTCCATCCGGGACGCCTCGGACGTGATCCACATGCTCGTGCCGTCCTCGGCCGCCGACCGGCCGTCCACCGTGGAGGCGAACTTCCAGATCACGTATGGGCGCTTTCGGCGTACGGAGGACAGCCACATGACGTTGCCCCGGGTCGCCTCGGCCTCGCGTACGCCGGAGACGACCTGCACACCGGATTCCCGGAGGGTCTCCGCGCCACCCTTGGCGGCGTCGGTCGGGTCGAGCACGGCGATCACCACGCGGCCGATCCCCGCCCGGATCAGGGCCTGACTGCACGGGCCGGTCCGGCCGGTGTGATTGCACGGCTCCAGGGTCACCACCGCCGTGCCGCCCTTGGCCTTCTCCCCGGCCTGGGCGAGCGCCACGATCTCGGCGTGCGGGCCGCCCGCGTACGCGTGGAAGCCCTCGCCGGCGACCTCCCCCGAGCTGTCCAGGATCACGCAGCCCACCACGGGGTTGGGGCTGGTCGTGCCGAGTCCGCGGGCGGCGAGTTCGATCGCACGGGCCATCGCGGCATGCTCGGCGGGTGTGGCCTCCGTCATGGCCACATCTTCCCGCAGGGCGGTGACCGGGGTCAGCCCCGGGCTGCCCGGGATACCTTGATCACAGCTCAGCACCGTGCTCGGAGGGCGTACGCGGCAGCGGGATGCCGTGCGGCGGGGTGCTGTAGTCGCCGAAGCCGCCGCTGTCGGGTTCGTCGTCCATCCGGCGGCGGTCGATCGCCACGAACGAGCCCGGCTGGCTCTTGGCCACCGACTTCATCTCCGACGCCGCCGCGATCACCTCACGGGGATCGTCGAACTGCCGGGCGGTCGACAAGGCGACCCCGATCGAGAGGGTGACCAGGTTGGCCCGCTGCACGTTGCCCCGGCGGTCGGTCAGCTCCAGATAGCCGCGCGCCGCCGCGTCGGGGTCGTAGAGGTCGTCGGCGGCCGATTCGAACAGCTCGACCGATCGGGTGGTCACCGGGCGTACCTGGTCGGGGGTGAGCACGAGGACGAAGTCGTCGCCGCCGACGTGGCCGAGGAACACCGGCGGCAGGCCGGCCTCGGCGACCGCCCGGTGCAGCGAACGGGCCAGCGCGGTGATGAACTCGTCCCCCCGGCCGAACCCGTACGCGTCGTTGACCGTCTTGAACCGGTCGACGTCGATGTAGCAGACCGCGTAGTCGCAGCCGCTCTGCACCCGATCGGAGATCTCCCGCAGGATGCGGGTGTTGCCGGGCAGCCCGGTCAGCGGCGACACCTCGCGATATTCCTGGTTGCGCCGCAGCGTCGAGCGGACGCGGGCCACCAGTTCCAGCGTGTCGAACGGCTTGACCAGGTAGTCGTCGGCCCCGGCGGACAGCCCGAGCACCTTGTCGGCGGTCATCGCGCGGGCCGTCAGCATGATGATGGGCAACGCCGCCATGAGCGGGTCGGCGCGCAGCCGCCGGGTCAGCCCGATGCCGTCCAAAGTGGGCATCATCAGGTCCACGATCACGAGATCGGGGCGCCGCTGCTCGATCACCGAGAGGGCCTGTTCCCCGTCGTGGGCGGTCATCACCTCGAAACCGTGCAGGCGCAGGTTCACCTCGACGAAGCGCACGATGTCACGGTCGTCGTCGACGACCAGGATGACCTCGGCGTCGCCGCCGTGTCCCGGGAAACCCAAGCCGACCCCACTGTCCATTGTGGTGCATGCTATCTCGCGCGCACCAACTGGCGTTGTCGAAGTCTACGCGGACCGTGCCCGGACGGATCAGTGATCCGCTTCGAATCTTGGGAACATCTGGTTGTACCCGACCGGCGGATCAGGCCAGGCGACTCAGCTGACTATTGCGGCGAGTGACTATTGCTGCGAGGTCGGCTAGCCGACCAGGGCGCGCAGGCGACGGCAGGCGTCAGCCGGGTCGACAGCGCCGAACACAGCCGTCCCGGCGACGAACGCGTCCGCGCCGGCCTCGGCCGCCTGCTCGATGGTGTCCGCGGCGATGCCGCCGTCGACCTCGACCCGGATCTGCAGACCTTCGGCGTCGGCGTGCCGCCGCGCCGTGCGTACCTTGTCGAGCATCTCCGGCATGAACTTCTGGCCGCCGAACCCGGCCTTGATCGTCATGATCAGCAGGGTGTCGAAGTGCGGGAGCAGCTCCAGATAGGGCTCGATCGGGGTGTCCCGGTCGACCGCGAGGCCCGCCTTGGCCCCGGCCGCCCGCAGGTTCTTGGCCAGCGCGATCGGGTCGGCGGCGGCCTCCACGTGGAAGCTCACGTTGTACGCGCCGGCCTCGGCGTACCCGACGGCCCACCGCTCCGGCGCCTCGATCATGAGGTGGCAGTCCAGCGGGTGATCGGTGGCCGCCCGCAGGCTCTGAACGACCGGCAGCCCGATCGTCAGGTTCGGGACGAAGTGGTAGTCCATGACGTCGACATGGAGCCAGTCGGCGTCGGCGTGGACGGCCTGGGCGGCCTCGGCGAGCCGGGCGAAGTCGGCTGCGAGCAGGCTGGGCGCGATGATCGGCGTCACGCGCTCAGCCTAGGTCATCTCGTCGCTCCGCCCTCGGCGTACCGGAGTCCGTAGACTGGGGGCACTTGTACCCACGTTCTTTACCCGCGTTTCTGCGAAGGAGCCGTCCGACGTGACTGTCCAGCCCATCCGCTACTTCGGCGACCCGGTTCTGCGTACGCCGGCAGACCCCGTGGTCGACTTCGACAAGGAGCTGCGGCGGCTCGTCGGCGACCTGGTGGAGACGATGCGCAAACACGGCGGGGCTGGACTCGCGGCGCCGCAGATCGGCGTCGGGCTGCGCGTGTTCACCTTCGACGTGGACGACGTCGTCGGGCACCTGATCAACCCGGTGCTGGAGTTCCCGGACGACGAGGAGCAGGACGGCCAGGAGGGCTGCCTGTCGCTGCCCGGCCTCTACTTCGACACCAAGCGCCGGCAGAACGTGGTGGCCCGGGGCTTCAACGAGTTCGGCGATCCCCTGCAGATCGTCGGAACCGGGATGATGGCCCGCTGCGCCCAGCACGAGACCGACCACCTCGACGGGGTGATCTTCATCGACCGGCTGGAGACCGACGAGCGCAAGAAGGCGCTGAAGGAGATCCGCCGGGCCGACTGGTACGACCCGGCGAACACCCGGATCAAGGTCAGCCCGCACGCCGTCCACCCCCAAGCCGGTCCCAGCCCGTTCGGGCTCGGGCGTTGAAGGGTGGACTGAACTGATGCGTCTCGTCTTCGCCGGTACGCCGGAGGTCGCTCTCCCGTCCCTGGACGCCCTGGCCGCCTCGGACCACGAACTGGTGGCCGTCGTGACCCGCCCTGACGCGCCGGCCGGCCGTGGCCGGCACGTCGTGCGCTCCCCCGCTGGCGCCTGGGCCGACGAGCACGGGGTCGAGGTGTTGACCCCGGAGCGGCCCAGGGATCCCGAGTTCCTCGCCCGGCTGGCCAACATCGCGCCGGACTGTGTGCCGGTCGTGGCGTACGGTGCGCTGGTGCCGCCCGCCGCCCTGGAGATCCCCCGGCTCGGCTGGGTGAACCTGCACTTCTCGCTGCTGCCCGCCTGGCGCGGCGCGGCACCGGTGCAGCACGCGATCTGGCACGGCGACGAGATCACCGGCGCGTCGGTCTTCCAGCTGGAGGCCGGCCTGGACACCGGCCCGGTCTTCGGCACGATGGCGGAGAAGATCCGCCCGGCCGACACCGCGGGCGACCTGCTCGGCCGGCTCGCCGTCGACGGTGCGGGCCTGCTCGTCAGCGTGCTGGACGCGATCGAGGCGGGCGCGGTCACGCCGGTTCCGCAGCCGATGGACGGCATCACCCTGGCCCCGAAGATCACCGTGGAGGACGCGCAGGTGCACTGGATCGAACCGGCGTTCGCCGTCGACCGCCGTATCCGGGCGGCGACCCCGAATCCGGGCGCGTGGACGCGGCTGCTCCGGAACGGGGCACCGGAGACTCAGCGCGACGAGCGGCTCAAACTCGGCGCGGTCACCCCGTTGCCCGGCGGTCCCCGCCTGGAGCCCGGTGACCTGCTGGTCGAGAAGAACCGGGTGCTGGTCGGCACCGCGACCGATCCCGTCGTCCTCGGGGAGGTACGCGCGGCCGGCAAGAAGGCCATGCGGGCCGCCGACTGGGCCCGGGGTCTGCACCTCAGCACGCAAGAACGGCTCGGCTGATGCGGGCCGCACCCGCCCGGCGCGGCGGCCGGCGCAGCACCATCGACCCCGCCCGCGCGGCCGCGTACGAGGCGCTGCTGGCCGTGCACCGCGACGGAGCGTACGCGAACATCGTCCTGCCGCAGATCCTGCGCGACCGGGAGCTGTTCGGCCGGGACGCCGCCTTCGCCACCGAGATCACCTACGGGACGCTGCGTGGTCAGGGCACCATCGACCTCATCCTCGCCGAGGCCGCCGGACGCGACATCGACCGCATCGATCCGCCCGCCCGGGACGCTCTGCGGCTGGGCGCGTACCAGATCCTGCAGACCAGAGTGCCCCCGCACGCGGCCGTCGGCGAGACGGTGGAGCTGGTGCGGGAGGTGGCACCGGGGGCGATCGGCTTCGCGAACGCGGTGCTGCGCCGGGTGAGCGAGCGGACCTTCGACGAGTGGGTCGGGGTGGTCGCGCCACCGGCGGGCGACGACCCGATCGCGCACCTGGCCGCGGCCTGGAGCCATCCGGAGTGGATCGTGCGGGCGTTCTCCGAGGCGCTCGGCGGCGATCTGGCCGACACCGCGCAACTGCTCGCCGAGGACAACGAACGTCCACCGGTGCACCTGTGCGCGCGGCCGGGCCGGGCCGACGCGGTGGACCTCGCCGACGAGGTCGGCGGCGCGCCCGGAGCGTTCTCCCCGTACGCGGTCTACCTGTCCGGCGGCGCGCCCGGCGACCTCGCCGCGATCCGCGACGGCCGGGCGCACGTTCAGGACGAGGGTTCGCAGCTCGTCGCGGCGGCGCTGGTCAACGCGGAACTGGAAGGTTCGGACGAGCGCTGGCTCGACCTGTGCGCCGGACCGGGCGGCAAGGCCGGGCTGCTGGCCGCGCTGGCGGCCGAACGAGGCGCGCGGCTGACCGCGGTCGAGGTGCAGCCGCATCGGGCTCGCCTGGTCGAGCTGGCCGTCCGCGGACTGCCCGCCGACGTGGTCTGCACCGACGGCCGGGCGGTCGGACGCGATCCCGCGCTACCGGCCGACGGCTTCGACCGCGTCCTGGTCGACGCGCCCTGCACCGGGCTCGGCTCGCTGCGGCGGCGGCCCGAGTCCCGCTGGCGCCGCCAGCCGTCGGACCTGCCGCCGCTGACCCGGCTGCAACGGGAACTGCTGGGGGCGGCCTTCCAGGCGGTCCGGCCCGGCGGCTTGGTCGCGTACGTGACGTGCTCGCCGCACGTAGTGGAGACGCAGGTCAGCGTCGTCGAGGCGGCCCGCCGTTCGCCGTCCACGATGGACTTCGTGGACGCCCGGCCGCTGCTTCCGCCGATGCCCGGCCTCGGCGGCGGGCCGACCGTGCAGCTGTGGCCGCACCGGCACGGCACCGACGCCATGTTCCTGGCCGTCCTCCGCCGCACCGCCTGACCCGACCCGCACCGCCTTTGGTGCAGATCACGGTTATGCATGCTTCCGAGGCCGTCGGAGGCATGCATAACCGCGATCTGCTGAGAAACGCCGACCTGCGGAGGCGGGCGGGTCAGGCGGGCGGGGGCTCGGCCAGCACCCGGCGCACGACGCGTTCGAGGAGCGCCTCCAGCGCGGCCGGGTCGAGCACCGCGGCTTGGGCCGCTTCGGCGGCGGTCTGCGCGGCCCGGGCGGATTCCGCCGCGAGCCGGGCGGCCGCGGCGGCGTCACCGGCCGAGGCTCGGGCGCCCTTGGCATCCAAGGCGATCGCGTTGACCACGGCGGTCAGCTTGTTCGGCTCGTGCGGGTTGTTGACGTGGTTGTCGATGGTCTCCCGCATGGCGAGCAGGCCCTCGACCCGGAAGATCAGCGCGCGGGCGTCGCCGTCGTCGCGGAACGGCATGGTCAGCTCCTTTGCCTTGCGCACGTGGCGCGGGACGTCGGCCGGGGTGAAGACGTACTCGAAGTGCATCGGGTCGGGCTTGGTCGAGTACCAGCCGCCCCAGTAGAAGCCGCAGTTCCACCACAGTGGAATGACGTCGATCGGCAGGTCGGATTTGAACGGCTTCTGGAACGGGTTGTCGTTCCAGTTCAGATCGACTGCCAGCCCCCACGAGTGGTTGCTGGGTTTGTTCTTGTTCCGAATGCTGCGGCAGTTGTAGCCACCGGTCGCATGCGCCTTGAGGCGGTACCGGTGCAGGGCGACCGTCGCGTTGAGCAGCAGCCCCACCAGCTCGGCCAGCTCCCGGCGTACGTTGACCTTCACTCCGCCGGCCGACAGCTCGACGATCTTGCTCTTCTGGCAGTTCGGCCAGCCGGTGCCCCAACCGTTCTGCTGAGCCCGGTCGAGGCTCACCCCGTGCGGCCGTTTCATGTACGCCTCACGCGGGGGCATCGGTCTCCGCCTCCCCCGCCGGAGCCTCGGGGTCCTCGTCGACGTCGTCGGGTCCGCCGTCGCCGGGCACATTGCGCCCGATGGCGGCCTCCTCGAAGTCCTCAGCGGTCGGGATCCGGTTGCCCTGCCAGTTCAGGCCGTCGTTGCGCTCGTCGACCGGCTGGCAGGAGACCTCCTCGACGACCTCGTCCGGCTCGAATTCGCGTACGCTCCAGCTCGTCTCCCAGACTGGGACGCCTTCGGCCATGGCCGGCTCCTCTCGCCCACCGCCTCGTCACCGGCGTACCGCACAGCGTGCGGCGAGGGTGACCGAGACGGTGTCGTGCAGCCGACCCCGAACGGGCGACGGGACAGGCGGCTGGGCCTAGAGCAGTTCCAGCGGATCGAGCTGAACCCGGACGGCGTCGGCCGACTTGCGGGCGCTGCGCGTCCCGGCGGCCGCGTGAAGCGCATGCGCCAACGCCGCCGCCTCCGACCGCCGGACCCGAAGCAGCAACCGTTCTGAGCCCTCGCCGATCTCCAGCGGGCCGAGTTGCTCGGTTCCCGGCGGCAGGTCGGCCGACTCGGTCAGCTCGGCGACCGCAGCCGGTGGACCGGTGAGCGACGCCATCCGCGCGGCGGGCGGGAAGCCGAGCGCCCGCCGGTCGGCCAGCTCCCGTTCGGCCAGCCAGGCGGCGTCCCAGCGCAGCAGCGCCTGCACCGGGATCATCGAACCGTCGGCGACCACGACCACCTTGCCGCCCTTGCCGGCGGGGACGGCGAGCGCGGCGGCCGCCATCCAGCGTCGCAGCGCCTCCTCGGCGGCGCGCAGGTCGGCCCGGGTCAGCATCGCCCAGGTGTCGAGCAGCAGCACCGCGCCGTAGCCGGGTCCGTCCACGATGGGTTCCGCGCCGGGCGTGGCGAGGACCAGCGACGCCTCCGCCGGGACGGTCGCCAAGACCGATTCGCCGCCGGACGTACGCACCGGCACCCCCGGGAACGCCCGGCCCAGCTCCTCCGCCGTACGCCGGACGCCGGTCACCGAGGCACGCAGGCGGCGGCCACCGCAGCGCGGACAGGTGTAGTCGGCGGCCGGGCGGGCGCACCAGCGACAGGCCGGCGGACCGGCGTTGCCCGGCAGCGCCAGCGGGCCCGAGCAGCGGGAGCAGCGGGCCCGTTCGCGGCACTCCTGGCAGGCCACGGAGGGCACGTAACCCCGGCGGGGCACCTGGATCAGCACGGGGGCGTCGGCTCGCATCGCTTCACGGGCGGCGTCCCACGCCACGCTCGGCAGGCGGGCCGCGACGGCGCCCGGGTCGCGGGCCAGTTGGCGGTCGTCGGCGGTGACGATGCGCGGCGAGAGCACCCGCAACGTCTCCCGGGACGGCGTGATCTCCTTGGCCCACCCGGTCTCCACCAGCAGCTGGCCCTCGGCCGTCCGGGCGTACCCGCCGACGAGGGCGGCGCAGCCGGTCAGCTGCGCCCGGCTCAGCAGCACCTGTCGCGCGTGCGGGTAGGGCGACCGTGGTTCGGCGTGCAGGTCGTCACCGTCGTCCCAGATGACCACCAGGCCGAGGTCGCGTACGGGGGCGAAGGACGCGCCTCGCGTCCCGATGACCACCTGCACCTCGCCCCGGCTGACGCGTAGGAAGCGCTTGTAGCGCTCGGCCGGGCCCAGTGCTGCCGAGAGGGCGACATGCTGGTCGTCGCCGCCCAGCGCGGCTGTCAGGGCGGCGTCGAGGCGGTCCAGGTCCCGATAGTCGGCCACGATGACGACGGCGCCCCGGCCGCTCGCCAGCGTGTCGGCGACGGCGGCCGCGACCCGGTCCGGCCAGCGCTCCCCCGGCAGGGCCGACCAGACCGCCCGTGGGGACTTGCCGTCGGCCAGCGCCCGCAGGAAGGCCTGCCCGGCGGCATAGTGCCCCCAGCCGGGGCGTTCTTCTCGCCGGCCGGGTGGCTTCGGGGTGTTCGGGGCCGCCTTCTCGGCCGCCGCGTGCCGGGGCGGCACGGCCAGCCGCAGGACGTCGATCAGGCTGCCGGCGTATCGGTCGGCGATGTCGCGGGCGAGCCGGATGATCTCCGGGCGCAGCACCGGCTCCGGCGACACGACCTTCTCCAGGAACGCCAGCTTCCGGTCCAGCTCGGTGTGCTCGACCCGGTCGAGCAGCCAGCCGTCGACGAGTTGGCCGGAGAACCGGACCCGCACCCGGGTGCCCGGCTGGGCCGCCGTGTCGAGATCCGCTGGGACCAGGTAGTCGAACGGCCGGTCGAGGTGCGGCAGCGGCACGTCGACGCAGACGCGAGCGACCGGCAACCCCGATGCGGGCTGCCGGTCGCTGCGCTTGGTCTTGCTCGTCACGTCACCTGGTGTATCAGGTGACTACGACGAAGGTGGGTCACGCCCCCGCCGCGGACTTCAGGTCGGCGACCCGGTCGGTCCGCTCCCAGGCCAGCTCGGGCAGCTCGCGGCCGAAGTGGCCGTACGCCGCGGTCTGCTGGTAGATCGGGCGCAGCAGCTCCAGGTCCCGGATGATCGCGGCCGGACGCAGGTCGAAGACCTCGTTGATGGCCTTCTCGATCCGGTCCACCGGGACGACCTCGGTGCCGAACGTCTCGACGAACAGGCTCACCGGGTGCGCCTTGCCGATGGCGTACGCCACCTGCACCTCGCACCGCTCGGCCAGCCCGGCCGCGACGACGTTCTTGGCGACCCAGCGCATCGCGTACGCCGCCGAACGGTCCACCTTGGACGGGTCCTTGCCGGAGAACGCGCCGCCGCCGTGGCGGGCGTAGCCGCCGTAGGTGTCGACGATGATCTTCCGGCCGGTCAGGCCGGCGTCGCCCATCGGGCCGCCGATCTCGAAGCGGCCGGTCGGGTTCACCAGCAGCCGGTAGCCCTCGGTGTCGAGGCCGAGGCTCTCCAGCTCCGGCGCGATGACGTGCTCGCGGACGTCCGGGGC